>JBPXJQ010000013.1:0-111342 GCA_051715345.1 Candidatus Blackallbacteria bacterium
ATGTTTCAAGGAGGAAACGCGTCTTATGGCTATTCGGATTAACACCAATATTGCCTCTCTCAATTCCCAACGGAATCTGGCCCTCAGCAATCAACAGCTGAACAAAACCCTCGAACGTCTCTCTTCAGGTCTGCGCATCAACCGCGCGGCAGATGATGCTGCCGGCTTGGCTGTTTCAGAAAAATTGCGCACCCAGATTCGTGGTTTTACCCAGGCGATTGCCAATTCCCAGGATGCAGGGAATTTAATTTCCACTGCAGAATCGGGTATTGACCAAACCTCACAAATTCTCCAGCGCATTCGTGAGCTCTCGATCCAGGCTGCAGGTGACACCCTGGTCAATGCTGACCGCTCCAAGATTCAAGAAGAAATCGGCCAACTGCGCCTGGAGCTGACCCGCATTGCCGAAACCACTGAGTTCAACACCCGCTCCCTGCTCGACGGTTCTATTTCTCAGGCCACCTTTGCCCAAGATGCCGAAATCGACATCAAGCAAAACGTGCGTGTGGGCGATACCGCCGCCACAGTGCCTTCACTGGCCACCTTTATCAGCGCGGCCAATGTCTCCACCACCGGAGCCACCCTCGACACGGCCTTCCAGGTCAAATTTGTGTCTTACCAACTCGGCGGCACATCCAGCCCCGTCAGTGTGGCGATCGAAGTCCGTTCTTCAGTGGACGGCGTGTTGACCACGATTCAACTCTTTAATGCCACCGCCACCGCTCCCACCTCGATTGATTTGACTGTGGGGGGGGCTGTGGTTGGTTCTTTGGCCATCAATGCCAGCTCTATCTCGCTGGCAGATATTGGCAAAACGGCTTTGGTTCAGGTCACTGGCCGCCGGGCCGCTGTGACCACCGATCAATCGCTGACCTTCCATGTCGGTGCCAACGAAGGCCAATTCCTGAAAATGGGCGTTCAAGATTTGCGTGGGGCCGCCCTGCGTCTGGAGACGATCAATGTCTTGGGCACCAGCGACGAAGACAGCCGTGTCAAAGCCCAAAATGCCATTGGGGCCGTCGATGCCGCTTTGGATTATGTCAACACCGTGCGTTCGCGCTTGGGAGCTTTCCAAAACCGGATCGAATACACCATTCAGAACCTGCAGGTCTCCAGAGAAAATCTGGCCGCCTCTGAATCGCGCATCCGCGATGCAGATATTGCAGCGGAAACAGCCAACCTGACCCGTGCACAAATTTTGGTTCAGGCCGGCACTTCTGTGCTGACCCAGGCCAATATTGCACCCCAGTCTGCCCTGAATTTATTGGGCGGCTAAATCCGTTTATTTAAGCTAAGGCCCTGAACGAAAGTTTTTCGTTCAGGGCCAAAGTTCGATAATAAGCTTATAAAAAAAGACTTAACGCCTAATTATTGGGCATATTGGCCTAATCCCAAAAAAAGTGTTAAAATAATATCAGGTTGAAAGATGTCATGTACCTCCTACTTTCAGCCCGGTGTCAAATTCCAAAATGAGGTGCAAAGACCCATTTCTTTTGGGAAAAAGTCGGAGACAGCTAAACTGTCTATCCATGGAGGAATCGTATGACAGAATTTTCGGGCGTATCAGGTCTAACATCAATGGAGACAGAATTGGCAAGGCAAAGTATTGCTCAAGCCACATTGGGCTCAGTGGCCCGCCCCCACCCTCAACTGCCAGAAAACAGCGCAAATGAAGTAGATACGACACCTTTAACCCGTGAAGAAGAACAGGGTCTCAACGGTGCAGTTGAAAAATTGGATCAGGTCATCAAACCCCTTTCGATTGGCTTAAATATCCAGCGCATCGAATCTCTCAATCGGTTTTATGTTGAGCTCTTTGATCGCGAGACCGGTGAAGTCATTCGCGAAATTCCTGCCCGACAGATCATTCAAATGCAAGAACACGTCCGCCAAATTCAAGGCCTGATGTTTGATAAATTTAGCTAAAACCTTTTAACAGCAATCTTTCTGACCGCTCCTGAAATAAATCAGGAGCGGTTCTTTTTTTACATTCCTTGCTTGTCATCGCTGTTTTGCTAGCTTTAATTCAATCTTAATTAAAGCCTAGTCTTATCTTCAGAAAGTTAAATCACCTTTGGGGCCATAACCTATTTATCGAACAGCGTATGAGAAGAGAGGAAGAGAAAATGAAAAAGCAATTGATGGTTACCGCCACTTTAATCCTGACTGCCTGCGGCAGCCAAAGCCAAACCCAAGCTTATAATCCCTATATGACCCAGCCCGGTATGACCCAAATGGGTGCCAATGGCGCAAGCTACCAACAGAATCTCTATCAACAGCCCAGCAATTACAGCTATACCACTCCCAACCAGGGCCAAATGGCCGGCGCCCCCAACACCGCCATGGGCAATGCCCCTATGCAGCAATCCAATTTTGCCTCTGCTCCTCAACAACAAGCAGCTCCCCTCACCCGTTCAGCGGCAACCACAGCCAAAGCACCAGCCAAAGCGCCTGCCACTGTAGCACGAGCAAACACAGCCTCCAAAGCCCCCCTGCCTGTCGCAAAATCCGCCGCTCCCGCAATGTCAATGACCCAAACCATTTTGAGCAAAGCCAAAGCCAGTTTTGACAAAATTCAAAATTATGTGGCCGTTGCAGATGTTTTCGAAACAAAAGCAGGCAAAGGCCCTGTTAAAGCCAAAATCAAAGTCTGGTTCCAGAAACCTGGCACCAGCAAAATGCACCTGGTTGAGCACACCAACGGCATGTTTAAAGATGCCAAGCTGACGTATAAAAGTGGAATTGACCAAATCACAGGCCGTCCCGGTGGTGCTATGAGTTTCATGAAAATGACCCTGCCAATGAGTGATGACAAAGTCACTTCACGCCGCAGCTATCGCCTGGATCAGGTGGATACCCTGGCGATTGTTAGCCGCTTGGTTCGTCCTGAACTGAACCCCAAACTCTTGGGCAAAACCACAGTCAATGGCCGCCAAGTAGCCGTGCTCGAATACCAGACCCAAAACCACTTTGATCCCCAAATCACAAAAGAGTTATTGGGCATCGATATGGAAACCTATTTTGTTCGCATTCACGAAATGTATGCCGGTGAAGAACTGGTCTACTCGCTGAAATTGCCCGAAGTCCAGCTCAATCAGCCTTTGACAGCCAAAGACTTCGAAGTATAAATTTTCCCTTTTAACTCTCTACGCAATGGCCCCGGTTAGATCCGGGGTTTTTTCTTTGGGAGGAAAACGGGCTGGCATCACTGAGCAGCCAGGGTGGCCCCTTGCAAAGTGGCAGTGGTCGCGTAGAGATAGCGCTGCAAATCTGCCGCTGACATTTTTTTAAGGGCCTGACCGCCACCATTGTCGGAAACACCACTGTTGACCCAGAAATAATCATTTTTTTGGCGAAAGACCAACATAAAGTGATTTTGAATTTGGCTGCGCGAAGGCGGAAAAACGTCACCCGATTGATCATCGAGATACACCCCAACCAAGAGAACCCCTTGCGGGTATTTGCGCCAAAAACGCTGAACCACGTCTTTGCGCTGATGCAAGGTCTTACGGGTGGTCCCAATCAAGGGTTCTAAATTGAGTTTGAGCAGCTCAGCCCCCTTTTGAATTTCCCCTTCTGAGACGGGATTGGACACCCGACCATCGGAATAAATGGCGTAACGCACCGCAGAGACCAGACCCGGTTTGCCATCACTATTGGCATAGTTATACAGTGCTTCCTGGGCCAAATGAATCTCTTGATAGGTGGGTCGGGGCAGTTTTAAAGGCACACCAATCAGGGAAAAAGCCGTTGAGAACTCCTGCTTGAGCAAAAAATGGGCACTTAATAGAGCTGAAGCGCCGCAACGAAAGCGATCTTGTTGGGTTTCTGCCAGGGTATCGTTTTGCGAAATATGCGAAAGCACTTCCGGCCAGGTATTGCCGGGCACCTGCTCGGTTTCGGTATAATTGGGCGCAAAGAAAAAATCCAGGCGGGTCGCGTCGTTACTCGAACGGTAAAATCGATAGGTAATCTTAACAAATTGTTTGTGTTTAGAGATAAATCCCAAAAAATGACGGGACAGTTGTTGGTCCTCAGGATCCATCTGGGCTATTTTTTTGGCTTCTTGGCGTATCTGTTTATAATCTTGCCGATCCAAAACGCCATCAGCAGTCACATTTACCAAGAGATCAGCAAAGGAAGGAGACTGAGCACGAGCAGGCCACACGGGTATTGCCGCCAGCAAACCAGCCAGAGCGATCCCCTTGAAACAAGCGCGCCAGTGAAAAAAGTCAAGGTTTATTTTTTTCATCATCTATTTATTTTAATCTATTTTTTGCTCAGACTTGGAGGGAGTCGCAAATCAAAGGCTGATTCCCTGTTCGTAGACAGATTTTTTTGCTATAATGCCCCATCATGCAGATACAAAAAGTTCTTATTCTCGGCGCAGGCGCCATTGGTCAAGTAATTGGTGCTCACCTACGTCTAAGTGGGTGTGATGTCAGTTTTTGGATTCGCCCCTATCAAAAAGAGGCCTTTGAAGCCAAAGGTTTTACCCTGTATAACCGCTCCTCGGAAACCGAACTGCATATTGCAGCCCCGCAATTGCTGACCGAAATCCCAGAAGATGCCCAGTATGATGCCCTTTTTCTCTGTGTTCGCAGCGATCAATTGGATGCCACCCTGCCCCAAATCAAATCCCGTTTTGCTCAAGCAGAACACATGGTTTTGGTCACCTTTCAACCAGGACGTGAAGATGCCCTCAAGGTTTTCAGAGCCCTGCCTGATTTGGTGATTGTGCCGGGAGCCCCCGCCTTTTCAGCTTATGTTAACGAAGGGCGAGTGGAATATTGGGCCCCCAAAGCCCTGCCCACCCTCATTGGCGCACCCTTTAATGAGACCCTGCAAATTCGCGATCAGATCGTGCAATTATTGCAAAGAGGGGGAATCCCCAGCAAAGGCGTCAATGATCTCGAAGCAGAGGTGCGTTTCCCCAGCGCAGCTTTGGTCGTATTATTGGCCGCTTTCCACTTGGCGGATTGTTCCTTCAAAAACCTCAGTCAAAATAAAAAATTACTCAATCTGGCCGCCCAAGGCCTACAAGAAGCCATCGCGGTAACCAAAAAAGATCTGGGTTTTATTCCTGTCAAATACAAAGTATTGGAATATGTCAGTGGGAATACCCTGTCTCAATTGCTCTGGACTCTGGAACACTCACCCCTGTTTGGCTTTATGCAAAATATGTGGGGGATCCATGCCCGCAAAATTGAGACACAAACCTATAAAAACCTGGACGATTTGCTCGCTTTGAGCTTACATCAATCAAAAAATGCCCCACCGGCATTGACCGCACTCGCCGCCATGACCCCTGCAAAAATTGGAGAGTACCTGAAAACGAACTCTCAATTTACGGGTAAAGATCCCAAAAAATCACTCAAATTGGGTGTGGCAATGGGTTTAGGCGGTCTTGTGCTCTGGAAACTTTTGGCCCGCAAACGCTCCTAAGTGGGCTGCGGCTGACCTTCAAGGAGGCAGCAAATGAAAATTATTGACCATGCAGAAATTACCGTCTCAAGTGGAGATGGAGGCAACGGTGCCGTTGCCTTTCGCCGTGAGAAACACGTGCCCAACGGAGGCCCTTCAGGGGGCGATGGTGGACGTGGCGGAGCTGTGATTATTGAATCCAGTGCAAATTTACACACCTTGCTTGATTTTCGCTATCAACACCGCTTTAAAGCCGAACACGGCAAAAACGGCGGGATTAAGAATTTGCATGGCCGAGGGGGTGAAGATCTCGTGATTTTGGTGCCACCAGGCACCCAAGTCCGTGACAAAGAGAGCGGTAAAATGCTCTTTGACTTGACCCGCGCCGGTCAGCGCGTGATTGTTGCTCCGGGGGGCAAAGGCGGCAAAGGCAATGCCCGTTTTGTCAGCGCTGTGTATCAGGCTCCCCGTTATGCCGAACCTGGCGAACCTGGTGTTCAGCGGGTTTTGGTGCTCGAACTCAAAACCATTGCCGATGTTGGTTTGGTGGGCCTGCCAAATGCAGGGAAATCCTCACTCTTGGCAGCGGTTTCGGCTGCTCGGCCCAAAATAGCCAATTACCCTTTTACCACCTTGCGCCCCAATCTGGGTTCGATTCGTTTTCCTGAAGGGGATGGTTTTGTGATGGCGGATATCCCCGGTTTGATCGAAGGTGCCAGCGAAGGAATTGGCCTTGGCCATGATTTTCTCAGACATGTCGAACGCACCCGTCTGCTGGTCCATTTGGTGGATATGTCCGATCCTGACCCCGTTGAAAATTACCGTGTCATCCAAAAAGAACTGGCCAATTATCCCGCCAAACTCAGCGATAAAAAACAGATTTTGGTACTCAACAAATCTGATCTCAAGTTGCCTGAAGAAGTTGAAGATTTAAAACAGATCTTTGAAAAGCTCACAGGTGAGCCGGTTCAGGTCATTTCAGCCGCAACCCAACAGGGTACCCAGGCACTGATTCGCACAATTCAACAGCAGTTGGCTCTCTTTCCACCGATTCCCGAAAGTGAATTGGAGGTGCCCGAATCCTTGCCGCGTCCAGATAAGGACTTTAGTCAATTTGAAGTCTTCCTCGATAAAGAAATTTATGTGGTGGAAAGTGAAGCATTGGAACGCCTCTTAAATCTCTCAGATCTTCAGGATTCCCGTGCCCTACAGCGTTTTCATAAACAAATGGAAAAAATGGGCGTGATTGACGCTCTCAAAGAGGCGGGTGCCTCTTCAGGAGATACCGTCAGGATTGGCTGGTTGGAATTTGACTATCTCTAGAAAGGATCTTAATGGGTGAGTACAGGGCCACTCAGAACCGTTAACTCGCGTGTCGGTCTGCTTATGGCCTCCTGGAATCAGGCGGATTCATTGTCTAAATCCCTGGGCTCACTTCTGAGCCAAACCCATGATCTCTTTACCATCACTTTGGTGGTTGATAGTCAGGATCAGGCCACAGCGGAGGTCTTAAAGTACCAAAAAGATCCCCGCATCAAGATTGTCGAAACCCAACAGCCACAGCATTTTATTGCTGCTTTAAATCTGGCCATACAGCACAGCAAACCGGCAACATTTTATGCTGTGGTCTATGCCTGTTATTTTTATGCCCCCACATTTTTAACGGCGATGCTCATGACAGTCTTGCGCAATCCCACATCTGGAGGAGCCTTTTGTGGCAACCATCAGGGAGCCTCAACGTCGCATCATCCCTTTCATTCAGAACCCAATTACCGTTATACAGAGCTGCTCTCTCGCAACATTTTGGGTCCGGGGGTTCTGTTTCGCTTAGATACATTCAAACAAGCAGGTGGCGTGTTTCTGTCTGAAAAACAAGGTATTTGGGAAACCTGGAAACGCATGGCCAAACACAAACCTTTTGTCCAAAACCCAGATATCTTGCTTCGGCGCATCGCTCCCTCCCATTATGAATTGCCAACTGAGCCTTATACCTTGGTCCCCGAAAAAGATATTTTGCCAAGTCTCAAACTGCGCTGCCTGATTCTGGACCGCAGCAGCACAGATCCTGAGTTTTTGCGTCTGCTGCGCGGCGCAGGTCATGAAATGTTGAACAGTCTCCCCGCCGAAGGGGGGCTGGATCTGATTGTCTTGGGCAGTTTATTACAATTAGAACAGGCCTGCCGCCTCGCAAAACAACATTTTCTGCCCGTTTTATTTGTGACCGACCAGGACAGCGATCTGGCTCAGATTTATTACCAACACCCGCCCTTGATTCGCGGGTTCTCATTTGCAACCTCTTCTAAACAGATCATTCAGCGTCTGCTTCAGATCGACCAACAAGAAGCCGTGACCTATTTTACAGGCATGCGGCCTCTGGATTTTAACCGCCAATTGAGCAAAATTCCGCTCTTACTCAGCCGCTTTCGCACCACCCTATTGGTGAGGTGTTATACCAACCCTCTTTATTTACAAAACACCCTCGATTGGTTGATGCGGCTCAGCCATCCCGAAGATTGGGGAGAACTGCTGATCATTTGCCCCGAAGCCCCACCAGATACCATTAACTGGCTCAAAAACCAACCCTACACTTGGTACGCCCCACAATCGCAAGCCTATTTCCCAGAACTTTTACATTTGCTCAAACAAATGCGCAGCAGCTTGGTTTTGGGCATCGATGCAGGGGTACTGATTCCGCCCGAATGGTTCTTAAAAACCCTGCCCTATTTAAGTGACCCCCATGTGGGAATGGTTTCCTCCCTCTTGCACAATTCCGAAATTCCAGCCCAGCATCTGCCTTTTAAAGTGCAATCAATGCCACAAGTGGAGCAAAGCTGGAAGCACTATACAGAGAAAGTGCCCCATATTCGCCAAGAATCTTTGCCCCTGCTTTCTGATGGTCTGTTTCTGATGCGCAAACACGTGCTGGAACGGGTCTTAATTGCTGGCCCGAAAGTTTTGCCCTTGGGCTATCCAGCCAGTATTGCCCATCTGCTCGCGCAGCTAAAGTATCCCCGCCTGATGACCCGCGACTCAATGGCTTTTAATCTCTTGATGTAAATCCTCAAACGCCCGATTGACCGTACGCTGCGAAAAGGGACTGGGTCGAGAAGACAAAAAAGAAAAAAGGCGGGTCATAATGCCCGCCCAATAGCGTAGAGTAGAGAATCAAAAAACTTTGTTTAGTAGCGACGCCCCTGAGTGGCTGTTTGGGGAGCAGGAGCATAAGCGGCACCTTGTTGCGTCCCGTAGGAGCCATAAGCAGGGGTTGTGCCATAGCCAGAACCATAAGCAGGGGTCGTGCCGTAGCCAGAACCATAGGCAGGAGCAGTACCGTAGCCAGAACCATAACCGGGGGTCGTGCCGTAGCCGGGTGTGGCATAAGGATCACTGCCGGGAATACCCATACCGCTACCGTTGGGCGGGCCAAATTTGAGAATTTTGCTGTCTTTATTGCTGGTGCCAAAGTCTGAAACATAGACATTGCCAGATTCATCAATGGCGATACTGGTGGGTTGCGCTGCATTGTGGGCAAAGCTGGAGAGCAATTGGCCATTCATACTGAAGCGTTTGATTCCGCCCTGTTCGAGCACATAAATATCACCGGTGCGGCCATCACCCGCTACGTCGAGCGGATTGACCAGACCCTGCATAATCACATCACGGGGCATGCCATTCAGATCCAATACACCGATACGGCCATTGGCAATGAAATAGACTTCACCACGGCTGTTGGCTCCAATACCCGCCAGCGCAGGAATTCCATTCATAGGAGCGCGGGCCATACCGCTCATATCACTGCGTTCGAGCATGCCATTGGCAGCCACGAAAATACCATTATTGCTACCAGCCAGGTCCATCCCGCCGGTGCCTTTGAGTTCTTTGATATTGCCACCAGAAGCACTCAGTGAGTACATGCCTTTGTTGGCATCCAGGGCGAAGAGATTGCCACCGGCCAGAGCCACGCCCTGTAAGGTGTCATACATTTTGTGGCTCAGGCCCAGGAGGCTGGAGCCCAGATTTTTCCAATTTTTGCCGGTATTGGCATCCATTTTAACGATGGTGCCTTTTTTGGAGAGGCCACGGGTATCCACTGCGGCAATATAAATGCTGCCACCGCTGACAGCAATGCCACGTCCTTGCCATTCATTTAAGAAAGAATCTTGATCGACTTCGTATTGACCCAGGCTGGGATTGGCCACTTGGCTGGGTTGGGTTGGCATATTGCCAACAGGGTATTGATCTGTGGGATAAGTTGCGGGGGGCGTCATCGGCGCCGTGTCGACAGGGGGCAATGGATTGATCGAAGGAGGCTGGGTGGGCAGCACGTCGGGAGTCACGCCAGGAGCGCGGCCACCACAGGCGGTGAGGCTCAAACTGGCCAGCAAAAGGGTAATTGTAAATGCTGACTTCTGACTCCGTTTCATACTCTTCTCTCCTCTTTTTTGAACTCGCTACATCTTGATAGTCTACTTATCCTTGAGAGCCGTTCAAGACTTGCGCCTTCGCATTTAAGAAGAGATTAAGTTGAACTGAATTTTGAGTTAATGTTTAAGAACCCCAGAATGATTAACAATTCTCAAGCCCACAGGCTTCGGAGGGGGCTTCCAACTCCAGGGTGAGGTGATCAATTCCGCGCTTTTGGGCCAGGGCTTTGATGGCCTGTTTAAGCGCCAAATTGTCGGCGGTCAAGCCCAGATCCTGTACAACCACATGTAAGGTCAGTATGTTGAATTCTCCGTCGAGGGACCAAGAGTGTAAATCGTGAACAGAGAGCACACCTGCCAGGATTTGAATTTCTTGCTGTAACCCCTCCAGATCGACATTTTCGGGAATCATCTGCAATAAAATACCGAGATTCTGGTAGAGGCCACGCAAGGCATTCCAACTCACCCATGTGGCAATACCCAGAGCCAACAGGCTATCGAGCAGATACCAATGGGTAAAATACATCACCACCCCCCCGATCAAAACAGCCGCCCAGCCCATGACGTCTTCGAGCAAATGCAACATCACCACGCGCTCATTGGCCGAACTGCCCCCGCGCAGACGCCAAACGGCAAAGCCATTGACCGACAGCCCCACCAAAGCCAGCAGGATAATACCCGGCGTTTGCAAAGGTGTTGGGGTCTGCCACAGCCGCGGCAGAGTCTCACGCAGAATTAACAGCGAACCGCCGACCAAAATCACGCCATTGATTACAGCTGCCAAAAGCGAAAAACGCCGGTAACCATAGCTAAAATGCCGATCGCGCTTTTTACCCGATAATTTGTGAAAGTACCAAGCCAGCCCAAGCGCCAAACAATCGCCCAAATCGTGTAAGGCATCGGCCAAAATGGCCATGCTGTTAAGAAAAAAACCACCCCCAATTTCCAGCAGGGCAAAGCCCAAATTGAGCCAGAAAACCAGGCCCAAGCGCTGACTTGCATCGTGGGAATGGCCGTGCCCATGGGAATGGCCGTGGTGTGAATGTTGGTGCATGCGGGTTTCTCCTGTCTTTAGTATATCTGTCCGCCCACCCTCAGGGATAGCTCAATGCCCTTGCAGCGCAAATTCGCAAGCAAAGCAATTAACACCTTGATAACATACGCTTTTTTAACAGAAACAATCAAAAATAGCCATAAAACAATAAATTAAGCTTGTCCAAATCCAAAAAAAGAGTTAAGTTAGATATGTGATTCGGAAATGAATGGCTCAATAATATAAATTAAGAAATTCAAATCAGATGAAATCAATAACATTATTTTTAAATATTTAAAGGAGAGTCAAAAAATGGCTTCAAATAATCAAATTATCGTAATTGGTCGTGTCGGAAATGCTGTCGCAGAGGAAATCAAACACCTCGCCAGCGGCAGCACCGTGGCAGAAATTCGCTTGGCAGTGCCCCGGCACGGCAAAGCCGAAGGACAAGAAGTAACCGATTGGATTGCCTGCAAATTCTGGGATCGGCAAGCGGAGATCTTGTCGGACTATGTCAATAAAGGTGATTTGCTGAGTGTTACGGGTGCCTTGCGGGTCGATCATTGGGAAACCCCCGAAGGCAATCGCCGTCAGCGCTATTATATCCAAGCCGAAAACTTTCAAATGCTCGGTGGCCGCCGCCGCAACAGAGGAGAAGAAAAAGCAACAGAATCTGAAAGAGAGTTGGCTGCCGCATAAATTTTACTAATCAGTAATAAATTCGGGAACAAAAACGCCCTGAATCCCGCCTTCTAAAACTGAACCTGTTTGATCCTCGGCAGGTTCAGTCTGACACCGCAACAGCCTCCCGGTTGGTACGGTCACACCTCCTCTCCCGCATGGGCCCGCCCTGCGGGATTTTTCTTTGTCCAAATTTTGGACGAAAATTTGGACAAAAATTAATAGGCAATGCCCACCCTTTGCCGTATAAACTGCCGGGCCGGGATTTCTTTCACAATAAAATCTGCCACATCTTCAACGAAAATCTGTTGCCCACCTTCGGGAAAATAATCCCCCAAGACCCGGTACTGTCCCGTGCGCACCCGTTCAGGCATGGTCGGCGGGCAGACTATTGTCCATTCGCGATCACTGGCTTTTAAGAGTTCATAGACACGCAGATAATCTTCGCTGATCGCCTTAAAAAAAGGCGGAAAGCCAGGACTTTCCATTTTGAAACGGTCGGGGGTCTCTTGTAAAATACCCGCCCCGCCCACAGCCAAAATACGCGGAACCTGAAAACGTGCCATCGCGTCGAGCATGAACAAGACTGCATCCGACATCAAGGTAATGGGCGGTTTGAGATTGTTCACCCCCAAGCAGGAGATGATCAGGTCTTTGCCTGGAATCGCATTTTCAATCGCCTCGGGATCTTCGGCATCGCCCTGAATAAGCTGTAATTGGGGATGCTGCAAGGGCAGACGCGCAGGGTTGCGCAAAAAGGCAAACATCTCGTGGCCCTCTTGCAATCCATATTCCAAAATTTTGCGTCCGAGACGGCCACTGGAGCCAAACACCAAAATTTTCAAAATCCAGCCCCTTCCTGTAAAGAAACTAAGAAAATCTTAACACAGGCAAAGCCGTTGGCAATTTCAAAACCAGTTCTTAAGCTAAAGTTCCCCTTAGAAGGTTAAGCTTTGGCAAAATATTTGTTTTGTTTATTTTAGGTCAGGTATCTTTTGGGTCTCAGAGGTGGATACACTGCTTAACTTTCCCAAGGAGTTTTGCACATGTCATCTCCCGCTGTATCTGAACGCTCAAGCCTGATTCAGACCCCCGAAAAACCCATTTTCCTGCCTCAACTCAAGGTACCCTTAGGAACATCCACAGGGACTGCTTCCAATTCTTCCTCCACCCCTTTTTTAACGCCGCAGGATCTTTTTCTGCCAGGAACAGCACAAACTACAGCACAAACTACAGCACAAGCTAAATCGCAAAACACACAAAAAGCCTCAGCAGCTCCCCTTCAAGCCTTTGTCGATGAGGCCGTTGAAGCCCCTTCTTTGGCTGCAATTCGTCAGGGAAAAATCATGGATCTTGGTCAGAGCGGCGCCAGTGTCAAAGAAATTCAAAAGATGTTAGGCAAAGCCGGGTTTGGCGTTTCACAAAGTG
The DNA here is from genome assembly GCA_051715345.1 of Candidatus Blackallbacteria bacterium. GTDB lineage: Bacteria > Cyanobacteriota > Sericytochromatia > UBA7694 > UBA7694. The sequence goes on from JBPXJQ010000013.1 coordinate 12,991, forward strand.
GCAAATTTGGCCCCACCACCCAGGGCCAAGTCAAAGCCTTTCAAAAGTGCTGGAAGATCACTGAAACCGGCCAAGTCGGACCCACCACCCTGAAAATACTGGAACAGGCCCAAGCTGGCAGCAGCCCCCTGGCCAAAGCCATGGCCCAAAGTGCCAGAGCAATCGCCAATGCCAGAGGCACCACTGGCCAATGTTATAACGCTGTGGCTGAAGCGATTGAAAACAATCTGCCTCCTTTTCTCTGGGGCATGCATGCCTATATGGCCGCCGATCAACTGGCAGCCCACCCCCGGTTTCGCGAAATTCCCACTCCGGCAGACATGAATAAATTGCCCATCGGTGCAGTTGTGGTCTGGGGCCAGGGCCAAAGTGAAAGTGGCCATATTTCTGTCCATCTCGGCCAAGGGCTCGAAGCCAGTGATCATATTGCTGCGCAAATGCAGTCCCATTATGGCGGCGGCTCAGCGCGGGTCTTTGTGGCCCGTTAAACAATCAATGGCCGAAGGGCTAACCTTCAAACAAACTCAATTGAACGGAGTCGGGCGTCGGGACATCCCCCCGACTCCGTTTCATCAGCCCCGACTGAATCCTGCTGCGCTTTTCAATATCTTGTAACAGGCCACGGGCACGCTCCAAAACCGGCAAAGGCAGGCCCGCCAACCGGGCTACCTCTATCCCATAGCTGCGATCGGCCCCTCCAGGCACCACTTTGTGCAAAAAGACAATCCCGTCGGCATTTTCTTGCACAGACACCTGGTAATTTTGCACCCCTTCGACACTTTCGGTCAGGCGATTGAGTTCGTGATAATGGGTGGCAAAGACGGTCAAAGACTGTAATTCCCGTGCGATATACTCACTTACCGCCCAGGCAATACTGACCCCATCAAAGGTACTGGTGCCTCGGCCAATTTCGTCCAAGAGGACCAAACTGCGGGCCGTGGCGTGGTGCAAAATATTGGAGGTTTCCATCATCTCCACCATAAAGGTACTCTGCCCAGTGGCGATATCATCGACGGCCCCCACACGGGTAAAAATCCGGTCACAAATGCCCATTTGTGCACTTTCAGCAGGCACAAAGCTGCCCATTTGGGCCATCAAGACAATCAAACCCGTTTGGCGCATAAAACTCGATTTACCAGACATATTGGGGCCTGTGAGAATGATCAGACGCTGGTCATGCCCATTGAGGGTGGCATCATTGGGCACATATTGGCCCGCTGGCAGCGTTTTTTCGATCACCGGGTGGCGACCCCCACGGATATTTATGCCAGGCAAGGCCTGAAAACGGGGGCGGCAATAGCGATTGTGCACAGCGACCTCGGCCAAGGCCGTCAAGACATCAAGCGCCGCTGTGGCACCCGCTAAGGCCTGTAAGTCTTTTAAATGAATTGCCACTTCTTGGCGCAGGTTCAAATACAATTCATATTCCAATTGTTTGACCTGCTCATCGGCATTGAGAATGGCCGCTTCTTTTTCTTTTAAAGCCGGGGTGATAAAGCGCTCAGCATTGGTCAGGGTCTGCTTGCGCAAATAGTCTGAAGGCACATTGTCTTTATTGGCCTGGGTCACTTCGATAAAATAGCCAAAGGTCTTGCTATAACCCACTTTTAAAGATTTGATACCTGTGCGTTCTCGCTCCTGTTGCTCCAATTCATTGAGCCAGGTCTTGCCCCCGCTCATCAACTCCCGCAATTCATCCAACTCTGGATTGAGGCCCGATTTGAACAGACCACCTTCTTGGATTTTGACTGGCAGGGTCTCTTGCAAACATGCATCAACCTTGTGAGCCATGGTCAACACTTCGGCAGGAATCTCCCGCAGAGCCTGAAAGAGCGCAACATCTAAACCTTCTAAACAGCTGGCCAAAGCAGGCAGACGAAGCAAACTCTCGGCCAAAGCACGCAATTCGCGGGGATTGGCGCTCTGGGTGGCCACGCGAGCTGAGAGGCGCTCCAAATCGCGAATACCGTCGAGCTGTTCGCGCAGATCAAAGCGCAGATTGGGTTCCATCATCAGGGCCTGTACCGCGTCCAATCGGGCCTCGATCGCAGGACGATCCAACAGGGGATGGTTGAGCCAATTGCGCAAGAGACGCCCTCCCATGGCTGTGCGGGTCTGATCCAAGACCCAGAGCAGCGAGCCCGTAAAGCTGTTTTCACGGTAAGTCTGGGTCAACTCTAAATTGCGCCGGGTGCTGCGATCCAAAACCAAAAGATGGCTCAATAAATAAGTGACAGGTGGCTGTAATTGTTTTAAAGCACTCATTTGGGTCTGGCTCAAATAATGTAAGACGGCGCCCGCAGCAGCCACTGCCAAAGGCATGTCTTGGCAGCCATAACTTTCAAGTGAGACCACACCAAAATGGTGCAAAAGCCGATCGCGGCCCGTGCGCGGCTCAAAAATCAGATGCGATTCCCAGGTTACCCCCTGGGGATCGGGAATCAGTGAGGCCCAATCGCTGTTTTCGAGGGTCTGTTCGCCCCATCCCAAACGGGTGGGCAGCAGTGTTTCCGCCAGTTCCAAACCCGCCAATTCACGCAGAATCAAGTCTGCTGCGCCCTCTCCTGTCGCTTGGGTCAGGCGAAATTCACCCGTTGAAATATCGGTATAAGCCAACCCAAAGCCACTTTTGGCACGGTAAACCGCCCCCAAATAATTATTGCGTTTCTCTTGCAATAAGGCTCCCTCAAGCAGGGTTCCAGGTGTAATCACGCGGATCACTTCACGCTTGACCAATTTTCCGGGTTTGGGGGCCTCCATCTGCTCACAAATGGCCACTTTATAACCTTTTCCGATTAGACGGGGCAAATAGGCTTCCAGGGAGTGGTACGGAATCCCTGCCATATCAATCCGTTTGCCCTGCCCGCCGTCGCGGGCGGTTAAGGTAATTTCCAATTCACGTGCAGCTGTGCGGGCATCTTCAAAAAAGGTCTCGTAAAAATCGCCCATGCGGTAGAGCAAAAGGGCGTGAGGATATTGCTTTTTGACCTCCAGAAATTGTTGCATCATCGGCGTAAATTGACTTGGATCGAGATCAGCAGTGGTGATGGGGGAATTCAAACTGGGATTCATAGCTGGATTTAAATGGCCCTGTAATTTTGGTCTTGTGTTTGTTCTTGAGATGGAATTCTTGGTATTTTATCACATCTGTTTTCGTTAATTTTGTAGCGAAAACTTTACATAAGGGCCTGTCAGACTTTAAAATAAAGATTAGGTTAATTTATAAAAACGTTCTAAAATCGTTTTTTATACCCTCATTTTTTAGATTCATGTTAAACCCATTGAATCTGCCCCGTTGGGCATAGTTAAGTCAGTTTCATCATCTCTATTCTGAATTAAAAGTGTATTCAAGACCCGCCATGAAAATAAGTTCAGTTCTTTCCCCAGAATTAAGCACCCTATTGCAAACCCAGATCCAAGAGCTCGCACCCGATGCCGAGTGGCAAAATGCCAACTGGGAAGATTTAAGCAACCTCTCCGAACCACTGCCTGATTTGCTTTTGCTCTCACCCCATGATCTGCAACCCGTCCAGTTGATGCAGGTTCTCTATCCCCTGATCCGTCTGGAATTGCCCACCTTGGTCTTTGTTGACGAAAGCCAACAAGAACAGGATTGGCCCGAAGGTGGACGCTTGGACTTTGTCTTTGCACCTTGGAACTCCCGCAGCTTAAGCCAACACCTCAAATTGGCCCTCAAAATGGCCAAAGCATTGCAAGAGCGCCGTCAAATTGCCAAAGAAGTTCAGAGCCTCTATGCCCGCTTGGAGGCCGTCAACCCCCTTGACTCCGCAACAGGGCTTTACAATCGCCGCTCTTTTGAGGAACGTCTCAATGAAGAGTGGCGACGCTCCCACCGCCATGCACTGAGTATTTCGCTCTTGCTTTTGCGCTGGGTGGGACCTGTCTCTGAATCAGATACAGCCAGTGTCTTTCCGGATTTACTCAAAGACATGAGTCCCCTGCGCTGTTCCGATTTGGCCGCCCGCTTGGATCCCACCACCTTGGCAATCCTCTTACCGCAAACACTGGAAACAGGTGCCGAAACCGTCGCTCAGGGCCTCTATCAATCACTGCTGCCCAGGGCCCAACAATCGGGTTATGAATTGCAAATTGGTTTGCACTCCTGTCAGCCTCCCAGTCTCTTGGGTTCAGAGAATCTGATTATTCAGACTGAAGCTGCACTGCGTTCTGGGGTTTTTTGTTAAGTAACCTCAAGACACTATCAGGCAAAAGTAGAAAGAATCAGCCACTGATTGGCTATAATCACAGCAGAACACAGACAAGGAAAGCATCTACATGAGTGATTTTAAAATTTCAGTGGGTGGACAAGCCCTCGAAAACTACCAACTGCGCCAGGTTCGCAGCGACAAATCCCTGCTCGAAGTAGAACAGCACCTCAAAGACAATCCCGATGGCTATGACACGATTGGGATTAAAATTGAAGATCAGGACTACCTGATTGTCGGCAAAGGGCTTAAAGCCCATGCCGGAGATCCCGTGATAGTTGAAGGCAAAGCCTCAGGCAACGTGGCCTTCGTTGAAAATGAGGAAAATTCATTTGGCGAAGGTTTTAAAGCAGGCTTAAAAACCAAGATGATGGGATTGGAACACAGTGTCGCTGGCGCACCCTTTTTGATCGGCGAAGGGCTCATCAAAGGAACCAAAGCAGCGATTCGCAGCAGTCAGGCTCACGAAAAAGAAATTGAAAAAGTCACCGAAGGCCCACCGCTCACCCGAAAAATGCTCGAAGAAGCGGCAGAGGCCATTTCAAATATGTTCGGCGGCGATTAAAACCCCGGTTGTTGATTTTGAATCCGCTCAGCCAAGTCTGCTTGGGCTTGTTGGGCCCGCTCAGGCATTTCAGCTATGCTGCGCCAGCGGGTATGTAAAAAACCATAGAGCTGAAGATCCCGCCAGTGAAAAAACAGGGGCAGTTCCGTCTCAAAGGTCTCGGACCAGGGTCGGACTGCCGAGTATCCTTCGCGCAAATGGCGAGTCAAATAAGCCACAAAGGCAGAATCCTGAGCGTGTTTGGCGCCCACAATATAATAGAGAATCAGGGCCAGATCCTGATTAAACCAGCCTCGGTGACAATCATCAAAATCAAAGAGCCAAGGTTGACCTGCTTGCAAAAGAAAATTCCCACTGTGAATATCCCCATGAATCAAGCCAAAGCAGTCAGGTTCACAGGGCAATAGACGAAAAGCCTGTTGGGCTTTTTCCACAGCCCGCCAAAACCAAGCAGCATCTGGTTCACTTTCGCAATGCTGAAAAAAAGAGGGCACCCAATCCGGACGGGCCAGATAGAGCGGCTCAGGTAAAAGATGGGCCCGCAAATGTATTTGGGCTGTCAAAGCTCCCAAAGCCCTGAGCAATTCAGGGTTCCAGCTCTGTTGTTTATTGCGGGACACCTGCTCTCCTGCAATCCAGGCAAAAGCTGAAATCCAAAAAATTTCTCCGCCGATTTCTCGCCGCTCGAAAAGCGAATCAACTTGGCTTAACAAGGGCTGACAAACAGACAGTCCAGCTTGGCTTAACTTCTCTAGCCAAGCCATTTCAGCCTTTAATTGCAGTTGATTGCGGTGGCTTTGATGCACAAAACGCAGGGCAAAGTCGGGCTCTCCCTGGCAGCGGTAGACCAGATTTTCGGTATCCCCCACTTTGACCAGAATCTGCCCCTGCCAGAGGCCTGCTGCCTGTTCCAAATCGTGAGGTTGGATCTGACTGAGTAATTCAGCCGTTAGCATGTTTTTGCCCACTGGATTGATTCAAATTGAGCCGGGCCGTCGCCAGCCCCAGAGCAATACAGACCCAGAGCACAAAATGGAAAATGCCATGATTGGTCAAATCAAAAGCCAGACAACCGGCAAAAGCCACCAGCCAGGTCATTTGTAAGTCCTTTAAAGCGGGATCCTGAGCCAAACGCCAGGCTTTCCAAAAAGTCCAAGTAATCCAGGCCATGGCCCCATAAAAGACCAATAGCCCCAAAATACCTGTTTCGGCCAATAATTGCAAAGGCACATTGTGGGTGCCCACAAACCGGCCCAAACCATTGCCAATCCAAGGGCTGTCTAAAAAATACTGCCAGGCCAGGCTCCAGGTCTCCAAACGCTGACCGGCAGACTCCACCGTCACGTCAGACAATTCCCCAAAGCGCTGCCCGACCGTCACCAGCAGTCCCGCCTCGCTGATCAATTGACTCAAGCGAAAAAGCCCTGAAAAAATGCCATAAAACATCCCGCCCAAAAGACAGAGCCGCCAAAAAGGGGGCCGGGCCAAAGCCAAAAGAAAAAAGGCCCCTGTCACAAAGACCAACCAGGAGGCGCGGGTAAAATTGATCACCAGCGACGCTACCACCCAAGCCAAAAGCAGATTCAGCAAGAGGCGCTTGCGCCCTTGAAAGCGCAAAGGATCGAGATAGAGTAATCCGATTAACAAAATGCCCACGGTCTGTAATATTTCGCCATATTCATTGGCAAAGGTGCCCGGCGAAATGCGCAAAAACGGCCCATAAAAATCCACAAGAGAAGCGTGTTTGCCAATATATTCAAGTGGATTATAAAGACCCGTATAAAAACCGACTTGCATTGTCCAACCCACCGCCAAAGAGAGCGCGCAGGAACAGAGCAGGAGAGAGATCCGGTTCCAAAGTGCTTCGGGCGTTGTCACAGAGGCAAACAAGACCCCAGCCGTCAAAACCAATAACCCGTAATTAAACACCAGGCGAATCCCCGTCATATCCTGGTTCAGCGCCAAATGTGCGGTTTCGGCCCGCCCCAGCGAGGGCAACCAAGACAGGCCAATCCAGATAAAGGGCAGACACCAGGCCCAAGGCCAGGATTGCCCTGAACGCGAACCCAAACACCAGCGAATGGCCCAGGCCACCAGGGCCAGCAGCGCAAAGAGTTGGGGGGCTTTAAAACTAAACCCAACCTCCACCGCCGTGAGAATCCCGAGAAAGACAAAAAGCGCCACGCCTTGCGCTGATAAGCGCGGAGAGGCCAAAGACAGGACAACAAAAACAAGCACCAAGCAGCCAGCCAGAGCCAGCCGCAGACTTTCAAAGGGCCAAGCCAAGGCCGAGAACAACGTGAGCACAGTAGCCAGCCCCCACCAACGCAGTGACGGCCCTTCACGCACCAACAGGAGCGGATTTAAGGCGCCCTTCACAGGCCCACTCACAGAATCACCTCAAGCGCTGACCTGGTTGTCCTTGTTGACTTTTAAATAGAGCAGGCTAAAGAGACTGAGGATGAAGAGGATTACCACAGCATAAGCGCAAGCCAAGCCATATTCGCCGCGCACAAAGAAGGCTTTAAAGGCAAAGGTGGCGAGAATATCCGTGTGGGGATTGTCTTGGGTGACCAGATAAATAATATTAAACATATTAAAGGTCCAAACAATGCCCAGCAGCACGGTCACCATTGCCACCGGCTTGAGCATTGGCAAGGTCACCTGCCAAAATTGCTGGGCTTTGGTCGCGCCATCGATTTGAGCCGCTTCGTAGAGTTCTTCGGGAATGCCTTGCAGGCCGCCCAGCAGGGTGATCATCATAAAAGGCACACCGAGCCAGATATTGGTCACACAGACCGCAAACATCGACCAGGTCGAATCTGACAGCCAGGACACGCCGGCAATCCCAAATTTGCCCAGAATATGGTTAAAAAAACCATAGTCACCATTAAACAGCCAACGCCAGGAAAAGGCCGTGATATACGAAGGCACAGCCCAGGGAATCAAAAGAAGCGCGCGCCAAATCGCCTTTTGTTTGAGCTGCTGATTGAGAATCAAGGCCAAACCCAAACCGAGCACAAAGTGAAAAAAGACATTGGTAAAGGTCCAAATCAAGGTCTGGCCAAAAACCTTCCAAAAATCCCGACTGGCAAAAACTTTATTGTAGTTTTCGAGGCCGACATATTTGACCGTAGCGGGATACACCTCGGTCTTCACCGCCACAGCCCCATCGGCCTGCATCTCGGTCACACGAAAAACCTGTTCATAGGCATTGCGCTGGGTAATATTTTGAAAACTAAAGCCAATTCCTATAAACAAGGGCAAAAAGACCAATAAGAGCATCATGCCAAAACCAGGAAAGAGGAAAAGATAAGGGGTCTGACGTTCTACTTTTAACATCTTACTCTGCGCTCAGAAGCCGTTTCCAGGCTTCTTCAACCTCCTTCAAGGCGGTACCAGCATCTTTTTCTTCCAGGAGCGCCGCCTGATAAGCGGGCTTAAGATCAATAAAAATAGCACCCGACTGTGGAATCACAGGTCGGGTATTGGCGGCATCCAGCACATGTTTAAATGACTGGATCACGCGATTGGCTTTGACGGCAGGCAATTCATAAGTAGATTTGCGTGTGGGCAATAAATTGTTTTTGAGGGCAAAACGGGCCTGAATCTCGGGTCGGCTCAAATAGTGAATCACTTCCCAAGAGGCCCAAAGCTTTTTGGTATTGGAAGCAATCACATAATTGTGCCCCCCCACTGGTGAGCCCCAGCCACCGGGCCCCTGAGGTATACGAGCAATACCAAGATTTTCTGGATTTTTGAATTCAGGCCCTGCCAGTAAATCAGCGGTGGACCAAGGGCCGTTGATAATCATGGCATATTGACCATTTTTAAAGCCAATTTGCATATTTTCATAATCATTGGCAAAATCAACAGAATCAGGCACAATTTTGTATTTTTTGCGCAGATCAATTAAGAAGTTGAGTGCTTTGACGGCAGGTTCTTCGGCAATTTTGACTTTGAGTGTTTGGCTGTCGATCAGGTCGCCGCCAAAGGCCCAGACAAAAGGCGTAAACCAATAGGGATCGCCACGATAAAAGAAGGCATATTGTTTTTTAGAGACATCCGTCAATTCTTGGCCGCGCTGCAGAAATTGCTCAAGGGTCTTGGGCGCTTCGGGACCCACCATGCGTTTATTGTAAAACAGGGCCAGACAATCGGTGACTTGAGGCAGACCCCAAATATGATTTTTGTAACGGGAATAGGCCAGGGATTGTGGCACGAAATCAGCTTGGGCTTTTTGATCGACAAAGGCATCCAGAGACATAAGGTAGCCCATTGAGGCCAATTCGGTTGTCCAGGCAATTTCCGCTCTAAAAATGTCGGGGGCATTGCCAGCCTGAGCCAAGGTTTTGTATTTGTTTAAAGCATCAGAGAAAGGCACCTGTTGCAAATTGACGGTGATATAGGGGAATTCTTGTTTGAAGCTAGACAAGGCCTCTTTGAGCGTGCCCGCTTCTTCATCATTAAAGGTGTGCCAAAAATCAACCGTGACAGGATCAGTGCTGCGGCGCAGCACCTGTGTTTCTGTTGAAGTCTGCTCCTGACCACGAAAAAGACAACCGGCCAACAGAGACAGCAGACACAAGGCAAAGATCCATTTAAGGCGCAAACAGAGGGCTTTCATGGCGTTCACTATACTATGAGATGCCCCGAAAGCAAAGCGTCAGACCTGATTTTTTTTAGCAACCAAAGGGGAATTTATTCAAATCGGGACTGGTAATTGACTCCGATACCAACATCTTTGACCTCAAGCCCCGAAAAAGTCTGGTTATAAAGGCCATACAATCCCATTGAAGAGTCGGGAGAAATCTGTTTTCTCACACCCAAAGTGGCCTGAACCCGATTTTCTTCAAAATTGTAATGGGCACGGGTTTCGGCATAAATATTTTCTTTGAGCGAGCCATACTCACCGGGTTTGGCATTGATCATGCGACGGGCACTGATCTCTGCCTCGGGGTAGTATTTACCACTGAACTCAAAAGGTACTTCGGCAGTCACACGCACTTCGGTATGTGCGGGGCCACGCAATTGAATCAAATCCACTTTGGGTTTGACTTTGACTTCTTTAAAGTCCAAGCCGCGCACACTGATGCCCACGCGCGGCCGCACAAAACGCCATTTGTATTTTTCTTCTTCTGGTTGGGCTGTCACTGCCGCTGGAGCACTGGCCGTAGATACTGAATTGGGCTGAATTAAATCATTGCTTACGGCATTTTGACCGGCTTGATCGGCGGCAAAATTCTGAAAGCCACCTTTAAAATAGTCTTGGAACTCTTCTTTGTCGCGGTCGAAGATCGTAATAAAAAACTTGTCTTCCAGGTGGCGCTGCAAATCCTTGCGGTTGCGCCCTGTCACGCCAATAGCGGCCACATCTTCGCCATATTTTTTCAAGGCGTCCATGATCTGATCTTTTTCGCCATCACTGATGCTCATGGCGGAAGTATGAGCCGAATAACCCGGATTGTAGACATCAACAGCTGCTTGGCGCATCTTCGCCTGAATCGATCCCCGTTCGGGAGAATAACCCACCGAAGTAAAGCGGTCAAAAGCCCGGGATTCTGCCGCTTGAATTTGCCGCTCTTGGTCTGAGGTCATCGAAAAATAACCCAGCAGGGTTTTCATTTCTTTGTGGTTGGAGGCATCCACCTGAACAGCGCTGCCAAATTCCGTTTTTTCTTTTGCAGTAGGTTCAGAAAAGGAAATGCGGGCAGAGGGAACCTGGCTGCCACGGGTTGTGAAGCGAACCGTATCTTGGGTCGGAATCTGGGCATAGGTTTTGTCTTGCGGGGCCACCGGGCGCGGCGCAGGAGCAGAGAGCTGCGGGGGTTTTACCGGAGCCGACAACTGATTTACACGAATTTCCATGGTGACTTTCTCCCTACCTCAAGACTGTTATAATAACTATCGGAGATATTGTCTCCATTCTGGCTTAGATTAAACGAAAGTTAACCTCAATATATCCATAAGACAATGTTTGAAAAGTACTTTGAGCTCTCTCAATTGCCCTCTCAACTGGCCCCCTTGCGTCAGCAAAATAGCCGATTGGTCTTGACCAATGGCTGTTTTGATCTCTTACATATTGGGCATGTGCGCTATTTACAAGCGGCAAAAAAGCAAGGAACCCATTTGATTATTGGGGTCAATACCGATCGTTCAGTAAGCGCGATCAAAGGCCCCTCCCGTCCGCTCAATTCAGAAATGGATCGGGCCGAAGTCTTGGCCGCCTTGGCCTGCACAGATTTTATTACGCATTTTGACCAAGACACTGCAGATGAGCTGATTTCCGTACTGCGCCCCGATCTCTATCTCAAAGCTGGAGACTATAACTTGGATACTCTGCCGGAGCGAGAAACCCTGCTCAAATTGGGGATAGAAGTCGCTTTCATGCCCTTTGTCCAAGGGCATTCCACCACCGGACTGCTCAGCCGCCTGAAGACATAAGTCCCTGAGATCTGTATTCTCTTTTGACTGAATGATTCTGTATAATAGGGAAACCCGTGGTGGTGAAAGAGGTCAGTTAGCATGAAGCAACCGCACCCGGATCAACAGATCCCCTGCATTATCGAGAATGGTATTGTCTACGGTCTCAAAGATATCTACAGAATTATCAGAGACATGGGGCATGTGCGCTATGCAGAAGTGGTTGACGGTCACATCCGGGTTTCAGGTGAAGGTTATATCATGAGCGTGGTAGCCAATCACCACAGCGCAACAGTGATCGCCAATCGCAGAATTTATCTCAACGTCTGCGGCTTTGACTATCTGAACATCCGCACGGAAGCAGACGGAAACGTTCATTTTGAACTGGTGGATGCATGCAGATTACTGCGTTTAACCCCCACTGCCGATCTCAATCCCGAAGACAACACAGAAGACAAGCCTACGCGTTTTGAAGAATACTTGCCTTTTGAACAAGAAGAATTCGCAGAAATACATTTGGACGACGATGACGATTTTATAGATGGAGATTAACCCGTGCAAATCCACCTCAAATCCCTATTCACACTCAGCTTAAGTCTGGCCATGGGCCTGTCGGTGATCTCAATGGCTCACGCCAATGAAGAGACCATGTGGGACAGTCAGAGGCAAATGGAGGCTTATTACACCCCGCTCAATGGCCTCGATCAGACGGATCTGAACACATATGAAAAAGCCCAGGCCACGCTTAGCGAAGGCAACTTTGAACAAGCCCGTGAGTTATTTGAGCCTCTGAGCCAAAAATACCCCGATGTTTTGGTTTTGCAGCTCAAATTAGCAGAGACCTATTTGGGCGAAGTCAACCCAGAGCAGGCCCAAGAATTACTCCAAGCCATTGAAGCCAAAATCTTGCCTGAAGATGAAAGGGCACTTGAGGATACCCAAATCTATTTTCAGACCCGCATGTTGCTCGCTAAAAGCTGGATGATTCAAAACGAACCCGAAAAAGGGCTGAGTGTTTTGAAAGAGAGCAAATACAATGGCGCCCATCTCTCCGCCCTGCACTGGTCTGAGTTGCATGTGTTCAGAGCCAAAGCCTATCAGAGTCTGGGCAAGTGGATTGAAACCCAGGCAGAGCTCAATTTTGCCAAGCGTTATACGCCTCTTTCGGCAGAAATTTCAGCTTTACTTGAAAAATTAGCCCCTCAAATTGCAGAGGCCTATTACCGCAAAGGTTTGGCTGCTTTCCGCAGTTATGATTTTGGCAAAGCACTGCCGCTGGCCCACGAAGCCCACCGTCTCAATCTTAAGAGCCAAGCTTATCTGGCCCTGTATATGGAATCCCACGAGCGTCTCCAAGACGAGACGATGCGCCGTTTTCTCAAGGTGCGTCAGCCCTTTGCTGAAAGCCTCAAAAAAATCCGCTGGGCCTTAGAAGTCGAAGACAATGCCAAAGCCCGTGAACTCTATGATCAGATGTTATTAAACAAAGACATCGCCTACTTGCTTGAGCCTGTCCCCCGCAGTATGTTGCCCGTGTTTATGCAACAAACCTTGAGTAGCCTGGACCTCAGCATGAAAAACGACGGCCTTTCTTAGCCCAAGCCAAGTGTAATCAAAGCATAATTAAAGTGCAATCCAAGCTTTCGCCAGCGCGTTTCATTTCGGTTCCCACCGATACAGAAGCGCGCTGTTGCTTTTGTTATGGGCTAATTGAGGACGGTTATTGCCTCTTGGGGAATCAAGGGCGGATTCACAAAGACTGTCTTCCCTCCCTGCTCAAAGCCCAGGAACACCCCGATTTAGACCTGCTTTTGCCCGATGGACAGATTGAAAAGGTCAAAGGCTATCAACAAGCTCACCCCTGGTCGCATTAAAGGCCTTTTGGTATGCCGCTCTGAATTAAATCGGCCAGTTCAGCCAATAAACGAGCGCGGTTTTGCAAGCGGGGCAAACAAGAATGGGGAGCCAAGGTGAGTTGGCCTTGGGGATCGATCTCGACCCAAAATTCAAGCGCCAAAGAGCCTGTATCTGCCAAAAGTCCTTTTAACAGCAAGCTCTCTCCCGAGCGATAACAGGCCAAGAATTTCAAAACCTGATTGGGATTTAGGGCTTTAAGGGGTTGAAAGTTTTGCCAAAAAAGCAGGCCTTTATCGGCAGTCCAATCTTTCAGCTCAATCGTGGCATGGGGATCATATCCCGGCCAAAGAGCGGGCTCAGGTCCATCTACCAGCTGATAGGCATAACGGTGAATGGTTTTATCCTGTTCCAACCACTTCCGTTCGTATTTGGTACGCGTTTCCAAATCCGGAAAAGGCACCGCTTTCAAACGTGAACAGGCCTCCAACAATTGCAAGGCATCCGCTGCATAATCAGCGTCATCAGAGACAAAGTGCAGGCAGCCCCCCGGCTTTAAAACGCGCAAGAGTTCGGGCAGCGTCTCGGAGCGCAAGATCCGCCGTTTTAAGCGCCGCTCTTTGAACCAGGGATCGGGAAAGAGAATATAGATATTGGCCAATGAACCGCTCGAAAATAACTCGCGCAGTGCGACCACCGCATCCAATTTGCAAACACGGGCATTGTCCAAGCCCTCCCGCTGCAAGCGGCGCTCGACCTGCAAGAGAATCTTATTGATAATGTCGAGCCCAATAAAGCGCTGCTCAGGAAAGCGCCTGGCCATATAGCTGAGGAAATGACCATAACCACAGCCAATTTCAAGATTGAGCGGGCCATCTCCTGGTAACCAGGCCTGCCAACCTTGGGCGAGAAAAGTGGGTTCAAGAAAGAGGTGACGGGGATAGAGCAACATATTGACCAAAGGTGTGGCGCAGCAATGCAAGCTGGGCATCGTTTTCTTTTAACCAGTCCAAAAGCCCCTGTAAAGCGGGCTGTAACTGTTTATAGTTCAATTCTTCGCCCTCTCTGAGCACATGTAAAATCATCTGCCCCCCAGATAAAGGCCGCAAGGCCAGATACTCATGATGGCTTTGCTGCGGCAAGGCCAGTTCCAAAAGCAATTCTTGTTGGTCTGAGGACAACCAGCTTTTGAGAAAAGCCGAACAGCTGTTTTGTAAACTCAAAAAATGGCTGTGGAGCAGGGAAGGCTGAAGACGTGTTTGTAGGATTAAATGACTCATGACGGTTGAAATAATAACACAGTTTGATGGCCCTCACAGATGTTCTTCTCAGCCAGGCTTGTCAGCCCTTTGCAAAAACCGGGGAAAAGCCAACAGGTGTTTTTGTGCAGACTCCAGCGAAAATTGCTGAACATCATTCAAAAGTGTCAGAGCAAAATTTTTCAAACGGAGCTCCGAAAAACGCTCGGCAAGCAGCAATAATTCAGTTGCAAAATTTTCTAATTCGTTTACAACCATCGATGCTTGAATCGCCTCCCAGCGCGGCAACCACTCTTGTTTTAGAATCAGAATCAAATCCGTTCTGGGCAATGTTTCCTGGCTGGAAGAAACATGGGGAGCTGCTTTTTCAGGATCCTGAAGCCTTAAAAACAGTTGCAGGCACGCCCACAACTCAAATTTGCTAACAGGTTTACGCAGATAGCCATCAAACCCCATCTCCAAAAAACTATTTTTTTCCAACTGTAAAGAATAAGCCGTCAGGGCAATGACGGGAATCGACTGGGTGACAGGGTTAGAATGGAGCAAGCGTAAAGCTTCTGTGCCATCCATAACAGGCATACGAATATCCATCAAAATCAAATCAGGTTGGCTTTGCAAGGCTTGTTCACACGCATCTTGCCCATTGTGAGCCAGCAAGAGCTGAAAGGACTGCTCTTCAAGATAGGCCTGCAATAATTGCAGATTGGTGGGCTGGTCATCCACCAGCAATAAACAGGCAGGGGCAAAGTCCACAAATGGCACGACAGGATGGAGATCTGTGCTTGAACTGACCGATGATTGGTGGATATCCGGCAGCAAAATCTGGAAAGTGGTCCCTGCTTCGAGTTGACTTTCAAGCAAAATTTGGCCCTGCATCAATTGCACCAATTGATACGTGATCGCCAGCCCCAAGCCAGTCCCTTTGGAGCCCAGTTCAGAAGAAGGTGCTTGCTCAAAGGGTTGAAAAATACGCGTTTTAAAGAGCGCTGAGATGCCAATTCCTGTATCACTCACACTCAAGCTAAGTTGGCCTGATTCTGCCGAAGTAGCTAAAAAAGAAATGCGCAAAGTAACACAGCCTTTTGAGGTAAATTTGAGTGCGTTATTGAGTAGATTTATCAGTATCTGTCGCATGCGCAAGGGATCCAAGCTGAGAGAAATCGGCAGCTCTGAATCCATTTGAATTTCAAATTTCAGTCCTTTTTCTGCAAAGGATTTTCGCAATAAGAGGTCGATTTCCTGAACGAGTTGGCGCAGATCAATCGCAATAGGTTTGATTTCAATTTTTCCGGCTTCAATTTTACTCAGATCCAAAATATCATCAATAATGTGTAGCAGCGTTTTGCCACTGCTATTGATGGCCTGTAGGTAATTCTGCCAGCGGGGTTCCTGTAATTGCTGCTGCATCAGCTCACTGAAACCCAAAATAGCATTCAGGGGTGTGCGAATCTCATGGCTCATATGGGCCAAAAATCGGCTTTTGGCCTGACTGGCAAACTCAGCTTTTTGGCGCGATTGGCGTTCCGTTTCCAATAGTTTTAACTCACTGATATCACTCAAGATCAAGAGAAAAATCGGGTCTCCAAAGCTGCCAGAAGAGAGGAGGGAACCATTGATATGCAACCATTTGGTCTGACCCTCTATGGGACCGCGTAAGCGCAATTCACACACCTGAGATTGACCCGTTGCGACAATATTTTTGCGGTGATGATAAAAAAGATCCTGATCTTCTGGCAGAATAAAACGGAAAATAGGCTGCGTAAGTAGCTCCAACTGAGGCATATTTAAAAGTTGCGCGGCATGAAGATTGGATTCCAAAATTAGCCCCTTTTGACTGACCGTCAGATAACCCACGGGCGCCAAATTATAGAGTTCAAAGTATCGGTTTCGGGCGGCGTCGAGTTCTAACTGTGTTCGGAGCAGTTCTTCATTCTGCATTTCTAGCTCAATCTGATGAACCAGTAACTCATGAATGAGATGCTGGATATTATCGACACCCATGTCATCCAGATCTATCGGAATCTGTGATTTTTTTTTCAGGTACAGCTCTTCCGCCAGCTTGCGCAGTTGCAGAGAGCTGTCAGGAATCGGATTTGTGTATTTATCAGCATTTATCATTTACACAACCAACTTCTGAGGCAAAACTTCTTCAATCGCCAGCAAAATCGATGAGACTTGCCCTGCCTGATTGAGAATTCGGCGGGCATTGAGGCTGAGTACCCGTAAGCCGATTTTTTTAAAGGAATGTGATAAGACATAATCAAGACAGACTGGACTTTGAGACAAATATTGTTCAAATAAAACTCTCAGGGCTGGAATATCCCATTCTTGCTGCTCTAAATCAAAGATCAGCTGCCCGTTCACAGCCTCTGGTGCCAACTCAAAATAACGGTAAAATGCGGCGTTTGCAGAGCGAATCCGCAAATCGTCAGACAGGAGCAAAAGGGGTTGATGTGCCGTTGCCATCATGGCATCGAAAGTCTGTTGGATGGTGTCATTTAAAGCCGCCTGCGCTTGCTTGGCAGTCTCAATATCCACAAAGGTGATCACTGCGCCTTCAATGACATTTTCCAGCGTCCGATAGGGCAGAATATGCATGGCAAACCATTTTCCCGCTTTGCTTTGGACTTCGACATCAACAGGAATAAGGGTATCCAAAACCCGCTGAATATCTTGTGAGAGCTGATCATAACCCACCAGATTGGAGACAATATGGGCAACAGGGCGGCCCATGTCGCTTTGAATCAAATTAATAATCCGGGTTGCGGCGGGCGTAAAGCGCAAAATATGGAGGTCATGGTCAACAAAGACCGTGGCAATCCCTGTGCCTGCCAAGAGATTGTTCATATCGTTGTTGACACGGGATAAATCCGTCACCTTGGTCTGCAATTCTGTGTTGATGGTGGCCAATTCCTCGTTGATAGATTGCAATTCCTCTTTGGCCGTTTCCAGCTCTTCGTTGGTGGACTGCAACTCTTCGTTCATCGACTGCATCTCTTCGTTGGAAGATTTGAGTTCTTCATTGGCTGTTTCCAGCTCTTCATTGATGGTACTCAAAAAGTCTTCTTTGGCCTGCAACTCCTGTTTCAGTGCGTTAATTCGGGCTTCAGAACCGCTGTCGGAGTCCGTTTCCGATCCCACTTCCACCCTGGCCCCCCGCTCATTACCGGCTTGGGGCAATAAGCCATGATGCTCGTTTTCAGCGGACTTGGCTTGTTCCAACAAAACCAAGAACAGCGTTTCCTCTCGCCCTTCACCCGGCCCCCACGTGAGTGGATAGACCTTCAGGTCGGTCAGCGTATAATCGCCATTGGTTTTGACACGTAACCCGTTACAACGCACGACCTCGACATGCTGAGAGGCCTTGTGCAAAGCCAATGTCAGATCCCGCCCCAATCCCTCTCGGGCCATTTTGATCATATTGTTGACGCCGGCTTCTCCCTGGGCTGGCTCGAGGTAAAAACCCGTACGGCCATGCAAGTAGAGAATATCGCCATTTTTTTTCACAAGTGCAGCAGCTGGCACAGCGTTTTGCAAAAGCGCCTGCTCTGTTAATTCGCGCAGAGAGAGCTTTTCATGCAAGCCTTTTTTCTCGCTCACTGGCGAAAAACGCATGTCCAAGCTCAGGACCGGTGAAACAAATTGTTTCAGGCCCCGCTGGCGAGAATTGGGCTTGCGCCGATAGATCTTCTCTTTGCGATCTTCTGTGCTAAACAAAGCTTCGGTATCCCCCACTGTCTCAGAAGTGCCCAGAAACAGAAAACCCGATGGGTTTAATGCGTAGTGAAAGAGCGGAATCAGTTTTTTTTGCAAAGCCGCCCCCATATAAATCAATAAATTGCGACAGCTGATCAGATCCAGCCTGGAAAAAGGCGGATCTTTAATCAGATCCTGTTCAGAAAAAATCAACATGTCGCGAATGTTCTTGTGAATGCGATAGCTGCTCTGCTCCTGCTCTGCAGACGGGGGCTCAATCGAAAAAAAGCGGGCCAAGCGCTCAGCGGAAAGACCTGCGGTATGACTGAGGGGATAGACCCCAGCCCGGGCAGTCACAATGGCTGCTTTGTCGATATCTGTGGCAAAGATTTGCACCTTTGGATTTTGTTTGCTCAGCGCCTGCTGTTCAGCCAACAAAATGGCGAGGGAATAAGCTTCTTCGCCAGTGGAACAAGCAGGCACCCAAACCCGAATCGTGCTCTGCTCAGATAGATTCGCGAAAAGCTGGGGAATCACCTGTTTTTCTAAGACCTGAAAAGCCTCTGGATCGCGAAAAAAATGGGTGACCCTAATCAAAAGATCGCGAAAGAGAGCGTTGATTTCAGCCGGTTCTGCTTGAGCGTAAACCACGTATTCATCCAGGGTCTTGATCTGATGCAGTGCCAAACGGCGTTCGATCCGACGATAGAGGGTATTGAACTTGTATTGAGAAAAATCATGCCCGGTCTGGACAGATAAAAGCGAAAAAAGGGTGTTTAATCCTGGCTCAGACTCAGACTCGGACTCCTGAGAGGGTCTGGGTTCTTGCTCGGGAAGCATTGGAGCAAGGCGAGTAAACGTTGTTTCAATATAAGCAGTCAGCCGTTCTGGCATCTCTTTGGGCAGGAGTTCAAAGTCCACCAGCCCAGTGGCAAGTGCGCTGCGGGGCATACCATCGTATTCCGCAGAGTGCAGTTCTTGTACCAGCACCAGTCCGCCAGCTTCTTTGATGGCCTGCAAACCCACAGAGCCGTCCGAACCGGTACCCGAAAGCACAATGCAAATCGCGCGTTCATGTAACTCTCGCGCCAAAGATGAAAAGAAGAAATCAATCGGCAGGCGTTGGCCTCGGGGAGCAACGGGGGCATATAATTGCAGCCGCCCCTTGAGCAGGGCCAGATCACAATTGGGCGGAATAATATAAACGCAATTGGGCTGGATATCCAAGCCATCAGAGACTTCAAAGACCTGCATCTGGGTGTAACCGCGAATCAACTCAGCCAAGCGGCTTTGATGGTCAGGGGCCAGATGTTGCACCAAAACGAAGGCCATGCCAGGTTCGCGATCCAGGGGCAAGCCCGAAAAAAAGGCCTCGAAAGCAGCCAGTCCACCCGCAGAAGCGCCCAAACCCACGACTGGAAAAGACAGTGGCAAAGCAGGGGAAAAATCCATTGGCACAACCTCATCATTTGTTTGAGAGGTCAAGAAAGCCATACCTGATCCTGTCAAGAGTCACAAAAAGCCCCGACTGGAATTAAATGGATTCGGATGGATTCATAGAAATATATCCAGTTACCTGAAAAGGTACCTTCCCAGTTTAACACACCCCCGAACCTTGCCCGCTGAGATATAAAACCAGCTACGGCAAAGAAGTATTAGGGATTAAGTGACTCTGGCTGGCTAAGAATGCTACCATAGAGGTGCTTTCTGGGATCTTTTTAGAGAAAGGGAACAACGTACTCAATGAAAGCCGTACTCATGGCCGGAGGCTCCGGCACCCGACTCAGACCACTGACTTGCGATCTGCCCAAACCGATGGTGCCGATTGTCAACAAGCCGATTATCGAACATATTATCGACCTACTCAAAAAACACAGTTATGACGATATTTATGTCACCCTCTATTATCTGCCCCACCTGATTCAAAATTATTTACTCAACGGAGAAGAGCTGGGCGTGCGTGTCAATTACGCCCTCGAAGAGGAGCGCCCCCTGGGCACCGCCGGTTGTGTTAAAAATATCGAACAGCACCTCGACGACACTTTTTTGGTGATCAGCGGGGACTCCCTGACCGATTTTGATCTGAGCCAGGCCCTGAAGTTTCACAAAGAAAAAGGTTCCAAAGCCACGATTGTTTTGACCCGCGTTGAAAATCCCCTCGACTATGGGGTGGTCATCACCGACGAAGAGGGTCGGATCCAGCGTTTTTTGGAAAAACCCACCAGCAGCGAAGTGTTTAGCGACACGATCAATACCGGCATTTACGTACTTGAACCCGAATTATTGGCCCTTTTGCCAGCCAACGAAGAGAAAGACTTTTCCAAAGATCTCTTCCCTTTGATTCTCGAAAAAGGCCTGCCCATGTACGGCTATGTGGCAGAGGGCTATTGGTGTGATATCGGCAATTTGACGACCTACCGCCAGGCGCATTATGACGTGCTGGCAGGCAAGGTCCAAGTTGAGATGCCCTACCAACAGAAAGAAAATGGCGTTTGGATTGGTGAAGGCGTCGAAATGGAGAGCTCTGTGAGCCTCGAAGGCCCTGCGGTGATTGGCCACAATACCTATATCGGCAAAAATGTGCGCATCAGCGCCAATACCGTGCTGGGAGACAATGTGGTGGTCGGCCAAAATGCCACACTCAAACGCCCCATTGTCTGGAATGGCGTGCATATCGACCGGGGCGCCTCACTGCGCGGCTGTACCCTGGGTAAAAATGTGATCGTTCACAAAGAGGCCCAGATCCTCGAAGGGGCTGTGGTTGGCGACGACTGTTCCCTGGGCGAAAAGACCCTGGTCAAACCCGAAGTGCGCATCTGGCCCAATAAACACCTCGAACCCAATTCGATTGCCACAGAGAGCATTATCTGGGGCAGTGGCCAGCTTCAAAGCCTGTTTGGCGAGTTGGGCATTTCAGGCACTGTCAACACGGATATCACCCCCGAATTGGCTGTCAAAATGGGCGCCGCTTATGGTGCCACCATTGGCATGGGCAAAAGTATTTCACTCAGCCGCGACCAATCTGCAGCCTCGCGCCTGTTTAGCCGGGCCTTTGCCTCTGGGGTGCTCTCAGTCGGTGTGCACATCCAAAACCTGGAAGCCTGCGCCTTACCCGTGGCCCGCATTCAGATCCCCTCTCTGGACGTTGCCGGGGGCGTGCATGTGCGTTTGGCGGCAGACACCAGCCGCGAGAAAATCAGCATTGAATTTTTGGACTCATCGGGCCTGAACATCTCACCCCAGAGCGAGAAAAAAATCGAGGCCACTTACCAAAAAGAAGATTTCCGCCGGGCCCGCGTGGTCGAATTGGGCGAAATTCAATACCCTTCTCGGATTATTGAAAAATACCAGGAGGGTTTTGTCAAAACCCTCAGCCGCTTTAAACCCAGCCGCCCGATGAAAGTGGTACTGGACTATATGTTCCAGGCCAGTCACGTCATTCTGCCCACCCTGCTGGGCCGCATGGGCATGGATACCGTCGTGCTCAACGCCCACGTCGCTGAAGGGGCCCTGCGCAATTACGAAGAGCTGACTCTTCAGACCTCCAATGTCGTCAGGGCCCTGAATGCCGATTTTGGTGTGCGCATGGATGCCAATGGCGAGCGCATGACTGTGGTCGACGAAAAAGGCGAGACCATTGACCACAACCTGCTAATGGCAGCTTTTGTCAAAATGATGTTACACACTTTTCCAGGCAAAAAAATCGCCGTCCCCGTGATGGCGCCCAGCCTGATCGAAGAGGTAGCCGCTCAATTTGAAGGCCAGGTGATTCGTTCTAAAGCCACCACCCGCTCGCTGATGGAAGCGGGCCAAGAGCCAGATGTGATTCTGGCTGGCTTTGGCGGCCAATTGATCTTTCCAGCCTTCCATGGCGGCTTTGATGGCATGATGGCAGGGGCCACCCTGGCTACTTTGCTGGCACTTGACAATAAAAAGCTCTCAGAGGTCATTCAGGATCTGCCCCCGCTGCATATCCTCAGTGATCAACTGACCTGCCCGACGACGGTCAAAGGCACCTTGATGCGCCTGATGTTGGAAAAATATGGCCAGGAGAATATCTCCACCCTGGATGGTGTCAAACTCTTTGATGCTGAAGGCTGGACGCTGATCCTGCCCGATCCCAGCTACCCCAAGGTGCATATCTACAGCAATGGTTCGTCTCAGGAGTATTGTCAGACCCAACTGAACAAATACCGCGAAGACGTTCAGCAAATGATCTCTCACTCCAGTCAGACCTAAACACCTGTGGAAGACCTGTTGCTGCAACTCTTGCCACTGGGCATTGGCGCTGCCATTTTTGTCAGCGTCCTCATGCTCATGCTGCTTTTTTCGGGCAATACCGAGAAAACCCTGAATGCACTGACGGGGCGTTATGCCCAAGCGCTCAAGGTTGAGTTTGATCAGCTGCAATTGCCGCTCAGCCCGAGCCAGTTCATCTTTTTTCAGACCGGACTGGCTCTGGCCTTGTTTGCAATTGGGGTCGTCACCGGCCCTGATGCCCTGACCAAGATGGCCATGGGCCTGCTTTTTGCCTATCTGGGTTTTTGGGGCTGTCGGCGCTGGCTCAAGGACCAACACGTGCGCCGCAAGCGCAAATTTCAGGAGCAATTTGCTGATGCCGCGGCCTTGATTGGCAATACCGTGCGCTCGGGTCTGAGTTTGGTCCAGGCCCTGGAAGTGGTGGTGCGTGAGATGGACGATCCGATGGCCTATGAACTCTATCAGGTGCTGCAGGCCACCCGCGTGGGGGCTCCCCTCGACTCGGTCCTGGAAGACTGGGCCGCACGCATGAACAATACCGACTTGGATATTTTTGTAACTGCGATTATTATTCAGCGCCAGACCGGGGGCGATTTGGCCCATGTGCTCAATACCCTCGCCCATACAGTCAGGCAACGCCAACGGATTCAGGGCCAAATCAGCGCCCTGACAGCCCAAGGGCGATTAGGTGCTATGGTCTTGGCGGGTCTGCCGGTTTTTATGGGGGTGATTCTCTATTTCCTCAATCCTGGCCGCATGAGCCTGATGGTGTCTCATCCGATTGGCTGGGGGATGCTCTTTGCCAGTGCTGCGACAATTATTGGCGGCATTGTGGTCGTGCAGAAAATTGTGGAGATTGATATATGACTTGGCTCATTTATGTCCTCTTTTTTCTCGCTGTGATGTTGGTGGTGCTGGCTTTTGCCAAGCCCCAGTCCAAAGAAGAGGCCTCGGCCCGCCTGCAATACCTCAAGGTCAAAAAAAATCTTGAGGAAGACAGCAAAGAAGGCCTGGAAAAAGCCCGTGCCATGGGGCAGCAGTGGGCCTCTGAAAGCCACAGCCAATTGGCCCCCATCGCCGCCCGTCTGATTCCCTCCAATCTGTATAAACTGATTCGCAGAAAGCTCGATCTGGCAGGCCTTTACACCACAGCCGTTGAAATGTATGCCGTCAATCAATTGCTCTATATGGCTGGGCTGCCTTTGGCTTTTTTGGCCTTGAACCTGTTTTTGTTTAAATACCCGCTCACGACTGTTTTATATGCCGTGCCAGCCTTGTTGGCGATTGGTTATTATTTTCCGATTGTGCGCCTCAACACCCTGGTCGAAAACCGCCGCAGAGCGATGTTCCGCGCCTTTCCCGACTTTGTTGACCTCATGACAATCTGCCTGGAAGCAGGCATGGGAATTGATGCAGCGCTGACGCTGATGATCAAAAAAGGCCAGCCGAGCCCGCTGCGCGACGAACTGAGCAAGACATTGCAAGAAATACGTGTCGGTAAACCGCGTGTGCAGGCCCTCAAAGATCTGGCCAAACGGGTCGATATGAAAGAGATCACCTCTTTTGTTGTGGCCGTGGTTCAAGCCGAGCAAATTGGCGGCAACCTGAGCCAAACCCTCAAAATTCAGAGCGAAATCGCCCGCGACGCCCGCTGGCAAAAGGCCCAAGAACTGGCACAGAAAGCGCCGATCAAATTGCTCTTTCCGATGCTGTTGCTGATTTTTCCGAATATTTTCTTGATCATTTTTGGTCCCATTCTGCTGGGCTATATTACCGGCAAACTTTAAGGGAGACGATCGATGCACAGTCTCTCAGCGCATGATACCCTGCGACTCTGCTTGGCTTTAGCGTTGATGCTGGGTCTGGGTCGCATTTTTGCCATTCTGAGCCAACGCTTACAGCAGCCCGCTGTATTGGGGGAAATTTTGGCGGGAATTGTCTTGGGCCCCACCCTGCTGGGTTTGGTTTGGCCCGAGGCATTTGCTTTTTTCTTTCCTCGTCAAGGCCCACTGGGACTGGCTTTAAGTGTCATTACCAGCCTGAGCATTATTCTCTTTCTCTGTGTGGCGGGCATGGAAGTGGATCTTAATACCGTTTGGAAACAGGGCAAACGGGCCCTGATCGTCGGAACAGGAGGCATGGTCTTTCCCTTTGTGTTGGGCTGGGGCAGCGTCTGGCTCTTTCCCGGCTTGTTTGCCACTGCCACCCCCAACTTACAGCTCTTTAGTATCTTCTTTGCCACCGCCCTGTCGATTTCCGCTTTGCCCGTGATCGCCAAAACCCTGATGGATCTTGCTCTGCTGCGCTCAGATCTGGGAGTGGTCATCATGGCTGCAGCAATCATGAATGATTTGATGGGCTGGATTATTTTTGCCCTTTTGATGGGACAAATGCAAGGTGATGGGCATCAGACAAACACTCCCGGAATGACCACCATCGTGATGATCTTGCTCTTTGTCGGTCTGATGTTAACCGCTGGACGCTGGCTGTTTAACAAAGCTCTGCTCTGGTTGAGCGCCCATACGGCAGGACCAGGCCCAATTTTGAGTCTGGCAATCTGCGGGGCATTGCTCGGTGCCGCTGGCACCGAAGCACTGGGAATACACCCAATTTTTGGTTCTTTTCTGGTGGGGGTGGCTTTGGGCAATTCAGCCCACTTACTTGAGCGCAACCGCCAGACCCTTGAGCATTTTATTTCTTGTATTTTGGCGCCCCTGTTTTTTGTCAGCATTGGCCTCAAAGTCAATTTTGTCGCTCATTTTGAGTGGAAATTGACCCTGCTTGTGGTCTTGATTGCCTGCTTGGGCAAAATTGTCGGCTGCAGTCTGGCCGCTTGGTGGAGCGGGATGCAATTGCGAGAGTCCTTGGCTGTTGGGTTTGGCCTCAATGCCCGGGGTGCAATGGAGATCATTCTGGGCCTCTTGGCCCTGGAGTCTGGCCTGATCAAAGAAAATATGTTTGTCGCGCTGGTGATCATGGCCCTGCTCACGTCCATGCTCTCCGGTGGCATGATCCGTTGGATTTTGCAGCAGCAGCGCAAATTGACCTTGGCGGATTATCTCGATGCACGCGCGGTCGTTTATCGGCTCGAAGGAGACAGCCACGAAACAGCGATTGCTCAACTTTGCCAACGTCTGGCACAGGTCAGTGGTCAGTCTGTTGAGCCCTT
This sequence comes from Candidatus Blackallbacteria bacterium, assembly GCA_051715345.1. Lineage (GTDB taxonomy): Bacteria > Cyanobacteriota > Sericytochromatia > UBA7694 > UBA7694. The sequence continues at coordinate 38,443 of JBPXJQ010000013.1, forward strand.
ACAAGCAGCGGTCATGGCAGAGGAATCCGTTTTGCCCACTGGCCTGGGTTATGATATGGCCGTGCCACACGCGGGTGTGAAGGGTTTGCCCGCGCCCCTGATTGCCGTTGGCTTCTCTCAAATTGGCTTAAATTTTAATGCTCCCGATGGGCAAAAAGCCCATTTGATCATCCTCTTGCTCACTCCCGAAACCGACCGGGTCTTGCAATTGCAACTCTTTACCGAAATTGGCCAGGTCTTTAGCAAAGAAGAAGATCGCCAAGCATTTTTGAAAATGGACAATTTCACCGAACTCAAAGCCTGGGTACGCACTCGCCTTGTTTTACCCGTCCATTGAGGCCCTGCCCTCCAGCAATGACCAACTAGGGCTGCGGAGCCCCATAGACCACCCAGGTTGCAAAGGTCTCCGAAATCTTGAGCGAGCGGGCCACGTAATTGCCAGGATAGGCTTTGACATAGCGCAAAAAGGCCTGCAAATCCGTCTCGCCAATCACCATCATCACTTCAGACAGCGGTAAATTGGCGTAAGGCCCTTCTGTTGCCGGAGGAATGGCACTGGCGCGGGGCGCACATTCGCGAATGGAATAAAGCGCCATTTCCATGGCCTGGGGATCGACAATCATTTTGCTCACGGTATAACGGCTATTGGCATAGCGCGAGAAGTCAAAGAGTGGCTGGTCGTAATTGTCGGTAAAGTCCACATTTAATTCATGTAAGTCGACAAAGCTGACAGGTGTGTAGTTTTGAACCGGTGGCGCAGGCTGTCCAGGCGGATAGGCAGGATCTCCAGGAGCCGAAGGCTGCTGTCCCTGCTGATAGGGCAAACTGACAGGGCTTTTGTGCCGCAATTGATCAAGCAAGCCTTTAAAGGCTTGGCCAAAGGCCTCTTTGAGCTCTTTTTGAACATGCTCCTGAATCTCAAGCACCATATCTGTGTAATAGGTGAGCTTTTGGGCCAGAAATTTGTATTTGGCGAGAAACAGACGAACGTATTTCGCAATCGGCCCGAGCAAATCCAAGAGCGAATTACGGGGAATCAGGTGTTCAGGGGTATTGGAACCCGGGTGAACCGGGCGAAAGGTTTGACCTGTTTCTTCATACGGGGACTCCTCTGAATCTGTGGCAAAGAGTTGGCCTTCACCCAGCATCTGGCGGTAATAGTCCTCAGCCGTTTTGGGTTTACGCTTGGGACGTGTGGTGGGTGGAGGCGCGTCATAGGGATTGTAATCCGAATGAGGATCCGCATATTGCTGGTTCGGATCGTAATAGCCCTGCTGCTGATCCCCATATTGCTGATTGGGGTCGTAATAACCCTGCTGCTGATCGCCATAGGGCTGATTGGGGTCGTAATAGCCCTGCTGCTGATCGCCATAGGGCTGGTTCGGATCGTAATAGCCCTGCTGCTGATCCCCATATTGCTGATTGGGATCGTAATAGCCCTGCTGCTGATCGCCATAGGGCTGGTTCGGATCGTAATAGCCCTGCTGCTGATCGCCATAGGGCTGATTGGGGTCGTAATAGCCTTGCTGCTGATCGCCATAGGGCTGATTGGGATCGTAATAACCCTGCTGCTGATCCCCATAGGGCTGATTGGGGTCGTAATAGCCCTGCTGCTGATCTCCGTAGGGTTGATTGGGGTCGTAATAACCCTGCTGCTGATCGCCATAGGGCTGATTGGGATCGTAATAACCCTGCTGCTGATCGCCATAGGGCTGATTGGGGTCGTAATAACCCTGCTGCTGATCGCCATAGGGTTGATTGGGGTCGTAATAACCCTGCTGCTGATCGCCGTAGGGTTGATTGGGGTCGTAATAGCCCTGCTGCTGATCGCCGTAGGGCTGATTCGGGTCGTAATAGCCCTGCTGCTGATCGCCATAGGGCTGATTGGGATCCTGATATCCCGGTTCTTGATAAGCTTGATTTTGGTCGTACATGCCCTCAGGGGCGACATAACCCGAGGCATCTTGCTGGTAATAGGGATTTTGCTGTTGGTGGGTTTGGCGCTGTTTGACCTCTTGCTGCCGATCCAATGCCTCATCCGTCAGGGTCAGAGAACTGGTCACACGGTAAGATGTGACCCCTTCTCCCCTGGCACGTCGCTTTTTACGGTTGTTTTGCTTATCCACCCTTTTATTATAGCTGCTGAATTTACAGGATTTCCAGAAAGCATGCAAAAAGGGAGTATACTGAAGCACATTTTTGAGGAGAAATCCCGATGGACTATGCACGTCTACGTATTTTTTGCCTGAATTTAAACGGCGCAGAAGAAACCTGGCCTTTTGGACCCGAAGTGACCGTGTTTAAGTTGGCAGGCAAAATGTTTGCCCTGTGTAACCCCACTCAAGAACCTTTACGTATCAACCTCAAATGTGAACCGGGTCTGGCAGAATTGCTGCGCGAAAATTATGCGGCGGTTCAGCCCGGTTGGCACATGAACAAACGCCACTGGAACACCGTCACGCTCCACTCAGATCTGCCTGATCAAGAAGTCTGTAAACAAATCGTCCATTCTTATGCCCTGATCAAAGCCAGTCTGCCCAAGCGCATTCGCGAAACCCTCTCAGACTAAAGGCCTTTCTCACAGGCAAATCCCAGCGGATATGCTACCCTGAAAAACAGTTGAAACCCCAACAGGAAATACACAATGAGCAATTTATCTTCTCCTTCCTTTGCAATTGCGATCATGGCCGCAGGCAAAGGCACGCGTATGAAGTCCGAAACCACCCCCAAAGTTTTACACACCCTGGCCGGACGCAGTATGATTGGCCATGTTTTACACGCTTCAATGGGCCTCGAGCCCGAAAAAATTCACGTGATTGTGGGCCACTGTGCCGAACAGGTGCAAAACTTTGTCGAAACCAATGGCAGCGCAGAATTGCGCTCGCGTCTGGGTTGGGTCGAGCAAAAAGAGCAATTGGGCACCGGCCATGCAATTATGCAACTCATGCCCGTACTCGAAAACTTCAAAGGCAGCCTGATGATCGTCAATGGCGATGTGCCCCTGTTGCGCAGCGAAACCTTGCAATTGCTGCGAGAAACCCACGAAGAGTTGGATTATGCTGCCACACTGCTCACAACCAAAGTCGCAGATCCCACGGGTTATGGCCGAATTGTCAGGCACCACCAGCAATTTGTGAAGATTGTCGAACACAAAGATGCCAACGCCAAAGAATTGCAAATTCAGGAGATCAACACAGGGGTCTACGTTTTTTCTTGGCCTGTGCTGCAGCAATACCTGCCCAAACTCAGCAATGCCAATGCCAAAGGCGAATATTATTTGACCGACGTGATCGAAATGCTGGTGCAAGATCGCATGCGCATTGGCACAGTCACCGCCGAAAACCCTCTCGAAGTTTTGGGTGTCAACAGCCGCAAAGAATTGGCTGAAATGGAATGTATCTTGCACAGACGCATCAATGACCATTGGATGGAAGCGGGAGTGACTCTGCGCGATCCCTCTTCGATTTATATCGACAGCCAGGTTGATTTGGCTGTCGATGTCGAAATTTTGCCTGGCACGATGCTACAAGGCCGCACAAAGATTGGCTCAGGATCTCGAATTGGTCCCAATTGCCAGATTCGCAATAGCGCCATTGGCGAAGACTGTGAAATCCGCTTTTCAGTCATCGATCAGGCCCAAATCCAAGCGGGTGTCCAGGTGGGCCCCTATGCCCATTTGCGTCCCGAAACCGTGGTCGAAAAAAATGCCAAGGTCGGCAATTTCGTTGAACTCAAAAAAGCCCATCTGGGAGAAAACGCCAAAGCCTCCCACCTGAGTTATCTCGGTGATGTCGAAATTGGCAAAAATTGTAATATTGGTGCAGGCACCATTACCTGCAATTATGATGGTGCTCAAAAACACAAAATAACCCTGGCTGAGGGTGTCTTTACAGGCAGCAATAGCACACTTGTAGCGCCATTGAACTTTGGCAAAGACGCCTATGTCGCCGCCGGATCGGTGATCACCGAAGACCTGCCTGCAGGCAGCCTGGGCTTGGGCCGAAGCAGACAGGTCACCAAAGAGGGCTGGTCCGAGAGCCGGCGGCCACGCAAATGAGGGCCCATGACTGATTGGTTGATCGTCGGCCTGGGCAATCCAGGCCAGCAATACGAAAAAACCCGGCACAATATTGGCTGGCTCTTGATTGACGAACTCTGCATGCGCTGGCAAGCGTCGTTGCAAAACCGCAGCAAAGAAAAATGCCTGCTGGGATCTGCCCGCGTGGGAGAAAACAAGGTCTGGCTTTGCAAACCCACCACTTTTATGAACCTCAGTGGCGAAGCCGTGCAGCCCCTCATGGCCTATTACAATATTCCCAACGAAAATTTACTCGTACTCTCTGATGACGTCAATCTGGACTTTGGCCGGGCCCGGCTCAGGGCCAAAGGCAGTGCAGGGGGCCAAAAAGGTATTCAGAATATCATTCAGCGGCTTGGCAGTGAAGAATTTGCCCGTTTAAGAATCGGCGTCGGGCCACTTTTGCCCGGCAGAAATTTGTCGAACTTTGTCTTGGACCGCCTACCCAAATCAGAATTAGAGGCCTTGCCAGAACTCTTGGGCGTCATGGCCGAAGCTGTCGAGCGTTGCGTACGCAATGGAATCGAAGCAACAGTGCCCTTTGCCAATGGATACCGCTTGCCCCAAGTCGAAAAATAGACAAGACTGAGCGTTTAGATTCTGCTGCAGAAACGCCAGAGCGGGTGCTAATATAGAACCATGGATTGTTTGAAAGGATCGTCGCCTCACCTTATGAAATTCAGTCAACTCAAAAAAACCGCTCTGCTCTCGGCACTGATGGCCGCCTCTTTTGCCGCCGGGGTTACCCTTCAGCCCGTTTTAGCTGAATCTGGCGGTTTCCGCGTTTTTCTCGAAGTGTATGATTTGGTCAAAATGGAGTATGTCGAGAAAAAAGTAGACGACCAGAAATTGGTCAAAGGCGCGATCGATGGCATGTTAAGCATGTTGGACGATCCCTATACCCGCTACATTGCCCCTGACGAATTTAAACAGATGAATGAAGAACGCGAGGGCAGCTTCAGCGGCATTGGCATCCAAATTGGCACCCGCGACAATAAACTGACCGTGATTGCCCCCATCGAAGATACCCCCGCATGGCGAGCCGGTCTCAAAGCCGGAGACTGGATCAAAGCGATTGATGGCAAAAACACCGAGACCATGGTGGTGGACGACGCGGTTAAATTAATTCGCGGCAAAGAGGGTACGGCAATCAAACTCTTGATCTACCGCGAAGACAGCAAAAAGACCTTGGATATTTCTGTTACCCGCGGAAAAATCGAAAACAAAGTCGTTAAATTCAAGATGATCAAAAACAACATCGGTTATCTGCGTTTAACTACTTTTATGCAGAATAATTCCCCAGAAGAAATGAAAAATGCAATTAATGCACTGAAAAAGCAGGGGATGTCGGCATTGATTTTTGACATTCGCAGCAATCCGGGCGGTCTCCTGCCCAATGCCGTAGATATTGGCAGCCTTTTTGTCAGCGAAGGACCGATTGTGCGGATTGTTGATCGCGATGGCAAAGAGGAAAAACTCAATGCCAGTGGACGAATTGCTCTGGATAAAAACACCCCCATGGCTGTTTTAATCGATGGTGGCAGTGCCAGTGCCTCTGAAATTGTGGCTGGCACACTCAAAGACAATCAACGTGCTATTTTGATTGGCACACGCACCTTCGGCAAAGGCTTGGTCCAAACCGTTCACAACCTCAGCAACGGTTCAGGGATTGCAATTACCACCAATAAGTATCTCACGACCAAAGGCACGGATATCAACAAAAAAGGCATTGAGCCCGATGTCCTGGTGACCGTTCCCAAAGAAGTGCTCGACAAACCCTATTCCGAGAGCCTCGATGTACAATTGCAAAAAGCAATTGAATTGATGAGTGAACGGATCGCAGCAAAATAATGCGTCTGGTGCTGCAAAGAGTCTCTTATGGTGCTGTGCGTGTCGAAGAACAAATCGTGGGAGAGGTCAAAGGCCCCGGCTTGGTTTTATTGGTGGGCATTGGTCCCAACGATCACAGCGACGAACTGCGCTTTTGGGCTCAGAAATGTATCAATTTACGGGTATTTCCAGATGAAGAAGGCAAAATGAACCGCTCATTGCTGGAAATTGGCGGAGGGGTTTTGGCCGTTTCGCAGTTTACCCTCTATGGGGATGCCCGCAAAGGCCGCCGCCCCGGTTTTTCAGGGGCAGCTCAACCTGAACTGGCCGCACGGCTCTACGATGAATTTGTGGGCTATTTGCGCGATACCGGTGTGCCCGTGGCCACCGGTATTTTTCAGGCCCATATGGACGTCGAAATCCACAACGATGGGCCCGTGACCCTCTTACTTGGCAGTGACTGTTAAATTCCGTCCCCATCTGCCATTTTTACTACCCTTGCTGGCCGGAATGCTCCTTGCTTTTCTGGCAGGGCTCAATCTGCCTAAGGCCCAAGCAGGCCTCAGCCATGAAATGGCCAGTTTGCAAGAGTTGGCGCTGATTCTGCAGAGCAAACCACTCAAATCGTTATCCGAGGCCAGCCTTTGGCAAGCAGCCACCCGCGGTATGTTGGCCAGCCTGGGAGATCCGTATAGCTATTATTTAAATGTGCAGGAATACACAGAAATCAAACAGCTCAAGACGGGTGAAGTGGCAGGCATTGGCATTGAAGTAGGGGTTCAAAACGGTGAATTAAAGGTGATCAGTGCGCTCGATCATTCCCCCGCCTGGAAGGCGGGTTTACAAGCGGGAGACCTGATTCGCAAGATCGAAGCAAAAAGTACGGCCCAATTGAGTTTTGCAGAATCTTTGCAATTATTACAGGGCGAAGTGCAGACCTGGGTTCAATTGGAAATTGAGCGCCCCCCGAGCCGCACCCCTTTTAGTCTGCGTATACAACGCGAAATTCTCGATCTCAATCCTGTGCGCTATCAAATGTTACCCAATCAAATCGGTTATATTCGCCTAAATTCCTTTTTTTCAGATCAGGTGCCAGAATCAATGCAAACGGCCCTAACAGCTTTGGAAGAAGCCGATATGCGGGCCTTGATCTTGGATTTGCGTAACAACCCAGGGGGGACGCTGAGCAATGCGATTGAAGTCTGCAGCTTGTTTTTGCCCCAGGGCAATGTGGTGCGGGTCGTCGATCGAGAAAATCAAGAGACCTTGCACACCGTCACAGGTTTGCCGCTTTTGGATTCTGGTAAAGAATTGGTGCTGTTGGTCAATCAAGGCACCGCCAGCGCAGCCGAAATTGTGGCAGGAAGCCTGCAAGAACAGGGAAGGGCCGTTTTACTCGGGCAAAAAACCTTTGGCAAAGGCCTGGTTCAAAGTCTACAGAGTTTGTCCGATGATTCAGGGCTTTCACTGACAACCAGCAAATACCTCACAGCTTTTGGTCAAGCGGTACATGGGAAAGGGATCGAACCCGATCTCGCCGTTGAATTGCAAGCGGGCATTCAACAGGGATCAGAGCAGGACACCCAGCTTCAAAGCGCTTTGGCCTTTGTCCAAGAAGCGCTTTAAAACTTGAAGACAAGTTAAACAAAGAATATTTTTCACTTAACTTTATTAAGGTCAGAAAGGCTTTTTTGATGCGATAACCAAGGTATCCCCGATCAACGTAGAGGTGTTCTAGAGATGTTTCAGAAAGTCAAAACCCTGTTTGCCGCCACATTGCCGCTTTTGCTCAGCTTAACCGCTTGTTCTGGCCAGGTGCCCCTGGGTCTGAACCCCGCCAATAATCCAGCAACACTGACTCGCTTCTCTCAACCCTTGAGACCCGTCAAAGCCCAATTGCCTCCCGCCCGTGGCGAACGCCCAGTGACCATGCTCTCTTATATTGCCATGGATGACCATCTCTCCCAAGCCGGTGCTCTGATGCTGGATGCCATGGAGCAAAGTGTCAGTGAACGCGGCTATTATCTCGCCTTTGCTGATTTACAGGGTCCCGATAATTCTTTCTTGGCCTATCTCATGAACGATGGCAAACCTCAGCAAATTGGTTCCGCCGTCTCCTATCTCACACCCAATACCAAAGAAGTTGATTCCAATGATCCGGCCACCCTCTCCCAGACCATCAATTGGGCCTTTTCAAATTATCCCGGCAAAGTCAAAATTTTTGATATTCTCGCCCATGGCGGTGGCTATTTTGGCATTGGCACCGATGACCACAAGGTCAGCGCCAATCCCCGCGAAATTATGAGCGTTGGCGATTTTGGCACGGCCGTGCGCCAGGGCCTCAAAGGTCGCCAATTTGATGTTATGAACTTTCTCTCCTGTTTGATGGGCAATGTCGAAGCCCTATATGAACTGCGCGATCTGGCCAAAGTGGTGATTGCCTCCGAAGACAGTGTCGCAGCCACCCAAGACACCGTTGTGAATTTTACCCGCGAATTGACCCGCCTCTCCGCCCAGCCCCTGAGCCCCCAACAAATTGGGGCCCAAATGGTGGCCTTCGCCGATGTGCGCAATCCACAACACGGCTATTTTGCATTGGCAGCAATCGATATGCGCTATATGGGCGAATTCAAAACCAGCATGAACGTGCTCAGCAATACCCTGATCCGCGCTCTGCCCGCTCACAAGGCCCAAATTCTGGCAGCCTACGATCAGGTGCCTGAATTGGTGAACTCCCCCAATACCGGTCAGCGCGATTTGATCACCTTCTTGAATAATCTGCTGCGCCAAGTGCCCAATCAAGCGGTGCAACAGTCCGCACTGAGCGTCAAACAGGTGCTCAAAAAACGCCTGATGATCGCGGCCAAAGACAAAGAGGGTCCTGCCGCCAACGGCCTGTCGATCTTCTTGCCTCCTTCCAAAGTGGGCCCCACGCAAATGCCTCCTGATTTTGGCATGATCTCCAATACCGGCTATTTCAAAAGCCGCTTTGCCAGAGAGACCAGCTGGGATCAATTTATTGCAGCTCTGCTCAAGCCTTAAATTGAGCTTGAGCAAGCTCAAAATCGAATAAAGCAAAAGCCCCGCTCGTTCGCGGGGCTTTGTAATTGAGAGCGGTTTGGCAAATCTGAGCTAATCCATTAAAGACCAAGTTTCTCCGCTTTGGGTCACCCGCTGCTCTTGTCTCAACTTCAGCAAATGGGCTTGGAGTGAGCGACGGGCCAAGGGCCAAGCCCGTGGATCGGTATCGATATAAACCTGTTCGAGCAAAGCCCTGTCTGTCAGAGGGCCTGAGGCCAAAGCTGCAAGCACTTTTTCTTCGCGCTTGAGGCGGTGCATATAATACTGCCGACAACTGGCGGAGGGGTCTTGTAAAATTGGCCCATGTGAGGGAATCGCTGAGTGAAGCTGGGCTGCCTCTAGTTTTTTGAGCGAGTCCAAATACTGCCCCATATCCCCATCTGAGGGGTCAATCAAAATTGTACCAATCCCCGCCAACATATCCCCGACATGGGCCACGCGGTGGCGCAGGTCGATCAGGCAAAGATGGCCCGGTGCGTGGCCGGGCGTAAACAGGGCCTCAACTTCCCAGCTCTGACCCGTGGCAGGATCTGCGCCCAATTGCCAGCGAAAGCCATCGGAAATCTCCTGGCTGATTTCCAATTGGTCCTTTAAGAGCGCTGAGGTCTGGGCGTGGGCCTGGATGGGCAGTCCCAAGGCCTCACTCAAAGCACGGGCACCGCTGACATGATCGACATGGTGATGCGTCAAAACAATGGCGACAGGCCGATCCCCCCGCGCTTGACGGACCGCAATTCGCGTTTGCAGCAGGGCCTGTTCTTCGAGGTAGGGCGAAGCCGGATCGACAATCAAAAATTGGGGCCCGCCGATCAGGGCACAATTGGTATGGGTGGCAGGCAGCAAAGTGGGCGTACGCAGTGGTATCACCTCAATCCCTGGATGCAGTTCTAAATCGGAATAGAGCTGATCACGATCATTTTCCAGATTTTTGAGGGCCGAGAGATCCAGCCCCGAGGCTGCCAATTCTGCCAAAATCCCACGGATCGGGGGAGGCAGTCGCACTTGGCCCCTTTGCCAGCGTTGCAGCAAAGCCGCAGGCTCAATCCAAATTGCCTCCGACAACTCCGGGCTCAACACCCCCAGAGGTATGGCTTCGGGCAGTGCATGCAAAAAATAGCGGGTCTCAAAGCGCTTGGGCGAAAAGGGGGGGGTGACCCGCCAACCCAAATCATGGATCTTGGCCTGAACATCAATCACAATCCCCACTTCTTCAGCGGTTTCGCGCAGGGCACAGCTCAGAAAGGATTCCAACTCTGATTCAGGCCCGTCTTCGGGATCAAGTTTGCCCCCGGGAAAGGTCCAATGGTCGGGAAAACTGCGCTGATCCGAAGCCCGCTTGCCAATCAAGACTTGCAAACGGGGCTGCTGCGCAACCAAAATAAGGAGAGCGGCAGGGATAAAATCAGGCATCCACCGGCAAAGAGGGGGCCATGAGTTGTACACCACCATTTTCATTAAACTGGGCCAAGAAGAGGAAGTAGCCTTTGTTCCAACCCATTTTCACAAAACCCCGTTCACTTTCACCCATGCCAAACAAACCGGGTTTGCCTGTCAATTGATTGAACTTGGCTAAAACGCCCGCAGAGAGGGGCTGATAGGCCACCAGCATGGCAGCCTGAATATCGTCTTGGGCCCGCTCGATCTTGATCCTGCGCACATCTTCCACCATATTCGAGAGCGTCTCTTCGCTGATCTCATTTTCAAAGCGAAACAGCGCAGTGAGTTGATCCTGATTATTATAGGCCAAAATATCAAAGGTGGCACTGAAGCTGCCCATTTTCACGGGCTGGAGAAACTTGAGTGCCTTGAACTGCCAAGCCCAGGTAAAACGGCGTTTGAGGGATGAAAACGCCGATGAGCGCGAGAGACCGTACATGAATTCATACAAGAGCCAATCCACAGCTTTAAAATGATTGGTCTCTTTGAGAATATCGGAATATTTGATCGTGCGGTTGCCAATCTCAAAGGTCGCATCTTTGGGCAAAATGGTCGTGGTATCTGTATTGCGCAGTGCCTCTTCCATCATCTCCGATGTGAGCTGCTTTTCTTTGGCTCCGGCATAATGGGCCAAAACAGGGCGGTTGATCGATTTGCTCACGATTTGCAATTGGGCTTCGACCAGCAATTTGCGCAGACTTGGTCCGATCAGATTAAAGCGGGGCGCATAAATGCTGAGGTCAAAATACTCGCCATCGTAATTCCCGGCAGGATAGGGCATGGCGATCGAAAAGACCTGCTGTCCATCGAGAAAACCCAACCATTTGAGGGTGCGTTTTTCGATCACCTTTAACATGCCACTGAAACGCTTGGACTTTTGCAATTCAATCGCTTTGGTCACATCCCCTTTGGAACACATCGGATTGTGCTCCGTCAGGGTATGAGCGCCCACCATGATCGCCAGCAGCACCAACCAGGGCTCTTCTTTTTCCATCGGCATACATTGGGTCATTTCAAACTTCTGCCAGGAGGCCATGTGCTGATAAGCGGCGGGCCCTGATAATTCAGGTTTGTTGACCATGGCACCGACAATCAGGCCTTTGTAGATCAAAAGAATCACCGAATTGTTGATGATCAAGCCCTGGCTCTTGCCCTCATACTTATAAATTGCTTCGAGCATGGTATTGGTGGTCAGATTTTCGACTTTCCAACCGCGCAAAATGCGCAAAACTGCTGAGAAAGCCGTCGGGTCATCGATACCTTCGACCAAATTAAATTCTTTGCTGCGCGGAGTGGGCGTTCCACCCATGCCCATATTCAGGGTACCCGTACTCAAGGTGGAGGTGTTACCCGTAGATGTGCCGACGCCATACTGGGTGGGAGTATTGTCGTGGTGTTTAACCACATGTTCAATCCCCCGATTGGTATGACTCAGATCCACGCTGGGCATGGGTGTACTCTCAAAGTTTGAAGAACCTGTCAAATTTTGCAACACAGCCCCTAAATCAGCGGCAAAATCTTTGGCCGTGTCGTAGCGCATATCCACAGTTTTGGCCATCGCCTTAAAAATAATCCCATCCAATTCAGCCGGGATTTGCGGGTTGAGCTCACTCGGACGAGGAGGCTCACTTTGCATAATTTTCATGACGATTTCGCCAATATTGGAGCCATTATAAGGCAATTGACCGGTTAAAATTTCATAAGCGGTCACACCCAAAGAATAGATATCTGCACGTTTGTCGACATCTTTGGGGTTCATCAATTGTTCGGGTGAGATATACAATAAACTGCCCAAAATCGAACCGGCTTTGGTCAAATCGGACTGGGTAGACTCCAGGCGGGCAATCCCAAAATCGGTGAGTTTGGTAGTGCCATTGTCCAAAATGACAATATTGGCAGGTTTAATATCGCGGTGAATGATCCCCTGAAAATGAGCAAAGTCCAGCGCGTCACAGGTTTGAATCATCGACTTGATCGCCACAGGCACAGAAAGAGGTGAGTGAATTTTGAGCAATTGCGCCAGGTTGCGCCCTTGCAAAAACTCCATCACCATATAATAACGGCCTTCATATTCGCCGAAATCAAAAATACTGACAATATTGGGGTGGTTGAGCTTGGCGCTGGCTTTGGCCTCACGCTTAAAACGCTCAATTAATTCGTCTTTGGTCTGCTGCGTCATATTGGGGTCATGGGGCAATTCGATCACTTTGATTGCGACGTGCCTGTCCAGACGGGGATCGACGGCATCAAGAACAACGCCCATGCCCCCTCGGCCCAACTCACCCAAAATATCGTATTGAGCTATTTTTTCCACGCTAGATTACTTCCACTGAGTTTCTTGTGTGCCTTTGATCCACTTGGTATCGCGAATTTCGGTAGCCGCACCGGCTTCGTCTTTCCAACCCAGGACCTCAAAAACCGACACGGTTTCTTCTTTGCCTTTGACTTTGGCATTTCCACAGTGGCGAGCATTGACACGATCTTTAACCAAGTCATAGGTATTTTGGCTGATCAAAATGCTGGAGTTAAACTCTTTGTTCAGGCCTTCAAGCCGGGCTGCGGTATTAACGGCATCGCCAATCACGGTATAGTCCATTTTTTGTGGAGAACCAAAATTGCCCACCAAAGCCTCTCCCGTATTGATCCCAATGCGGATTTGCAGGGGCACCATGCCTTCAGAAAGCCATTTTTCGCGCAAATGCGCCAGTGTACGCTGCATTTGAATCGAGGTATTTACTGCTTTGTAGGCATCGGTTTTGGGATTGCTCGACCCCACATTGCCCCAAATCGCCATGACTGCATCACCGATGTATTTATCCAAGGTCCCATCGTTGCTAAAGACAATTTCACTCATGGCAGTCAGGTATTCATTCAGAATGTGCTCCACTTCATCGGGAGGCAGGCTTTCAGACATCGAGGTAAAACCAGCAATATCAGAGAAAAGGACACTGACCATGCGCCGCTCACTTTTAAGGCTGGGCATCGTAGAGGGATCTTTGAGCAATTCTTCGACCAGTTTGGGAGAAACATACGATTTAAAGAATTTGCGAATGCGGCGTTTTTCCCGCTCTTCGACCAAGTAGCGATAGGCATAACTCACGGTATAACTGCCCACCATCGCTGCCATCGGTGCAAACCAATCAATAAACAGGCGCTGAAAATTGAAGAAATAGACATTAAAAACAGAATAAGCCGCCATCAGACCAATCACCATCGCCAGTCCACCCAGGGGTCCCAAGAACGAAAGTCCCAGAGCGGTCACCACTGCAAAAGCCAAAATTAAAAGGTAATTCAGACTGCTGGGTGCCTGAATATACGGATTATCCTGGCGCAGGGTTTCAAAGAGATTGGCATGAACTTCGACACCGGGCATTTTGGTCGAACCTGCAGAGACAAAAGGCGCATTTTTATTGTCTTGCAAAATCTCCGCAGAAGCACCGATCAGGACGATTTTATTTTTAAAGAAGTCTTTGGGACGCTGTTTGACCAATTGCTGAAAGTAATTATCGTCAAAGCCCGGCTGGCCAAGTTTGTGAACAATATAATAAGACAGGGTTTTAAAGCTCTGAGGAGGACCCGCAAAATTGATCCAGAGCGGTTGCTCTGCGTATTTGTCGATCAGGGCGTCCGCTTTTTTAGGGTCGAGCAAACGCAACATGCTTAAAGTAAAATGCGGTTCGTATTTTTTACGCAGGGTCATGGTGGTGGGCAAAAGCTGATCTGTTTCCAGATTATAGACAATCTGCGCCCGCCGAATTTGAGTGTCGACCATCCCTTCATCGACATTGGCAAAACCAAACACCGCATCCGACTCAAAGATCGGAGGACTATAAGAGGCGGATTCGCTGGTATCAACGGATTGCTCATCGTTCCCGCCAGTGGCACCCGAGCCACTGATCCGAGAGGTCGAGCCAAATTCAAATTTGCTGACAACCACAGTTTTGTCTGAATGTTTGGCCAAGGTTTGTTTCAGGGCGGCATCTGCTTCGGGAAACTGGGAGGGGGTTAAAAACATAATATCAAAGGCAACCAACTTGGCTCCGAGGGCGATCAGTTTCTCGGCAACGCGGGCATGCACATCCCGCCGCCAGGGGTAAGGGCCGACTTCTTCGAGAGAGGCTTCATCCATGGCCAAAATGACCACATCGTCGGGGGTGGGACGCATGCCCCTGAAGGTTTCAAAGCGGGTATTGTAAAGCATCAACTCGACCTGTTTAAAGGTCGGCATCTTTTCATTTGCGGCCAGGAACAGACCGCCCACCAAAAGACCAATTCCCAAATTGATCAAAATCCGTTTCCAGAGCATAGACGCATCCTCGCTGCTTAAGCCATTGTTCTCAGCATTGTAACACACCCAAAGTCTCTGCTCTGTGAGCCAGTTCATCGATTTTGTCGAATTTGGGTCAATTATTTGTGGTCAAATTGCATTAAAAATGATTTAAATTTTTTAAGCCTTTTGATAATTTCTGTTGATTTGTGGAATAGAGTAAAGGGAGTACACGTAAAATCAAGGGTTGGTTATGAGTTCATCATCCGGTGTCAGCAGAAGTCCCTTCGAGGCCTGGCCTACCCCCGCAAGGGGAACAGGTCCGCTTGCCATGCCCGCCATTCCAGGGGGAATAGCAGCTTCCGGCCCCCCAACAACAGCCAACCCAATCGGGCCGGTTTTACCGCAAATGGGGGCCTATCAAGAGGCTTCTTTAAATCCACAAGGGGTGCAATTTGCCACGCCGACACCGGCCCAAATGATGCGCAACTTACAAGACGCCCGCTCGCTTTTGCGCAATTTCACCAGCAATGATAGCAGTCAGGCGGCCCCGATTCCTGCAGCTTGGCAACCACGCTTGCAAACGCTGTCCAAGGAATTGGGTTTCAAAGATTTTGCCAGCTTGCAATACCAATTCCGCAATCTGCCTGCCGCCCATGTCGATCAATGGCTGGCCAAGATCGAAGCCAAATTAACGGCATTGCCTGAAAGCCAACGCACGCCCGCCAAAATCCAAGCATTGGCCAAAGAAGCGCTGCTCGAACAGGTGGACAGCGCAACCCAAGAAATGTTTCGTGCCGCCGGGGCTGCTCCTCCTCGCTTTCAAGCCCAAGCGGGTCAGAGTTGGAGTCCCCAGGCCAAGCTCTCTGTCTTTAATGCCTTTTCAGAAATTCGCCAAACCCAACCCCTGGAGACCTTTCGCGCAGCCAGCAAAAACCACCAAGGGGGTCCCTTGACCTTTGTCCGAGCAGAACCGCTCAATCCCGCTGTGTTGGCAGGCAAAGATGGCTATCTCAGTGCAATTGAAATGCTCAGCGGGGCAATGAAAGTGGCCTACCACAATGAGGCCCTGGGCAGCATTGTCTTACATGATGGCGCTATTCACAGCAGCCCCCGCGAACTCTTAAAAGAGAAACATATCCAGGATTTTCTGGGTCTGGTCAACAGTCCGGGAGACAGCCCCGAAAAGCGCCGGGCAATTGGATCTGTACAAGAATTATTGAATTATTCCCGTTCTCCCCAACGCCAACTCAATCGCACGGGCCAAATGGATGCCCCCACCAAACTTGCCTTGCAGGCTTTTGATCTGCAGCAGCGCATGACAGGGGCCCGCGATATCATCGAAGACGATACCCAGTTGAGTGTGCCGCAAAAGCGCAACTTACTGCAGCGCCTGACAGAATTACAGGGCCGTCTGGATTTGGGCCAATCGCCGCTCATGTTAAAAGCCGAATTGGGGCATATCCTGAGAGGCTATCTCAATGTCGGAGAAATGCAGACCACTACCCGCCAACGCCTGGACACCCAGATTGCGGGCCTTGATCGCAGCCTGAGTGAGCGATTTGATCAGAATACCCTTGAAAGCCTAGTCGGCAATTGGTTTGGCATTATCGACGGGGGCAATCAAAAAGACTTCACCGAACAGGTGATTGTGCATGAACTCGGACACGGCCTACAAGAAGGCACAGAAGTTCTCGAAAATTGGCGCAGAATCAGCTGGGACGGAAAAGCCTCAGAAGAAGAAAACCGCAACAATGTGATGGGTGAGACCATGCAGGGCATTGGCAAACAGGGCTTTGTTTCAGACTATGCCCAAGTCAATGATGAAGAGGATTTTGCCGAATCCTACCGCATGTTTACCTATCAACCGGAACGCCTCTTGCAAGCCTCTTTGCTCAAATTTATGTTTATGGCCGCAGCCACCCAAACCTATGCAGGCAAAGAAGAGGCCATGGTCAGTCTGATCAAAAAAGCGGGTTATAAAGATGATCAGATTCGCAATGCCCTGCTGCAATTGCGGGGACATTTGCCCAGTGAAACCCGGCAATATGTCAAAGGGGTGGTCGATAAAACAACCACCTTTTCAAAAATTCTGGCCCCGGCTTTGGGATTTGCAGCTGAAGCACTCTGCGATAAATTTAAACTCAAGGACAAAATTGCAGATTGGTGGGCAGACTTCCGCGGTGTGGACCAAAAACCCCAATTTACACCCCGCTTGGCAGCCGCTCTACCCGATGCCGATGAATTGCTCAGGGTCGATGGCACCCAATATGCCTCATCCCCCCGAGAACCGGGTTATGTTCTCGATCAATTGATTCGCGCCCAGACCACCTTAAATCGACCAGATTCATCCCCAGCAGCCCGGGCCTTGGCCAGTCAAAAAATCGAGGCCTTTAAACAGCAGGGCACGGGTGCTTGGCCCGCTGCTGAACAGGCCTTATTTCCGCCCACTGTTCATCGGCATTTAAAAGGCCCCAACGGTCAGCAAAACAGGGCCGTGGTGCAGGCCGTGGGAATGCTCTTGGGCAAGGCTCGGGCCCGAGCTGATTGGGCCGCATTGCCCGAACAGGCAGGCAATCCCGCTCAACATCAGCACGCTCTTAAGGCCTTTTTTGAACAGGTTCGCAGAAATCCAGAAGTCCTCAAAAGAGAATTTGGAGAGACTCTCTACAATCAATTACCTGAAAGCTTTAAAGCGATGTTGATGGAGCCCGATTTTGTCGAAAATATCACTGGGAAAATTGGTGAAACAACCATCAATCCCAGCAATATTTTTGACTATACTTTCGCAGAAATCGATCGCCGTGAAAGCAAAGGTGGGATGGATTTTCTCACGGAACAATTTAAAACAATCACCCGTTTTGTGAGCCGGGAGCGGCTCGATCAGGCCTACCAGATTTATGTCGATCGGATCCAACAATTTAATGAGGGCACCACGCAAAAAGCCCCCCTGCTGGATTTAGAGGCCTTCAAAGCAGCAGTGGTCCGATTTCAAGAACAGGCTTCGGAGCAACAAGCCACAGCACCTGTTGCACCAGCCAAGTCACCTGTTCGCGCCTTGGACTTGGACAAAAGCATGGTCCAAGATGAAGCAATCCCTGATGAATTGCGCTTTATGCGCGAATTAAAAATTCAATTGCCCCAAGAAAGGGATCAAATGAGTTAAACGGGAGTCACTTGAAGGCTTCAGACAGCAAGACAAAAGTTAATTTTTGGTTAATTTTGGATCGCAGCCCCATTTTTTTGCTGCTTTTGTGGAATAAATAAGATCAGATAACATGCAAGGAGACCCGTATTTAAATGCAAGTCAACCGTAATCCAAGCCTTAATTCACAAACTCAGGCTTCTGAGATTCAAAAGAATCAGGCCCCCCAAAAACCAGAGAAAGCCCCCAATGTAGCCCCCCCTCCGACAGCCCCAAGCACCCCAACAGATTCTGCCAACGTAAAGCCCGTTGCATCAGATGGGATGACAGCAGATGCTTCTGGTAAAATCCAAGAAGCGAAACTGGGCAATGAAATTGGTAATGTCCTCGGTGACGATGAAAAAGACGATGTCGGTCAACTCAAAGATGCCATGCACAAAATGGCAGAAGAGTTCGGTCCCGAAGTGGGCGAAAAAATGTTCAACAAACTCTTTATGGACCCCAAAAGTTCAGCAGAGTATGACAAAGCCCTGTCTGAAGCCGCCAAAAAATACAAAGACCTCAAAAAATCGGATCCCGCAGCAGCAGAAGCCTTCAAAAAAGACATGGCCTGCAAAATGTGCGAAAAGATCAACAAAACCAAAAATGGGGAAGACGATCCCGGTTGTTAAGCTCCCCTTAGGGGCTTAAATTCATGTCTCTCAATCTCACGGAGCAGGTTCTTCCGAGCCAGGTAAAACCTGCTCCTCTTAAGACGTTTGTCATTCAATACGAAGTCAACGATGCATGTAATCTGCGCTGCAGCCATTGTTACCATGGTCGCAAAGTCATCAAAGAAAGCGCAGTGGGCCTGGAACGCCTATTTCAGGATCTGGAAGCTTTGCACAGCCATCTGGGCAAAACATACCGGATCCTGATTCGTCTTTCCGGGGGAGAAGTCTTTCTGCGCAAAGATCTGATGGAAATGCTCTCCAAAATCTTGGCCGAAGGTTACGCCACGGTCATGCTCACCAATGGCACCCTGGTCACACCCGAAAATGCCCTGGCTGTCTCGGTTCGGGCTGTCGATCTGGTTCAGATCAGCCTCGATGGTCCCAATGCCGAAGTCCATGATGCCATTCGTGGCAAAGGACAGTTCGTCAAGGCGCTGGAAGGTATTCGCCAATTGCAGGCCGAAGACCAACCCGTCTCAGTTTCATATACCCTGATGCAGGGACACAACGATACCCAGGCCCATTTCCAAGCCATGTTTGAACTCGCGCGCCGCGAAAAGTTTGAGAAGGTCAATTTTTCGCGTATTTTCCCCCAGGGAGATGCCCACAACTTACCTGCCTATGCTTACGCCGATGGGCTTCGCTTCAAGAATATGCTCGAAATGCTGCTGGATACAGCAGCCCTTTTCCCTGATGTCAAAGTCGTGATCAAAGATCCCCTGATCAACAATTTAGAACGCGCCTTTCCAGACAATGTCAAAACAGATGTCTGCTGTTATATTCGCAAAGACTATATTTCAGTGACCGCCAATGGCGACGTCTTTGCTTGCCGCAAGCTTTCCAAACCTGTGGGCAGCTTGCTCGACGATACCCTGCTGAATATCTGGCAAAACAATACCCTCTTGCAAGAATTGGACAATCGGCGCCAATATATGGCAGGCAAATGCCGCACCTGCCCGATCAATGACCAATGCAAAGGAGGCTGTTTGGCCGCCTCTTACGGCCTCACCCAAACGCTCTTTGTGCCGGATCCGGCTTGTTGGCGCGAAGAAGTTCCAGTATAATCCCCTCAATTCTTTTACACATGGGAACGGGGATATGAGCGCTTTATCTGCAGCAGTAATTGGAGGCGGGAGCTGGGGCACCACGGTGGCCCATTTGCTCAGCCTGAGTGGTGCGCGAGTCACCTTTTGGATGCGCAATGCTGAAAATGCCGAGGAAATCAATCATACCCACCGCAACCCCAAATACAGCGGAGAAACACTGCTATCCGAGAATATTGTAGCCACCACCGATCTCGAAACAGCAGTCAAATCCAGTCCCCTGATTTTTCTGGTGGTGACCTCTGCCAGCGTCAGACAGGTTTTACACGATATGGGCAGCTATCTGAGCGGAAACCAGATTTTGATTCATTGCATCAAAGGCTTTGAACATTCCACCTATAAACGCATTTCCAGCATTATTCGTGAAGAAACCGGCATTCGCAAATTGGGCGTGCTCTCGGGCCCCAATTTGGCCAAAGAGATTTTGATTGGCCATCCTGGCGCAACAGTTGTGGCATCTCCTTTTGCAGAAGTGGTCCGTTCAGCCCAAGATGTGCTGATTTCTCCCAGTTTTCGCGTCTATGGCCACCGCGATGTGATTGGCGCAGAAATTGCTGGCGCGCTTAAAAACATCATAGCTCTGGCCTCAGGCATGAGTGGTGGATTGGGTTTTCAACACAATACCCAATCTCTGCTATTGACCCGGGGGCTGGTCGAAATCACCCGTTTTGGCCTATCTCAGGGGGCCCAAGCCTCCACATTTAGGGGACTCGCTGGCATGGGCGATTTGATCGCGACCTGCTCCAGCAACCTCAGCCGCAATTACCAAGTGGGTTACCGCGTGGCCCAAGGTGAATCTTTGCAAAGCGTGCTGGATAGTTTGGGTTATGTCGCCGAAGGCGTGCCCACCACCCGGAGCGTGTATCATATGAGCAGGGAGATGGGCATTCAAATGCCGATCACAGAAGGCATTTACCATATTCTCGAAGGGCATCTGTCCCCCCGCGAAGCGATTGAAACGCTGATGGTTAGAGAGTATAAATATGAAGAAGAGTTTTCAGGCTAGTTTTCAGGCAAAGAGGAACCTTTCTCCCTCCCTGTCTGTCTATTGCCCTAAAATCGAAATTTTGAAATTCAAAAGAGAGTTCCTATCATGAAACGCATTTCTTTTTTCAGCGCCCAGTCTCTGCTCAAAACCGGTTCTGTTGCGGCCTTGGTTGCGCTCTCACTCACAACTTGGTTGCCCAATGCACAAGCCCTAACAGCCTTTGAAGTTGTCGAGAGGGCCCTGCAATCCCGTTCCAGTATCGGGTTTGAAGGCGAAAAAGAATTGGAAGTCTCTCGCCTCAACAGCGATCCCCTCAAAGCCAACGCCATGATCCGCTATGCCAACCGCCAAAATTATTCATTGCAACTCATTGCGCCGATGACGATCAAAGATGTCCATTTTCACATGAGCAATGGTATCAACAGCGCCTATTTCCCCGATGAGAAACTCTTTTTACACGAAGGTGGAAAAGACACCTCAGACATGCCCGAAAGCATTATCCTGGGGCAGCTCACGGATAATTTAAATCTGCTCAAGCAGAACTATACGGCTTTGGATGTACAAGAAGAATTTGCCAATTTGAATGCAGTTTGGGTGCTCGATTTTATTCCCAAAAATGGCTTTCTTACGCCCCGACGCAAATACTGGGTCGAAAAAGAAACCTTTCAGGTTTTGCGCGAGGAACGCTATTGGGGTACCGATCAACCCCCCTATTCAAAGGCCTATTACCTGACCTTTAAAAAGCAAGACAAACCGGTTGTGATACAGCCTTTACAAGCCCCCAGTGGAGTCAATAAAGTCAATCTCAGCGGCAAAGAAAAAAATACGTTTTTGAGCTATACAAGTGTCGCTGAAGCTGAGAAAAAAGAAAAGGTTAAAATCAACTATCCCAGTTATATCCCAGCTGGCTTTCAATTAAAATATATTCAGATCTTTACCTTGTTTGGGGCCCGGATTCAGTTGATGGGTTTTACCGACGGTTTAAATGACCTGCAGATCACGATTCGTCCCCAGCAAAATGCCTTTGTGACATTACTGGCAGGGGCCTCCAGTTTAAGCCTGATTAAAAAAGTTTCAGACCTGAGTTACCAAGCGCCCAATAATTATTTTTCGCGCAATGGCACCAAAAACGTAGCCGTGGCCTTTGGCGATTTACACCCCGATGAGTTGAAAAAAGTGGCTGAATCACTGCCACTTTAAACGGGCTCAAGTGTTTGTTCGCATTGGCTGATTTGTGTTAAAATAGCTCTTGAACCTAACTTAAGAAACGCTAACTTGAGTCGTTATTCTCGAGTCGTTATGCTTAAGTCATTATTGAGAGCGATTAAGAGCAAGAAATTGAGAGCACAATGAGTCAATTCCAACTGCATGAAAATCCAAGCGAAGTAAACCCCAATCACGTGATTGATCTCTATCATCTGATTGGTGGCGGACGCCCAGGTCTGGATGAAGACATGATTCGTCAGGCCTTTGGGAATTCGACCTATGTTGCCATCGCCACTTTGGCCTCGGGCGAGATGATCGGCTGGGTTCGGGCTCTGAGTGATAAAGTATCCACCACCTGGATCCCTGAAATGGTGGTTCACCCCGAGTTTCAGACATTGGGTGTCGATGGTCTTCTGCTCGATGCGGCCATCAACCAGTTCAAAAACACGACGATTTATTTCCAGGCTTCATACACAGAGTTTACCGAACGGATTAAATTCTTTGAGGATCGGGGTGTCAAACCCATGCCCAATATGATTGTCTGCGGGCGCATGCCCCAGTAATCGGGGAAATCAAGCTTTTAAACGAAGAAGGGCAGGTTGAACCTGCCCTTTTTTGCTGGGTTGCACTTTTTAAAAATCCAACGTCTCACGATCTCTGACCCAGTGTCGCTTTATGTCAGACAAAACCACATCGCCAGAGGCAAATGGTCCGAACTGCGGATATCATAAAGCAGATGCGCCTCTTTCACCAAAAGCCCTCTGACAAAAATATAATCCAGCAGCAAAAATTTGCGCTTTTCGTTGGCAAAAACCACATTGCTTAAGCCTGCTTTTTCCATTTCACGCAAAAGTTCATCTTTGCGCGAAACACTCCAGGTATTTAAGTCGCCAGCAAAGAGTACAGGACCACTGTGCTCTGAAATCACAGTGGTGATTTGCCCCAATTGCTGCTTAAATGCTTTCAGGGTCCGGAAATTGATCAAATGGGAATTGATGATCAAGAGGCGCTCGGCACTTTCCAAAATGGGGTAATAGGCAAATGCACTGCTTTTGGGGGTATTTAAAAGGGGCTCACGAATCGGACCGTGGCGATTAAAGGCCTGATCGGCATGAATCCGACTGCCCGTCAAAACACCACAGGAACTGCCACAGCGGTCAAGCACAAAACTCTCGCCAAAAACCCAGCTATAATCAGGATCATAGTTTTCAAACGGGGGAACTGAGAGATTGAGTTTGGCTTCTTGCAAGAGCAAAATATCATAAATACTGTGCAAACGAACAAAGTCCTGGGCCCAGTCTTTTTTTTTGCTCTTGAAGACATTCCAACTCAAAACCCCATAGTCTTTGCCCCTTTGGAAAAGGGGCAAAGCACCTTGGCCAAAATGTTTTAAACTTTCACTTTCGTGGGGAATAAATCGGGCCAGAGAAAGACCTTCTTAGGATTAGTTTTCAACCTGAAACGTTTGATAAACAGAGGGTTTGAGCACGCCGATACAGGGCAAATTTCTGAATTTTTGGATATAATCCAGGCCATAACCCACGACAAAGTGGTCGTCGATCTCAAAACCGACATAACCCACATTTTCAACTTCAAGCAGGCGGCGGGCCTGTTTATTGAGTAACGTACAAACTTTGATACTGGCAGGGTTGCGTTGTTTGAGCATTTTCATGAGATAGCTCAAGGTCAAACCAGTATCAATGATGTCTTCGGCAATAATCACATGGCGGCCTTCGATGGTTTCTTCGAGGTCTTTGGTAATTTTAACCACCCCCGAAGACTTGGTTCCGGCGCCATAGCTGGAAATCCCCATAAAATCCATGGTCAAGTGCAAGGGGATGGCCCGCACCAAATCGGCAATAAAAATGCCTGAGCCTTTGAGCAGAGCCACCACAATCGGCAGTTTTCCGCGGTAGTCTTTGCCTATCTGGGCACCGAGCTCAGCAATGCGGGCCCGGATTTGCTCTTCTGAGATCAAGACCTCAGCTATATCACGGTAAATTTCATGGTCGGGATGGGCGTTTGGGTTTGGGTTCATGGCTGGTAATACTTCCACATGAGATGATGAAAATCCTTATTCTGAATCAGTCGGATCTTAATATGCGGGTAGAGTTCCTTTAAGAGCCTGATTTTGCGTTTTTTTTTCGCCATCAGACGCGGCTTGCAGGTCGTCACCTCGATATATTGATTCGAAGCAGGCAAATAAAAGTCCGGGGTAAAACACTCCACGGGCAGGCCGTCGATGCCCCAGCTGAGCGGAAAGGTCTTGGGCTCGTAATGCCACACCACCTGGTAAAAGTCGAGCAAGCGGGCAAACTCAGCTTCACTGGCATGGGCGAAGGGCCCAACGCTTTCGGGCAACACCAGCGGGCGCGTATGCGCTAATTTCTTTTTGGCCATAGGCCTTTTCTCACGACCTTATCAAGATCCCTTTTTTTTGGGGGGTTATCAGGCGCTGTCAGGCAATAATAGGCAGGTTTAAGCCGCCTATTAAAGTCCATTCATTATACAGCGCTTCACAGATTTGATGATACCTATCACAGAAATTATGCCGCTTAGATCGTAAGAATGGAACAGAGACAGACGCGCCATTGTGCCAGCTTTGACACTTAAATATGAAATAAGGTATAGTGCGCATGAATCAGTATCAAACTGTTTAAGACAGTTTCTTGCTTTTTTGCGGAACCAAAAGTTTGTTTGCTTTTAATTCAATTTTAAGGGAACAAAGTGCTGGTTACCGGCGTCTTGTCAAAACTGGTGGTCAGACTACAACACAATCTGAATTTGGTTAACATTGCAGCTCAAAATGGAGGAAACACGGCCACTCCAGCTTCGGTTTCAAAACGTTACCCCAAAATCAGATGACACACACCACATTTTTTTGCCAGATTTTTAACTTACTTTGGAGGATTCATTCGAATGAAACTTAAGCAGACAGCAATGTTCGCACTTGCTGCAACATTTACCGTTTCCGGTCTCACTGTTTTCACCGCTCCGGCCAAAGCCGAAGTGACCTTTGAAAGCATGCTGATGGAAAACGGCGGCGACCTCGACAGAACACATTGGGCGTCTAACGCCATCCAAGAACTCGTTGACAAATACAAAGTCATGAGTGGCTTCCCCGACAAAAAATTCCGCGGTTCCAAAACCCTGTCCCGTTATGAAATGGCTGCAGCTCTGTACCAGGTCATGAAATATGTGGACAGTGGCTTGGCCAATGTTCCCAAAAATGAAATTGACACGAGCAAATTTGCAACCAAAGAAGATCTGAAACAGATCGCCGCTTTGCAGATGGAGTTCAAAAAAGAACTCGATATGCTCAAAGAAGGCCACATGGAATTGGCCAAGCGTGTTGACATGCTTGAGCGCGTCAAAGTTCACGGCAAAGTTGAAGTGCGTTACCGCGATCGCGTGTCCGTCACCGATGGCACCGACAAAGCTTCTCCCCTCTTCGGCGCTGGCAACCAGAACGCCACCAAAGTCGTGGGCGCAGCCCCCGATCTGGTCGTTTCTGATCGTCCCGCAACCGATGACAAAACAACTTATACCAACAACAATGGCCAAACTTCTCGCGCTGCCGGTCTGCCCAAGACCTTCAACAGCCCTGCAAGTGCCAATGTCACCATTGATGACCTCGTGCCCTTCCGTGTTCGCAGCAACCTCAGCGTTTCTGCCATGCTGACCGATGGCCTGATGGCTCACACCAGCTTCGACATGTTCGAACTCGGCTCTGCCGGTGGTGTGGCAGTCGGCAACGGTGGCCATGACGTCAACGAAGGTGGCGCTGGTGGCGGTGGTTTTGTGTTCCGCAAAGCCTACCTCGCAGCCGGTGGTATGGATGACAAAGACATGGGTGCCGCTTTCAAAGTCGGTCTGATGAACTTCAGCAAAGACTTCAACCCCAACTCTGGCTTGAGCAATCACTTCGGCAACAACAATTGGACCGGCCGTGGTTATGGTCTCGTGGGCTGGGGCGCAGCTGATATTGCTCTGAGCAATGCCAACAGCACCAATCCTTACGTCAACAGCGTGTCCCGTTATTGGGCCGGTGGTCTGAATTCCTCTATGGTCGACCCCGACAGCCACAACTACAACCAAGCCACTTCTCCCTCCGCCTCTTTTGGCGCTGGCTGGGGCTGGGGCAAGTTCTTCGTGGGCGCCAATTACGGTTCCGTTCAGACTGATCGTTCCGCAGCTGCTGCAGGCAACCTGGGCAGTGGTGCCGCTGTCAACGGTGCAGACGCCAACTTCAAAACCGCCAACACAGATTCAGCTCTGTTCGCTGGTGCAGTTTTGCAGGGTCTGGATCGCAAAGCGGGAACCAACGGCAAACGCCTGGTCGCCAACAACCTGGCTCTTCCTTCCCAGTATGGTGATGGCTACATGGTTGCAGGTCTCGACCTGAACTTCTTCAAAGAAGCTTTCCCTGTTCGTCTGAACCTGTCTGCCATGAGCTACCTGAACGACAATATGCTGGATTTCTCCAACGCCAGCCGTAAAGAAGTTTCAGGCGTTCTGGATTTGGGCTGGAGCAAAAACTTCGGTCTGACCGTCGGCGTGAACAAATCCTTCATCGGTTTTGATCGTCACTCCATCGGCTTGCTCTTCAACGACCTCGGCGGCAGCGGCTTCGACATCCAATTGGGTGCCAACCTCGCTACTCGCGGTCTGTTCAACGTAGGTGACCTGGCTTCCGGCAACGCCGGTCTGGCCATCGGTGTTCCCTTCCTGAACATGGGCAAAGGCAAAGACAATATCAAATTGGTTCTGGCCGCCCGTCAGTCTTTGGGTGACAGCTTTGGTGGTTCCACCGACGCTGGTGCTCCCAACCAGATGTTCAAAGATTCAGGTTTGACTGTTTCTCTGCCCTACATGAACGTAGCCGGCAGCCCCCTGAACATCCGTGCTGAATACAGCATGCTCTTGGCTGATGCTCTGTGGCAGTTCCGCCCCGTGGCACATGACGTTTCTGTCGTGACCAGCTACATGTTCTAAATTTGTCTCACTGAGACACCTGAGCCCTCGGCGCAAGCCGGGGGCTTTTGCTTTGGGCTCTTTAGAGAAATTGATCCCGGTCATGCCCTGCCAGATGAAAATGCGTTACCATGGGTGCAAATATCAGGAACAATCGGAGTTAAAAATATGAAACACGCTATTTCTGCCGACGATGCCGTCTCGGTCATCAAAACTGGGGACCGGGTCTATATCCAGGGCGTGGCAGCCACTCCCCACAGCCTGATCAACGCCATGGTGCGCCGGGCTGACGAATTGCGCAATGTGGAGATCGTACACCTGCACACGGAGGGGGAGGCCCCGTATACCGCCCCCCAATATGCTGAAAGTTTTTTTACCAATGCCCTGTTTGTAGGCCCCAATGCCCGACAAGCGATTGAAGAAGGACGGGGTGACTATGTGCCCGTCTTTTTGAGTGAAGTTCCGGGATTGTTTACCAAAGGGATTTTGCCCCTGGATGTCGCGCTGATTCACGTCTCTCCGCCAGACCAACATGGCATCTGCTCACTGGGCACCTCTGTCGATTGCACTTGGGCTGCCGTGCATGCGGCTCGCCATGTGATCGCTCAGGTCAACCCCCATATGCCCCGGACCCATGGCGATGGCTTTATTCACGTGAGCAAAATCGATGCCTTGGTCAAAGTCGATGATCCCTTGCCCGAAACCCCTCACCACGATCTCAGTGAAGTAGAAAAACGCATTGGCCACCACTGCGCCAATTTAATTGAAGACGGCTCAACCCTGCAAATGGGCATTGGAGCTATTCCAGATGCGGTTTTAGCGGCTTTGCATAACCACCACCGACTCGGGGTTCACACCGAGATGTTTTCCGATGGCCTGATTGATCTGGTCGAAAAAGGGGTGATCACGGGCGAATGCAAAAAAGTGCATCCCGATAAAATTGTGACAGGCTTTGTGATGGGCACGCGCCGCCTCTATGATTTTGTCGACGACAATCCGATGGTTGTGTTTGTGGATATTGGCTATGTCAATCGCACCGATGTGATTCGCCGCAACCCCAAAGTGGTGGCCATTAATAGCGCCATTGAAGTCGATTTGACTGGGCAGGTCTGTGCCGATTCGATTGGCTATAAACAGTATTCAGGCGTGGGCGGCCAAATGGACTTTATTCGTGGCGCTTCGCTCTCAGAAGGGGGTAAACCGATCATCGCTTTGCCCGCGAGCACCAGCAAAGGCCTATCCCGGATCGTCCCCTGCCTCAAAGAAGGGGCTGGGGTCGTCACCACCCGCGCTCACGTGCACTACATTGCGACCGAATACGGCGTAGCCGATCTCTATGGCAAAAACCTACGCCAACGGGCCAAAGCCCTGATCGAAATTGCAGATCCCGCCCAACGTGAGCATTTAGAAAAAGCCGCTTTTGAGCGCTTTAAACAGCTTTAAATTCACGCGCCGCGTTATTTTCCGCCTGCTGGTTCTTCAACCAGACGGGTGGTATGATGTGTTGAGAGATTTTGGGAGGAGCCTGCTGCATGAGCCCCATGACGATCAATACCCATTCACCCATTTTCCAGATGCAGGAGAACGAAGAAGCCATTATTGCGGAAGTGGTTGAGCGTTCCCTGGAAAAGGTGCTTACCGATTTCAGCGCTGAGTTTATGCTCAACGACGCCGCTTATAAAGAGCTGATGCGTCTACATAAAAAGCACCCCCAGGTGCCTTATTGGCAGAATATTTACCGTTCGCTCAATCGCACAGGCCCCCAAGAGCACCGCAAATTGCTGGAGGAACTGGCCGAAGAACACGCTCGCGACATTATTGGGCATTTTAATCCCAAGGTCTATGGCTTTGCCACCAGCATGGTGCCTGCGGTGATGTCGCTGTTTTTTGACCCCCAGTTTAATTGGCGCAAGCGCAATAGCTTCCAAGAGCGAGTCATGATCGAAGGCCATGTCGAATCCGCACGTAAATTGTCGGAAAAAGGCACAGTGATCCTGGTGCCCACCCACAGCAGCAATATGGACTCAATCGCCGTGGGCTGGTCAGCCTTTAAATCGGGCCTGCCTCCTGTGACCTACGGCGCTGGCAAAAACCTGTTCACCAACCGCATCTTGAGCTTTTTTATGCACAATCTCGGTGCCTACCGCCTCGATCGCCGCCTCAAACACGAACTCTACAAAACGGTGCTGAAGACCTATTCGCTGGTGATCTTGGAACGTGGCTTTCACAGCCTCTTTTTTCCAGGAGGCACCCGCAGTCGGGCGGGAGAAATAGAGCAAAAACTCAAACTGGGCCTGATGGGTACGGGCTTGGAAGCGTACATCAACAATCTGCGCAAAGGCAAAGACAAACCCAATATCTATTTGGTGCCCTGCACGATTAATTATTATTTGGTCTTGGAGGCAGAGACCCTGATCGACGACTTTCTCAAAGAACAGGGCAAATCGCGGTATATCATCGAAGACGATGAGTCCTCCAAATTTATCAAGACCTTTAGCTATCTCAAAAAAACCCTCGATCTCGATGCCAGTCTATTTATCCGCTATTGCCCACCGTTGGACATCTTTGGCAATCGCGTCGATGACGAAGGCCAATCCTATGATGAACAGGGCAGGACGATTGACCCCACCAGCTATGTGCGCAATTGGGCGGGTGAAATCACCATGGACGAAAACCGCGACCATGAATACACCCGCGAAGCAGGCCGAAGGGTGGCGGAAAGCTATCTCAAAAACAATGTGATCCTCTCTACCCAGCTCTTTGCCTATGTGATGTTTCGCTATTTGGTACATATTAACCCCCGCCTCGATCTCTACCAATTGATCCGGATTGGTGCACGGGAGGCCCGGATTCAGCGCACGGAGCTGATTCAGATTGTGGATCGCTTTAAAAAGCTCCTCTCCGAACAAGAGAAAAATGGGGTTTTGCGCTTGGCCACAACCCTCAAAACAAAACCCCCTGAACAAATAGTCAATGAAGCCATTCGCTATTTACAGATGTTCTACTCCAAAGAGGTGGTCTTGGACGGGGGACACCAGATCCATGTTCAAGATATGCGTCTGCTCTTTTATTATCACAATCGCCTCAAGGGCTATGGTTTTGAACATGTCTTTACCCGGCAAATTCTGGAGCCTGTGATGGGCTCACGTACCCCCACAGGCGAGCTTTCACGCATCGGTTAGCCCAGGGTATGGTAAGAAAGGGTTACAACATGCCCTTTTGCTTGAGAATCACACGCATCCGCCGTTTATAATCATGCACAGCAGGTTCGGCGCTGTTCTCCTCTGCAAAATTATTAAAAGCAACCACAGCAGAATAGACGTTGGCTTCCCCGTCGGCTTTTTCGACCTCTTCAAACAGGCGTTTTAACTCTTTTTGGGGGTCGGGGGGGCGAACGCGCTCACGCAAGGCCTCTAATTCTTGGCGCTGTTGGGGGTTGGCTATCTCTTTGAGGTAATTGGCGCAGATTGAGACATGGTCCAAGGCTTTGAAGCGCATATCAAAAAAGCGATTTTGCTCCAAATAGGCCACATGTTCTTCCAGCAGTCCAATCGCCCGGGCATCTCCTGCCGTCTTGGCGGCAGAATAGTCGACTTTTTTAAAATACTCTGAGTAAATTTGATAGGCTTTTTGCAGCTTGTGACGCTCAACCTCATTATAATCTGCGGGTTTATTCCGGGCCTCAATCGCTTTAAGCACCTTCATCAAGGCCTGAATCAACTCTTGCTCTTGCTGCAAATCCGCCAATTTGGCGTCGCGCTGCACTTTCATCTCTTCACCGGGATTGTTATACGCCATATAAATCGAAGAGTGAATGCTGTTAAAGGTGATATTGACAATAAAATATTCGCCCTTGCGCAGGGCTTCTTGGATGGTTTGTTGATTGCGTTTGATTTCAGTTTCAATCAATTGGGTCGTCATTTGATCCAAAGAACGCTGCATGACCTCAAAGCGATGAAATTGCTGGGGCGTCATCATGGCGTGGTAAAGGCTAAAAAACGACTCTCCTTCACCCGTGGCCTCGGATAGGCGACGGGTGATTTCACCCAAGTTGATTTCCGAACGCATATATTGGTCGCAATAATACCCAAACTCTACGCATTTATGTGAGAAACTGTCTAAAAATTCCTCAACATAATTCGGATTAAAGCTATCAGCGCTAAATTCAGCCGTCATCTTGCTATATATAATCTCATTAATTTTATGCTTGATATTCAGACTGTCGTTCAATCTGAATTACACCTTATCCCTCTATCTTATCAACAAGCTTGTATAATGAAAAACATGGACAACATACATTTTATCGGAGTGGCCGGTGGATCCGGCTCAGGAAAATCAACCGTCGCCCGCAATGTGCTCGAAGCAGTGGGTGCAGAAGACGTCACATATATCCAGCAAGACTCATATTACAAAGATTTGAGTCATTTGCCTGCTGATGTGAGGATGAAGCTTAATTTTGATCATCCAGACGCCTTTGATAACACTCTTTTCTTTGAGCATCTTCAGGCTATCCAAAACAATTTACCCGCCGAAAAACCCCTTTACGATTTTAAAACATTTGCCCGAATTGGCTTCGAAAAAATTGAACCACGTAAAGTGATTCTGGTCGAAGGCATCCTCGTTCTCGGCTATCAAGAAATCCGAGATATGCTCGGCATCAAAATTTTTGTCGATACCGACTCAGATTTGCGCATCATTCGCCGGATTCGTCGCGATGTGCTGGAACGTGGCCGCTCATTGGAATATGTTTTAAGCCAATATCTCGAAACCGTCAGACCCATGCATCAACAATTCATCGAACCGACCAAACGCTTCGCGGATATCATTATTCCCGAAGGTGGCAATAACCTCGTGGCCATGGATATGCTGATTACAAAAATTCAGGCCCTGCTCTCCCATTAAGGGCATGTTTAAGCGCATTCTCAAATGGGCTCTGTGGTCGGGCTTGGGTCTCATTATACTGACAGCGGTTGCAGCCCTGATCTGGAAAGATACCACTCTCTATCTCTGGCAATCGGTCAGGGGTCAGGTATCTTTGTTGCTCGGCGGGCAAGCCATCTCAGAATTGGAACAAGATGCACGTGTGCCCCAAACCCTCAAACAGCAGTTTAAACGGGTGGCTGAGGTCAAACAATTTGCAGAGCAGAAATTGGGGCTCAAACCCACCCGCAATTACGAAAAATACCTGGACCTGAAGCGCAATTACCTGGTCATGGTCTTAACCGCTTCCCCACCTCTCAAAATGGAATCGTATACCTGGTGGTTCCCCGTGGTCGGCACGGTGCCTTACAAAGGCTATTATGACAAAGAGATGGGGCTGCGGGATCAGAAAAAGCTTGAAGCCCAGGGATTTGAAACCCATTTTAGGCCCTCCCCTGCTTACAGTACTCTGGGTTGGTTTCAAGACCCTCTGCTCTCCACGATGTTTCAGTATGGCGAATTTTACCTCGTCAGCACAGTGATTCATGAAAGCGTACATGCTTCGCTCTGGATTCCTGGCGATGTGAGTTTTAACGAAAATCTGGCCAGTTTTGTAGGCTATCATGGGGCCTTGGCCTATTATGCCCAGAAATATGGCACAGGCAGCAAACAATACCAAGAGGGCCACGCGATTCAAAGCAACCAAAAAGTGTTCGCTGAATTTATTGGGAATTTACACGATCAACTCAAGGCCCTGTATGAGGGAGATGCTTTTAGTGCGAATAAACTCGAACGCAAAGCCCAATTGATCGAAGAAATGAAAACCCGCTTTAAACTGGAAACTGTGAAAAAGTTCAAAGGCGCGGGTTATGCAGGTTTTGAACAGCGCGAGTGGAACAACGCCATGATCATGGCCTATCGCCACTACGACCAAGAACAGGGTTTGTTTGAACATCTACTCAAAGAGCAAAAGGGCTCGATTGCTCAGCTGATGGCCTATCTCACGGCTCAGGGTCCGGCTGGCATTCAAAAATTGCGCGCGGATTATAAAAAAGCCAAGCCCCAAGCAAAAACCCCCTGAAGCTTTGCTCCAGGGGGCAACGGGGCGTTATTGCTTAAGATTCTTCTTGGGCTTGGGCCACCAGAATTTCTTCGATCAGGTTTTGTTCTACCGATTGATCCACTTCTTCGGAAACCTGGGCAGAGGCCTGTACCTCTGAGGCCAGGTTGATCTGATCTTCACTTACAATGCTCTCTTCAGGCACTGCCGAAACATTGCTTTCAGAGGCAGCCTGGGTGATATCTGAAGCCAGCAATTCGACGCTCAAATCTTCGTCAGGCTCAGTGCTGGCATCGACCAAAACATCAGAGAGTTCTTCACCCAGTTCAGTCTCGATCTCTTCTTCCATAATCGCCTGTTCAGCACCCTCTGCAGAGGCCAACTCAACAGAAAGCTCTGCTTCACTGCTGGCATCCAAATCTTCGACCTGGGTTTCGCAGACCAGATCACCGGCTTCGTTTAAATCAGCCAGGGTATCCACGTCAGCGGCAACTTGGCCCAATAATTCATCGACATTGACAGACCCTTTGGCATTGCTAAAGCGCTCACGTGCACGTTCAGCCCGCTGTTTGGCCAAATTCAAACGCTGTTCCAAACGTTGGGCCAAGACTTCAACTTGTTTGCCTTTGATCACAAATTTAAACAATTGCATTTTGCCAGATTGGCTGCGGGTTAAGACATAGAGGGTGCGGTTTTTATAAACTTTGCTGTCGCGGGCCAGCTTGGTGGCGGCCAAACCGCGGATACTTGCCAATTGACGGCTTTCCAAGGTCTGATTACCCACCCGGACCACCTGCACATTGGACTGGGGACGGCGGGCATTGAGCTCTGCCTGACGCTGTTTTAATTCAGCCAGACGCGCTTCCAATTTCTGGCGCTCCGCCACGGCCAAGCGCGTTTTTTCTTCTTGGGCTTTGCGCTCAATTTCAGCGCGCTTTTGAGCATCCAAACGATTGAGTGCCAATTGCAAACGCAAACGGTTTTCCAGCGTGGTTTGGGAAACGGGAATGGCGCGAATTTGCTGGGTGACAAAACGGCGTTCAGTGACAACCTTTTTGGTAATAACTACGCGGGTTTCTGTCACTACACGGGTTTGCACATAGCGGGCTTTTTCACGCAAAACTTTTTTGCGCAAATTCTCTTTGATTTTTTTATAGGCATTTGAGTTGCGGAAACTCACAGTGGTCAGACTGTCATCGGTTCTCAAGAAATTGCCTTTGGCATCGAGCCCCATAAAATAGCGCAGAAAAGCACTGGTATGCATCAAGACATTGCCATTGGTATTGACCTTGATCTGGTTTTGGGGCATGCGATCGCCATCAAGCCAGACCCCTACAATTTGTTTGCCCCGCAGTTTGGCTGCCGCCTCTGAGCCGAGGTCAAAGACCACAGCATTGCGCAAAAATTCCTGTAAATCATCTTTTTTGGCCACTTGGGTAATTGTGGCACGTTGATCCAAAACCACCTTGCGCTGAGCAGTACTGGCAACAGAAACCTGGGCACTGATGCGGATATTGTTGCGCTTTTGGTTTTCGGGATTAATGACCACGATCACGGGTCGTTGGTAACCACGCAAATAAACCTCGGCTTCAGCCTGGGCCCCATCGGAAAGATTAAAATCCTCTAAAAGCAACTCTCCGCTGTCGTTAAAGCGGTGTTTGACCCTGCGTCCCCCGATCCGCACATCTTCAACATCGCTGTTGGAGACCGATGTTACTTGCCCGCTTTCGGCGACCAATTGCAGATCAATGCTGGCGCTGTTGCCGCTTTCCAAATCTTTCAGAAATTGATTGGCCAAGTTGACGGCCAAATTGAGCTGTTCAGCAGTACAACCCGAACCCGTAGTAAAAACAGATCCAGCCAAAAGGGAGAGAAGGACTTTTTTAAAAGACATGAATTGAATCCTCGTTTGTAATTTGTGTGACGTTCAAATGACGCCCCCCTCTGTTAAATTGTTCCCCCCATTTTGCACACAGCGAAAACCAATATCGCTGTGACGATGCTCAGGCGGTTGAAAGAAGCGGTAAGAGGCCCGCGTAAAATAAGGGCCACGCGCACTCCAGGCACAGCCTCTCAAACTGCGTGGTTCTGCACGGAACATATCTTCGGCCTGCTCCCGGTGATAGGGATAAGGCAAATAGAGACTGGATGTCCACTCATAACATTGGCCGATCAGATCGTGACAACCATGAATGCTTCGGCTTTTGGGGTACCAACCCACTGGAGACAGATTGAGAATGCCTGCTTCCGCAGTATTGGCCCAACCCGCTTCCCAGTCATTCCCCCAGGGCCAGATACGCCCTTCGACGCCCCGACAGGCCATCTCCCATTCCGTCTCGGTTGGCAGACGTTTACCCGCCCAAGTGGCAAAGGCATTGGCTTCATACCAACTGATCCCAACCACGGGATAATCCGGGTAATCTTCTCCCGAGCTGTGGCCGGGGGTATTCCAAAAAGCAGGGGCCTTGATTGATTTTGCCTGGATCAAACGCCAGCCCTCTGGCAACCAATAGATTTCCTGCTGATAGCCCCCCTCAGCCATAAATTGCGCAAATTCAGCGTTGGTGACCGGGAAAACGCCAATCAAAAAACCTTCATTTTTGAGGCTATGTGCCGGACGTTCAGCGGTATGTAAATCATCGCCAATCGGATAAATGCCCTCAGGCACCCAAACCATTCCAACCGACAAAGGATGCAAAGCGCCAATAGGCTGCAAAGGCTGCAAGGCCTGAAATTGGGGTTTCAAAACATGGTTAACATGACCCAGCCCGGCATCGACAAGGGTTTGCAAGGACTCTGCCTGAGCGTCGGAAATATGCAGTCCCGCTTTAAGGGTTTCGATCAGCTTTTTCTGCTCCAGAGCCGACGAAAGGGGGAGCACGCTGAGTAATTCAAGACAGGTCTGGTACCTGATTTGATTGCGTTTTTCTTTCTCTTGCACCGGCTGAGAAACAGGCAAAGGCGAATTCATTTGCTCGGCCATTCCCTTGAGCAATTCGGCATTGTCATTCTCCAGCGCAAGCAGACGCCGCTGCAAAATCTGAATCTGGCTTTCTGCCTCATTTTTAACTTGGGCAATCCGCACCAGCGAAACCCCCGCCTCTTGATGGTTTTTCTGCAGAGCCCAGGTTTCACGGGCAGTTTTTTCGATGATTTCGTTCAAGTTTTCAATTTGTTCATCGTTTTGTCGGGCCTGTTCAGCCAAGTTCTGCTCCAATACCTCATTGCGCAGAGACAGCGATGCGATTTCCTGCTCACCCAGCAGCACGGACTGATTCAAAACAGCCACTTCGGCCAAGGTTTGGCGATGGGTTTCAGCCAAATCCAAATACTCCTGCTCCAGGCCCTCCAATTGCTGCAAATAGCCAATCAGACGCTGTTCTAAGGCATCAAGATCGGCATAATAGAGCTGCAAAGCCTGCATTTGAGACTGGAGTTCGACCGGAAAAGAGAACTCAGGTCTGTGTAGCTCCTCTAGCAAGCTGGTGGAAGACTCCAACTCTTGCTCCAAGACCAACAGACGCTCACGCTGATCGGGCAATAAAACCAGCAAAGGCCTGAGTTCTGAGGCCCAAACATGCAAACGGGTATCGAGGTGTTCCAAATAAAAATAAATCGACTGAAAGAGAAAAACCATTTCTTTCAGTAGACGGGTGTCGTGCTGTCGGGACCATTCTGCTTCGGGAGACATTATCTTCTTATTCCATAGCAATCAAGCTGCTAAGTATCATACCATTTTGTCTCTTTTTGAGCGTTTGAGCTCAAGCATAGACAAAGCGGTGGCTGGGTTTTTGCCGCATTTCCAAGTACAATTAAGAGGTATCTCCGCGAGCAAGGAGTCGACAATGTCTGAGTTGATCACCCCAGAAACCCCCGAAGCACGCTGGTGGGAAACCGATGAGAAAGGCAAAATTCTCTGCACGCTCTGTCCGCGTTTTTGCCGCATGGGAGAAGGACAAGCCGGTTTCTGTTATGTGCGTCAAAATGTCGGCGGCAAACTTTATGCCGCATCTTACGGCAAATCCACAGGATTTGCGATTGATCCCATCGAAAAAAAACCCCTGAGTCATTTTCTGCCAGGCAGCGCGATCATGAGCTTTGGTACTGCTGGTTGCAATTTGGGCTGCCGCTTTTGTCAGAATTGGCATATTTCCAAAGCCAAATTGGTTGAACAAAATAGCGTCTCAGCCATGCCCGAACAGGTGGTCCAACTTGCATTGAAACACAATTGCCCCAGCATTGCGATGACATATAACGATCCCACTATTTTTGGTGAATACGTGATTGATATTTCGCGACAGGGCCGCGAAGCTGGCGTCAAAAGTGTGTTGGTCACAGCAGGTTATATCACCCCTGAGGCCCGCAAAGATATCTACCGCTATATCGACGCAGCCAATGTCGACCTCAAAGCTTTCACTGAAACCTTTTACCACAAATTGACCTTCTCTCATTTGGAGCCAATTCTCAATACTCTGCGCTGGCTCAAGCACGAGACCCAAATTTGGTTTGAAATCACCAATCTGATGATCCCCGGAGAAAATGACAGTTGGGACGAAACCAAACGGATGTGTGAATGGATCGCAGAAAATTTGGGGCCCGATGTGCCACTGCATTTTACGGCCTTTCACCCCGATTTTAAAATGCAGGAAAAGATTCGTACCCCACAGGAAACCCTCAATCGGGCTCGGAGACTGGCCGTGAGTATGGGATTGCACCATGTCTATGTCGGCAATGTTCACGACCGCAACGGGCAAACAACCTATTGCCCGAATTGTCAGCGCAGTCTGATCGAGCGGGATTGGCACCGTATTTTGCGCAATGATCTGGAAAAAGGCACATGCCCTGATTGCCAAACAAAAATTGCCGGAATTTTTCACCCAGACAGCCCCGACTTGATAAAGGTCGGTGCAAACTGGGAAGAAGAAATTAAAGCTTAATGCGACTGTATAACAAATAGGAGTAAAAATGTCTGAATTGGTCGGCCATATTTTAAAAGACCTTTTGGATTCGCAGGGCAAAGGCCTCTTGGGGCAGGGAGACTATTTAAAGGCGATTCTGATGGATGTCTGTCCGGATGAACCCAAGGCGATTGATTTAATTATGACAGGCTTAGATGAAGCCATTCCAGTGGATTTGCTGCAATTGGAAAAAACGATAGATGGATGGCAAGCCCCGTTTATAGATAAACTGAATCAAAACCAAGGGTTGCCCGATCGCTACTCCACCTGGGTCGTCGAAACCTGGGCTGCGGCCCTGGGGGTCATCCCCTTAAATTTTCAGCCCCGCAATCTGATGGCCGAATCCGAAGAAGAATACCGCAATGCGATCCGATCTGTTTTTTTGCGTTGGAACGACTTAAACGAAGCGCAAAAATCCGAAATTCGTGGCCTCAAAAACCGTTTGCGCCTCGATCGTGAAGAGGCTGAACGGATTTGGAAAGAGGTTCAAGAAGAAATGAGCCGGGCCAATCAAATTGCAGTCAAAGTGAGTCCGCCCACCCTTGCTCCGCTGCATAACTCACTGGGGATGAGTTTCGTGCGGATTGAGCCAGGCAGTTTTTTGATGGGTTCCCCAGATTACGAACGCAACCGAGAAAGCGACGAGACTCTCCACTCTGTCACCCTGAGCCAGTCCTATTGGATGCAGAGCACCCCTGTGACCCAGGCCCAATGGCAAAAGTTGATGGGGAATAACCCTGCAGACTTTAAAGGCCCCCAATTGCCAGTTGAAAATATCTCTTGGTTGGACATCAACCAGCGCTTTTTGCCCGCCCTGAATGCCCTCGGAGAGGGAAAGTATCGCTTGCCCAGCGAAGCGGAATGGGAATATGCAGCTCGCGCAGGCAGCATGAAAAGTTTTTATGAGCGCCATGATCCCAGTACCCTGGATGTGTATGCCTGGTACAACAATAATTCCAATTTTAAGACCCATCCGGTGGGCCAAAAACAGCCCAATGCCTGGGGCCTCTACGATATGTATGGCAATGTCTGGGAATGGTGCAAAGATCATTATGGGGCTTATCTATTGAACCAAACCCAAGATCCACAAGGCCCCACTCGGGGTCAAGGTCGGGTCATGCGTGGAGGCAGCTGGTTTTGCAGTACCAACGCCTGTCGCCAAGCTGCGCGGGGCTATCTGACCCCAGAGACCCGTGTGCGTCTCACCGGATTTCGCTTGGTCAGAGAAAACGATGTCTGACAGTCCCCATGCGATAGTGCTCTTTGATGGGATTTGCAATTTGTGTAATCGCAGCGTGCAGTTTATGATTGATCACGATCCCCAAGGGCATTTGCGTTTTGCTTCACTGCAATCCGAGGCAGGGCAGGCCCTGTTAGCACAACACCATTTACCCACTCAAAACTTTAAGAGCCTGATTCTGATCGAAGCAGGCCAAACCTTTACCCGTTCCACGGCTGCACTCAAGATCGCCAAATATTTACATGGTTATCGTTGGCTGAGCCTCTTTTTATGGATACCGGCCTTTCTGCGCAACGGGGTCTATGACCTGATCGCCAACAACCGCTACCAGTGGTTTGGCCAAAGTGAGTCCTGCCGGATTCCCACACCCGAACTCAAAAGCCGCTTTCTGGGGTGAATCCTGCGGCGTTCACAAGACTGCTGCACTCAGAAAAAAGTTCAGATCAAATCTGATACAAATGCTGAATCACGCAGACCCCCTTGTAGTTTAATATGAAATAGTTTAATATTAAATCATTAAATTCGGAGGTCAAATCAATGAAAAAAGTACTTCACCGTGCCGAAAGTAGAGGACACGCCGATCATGGTTGGCTCAAATCGTATCACAGCTTCAGTTTTGCCAATTATTTTCACCCCGAACGGATTCAGTTTGGGGCCCTGCGCGTGCTCAACGACGATCAGGTTTTGGGGGGACAGGGATTTGGCAAACATCCCCATCAGAATATGGAGATTGTTTCAATTCCCCTTTCGGGCGCATTGGCACACAAAGACAGCCTGGGAAGTGTGAAGGTGATTGAAACAGGGGATGTGCAGATCATGTCTGCCGGCACAGGGGTTTTTCATTCGGAATTCAATCACGATGCCGAAAAAACCGTCAATTTTCTGCAGATCTGGATTTTGCCGAAAGAACAGAATATTCAACCCCGCTACGAACAGCAGTTTTTCTCTCAAGCAGAGCGCCAAAATCAATGGCAAACATTGGTCTCACCAGATGGCAACGGCGTATGGATCAACCAAGATGCTTGGTTCTCACGGGTCACTTTGGGCCTTGCCCAAGAGATCAGCTATGCGCCCCACAACCCTGCCCATGGCATGTATCTCTTTGTTTTAGAGGGCAAAGTCAACGTAGCCGAAGAAGATCTTCAGAAACGGGATGGTTTGGGTCTGTGGGAAATAGGCGAAATCAAACTCAAAGCAACCGAAGTTGCTGAAGTCCTTCTGATTGAAGTCCCAATGCTGAACTTGGATGCTTAAAAATGAATAATGGCCTGAAGATAAGACCAAAATGACAGGCCAGATCGGGCTGAGCCAAAGAAATCAGCTGAGCTAAAGAGACCGCCCGGTAGATAGGCACTGAGGCCCCAGATATAGCGATTTTTGTCCTGTTTGTAAGTCAAAGTGAGATCGACTTCTTGGCCAAAGACATTTTGACCCTTGGCTGAGATTTGATTGGCGGCCATATGGTGCAAATCACAGGCAATTTCAAGCGGCAAGTCCTGTGGGGCCCATGCCATCTTCAAATAATAATCATTGAGTCCCAAATTTTTGCTGTTGACGGGAATATTGAGGAAATAATCCATATAGCCATAAAAAGCATGGTTATTGCCAAAAGGTTGACTAAAGGCATTGTTGCTATTGGTTGAGCCTGAGGGATTTCCAGAGACAAAATCAGCCCCGGCTCCCAAATGAAACTCGCCCGGATGCACAAATCCCGAAGCCGAGAGTAAAAAGGCATTGACATTTAAATCACTGACTTTTCCCACCTGGTAATCCGCTTCCAGAGTTGAACTCAACAAACCATCAAGATACTGACCACGGTGATTGAGCCCATAGGTCAGGCGGTTGATATCCGCAAAACCCACTTTGCTCTCATTGCTGTCGATCTCATAATAGGCAAACGCATCTAATTTGGCCTCTTTGGCCAGTTCTGCACTGGCCCAAACCCCATGCAAACCGTGCCCCTGATTATTTTTGAGAGGATAAGCAGCAGGGGTGGGATTGCGAATATCGGGAGTGGTATTTTTGATCACGGTGCTAAAGGCTTCCAAGTTTAATTGAAAAAACTCAGGCAAACGGTATTTGATTCGCCCGCCATCAAAGGACTGCCCAATGTAATTCCAACCGGGCAAAGGACTGAACAAGCGGCCGTTGCCATAGTCCAATTCAAAACGGCCCACTTGCAGACTGAGATCCTGTCCGAATAGATGGTGGGCCTGAACAAAGCCCTGGTAGAGGTCAATATTTTTCAGATTGGCAATGGCTGCGCCAACATCACCGAATGTGCGGGCATCTTGCAATTGCACAAAGAACTCCAGATCTTTCTGAAAAAAGGTTTTGCTTACCGCCAGCCGGGTGCGCATCACAGTCCAAAAAAGCGGCGCTGTGTTATTGTCAAAATCGCGTCCATCCATTTCAGAGCGAATGAGGACCTGACCTGCAAAATGCCAATCTTCGGGAATCACTGTGGGGGACTCGGGAAGGGAGGCTAAAGGCGTTGGGATCTCTGCAGAAACCGGCTCGGAAAGGACTGCGGGAGTCCCCCAAAGGGCAAAAAGGCAAGCCAAAACAAGGAATTTTTGAACATGGAAAGACATAGAAATGAACCTCTTAATCAGGTGAAGATCACATTTTTGAGATCTAGAAAAAATGATTATAATATCATAATGAATCAGTGATAAATCATAAAAGGCAAAATCCCAACAGCGATCACAGGCAAAATCAAGGCCGCCAATTTTAAGCGCTCAAAACGAGAAAAGTCAGGGTATTCATCAAAATACTGCTTTGACTCGCCGAAGATGATTTTGAATATAAACTTGAAAATCGAATAGATATTCAAGGTGTTGACGATTAAAAAGAGAACCACCATCAACATTGATTTTTCAGAAATATCCTCCAAAATCACGTCAAAAATCACAAAGGTTGCAAAACCAGGCGTAAAAGTGAGCATCAATAAGATCGCAATGGCAATCATATTGATGTATTTGTAGCGATTGCCAATGCCCAGATAAGTGCGAATATCATTGAGGTCCAAGCGTCTGGAGAGATATTTAATAAAATAGCTGAGCACAAACAAAGAGATCAAATTAGAGGCAAAATAAAGCACCGCATCCACATGGGCCAAATCCCCGAAAAACAACAATGCACTGGCAGAAATCAGAAAATAGCTGATTTTAATTTTGATCAAATAGAGCGAAATCGTCGCATGTTTCAGGCTGACCAGGGCAAAGACCAAGGCCAAAACCAAAAGGGCCCCAGACAGGTAGAGTTGGTTGAGCACCCCCTTGCGCTCCAGACCAATCAAGCCAACAACGAGCAAAATCCCCAAAATCAAGACAAGCGGTTGAGAATGGAAGACGCGAAAACGCTTAAAATAAGCTGTGGTTTTTTCCATTTCTTGGTTCAGAAACGTTTGCATCTGCTTAAATGGCGCCAAACATGTTTGCCAGACAAGTGTCAAACCAAAATTATGGTAAACCGCTTTATAGGCCCAAACCCTTACAGACAGAGGCAAAAGAGTCTCAAAATGCAGACCACCCAGTTTCAACTTTTGGTAATTGAGTTTTTCTAGATGGTGGAAATGGTGAATATTGGAGGGGGTTCGAATAAATTGATACGTTTTTAAGAGCGCATTGGATAAAGTGTGAACAACCGCCAAGTGATACAAGCCAAGGCCAAATTCAATGTATATCAACCCCACCTGCACCACGGTAGAATAAGCCAAGGTAGATTTGGCATCGGTTTGAATCCGGCTTTTTAAACTGGCATAAATGGCAGTAACCATACCTAACCCCACAATAACCCCATTTAAATCGGGAAACTGAACAAAGACGTGGCGGAATTTGAGCAATAAAATAACGCCCGCATGGATCGACAAAGCCCCGTAAAAAATCGCACTGGAAGTGGTGGGGCCTTCCATGGCCCGGGGGACCCATTTGGAAAAAGGAAATATGGCAGACTTTCCCATCGATGCAATCAGCAAAGAAATCAGAAAGAGCAGAGAGACAGGATGCAAATGACGTTCCAGTACAAAAATATGTTGCTCATGATGAAAAAGCAAAAGTGCCAAAATTAAAAAGAGATCACAGAATTTATAAATGCCCAAAACAAAGAGTGAGTTTGAAACCGTTTTGCTGCTGCTCTGGTAAAAAGAGATTAAAAAAACAGAAGCCAAACCCAATAATTCCCATGATATCAAGATAAAATAAAAATTTGAGCTCATAATCAGTGTATACAAAGCCAATTGCATCAAATAAAAATTGATAAAAAACTTATAATACCCGTCTTCATAGGCCAAATAATTGAGGGAAAAGCGGCCCATTACGCCACTGAGAAAGGTACTTAAAACCAAGAGCAGAGTTGTAGTTAAATCCAAATGAATATTAAGGTTATAGACTACTTTTGCGTGTTTAAACCAGGAAAAAAGCAAAAGATCAAATTCTTTGTAGATCAGAACATGTCCCAAAATAGCAAGGGCAAAAATGAAGAGGGCTAATTGAGAAAAAATAGCGCTGATACTCAGGCTCTTTGAATAATTGAGACTGCTTCTGATCCGCGTAAATAAGGAGAAAACAAACATGAGCAGCGGAATGAGAATGACAGCAGAAACCATCCACTCCATTAAATCAGACATGCTTACGCCCCAAAATAGCAACGGGAATTAAATTATTTGAATCCACTTCGATTTCTTGAGAAACAGGGTAAGCTTTAATTGGCGAAAAGAGGCCCGATAGAGGCACAAAATCATTGTCCTGATGAGAGAGAAATACTTTCTTTTCGTATTCGTAGACCACCAAACGCACCCATTTATTTTCAACCAATTGCCGCAATTGCTTATTTTTTAATAAAATATCACGCACGATCTGGGGCTTGCTCTCTATTACAATTAGAATACGCATAGGATCGTGAATTTCGACCATTTGTTTTGAAAGACCCAACCTTAAATCACTGGCGAAGCCACTCATAACTGCATAATTATTTGTAATATTGTGGTTGAGTTTGGAACCACAGCCATAGACTTCCGTATCAACAGCACTGAAATAATATTCCAGATTGATGCCTGCACAGACGGGTATCGCCGCCCCCATAATTTGAGCCAAAATACGGCCATCATCCTGCAGGGGATTATACGAACAGAGAAAGGCCCGCCTGTCCATAAAGACCTGTTGCGTCAAATTTCTGCGACCGATTACACAGAGCG
The DNA here is from genome assembly GCA_051715345.1 of Candidatus Blackallbacteria bacterium. Lineage (GTDB taxonomy): Bacteria > Cyanobacteriota > Sericytochromatia > UBA7694 > UBA7694. The sequence continues at coordinate 82,640 of JBPXJQ010000013.1, forward strand.
CATTGGTGGCATGATTGTACTCAGGACGGGCCTCGGTTAAGTCGTTGGAGCGGGTTTGCACCTTTTCAAAGATTTTTTGCAAACTTAAATGCTCAGGAATATTGTAAAATTTCCGGGCCCGCTCAGCAGCATTGAGTTGTAAAGCCGTATCAATACTGCGCTGATGACTGAGATGTTTGGCTCTTTGCTCAGGGTTTAAACTTGAATCAAACCAACTGACGTGGTCTTTGCAGGTATCGTGGAACCCACCCACAAAGACGGTGGTTTCAGGAAGACAGAGATTGTACTGGCTGTTTAAAATCTTGCGAACCTCAGGATGATTGGCAATCGTGGCAAAGATGCGACCATTGGCTCTGCCCTTGCCACCACCACAAGCGCCACAATTATAGGCATATTCATGGGGATTATTAATACTGGAAGAGCCATGTCCGACCACATAGATCAGGTCACTAAAAGGTCCCATAAAATCGATCGTTTTTAACAATTGATAGACTTTATCTGCCCCTTGCTGATATGAAAGCCCCTCGGAATTGCCTTGGGCCTGAAAAATGAGATCCACCAGTTTTTTTTGATGCAAAAACCGTTTTTTTAATTTTCTTCTGATTTCCAAATCCAAATGGGGAAAAAAGACCTTTAAAAAGAAAGGTATTGAACTCAAATAACCCGTCATTAAGGTAATAAAATAAGAAAAAACTGAGAACCTTGAATGATGTGAATAAGTGCGAAATATTTGGGCATAAATTCGGCTTACATTCTTTTTCTGAGACGTATTGGGTGAATCGTTCTGTTCCTTCACTTCAACCTGTTGAACCTTAAAGGTTTCAGAGATGACTCCCGGACATAATTTGCGGTAGCGCACTTCATTAAAGCCTTGAAAATGCATATTCATTTCAAAATGCCCGGCAATCCCAAAAGTTCGGCATTCGGGCTCAGTTTGTTCCAAATAACGCCTGAGTGATTCTTCTCTATCATCAATACAGGTGATATACGCAAAGACCGGTGCTTTGTTTGGATTTTCCTGACTGGGTTCATTGGATTCATATTGGGTCTGTTCCAAGGCGTGCAGACAGCGATAGGCATAGGTCTGCTCAAGGGCATTTTGGTAGATTACCTGGCGCTGAAAACGCATCAGATGCCTGAGGGCCAAGATCAAATCGACTTTTTGTGCACGCTCCCATTGGCCAGGGAGGTTGATTTGATTGAGATTAAAGGCATGTAAGACCAGAAAAAGCAATTCTGTTTCAAATTGTTTTTTTTCTCGTTTTTTTTCTTGTTGATAAAAAGCGAGCAAATCACCGGCTTGAATCTGACCCAAATGATTTTGACAGACCACGTACTCCAGCACCAATTTAACCAGTAAAAATTCCTTTAAATCAAAAGAAGTTTGATCCAGTGCCTCTTCGGGGTGGTGCATCAATTGATTAAATAGCCCAGCCCAGCCTCTCAGACGCAATCCCATCGCCAGCAAATAAGTATGGATCTGTTCAGGCGCAAGCTTTAATTGCTCACAATAATAATAAATGAGTTGATCCACATTGAGGCACAGTGGCTCTACCCGTTTTAATTCAAGATGAAGCTCGCGGGCCAAGCTATTTTCCAAGATGTATTTGGATGTGTAATTCTCCTTAAAACAGGCCCACAATCCCTGATTTCGGTATTCATTGCGCCAATAGGCACTGCCTGGGTCAACATAAGAACTTAAGAACTTGGCCAAAATCGGATTGATGATTTCATCAATATCTCGGCCTTGGGTTTGCAATATCAATTGTTGATAAGTGGGAAAATAAAAAGGATTTTCCGAGCCTTTGTAAATCTGTTCGGATTGAATCAGACTTTGAATGTCTGCAAGCAAAGCCTGATTTTCAGTTTGCTTAAGCCTTTTTTCTATCAAACCTTGATTGCTCAAAGGCGGCGGTTCTAGAAGCAGTTTTAAAAACCAAGGCAGGTATTGCGGGGGAAGTTGTTCGGAATCAAACAGAGCATGAAGCTGTTCGAGCAGTGCCTCTTGGGAGATTTTGCCCGCTTGGATATATTCCAAATAGCGCTTGGGCTCTAAAAAAGAATATCCTTTATACACTTTTTGAGCAATTTGACACGCTTCTGAGAAAGGGTAATTTTCAAAAGCCTGTAAGGGATTGTGATGAACAAAATGCTGCAAAGTTCCCTGATGAGGCAAATAGACACTGACCCAATCAATCACTGCATCCAAATCAGAAAAAGCGTCAGATTTCATAAATTATCCCAAAACACTCTCCTTGAGTTGCTGTAAATCAATAAGATTATGCTGGTAAATCCGCGCAGCGTCATCTAAGAGGGTAAAAATAGAAGCATCTGAAATTGAGTAATAGACGTTGTTGCCCACCTTCCTATTTTTGACCAGATTTTTACGACGCAATATCGCCAAGTGCTGAGAGATTCCTGCCTGTTCAATCTCAAAGGAGGAGGTTAACTCATTCACACTTTTTTCACCATCCCGGAGCAGATCGAGAATGGCAATTCTGACGGGACTGGCAAGGGCCTTGAAAAATTCAGCTTTAAAGATACGCATTTGTGTCAGAGACATGGCAAGCCCCTTTTAAAATAAATTTTGTTTCAACCACAATATAAGTATATAAGAATATTCGAATATTCTCCATCACTTCAAACCACCACTTTTTGTTTCTTGCGGGTGGCCAAAGGATGAGCGGAAACAGGGGTGTGGGCTTCCAATCCCTCAAGTTCACATGCTCCTCCCTGTCGGCGATAATCTCTTGCAAATTGTTGTAAATAGACCATCACCGTGTGATCCACCAGGGGAGATTCGTGAAATTCGATCCGGATGGATTGTTTAAGTGGAAGCGATTCCAGTTTGTGTTTAAGGGTGATTAAATTACAAAAAACCGAAGCTCCCTGAATTTTAAAAACCCAATGGCCGGGTGCGCTTTCTTCGATCCGACATTTGAGTTTAAACAAGTCTTTAAAAGGAGAGCCTTGAAGAGTCACAACAATCATATTGACCACCACCCCACAGGCCACCCCGATCAGCAAATCGGTGGCCAAGACCGCAAACAAAGTGACCACAAAGATCAACAATTGTTCTTTGCCCAGGTGATAGGTGTGAACAAATTCTTTGGGCGAAGCCAGACGGTAACCCGTATAGACCAGCAAAGCAGCCAAAGCTGTAAGGGGAATTTGTTGGATTAAACTGGGCAAGAAGAGAATAGAGAGCAAAATAAACAAACCGTGGAAAAAATTGGCCCAGCGGGTGCGGGCCCCATTGCTGACATTGGCAGAGCTTCTGACAATTTCAGAAATCATCGGCAACCCGCCCAACATCCCGGAGATTGCGGTGCCAATCCCGACCGCAAAGATATCCCGATTGAGGTTGGCTTTGCGGCCATAGAGATCGAGTTTATCAACAGCGAGGGCACTCAAGAGGCTTTCCAAACTGCCGATCAACGCCAGGCTCAAAACGACCCCCCAAAAAGCAGGAGAGGTAATTTTACCAAAATCCGGAAAAACGATACCTTGGGCCAAATTGGCGGGTAAATTAAGCAAAAATTTAGGACCGACCAAATGGGGATGCCCCAAGAGCATAGATGTATGCTCTTTTTCCAAACCCATCACATGTCCCAAAACAATGCCCAAGACCACCACAATCAGTGGAGCGGGGATTTTTTTGAGGGTTTTCCAGGGAAGCAAAGCCCACAAAATGGTTACCCCGAGGCAGATCAGACCAATCACAGCAATATCTGGGTTGGCGTGCATGATACTGTGGGGGATTTCGGACATCACTTCGAGGGTTTCATGTCCATGAGGTTTAACACCAAAAACAGTGTGAATTTGTTTGGAGAGAATAATCACACCGATGGCTGCCAACATGCCATGGACTGCTGCGACAGGAAAATAGGCACTGAGCTTTCCAGCTTTAAACAGGCCAAAAGCCGCCTCTATCAATCCTGCAATCACAATCGCAGCAAGGGTATAGCGATAACCTGCGGCCATATCACCATTGCCCAAATGCTGTACCCCCCCTAAAACGATCACAATGAGTCCAGCAGCAGGCCCTGTAATCGTGACAAAGGAACCACTGATCAAAGAGACAACCATACCACCCACAATTGCTGCGATCAGCCCTGCCATCGGAGGCATACCCGAGGCCAAAGCAATCCCCAAAGACAGAGGCAAAGCAATCAGAGCGATTTGAAAACCTGAACTCAGATCAATGCGCCAATTTTCTTTTAAACCTGCCAGGCCGTCCTGAGGCAACGCCCGATTTTCGGTTTCTAGCATAAGAGATATTCGAAGTCCTTTTTCAATATGATTCACTTTTGAGTATTTCACGCAGCCGACCCGGGCATATGAGCCGGCACTGAAAGTTTGCTGAGAGTTGTCTGAGAGAGGATATCGATCGCGCTGGAGTAAGGTATGCTGAAATAAGTAAATAGCAGACCAGGAGCAGGCAATGTCTGAACAGCCTTTGGCACATATTCTGTTGATCGAAGACGATCAGGAAATCATGGCCTTTATGCAAATGGAATTGGAATACGAAGGGTACCGCGTTGAATTGGCACAAGACGGCCTACAGGGGCTGAAAGCAGCGCGCCAAAATCCCGCACCCGATTTGATCATTCTCGACCGCATGTTACCAGGTATGGACGGAATCGCGTTTTGTAAACGTTTGCGGCAAAGCAGCGATGTGCCCATATTAATGCTCACAGCCAAAGGCGAGGTCAATGAGCGGGTCGAAGGACTGGATGCCGGAGCCAATGATTATCTGGTTAAACCCTTTGACTTAAATGAACTTTTGGCCAGAGTGCGGGTACAAATTCGGTTGCGCCAGCCCAGTGAGCGCAGTCTGTTTGAATTTGGAGATTTGAGCATGGATCTCTCCTCTCACGCCGTCAAACGGGCGGAACATGAAATTCCACTCTCACCCAAAGAATTTGAGTTGCTTCACTTCTTTCTGATGCATCCGAGACATGTTCTAACCCGACACCGAATTTTGGAAGCCGTTTGGGGCTGGGACTTTGAGGGTGAAGACAATGTACTTGAAGTGTATATTCGCTATTTACGTAAAAAATTGGAAATAGATCAATTGCCACGCCTGATCCACACAGTGCGTGGAATTGGTTACGTTTTAAAAGAAGAGCCCAACTCACAACCCGAATTATGAAAATTCGCAGCAAGCTCACTCTTTGGTTTACGGCTTTGGTCGCTATCATCGTGGGAATTGGGGCTTTGTGGGGCTGGCTCGGACTGAGAACCTCTGTTTATTATCAAGGAGAACAAGAAGTCCATGATAAACAAAAAGAAGTGCAATTGTTTATCTCCACTGTCTCCGAAGAATTTAAACATCAAAAATTGAACTTTGATTTGCGTGAAAATGCCCGTAACCTCGATCAAATTTTTGCCAACGATCAAACGGCCCGTTATGACAATATTTTTATTCAATTGACCGACATTCAAGGCCATCTGATCTCTCGTTCGAGCAATCTGGGCAATTTAACCTTGCCGATTCACCCCCCAAAACATCTATCAGACTTTCACTTCATGCATCTGCAGCCTGAAAAAGGCTTGGATATTGCCATTCTCTACAGCTCCTCGCCCATTGAGGTGGGGGGAAAAACGGTGGGTTATCTTCAATTGGGATTGTCGATGAACAAAAGTGAACTCTTTTTGCAACAAATGCTGCTCTTTGACGGCCTCGGACTGCTATTTTCAATCGCCTTGTCTTTGGTTCTGGGGCAGTGGTTGGCCCAAAGAGCCTTGTCTCCGATGTTGCAAATGACTGAACAAGTGAGGGAAATGGCAGGACAAGATCTGTTTAAACCTTTAAATACGACAGGCCTCAGCCGTGATGAAATCGGTATTTTGGCCGAGACCTTTAATGGTCTGATGCAGCGGATTGAAAAAGTCTTTATTGCCCAACAGCGTTTTCTCTCTGATGCCTCTCACGAATTTAAAACACCCCTGACAGCGATTCGGGGCCATGCCCAGCTGCTGGAAAAACGGGGCCCAAGCCACCCTGAAATTTTAAGCAAAAGCGCCCTGACCATCGTTCGTGAGTGTACACGGCTCTCACGGCTGACGGAAGATCTGCTGCTTTTGGCTCGGCTTGAAGGCCATGCGGAAAAAATGGTGTCTGTAAATATGGGGCAATTATTGGAAGAAATTTTCGAAGATTTAAGTCCCTTACATCCCCAGCTCAAACTAAAAATCAGCCCCGAAATGTTGAAAATTCAAGGCAATCCCGACTCACTCTACAGGGTCTTGCTCAATTTATTGGACAATGCCTTTAAAGCAGATGCAAAGGCAGAAGTCATCTTAAGCTCTCAGCGAGAGGAACAGGAAGTCATTGTTCAGGTCAAAGACGGAGGACCTGGGATACCGGCAATGCATTTGCCCCATCTATTTGAACGTTTTTACCGAATTGACTCCGATCGCAATCGCAACTCGGGAGGCAGCGGCATAGGTCTGGCCCTGGTCGCGGAGGTGGTTAAATTTCATCAGGGAAGCATTCGGGTTCAGAGCCAAGAGGGTCAAGGAACCACTTTTTCACTGCATTTTCCCCTGATTTGAGCTCCTTTTGAGACTTACTCAATAATTAATCCTGAATTAACTTAAACATAAGAAACTTTCATTCAATAATGCAGGATAACCTGATCATCTAAATTGCGTAGAGGAATCTTTAAAATGAAATCTTTGAAAAAATCTTTGCTCGCTCTGCTCTCTCTGACCATGGTTGGTTGCGGTTCTGCCCCTCTGGCAGGCCAAATGCCCCAAATGGGTATGAGAGCCCCTATCAACAGCATGGCTGCTCCCCAAATGCGCGCTCAGGCCGCCACGACCAACCTGCCCTTTTTCGCTATGTTTAATGTCGCTTACAAAGGCCTTCTGGCTGAAAATGAAGCCCTTGGCCGCGCCAACCCCCAAAACGTGGACAAATATTTTATCTCCTTGATTGACTCTGCCCGCCAAACCCTGGACGGGGCCTTTTATGATATCGATGACGCTGAAGCAGTCAATGCTTTCATCCGGGCCAAGAAACGCGGTGTTCGCGTACGTTTGGTCACCGAACACGACAGCCTGATGGACAAACACAATCCCGGTTCTCCCAGAAAATCAATCGCCGCTTTAAGAGCTGCAGGGATTGAGCTTCGCGATGACGGCCCCAGCAACGCAGGTCTGATGCACCACAAATTTATGGTTGTGGACAATGCCAGCGTTTGGACCGGCTCTTTGAACCTGACAACGTCATCCATGTTTCATCACAACAACAACAGCGTGATGATTCGCTCTCCCCAATTGGCTGCCAACTACAATGCCGAGTTCCAACGCCTGTTTGAACAGGGCATGTTTGGTCCCAACCCTCACCAGATCCCCAATCCCGAAGTCAATGTCAGCGGCATCTCGATACGCACCTTCTTCTCCCCCGGTGGCAACGCCATGCCAACTGTCCACGAAGAATTGCGCCGTGCCACCAAGAGCATCCGTTTTATGGCCTTTTCGATGACCGATAAACAAATTTTGCAAATCATGCTTGAGAAAAAAGCCGCGGGTGTCAAAGTTGAAGGCGTCTTCGACAATTGCCTGATTCCCCAGTACTCGATCTATTGGGAATTGAAAAAAGCTGGCATTTTGGCCCTGGGTGATGGCAACCAAGCCCTGATGCACCACAAAGTAATGATCATTGATGACAATATCGTGGTGACTGGCTCTTATAATTTCTCCAAAAGCGCCCAAGAAAAAAACCAAGAAAATATGCTGATTGTGAAATCTCCCCTGATTGCCAAACAGTATGTAGATGAGTATTACAAAGTGCGCACCGCGGCTTTTGACAATAAAAATCTGCCCGCTTATGACCACCCCGCTTGCAATAAGCGCAGTTCAGCCCCTGCAACCAACCCGGCTGCAGCGCCCAAGCTGAGTGCCATGTCAGCGATTATGAATCCCCCCATCTGGATTGAAGCTGAATAAAGCATGATCTATTCTAAATTGGGTAGAGCTTAAATGCGCGGCGATGTGAGACAAGCAGGAATAACTTCCCGCCCAACCACATCGCCCTTGTCTGTTTTTGGCCCAAACCCTCGTCCCTCAAGCAGCCTGGTTAATGCAGCGGCCGATAACGCCCCCTCCTATATTCAAGAGGATCAACTCAGCTTAAGCAGCCGATCGCAATCGGCTCCGGTGGCCCGTTCGGTCAGTTTGGTTTCTTCCGCTACAGAAATACGAGCAGAAGAACCCGCAGGCCCCCAAAATCCGCCCGAAAAAAAAGGATTTTTTGCCACCTTGGTGGGTATTTTAAAAGCGATTCTCGATCTGTTGCTGGCCCCCTTTCGTTTTTTAATGGGTTTGCTCGGCATTGGCAGCAGTGGCAATCGTGACAGTGCCGGCCCGAAACTGACCGCTGCAGAAAAGCTGAATGGCCGCCCTGTGACCCAGACACAAAGCCAAACCCCTGACACAGGCAAGTTTGGGCCGTTCCCGCTGCAGACAAAGACGATTCAATTGCCAACCTGGAATGGCAAAACCACCCCTGCTGATGTCTATTACCCAGCAGGCAAAGGCCCCTTCCCAGTGGTTTTGCACAGCTATGGCCTGGCCAGCAAAAAAGAAAACCATGCAGGCACAGCCAGCCATTATGCCTCGTGGGGCATGGTTGTGATCGTGCCTCGCTTGCCCGAGGGTGGGGACAGCCCCAGTGAAAACGCCAAAGATCTGGCCCATTGGGTACAGTGGTTGCAAAACTCCCCCCCGGAAATGCCGGCAGCACTGGCTTTGGAACGTGGCGTTGGACTTTCAGGGCATTCATTTGGAGGTCTGAGCAGCGTTTTGGCCGGTTCAACCCCCGGAGTGGGGGCTGTCGTGGCCTTGGATCCCGCTGATGCCTGGGGAAAAGGCAAAGAGGCGGCCCCGCAATTGAACGTGCCATCGGCTTTTATTGTGGGTGAACCAAGCATGGTCAATCAATTTGGCAATGGTCTGGAGATCTATGAGCAGGCCGGTGGAGAAAAACAGGCCATCCGCGTAAAAGGCGCACGGCATACGGACTTTGAAAACAGCCACAATGATGGCGCAAAAAATGCGGCAAATCAAACAGCCATGCGTTTTGCCGTCGGATTTATGCTGCATCAATTGACTGGGGCCCCTGAATATGCCGCTTACGCCAAAGGTGGTAAAGAAGTTCAAGCAGAAACGGGTAAATCGATCAGTCTGCCGCGTGGTTGAACTGCTGACACCCTCAGAATCGGTTACAATACTTTCTATGTCTGAAGAACGCACCTTAATTGAACACGATAATATTGTCCGCTTAAAACACGGCAGCAAAACCATCACCCTGATTGGCACGGCACATATCTCCAAAGAGAGCGCCGCGCTCGTGAGACAGGTGATCGAAGACGAGCACCCCGACACCGTCTGCGTTGAACTCTGCAATTCACGCCTGCAATCCCTGAAAGACCAGGAAGCCTGGAAAAACATGGATATTATCAAGGTCATTCGTGAAAAAAAGACTTTTGTGCTCTTTCTCAATTTTCTCTTGACCTCCATTCAGCGCCGCATGGCCCGCAATATGGATGTCAAACCGGGCTTGGAAATGATCACAGCTTTAGAAGTGGCCGAAAAACAATCCGCTCAAACGGAAGTGATCGACCGCGAAGTACGCACCACTTTGACCCGCGTTTGGCGCCTGATGGGTTTTTGGACCCGCATGAAAATTTTCAGCCAAATTTTGGCCTCGCTTTTTGAAGAAGAGGAAGAAATTTCTGCCGAGCAAATCGAAGCCTTGAAACAAAAAGGCGCCTTGGAATTGCTCTTGGACGAAATGGGTCAGATTTTGCCCGGCGTGAAAAAACACCTGATCGACGAACGCGACCTGTATATGGTCGAAAAAATCCGCCAGGCCCCCGGTGAAAAACTGGTGGCTGTGGTCGGAGCGGGCCATGTCCCAGGTATGTTGGCCCATTGGGAAGACAGCACTATTTCTCTCGAAGAACTGGATCAGGTCCCTCCCCCGAGCCTGTTTTCGCAGGTGATGCAATGGCTGATTCCGGCGCTGGTCGTGGTCTTGCTTGTGGCTGGTTTTTTTGTTGGTGGCAAGCAGGGAACCACTTGGGAAAAAGGCCTCAAAGGCCTGGCAGGCTGGACCGTCGTAACAGGTGGACTGGCTGGCCTCGGCGCACTTTTGGCGCGGGCCCACCCACTCACCATTCTGGCCTCGGTGCTCTCGGCCCCAATCACCACATTGCACCCCCTGATTGGTGTGGGTTATGTCGCAGGTCTGGTGGAAGCCTGGCTGCGCAAACCCCGGGTCAAAGACTTTGAAGCCCTGCACGAAGATATCCAGAGCATGAAAGGCTGGTGGCGCAACCAAGTCACCCGGATTCTCTTGGTCGTTTTGCTCTCCAGTCTTGGGGCAAGTCTGGGTACCTTTATTGGCTATGGCTGGCTGATCGAGAATCTGTTTAAAGGCTAATTCGAAAGTGGCGTTACGGTCTCAAAACCTGAGTTCCCGGTAAATGCGGCGGGACTTCTCAGGGTCAGAAGACTGCTGTTCTTCTTTAAACTGGCCGAAGCCAAATACCAATCTTGATTCACTTTTTTGAACCTGAATATGCCGGTGCCTTCATACAAAGCAATCATACTCCGATTTTCCACAAGTGGGGCATTGACCACACGAGTGAAAATAGCTTGAATTTCAGTCGAATAATGTTTAATCTCTAAATTTTTGTATTCCATCGAATTATAAAACTGAAAGTAAAATGACCCGTAATACAAAGTATTAAGGTAAAAAGGAGAACGAAGCTGAATGAATTTGAGGATTTCATCATTATTCTGATGATTGATTGCCAAAAATATCTCATCGACTTTTTTTCGAATCAAGACATCATTTTCAGCATTAAAAGCAACGTCAGTAGGATTGGATGACTGATCTGGCTGCGTTATCGCAGTACCATCTGCTTCATTTTCACAGGCTTGGCTGCTGGTTTTATCTGGAAAAGCCACACTGATCGTTTGTTCTTCTTTGGGTGGCATCCATTTGCCAGTGCCTTTAAAGACGGTGATATGCGTACAACTTGCTTTGAGGCGAGTGATAGTTAGTGATGCCTCATAGCCAACACCAGAAGCAAGCTCTGGCTCTTGAATCGGATAACCTGAAGCCAATTCATTCAAACTGATAGAACGCAAAATTTTGATTTTATTATCTGAAGTCGTAAAGGTGACCTGGATATCTGAGATTTTCCCATTGCTATCCGTTTCAGGCAAATTTTGCTGGATACGCAAAGGAGGAATGGCCGAAATGGAAGAAGCCATTGGCGTAGGAGTGACTGTAATCTGTGGATCTTTATTTGGATTCGAACTGACCAAGGGACGGGGCCGTTCTGTACTGGGAGAAGGGTTGGGACTGGGCGTAAAAAAACTGTCGTTGGAAACGGGTGTGGCGCAGGCAGTTAAAGAAAAAATCAAAGCCAAAATTTGAGTCGAACGGTTAAACACGTCAGTTACCTCTAGCAGCTATTTCGATCAAACAATAGTTCTTTACATTTTACTAAATAACCTGTAAAAAACAAGAGCTGCAAAAAAGAAAAATGAATCAATTAGTCTTGCAGGGTCTTTAAAACTTCAGGAACCACACCTGCATCTGTCAAGATTTTTTTCATTTCAAAGGCCCGGTTGCTTTTGGCCTCTTCTCCCAAAGACAGACCAAGAGTGACCAATCCCAGCAAGGCAGAAGATCCTGGTGAACGATTGACCAAACTGCCCATTTTTTGGTAGAGCGGACAGAGCTGCTTTGAGTCGTGTAATTTTTGGCTTAAAGCTTGGAGCGTGCCGTCTTTTTTGCTGTCCTTTAGAAGACGCAAGACATCTTCTTTTTGGGCCAAAGTCAGGCTGGGTTTTGTGCTTTTGGCAAGCAAATCATTGATTTTTTGCAAACGCGCAGCCAGTACCGGGCTTTCGGTATCAACCAATGGCAATTGGCTGAGGCCCTTTCCTTCAGGCATTTTCTGGGTGTTTAAATGGTCTTGGGCGGGTGCGGTTTGTTCAAGTTTGGCAGCAGAAATTTTCTCGGTGGGGTTCTTTTTAGCCACAGCAAGCTGTGTGTTTTTTTCAAGGGGGTGTGCAGCCCCAGAGCCAGAGACCTGAAAATTCATGAAAAGACTCCTGTGCCGATTGGATATTTTTATTATAGCCCTGTCTGGCTAAATATGACGTCTCAGGCACAGAATTCAGCGATTTTTTCACAAAGCTGGTGGAGTTTCTGATTTGCTCCCCTCAGAAACAGAAAACATCAGGCGATAATAATTACTGCCACCCCAAATGGGCAACGAAACGACAGGCACATTATTCCATTTTTGCATAAAACTTTCAGCATCGATCTCAACATAAGGGCCCGAACGGGATTCGTGCAAAATTAACATATTGCGACGGGCATTGTAGCCCACGACCAGTACATAATGCGCGCGATCGAGAGAACCAAAATCAAGCAGCGCCATAACGGGGCGGCCCTGATGTAATTCCAATAAAAGGTTCTCTAAACTGCCATCGCGAAAGGCATTCACCGTTAAACCTTTGCTTTTGAGGTAGGTTTGCACAACCTCATAACTGGTGCCGACATTCAGGGGGTTGTTTTCGTTGACAACCGTCTGATAATCAATCTCTTGCCCCCAATATTGCAGCAACATTGTCATCACGGCCTGACCACAGGTATTGTCTTGGCCTTGGGTTACAAAAGGCACAGGCGATAGGTAAACGGCACCATTGTTGCCCGTGACCAAGGATTTGCCATTGCCAAATTGGGTGGACCGGTTTTGCAGGCGAAAACTGCTGAAACGATTGAGACCCGCATTTAAACTGCTGTCCTGGGTGGGAACGACCGGGGGGGAGCAGGCCGAGAGCAGCAACAAGGGTAAAAAGCCTGAGACAAGACTTCTGTAAACATATTTGAACGATTGTTGAAACGGATTATGAAACATACGATTAGCATACCTCCTTATTTAAGCTCAGGGGACAAGAGATTTGAACTCCTGCCCCCTGGGTCAATCGAGATCTTCAACTCACCCTAAATCGTCCCTGTGGCATCCACTTCCACAGGCGTTGTGCTCATGTCCAGACCTGGTCTGGGCATCATGCCGGGGCCAAAACCAGGCCCTTTCCCGCCAGCATGCTCACCGCGTCCGCCAGGAACACCATGGCCGCCAGCACCCCCAGGCCGACGTTGAGCGCCGTGGCCCAGAGCCAACCCCGAATCGACAAAGCTTTGGCGTTGCTCTGCCGTCAAAATAGCGTGCAATTGGGCCAATTGGGCCAGACCATGATTGGCTTTTTCGGGGCGATTGGCCTTTAAAAGTGTGACCAAATTCGTAGCACTGGGACTGGCCGCATCCAACTCAGCCTGAATGGCTGCCCGATTGGCTTGCAGGGCTGTCTTTTGGTTTTCAAAATCCGGTTTATTGGCCTCCAAGGCAACTTTGAGACTGGCCTGCTGATCTGCCGTCAAATTGAGTGTGCTGGTCAAGCGCTCAATTCCTTTCACAGCGATGTCAGGCATTGAGAGATCTGTTTGAGCGGGTCGATTGGCTTCGCGTTCAGCCATTTGGGCTTCCCGTTCGACCTGTTTGGCTTTGACCTGGGCTTTTTGCTCAGCTGTCAAAATTTGCCAGCTTTTGATCATCAATTCTGCTTGGCTTTGCAATTGGGCCTCATGATTGGGGGCATTTGCGCTCAGCTGTGTCTCTAAAGCTGAGACATCAAAGCTGCTTGAGAGAAAAGCCGTTTCAATCTGCGTTTTGATCTCGGCTTGTTTACTGCTATCTGGTGCAGCGGGCTGTTCGGGCTTGTAGGCTTCGCGCAGGGCCTGCAAAGCGGTTTTTTGCTCGTCACTCAAAGTGATACCCGCAAAGTCAATACCGCCGATTCCCATTCCAGGCCGGCCAGGTCCCTTGCCTTGATGGTCAGCCTGGTCACCTCGGCCACCGTGTGGCCCCTTCTGGGCACCTCCAGCAACAAAACCATTCAGACTTTGGGTCTGCAGGGTATTGGTATTGAGCGAAGCGCTGGTCAATGCCGAGCCAAGATTGCCACAGGCAGTCATCAAACTGAGTGCCATCAGGCCGCCGAGGGTGGTTTTGAGCAGGGTAGTGATTTTCATTTTCTTAACCTTTCTGATTGTGAGGCGTTTGCCTTTTGATGTCTCTATCTTCGCAAGTACGTGTAAACAAACTAGCTGTGAATTGTAAACGGCATGTAAATGATTGTAATAATTAACTTGCCTAATTGGCAAGTTAATTCAAAATAGGAGAAGCAGACGCTTTTCTGGTACAATCCCTGCAATCCGTCTTGTCACGGAGAGCCGAAAGAGTTGAAAGGAAGTCCCTATGTCTGAAACAGCTGAAACACCCCAACCCGAATCGCTCAAATCCGAGTCACACCCAACGAAAAAACCCGCCAACAACAAATGGAAGTTGATTCTCGGGGGCTTTGTATTTCTGCTACTCTCTGCAGGCGTGGGTATGGGCACCTTCCAACTGATGCAATTTAAAGCCAAAGCGGAAGGGTTGGCCACAGGCTACGCCGAAGCAGCCATCACGGCTTACCAAATGGATCGCTATGCCCGTCCCCTGCCCGATCGGATTTTCGAATCAGGCCCCTATCGCGTAGAAACAAAAACCCATGGTACACCGCCGCAATTGCATATCAATGTGCGCGATCGCTATTTAAATATCACCCATTACGCCCTCGATCGCCAATTTGATGTCTCGGGCCGCCCAGCCCCACCCCCCAATGAAGGCCAAGAAAATACAGCGGGTGTGCGCAACTGACAGTGGGTCAATGATCGGACTATCTGCCTTTGGTACAATGAGAAGAGATTGCAGCAAAAAATGAGGAACCACCATCATGCCCAAAGCCAAATCCCCTGTCTATACCCTGCTCGGCGGAGCCGGGGCCATGGGCCAGATTACCTTCAAGGACCTGATCGAAACCACCCCCGCTGGCAGCCAGATTATCATCGCCGATTACCAGCTTGAAAAGGCCCAGGCCCTGGTCAAAGCCTGTGGCCGCAAAGGAGTAAAAGCAGTCCAGGTCAATATTCACGAACCCCAAGCGGCACTCAAAGCCCTGAAAGGGACCAGCGTTCTGCTCAATTCCCTGCCTTATGAACACAATCTACGGGTGATGGAATTGGCCTTGGCATTGGAATCACATTACCTCGATTTGGGCGGGCTCTTTCACATGACCCGCAAACAAATGGCCTATCACGAACAATTTGAAAAGGCCGGGCTCTTGGCCTTGCTGGGAATTGGGGCGGCGCCGGGAATTAGCAATTTATTGGCCCGTTTGGCCATCGACCCCATGGAAAGTGTGCATGCTATCCATATTCGACTGGCCGCCGTAGACAAAACCCGCTATCGCAACAAACCCGCTCTTTCGGTGTCTTATTCGTTTAAAACGATCATGGAAGAGTTTTCGCTGCAACCTGCCCTGTATAGCAAAGGACGTTACCGTTTTATCAAACCCATGTCGGGCCAACATGCCCATCGTTTTCCCTCCCCAGTGGGCACCCAATATCCCATGTATACCTTGCACTCAGAAGTGGTGAATCTGGCTGAAAGTTACAAAGCAAAAGGGGTCGAAGAGGTCAGTTTTAAAATTGCCTTTGATCGCGACTTTGTCGAAAAAGTGCGTTTTTTAAGAGATTTGGGCTTGGCTTCACATACACCTGTGGCATTCCAACAGGGTCAGGTAACGCCAATAGATCTGCTCAATGCCGTAGTCATGAATCAACCTGCCCCAATAGCCAGCAGCGAGAGCAAACAATACGAAGTGATCCGAGCGGTGGTCAAAGGCGTTGAACAGGGCAAACGCGTGACCTGGGTCAACGATTTACACACCCAAGGCATGCCCGAATGGGGCATTGGTACAGACATAGATACGGGCTCTCCGCCATCGGTGGCAGCACAAATGTTGGTCAAAGGCCTGATTACTGCCCGTGGGGTTTTGCCGCCAGAACAGTGCATTCCCCCAGAGCCCTTCTTTGCGGCTCTTGAAAAACGGGGCATGCACATTCACTGCAGCCGCAAAGCGGGCTGGCGCACAACGACTTAAGCAACCCGCTAAGGCAAACTGAATTCAACTTGGTTCAAAGAGGGGTCACAGACCCCACGTTTGGCACCTGTATCGTCCAAACGGCGGGCAACCAAACTTTGAACCAGGGCAGGGCCACTGGCCGGACGCACAGTAATGGTCACTTCTGTGCCCAATGGGCTGTGGCCCCAAACAAAATAGCCCCGGCTATCGGTTTTCAGGGTTTGCTCAAACCCTGTCGGGCTATTTTTGAGATTGACTTCGATGCCCACAACAGCGGCTCCCTGGGCATTGCGCACAAAACCGCTGATCGGGCGGCGATCAATCAGAGAACCGTCCAAGGGCAGATCTGAACTGACTTCCAATTGGGGGCTTTCAATCTCAAAGCTCTGATTGGCCGATGTGGGCTTGACTTGGCCATCCAAAACAGAGCCGCCACAGGGCATTTGTTTGGACTGCAGCACCAACTTAAAATGATAGGTTTGGCCCGGCATAAGTGGGGCAGTAAAACGCAATTGTTCAGGCAATTGTGTGGGGTTGAGCTTTTCTTCAAAAACAGTTGTGGCACTCTGGGAGCCATCACTCAAGCGGGTGAGCGTATAAATCTGAAAAGTCAGCTGATCATCGGGATAAAACCCCAAATAGGCGCTCTTGTACTGCTGAAAGGGAAAGTTTAAACGCACCTGATGGGTATTCTGGACTGGGGCAGACAGCAGACCTGTCTCTGCAGCCACAGGCAGATTGGGTAGCGCATTCCCACAGGCAGAGAGACAGGCACTTAAAAAGCAGAAAATCACAGGCTTAAAATAGCTCATCGCAGGCTCCTGAGGGGGATAAATAAAAGTAGATATGTTTTAACGTCTTTTCAAATTAGCATATTTTTCAGGCGCTTACGGACAATTAATAGATATGCTAAAATCAGGGCAGCAGAAATAGAGGGGCGATAATTCATGCCAAGATTCATGCCAAGATCCAGAAAAAAAAAACCAGTGTCTTTTCTCTCAGGCCTTTTACTGGCATTGCCCCTGGGCTGGGCCTGTATCGCACCCGCCTTCAGCGCAACAGATCATTATCTCTGTGATGATCCCCGTCCACTTCAAAAGCTCTTAAGCCAACGCTGGTTTGGCTACGAATTTCCGATCAGGGTCTATATCCCCCCCGTGCCCTTTGAGGTCAAACAACCAGAGATGTACATGCCACTGGTCAAGACCGCCTTTCAAAGCTGGACCGAATATGCGCCTTTTGCCACATTTACCTTTGTAGACGCGCCTAAAAAAGCCAATATTGTGATTGAATGGAAATCGGAGTTTAAAAATGAAGATGCCTGGGGAATGGCTTATTACCCGGCAATTTATCAAAGTAAAAATAAAATTTTGCGCCACCGCAGTAAAATTTTCTTGGCAGTCAAGGCCCAGTTGGGCAGTGGAATGACCGTCAATGAACCCGTCTATTTTTCTTATGATGAGCTACTTTTAATTGCCCAACACGAGGTTGGACATGCCTTGGGACTCAATCACAGCAATACCGACGGTGATATTATGTGTGGCGGATGCTCAGATATGATGGGACGCATGATGGGAAAAATTTCCAGCAGAGATATTCAAACCCTGAATTTTTTGTACAGTTTGCCGGTCAAAACAAAAAAGCATCCCTGTCGCCTCTAAATGCCAAAGCACTCTTTTTGGGCCTGTTTGATTCTCTTGCTGCTCAGTCCTTGGAATACTCTCTCAGCACAAGCGCTGCCCAAATGTCCCAGTTCATCAGCCCAACTTCAGCTTGAAGCCCAAACATACCCCAACATGAAGGGCATCAGCGGCATGAAAACATGGCAAGCAGCTGGACGGCTACAGAGCAA
Source organism: Candidatus Blackallbacteria bacterium (assembly GCA_051715345.1). GTDB lineage: Bacteria > Cyanobacteriota > Sericytochromatia > UBA7694 > UBA7694. The sequence goes on from JBPXJQ010000013.1 coordinate 100,560, forward strand.
ATGGCCCTTGCCTGTTTTAAAAGCTCTTTTTTCACAGTTGAACAGCCCAAACAGCAATATACAACTCGGGGAATTGGGCTTTGAATCCCTGGCACAGAGTTATCTATTGGCTGTGCGTGCTCAACAATGGCCGCTTTGGGATCATTTCCAAATCAAGCTCAACAGCCCACATCCCCAGCAAATCAAACTGAGTTTGCAAGACAATTGGTTTCCCTCTGGGCAAATTTTAGACCGCCTGCAAACAGGCCTTGAAGAGCAGGTTTCACCGCTCAAATTGCATATTTCCCGTCAGCAAAACAGCTTGCTCATTCAATGGCCCTTGCAAAATCTGAGTGTGACACCCCGCCCCGAACTGAGTCTGCAGCTCTCACAATTAATGCTAAAAACCCAGATTTACACCGATGGAACCCTGCAACTGGAGATTCACACAGTTCACAAGGCCCAGAATGAGCCAAAATCAAAGGGTCCTGAGCTTTCAACCCTGGCCCAAAGTGAAATCGACAGCTGTCTCGGTTCAAACTTGAAGCTGCAGGGTTCCCTCAATTTCAAAAGCCATCTCGAAATTTTGCCCAGCGATATGGCGCAGATTCAACTGGGCCAAGAAACACTCAGCGACCGCTTTCAGGCTTCCGGTAAAATTGATGTCGCCTTAAATAGCCAATTTAAAGGGCAACTCTTGCCTTTCAAATTACAAGCCAAAGGCAAAACCACAGTAAACATGCCCGAATTTCAGGCCGAAGGGCAGTATTATCGCAACGTGTCTTCAGTGCCTTTTCTCTGGAGCTATCAAAGTCCCTTTGATTTTTCGATCTGGCCAGACCTCCCAGACCCCGGCAAATACCAGCCCCAAACCCAACCCAATCAGTTAAACCTGTTTATCGATGGCCCGGCTTATTTGAGCGAAATGAAACGGGTGATCGCCTCAGCCCAGCTCAGCATCGATCAGGAGATCTTTGTCTTTTATGACGGCAAAACCACCCGCGAACTGGCCCGCTTGTATCTGCTCAAGGCCCTGGGGCTGCGCGAGCAAGCAGGACAATTGACAACAGATCCGCTGGCCCCAAACGGAATTCGTGTCTATTTATTGCACAACCACGATCTCAATCAGCGCGGGGCTGACAAGGTAGCGGCTATTTTTGCCCAGGTACAAACAGAGCTGTTTAAACAAATCGGCGATTCGCCCAGCTTGCCATTGCCTTTGGCACAGTACCAAAGCCGTCTAAAACAGCACTTTGAAATCAGCCCATTAACGCGGGGAATCGCCAAAAGTGATCACCGCAAATTGTTGATTATCGACGGTCAAATCGCCTATACAGGCGGCTTAAATCTGGCCGATTCGTATTTAACCGCAGACAGCTATCACGATCTGATGATTCAAGTCCAGGGGCCAGCGGTGGCCCAGATGCACCAATTGTTCAAAGACAATTGGCAGGATTTACATCCCGGCCAGCGCTGGAGAGAAGATCGGGCACAAACGCCCCCAGCCAAACTCAATGGGCCCTTGAGCCAGATTGAGGTCTTGACCACCGACGATCAGAGCCTGCAAATTGAAGCGGCATTGCTGCATTTGATTGGCTCTGCCCAAGACACCATTCGACTTGAACACGCCTATATTTACCATGAACCCGTTGAAAAAGCCCTGCGTCAAGCTCTGAGCAGGGGTGTTAACCTGGAATTGATTGTCTCCGAACGCAACGACGAAACAGTCTTTGAAGTCTTAAATCCAGCAGCACTACTCACATTGATGCAGGCCGGACAGCCCGGCCAAGTCAAAGCCTGGCTCTATCAGGGTCGGGGCGGAGAAAATGACTTTATGTCGCACACCAAATTTTTAAGCGTGGACGGCCAATTTGCACTGGTGGGTTCGGCCAATCTTGTGCCCCGCTCACTGCACAGCCCCTTTAGCACAGAGGGACGCCCCCTGCTGTTTAACGAAGAGCTTTCGCTGTATATTGCTGATGCAGGCTTTGTGCAAAAACTGGATCAAGCACTTTTTGAAAGAGACAAAAACGAACTCAGTCGGGCAGTGAATGCCCCTGATTTAGAAAAATTACTGGAATCTCGTGGCGGGCCCAAACAGCTCATATTGGAAAAACTTAAAGGTCTGCTTTCATGATCTCTTGGGCCGCACGCAGACCAGAGAGATAAGCCCCATGGACAGTACTGGGGTGTTGGCGGTGGGTGGCTTCCCCCGCAAAGAACAAGCGCGGAGGCAGGGCCTTGGCCAAGTCGTCATAATCGCTGCCTTTGGCACCCACCGGCAAATGGGCATAGGATCCGCGTGAAAACGGGTCCTGCTGCCAGCGCGTCAGGCAGAAATCCTCGGGTTCAGGCACCGCAGATCCCCAGAGCTGCTTAAGCATTTGCATTACCCCTTTTTGAACCATGGCATCGGATTGCGACTCCAGACTGCGGGCCCAAGAGCCCGTGGCAAAAACCAATAAAATGGGTTCCTCGGCACTGACCTGCAAATTTAAGATATCTGTATAGCCACGGGCAGGGTCAACCATACGTGTAAAGAAATCGGCTTCGGAATCCCAGAAGGGTTCCTCAAAACGCAAAAAGACCTTGTTGAGCACCCCCATACCCAAACGCTGCACAGCACCCCGTTTGAATTCGGGTAAGGCAGGTAAAAACAGCTTGGGCATGGCTTTGAGCACACCCAAAGGCAATGTGACCAAGACCTGATCAGCCTCAAAACTGTCACTTTCAGTGTGAACGGTACAGCCCGAATGGCCTCGGCCCCCAGCCCAGTGGATTTCTGTAACTGCCTGTTTTAATTGAATGTCGAGCCCCGCACGCAGGGGGTCGAGCAGGCGGGAATAACCGCCCAACACCAGAAAATCGTCATCGTCGGCCTCTTGATCGTCTTGGGAAGCCAACCAGGAGAGTTTGTCGGTGTCTTCGGCATAAGGCACGCCATAACATTGCAAGAGCCAAGCGACCAGTGCGTGTTGCTCAGCTGGCATTTGCTTTTGTTTTAACAACTCGAGCAAAACAGCCAAAAGAGAGCGGTCAGGTGTGCCTGCTGGGGCTTTTTCAGCCAAAGCCAGGGACTTGGCCAAAAGGGTTTGGGCCACTTTGGCAGCTGCTTCATAACTTTGAAGATTGAGTTTTTTGCCTTTGGCGTCCCACATCTCCACACTTTCAAAGGAGGTACGGACGAGTTCCAGGCCCTGCTTGCGGGCTTTGTCAACCAAGGGATTTTTGCTGGCGGAATGTAACCAGGAAGCCCCTTTTTCGATCAGCGAGCCCTCCCAATCCACCGTATGCAGGCGCCCGCCAATGCGGTCACGGGCTTCCAATACTGTCACAGAATGACCCGCCTGTTTGAGAACCTGAGCGGCACTCAGCCCAGCCATACCCGCTCCAATCACCAAAATACGCCGAGAGGAAGCCGTGTCTGACGACTGCCCCCAGACTTGTGTTGGCAGCAGTGCCGCTCCCAAGAGGCCACCCAAGAGGGTCAAAAACTCTCTGCGCTGCATTTAGGAACCTCCCAAAGTATGAAAAAAGGTCAGCAAGCGGGTTTGTTCACAGCCATTTTTGGCAAAGATACGCTGCATGGCCTGATTGCGCACGTCAGTCGAACCCACATAGCGGGTGACACCGGCCTGGGCCAAGTGTTGGAGCCCCAAACGGTGCAATGCTTGGCCGTATTTTTGCTGACGCAATGCCGGAAAGACCCCAAAATAAAACAGGGTACCTTCGTTGGGTTTGTCGGGATACACCTGGGGCAAGATCAGACCAAGCGGTTGAAAGACGGGCTCTGCTGCTGATGAATCACGTTGGGAAACCCTCAACCAGCGCTGAGGATCAAAGGCACTACCCGCATGGGCCTTGAGCTGTTCAAATTCTTTTTGGGCATTCCAACCCCGGGCCAACCAAGAAGCATTTTCGGGGTCCCCTTCAAAAATGGCCTCTAAATCAGCCAAGAAAGCGGGCTCACCCAATTCAGCCAAGCTTTCCAAGTGAAATGGTGCAGAAGAGGGGAAGGATTCAGGAGACAGCGCACGGCTGTAAAAATATTTTTGGTAATAATTCAAACCCGTATTGAGCATGGCCGCCCGCCAGAGCGGTGAGGCCGGAGGCTCCAAAAGCCGAATTTCGGCCTGTGCTTGCTGCATCCAAGCAGATAACTCAGCAACCAAGTCCGACTGACAGCGTTGCAACAAAGTCGGGTTCAAAAAAACCAGGTCATAGAGATGGGCGTGTTGGCGGCGCAATTGCAGCAGCGGAAAGGCCTTCCATTTCCAGGCCCAGCCCTGATTCTCAGGCAGTGCTTCGCAACTCAGCTCAGGATTTTTCAAGCGCTTCTGTCGCCAAATCCGATTGAGCGGGGGCAAAATCGTCGTCTGCAGAACCACCCTCGCGAAAGACTTCTACCCCTTTTTCGACCCCCGCTTTGGCGACCAGAAAGGCGTGCCGGGCCCCGGCTTTGAGTTTGCCCAAATAGGTCATGGCTTCGCGCGCATTTTCACCCAGGGCTTGATAGGTATTGCCTGCCTCGTCCATGGCCAAATTGGACTTGTGTAAGATCTCATTAACGTCTTGCAGGGCGGGTTTAACCTCTTTGGTCAGATCTTTAACCAAGCCCAAAATCTGGCGAACATCAAACAAAACCTGCACCAATTGCCAACAGAGTACCGAAATTGAAGCCAAGGTCAGGCCAATTAAAATTCCCAATAAAATCCAGGAAGCCATTAGCGTTTCCCTCCTTCAGCGCTCGCCTGTTTGCGTTTGAGTTCATTGTGTTTGTTGCGGGCGGCATCTTTGCCTGCGAGCACAGCATCACGCAATTGAAAAAGCCGGGTTTTGAGAACAGAAACCAAATCACCGCTGTTTTTGTGGGCCTGGTGACGGCTTTCATCCACCACTTTGCGGGCACCTTCGCGTTGCGTGTTGAGATTTTCCGAAAGTATATGGCGGCTCTCTGCGCCTGAACGGGGGGCCAATAAAAGACCTGCAACGCCGCCCACAGCCGCCCCAAACAAAAATCCGAATAAAAAGGGAAACAGGCGCCCTGTGCGACGGCGACGGGGTGCTCTGGATTTGCTTTGACTCATGCTTCGTTCTCCAATCTGTTTCAAGAATCGTAGGGGCGGGGAGGTGGGGCAAAGAGGTAATCTTTGAGGCGTTCAGCGACTTCTTCAATGCCCTCTTTGGCCAATGTTTGCCACCAGATATGCCGTTTCATAAAACGAAAAACCAAGGCCAAGGCCCCTGTGCGCCCCAACATCAGACCCACAGACAAAACGATCCGAAACAGGTTAAGCAAACGCACTTGCTGATGCACCCGCGAGAGCAAATCCACACCATCACTGAGTTGGTCTTTGATCAATCCCAAATCCTGCCGGGCCAATTTCAGCTCTTTTTGCACTTCGACCTGCTCTGTGCGCAAATTGGCCAATTCGGGCAAAATCACCCTGGCGCGCAGCCAAAAGAGGGCGCCTGCCGAGAGCAGGCCCAGCCCAGAGGCGCAGAGACAGACAATCGCCATGGGATGGCTCAGCGTTAAGGGAGCATCCATGATCAATACAAAACTCTGGAAGAGGGAGGACATCTTTTTTCCTGGGTTTTTCCTAGTTTTTTCCTGGGTTTTTCTTGGGTCTGGTTTTGTTTCAGGATACCACAGACCCCCGATCCGGGCCAGAACTCCAGTGCTTTGACCAAACTGTGACCATAACCGGACGCAACGCAGACAGGCCAGGGATCTGATTATAGAGCCAGGGACGTATACTGTGAATATGTCTATTTCTGCTCAGCCCTCCCAAGCCCCGTATTTACATCACCTGCTCAGCCCCGAACAATTTGAAGAAGTGGCCAATATTACCGTTGCTTTTCTGGGCCTCTTTTTAAGTTTGATTGGCTTTGCGATCTTGCTCTCTTTCAGCACCCTGACACGGCAATGGCAGCCGATTGTGGGCGCATCCGTCTACGGCACAACTTTGATTCTGCTCTTTGCAGCCTCGGTGCTCTACCACAGCTCTTTAGCCACCGATCTGGTTCACCAAAAGGCCTTTCAGATCATCGATCACTGCGCGATCTTTCTCCTGATCGCAGGCTCCTTTACCCCAATGGGTCTGATTGTACTCAAAAACCATGCAAGTGGTTACCCCATGCTGGGCCTGCTTTGGGGCATGGCCTTGATGGGTTGCCTACACAAAATCTTTGTGCCAATGGGCTCCAATTTGCTCTCCACCCTGGCTTATGTTGGCATGGGCTGGTCGATTGTCCTGGTCTATCAGCCCCTTTTTGCAGGCCTACAGCAGGGGGGCACCGCTCTGGTCGTCGCCGGAGGTCTGTTTTATACCCTGGGATCGGTCTTTTATCTCTTTGACCATAAATTTCGCGGCGCTCACGCCCTTTGGCATGGATTTGTACTGGCAGGCAGTTTGAGTCACTATCTTGCAATCTTGTTCTTTGTAATCTTGCCTGCACTCAGCTAGACTGGAACGAGATACACCGAAGAGAGACTCCTCAATTAAGCAGGCCAACATGAAAGCAATGCTGATCTACAATCCCACGGCCGGTCAAATCTGGCAGCAGTTTCAGCCTGAAATGGTCAAAAACTATTTGCAAGAACAGGGCTGGCAAGTTGACGTCGAACCCACACAAAAGATCAGTGGGGGAACCGATTTGGCCCGCAAAGCAGCCGAGCTCAAATACGATGTCGTGATTGCCGCTGGCGGTGATGGCACAATCAACGAGGTGGCCCAAGGACTGGTTCACACCCCGGTTAAGTTGGGATTTTTGCCCGTGGGCACCACCAATGTACTGGCACGGGAATTTAAAATCCCGCTCAATTACGAAGAGGCTCTGGCCTATTTGCCCCAGGCCGAAAGCCGTTTAATTGACCTAGGCAAACTCAACCAGCGCCACTTTTTATTGATGGCAGGGGTGGGTTATGACGCAGAAATTTTGATGCGCGTAAACAAACAATTTAAAAACGTGGCAGGCAAATTGGCCGTCTTTACTTCGGGGGTCGAAAACCTCTTTCACCACACCCCTTTTGTACTCAAACTGCGCTTTGAAGACGCCCAGGGCAAGCGCTATAAACTGAATCGCCGGGTGATGCAGATCTTTGTGAGCAATGCCTCGACCTATGCCACAGATTTTAAAATTGCCGAACAGGCCGTCATGGACGATGGTCTCTTAGAATTGCATATTTTTAAGAGCAAACGCTTCCGCGACACCCTCTATTCCCTGCTCTCACTGCTGCTACGTCGACACAAAGAATGGGTCGATTTTGAACATTTTTCGATTCGCAAACTGCAAATTTTTGCCCGCAAACCGGCCCCCATTCAAATTGATGGAGACTTGGTGGGGTATACCCCTGCCACGATTGAGATTGTGCCCAAAGCCCTGCATATTTTGGCCCCCAAGCAAGAAGACAAGGCTGAAAACCCTTAAACCCCCTGCTTAAGGTTTATTAACGGGCTTTGGCATAGATTTGTTTAAACTCGGCCTCGTATTGCCGAGCCAAATCTTCAGACTCAATGATCAACAGATTTTCGTCGTTGTTTTTATCGGCTGAGTCGGAAAAATTAAACGAGCCGGTGATCACGGTTTTGCCGTCGATAATAAAGACCTTGTGGTGCAGAATGGCTGGATTACCGTCTTTTTTGACATCGACACCGAGGGCTTTGAGCTTGCCGTATTCGCTGTATTGGGTGCCGGATCCCACATTTTCAAACACGCCACGTACTTCGACCTTGTCTGAAAACTTCTGGGCCACCACTTGGCCGATCGCATCGTGGGTAAACGAAAAAGCCATAAAGTGAATACTTTTCTCAGCTTTATTGAGGGCTTCAGCCACTTTGCCCGCCACTTTGCCCTCAGCAGCAAAATGGGTCTGAATTGTGGTTTTTCCCACCGTGACCGAAGGATGAGGCACCACCGCGGGAGAAGAAATGCCAAATTTTTTCTGGACAAACATCTCTTCAAATTCAGCTGTAAAGTTTTCAGCCAATTCGCGCGAGCGAATTTGAAGGGCATTGTTGTTGTTTTTCCAAAAGCAGTTTTCGGTTAAATTGGTCGAGCCCGTCCAAACGGTCGCGCGTTCACTATCGGCATCGACCACAATAAATTTATTGTGCATCAGACCATTGCGCTGATCATCAACCACGGGAATCCCTGCTTTGATCAAACGCTGGATTTGCGCTTCGTGCAAATAATCACTATCGGTGACAATCCGGACGCCAACATTGCGGGTTTGGGCAGCGCGCAAAATGGCATCGGTCACCCGCTCAGAATCAATTTCAAAGGCGGAGATATCCAAACTGGTTTGGGCCGAATCGATCAACTTGACCAATTGGAAGTCGGGGTTCGCTGCATTGTTTTGCACATCTTCGAGTTTGCCCGTATGCACCTGGGTAAAAAAGGCCTGAATTTCGGGTTCAGCGGCAGCAGGAGGCGTCGGACTGGGCGTCGGACTGGGTGTGGGTGTTGGCTGCGGCCACGACAGGGTATCGCTGGGAAGTATTCCTCGCAGTCCAATGTTTTGGGCAACAGGGGTCAGTTTGAGAGCATCTTCGGGAGAGACGGGGAGGCTCTGTGGGGCCAAAACAGGATGAGAATAAGACTGCAGAGCAGCAGAAGTTTGAGCAGCAGAAACACGTGCCTGTGGTACAGAAAAAGCATGTGGCATTGAAAAGACGGGTGACGACACTTGCAAGGCCCTGTTTTTCCTCTCTTAAAAGATCTGCTTAAAAGAGTTATAGGGCTTAAGTAATTAAATTCTGCTTAAGCAAGGCAGTATTTTTGGTTAATTTTTTGAATGAGGCGCTGAGCCGATTCAGATCCGCGGGCGCAATTCCACCCGTTGAAAGACCTCAATCGCCTCACCGACATTTTGTAATTCGCTGCCAAAACTGGATAAACGGGACTCAGGCGTGGTAATCGCCCGAAAGCGAGCCAACGACTCAGCAGCCTGATCATAGCGTTTGCGCACGATTTGCGAGCGATGGGCCTGAATGCCTGCCAATTTGAGCGCCAAATGACTCTCTTCAAGTTCAACAACGGTATTAAAATCGTCGCGGGCAAAGAGAAACCAGGGGCCTTCGTAAGACCAAAGCTGCAGAGACTGCCCGGTATTTTGAACATGCTGCATCAGGGCTTCTTTGAGCAGCAGTGCAGACATGCGGTGAGCCGGATGGCGATCTTCTTCCGAGGCCGAAAAAACCAGCGTGGGTTTAAAGGTTGAGAGTACGGAACGGATGCGCGTAACATCTGCTGAGGAAGGGCAATAGCCACGTTCATAAAAATCCAGTTCCAGCCCCAAGGCTTGGCTGTCAAAAAGTGCAGCTTCAGCTTCGGACTCTTGCTGCCGCAGCACGATCCGCTGCTCGCGGTCGGTACCAGGAATGTCGGCACGGTGACCGGTGGTCATGGAAATAAACAACAACTCATGGCCCTCTTGTTTCAGGCGGGCCAAGGTGCCACCGCAGCTGATCGAAGCATCATCGGGATGGGGAGCACAGACCAGAATCCGTTGCGGCGAGTCCAAGAGCGGCGTTGTTTTGGCAAAGACACTCAGCGGAATCGGATGATTGTACTCCGCCGGTTGCAAGGTGGCCGGGGAGAGTTTGGCCGCAGCTTCGCGATCGAGTACCAGCGTGGCATTGGGATGAAAACGCAGCAAAGTGGCAGGACAATTTTCGTCCAAAGGGCCTTCGAGCATATTTTGAATCGCCGTGGCCTTGGAAGAGCCCGAAGCCATCAGCAAAATGCGGCGGGAGCCCATAATCGTAGCTGGCCCCAGGGTCATGGCCTGGGCTGGGGTTTCTTTGTTGCTAAAGGCCGAGGCATTGGCCTTGCGCGTGGAGGGGCTCAAAGTCGTGACATGGGCATGTTGATCGAAGGGGGTTCCCGGTTCATTAAAGGCGATATGCCCATTTTGACCAATGCCCAAAATCTGTAAATCCAGCCCACCCAATTGGGCAATCAGGGCCTCATAATCGCGACAGGCCTGCTCAGGGTCTTCGGCTGTGCCCGGCATATAGTGAATCCGGTCGGGTGTAATACCCAGCGGCTGAATCAGCTGCTGGCGCAAAATCGCAGCCATCGACTCGGGATGGTCACTGCCAAGGCCGAGATATTCATCCAAATGACAAAAATGCAAACCGTTCATGGCAATGCCCAAGCTGTAACGGGCCAAAACCCATTCACGGTAGAGGCCTTTGGGCGTATGCCCTGTCGCCAAGCCAATCACGGCCTGGGGATTGTTCAAAAGTAAATTGAGGATTAACAGGGCCGCCGTGCGGCTCATTTCCTGAAAGTCGGTGGTTTGAATAATGCGCATAATATCTCTCCTCCCCACATCATAACGATTTTTAAGCGGTGCATCAATTGGCTGATCGAGAAAAGTCGCTATCGCTTCCCCTCAGAAGTGGTGATCGAGGTCCTTTGATTGTGTTGGGATTTTGTGGTAGCATGGTTCAAAGTTTGAAAGAAACCTAGGAGACATCCAGCATGGTACAACCCTTGTCCCCCGACGATCTCCTGGCCCGCGATCTCGATCGACTGAGTCAGCCGGCCAATTTGTTCCGCTTCCGGGTCGATCGGGAAAACGTCGTCATTGATTTCGGCTACTTGCCACCTATCATGCAGGAAGAAGTCGAAACCCTGCAAAAAGAGTGTGTTCCTGTACATACGCGTATTGCCATTCCCTATTCACTTGGCAAAGAAGTGGCAGAAGCGCTTTTAAAGACCATTGAGTCGGTCGAAGCCTCTCTGAACCGCCAGGGCCCCCCTGGTCCCCCTCAGGGCCGCCCGCCCGGAA
>JBPXJQ010000014.1:0-184898 GCA_051715345.1 Candidatus Blackallbacteria bacterium
AAGAGCAAACGCTGGATATCGGCCTCTTCAAGGGGGACATAGCGATTGGGATCTTCGCCAATGTCTTTGGCATGGGCCATCGAATGCTGGACCTGTTTGAGATCGGGCCGGAAGAGGTGAGCATCACTTTTGGTCTGAAACTCGGTTCCTTGTGGTTTTAAAATCGGATTGAGTTCGCCTGGGATGCCTTTTTGGGCGTTGGTATGGGCCCCGCCCAATTTCATGCGGAGTTTATTCACGGCATTGTCGAGCAGATTGCGATTGGTCTGAGCGGGTTCTTCGGCCCCTTGGGAGTTGGGTTTGGCGGCATTGTCTTCGGCCCGGCTCGAAATCAATTTGCTGACCTCTGGGCGCAATTTGGCACGGGCCGAGGAAAGACTCAGGCCTTTGTTTTCAGCCTCTTTTTTGCCCGCATCAAGCAGGTCTTTGCTCTTCTCAAAGAGGTGGTTCTCGCCCTTGTGTTTGAGCATTTTTTCAACGTGTTTTTGGCTGATATCTTGCAATCGCGAGGTATAGGTCTTGTTAAAGCCCTGTTCCTCTTCGACCATTTTATCTGCGACTTCGGCCTGTTCTTCGCGGATTTCATTGACATTGCGCAGGTATTCTTCTGAAGCCTGGCGCGCCCGTTCACGCATTAAATTGCTGCGCCGGTCGACGTATTCGGTGTAGTTCTCTTCTTCCTGGCGTTTGCGCAGGGTTTCGAGCATATTGGTCATGCCCTGATTTTCTTGGGCCTGGGGCTGAGAAGAAGAGGATCCCGTTTGCTGTTGCTGGGGCGAAGAGCCGCGTTTTTCCTCTTCATCGGTGATCGTGGTTTCGCGATTAAAGCGGCGATCTGCCGCCATTTGCTGAATTTTTACGTCAAAGGGATTGGCGCTGATCTTATTGATCTCACCCATGTCGCATCCTCCAGGATTTGCGCTTCACTCAGCCCGACCGTTTGGTGCCACTGGTCGAATCCAAATCCGAGGAGTGAGAAGATTGGGGCAGGTCAATATGCCGATAGGGCACCGGGTGGGGATGCCGAGCATAGTGAATCTCAAAGACCTCCAGCAAATGCTGCACCAATTGAACAGGGGCATTGTGATTGGGCATGAGTGTGCGCAAAGTCAGGCCAATTTCACGCCGGTGCAAGGGATCCATCAGCAATTGAAAGGATTTTTGGGCGATATCCAAGGCATCGACCTGCCCAACAATTTCGGGAACCAACATGCGCTCGGCCTTCTGATTGGGAATCGAGACAAAGCGCAGCCGTTTGAGCAGGGCGCGAATCAAACTCTTTTTCAGCACCGGCCCCAGAACCGGGATCCGGGTCAGCAAGCCACCGAGGCCATCCAAAGGCAGCACCTCAGGTTTGTTTAAAGGCAAGACCACCACCATCGGAATACCCAACACTGCCAATTCTGCGGTATTGGTTCCCGGCAGGGTAATGCTCAGGTCGGAAACCTGCAGGGCATTATAATGCCAAGTGGGAGGGACGACCTGAACCTTATTGCCCTGGGGCGTCACAATCGAGGTGCTGTTGCGGTCGTGGACAATTTTTCCGGCCACCCCGCCCAAAACGTCGATGTATTTGGGATCCTGCACCGCTTCACGCAATTGAGAGAGCGGTGTAAACGGCGATTGGGGCAAAATAAACTGGGCTTCGGGCAGCAGTAGACTCAGTTCATCGGCAATTTTGAGCATAAATGACGTGGAGTAAAGCACCTTGAGCGGTTTGCTGCCAGGCAGAAGTGAAATCACAGGCAGGCCGTGGCTGAGATTGAGTTTGCTGCGGGCTTCTCGCGAAGACAAGCTGGGGTGGACCGCATTGACCATCAAATCGCCAATGGTGTGTAATTTGTGGGCAGGGACCCGGCGTTTGCGGTGCTGTTCGTAAAGACCTTCGTCCCGCAGCAAAAAACGGCTGACTTGGCGTTTCCACTGGGCCAATTTTTCGGTATAGACCACCACCGGAAAGCGGGTACGCCAGCCGAGGCTGACCGAGAAAAGCTGATCGCCGCCCAAATGTAAAACAATGCCCTCGCGGGCCAAGACCACATGTGGGGGCAATTTGCCTGTGAGCAAATAGTGCATGGTCTCTTTGGGCAACATCACGGTGGCACCCAACATACGGCTGCTCACTTGGGCTTCATAGCCACTGCTGTGGGGGCAAGGCACCAAGGCAATAATGATCCGGGCCTGCGGGATCGCATTGCGCAAGACTTCCACCACTGGTTGTACCCAGGCGGCAATTTCTCCGGGACCATTGGTGGTGATCAGAATGTTCAGGTCCAAGTGTTTGTCCTCTGCCTGTAAAAAAGTTGCGCCGATGCCCAAGCATCTTTGTATTTATGGTAACAAATTCAGACCCGAGAAATATATCTTAAAGATGTAAATTTTTGATCCTGTCTGCAACATGAGAGGCATGGGCCGCTAGAATCGGCAAAACTTTCTTTGCAAGTGGATCTTTGTGCAATTCCAGGTCGATATAAAACCAACCCTCTCCCGCTGGCAGAGTCAAAGGCACAAGGGTTCCTGTGGGATTGGCCTTGGCCCGATCCAGTTGGGCCATCACGGTTTCGATCCGGGCATTGAGATCTGCTTCTTGCTCAGCATCGCCACTGTAGAGCAAATAAGGGGTCTCCAGTTCAGGCAATTGCAAATAAAAGAGGACAAGCGGTGCATGGCTGATCAATAAGGCTGTTTCAACCATTCTTTGCAGAATTTCTGAGGGGGTTTCTAAGCGTTCCATTTCGAGCACGACCCTGTGAATAAAGGTCAAAACCTGCTCGAGAAAATAGGCATGACTGAGTTCTGAATAAGTTTTTAAGGCTGTTTTGACCGCGGTATAGAGGCGCATTTTGGTCATTTCTGCTTTGGCCAAATAACCATCAATTTCATAATCGTCGATCACCCGACGTTCGGGCGCCACCCCCGGCTGACCTGTGCGCATGAGAATCCGCACACGCTGATCGCCCTGTTGCTGGCGAATCCAGCGGCAGAGGTCCAGCCCTGCGGTTTCGGATTCCATGACCACATCCAAGAGGATCACAGCTGTTTGGGGGTGCTCTGTCAGAAACGTTTTGGCCTCTTCGGCACTGGCGGCAAAGGACAATTCCACAGGTTCACCGGCAAAACGCAGATCTTTTAAGGCCAAACGGGTCAGCGTAAATATATCTGGTTCGTCATCCACAACCAAAACTTGACGGGACAGGTTTTGCCTCAACATGGGAAATTCTCCAAGATTTGCAGGATTTGCAGGATATGTAAGATTTAATCAGAGCAAGGTTCAATGCACTCTAACTATCAACTATAATCCGAAAAGAGCCAAACCACAATTCCAGACAGCCAAGTCTTAAAGCCCCAAAGCCTTGTCTTTGGACGCAATTTCTGGCAATAATTCAAGCACAGGGCTTGCTTGAATTCGTTTCTGCTTCATTTTTGGCCCCTCTGAGAAAGGTGATTTCGATGCGCATTGGCGATCTCAATTTTGACAAAACCCCTGTGGTCTTGGCCCCCATGGAAGACGTCACCGATCTGGCTTTTCGTCTGGTCTGTAAACGCCGTGGTGCGGATATTGTCTATACCGAATTTGTCAGCTCCGAAGGCCTGATTCGCGATATTCGCGAAGCCGTGGCCAAACTCAAAATTCTGGACGAAGAGCGCCCGATTGGTATTCAAATCTATGGCAACCGCGTGGCGAGTATGGTTCAAGCAGCCAAAATAGCCGAAGCGGCAGGCCCAGATATATTGGACATCAACTACGGTTGCCCGTCTAAACACGTGGCAGGCAGTGGGGCGGGCTCAGGTCTGTTAAAAACCCCTGAACTGATGGAAGAAATCACCCGCGCAGTGGTCGATGCCGTGAAAATTCCCGTGACAGCCAAAACCCGTCTGGGCTGGTGCGACAGCGAAATCACGATCGTCGAAATCGCCAAAATGTTGGAATCCTGTGGGATTCAGGCCTTGACCATCCATGGCCGCACGCGCACGCAAAAATTTAAAGGCCAGGCCAATTGGGATTTGATCGGCGCAGCCAAAGCCGCAGTGAAGATCCCCGTGATCGGCAATGGGGATGTGGTCAGCCCCGAAGATGTGCGGCGCATGTTGCAAGTCGCCAAAGTTGATGGGGTCATGATTGGCCGCGGCAGTTACGGCAATCCCTGGATTTTTGAACGCAGCAAACACTATCTGCAAACAGGTGAATTGCTGCCCTTTCCCTCATTGGAAGAACGGGTAGAGGTTCTGCTGGAACATCTTGATTTGTCGATCCAGCTCAAAGGCGAACGCCGGGGCACACTCGAAATGGGCAAACACTATGGCAATTATTTCCACGGTTTGCGCAATGTCAAATACCTCAAGGCCCATTTGCGCGATTTAAGGTCTTTTGGCGAAATCAAAGCCACCATTTTGCGCTTTATTGCCGATTATGATAATTGGCAAGAAGCCAGCCCAGAGCCAACAGAGCCGGAATTCAGCACCGCTTCCGTTTAGGTCTTTGCCAATACCTGCTGCGCCAACTCCGCAGGGGTTGAATCCGGCGCTTTAAAAGCCAAAGCCAAGCAGAGCAAGCTGAGCACCCAGAGCAGCAAAAATACGGCGGCCAGTGAGCCCTCTAAGCCGTGGGCAGCAAGCAGAGCCACTTGCAAAGCACCCAAGGCACTGACCCCACCTGCAGATCCGAGATTGCGGCTCAAATTGAGCACGGCAGAGACCGTCCCAATTTCACCTGGCCGAACCGAGACCTGCACACAGATCACCAGCATCGAAGTCAGCATCCCCATGCCACAGCCCAGCAGGGCCGAAAAGGCCCCAATCACCCAAAGAGACTGCTCGGACAAATGCCCCAGGCTGATCCCGCTCAAACCAGCCACCATTGACAAAGCCCCCAAAATAATCAAACGCCGGAAGCCATAGCGATTGACCTTCAGGCCTGCTGCCGCACTGGCCAAGGGCCAAGAGAGCATCATGGGTGTAAGCACCAGGCCTGCAGCCGTCGGAGAGTGTTTCATGACTTCTTGCAGAAAAAGCGGAACATAGGTAAGCGCTGTAAACATGGCTATATTGCTGAGCAAACCCAGGCCCAAGGCGGTCTTTACCGCGCTGGATTGAAACAAATGCAGGGGAATTAAAGGCTCGGGCACCTGACCCTGACGCCGATAGAAAAAGTACAGGCACACCCCCCCCACACCACCGAGCGGCAAGTAGCTGCTTTGCCCTGCCGCTAAACAAAACATCGTGGCCGTCAGTCCCACCAGCAAAAGGAAGGCACCGGGCCAATCAAAGGGTTTGCGGGCCTGCGCTACAAGCGGTGAGACGTGTGCCGGAAAACGCAAGGCAAAGACCAGGGTGGTCAGCAATCCCAAGGGCAAATTAAACCAAAAAATCCAAGACCAGTGCATCACACTGACCAAAAATCCACCCAATAATGGCCCGACCAAACTGGAGACCCCCCAGACCACACTGACCATGCTCTGACGCGCTCCCCGCTGCTCAGGCGGAAAAAGCACACCAAAAGCAATCATCGTCAGTCCCATTAATCCAGAGGCACCCAAGCCCTGTAAGGCCCGAGCGGCGATCAAAAACGGCATGCTGCGCGCGGCACCACAGAGTGCAGAACCCAAGAGAAAGAGGGCAACAGCCACCAACATGCAACGCCGCACACCCAGGAGATCGGCAAATTTGCCATAAAAAGGCGTGGCGACCGTGGAGGCGACCATAAATGCGGAAAATACCCAGTGATAGAGTTCGGATCCCCCCAATTCGGCGATCACTTTTGGCATGGCCGTAGACAAAATGGTGGTGTCGATAGCAGCCAAAAACAACATGGTTAACAAAGAGCCCAAGGCCCAACGACTGACGGGAGGATAAGAATGTTGGGTATTTTGCATAGCTGCAAGTATACCCCAGGACAAGATCTGGCAGGGACAAGCTATAATATTCCTTAACCTGAATTTTAACTATTCCCTTGTTTTCCAGTGAGGATGAATGATGACTCAAATTTTGCGCGTGGGCGGCGTGCCCGAACACTTTAACTCCCCTTGGCATCGGGCAATTGAAAAACAATCTTTTGCCCGGGCGGGCCTGGAGGTTGAGTTTCAGCTCTACCCCACGGGAACGGGTGCGATGTGTGCCGATTTGCGCTCAGAACAATTGGATCTCGCAGTGGTTTTAACCGAAGGCATTGTCAACGATATCGCTCGCATGGGCGGCAGCCGCATCATTGGCGCCTATGTGCCATCGCCTCTGGCCTGGGGCATTCATGTGGCCGCTGATTCAGCTTTGCAAAACATCCCTGATTTGCACAATAAAACCTTTGCCATCAGCCGTTTTGGCAGTGGTTCACACCTGATGGCCATGCTCTTGGCCCAAGCACAGGGTTGGAATGCCCACGAAGAGATCCACTTTCATGTGGCCGGTGGTATTGCCCCCCTCGAAGCAGCCGTCTGCGAAGGCCGGGCGGATGTTTTTTTGTGGGAAAAATACACCACTGCTCCCCGGGTTGAAGCGGGGGCCTTAAAACGCTTGGGAGAATTTCCCACTCCTTGGCCCTCCTTTGTGATCGCCGCCCGAGAAGCCCTGATTTTGGAGTCGCCCCAAGCTTTACGGACTCTGCTACAGGTCATTTACCAGGAAACGGCTGTGTTTATGGCCAATGGCGAAGATTCTGTGGCCTACGTCAGTGAACGCTACCAACTGCGCCAAGACCAAGCCCGTGATTGGTTTGCAGGGGTCAAATGGGCCACAGAGGCCCATCTGGACCCAGCCATTTTGGAAAAAGTAATTCAAAATCTGGCTGCAGTCGGCATGCTCGAGGGCACCTTGCCACTGGCCTCAGATCTATTCGTCCAAATCGCTGTCTGAGGTATCTTCCAAATCGTCTTTGGATTCTGGGGCTGAATTTGATTTCTCCCCATTTTCGCCCTTGCCAGCGGCTGCAGGCGGCGTAGTTGCGCTTTTTTCCTTGCTCTCGCTACCCGCCTCAGGAGCTGTAGGCTGTGGGCCACACCCATGTTCACAGGCTTCTTTCAGTTCGAGATCGCAGGCACGCTTAAAGTCGGCCATGGCAGCATCACAGCGATTGAGTTCGCGCAGCGCCAAGCCCCGATAAAAATAATGGCTGCCTTCAATTTTCTTCTCGGCCCCTGCCAATTTTAAGCCCCGTTCAAAATCGGCCAAAGCCTGGGCGGGGCGGCGCAAATAGAGATAAGCAGCTCCGCGCTCAAAATAATATTCAGCCACTTTGGGGTGACGTTGGAGCAGCACATTGTAGTCGGCGAGGCGTTTCTTCTGATCCAATTCCACCGAATGGGCAATGCCCCGGCGCTCAAAATAAGGTGAATCGGGAGAGAGCTTGATCGCTCGGTTATAGTCAGACAGGGCCAAATGGCGCACATTTAATTGGGCATAGATTTGTCCCCGCAAATAGAGTGCATCGCTGTTATCGGGCTCAATAAACAGAGCCTTGGTAAAATCGGCAAGTGCGCCATAGGGATCTTTTAGATTGGCAAGCAATTGCCCGCGCTCCAAATAATACGTCACATTGCGGGGAGAAAGGCGCAAACAGGTATTATAATCTTCGAGCGCATTGGCCTGATTCTTAAGATAGAGCCAGGTTTTGGCCCGATTGCGGAAGTAAGAACTTTCCTGATTATTCAACTCAGTGGCCCGCTGAAAATCTTCGAGGGCCAATTTGTTTTCGCCCAAAACATTGTGAACAGTGCCACGGTTGTTGTAATAAAGTGCATTATCGCGGTCAAGGGTGATCGCCTGATTAAAGGACTCCAAGGCAGCTTTGGGCTGGTTTTTCAAGCTCAAAACATAGCCTTGATTAAACAGAGCAGAGGCATTGCGCGGGTCGCGCCAGAGCACCTGTTTAAAATCCTGCAACGCACCGTTTAAATCATAAAGCATGATTCGGGCCCGACCGCGATTATTGTAAGCCGAGATCAGTTTATTGTCATTTTTGAGAGCCGCGCTGAACCGCTCTTCAGCCAATTTCCAGTCTTTCTGGTCATAGGCGCGCAGGCCCTGTTCTAAAACCTGCAAAACTTGGTATTGCTGATTCAAACTGGACTCTTCGGATTTATCTGCAAGGGTCTCCATTTTTTTGCGTATTTCTTCTTGCTTTTGACGCAAATGGGCATAGGCCTGAAAAACAGGAGAATCCAAATTGGCCTGTTTAAAATACTGGGAAATCTGATCGGTGTCCAGGCTCAAATGAGCTTCCAATTGGGCATTGGTTGGATTTTTAAATGAAAGTTTTGATGAACGCAACAGCAGTCCCTCTAACTCATACTGGGTCAAATGATGGCTGCGCAGAACAGGCATTTCACCCACTTCGTTGAGGGCAGCCTGCAAAACCTGTTGTTCAGTTTTCAGCGAGGCAAAATGGCGGCCTGTGGTATCACTCAAATGAGCGGGGAAGTCAGAACGCGCATCAAACATCAAACTTGATGCGTTGAGAGGCAAAGCCACTGCCAGCAAGGCAAATGAGATTCCAGTTGTCCACAGCTTGTGCATTACATTCTCCATCTATCTCCAAAAATAAGCCCCAAAACAGAGTTGAATCAGGTCTGATTAAGAGAATATAACACAGCCTTTCAACCACGTATAGGCAGGAAGCAGGTTGTTTCTGACCCGTGTGCGGATCTGTGTTAAACTGAGCAACATACTTTTTCAGGGCTTTTCAGAAGATTTTAACAATGGCAAACAAAGAAAAAAAACAGGATCGGATCGTGAGCGTCAACCGCAAGGCGTATCACGATTTCGAAATTTTAGAGACCTTCGAAGCGGGGATTACACTCGTGGGCACCGAGGTCAAGTCGGTGCGTGCCGGACAGGTCAATTTGCGTGATAATTATGCCCAAATTGACAAAGGGGAGATCTGGGTGCTCAATTTGCATATCAGCCCCTATAGCCACGGCAATGTGATGAATCACGTCCCCTTGCGTCCGCGCAAACTGCTCATGCACAAGCGCGAGATCAGCCGTTTGATCGGCAAAACCCAAGAAAAAGGCCTGACCTTGGTGATCACAAAAATGTACTGGCAACGCAATTGGCTCAAAGTAGAAGTGGGTCTGGCCCGAGGGAAAAAACTCTACGACAAACGCCATGCCCTGCGAGAAAAAGACGTCAAACGACAAATAGAGCGGGCCGTGCGCCGGGAAGATGATTGAGTTACAAAAATCTTGGCTGAAAGCCACGCTCATACTGGGGCTTTGCCTTATGGCGTGGCCAGCTCAAGCCGCGCCCCAACTTCAAAAACTACGCATAGAGCATTTAGATGGCCAATCAGAGCTCATTCCCAGTGTCTATTTGCGCCAACGGGTGCTGGAATGGCTGGTAACGGCTGAAAATCTGCCGGGCAGTGAACAGGCCCTTGAAGCCTATATCCGCGATATGTATCTGCAAAGAGGCAATCCCAATGCCGAAGTGCATGTCAGCCAAGCCTTTTCGGACCAACCTGCTGTCACAATCGCAGAGAAAGCAGAAGCACGGGTGGTTTTGGAAGCATTGGAGATTACCGGGGGCACTCCTTTGCTGCGCTGGATTGTCAGCCAAAATTTCGCAAGCGCGGTGCCAGGCCAGCCCTTTAACTACAAGGCCTTTCTCAAAGACTTGACCTGGCTGGAACACAATCTCTTTGTGCCTATCACCCTGCATTTCAGCTCCAGCGGCCCAGGTAAAATTAGTGCTGCGCTGGAGATTTTAACCTATTCCGCCGTTTTGCCGACGGGCAATCTCAGCAGCAATTCAATTACCGGTCTGGCCCTGACCGCAGGTGTCATTACCGACAATTATCTGCTCGAAGGCTCGGTCTTTCGCGCCCTGGTCAAACGCAATAATCTGCCTGTGCTCAATCAGCCTGCTTATTTGGTCCAAGACTGGGAGTATGTCGTGGGCGCTTCGACCACCCAATTGCCGATTCCGGGCATGACCCTGGGCTTCAACCAATACAACAAAGTCGACTATATCTACCGGGGTTTAAAAGCCAGTGAACCCACTCAGATCACCTGGATTCAAAGCTTCGGTGGCGACCTCTACAGCGGTTTTCCGGTCTGGTCAGACCCCTCATCCCATCGCTATTTGCGTGGGGTGGCTAATTTAAGCATTATCCAAGACAGTTTTTTTAATGGCCCCGACAATCAACCCCCCAGTCCCGCACTCAGTCAAAGTGGTCAGTCCAGCGACCTGCTTTTTTTGCCTTCAATCAATCTGATCTATTCCGACGTGGACGATTTTATCATTCCCCGCAACGGCAACTTTTTGCGTTTTCAGCTCTCAGGCAGCCTTGGTGGAACGCAATATGCCCAGACCACAGCCACAGGATTCTCTTTCTGGACCCCTTTTCAAGGTCCCCAATGGCAGGGCACATTTTTGTTTCGCACGGCCCTGGGCGCAACCCTGGGCCAAAAATTCCCCTTTTACAGGGGCTTTCTCAATACTGGCAATTGGCTCGTGCGCGGTGCCAGAGAGTTCTCGATCACCGAAAGGCACAGCGTACGCAGTTCGCCAGAATTTCACCTGATCTACAAACCCTCCAAACTCAGCATGGATGCTTTTTTTGAGTCGATGCTTGCCACGCCTGGCCTGGGCAGTTTTCTGGAGGATTGGGCCTTCGATCTAAATGCCTTTGTCGATGCTGGGGCCTATTGGAATGACAATCCCGTGCCGCGCAATCTGCAATTGGGCGCGGGGGTGGGCGTCAATGCGATCACGCCCACGGGCTCAATCTTGGGTGTTGATATGGCCTTTCCCGTCTATCCCCAACCCGCAGGTCCGACATTTATGGTGCGCATTACCGCTCCGCTGACCTTTACGCTCTACAGCGATTGGATCAATTCCAATGGCTTTTTCTTGCGCTAGCGCTGTTACATCGGGAAATTGACCCCTGACCCGGCCCTCAAAATACGCACGGGGGAATTGCTGGGAGGGGTAAAATTGAGGCGTTGGCCCAAAGCAGCCCACATCGACTGTCCCCCTGTTTTCACCGTCAAAGTCGTATTTCCGGTGGGATTGTGATTGTCACTCCAGCAAAGCTCAGTCGCAGAGTGGTTGTCCATCATTGAAATCGGGCAGATTGACACACTGGGCCCCAAACCAAAGGTTTCACCATATTCATCCAAAAAACCAAAGCGCCAGTGCATAAATTCATGGGCCCATATATTGCCCAAATCGGAGGTGTTCTGGTTCTCCGTAGGGGTACCTTCTTGTTTCTCAAGACTGATCTGATTTCCGGGCAGGGCATGAGAGCGCCAAAAATCGCCCAGAATATCTTGGGTGGAAATGCAGACATGGGGGTCCACAGGCAAAACATTCAGTGGGGGACAGCCCTTTTTGATATTTAAGCCATAGGTTTTGATCCGGATCCGCCCTTCTGTGGCTTGGTACAAAACCCGTGAGGCCTGTTGGATGATCTGATCAACCTGGGTGCGCATCTTCGGTTCATCGGCAAAGCCATGCTCGCTGGCACTGCCCTCATAATACACCTGAAAGCGCGGTTCCTCTTTGATTTCGTTTACGCTCAAAATACCGTAGCCATCCCGGTATTCCCCGTCCAGGGTCACGGTTAAAAAGAGGGTATCAACATTGGCTGGGCGCAGCGAAAGTGTGTAGGTGCTCCCCAACAATTCTCGGCTGTCGAGTTCTCGGAAAGCCAAATCGCTGGTGGGCAGCAAAAATTGGTTGATCTCTTCACTGACGAGAATTTTGGCGCGCCCATCGATGGTAATATCAATGGCTTTGCCCCGCACATTCGGTACGCTGACAAAATAGGTCGTCTCTTTGTTGGGCTGATCGCGCTCCCGCTCAACGCCATCAAGCAGGGTCACAGGGGTATTTAATTTCAGGGGAAAACTGCTTAATTTATTCTTGAGGCCGCTTTCTTCAACCGGCACCGAAGGGGCCGTACCGGTGTGGATGGCAAATTGTTCGACGGTGGTATTGGGCAGATCCCCTTGGCCATCCCATGATGTCTCCAAAATCGCCGTGTTGCCAGGCACGCGCACGCTCTGACTGAGCTCTGTGACACGGGCAATCTCGCTGCCATCACCCGACATCACTTTGACGCCTTGACCTGCGGGCAAAATACGCGATTGTTTAAAATTCAAGTAAAAATAGTCAGTCGGCCCACCAGCAAAGATCACCTGACGGCGATTTTTGAGCCGGGCCCCTTGGGCCCCATAATCCATAGAAATAATCGCTTTGTAACCAGGAGGAAGCAGTTCAAAAGTGGGGGGCGGAGCCACCAGAATCCCCGAAGCAGCCACAAGCGGTGTGGGCATGGCGGTGGGAAACGTAAGTGGGCCAGAAGCCCGAATCACGGGCTTGCTGCTTTCAGCCAAAGAGGGAGGTGCCGTGGGTTTTAAAAAACTGTCGGGCTCAACAGATGGGGAAACCGTCTCTGAATTGGGTTTGAGCAGATTGTTCAGCAGCTCTGGGCTGCAACTGCTGAGCAAAAAACCACTCACGATGAGACTGGTTCCCCGTTTGAATTTTTTCATTTTTTTCCCACTCTGCTAATAAATTTAAACTATTTTATAAACTTTTTGGCGAATTAATATTATTCGCGACTTTAGCTTAACAGATATCAGCAGGAATGGGCAAAGGGCGCTTAGTTTAAATGATGTTTGGTTATAATCTGTTTTGCTTTAAGATGGGCGGGCACCTGTTTGAAGTCCCAAACAATACCCAAAACCCCAAGCAGGCGCAAGAGATAATAAGAAACGTCGATTTCCCACCAGAAAAAGCCCTGGCGCACAGAGGTAGCGTAATAATGATGGTTATTGTGCCAGCCTTCGCCCAGGGTGATCAGAGCCAACCAAAAATTATTGCGGCTGTCGTCTTTGGTGGCATAGCGGCGCGAACCCCAGACATGGCAGAGAGAATTGATCGTAAAGGTACCGTGGTAGAGCACCACCGTTGAGACAAAGAAGCCCCAGACCAACATTTGCATGCCATTGCTACCCAAAGCGGGCCAGAATTGTTCCAGAACGGTTCCCAAGAGCCAGAGACTGCAGCCCAAAAGCACGGGTGGCACAATATGGTTTTTGTCTAACCACACCAACTCTGGGAATTTGGCCAAATCGGGGATTTTGCGATAATCCGTCCCAACATTCTTTTGCAAAGGCACCCAGCCAATATGGCTCATCCAAAATCCACTTTGAACAGGTGAATGTAAATCTTCGGGCATATCTGAATACTTGTGGTGATGGCGGTGTTTCTCCGCCCACCAGAGTGGCCCCTGTTGGGCAGAGGTCGCACCCAAGAAAGCAAATAAAAATTGGGCCAGACGTGAGGTTTTAAATGTGCGGTGCGAAAAATAGCGGTGATAAAAAGCCGTAATCGCAAACATGCGAATCAGATAAAGAGCCGCAGCCATTGCCAACGCAACAGGGCTAACCCCAACAAAGAAGGCCCCCAGACAGGCCAGGTGCATGAGGATAAAAAAAGTCCAGCTGATCGGAGCGTAGGTGCGTTCAGAGGGCTGAGTGAGTGTTGCAAGAGCCATAAAATCTGTCCTTTAAAATCGTGGGGAAATCATCCCATATTCCGATTTTAAAAGGCCCAGAGAGCTTGCCCGTCACGGCTCAAAGAGAAGTGTCAAGGTTTGGTCATAGTTTGGTAAAAACTTGAAAGTGTGGTGCCTCCGGCTTGAAAACCAAGGGCCACGCCATTCATGCAATAACGCAAACCTGTCGGGGCAGGACCATCGTCGAAGACATGGCCCAAATGGCCACCACAGCGGGAACAATGCACTTCTGTACGGGGTGAGCCAAAGAGACTGCGGTCTTCTTTTTTACCGATCAAAGTGGCCTCCAGTGGCCGGGTATAACTCGGCCAACCTGTACCTGAGTCGAACTTATCTGCAGAGCTAAACAGGGGCTGTTTACAGGCTGCGCAATAATAGACCCCTTTGGCTTTGCTGGCATGAAAGGGGCTGGTAAAGGCCCGCTCAGTCCCGTGTTCACGCAAGACATGGTAAGCCTGTGGCGAAAGCTGTTTTTTCCATTCAGCAGGCGTTTTGACCACTTTAAATTTTTCAACGGTTTGGTTCTGTTTGTCTTTGGCATCCGAAGGGGTACAGCCCAAAAGACCTGGCAGGGCCAAGAGACAGAGCAGCAGGGCAAGCGCAAAAAAAAGTTTAGACATCCGAGTGATACCTCTCCCCTGATTCTAGGTCAGGCCAAGGGTTTAATTCAAGTCTCGTGGGATTCCACTGCCAAAAAAGTGCCAAAGCCGACCGTCGACTTGAGTACGTACTCTGGCACAGACTCTAACTCACTTGGGCTCAGAGCATATTGTTCACAGACCAAACTGAGACGGGGAGTTGAGGCCTCTGGCAGTGATTGCACAGGGCTGATAGCGTGTTTGAGATCACCCCGAAAATCAAGCCAAAGGCCCGTTTGGGGCTGGATCTCTGTGAGCGGGTTTTCAGCTGGGTCATAAAGCATGAGTGCCCCGCCCAACATCGCAGGAATATTCACATAGAGTACACTTACCTGCTTGGGATACGGCAATTCGGTGCCATAGCCACGAATACTGTGGTCGATATGTCGCTCCACCCGCGCACTTTGGTTCAGGGCCAGGGCATTGAGATAATAGAGATTGATCTCAGGTCGCATCAGCTGTGCCAAATAGGTCGCTAAAAAGGGAAAGTCCCTCAGCACGCGCGGCAATTGGGCACTTTGAAAGATCACCGAAAAACCTTCGGTGGAGGCAAACCGCGCATTGAGGACGTTCTGGGCCAAATAGGGAGAGTCCAATAATTGCGCTGTTAAAAATTCCAAATAGGCAGATTCAAACAGCCCCTGCTGAAGCTGAAACAGGTCTGATTGAGATTTTTTTCGTGAAAAAGGCCACATGCCTTTCATTATAGCCGGGAAGGCTTTTAAGCGTTACACTGAGAGCAAAACAACCTGCTCAATCTGACAGATTCAATTTGAAAACACAAGGAGTATCAAAGATGGACGAGATGGAATTATCCGTACACGAAGCCGCGGAATTGCTCAAAAGTGAAAATCCACCCCGCTTGGTGGATGTGCGTGAAGAATTTGAACGTGAAATTTGCTTGATTCCCGGCAGTATTCAATTGACCGAAGAACTGGCCGAAGAAATGTTAGGCACGTGGGACAAAGACGCAGCGATTATTTTTACCTGCCATCACGGAGGCCGCAGCCGGGGAGCGGCTGAATATTTTGTGCAGCAAGGCTTTACCCAGGTCAAAAATTTGACCGGAGGGATCGACGCCTGGTCTTTGTATATCGACCCTGAAATTGCCCGCTATTAACGTGAAAGTTAAAATTTCGCTCTTACAGGGCGGCTATTGCACCCACAGTCGCAAAATGGTTTTACACGGCGAAGCCAACGAAACCTGTCAATTTCCCTCACTTTTTGCGGTGATAGAGCACCCCACTGAAGGCATTTTGCTCTACGACACAGGTTACAGTGAGCATTTCTTTGGGGCCACCCGGCGCTATCCCTACCGGCTCTATGCCCAGGTTACCCCGGTTTTTCTCAAACCCGAAGAGACGGCTGTGGCCCAACTCAGAGAGCGTGGGATTTCTGCCAATGAGGTCAAATACATTTTGGTCTCCCATTTTCATGGTGACCATGTGACAGGTCTGCGCGACTTTCCCAAAGCCCGGTTTGTCTGTTTGCGCCAGGGCTACGAACAGGTGCGTTCGCTTAAAGGCATCGCAGCCACGCGCAAAGGTTTTTTACCTGACTTGATGCCCGACGATTTTGAGCGCCGGGCTTTGCTGATCGACCGCGAAGACAGCCCATTGCGGGTGGCTCCAGTGCCCCCTTTTGCCTATAGCTACGATCTCTTTGGCGATGGCAGCATTGTCTTAATTCCTTTAGAAGGGCATTTTTGTGGCCAACTCGGCGCCTTGCTCCAAACCACCCAGGGCCCGCTCTTTTTGATTGCCGATGCCTGTTGGCTGCGCGAAGGCTATCTCGAACAGCGCTTGCCCCATCCTTTGGCAATGACACTCATGCACAACGCTGGGCAGTACAAACAGGATTTGGCGGACATACTCAGCTACCACAAGCAGCATCCCCAGACGGCGATTGTGCCCTCTCATTGCATTCCCTCATTTGAAGAATTTGTGGCCCAGGCTGCTATTCTGGAGAAAGCTGAAACAATTCAGTGACACAGCCCGGCTGCAAAAACCGCAGTTTTTGCAGCCAATACGGGATGTCTTCAGCCAGAACGGGACTGCCCGCCAAGGTGATACCCGCCTGCAAAGCCCCGAATAAGAGATAAGCCTCCAGCCGAGCGGGAGCATGACTGAGATCCAAACCCAAAGCCCGGTAAGAGGGCGCCCAGTTTTTCCAAAGAGTTGCCCACTGCGTTTCGGGATGATGCCAGATCCAGGTGGCCGTATCAAAGAGAAAATCGCCCTGGCCCAAACCTGCCCAATCGACCAAGCCTGTGATTGGGCCTGTAATGTTGCCGCTATTTTGCTCAGCGGGGTCAGCAAGGATATTCGCAGGTTTAAAATCCCCGTGTAAAAGCCAGTGGGGATGTTCAGGACAAATGGCGATCTGCATTTGCAAACGCGCCAGCAAAGCGTCGAGAAAAGCAGGAGTGAGACCGATCGGGGCTTGCAATAAAACATTTAAACGCGAAGCCATGCCTCCGAGATGGGACAAATGGACACGCCACCCGTCAAAAATGGGGGCATGGGGGGGAATGACTTGCAGGGGCCCAGCCCCCCTGTGTCTGAGCGGCAGTCTAAGCAAATCGAGATGCAGCGCCAAAACAGCAGGTTCCAAGGCTTTTTGAACGGGCTCAGAGAGGGTGTCCAGGCTTTGGCCCTGACAGCGACTGACAATCGCCCAATGCCATGTCTGCTTTTGCTCAATTTCTTGCTCAATTGCTTGTTCAATCACCTGCCCGGCCGCCCAGACACGGGGAATCGGCAGGCTCTGCCCATAGCGCTGAGCAGCGAGGGCTTCTTTGTAAATATGCTCGGGGCCCCTGGCCACACGCAAGACGTGCCCCTGCCCGCGACAAACAAAACTGAAAATCCGGGTATTCCAACCCCGTGTGAGGTAAGTCAACTCCGTAATGGGCGCGTGGCAGGTGGTTTCGAGCCATGTTTGGGTGGTTTCGGGCTGGGCAAAGGGGTTCATAATTTGGTATCTTAACAAAATTCAGATCAAACCGGCTTCCCAAAGAAAAACAAATGGAAAACAAACAGAGCTTCCCCAAATTGCCTTTGCTCGCTTGGCTGACCACGCTGATCGGGTTGGTGCTTTTGCCCAATACAATCGGAGCTGGGGGTGGCGGTCCTGGTTTTATTGGCTCAGCTTTGCTCATGCTGCTGTTGACCCCCCTGGCTTGGCTGCCGCTGGCATGGGTACAATCAATCTGGTTAAAGTCCTTTCAGATATTGGATTTTAGTCCATTCAGATTGAGTCTTTCCCAAATTTTGTGCATGATTCCAGCGATCTTGCTCTTTGCTGTTTATCCGTCGGAACCGTGGAAAGACCCGACGGCAGCTGTCATCAGCCTGCTTCAAATCGCCCTTTTGCAGCTGGTGTTGATGCTGCTGGTGAAAGGGTTTCTGCTCAGTCTCAAAAATGTGACATCCCCTTTTGTGTATTTCAAAGTATTGAGCGTGGATCTCTTGGGCTTTGGCTTACTTTGGGGTTGGTTGGTCTTGCCCACGAATTTGGCCGAAACCCATTTTTCCTATGATTGGGCCGTAAAACGCCAGATGCATGAACTGCAAACCCAGCTTGAAACATACGCGGTAGATGCCGGTGGTTTGTATCCCCAAAACAGAGAGCAGTTAAAGCAACAGGCGCAGAAGGGTCAATATTGGAAAGAATTGGATTTGCCAAGTTGCCAGCCTTATTTTCTCTGGCAGGGAATAGAAAACCAGCTCAAAGGCAGGGTTCCTGTCAAAAGAAAAACCTTTCTGGAAGGTTCAGATCCCGTTCAGGCCTGTGCCATCCGTTATTTGCCATCGGACAATTTCTCTGGCTATTTTATCTACGGCTATGGCCCTGAACAAACTCGCATCAAAGACAAAGGGCAGGACTTTTTCCTCAGCAACGGTTAATCGGCATCTTCCGTTTGAGTGGCAATCCACCAGGTGGTGCCGCCCGCATCTTTAACGCCGCCGCGTTTGTCGGCATCCTGTTTTTTGACAGGCACTTGAACTGACTCGGCCCCGAAGGCCAACGCTTTGGCATAGGTCGCATCAACATCAGCGACATAAATATGCACATGGGCATCAAGCGCGGGCCATCCCGGCGCCGCATCGGCCAGCATGATCACCGTATCCTCTATTTTGGCTTCGGCGTGCATCAAACGGCCTTCTCCGTCTGGGAATTGGCGCAATGGCGTGGCCGCAAAAACCTCAGTTAGAAAGGCCAAGGTGGCGGCTGCATCACGGACGATTAAATAGGGTGAGACGGAATTATAGCCAAGGGGTTTAAATGCGGGCATTGTAAGACTCCTGAAAAGAATGTAAAATGTATATTAGTGTATGCGATTTCGACTGTCAAATACCGAGCGGCAAATACCGAAAGGCAAATACCCAAAATACGGTTTAAATTTCAGGTTAGAATGAGACACCCCATCCTGCTCACAAAGGACTATTTTCCATGAAAATAACCACACTCTGTTTCACTGCCAGTTTGCTATTTTTACCTGGATGTGCGGCCCGTGAAAAGGCCCCAGAAAGAGCCAGCAGCACTCAGCAGGCAAATTGTTGTCTGATCCAGATTCACAACAATTTGGCCACCGAGGTTGAATTGGATTATTCTGAATTTTCAGTCAACCACGCTTCGGATCCCACCCAACAAAATCACAGCCAGACGGGCTCTCTGGCATTAAAAAATGAAAAAATCGCGCCGGGCAAACAGTTCAAAGACAATCTCAGCAAAGGCACCCAGCTCAAAATTCGCTTTCGGATGCCCGGCCAAACCCAAATGCGGGAAGAGACCATCCCCATCGCCGATTTTCTGCTGATCACCATTGGCGCAGAGGGCCTCAAAACCGAAAGCCTGCCAGCTGCTGACCGGCCTTTGCTGGCGCTATAAACACTCTCAGGAGAACCAAAATGAAACTCTTTTATAATCCCCGCAGCCGAGCCAGCATTTCCAAATGGCTGCTCGACGAATTCCAAGTGGCGTACGAGTTGGTCCCGATTGATTTTGAAAAAAAAGAACAGAAAACCCCTGCCTTTTTGGAAATCAACCCCGCAGGTAAATTGCCTGCTTTGCTCGATGATGGCCAAAAGATCTTTGAATCCGTGGCGATAGGGCTCTATCTCGCCGAAAAACACCCCGAGGCAGGCTTGGCGCCAGCGATTGGCTCGCCTGAGCGGGGAAGATTTCTCTCGCTGATGGTCTTTGCCACCTCGCAATTGGAGCCCGCCATGGGCGATAGCCTGCTCAAGGTCGAAACCTCTGTGTACCGCGGTTGGAACGATTTTGCCACTTGCGAAGCCCTGATCGCCAAAGAAATTGGCGAGGGCCCTTACCTCTTTGGTGAGCAGTTTACAGTGGCAGATATATTGATCGGTTCGCAGTTTATTTGGAAGCGCATGTTTGGAGCGGATAACGAGCATCCGGTCGTGCGTGACTACGTCAATCGCCTGCAAGAACGTCCCCACTGTGTCAAAATGGGCTGAGCGAAATAAACCATGTTGGAACTCCGCCCCAATTGTGAAAACTGTGATCGGGATTTGCCCCCCGATTCTTCCCTGGCCCACATCTGCACCTTTGAATGCACTTTTTGCAGCGACTGTGTCAGCCAGGTATTAAAAGCGGTCTGTCCCAATTGTGGCGGAAATCTGGTGCCCCGCCCGATTCGCCCAGCAACCCTCTTGGCGAAATACCCTGCCTCGACCCAACGGGTGAAAAAAAAAGGAGTCAGTTCGGATGACTGAAACCAACTTTCCATCACTTTTTTGGGAGATCCACAGCGGGTTGCCACGCGAAGGTCCAGGAGATAGCGTTTCTACCCATAAAGCCTATCTCCTGGCATCAGAATTGCCAGCTGTGCCAGACATCTTGGATATCGGCTGTGGCCCAGGAAAACAGACCCTGGATCTGGCTGAAATCAGCCAGGGACGAATCACAGCTGTGGATACTCACGAGCCATTTTTACAAGTTCTTAAGCACAGAGCCGCAGCGACAGGATTCAGCGAACGCATTCAAGCAGTCAAGGCCTCGATGTTTGACTTGCCTTTTGCAGATCAGTCTTTTGATTTGATCTGGTGTGAAGGGGCGATGTATTTTTTGGGCTTTGAAGCAGCTTTAAAACAGTGGAAACGCTTGCTCAAACCGGGTGGTTTTCTGGCCGTGACCGAACCTTGTTGGCTCAAAAGCGAAAGGCCCAAATTTCTCAAAGATTTTTGGGCCGAGTATCCGGCTATGACAGATATTTCCAGCCGCTTGGCCCAAATATTAGCCCAAGGCTATCGTGAGCAGGGTCATTTTGTCTTACCCGATTCAGCTTGGTGGCAGGACTATTACACACCCATGTTGGCCCGAATTCAACAATTGCGACAAAAATATGCAAACCAGCCGGAGCTATTAACCCAATTGGACGAAGCCGAACAAGAACCTCTGCTCCACAAACAATCGGAGGGTGCTTACGGCTATGTCTTTTTTGTGATGCAATTAAGGCCAGAGAATGAGCCACAATAAAATATCTCAAGGGCGTTCAGCATCTTTGCAAAAGGGAATTAAAACAACTTGCTTAAGTGGGTTGTGGGCAATGGGAATGTGGCTGCTCTTTGCCCTACTGATGGTTTTGGACAGCGAGAAGATGCTGCCTTGGAGCCCATTTTTACCCCGTTTAAACACCATTTGGGCCCCCACAGGTGCGCTTTTTTTACTGCTTTTTCCTTTTTTATTGCTTTTGCTCAGCCTTCGTCCTTTTCCAGAAAAAGTGAAAGGCCCTTTGCGCTCGTTCTGGTTGAAATCGGCACTGATGGGCTCGGTCTTGGCCTTGGGTATTCCACTCACGGAAGAGGCCTATCTGGGAAACAGCCGTGAGAGCAATAGCAAGGCCAATGCCCACACCCTTCAGACCATGCTCGAAACCTATGCCATTGCTCAGGGCCAATACCCCGATTCAATCCAAACTTTAAAAATGGCTGCCAGCCAACCCATAAATCCCTATTGGAAAGAACTCACCAACCCCTATTTCCGCTCTAGCGGTATTTTTCAATCTTCTCAGCCCGCTGATGCCGTTTTAAGGGTTACAGATGCGAACCAAGTGGGGGCTGTGGTTTACCAGCCCCTCCAAAACCCCCAGGGGAAAATCACAGCCTACCGGATTTTTGTCTATGACCACCGGGGAAAAAAGCTGAAAATCCAACAAAATCAGCAAATGATCCCCTTTGAGCTGAGCAACTCTTAAACTGACTGCGTACAGAATCCGCTAAACTGTAGTAATCTCAACAGACGGTCATCTGGAGCAAAATGTCTCACCCTCCCATCGCAATTATTGGCATGGCCTGCCGTTTTCCCGGCGGAGAAAGCCCTGAGGATTTTTGGGAATTGCTGCGCTCGGGCACAAATGCAGTCAAACCCATTCCCCCTGAGCGCTTTGAATTGCCGAGCCCGCATTATGCGGGCCAATTGTCAGAATTGGGTGGTTTTGATTCCGACTATTTTGGTGTGACGCCCACTGAGGCCGCCAGCATGGATCTGCAACAGCGCCTGATGCTGGAATTGGGGGTTGAAGCCCTGCTCGATGCTGGCCAACCCAGTGAAAGCCTGCGCGGGAAAAAGGTGGGGGTGTTTATCGGGGTCTCGAGTGTGGACTATACCCACACCCAATTGCAGGGCCTGGATCAGGTCAATATGTACACCATTACGGGCGCCGCCACCAGCGTGATTGCCAACCGGCTCTCCTATTTCTTTGATTTTCACGGCCCCAGTCTGGTGGTCGACACCGCCTGTTCATCTGCACTCACAGCCCTGCATTTGGCCCTGCAAAGCCTGAGAAATGGCCAAGCGGAAATGGCCTTGGTCGGCGGCGTGAATATTCTGCTCTCCCCCTTGCTGCAACAGGGCTTTGAAGAGGCCCAGGCCTTGGCCCCTGATGGCAAGTGTAAAACTTTTGATGCCGCCGCCGACGGCATGGTGCGCGGGGAGGGAGCAGGGCTGGTACTGATCAAACCCTTGGCCCAGGCCCAAGCTGATCAAGACCGCATTTATGCTGTGATCTGTGGTTCGGGCCTGTCTCAAGATGGTCAAACCAATGGTCTGAGTGCGCCGAGCCCAGCGGGACAGCGCCGCAGTCTGCAAGCCGCCTGTGCAGATGCAAACATCGACCCGGCGCAGGTCGTTTATGTTGAAACCCACGGTACGGGAACCCCGCTGGGCGATCCGGTTGAGGCCCGCGCCCTGGGTGAAGTCTATGGCCAAGCCCGTTTGAACTCAGCGCTTCCCCCCTTAAACATGGGTTCAGTCAAGACCCAGATTGGTCATTTAGAGGCCGCAGCCGGGATCGCAGGGCTGATCAAAGCCTGTCTGAGTGTGTACCACCGAACATTGCCTCCCAGTTTGCATTTTCAGACCCCCAATCCCCATATCCCTTTTGCCAAATGGCATTTGCAGGTCGTCGGTCAAACTCAGCCCCTGGATCTATCAACTCTGAATCTGTCAAATGTTCAATCACAAGCATGGTCATCAAAGAGTTCTCCCGCTCTGATCGGGGTGAGCGCCTTTGGGTTTGGCGGCACCAATGTACATGTCTTGTTGGCAGCGGCGCCGCAAAATCCAGCCCCAGACCAAACACCCATTTACACAACTGGGCAAAGTCAGACCCAAACAGACAGTGTAAAACTGCAGCTGCTCCCACTCTCAGCCCACAGCCAAGCAGCGCTGGCCCAACGGGCCGCAGATCTCAGCGCTTGGTTGGCTACCCAGCCAGAGCTGCAGAGCAACGATCTGCAATACAGCTTGGCAATGCGCCAGACCCCAGGCCATTACAGAGCCGGGCTGGTGTTTGACTCGCACGCAGATCTACAAAGGGGTTTAAAACACCTCTCATCTGAACCAGAGCCCGGTCTCAAAATCCTGAAAAAATCCGCGCGCAAATTGGTTTTTCTCTTTTCGGGCATGGGCTCTCAAGAAAAAGGCATGGGCCAACAACTCCTGAGCGAACCGGTCTTTGTTGCGCGTTTAGACGAGGTGGATGCCGCTCTCGGCCCCTTGACGGGATTTTCGGTACGAGAGGCGGTAGAGAACGGTTATCAGGACAGTCCTGAAATTGTTCAACCTGTGCTTTTTGCCTTGCAATTGGCGCTCTTTGCCCTCTGCCAAGCTTGGGGTCTGCGTCCAGATGCCCTGATCGGCACCAGCATGGGAGAGATCAGTGCCGCCTGTGCTGGGGGCTGGCTAAAACTGGAAGATGCCGCGCGCATTGTGGTCAAACGCATTGGCCTACTCAAAGACGTGGTCGGCAGCGGGGCGATGGGCATTGTCGGACTCTCGGCAGAGGCTGTTGAAGCGCATCTGGCAGCGCATCCAGAGCCGGAACTCTGGATAGCGGGCTTAAATGGGCCTGAGCTGACGGTTGTTTCGGGCCAAGAACAGGCCCTTGAACGTTTTTTAAAGGCCCTGCAAGCAGACAAAATCTTCGCGCGACGGGTCAAAGGCGCCGACGCTCCTTCCCACAGCCCGCTGATGGAGCCACTCAAAGCTCCGCTGCTGGCGGCAATTTCAGGCATTCAGACCCAACAGGGGCACACACCGGTTTATTCCACAGCGCATCCTTCAGACCAAGCCCAAACGGACTTTGGCCCCGATTATTGGTGGCAAAATCTGCGCCAAGCCGTCCAATTGTTGCCCGCTTTTGAAAAACGCCTGGCCAAGGAAGAGACGGTCTTTGTAGAGATCAGCCCCCATCCTGTGCTGACGGCCGGATTGCTGGGTGTGAGTGATAGCAGCCACCTGCTGCCGAGCCTGCGCCGGGATATTCCCACGGCCCGACCCCTGTTTGAGAGCCTGGGCACACTCTACAGCCTGGGCTTTGAGGTCGATTGGCAGGCCTTGATCGATCCCCATCCCAGCTTGCTTTCGCTGCCGCTGTATCCCTGGCAACGGATTCCCGCTTGGTTGCCTCGCTCCGAAATGGCGCAGCCGCTGAATAAGGCCCATCCGGCTCTCTCCCCTTTGGCCACGCGCCTGAAAGCACATTTGGACAATGAGCAAAACCTGGTCCCTGGCCTCAGCACAGACGGCCACAGCCGCGAGGGCCTGATCAGGCAATTGCAAGTGGAATTGGCCACGGCCCTGCGACTTGATGCCGCGCTGCTCAATCCCAGTGAACCCCTCAAACATCTGGGGATTGGCTCATTGGTGGGCATGGAACTCTTCAGTCGCCTGAAGAAAAAATTTGGTGTCAAACTGCCTTTGGCCCAATTTTTGCAAGGGCCGAGCTTAGAAGAGATCGCCGACATGATTCTGAACGGGCTGCAAGCCCAAAACCCTGCGCCGGAACGCCTGCGCCCTGACAGATTGCCCCTGTCATTTGCCCAAACCCGCTTTTGGCTTTTAGAACAATTGCAACCGCAGGAGCGCACCCATTTTATTCCCGTGGCCCTGGAAATCACAGGCCCCCTTAAAATAGCGGCATTACGTAAGGCCTGTCAGAGCGTGATTCAACGCCATGAAATTCTGCGCAGTGTTTACCGGCAAGACGAAAAGGGCCAACCCTTTCAAGTCGTTTTGGCAGATCCGCCCCCGTGCTGGGAAGTGATTGAGTCCGTCAGCTCAGATCCCGCCACCCTGCAAGCAACGCTCAAATACCACGCACGATTGCCCTTTGACTGGGAAAACACGCCCCCGCTGCGTTTTTCGCTCTTTGTCCTCAAGCCTGAAGTGGATTCAATGCCACAGCCAGAAATGCCCCCTGATCCAGATGATCAGCGCTATGTGTTGCTCTTGAGCTTGCACCATATCGTCGCTGACGGGCTCTCGTTCCGGGTCTTGTTCCAGGAGTTGCAAGCCGTTTATAC
The DNA here is from genome assembly GCA_051715345.1 of Candidatus Blackallbacteria bacterium. GTDB lineage: Bacteria > Cyanobacteriota > Sericytochromatia > UBA7694 > UBA7694. Next base: position 24,990 of record JBPXJQ010000014.1, read on the forward strand.
TGCCGAGCTGCTTGCAAAACAACCCGAATTGCCAACATTGGCCTGGCAATACGCCGACTTTGCACTGTGGCAGCGCGAACAATCGGAAAAAGACCCCAGTCTCAAAGCCGATCTGGCCTATTGGCAACAGACCCTGACGGGAGCACCTGTCCAGACCCTGTTGCAAAGGGGCTTGTACGGCGAAAATTCCAGCACAAACCCACAAGACATAGGCCGAGAGGATCTCGCAGAGGCTCACGGAGCACAGGCGCCTTTTTTGCTGCCCTCAGACACCTATTTGGCCCTTGAAAACCTGGCCAAAACCAGTGGCAAAAGCCTATTTAGCTTATTGTTAACGGGGTTTTACCTCTTGCTCTGGAAATTTGCCGAAAGTGACGATCTGGTGGTCGGTACCCCTGTCGCTGGTCGGCTCGAAAGCGAGACCCAAGATCTGATTGGCCCTTTCTTGAATATGTTGCCGCTGCGGGTGCAAATCGACCCAGAGCAGAATTTGCATTCTCTGCTGGAGCAGGTCCAAAACCAAGTGTTTTTGGCCCTGGAACACCAAGCCACCCCCTTTGAGCAAATGGTGGAAGTGCTTCAGCCCCCCCGTATACCGGGTTTACACCCCCTCTTTCAGACTGTCCTGGCCCTGCACGGCGAAATTGGCTTTGCCCCTTTGGGAGAATGTCAGCTGCGCCCGATAGAGCTGGATATTGGCGTGGCCCGCTTTGATTTGGCCTTTACCCTGATTCCCGAACAAGGCGCTCTCAAAGGCAGTGTCGAATACAATTGTCAGCTCTTTGGGGCTGATACGATCCAAAATTTGGTAGATCTCTGGCTGAGCATTTTGGCAGAATTGCCAGAATGGTCGCCATCACTGGTCTTAAAAGACTGGCAAATACCCGGAGGCAAAGAGATTGGCTCTGCGGATTGGTTTCCTCAGCCGCCGAGCAAAACGATCCCAGAACGTTTGTTGCCGATGCTGGCAGGGGAATCAGAAACCCTGGCCCTGATCGATTTACAGGCTGAGGCGCCTTTGCGCTGGACTTATGCCGAACTCTGGCAGCGGGCGCGGGTGATTGCCCAGAATCTGCTTCATCTGGCACCGCTTCAAAAGGCCTCCGATACACCCGACCAGATCCCCTTGGTGGCCGTTTGTTTGCCACGGGGGGCCCAGACTGTGGCGGCTTGGTTGGGTATTTTACTGGCCGACAAAGCGTATCTGCCGCTGGACCCCGAGAGCCCACCCGAACGCCTGCTCGCCTTGCTGCAGAGCCTCAATAATCCGATTTTAATCTGTCTTCCAGAAACGGCCACAGCTTTAGCACAGGTTGTGGAGAGAGCATTAAATGATTTGCAGCCTTCGTCAAGCATGCTGCCATTTACAACCCTCTCCCCAGAAGCCCCTCTCAGCTGTCCCCACCCCCTGCCAGAGCCTCGCCAGGCCTTGAGCAACCTGATCTTAACCTCTGGCACTTCAGGCCAACCCAAGGCAGTCAAAGTCACCCAGGCGGGCATGGCCAACTTGATTCACTGGCATCTCAAGACCTTTCCCAGCCAAAGGGGAGAGCTGATTCCCCAAACTGCCCATATTGCCTTTGATGCCGCGGGCTGGGAAATTTGGAGCAGCCTGGCGGCAGGCGCTACCCTGCTCTTTTGGGAGCGCAATACCCTGCTCGATCCACTGTCCTTGCAACAAGCCCTGCTCAGCCAGCAGATCCAACAGCTGTTTTTGCCCACGCCGCTGGCGGCCTTGCTCTTGCAATTGCCCTGGCCTGAAAACACCACTCTCAAATGCCTGCGTACGGGTGGGGACCGCTTGCCACCATTTCAACCCGAACACCTGCCTTTTGAGGTTTGGAATCACTATGGCCCCAGCGAGTGCAGTGTGGTGGCCTGTGCAGGGCCCATTAAGACCCTTCAACCCGGCAAACTTCCCGCCCTGGGCCAGTTGTTGCCAGGTCTCAAGGCCGAGATTCTCGATCCCCTGGGGCATCTTTTGCCTTGGGGATTTCCAGGGCAATTGGCCCTCAGCGGCAGGGGTCTCAGTCCCGGCTATTTGCACAGCCAACCCCTTAACCAAACCCATAACCAAACCTATCTGACAGGAGATCGGCTGGTTTATCTCAACGGACAGTTTCACTTTCTCGGGCGCAGCGACCGGCAATTTAAATTCAAAGGCGTGCGGATTGAAGCCGCTGAAATTGAACATACCCTGCTGCGTCATCCCGCGGTTTCCAGCGCAGTGTTGATCCCCACTGCACAAAAGCTCTGGGCCTTTTATACAGGCAGCATCACCCCTGCTTTGCTCAAAACTTGGCTCCAAAGCCAATTGCCACTCACCCTGGTGCCGGCCATGTTGATTCAGCTTGAGCGGCTGCCCGAAACCGAAAGGGGCAAAGTGGACTACCTGGCCTTGCAAAAGCACACCCTCCGTGCGGACAGCCCAGCCCCAGAAAGCACAGCTCTTTCACAGTCTCTCTCAAAACCCGGCCAAATGAGCCTGGAAAAACGCATCGGCGAACTCTGGCAGCAGATCTTGGGCCAGCCCGTAGACAGCGAAAGCGACTTCTTTGTGCTTGGGGGCCATTCACTGCTGGCAGTGCAGATGGTCATGCAATTACGCCAGCTCACTGAGCGCGAAATTGGATTGCATCAACTCTTTGCCCATCCCCGACTGGCTGAATTTGCGAAGGTGGTAGCAGAATCAGCCCTGATCCCTGCGCCACTGCCACAGATCCAGCCTCAACCAGAGCTGGCTTGGGAGCCCTTTGAACTCACCCCCGTTCAGGCCGCCTATTGGGTGGGTCGCCAGTCCCAGATGGCCTTGGGCGGTGTCGGTGCCCAGGCCTGCTTGGAATTGGCCTTGCCCGATCTTGATCTGGTGCGGCTGGAGCAGGCCTTGAACAAGTTGATTCGTCGCCACCCGATGTTACAAACGGTCATCAACGCCCAGGGACAACAGCAGCCCCGCCAAGACCTGCCTCCTTACAGCATAAAATGCCACGATCTGCGCACCTTACCTCCCAAAGAGCAGGTCGAGCAGCGCCAAGCCCTGCGCCAGGCCAGCCTGGAAGCAGTTTTTGATCCCATGCACTGGCCACTGTTTGAACTCAGTCTCATCCGCCAGAGTGAAGGCCCAGAGGGAGAAACCGGCACCTACTTGCAACTGCGCCTGGACGCCTTGATCGCTGATGCCACCAGTTTTTTGCTCCTGGGTCAAGAATTAGAAACCCTCTATCGCCATCCCGAGCGTGAATGGCCGCCTCTGGCCTTGAATTTTGGCGATTATATGCGCACATTCACAGAGATCCGCAAAAGTCCTGCTTTTGAGCGCGACCGTGGCTATTGGCAGGAACGCCTAGCAAGTTTACCAGAAGCCCCACTTTTGCCTTTGCTCACCGCCCCCGAACAGCTCAAGACCCGCCAGTTTAAGCGACTCTCGCTACACATAGAAGCCCCCACTTGGCAGGCCTTAAAAACGGCGGGAGCTGCGTACAATCTCACGCCCAACAGTCTGGTCTTGGCTTTGTTTGCCGCCAGCTTGAGCTGTTGGAGCGAAAACGAGCAATTCATCATCAACCTCACCACCTTCCAGCGCCTGCCCCTGCACCCGCAGGTGAATCAAGTGGTGGGCGATTTTACCAGCTTGAACCTGCTCGAAATCCCCCTCCGGCAGGGTTTGCTGGCCGATTGGGCCCGTCAGATTCAGCAACAGCTCTGGCAGGACCTCGAACACAGCCTGTATAGTGGGGTCGAAGTGCTGAGGGATTTGCGCCAACACGGCCACAGCGGCACAGCTCCGGTGGTCTTTACAGGCCTGCTCGGTCAAACCTTGCCCGAGCTGCCACTGGGGGCAGAACTGGTCTTTGCCCAAACCCAAACACCTCAAGTGTGGCTCGACTGCCAGGTCTCCGAGAGTGCAATGGGCCTGCACGTAAATTGGGACTACCTGACTGAACTCTTCCCAGCAGGCTTGCCTCAGACCTTATTTGATACCTTTGAACAGTTGCTGCGCCGCTTGGCCAACTCCCCCGCAGAATGGCAGGCCCCACTCAGCCAGAAGGCCATACTCGGTGCTCTCAACAGCCCTGATCAAACGCCCTCTCGCCTGGCTGCCAACGCCACAGAACAGCGCATACCGACCCAATGCCTGCACACGGCCTGTGTCACCCAAGCCCTGGCCCACCCCGAAGCCCCCGCGGTGATTTCCCCCACCCGCAACCTGAATTACGCAGAATTGCTGGCAGAAGCCACAGCTTTGGCAGAGCAATTATATGCACACGGGCTAGAAAGGGCTGAGCCCGTGGCCATTGTAATGCACAAAGGCTGGGAGCAGGCCGTGGCTGTTTTGGGCATTTTATTGGCAGGGGGCGCCTATTTGCCCATCGAAGCCAGTTTGCCGCCAGAACGGATCACAGCACTGCTTGAATTGGGTCAATGCCGCTTGGCTTTGGTGCAAAGCCACTTGGATTTGTCCACCCATTTGACCACACTCCCGCCGCTCCATCCCACATTTATTCCCGTTTACCCACCCAAAACAGCTTTGCCTTTGCCCAGTTCTACACAGATCCAGGCACTTTTGCAGCGCTGTTCACCCGAACAAGCTGCCTATGTGATTTTTACTTCGGGCTCGACGGGTCAGCCCAAAGGGGTGATGATTGCCCATCAGGCAGCTTGGAATACGGTAGCAGCGATCAATCAAATGCACAATTTACAGCCCGATGACCGGGTTTGGGGATTGTCGATCCTGAGCTTTGACCTTTCGGTTTATGATCTCTTTGGCAGCTGGGCCGCAGGGGCCTGTTTGGTGCTGCCCCCAGCTGACAGTGGTCGTGAGCCGGATCGCTGGGTTAATTCCTTGCAAGCGCATGGGATTACGCTCTGGAACAGCGTTCCAGCTTTGTTACAATTGCTGCTGGAATACCTCGAACGCAGTCCTGAATTGCGTTTTCCTGCCCTGCGCCAGATTATGTTGAGCGGCGATTGGATTCCACTGGCTTTGCCTGAACGGATGGCGGCCCGTGCCCCACAGGCCCAAATTTGGAGCCTGGGAGGCGCCACCGAAGCCAGTATTTGGTCCAATTTTCACCCCATTTCTTTGCCCCTGCCCGAAGATTGGAACAGCGTGCCCTATGGCAAGCCCCTGCCCAACCAGCGCTTTGAGGTCTTTAATGCTCAAATGGAGCCCTGCCCAGAATGGGTGACAGGTGAGCTGTGTATCAGCGGCAAGGGACTGGCTTTGGGTTATTGGCAAGATCCCGAAAAAACCGCCGAACGTTTTGTTTTGCATCCAGAAACAGGCGAGCGCTGGTACAAAACCGGTGATCGGGGCCGTTATCGGCCCGGTGGGATATTGGAATTTCTCGGTCGCAAAGACAATCAGGTCAAAATTCAGGGCTACCGCATCGAGCTGGGTGAAATTGAAAGCTGCCTGCGACAACACCCCCAATTGGCAGATGTGTTGGTCACAGCCCCTTATCAGGGGGATAAATTGAGTCAACGCAGTCTCTGCGCCTATTACCTGCCCCGGGGGCCGATCTCGGTATCTGAATTGGAAAACTTTCTGTCATGCCGTTTACCTGCTTGGATGGTGCCGCACCAATGGCTGGCCATGGAGGCCTTTCCCCTCAACAGCAGTGGCAAACCCGATCGCCAACAATTGCCCGCGATAGCGTCCAAAGCCAGTAAAACAACACTTTCAGCGGCCCAAAGCCAAACTGAAACCCAACTCAAAGGCCTCTTTTACGAAGTGCTGACCTTGGAGATCCACGACCCCGAAGCGGATTTATTGGGGCTGGGAGTCAACTCAATCGACTTAATCCGCTTGGGCAATCGCCTGCAACAGGAATTTGGCTTTGCCCCCGGTGTCGGAGAAATGTTCCAATTGCGAAGCCTGCGCCAATTGGCCCAGTATTATAACGCCCCGAACATGGCGCAGGCCAATGCCCAGCTCCCCACAGACAACAAGACCAGACCGACCGTGGGCGCAGTGATGTATGATAGCTTCAGTGAGAAAAAACTGCCCATCCGTGAGCAAAGGGGCCCGGCAACCGTCTTTCCCCCGCCCCAAGGCGCTCCCCACAGTGAAAACTGGAAAAGCACCCGACATTTTTTACCCGAAGCGCTCAAGCTGACCCAATTGGCCGAATTACTGGCGGTTTTGGCCGAGTATCCAGGCGACCAAGGCCCGCGTTACCTCTATCCCTCAGCAGGGGGGGTCTATCCACTTTTGGTGTATCTCCAAGTAATGCCAGGAAAAATAGAGCAACTCGGGACAGGGCTGTATCTGTATCAGGCCCAAAACCACAAACTGGTTCAAGTCAGCTCAGAGGCGCCTGTTTTGAGCGAATTGCATTTGCCCATCAGCTTGGAAATGGCCCAAGCCTCGGCATTCAGTCTCTATTTGGTGGCAGACTTGGCAGGCATGATGGCCCGCTATGGCAGTGACGCCCGCGACTATTGCCTGATCGAAGCCGGAGCGATGGTGCAATTGCTGCGCGAACAGGCAGCGCGAATCGGTCTGGGTCTGTGCTCGGTCAGCCGGGTAAATGCCGCCCTTTTACAAGTCCCTTGCGCCTGGCAAGCCGGAGATGAATGTCTACACAGCTTGGTGGGTGGCTTGCCAGATCTGACGCTCACAATCGGCGAATCCCCAGAGAACGCTTCACAGGCTGCCACCCTGTCCCAAAACGAGGATGCTCAAAACAACGAAGAATGGGAAGAGTGGGTGTTTTAGACTATTCAGCCTGGACTGCAGCGAAAGCTTAAAAGGTCACAGGGAAAGGCAATTGCAGGGGGGCATTTTCATCAAAAGGATCTTCTTCGCTCGGATCCCAGGGCAGTGGAGCAGAATCTGCACCCTGCAAAGATTTTTGATACTGGTAATCGCGCCAGGCCATCGTGACGTTTCCAGCGGCAGCCCCAGAGACCAGCCCCGTAATGGCCCCCATGATCACCTTGCCTTTGCTCGGAGAAAAAGCCAGGGCCTGCAATGCACCCACTGTCGCGCCGGTTAAACCACCCAAAACAGTGCCTGTCCTGCGATCAGAGGCAAACGAAGCGGCGACAACGGCTCCGCTGGCACCAGAAAAAACGCCCTGAATGCCCCCCACTTTGGCTTTGTTGATCGTGTTCAGGGGTTTATTGAGAAAATGTGAGACGGCGACAGCCGTCCCTGTTCCTGCGACACCGCCATTCATCGAACCCAAAAACGTGTTTTTGAGCCAGGGATGTAATTCAGATTCTGGGTCAGGGGGGGAGGTCTTTGCCTGACCAGGAACGGCTGGAGCAGACGACAGCGCAGGCGGAGGGGCTTTTTTACCCGTCAGCTCATAGGCAAAATTGGCATCAAGAATCTGAATTTGAGTCATCTGCCACTCCGCAAGAAGGATACAAGCTTATCTTGAGAGCAGCCGTTGAGCTGACGGTATTCAACATACATTTAACAGAAGCGAATCCCAACGACTTTAGACGTCGTTTAAGAGATCGTCGAGGTCTTCTGTCTCCTTGAGTTGGTTGATATCCAGCATAAAGGTGCCAGTTTCATCCAACATATCCTCTTGGGAAGAGCTCTGTTTTTCTTCGGCTTTGGGCTGCACTTTGGCCTGGTCTTTGTTTTGGCCGACTTTTTTAAAGAGTTTATCGAGCATAAATCCATCCTGAAACTGAGTTGGTATAAAAAGTCCACAGCTTCATTGTACCAAAATATCCGGTGTATAATCTTAAGCGTTCGGGCGATCCTCCCGGATTCAGAACCAGATTTACCCAAGGAGCCACCCATGTCTGATCTTTTGTTTTTTGCCTGGGGCCTCGGCCTGCGTCGCCGCCGGGGCAATACCACCCTGGATGTCCTCTTTCCAGCCCTGTTTCTGGGCAGCAGTCCGCTGGCACAGGCCTTAAACAAAGCCGATTGGCTCAGTCCCGGTCAGTTTCGGCGCTTTGAAGCCCAACAAATCAATGAATTGCAAGCCCTTTTAAAAGATTTTCCGGCCAGTGCTGAAGCAGAACGGCTGCGGCCCCTCTTAGAGGCCCTTTCAGTCCAGGCCAGTCCTTCGGCATATAGTGAATTGGATTTGGGTTTTTTCGCGATCTCAGACCCAGACCAAGCGGTCGAAACTGCCGAAGAGGCCTATTTTAAACTGCAACTGATCTCGCAACGCCTGCTTCAGCCCCACGGTGTCAAGCTCGATGGGGCCTTTAAAGCCCTGCACAATTTGGCGTGGACCGACCAAGGGCCGATCTTGCCCGAAGATCTGGAAAGTGTCAGACTCAAGGCCTTGTTGGCGGGTAAATCCTTGATCGTCAGCCATGTAGACAAATTCCCCTATTTGGTCAATTACCATGTGCCCAGCGGGGTGCGTATTGCCTCTGGTAGCCAGGTTCGCCTGGGGGCCTACTTGGGCGAAGGCACCACCGTTATGCAGGCCGGTTTTGTCAATTTTAATGCCGGTACCGCAGGTGTCGCAATGGTCGAAGGCCGCATTTCGGCGGGGGTTTTTGTCGGAGACAAAACAGACGTGGGCGGTGGGGCCTCAATTATGGGCACCCTCTCAGGCGGCAATAATCTTGTCATTTCGGTTGGCACGATGTGTCTGCTTGGGGCCAATTCTGGCACGGGCATCTCCCTGGGCGATGGCTGCACCCTGGCTGCAGGGCTGTATTTAACCGCAGGCACCAAAGTCAGTCTCTACAATGGCGATGGCCAACCAGTAAATGCGGCAGGAGAAAGTGTGGCCCCCGGTCAAAACCGGGTCAAGGCCCTGGAGCTTTCAGGACGCGGCTATCTGCTCTATTACCAAGATTCCACAACGGGTGAAGTGATCTGCAAACCCAATCCGCGCACCATTGCACTCAATCCTGAGCTGCACAGCCACAATTAAGGCCATGGCACGCATTTCCCTGCACGATGTAGACCAAATCGCAGCGTTTCTTTGCCAAGACAAAGGTCTGCATCTCTACAGTTTGGGAGACCTCGACCCCTTTTTCTGGCCCCAAACCCTCTGGTATGGTTGGGAAGAGCGTGGCGAAAACAGCACAGGCGCTAAACTCACAGCCCTGGTTCTGGTCTACCTGGGCCAGAGTCTGCCGACGGTCTTGGCCTTTGGTCAGCCAACTCCAGCGATGAGGGCCCTGCTCGAAAGCCTGATTCCGCTGCTGCCACCGCGCTTTTATTTGCACCTGAGCGCGGGCCTGCGCCCATGTTTGGAGACTGCCTACCAGCTCAACTCCCACGGTGAACACTGCCGCATGGTGCTGGTCAAACCTGAAAAACTGCAGGTGGCTTTGGCCCAACACAAGGACCTGTCTGTGGTGCGCAGCCTCGACCACCGCGATTTAGACGCCATTCTGGACTTGTATCAGCGCAGCTATCCGGGCAATTGGTTTGATGCCCGCATGTTGGAAACGGGCATGTATCGGGGCATTTACCAGAATCAAGTGCTGGTGAGTATTGCTGGCATTCACGTCTATTCACCCAGCTGGAAAGTCGCAGCCTTGGGGAATATCACCACCGATCCCCAGGTGCGGGGCCAGGGACTGGGCAGTTTGACCACAGCCGTGCTCTGCCGCGATTTATTGCAAAGTGTGGATTTGATCGGGCTCAATGTCAAATCCGACAATTTGGCAGCCCTGGCCTGTTATCACAAGCTGGGATTTGCAGAAACGGGTAAATTTGAAGAATTTGATCTGGCGCTTAGCCGCTGAAGGCGATTAAGACGTTTTCCATGCCGTATTCATATTTGCGGGTTTCGAGCGCCTTGGCCAAGCGACTGCGGGAGATCACGCGGTTTTCGCCGCCGGCAGTACCGGGGTCATCCACCACCACAGAACCGTCGTTGCGCACCTCTTTGACCACAGTAAAATGACCCTGAGAGAGCGAGTTAAAGCCAGAAGTGAGCAGAATCAGCTTCTCGCCTCGCGCCAGTCGATTGCGCATTTCAGTGGTCACGCTGTCCACATTTGAAGTGATCAAGCGGGTGTCGTAGCTGATGTATTTGCCCTTTTCGCTGGCCGTGCGCTTGACAGCTTCTGCCACCTGTTTGGTTGTGAGCGCAAAAGCATCACCGCCGTAGCCAATCGGCGCGCCCACCAAACGGCGCAATTGTTGCATTGTGGGTGGATAAATGCCAAATTGTTTGAGCACCATTGAAGCGGTGGCTGGTCCACAATTGGCATCGGCTTCGCGCGAAGTTCCGGTTCTGCCAATCTCTTCGAATTGATAGGTAAAGGTATCTTTGAGGGCCTGCCAACCGCGCTCTAAGCCAGCCAAAACAGGCGCGGGAACGATATTTCTGAGCGGCGGCAAACTCATTTGATCCAGCGGCCCCAAGAGCCGCGAGACCAAACTGAACTGACTTTGGTCTACCCGCGTCAACGGGGAAGGTGTAACCGGCCGCAGCAGCGGGGCGGCAGGCAAGGGGCGCGATACTGGCAAAGTCGAGGCGGTCGCAACGGGACCTTGCAAAGTAGGCAAAGTAGGCAAAGCTGGTAAAGTGGGCAGCGCAACAGGCCCGGGCTTATGAAAGAGTTGGCCGGGTGCATTTAAGACGGTGGGAGGCGCTGCTGGCAGGGGAAAGCTCATAGCAAAATTATAGCCCAAAAAAGCAAAAACCTGTCTGCCGATCGCTTATTTTTGATCGGCTTCGGGCTCGGTGCTGTGAAAGTGATGATAATTGACAACCCGGCGGCCGTCATCTCTGGTTTCGATAATATCCGCCAGCCGTTCTCCCAGAACAATTTCGCTGTGGTTATAGGCATGGCGGGTATGTAGGGTCTGAGACAGGCGATCATCAATACCCGAGAAGGTCAAAAGCAAAATGGTATTGCTCTGGGCCAGTGATTCGGCAGTTTGGCCATGGAGTGGGCTGTTTTCGTCGATCACATGGATAATATTCCAGACCAAAGCGAAGAGCGGTGAGGTATCACGGCGCAGGGGCAGGTCATAAATCCGGCGCAGATAATGCCCTTCTTCCGTCTGTTCATCGCGGGTCAAGGCCAATTTGATCGAAGCATCGACAATTTCGGCATGGCGCTGATTGGCTGCACGGAAAGTCAGAATCCGCTGACGGTCCTGGGTGTGGATCACCGCCACCTGGCTGAACATGACCCGGGCCCGCACCCGTGAGAATTTGGCAAAAATCAAACCGGTTGAAATGGCTGTAAACAGGAATCCAAACAGCGACTCCAAGACCATCACCCCGTTGATATACAGACTCTGGGGAGCCAGATAACCGTAGCCCACAGTGGACATCGTCTGAACACTGAAAAAGAAAGCATCCGTAAAAGATCCGGGATGGGCGTTGGCCAAACCGGCCAAACCGGGCAAATAGAACAGGGCAAAAAGGAGGTTAGAACCCAGATAGACCCCAGAGAGCAGGGCAATCAATTTGCGCCAAGAGGCTGTTTGTAAAAAATGATAAAGGTCCAGCCACCAGGAGGACTGAATCCCAATCCGCTCAATATTAAAACTGCCGCTGGGTGTGAGATGTAATCGTTTGGGAACTTCAGCCAAGGGTATTAGACGCGCACGTCCACCAGGTTGCTGCCTGAAGCTTCAATCAAGGAGATTGCTGCAGCCCCTTGTTGGGCCTGGATTTCTTGCGCTTTGGCAGCCACGGCAATGGCTGTTTTGTCCAAGGTGGCATTTCTTTCAATCGCAGCTTGAACCAGATCCATTGAAGGCGAAGAAACGGAAGAGAGTGCATCCATGCAAGTTATGCCTACTTTCAGTTGGGACTTATAAGCAAGATTATAACATCTGAGCCATGTTTTTGTTGGTTTTTGCTGTGCAAGCCCCTGCAGGCTGGTTATAATCCTGGCATAGCCCTGCAAAACAAGGAATTTTTCATGCCTATCGAAGCTCTGCTCCCCTTGGTAACCATTGGAGGAACCCTGCTCTTGGTGATCACAGGTTTACTCAATTTTTCGGTCTTTTTACGCCAATTACGCGCCTCACTCGCAGGTTTAGAAACCGCCCGTGAAGGGTTGGATACGGCCCGTTTACAATTGGAGAGCGCCCGTATTCAGCCCGAGATTCAATTGGTCCAGCGGGCCATGTTTGAGACCTCTGAACACCTCAAAATCCTGGTTGAAAGACCCCATTTGCGCCCTTATTTTTATGAGAGCAAGCGCTGGAGTCCTGAAGATGGCGTTAGCCGGGATGAGGTACTGGCCATGGCCGAATTGCTGCTGAGCAATTTTGCCTCAGCGATCATTCACTCAGGGGCTTTCCCCCAATACCCTGTGCGTGGTGTGGAAGAAACCCTGCGCTTTCACCTGCGCCACAGCCCGATTTTGCGGGAGTTTTTGCTGGCGGGATTTGAACGCTTTCAATTGGCAGGTTTTGCCCTGCTCTGTTTAAAAAACGACAGCAAGGCAGAAATTGAAGCAGATTTGCTCCAATTGATCGCCGCGCCTGAACAAGAGCCCCGTGAAAAAGCCCGGCGCGAGCGTTTCTTGCAATACCTGCGCTCCAGTGAACATGTCGAACCGGTGGCGCTGGCCAAATACAGTTTGGAGAGCGTCAGGCACCCGCAAACTATGGGATAATGGTCGCCATATTGCAATCCGGAGCACCGTCTATGAAAGCCCTTTTAGCCCATTCTTTGCCCGAGTTAATCGGCCAAACCCCCGTTTTAAAGGTTCCCAGTCTGAGTCAGCTCAGCGGCTGTGAGATTTTGATCAAATGTGAATATTTTAATCCAGGGGGCTCGATCAAAGATCGGGCGGCTTGGCAAATGGTGCAAGAGGCCCTGGCCAGCGGTGTGCTCAAACCCGGCATGACCATTGTCGAAGGTACCGCCGGCAATACCGGGATTGGACTGGCGATCGCAGCCAAAGCCGCTGGCTGCAAAATGCGGGTGGTCATGCCCAGAGGCCAGGCCCTGGAAAAAGAGCGGATGATCGCTTTACACGGTGCTGAATTGACCTTGGTAGATGCCGTGCCTTTTGCCAACCAAAACCATTTTTATCACACAGCCCGGCGGATTGCCGAAGAAAACCCCCAGACCTATTGGTGGGCCAATCAATTTGAAAACCTCGCCAATTTTCGCGCCCATTACCAAGGCACTGGGCCTGAAATTTGGGCCCAGACACAGGGCCGTCTGGATGCCTTGGTCTCAGCAGCCGGAACGGGGGGCACCATTGGCGGTTGCTCAGCCTATCTCAAAGAACAAAATAGCCAGATCGAAGTGGTCTTGGCCGACCCCGAAGGTTCGGGGCTCTGCCATTATGTACGCACAGGTGAGTTTAAAACCAGTGGCAGCTCCATCACCGAAGGCATTGGTATTATGCGCCTGGTACAGAACTTTGCCCAAGCGCGTGTCGACAGTGCTCTGACAATTACAGACCAGGCCTTGGTTGACGTTGCGGCTTATGTGCGAGAGCAAGACGCGCTGATTTTGGGCAGCAGCTCGGCCCTCAACCTCGCTGCAACACTGGAAACAGCCCAACGTCTGGGCCCCGGACATCGCCTGCTGACCTTTGCCTGCGATTTGGGCGAACGCTCCTACTCCAAACTCTATTCCCCTGAATTTTTAAATAGCAAAGGCCTGATCTTTGAGCCTGAACGTCTGAAAAGCAGATTTGCTTAAGCAGATGTTACAATGCATAAACTTTGTTGCATCTAAGAGGTAGACCATGAAAAAGACGGCCCTGAGCTTGGGATTATTGACCTGTTTGTGGGGAGTATTGCCCACTCCCGCTCCCGTTTGGGCTGCTCCCGCTGCGCCAAACTTTGTGCGGGCCTATCGCGGAATTCAAGAGTATACCTTGGCCAATGGCCTCAAAGTGCTCTTGGTTGAAAACCACGCTGCTCCCGTGATCAGCACCTTAATTGTCTACCGCGTCGGCTCACGCAATGAAGCCGTGGGCTATACCGGTTCCACTCACTTTTTGGAACATATGCTGTTTAAAGGCACACCCACCTTTAACAAAACCCGTGGCACCCAAATCGCCCAAACCCTTCAGGCCCAAGGTGCACGTTTTAATGCCACCACCTGGCTCGATCGCACCAATTACTTTGAAACCCTGCCCGCTGACCAGCTTGAACTGGCTTTGCGTCTAGAAGCCGATCGCATGCGCAATTCGTTTATCGCCGACTCCGACCGCAAATCTGAAATGAGTGTGGTGCGCAACGAACTTGAACGCGGCGAAAACAATCCCGATCGGGTCATGTGGCAACAGCTCTTTAGCCATGTTTTTATGGCCCACCCCTATCACCACCCCACGATTGGTTGGCGCAGTGATGTCGAAGGCGTGCCCACAGCCCGCTTAAAAAAATTCTACGAAGACTTTTATTATCCCAATAACGCCACCTTGATTCTGGTCGGCGACTTTGACTCACCCAAGGCCTTGGAAATGGTCAATCGCCATTTTGGCCCGCTCGAAGCCTCCAAAGAGCCGATTCCCCAAGTCTATACCGAAGAACCCCCTCAGCAAGGTGAACGCCGTTTTACCCTGATGCGCCCAGGCCAATTGGGAATTGTAAATATGGGCTTTCGTGTGCCGCCTTTGGCCCATGGTGATAGTTATGCCCTCGATCTGCTCGACAATTTGCTCAGCAAAGGCGTGAGCAGCCGTTTGTATCAGTCCTTGGTCGAGAAACAAGTGGCCGTTTCAGCCAGCAGCTCAAATGTGCAATTGCGCGATCCCGGTCTGTTTGTGCTGTCGGCCAAATTGGCCACAGGTGTGAGCCACGAAAAGGGCGAGAAGGCCCTCTGGCAGGTGATCGAAGAGCTGCAAAAGACCCCTCCCAGCATGGCCGAACTCGACAAAGTCAAGGCCCAGATCAAAGCCCAGGTCTCGTTTAATCGCCACGGCACACTCGAATTGGCCAGCGATTTGGGCGAATACGAGGCCATGGCCGATTGGCGCTATATGGTGACCTACCTCGATCAGATCGCCAAGGTCACCCCTGCCGACGTACAACGGGTGGCCAAGACCTATTTCCAAAGCCAGAACCGGACAGTGGGCTGGTTTGTGCCTCAGGCCGCAAACGAGGTTAAGGTCAATCACCGCGACACGGTGTATACCGAATTGGGCAACGAGACCCAGAACAAAGCGGCTGCCGCCCAACGCATTCCCCTGCAACGCTTGCCCCTGGGCAAAAACGGCAGTTTGATTATCCAAGAAAACCACCTCGACAATACGGTTGCCATTCACGGTTCCCTCTTGGCAGGCAGTGTCAATGACCCCAATGGCAAAGCCGGTTTGGCTATGCTCACGGCAGATATGCTCGATCAGGGCACCCGCGCCAATAACAAACTCGCCCTGGCCAAAAAACTGGAATCGATGGGTTCGAGTTTGAGTATTTCAGCGGGACTCGAAAGGGTCGAAATCACAGGGCGTTGTTTGGCAGAGAACCTCAACGCAACCCTCGATTTGCTCTTTGAAATCCTCAAACAGCCCAGTTTCCCGGCCGAAGAATTTGCCAAACTCAAAAAGCAGACCACCGATCGGCTCAAGCAACGCATGGACAATACCGATGCCCTGGCCAACGATCTGCTCTATACCTCTCTCTACCCGGCAGGACACCCCCGTGCAGTGCCGCTCGAAAGTCTGATCCAATCAGTGGAGAAGCTCAGCCTGGAGGATATCAAAGGATTTTATGCTCGCCACTACGGCAGTCAAGAAATGGTCTTATCTGTTGTCGGCGATGTGCAGGCCGAGGCGCTTAAGCAGCGGGTCAATGCTGCAATCAGCGATTGGAAATCCGACAACCCTGTGGCGATTAATGTACCCGATATTCCTTCTCAGACCCAAGGCAAACGGGTGATCAAAACCCTCAAAGACAAAGCCAATATCTCAATCGCCATGGGCATTCAGACAGATATCAAATTGGGGGCTGCCGACTATTTTCCCGCCATTTTGGCCAACCATGTCTTGGGCCAAAGTTCACTCTCTTCGCGGCTGGGTCTGCGGGTGCGCGACGAACTCGGCCTGACCTATGGCATTTTCTCGTATTTTGCCGATCCCGGTCGCAGTGCAGGCCCCTGGCTGGTGGGTGTGACCACCGCCCCCGACAATGTCGAAAAGACCATCGCCGCCAGCAAAGAAGTGATCGCCCAATACGTCAAAGAGGGCATCTCTGCCCGCGAGCTGGAATTGGCCAAGTCTGCCCTGATTGGCTCTTATTTGGTGGGACTTTCGACCAATCCTGAATTGGCCGATCGCCTCTCGGATATCGCCTTTTTCCACCTCGGTGATGACTATATCACCCACCGCCGCGATCTGATTCAGTCTGTGACGATGGATCAGGTCAATGCAGCCATTCGCAAATACTTTAATCCAGACCGCCTGACCACCACGATAGTAGGAAATTATGCAGAAAAATAAAGCCCAAGCACCCGTTTTTGTCCAAGCCGACGGGGGAATCCAAGAATACAAATTGAGCAACGGCCTCAAGGTGCTTTTGGTCGAAAACCATTCCGCCCCCGTGGCCACAGTCTTGGTCGTGTATAAAGTCGGCTCGCGCAACGAGGCCGTTGGCTATACTGGCTCCACCCACTTTTTGGAACACATGCTCTTTCGGGGTACGCCCAAATTCAACAAGAGCAAAGGCACGTTGATCGCCCAGGTGCTGAGCAAAGAGGGGGCCAATTTTAACGCCACAACCTGGCTCGATCGCACCACCTATTACGAAACGGTGCCCGCTGAAAAGTTGGAGTTGGCTCTTGAAATCGAAGCTGAGCGCATGCAACATGCTTTTATTCGCGACGCCGACCGCCAAGCAGAAATGACCGTGGTGCGCAATGAATTGGAACGGGACGAAAACGAACCCGACAGCATTATGTGGAAAAACCTCTTTGCCCAGGCTTTTTTGGCCCACCCTTACCACCACCCCACAATTGGCTGGCACAGCGATGTCGAAGGGGTTCCCACCGCCCGCCTGCGCCAATTTTACAAAGAGTTTTACCATCCCAATAATGCCACCTTGGTGCTTGTCGGCGATTTTGACACCCAAGCCGCATTGGATCAGGTTCAGGCAAAATTTGGAAGCATTCCCGCCGCCAAAAAACCAATTCCCGAAATGTACACCCAGGAATTCCCCCAGCAGGGCGAGCGCCGTTTTAAAATTCGCCGACCAGGGCAATTGGGCATTGTGCAATTGGCTTGGCATGTGCCCGCGCAAGAACATCCCGACAGTTACGCCCTGGATGTCTTGCAGGATATCCTGGCCGAAGGTGTCAACAGTCGCCTTTACCAAAAACTGGTCGAAAGCCAAAAAGCCATCTACGCCGGGGCCTATAATATTCAATTGCGGGATCCGGGCCTGTTTATTGTGCACGCCAAAGTCGCCACAGGCGGCGTGACCCATGCCGCGGTCGAAACGGCCATTCAAGAAGTGATCGGCGAATTGCAAAAAAAGGCCCCAAGCAAAAAAGAACTGGATCGTGTGCGCAACCAAACCAAAGCGGCATTTTCCTACCACCGCCACGGCACCCACCAATTGGCCAGCATGTTGGGAGAATTTGAAGCCACCGCAAGTTGGCAGTTTATGCTGAACTACCTCGAACAACTCGACAAGGTCAAACCCGCTGACGTCATGCGTGTGGCCCAAACCTATTTCAAAGACGACAATTTAACCGTGGGCTGGTTTATCCCCGAAGCAGCAGAGATGGTCGATGTGGGCCCTCAGCCTGCAGAAACCCCGGCCAAAGGGACCAAAGTAAAAACAAAAAAAGCCACCCAGGCAGCTCAAAACACAGGCCCCGCCCTGATTCAGCACAAATCCGAGCTGAATCGCCAAGAATTTGCCAAAAGTGCGGTCTTGATCACCCAGGAAAACCACCTCGACAATACCGTCTCGATTCAAGGCAAATTTCCGGGCGGCACGATCTTCAATCCGCAGAACAAACACGGATTGGCTGAACTCACCGCAGGCATGCTCAAAAAGGGTTCAAAGAACTACGACAAGCTCGAAATCGCGGATGCCCTGGCGCAAATGGGATCTTCGCTGGATTTCCGCTTGGGTACAGACCATGTCAGTTTTTCAATTCGCTGCCTGGGAGAATATGTCAAACCGACCCTGGCCCTGCTTGAAGACACCTTGCTACATCCAACTTTTCCCGAAGACGAATTCGAAAAGCTCAAAAAGCAACGCTTGGACCGTCTCTTGCAGCGCCTCGACAGCACCGATGCCATGGCCTATGACCTGCTCTACCGCAATCTCTATCCAGAGAACCACCCACTCTACCAGCCAACAGTGGAAGAGCTGATGAAAGCCACCGAAAAGCTGACCCTCAAAGAGGTCAAGCAATTTTACAAACAGCATTATGGCCACAAAAACATGATTGCAGCAGGTGTCGGAGATATCGACGCAAAATTCCTGCACCAGTGGTTTGGCACCCATTTGGGCAAATGGAATGCCAAAGTGCCCGACTTTCCCGAAATTGAAGTCGTGGGCCGCCAGAAAAAAGGCCAAGAATGGGTTTATTCCATGCCCGACAAGGCCAATGTCTCTCTGTTTCTGGGGCACCAGGCCACACTCACGCGAAAATCCCCTGACTTTTTTGCAGCCACCCTGGCCAATCAGGCCCTGGGTCAGAGTTCACTGGCCTCCCGTTTGGGTATTCGCATTCGCGATGAACTCGGCCTGACCTATGGTATTTATTCTTATTTTTCAGATGTCGGTCGCAGTGCGGGTCCGTGGGTGCTTTCGGTTTCCACCAATCCCGAAAATGTGAGCCGCACCCTTGTCGAAGTCAAAAAAGTCGTCGACGATTATCTGAGAGAAGGTATTACAGCCCAAGAATTAAACGATGGCAAATCGGCGTTGATTGGATCATATCTGGTCAATCTGGCCACCCACCCTGAAATCGCCTATCGCTTGGTCCAATTGGAGCAATACCAATTTGGGCTGGACTATTTCCAAAAACGCGCGGGGTTGATTCGCAAAGTCACCCAAGCACAGGTCAACAAAGCACTGCGCCAGTATATCCATCCCGAGAGCTGGAGTGTTGGCATTGCCGGGAATTACAGCCTTGAGTAAGCAGTGGGTAAGAATTATTGAGCAAAGAGTATTGAGCAAGAGCAGAGGTTGAAGATGCAACAGCGAAAGAGACGCTTTGGAGAGTGGCTGCAGGAATTGCAGTTGGTCGAGAGCGAGCAGATTGAAGCGGCCCTGCGCGAACAGGAAATGCACCCCGATTATTTGGGTGAAATCTTGATTCGACGTGGACTGATCGCCGAGTCTGTGCGAGACGGAATTCTCATTTTGCAAAAGTTATTAGGAACTTCGACCCGCCTCTCCGAAATGGAAATTTTGCCCGAAACACTGCAGGCCATCCCCCCCCGACTGGCCCACGCTCACAGCGTCTTTCCCGTTTTGCAGGTGGCCAATTGCCTGGTGGTGGCCACCGCTCAGCCCGATGATCCCGTTTGGCAAGCCGCACTCGCGGAGCGCACAGGTCTCAAGCTCTACCCGGTTTCATTTCGGGCTTCAGACATCGAAATGGCCTTGGCCACCTTTTACACCACCCAACAGGCCCGGGCCTCAACAGGACTGGACTGGATCAGCGATCAGGTGCCAGATCCCGGCCCACGCCTGACCTTTGTTGGCTCTGGTGATGCCTTGGGTTCGGGTGCCCGCAACCAGACCTGCTTGCATATCCGCAGCAAAGAGGCCACCTTCTTGATTGATTGTGGTCCCACCTCTCTGACGGCCCTCAAACAAATGGACCTGTCGATCGACGAAATTGATGGGGCCCTGATGACCCATGGCCACGGCGACCATTTTGCAGGTCTGCCCTTTGTCTTGTTGCAACAGATCACCCAAAACCGCTCTCGGCCTTTCTGGATCATGGCCCCTCAGCACCTGCTCGACCATTTACAGGCCTTTCAGGAGATGTGTTATCCAGGGCTCTTCCAATTGGGGCTGTTTGAAATTCGCTATTTGCCCATCGAAGACGAGCCCCGCCCCGTTCCAGGCACCTCGATTATGGTCTATCCCTTTGCCATGGATCATATGCGTACCCGCCTCTGCCTGGGTTATCAGGTGCATTTGGCCGAAGAAAAAATTGTCGCTTATACCGGCGATACCGCCTGGGGCGAGCACATGGTCAATCTGGCCCGCGACACCGATCTGCTCGTGACTGAGTGCAGCTATTACGAACCGGGCCATCCTGACGCCAAACATCTCTCTTACCAAGAGATATTTGAGCACCGCGCCTTGCTTAAAACCAAGCGCCTGATCCTGACCCACATGGGTGAAGACATGCTGGCCCGAGCCAGCGAAACGGCCTTTGATACCGCTTTTGACGGTCTCGTGATCGATCTGTGAAAATTTTTCTGGACCTGCGCTGGGTGCGCAGTGCCACTCTTGATGGTTTGGGGCGCGTCAGCTTGTCGCTGGTGTCCGAGCTTTTGCGTTTAGAAAGCCCTCACAGTTTTTGCCTGCTTCTGAGTACCCAAGAGTTGGCACGTTTTTGCCTGCAGTGGATCCGCGAGGCCGATCCCCGGCCTTTGCGCGCAGTCTACCGCGTCGATACCCTCGGCTTTGACGCCCGTTCCCCCCTCAATCGCCTGGTTTTGCCCCGGCTGCAAAAAGATTTTGGCGCAGATCTTTATTTCACCCCCTATTACCCCTTTCATCCCGTGCCGGGCATACCCTGTGTGGGCATGGTCCATGACTTGATTCCCCTGCTTTTTCCCGCTTATTTCCGCGAAGCCAGTCTGCCCTT
Source organism: Candidatus Blackallbacteria bacterium (assembly GCA_051715345.1). Lineage (GTDB taxonomy): Bacteria > Cyanobacteriota > Sericytochromatia > UBA7694 > UBA7694. The sequence goes on from JBPXJQ010000014.1 coordinate 45,653, forward strand.
TCGGCTGTTGATGACCCGTGCTGCGCCGCTCAAGCTGTTGCTAAAACCCTGCAATAAAATCATCACTGTCTCCCAGAGCAGTGCCCGCGACCTCGAAAAGGCCTTGGAAATAGATCCGGCCCGAATTGCTGTGATTTATCCAGGGGTCAGCCCCTGTGTGCCCCATCCAGATCCGGGATCTGTCTTGGACTTTTATGGTTTGCCCGGGCCGGGGTATATCCTCTCTGTCGGGCGGCCCGAGCCCTATAAAAACTTTGTCGGTCTGATTCAACTCTATGCCCGTCTGCCATTGGCCTTGCGTGAGAAACACCCACTGGTCTTGGTGGGGCCACCCCACCCGATTCAGACCCCCCATCTGCAAGAGGAGATTACCTCCCAGGGGCTGAGTCGGTTCGTTTTTTTGACAGGGGCTGTGGCCGCCGAAGATTTGCCCGCCCTCTACCAAGCCGCAGCGGTCTTTGCCTTTCCCTCGCTTTACGAAGGCTTTGGCCTGCCCGTTTTGGAGGCCATGGCAGCAGGGATACCCGTACTCAGCTCAGATCGCGCCTCACTGCCCGAAGCCACAGGCGGGGCTGCCTTGTTGTGGAATCCAGAAGATTTAGAGGGCGGTTCGCGCCATTTGGAACAGCTCTTGCGCGATCCTGAATTGCGCCAGAGTTTGATTGAAAAAGGTCATGCTCAGGCCCGCCGCTTCACTTGGCAAAACATGGCTGAACACGTCTTAAAGACCTTTGAAAGTTTGGCTTAAATGCAGACCCTGGCAGAACTTTTGTCCCGGGTCAGTTATACCCCCAAATTGGCCTTTGCGCTGCATACAGCAGAGGTCTACACCCATTTTCGTGCGATTTTAAACTGCCTCTCCCCGCAGGACTACGACCTGATTCTGATCAATCCCGATGATGAACTCAGGGCCTTGGTTGCAGATCTGCCCTGCGCCGTTTATGAATTGCCGCAGCTCTTGCAAAGTATAAGTGAGAGTACAGGCCAGCTTAGAGGCCGAGGCTACCGCTATCTGGTCAGTCACCATTATCACGGCATGATGAAGCTGCACCTGTCTGAGAACCCTGAAGACAGCGTGTATTATCCCCTGATCAAATTTCTCGGGCAATACAATATTCGCCTGATGTATGGCCTGGGCCACGACCATTGGAATCTGGCAGAATGGAACCACTACTACGATCTGCACCTCTGTTTTGGGCCCTGGCAGGTAGAACGCTTGGCAGCCTTTCCTGAGAGCATCAAACTGGAAGTGGGGGTGCCAAGGTATTCAGACTATTTTACACAGGCGCAAGACCCCGCTCTGCGCAGCGCTTTGCGCCAGCAGCATGGCCTCAAGGCCGAAGATCGGGTTTTGGTCTGGCTGCCCACACTGGGGCCCGAAAACACCCTTCCCATCTATTTGCCCCTGATTCAAGCCCTGATGCAAAACACACAGCAAAACGGGGAAGATGAATTTTGTCTGAGGATTAAACCCCATCCCCTGAGTTGGCACCAAGAGCCTGATAAGCTGAAGGACCTGGCAGATTTGCCCCCAGAATGGGTGATCAAGACCCCCTGCGACAATCAAGAGCTATTCCTGATTGCCGATTATATTCTCTGTGATTATGGCGGAGTGGCCTTTAGCGCCGTTTATACCGATCAAAATCTGCTTTTGCTCAATCATCCCGACAAAGTTCTGGCAGAAGAGGAAAGTGATGCCCTGATGCGTCAGGCCCTGCCCGCCCTCTCTCCCCAGCACAGTGATGAACTGAGAGTGCTCTTAAACAATCCCCGCCATTGGCAGGCCCAGGCAGCCCAACGCGCCACCCTGCGCAAGCGTTTTTTTACGCCATATAAAGCCCAAAGCGCAAAAATGGCCGCCAAAATTCTCTGTAATTTAGCGGATTATCTACCATGAATCGGTGCGTAACATGAGCAGTTTGGGCCATTTGCTTTTTTCTGGGCAGGACGATGCGGGTGAAGTACAGGTCTATGACAATGGCGCACGGCGTTTACTGGCCTTTGGTCCCGGTGATGAGCAAAGTGCCTGTCTCAAATCTGAACCGGGGCTTTTGCTGTTTGAATATACCCAGGCCATGATGCTGGGCTTGCTCTATGCTTCCCCCCGCAAGGTGCTCTGCCTGGGGCTCGGCGCAGGCAGTTTGGTCACGGCTTTGCTCAGCCATTGCAAAGGCGTCAAAATCACCGCCGTTGAGCTGCGTCCGCTGGTATTTGAATTGGCCCAGCGCTATTTTTATCTGCCGCGCAGCAAAAATCTGCAAATTCAAATTGAAGACGCCGCCACTTTTATCAGCCAAGACAGCGGCCACTATGATCTGATCTTCTGCGATCTCTATACCGCCACTGGGGCTGCGCCTGTGCAAAATGAGCTGGATTTTTTAAGCGCCTGCCGCGCCCGGCTCAAACCCGAAGGGCTGTTTGTGATCAACAGCTGGCGCCAAGAAAAATTGCCCAACCAGGCAGATCTTGACCAGCTCAAAGAGGTCTTTCCCAGCCTGGGGGCCTGTTTGACCAGCGAAGGCAATTGGGTACTGTTCGGCCGCCGTTTGCCATTTTCGACGACAGCCCAGGTCAAAGCCCCTGCCCAACAATGGTCTCGCCAATTGGGGTTTTCGCTGCTCAAGCACCTGCGCAATTTTAGGGTTTTGAATTAAAGGCGTGATCATAGCCCGTCAGTTCGACATAGCCTTTGCCACTCAAGCCCGCCCCACTGACCTGCACAGCCCCTTCCCAATAGGCAAAACTCAGGCGCAATTCCTGGTCTTTTTGCCGGGGTTGCAGCTCCAATTTGAGTGCGTATTTGGGCAGAGACAAGCGCCAGCCCGAAGGGTAGACCACGCCGGTGTGGGGGCTTTTCCATTGGCCCAATACCTCAATCTGAAAGTCGGAGGCCCGAATGACTGTCGTTTTCCCGTCTTTGTCGATCAGACTGCCCGACGAGATCGGATCTTTGAGCTGGTTGCGCTGGTTGCGATCGTTGCCATTTTTGCCAGGGTCGCGGTTGCGCAATTGGTAGAGCATGAGCTCGCGCCCATCATCCAGTTGAAGCGAAAACCAGTCCCAGCCCACCTGTTGTTTGGACAAAACACTGGTACTCCACTCCCGATCGAGCCAACTTTGGCCTTTTACAGCCCATTTCTCTCCGTTGATCTTGAGGCTGCCCTCACTCTGTAAGCGCGTTTGCGAATAATAATAGGAGGCATTGCCTGCCTGCGGGCTTTTCTGACTCAACCCCGCTTGACCTTGTAAAACCACCGGTTTGAGGGAGCTGAGCTTTAAGCGCAGTTCAAAATCCTGATTCTGGGCCTGCAAATCTGTGCTGCCATCGGCCAACGTTTGCACCTGCCAGTTTTGTAGCCAGACCCGAAAGGGTTTGGCCTGTGCGCCCGCCAGTCCGAGACTGCCACGCTGCCAGCGCTCCTGGGCATAAAACTTTTGGTTTTGCAGATCACTCAAAGCCAAATGGGCAAAATAAAGCTGGTGGGTGGCCCAGGCATTGTCTTTGCGGGCCAAGCCGGGTTTGAGGCCGCGCCGAAAAAAGGTCAATTGGTAGCCAAAATCACGCCCAGCAGACGTGCTGAGGTGCCCTGTATAATACCACCACTCGGTTTGAAAATCCGGGTGTGGGCCCGCATCCTGGGGAAAGACAAAGGGCCGGGGTTTGAGAGCACGGGCAAAGCCGTGGCTGCCACTTTGGCTCGAAAGCGCCTCAATCGCACTGAGCTTCGCACTCGCCTGCTGCTGTGCGTCGGGGGGCAGACAGGCCGACAAGCAAAGGCACAAAGCAGCCAAGGACCAAAAGAGACGCGGATAATCGAAGACGTATTTGCGCATAAAGGTATTAGAAGCTCGGAAAGACCTGAGCGTCAAGGGCGATGATTTTGATTTGAAAAAAAGACAAGCCCTGTGAATCCTCTCTCCCCTCCGGGCGGGCTGTGTTAAATTAGAGGCATGATTACTGTAACGCGCGAAGTCATCTCTTCTACCGCCCATCAATTGCGTGGCGTCGGCTGCCCCGAATCCCGTGGCTGTCTCAATATGCATGGGCACAATTGGCGCATTCGTGTCAGCTTAAGTGGTTCTGAGCTCGATCAAAACGGTATGTTAATGGATTTTTCGTTGGTCAAACGGGTCTTGATGGAATTTGACCACAGCTGTTTAAACGAACACCCCTATTTCCAAACCCACAACCCCACAGCCGAAGAATTGGCCCGCTATTTTTTTGAAAAGCTACAGAATTTTCAGCCCGGCATTCGCTGCAATTGGGTGCGCATTTGGGAAACCGAAAATTGTATGGTGGAGTGGAACGCCGATTGAAACTGCGCAATCGGATCTGGGCCTTGGGTTTGATCCTCGCTACCTTTTGGGGAGCGGGCCCGCCTTTGCCCGCTTCTCAGGCTGCTGAACGCCCCCGGATTGTCTTTTTTATGCCCCGCAACGATGTCTTTTGGAAATTTGCGGGTGGCTTTGCCAAAGCTGTGGGCGAAGATTTGCCCGTCGATCTCACCGTGTATCCTGGCAAAAACGACTCAGCCGATTACCTCGCTTCGATCCGCAAAAGCCTTGAGAGCAAGACCCCTCCCGATGGTATTTTGTTTAAGAACTTTAGCAATACCGGCCCCGAAATTATTCGGCTGGCAGAGAAACACAAGGTTTTTGCGCTCAATGTGGACGAAGCCTTAAGCGAAGAAGATGGGGAAAAAATGGGCAAACCCCGTGAAAAATTCCGCTATTGGGTCGGGCAAATCACCAGCGATGACGAAGAGGCTGGCTATAATCTCGCGAATCAATTGATTGATGCCGCCAAAGCCAAAGGGCTGGTCGACAAACAGGGCCGGGTACAATTGGTGGCCATTGCGGGCAATCCTTACGAAGGCACCTCCAGTGATCGCATTGCGGGGTTGCAAATTGCTTTGGCCCAACGCAAAGACGCCCTCTTAAACGAGGTGGTCGCTGCCTATTGGAAAGAACCTCGGGGCCATGAGCGCCTGCGCGAGGTTCTGCACCGCTATCCCGAAACCCGTGTAATTTGGGCCACCAACGATGGAATGCCACTCGGAGCCAGTCGCGAAGCCCGCAAAATGGGATTCAAACCCAATCAAAACCTGCTGCTGGGGGGTATTGGCACAGTCGGAGAAGGCATGAAATCGCTGATCGATGGTGATGTCACCCTCTCTGCTGGGGGCAATTATATGGCCGGGGGCTGGGGCGTGATTCTGATGTTTGACTATTTAAACGGCCTGGACTTTGCCACCGAATCAGCCGTCATGCGTATCAGTCTCCATCTGTTTAACAAAGAAAAAATGGCCAGATACGTCAATAAATTGGGCTATGGCGCTTGGGGACCTGTGGATTTCTCGCGTTTTTCCAAAGTCCAAAATCCACAATTGCTTAAATACCCCTTTGGTTTTCCGGTGATGTTGAGTCAAGTGGAATCTGCTGCCAATTAAAGTGCTGTAGCGCGCTCCGAGGCACAATAATCCCGCCAAATCTGGCGATACGCGACTTCCAATTCGCGGGCATAAGCCGGGCCATCACAGACCACCGAAGCCACCACTTTTTGTCGCAATTGACTGCGCCATTTTTGGATTTCCTGGGGTTGCGAAGCCAATTCCACGGCCGTTTTAAAGTAGTCTTCGGGGCTTTTGCAACTCCAATGGGTCAGCGCCAAGGCACTTAAAACACTTTCACCCACCCGCCGCTCACCGGCCAAAGAAATCACGGGCACGCCCATCCAGAGGGCCTCAAAGCTGGTTAAGCCGCCATTGTAGGGAAAGGGGTCAAGGGCAATATCCACTTGGCCGTAGAAAAAGGGCAAATGGGGGTGGTCGATTTCTGCTCCCTGCAGGCGAATCCGATCGGGGCCCAACCCCTGACGGAAAAAGAAGCTCTGCAAATCTGCCCGCAGCAAGAGATCGTCGAGAGAGGGGGTTTTAAGATAGAGCCGCGAGCGGGGCACAGCCTTTAAAATATCACACCAAAGCAGCAGGGTGGAACCTGAGAGCTTGTTGATCGAATTGGAACAGCCAAAGGTCACATAACCATTGTCCAAGCAAGGAGCATCGCCACTCTCATAGGGGATTTCAGGCAGGGTCCAGTGCAAAAAGCAGGAAGTCATCCAGATTTTTTCAGGATAGAGCTGGGCGATTTCTGGCGGGCTTAAAACGGGGTCGCTAAAAAGATAGTCTGCCACTTCCAGACCCGAAGTAAAAGGCGGGTTTGCACCCCCCAAAACAAGCAGAGGAGCAGGTTTGCGAGCCAAGAGCGGCAGACGGCCTGGGTTGATCAGCCCACTGAGATCGACCAAGATATCCAGTTGATCCTGGGCAAATTGCTCCCAGAGTTCTTGGTTGGTTAAGAGATGGCTGTTTCGCCAGTTCTGAAAATAACCCTGTAAGACCTCAACCACAGGCCCCGTCGAGGCTGCGCTGTCGTTATAGGCATAGAAGTCAAAGGTCGCATTGTCTTGGCTCTGAAAGAGCAGGGCATAGAGCTGGTAAAACGAATCTGAACTCAGTTCATTCGAAAGATAACCCACACGCAAACGGCGTTCGGGATTGAGATCACGTGGCGGCAGGCTTTGGGCATAATGAGGCGCAGCGTGGCGCTTGGCAAAATCGCGAATCGCCCCCATCAGGGTTGGGGTATCCAGCTCTTCGCGGCAGAAAAAACTGAAAATTTGCAAACCCTCAACGCGTGGAATCCATTTTTGCAAAAAAGTCTGAGATTCGGCTGGTAAATTGAGATACCAAGGACTTTTGAACAGATCCGGATCGAGAAACAATTCACAGCTTTGAATCACAGCACGGGTATCTCCGCAGAGCGTCAATTGCTCTAATAACCAGGGCAGAGAGAGCAAATAATCCGGTCGCAGGGCAAAGGCTTTTTGAAAGGCCTGAACGGCAAGGGTGTGTTGGCGCTGCATCCGAGCAACCTCACCACGGCGGTACCACGCTTCGAATAAATCCGGTTGTAATTCACAGGCGGCGGCGTAACAGGCAGCGGCCAATTCCCATTGGCTGAGCTGTTCAAGCATATAGCCCAAATTGTAGCGAATCGGCGCAGATTCAGGCAGCTTTTTGGCGCCTTCTTGCAGCAATTTGATCGCCTCTTTCTGTTCTCCCGCTTGAAAGAGGGTATTGCCCACTTGCAGCCAACCCTCTTCGCGGTCAGGGGCTCGGCGCAGGGTTTCCCAGAGCGCGGAGATGCGTGCTGCGTCTAAAGGGGGGGGAGAGGGGGGGGCTGTTTCAAACATGGGTGTACCGAGAACTTAAGACGTGCTGCGTTTGAGGTCGCAGTCCTGAAGACTCAAAAGCTTCAAAGACGAAACCGGATAGGGTTCAGCCCCGCTTTTGCGATCCCCTTGCAGGCTATAAGAGCTGAGTTCCACTTTGAGCAGATTGCCATCGAGCCGTTGGTGACGGCCATGAATCAGGGTTTTGCCCACTGTAAAGGCCTCCAAGATCAGGCCTCCGTTGATACTGAAATTGTCGAGCAAAATCCCGTTGTTTTCGTCAATCAGCCAATGGCCTTTGGCGGCGTCGACGGGCTTGAGCAGATAGTCCCGCACCTGTTTTTCGCTCGAAATGTATTCAATTTTCCACTGCCAGCGCTGATTATTTTGGGGCAATATGGTGAGATTCATTTGCACAGGGGCATACGTTTGTTTGCCCCCAGGGCCGGTATTGCTGCAGTTGCCTCGCCACACACCCTGCCAATCTTCGGGGAAACGAAAAGAGGAACGCGTGCTACTGGCATTTAATAATTGGGTCTGCGCCAAAGCTGGAGAATGGCCTGAAGCAGGTGTCAGTCCTTGCGCACTCAAGACAGCAGAACCCTGACAGCCCGAAAGGCCTAAATACGGGCTCAAACACAGGCTTAAACACACCCATAAACGGACGTTTAACATCTCAATTCTGCTCCTTGAGCCAGCTTACCATATTTGGGTTTGTTTTCCCAGTCGGGCAGGCAAAAAGTCAAAAGTCCGGTGAAACGGGGGGAGGTGTTTCACCGGACTTTGCTCCTCGTTTGAGGATAAATTAAGTATAAGCGACACACGTGTCACTGTTCAGGCGCCCGCTCACACCCTTACTGTGATTTTGCTCTCAGTCGGAGGATTGCAGCAAGGCATTGAGATCCACATGCGCTAAAAGGCGCCAGCCCTGGTGGAGTGGTTGCCAGGCGTATAATTGGCCCTCAGTTTCGCGGAATCCCGGCGTCTGCAAGTCCACGGCTTGAGGTTTAAAATCCGCTCCCAAAGGCGGTACCTCTGGGCTGCGCAGCAATTCTTGGCCCTCGGGGCTCAAGAGATAGAGACCTTTGAGTGCAGGCATGTCGGCTGGCGGTTTTAAACGCTTTTGCAGATCGTGTTCTTGTAAATCCACAAAGGCCAAACCCAAAACTGCGGCAAAGGTTTGCAAGCGCAAACTGAGGCGAAAGAGAGGCTCGCCTTTGAGTTTAGACCACTGTATTTGAGGGTTTTTGAGGCTCTTTTGATACCACTCACTGCTGCGCCAATCAGCATCATTGAAGGGTTGGCCCGGATAGACAATGCTGAGGCCTTTTGCCAAAACCAGGCCAGTGCGGATCAATGGGGTTTGCTGTTTGCGCAAGAGCGCTTCTGCAAGCGATGGACTTGGAAATGGCTGACCATAATTGGCACTTTCGAGCAGGGTTTGACGGTAAAGACTGTGAAGGGGCGTCAACTGGGGAATCTCTTTGACAAATTGGGCTGGATTGCCCAGATAGACAGGCGATTTAAAATCTGACGGGTTTGGTTTGAGGGCCTGTTTGTGATCTGGTTTGAGCTCTTTTTGCCAGACCACCTGAGAGATTTCTGCAGCAGATCCCGGATAGCCCTCATTCAAGGCCGCAAGGGCAGGAGCAGACAGCCCTTCGAGCAAGGCCTCTTTTTCCAGCATGGATCGGCGCAGATCTTGACTGAAGCGAGCCACTTGATTTAAGAGCGGGGTAATTTTTTGTTCGCGGGCCTGAATCTTTAAGAGGGTTTGCTGTTGAATAAAAATGCTCAAGCTCAAGCCGAGCAGGCAGAGGACAAACAGGCCCAGACCCAAGCTCAATGTGGCTTGGCGGTGATAGCCCATCCAGCGCAACAATTTTTGCAAGACAGAATCTGGGCGGGCCAACACAGCTTCGCCACGCAAATAGCGGCGCAGATCTTCGGCCAATTCACGCACGGACGGATAGCGTTCACTGGGATTGAGTTGGGTCGCTTTGGCAATAATCGCCCGCAGCTCTGCTGGTATGCGTTTGCCGGGCAACGGCTCCAACTGGGCTTTGAGCACTTTTTGCAGCAGTTCAAGCGAACTTTTGGCCTCAAATGCCGGTTTGAGACAAACCAATTCATAGAGAATCAGGCCCAGGCTAAACTGATCGCTGCGGCCATCCAATTCGCGGCTGCGCCCGGCAGCCTGCTGGGGAGACATATAACGCGGGGTGCCCAGCACCTCTCCCATTTGGGTTCGTTCCATCAAAGGCTCCCCCTGATCAGGGGCTATTTTTTCGGCCAATTCACTGTCAAGATCTTCATCGGGATCTTGGATCCGCCTTGCAATCCCCCAATCCATCACATAGACCTCATTAAAAGGTCCGATCATAATATTTGCGGGTTTGAGGTCGCGATGTATCACCCCGCGGCTGTGGGCATAGTCCAGGGCATCGCAGACCTTGAGAAAATGTTCCAAGCGCTTGGAAAGGCTGTATTCTTCGCTTTTGCTTTCGCTCGCAGGGTTTTGTTTATCCGGTTTGCCTTGAATCAAGCGGGCTTCGCGGATCAGGTCTTTGAGGGTTTTGCCCTGAATCAACTTCATGGCATAAGCCAAATTGCCATCGCTCTCTACTTCCAGGCCGTAGATGGGCACAATGCCTGGATGATCCAATTGGGCCGTGATTTGAGCTTCGGTTAAAAAACGAGAGAGCACCTGGGGGTGTTGGGCCAGTTCGGGCCGAATTTGTTTGACTGCCACTTTGCGTTTTAAATTGCGGTCTTTCATCAGGGCAATTTGGCCCACTGAACCGGTACCCACTTCACCCAGGGCTTCATACCGGCTTTGCTCTTTGCCTGCATTGAGCAGTTCTTTGGGCAACAGGGAGTCTGACGGCAGTTCAGGGACAGGCCATTGGCTCAATTCCAATTGGTCGGTGCCTTTGCGCAGCAACGCTTCATCGACCAAATTCCGCTTGCGCAGCCAGGTCAAGAAATCGGAGCCAGCGGGTTCTGTGCGCAAAAATTCGGCCTGCAGGGTATCCCATTGGGACGCCACAGCGGGTGGCAAGCGGCGGCGCAATTTTTCGAGATCCATCAGGGTTTTGCCTCGCTGTTTAAAAGGGCTTCGCGATCGGCTTTGACCACATAACTCCAACCGGTGGAATCCAGGCGCGAAAAGGCGTAGAGGGTTTTTCCGCCATCGACCACACGAAAGCCGCTCTCTTTTTTAAGAATGGCCGCACGAACCTCGGCCTGCTCAAAATTGGGCAATTTCAGATCGGGAAAAATTTTGCCTGGAAACGAGCGGTTGCGCTGTTCGGAATGCACCACCACCCGGCCCGCATCATCGACCAGATAGGTTTGACGCACAGCCGGCACATCAGCCAAAGCGAGCAGCGAGTTGATCAAATAGTCGAACTTCATTTCCAAGGTAGCGGTGCCCAAAAACTGTTTTTGGCTGTCGTAGAGGCCCATCGAACAGGGCAGAATCATGCCCATGCCCGCCCCGTCGATATACGGATTGCCCCAGTATTTGCCCCATTTGTGATCAGCCAAGCGGTAATAGGGACGGGTGCGGGGATCATACCGCTCTTCGTAATGGCCTTTGCCAGGGTAATAGACCAACGCCCCCTCCTGTAAGACAACAGTGGCCCAGACAATCGGCCCGCCCTTTTCGGCGATCAATTGGCGCTGTTGGGCATAACTTTGAGGCATTTCTTGGCCCGCACTGCGCAGCAAGAGACGTTTGAACGATTGGCGCATGGGCAAGATCTGGCGCATACGCGGGGCCAATTGGGCCTCGGATTCGTTGTAGGCAATGGCCCAGATCGGATAATCGATGCTGGTGGGGCCACCATAATAATCGGAATGCGCCAGATCTGGCGGCTGAAAGGTTTTGTTGAGGTAATAGTTTTCAGAGCTGGCAGGGCCTTTGCTGAGATAATAGACCAAGGTTTTGCTCAGCCCTTCGAGCCAGCTTTCGACCTGCAAAAAATGGCGATCAATCGATTGGCTGTGGGTGGAGACCGCACTGAGAAACTGATTTAATTTTTGTTCACGCAAGCGCGAGGTGAGCAGGGATTGCTGGCGGTGCATGAGTAAACCCGCACTGATAGAAGCACTCAGCCCCAAAAAGAGCAAGAGCCCGATCAAGATCGCCGGGCGGTGTTTAAACACCCAGCGCTGGATTTTATCATTCATGACCTCGGGGGCGGCCAGCACGGGTTCGTCTTTGAGAAAGGCGCGCAAGTCACCCGCCAACATATTGAGGTCCGCATAGCGCTGCGCAGGGTTAAACGCGGTGGCTTTGTCGATAATTGCCTTGAGGGCCCGTGGCAAAGGCGGCGAATTGAGTGGGGCGTGCATAGTTTGGCGCTGGCCTTTGCGCGCCTGTTCGAGCACCCGCTCGGCACTTTCACCGTGATAAGCCGGTGCCAAACAGAGGATTTCCTGGAGAATCAGGCCCAGACTGTATTGGTCTGAGCGGATATCGAGTTCACTGTAGCGGCCCTGGGCCTGTTCAGGAGAAAGATAGCGGGGGGTGCCCAGCACAGGACCATCTTGGGTACGCTCCAGATCAGTCCCGATCGGCAGTGTCGGCAATTCCACCTGGTTTTCAAAGCTCTGGGTTTGAGTCAGTAAACAGGCGATGCCCCAATCCATCACATAGACTTCGTGAAAGCGACCGATCATGATATTCGCAGGTTTTAAGTCACGGTGAATAACTCCGCGGCTGTGAGCATAAGCCAGGGCATCGCAGACCTTGAGAAAATGTTCCAGAAAAGTGGACAAACTGAGGTGTTCGGGAATGTTTTTACTGCGAAAGCGCGCTCGGCGGGCCTCTTCGAGCAGATCGCGCAGATTTTGCCCTTGCACATGTTTCATCGCCACCATCAACCCTTCGGGACTGGCTTCCAATTGGTAAATTGGCACAATATGGGGGTGATTGAGCTGGGCTGTGATTTGGGCTTCGTTGAGAAAGCGGGTGAGTTTTTTTTTGTCCTGCAATTGCGCCTGAGTCAGGCGTTTGAGCGCCACCTGACGTTGCAGTCGCAGTTCTTTGGCCAGTACCACTTCGGCACTGGGACCGCTGCTGAGGTTTTCCAAAATTTGGTAAGCTGGGGATTTTTGCCAACGGGCCTGCAATTCGGCAAAGGCCTCAGAACCGGCCAAAGGGGGCAGGGTGCGCTCCAAATCATCAATGCCGGTTAGTTCAATTTCTTCCTGAAAATCGGGGCTCTGCACAGGGGGCTCTCTCATAACGCTGGATGAAGGGTTTGTTCATCATACCAGAAGACCGGTTCCGTGGCATTGGGCCGATTACCAACGGCTGATTCCCAAGACCGAGCCAGGGCTTTGGTAGACAAAAGACGTTACTTGATCGCGGCTCAATTCGCGCACAGCATTGCCTTTGCCATTGTCAGAGGCACCGGTATCTGCCACATAAAATTTCCCTTGATCGCGAAAGACGGTCACAAAGTGGTTTTCTGGCTGGTTTTCCGCAGGGCTGCTCAATGTGCCTGAGTGTTGGTTTAAATTGACTCCGACCAAAAGCACCGCTGACGGGTTGCGGTAAAACAGATTTTTGACCGCCTCTTCGCGCTGATCGAAGGTATCAGAGGTCTTGCCATGTAAAGCAGTGGCTTTGAGTCCCATTTTTTGAGCGGCTTTGACAATGTCTCCTTGCAATTCCACCGATTGCAATTGACCATTTGAATAGGTTTTGAGCAATTCCACCGATAGGCCCTGCTCACTGCCGCCAGAGGCAAAATCATAGAGCGCTTCCTGGGCGCGGTGTACATTGCCAAAGGTCATTTCCCGTTGACTCGCTGGCAGCCCCAGACGACTGGCTGCCTCTGAAAAACTGCCTCCCATCAGTAAAAATGCATTGAGCATCGAGGCCGCACCACAGCGATTGCTTTCATCATTGGTTTCGGGCAGATGATCGCGCTGGGCAATATAATTGACCTGTTCGCGGGGGGTGCGGCCGGGCACCAGCTCTGATTCGCTGTAATGGGGACTAAAATTAAATTGCAATTGGGTTTTTTCGGGGCCATTGAGGGTATAGCCAATCTGGGTTTGGACCTGAACGGAATCCAAAAACGGCACCACTTGCTTTGTCAGATGTGCATCATCACTGCTGGATTGCTCGGCTTTGACGGTTTCAGCGGTTTTTTTCAGGCCCTGCCATTCACGTTTATCGAGAACCCCGTCACTGCTGGCCTGAATCAATTCTTTGCGAAAAATATTTCCCATGACTTTTTCCTGTTGTTTGCAATCCAGATTTTTCTATTATAGCCCTTTCCCCCGCTTTGACTTGCTCAGCAAATAGGTATCAGAGGGAAAGGTGTTCGGTTTTAGGCGAAGCGACCGTTTTTTAAAGAGCGAAAACCTGAAACCCAACACCCCAAAACCCAAAGGGTATTTTGCGGTATCATGAAGTGTCACACCCCCTTGAATGGAGCAGAACCATGCCTTTTGAACAACAGGCATTTTTTCAGGCCGCTTCCGCAAAAAAAACGGCTGCCGTGTCTGATTTTAATTGGGAACCCCAGCTGATTTCGACCGATTCCCGCACTATCCCGCCAGGGGGAATTTTTATTCCGCTGCGGGGAGAGAACCACGATGGACATGTCTTTTTAAAACAGGTATTGGAGAGCCCCGCTCGGCTGGGCTTTTGTGATGAAGCCTATTTTCAGGCCCATCAGTCCGAATTAACGGACTTGCCGCTGATTCTGGTTTCAGACACTTTGCTGGCTTACCAAATGTTGGCACGTCAGTGGCGCAGACAAATGAATCTGCCTGTGGTCGGTATTACCGGCAGTTCGGGCAAGACCTCAACCAAAGAGTTGCTGGCAGCTGTGTTGGCCCCTTTTTACAAAGTGCACAAAAATGCCCTCAATTACAATAACCAAATTGGCGTCCCCAAAACCCTGTTGGAATTGACCCCTGAACATGAAATGTGTATTGTGGAAATGGGCATGCGCGGCCTGGGTCAAATTGACGAATTGGCGCGGATCAGCGAGCCCAATGCGGGTCTGATCTCCCAGATTGGCACTGCGCACCTCAGTGAACTCGGCAGCCAAGAAAATATTGCCCGCGCCAAATGGGAATTGGCTGAGTATTTGCAGGCCAAACAAGGACTCTTGCTGGGCCAAGCCGAAGATACCTGGCAACGCCAAATGGCCCGCACCACACCTGAATTAAAGTTGCTCTGGTGTGGCTCCGCTCCCGACAGCACGGTTCGGCTCTTGAGCTGTGAAGAGAGCGAAGAGGGGCAAACCCTGATTTATCAACTGCCCGAAGGCCCGCCACGCACATTGCGTTTGTTTTTGCCTGGGCAACACCAAGCGCGCAATTTGATGCTCTGTTTGGGCTATTTATACAGTTTGGGGCACACCCTGCCAGACGATTTTGAGGTTGTCCCCGAACAGCTCAGCGGGCGCAATGAACAGATTCATTTGCCCGGAGACATCACCTTGATCAACGATGCCTATAATGCCAACCCAGACTCCATGCGGGCGGCCTTACAGGTCTTGGCATCTCTGCCAATCAAAGGACGAAAATGGGCTGTATTGGGCAAAATGGCGGAACTCGGCCCCGACAGCGAGCGTTTCCACCGCGAATTGGGAATCTATTGTCAAGACTTGCCTTTGCAAGGCCTGTGTGTGATTGGCGAAGAGGCGCGTCCCTTGGCTGAGGCGGCTTCTAAATCCGCAGCTTTTGAGGTCCATTTTTTCGAGAGCAATACAAGCTGTGCCGCGTTTTTGCAGGGACAGATTCAGGCCCAAGACCAGATCTTTTTTAAAGGCTCCCGTTCGGCCCGTTTGGAAGAAGTGATTGCGGCTTTGCTGGCGGCACATCAGAAAGCCCTCCCGTGAATCGCCAGCTCTGGATTCAGGCGGTCATGAGCCTGTTGATGGGCGGGCTCTGCCTTTTGGCAGGCCAAACCCTGCAGCCGCTGCAATGGCTCGAATCGAGACTCTTCGATATCCGTATTTATTTTCAGCACGAACCCAAGCTCTCCTCAGATCTGGTTCTGCTCGAAGTCGGGCCCCATGAATATCTCTCGCTGCTGCAATTTCTCAATCGACCGGCGCTCAAACAGCTCAAAGCGGCGGGGCTGGATCTGCCCCAGCTCTTTCATGCCGAAAGTGAGGCCCTGATTCAAACCGCCAAAAAAGTCCCCTACCGTTTGGTTTTGGCCTCCCATTGGGTCAAAGAAAAAGAGCGCCCAGAGGGGATTTTGAATTTTGCGCCTTCACTCAGGCCCTATTTTCTGACGGGTTTTGCCGATTACCCTCCCGACAGCGATGGATTGATCCGCCAACAGCCAGCGGTGTACCGCTATCGTTCGGCGGCAGATTTACGTCACAAACAGGTAGACGCCTTTAGCTGGGCACTTTACCGCCAGGGCCATCCCCAGGCCCGCCCGCCTTATTCGAGTTTGTTACACGCAGGGCCCGCTTCGGGGTATATTGTGCACTCGCTGGCCTCCCTGCGCCAAATGGCCCCCCGTGACTTTGCGGGCAAATGGCTTTTGATCGGCAGCAGCCAAGATCGCAACAAACTCAAAACGCCTTTGCAATCGCGGATTCGGCCCTTGGAACTCCATGCCCAGGCCCTCAGTGGCTGGCTGACAGGCAGCTATTACCGCCATCCGCCGATTTTAAACCTGATCCTACCGCTGTTTTTGGCAGGTCTGACCTTTGGCATGTTGTATTTAACTTTGCGTTGGGGACTTTTGGTCTCGCTCTTTGCCGTTTTGATGCTGCTGATCAGCTATTGCACCCTGAGTATTTTTTCGTTTCAGTATTTTAATACCTGGCTCGAACTCACGGCACCGCTGCTCTCGGTCTTGACCACGGCAGGCGCAGTAACGGTCTTTTTTAACCGCACCGAAGGCCAACGCCGAGCGGCCATTTTAAACACGTTTCGGCGCCATTTGCCCGAAGAAATGGTCAAAGAGCTGCTCGAAAACAGCGAACCCGAAAGCCTGACCTTACATGAGCGCCGAATCGTGACCGTAATGTTTACGGATATCAAAGGCTTTTCCCGGATGGGTGAGAAACTGCCACCCGATCAGATCATCCGCATTTTAAATGAATACCTGACAGCCATGACAGATATTGTCTTTAACAATCAAGGAACCCTCGACAAGTATATCGGGGATGGTATCATGGCTGTTTATGGCAATATCGGCGAAAACAATCCCCGTCAAAATGCCTATTATGCCGTCAAAACGGCACTGGAAATGCGCACTGAAATGGAAAAATTGCAAAAAAAATGGATGCATCAGGGACTGCGGCCCCTGCAAATTCGGATTGGCATCAATACCGGTGAGGCCCTTGTGGGGTATGTCGGCCATCCCAAACGCAAAGAGGTCACAGTGATTGGTGATACCGTCAATACCGCGGCCCGGATCGAAACCCTCAATAAAAAATACCACTCACATATTCTGATCTCTCACAGCACCTACGAATATGTCAAAGACTGGATGGACTACGTGCCGCTGGGCGAAGAAAAACTCACAGGCAAGAGCAGCAGTGTTAAAATTTACGAAATTCGGGGCTGGAAAGAAGAAAGTCTGCAAGTATGAAACGGGTTCTGATCTCGGGCTATTATGGCTTTCACAATACCGGCGACGAAGCAATTTTAACCGCCATTTGTCAATTATTAGAACCCTTTGAGATTGAGGTTCAGGTCTTGACGGCCTCTGCCGATCACCAATTGATGGGCTGCCGCTTTCGCGCCATTCAACGCACAGATTTGCCTGCCATCATTCAAGCCCTCAAGACCACAGATTTGTTTATCAGCGGCGGAGGCGGTCTCTTTCAAGACGTGACAGGTCTGGGCAGTATTCCCTATTATGGCGGCTTGCTCTGGCTGGCGAAACGCATGGGGGTGCCCACCTGTATTTTTGCTCAGGGTCTGGGGCCGTTGCGCCGTCCCTGGTCGCGGCTGGCAGTCAAACAGATTTTTAAAGGGGTTTCGGGAATTGCCCTGCGCGATCGCGACTCCATTGAACTCTTGCAAGAAATCGGCATTCCCGCCGGTCGTATCCATCAGACAGCCGATCCCGTGCTGGCCATGCGTGGCATGCCCCGGGGGCGGGCCGATGAAATCCTTTTGGCCGAAGGGCTCGACCCCTCTCGCCCAATTTTGGGGGTCTCAATTCGCCCCTGGAAGAGCTGGTACGAAAAACAGCTCAAAAGCTTTACAGCCGTGCTGAGCCAATTTGCACGCCAAAAAGGCGCTCAGGTTTTGTTTATTCCCTTTCAGGGCGATCAAGACACCTGGCTTTGCCATGAGGCCGCTTATTCAATGAATTGTCGCCCTTCGGCCCCTGTCATACGGGTGCTCTCTGGCAATTATTCGCCGCTCGAAATTCACAGTTTAATTGGCCGTCTGGATATGATTGTCGGTATGCGTCTGCATGCTTTGATTATGGCGGCAGCCAACCGGGTTCCTGCAGTGGGCATTGTCTATGACCCCAAGGTACGCAGTTTTGCTGAAATGGTGGGGTTTCCCTTTATTGGCAGCGTCTCAGCACTGAGCTATTCTGATGTCTTTTATGACTACCTCAAACAGGTCTGGGAACACCGCGACATCCTGGCCGATAAACTCAATCAAGAGATGCCTTTGCATGAGGATCGTGTATACGAAGCTGTCAGGGTTGCATTACAATTACTTGGAATTGCCTATGAAAACCATCAATAAAGACTGGCCCGTGACCTCCCTGCTGGATATTGCTGTGGATTGTCCCAGCAAAGCGGGATTGCTCAGTTATTTTCAGGCCCGCATTCGGGCCGCTGAGCAGGTACATGTGGTGACTATGAACGCTGAAATGGCCTATTCTGCCACCCAGGATCCGGCCTTTAAAGGCCTGCTCAATCAAGCGGATATTGTGATCCCCGATGGGATTGGCGTCGTCTGGGCATTGGGCAAACAGGGCATAAAAGTCCAGCGCCTGCCAGGCGTGGAATTGGTGGAAAGCCTCTTGCAAGACTCACCCAACACGGGCCTCAAATGGGCGATCTTGGGCAGCAGCCAAACAACCTTAGAGGCCCTGCCCGAAGCCCTCAAAAAGCGTTTGGGTTCCTTTCATCCGCCCGTCTATTTGCGCAATGGTTTTTTTAAGCCTGAAGAGGTGCCGGCTATTTTGGCTGAGATCAACGCAGCCCAACCCGATGTACTCTTTGTCGCCCTGGGAGTTCCCAAACAGGAACATTTTATTGCCCAATGGCGCAGTGAGCTGAAAGCGCCACTTTTGATGGGTGTCGGGGGCTCTTTTGACGTGCTCTCGGGCCAACTCAAACGGGCCCCGGTCTGGATGCAAAAAATGCATCTTGAGTGGTTTTATCGACTTTTGCAACAGCCTTCCCGCTGGCGTCGCATGCTGGCTTTACCCAAATTTGTACTTAAAGTGACGTTTCCCCAAACATGATACGTTTTGTCAATGTATCCAAGGTCTACCCCACCGGCAACAAGGCCTTGGACAATATCAACCTCGAAATTGAAGCCGGTTCTTTTACCTTTTTGGTGGGCACCACCGGTTCGGGCAAATCGACCCTGATCAAGCTGCTCTACCGCGAAGAGATTGCCAGCAGTGGCGATATCTGGGTCTTTGGCAAGAATATCGAACACCTCAGCCGCAACGAAGTCCCGACTTTGCGCCAACAAACCGGCGTGGTCTTTCAGGATTTTAAACTGCTGCCACAAAAAACCGTGGCAGAGAATATTGCTTTTGCCCTCGAAATTTTGGGTGTGGCAAAAAAAGAACAGGAAAAACGGATTCACAGCGTGCTCGAATTGACCCATTTACAGGCCATGGCCAAAGCCTATCCCCGTGAGCTTTCTGGGGGAGAACAGCAGCGGGTCTCTGTGGCCCGTGCGATTGTCAATAAACCCCCTGTCCTTTTGGCCGACGAGCCGACCGGCAATCTCGATCCCGACAGCTCTTGGGAGATCATGAAACTCCTGACCAAAATCGCCAAATCGGGAACCACGGTGGTGGTTTCGACCCACAACAAACCCCTCGTCGATCTGCTCAAACGCCGGGTGATCAAACTCGACCAGGGCAAAATTGTCGAAGACAATCAAGGCGGAGGTTATAATCAGCATGGCACTCGACGCTAGTCAAATGACCCGCCAATGGCTGTTTAGCCTGCAGCAGGGTCTTCAAAACATGGTGCGCAGCCCCTTTATGAGTCTCGTGGTGGTCAGCACCATGACCGTGGCCCTGGGGGTATTGGGATTTTTGATGCTGACCCTGAGCGATTTGACCTATATCTCACAGCAGATGTCGACCCAGCTCAAAATTGTGGTCTTTTTGCAAGACCAACAAACCCCCGAAAGTGCCGCAGCCTTGATTGAAGGCATCAAAGGCGTCAAAGCGCCTGTGGTCCAGATCAGCAAAGATGAAGCACTCAAAAGCATGACCGAAGAGCTGCCTGATTTAAAAAAGCTGCTCGAAGATCCCCATACCCACGAAGTTCACAACCCTTTTCCCGCAACCTTGGAAGTCTCGCTCTACGCCGTCGAAAAAATGGCAGAAATTGAAGCAGAGATCAAAAAGAATGTCCCTGGCGTGGAAGGCACCGAAGCCAATCAAGATTTGGCAGAACAATTGAATCAGATTCAATCCGCTGTACAATTGGTCGGATTTGGGATTGCTGCCATTTTGTTTTTGGGCACCTTGGCGATCGTGATTAACACAATTCAATTGGCGGTTCACCACCGCCAGCGTGAAATTGAAATCATGCACCTGGTTGGGGCTCCCGACTGGTTTATCCGTCTGCCATTTTTGCTGGAAGGTCTGATTTTTGGTGTAGCCAGCGGACTCGTGGCCAACGTCTTGCTCTTTTTCTGGCGTGTGGTACCCTTGGAACAGCTCAAACGCATGTTTACCTTTATTCAACTGCAACCAGGACTGGGCCCTCTTTACCCGATTTCTGCCCTGGTGCTGCTGGTGGGGCTCTTGATGGGTGTTTTGGGCAGTTCATTGTCTGTGCACCGCTATATCCGCTTTGAAAAATCTGCAGAGAAAGGCAAAATTCCCGTATGAGCGAAGAAACCGACGTATCTCTTGAGCTTCCTCTGCAGACCGAGGCAGACGCCGAACCTGCCCCTTTAACCATCTATGATCTGCTCGATGAAATTTCAAACGAAAACGAGACAGATATCCTGAAATTGGTCTACGAATACCAAGTTGAAGAAAAATTGCCGTGCCAGTGTCGGGAATGCCTCTTGGATATCACTGCTGTGGCCTTGAATTATCTGCCCCCCCAGTATTCGGTTTCGATTCACCGCGATCTGTATATCACCCCCGAGGCCAAAGCCGCCCGCCGGGTTGAAGTCGAAGCGGCGGTCTTACACGCCTGTGAAAAAGTCAAAATAAGACCCCACCACTAAAATGCCATTGGTCTTATTGGGAGCGCTGATAATCAGCTTCGCTCCCGTCTTTGTCAGATTGCTCTCGCTGCCCCCAACCGTGATTGGTTTTTACCGCATGGCCTTTGGGCTGGGCGTTTTGTTTCTCTGGAGCCTGGCCCTGCGCCAGCGGGTTCAGTGGCATTCCCGCTCGGGGCTTTTGTCTTTGGCTGCAGGGGGATTCTTCGCCCTTGATGTGATCTTTTGGCACCGTGCGATCATTTTGATTGGCCCCGGTTTGGCCACGCTTTTGGCCAATTGTCAGGTCTTTTTTGTGACCCTTTTTGGACTGCTGATTCTGCGCGAAAAGCCCAGCCCCCGACTTTGGTTGGCGATACCCACTGCCGTGCTGGGGCTGTTTCTGGTGGTCGGCCCAGCCTTGAGTAACAATGCCCAGGCCCAATTGGGCGTGGGGCTTGGGACCCTGGCGGCCTTGAGTTATGCCGCTTATCTGCTGGTCTTAAGAGAAGCAGAAAAGGCCCGCCCGCCGATTCACGACAGCGCCTATTCACCCGTGATGTTTTGGGCCACCTTGGGATCCTTGTGCCTGCTATTGATGGTCTCGTTCTTTGAACAGGTCAGCTTGCAGGTCGTTGAGCCCCTGCACTGGGGACTGTTGATCGCCTATGGGGTATTGGTACAAGGCCTGGCTTGGGTTTTGATCAGCAAAGGGTTGCCCCGCGTGCCCATTTCTCAGGGCGGGCTCTTGTTGCTCTTGCAACCGGCCCTGGCCCTGGTCTGGGATGTTTTGTTTTTTCATAAACCGATTAGCCCGCGCGAAATCGCGGGGGCTTTGTTGACCCTGGCTGCGATTTATCTTGGCAGCCAAACGCAACCCGTCAAAGCCAAGTCAGCGCCTTAATCCACGCCCATCTTTTTCATAATCAAAGCACTTGCGACATCGACATTGCTGCTGAGCAGGCGCTCAGGATCCATTTTGAGGGCCTGTTGCACAAAACGCTTGGCTTCGGCTTTTTCTGTGTCTGTGCCATCTTTGAGGGTCGAGAGCAGTTCCAGAGCGGCAAATTTGGGCGAGCGCTGGCTGAGGGCTTGGGTGATGTCTTTTTTGAGTGCATTTAATTCGGTTTTGGCAGTATCACTCAGGTTCGGTTCCATGAGTTTTTTCTCAACTTTGGCCAGTTGATCGCCCATGGCTTTGACTTCATTTTTGTTCTGGAAATGTTTGGCGATTTTATAAACGCCCACGCCAATTGCCGCTGCCGCTGCGATGCCGCCGAGCACCCAGCCAACAGGGTTGGACGCGGCCAAGACGATCAGGCTGATCCCTGCGGCAATGGAGAGACAGGCTTTGACCGCGGCAAAGATTTTGAGGCCAATGCCCTGGCCTTTGGCCATTTTGGTGGCCACATTTTTGACGGATTCGCTGGTGAGTTTGGCCTCATCAGGGCTCATGCGTTTGAGTTTGGTGGCCTCTGTTTTGAGTGCTTCAGCCTGTTTCCGCAGCTCTGCGGCTTTGGTTGGATTGGCTTTGGAGAAAAAACTGCCGGCGGCAATTTTGTCCGCTTTGGCTTTCAATTTGTCGGCCCGTTTTTCCATCACATCTGCCGCTTTGTTCATATTCTCGCGGGTGGGGTTGAGAATGGCTTCGGCCCGTGCCTTGCGCTCACAGGATTTCATAATATCCCAACTGGCGGCCCCCAACTCAATTGTGCCTGTTACCACCGAAAAGATACCACTGGCCACAGAGGTGCTGGCCTTGAGGATTTCTTTGCCGCCCACATCGGCGCCCAAATTGACCAAACTGTTGATATTGCTGCCCATGCTCAAAACCGATTTGGCCAAATTGGCTTGGTTTTCGGTGCGCTCTTTTTTACCCAATTGGCGGGTACTCATGCTGTCTTTAAACAGCGCCTCTGCCTCTTTACGCAAACGGTTGGCCGCATCCTGATCGGGCGGTGTTTCATTCATTTTCACATTGGCTTCTGCCATTTTTGCTTCTGCTTGGGTTGCCAGTTCTTTGGCTTTGACAAGATTGCCGTCTGAGACCAGGCCTTTGACGCTGTCGTAGATGTCTATCCCGCTGTTGATCACCCCAAGGGAACCGGCGATGCCCCCCATGGCTTTGCCGGAGGTATCCATGCTGCTGCTGACGTTTTCGCTGCCGAGCAAATCCCCCACGGTGGTGGTTGTGCCCACACCCCCCTGCACACCTTCGGCAGTGGTGCCTCGGCCCATCAGAAATTGCAGGCCCTTGCCAAAAGAGGACTCTTTAAATTTGTCCCAGGTGCTGACATCTGTGCCGATATCCACCAAATCGGCCCCATGGGTTTGCATGCGGGCATCAAAATCTTGAATCAATTCTTTGCCCGATTTGGGCGCAGTGTTGGTGGGGGTCGTAGGCGTGGTCTGAGTAGTCTGGGTGGTAGGTTGAATCTGTTGCTGTTGCTGTTGCAGTTGCTGTGGGGGGGATGAGTTTGAGATCGATGTACGTGGGGGGGGTGAGTTTGAGACCGATGTATGTGGGGTGATCTGCATGGGGATTCTCCTGATTATCTGTTTAATTCATCAACATTGTCCTGGAGAGTTTCCAGGATAGCGACCCAAGTTTTGTAATCACTATCGAGCAATTCAATCGGACAACCACGGCTCTCAAGATCGTCCATTTGATCCGCAACAGCATCACAGCTGTCGAGGTATTTTTCAGTCAATTGGTCCAATTCGGCGGGGCCAGATTGGTTCATTTGCTTGATTAAAGCCGCGACTTCAGCAGTCTCGGTTCGGATGCGCAGGCGCAATTCGCGCAATGCTTGCGAAAATTCATCCACCTGAATATAACGTTTCAACATGGTTTCCATTGGTTTGAGCTGCTGTTGCAATTCGTCGGTCTGAATTTCTGTATCAATCAGAGCGATGTCTTCACGGATCTCAGTGAGAAAAGCCTGAAATTCTCTCAGCCTTTTTCTAAAAGCCAAACCTGTTTCTTTGTCCACACTCACCTGGGGTTGGGCGGCCTGAGAAATGAGCTGTAATTGGGTGATCAAACGGGCCTCAGTGCGATCGTAGAGTAAATCCAGATCGACCTCTTCGTCTTCGACGGGCTTCTTTGCTGAGGGCTTGGGTGTGAGGGGTGCCGCTGCGGCTTTTTTCGCTTTGCGCTGATTCTTGACCTGTAAATACTCCAAAAACATTTTGGCATCAGCGTTTTCAGGATCTTTACGCAATGCGTCGGTCAACAATCGGGCGGCTGTTTGGCTGTCGTCCAGCAAAATAAAGACATAGCCCAAGCCAACATAAGGCGCTGGTTTGCTGCGATCCGCGCCCATGGCCTCGGTCAATAATTCGCAGGCCTTTCTCAGCTCGGCGCGCAGGCGAAAATGCGAAGCCTGGTAATTGGCCAGGGCCTGCATTCCCTCTTGCAGGGCCTGTTCATAACGGGCACTGTTGCGCGCTTGTGAGGTTACATTGGCCTGTTTACGGGCCTCTAGCAAAGCCTCAAGCTTCATATAAAGCAGCGCCCAACTTGGTTTCGAGTTCTCTCAGAGCGGCTTTGCCGGTGAGCTGGCCTTCGACGACTTTTTCGATCAACTCTAAAAACTGCTGCAAAAAGAAGGCACTCATATCGAGCCACTCAACCAAAGGCAATACCGTCCAATCACTTGGGTTGACCAACCAATGGTAGCGATAAAAAAATTGCCCTTCGGGGCTGATCACAAATTGTCCGGCAGGCAAGAGGCGATTTAAGACGCAAACAATCTCAGTTAGTTCACCTGTTTGAGCATCCGAGAGATCCCAATCTGCTGCCCACAGCCAGACAAAAGGGGCAGGGTCAGCAGGGTCGCTGTCGCTGCGTTTATACAGCTCTTTTTGATCAAACCCCGAGAGGATCAGATCCCGTTGACGGTAGTCCTGACCCAAACCAATTAACAGGCGAGAGGGACTCTCTTCGTTATGCGCCTGAAACAGGGTCTGCAGACCGACTTCTTTTAGGGTCTTGCCAAATCCTTCTAAGCTGGGATAAACGGGGGTATTTTCAGTGATTAAATCAGACATGGGGGCCTCCTGCATGTTGGGCAATTTGAGCCAGGACTTCTCGGGCCGAATGGCCTTCAGCAACTTTGCTGAAATAGGGGGATTGTTGTTCCAGCAAGGCAGCAGCAAGTTCAAGAGCACTGATGATCAGTGTTTCTTGCTCATAAGGGTCTTCACAGAGCAAAACGTGGCGAAACCAAACACCTGTGGCTTCGTCGGCCCCATAGACCCCCAGGGGCAGGGGAGCCGAGAGCCAGAGGGCCAACTTTTGCAATTCTGGCAGCAAAGGGGCAGGGGCATCAAAGGGCAAACGCACCAGGATTTCCAGGTGATAAGATTGGCTGGGATCTGCTTCCCGATCTGCTGCCTGCATTTGGGCTGCCTCCAAATCTTCGAGCCAGAGCAAACGGGCAATCAAGGAACTGCTTTCATCTTCCACATCTGCCAAATCGACAAAGATCTGTTCGATCGGCATGTCCGTGCTGCGGCCTTCGTAGAGGGAGCGGTAGCCAGAGACTTGCAACAGACTGTTTAATTGCTGCAAAGCGGTCAAATTGACCTGAGAATTTTCCTGAGACATGACAGATGGGACTCCTTGTCAAAAAATGAATACAAGTTGAGCGGGAGGAAGCATTGATGAGATCTCTTTGATAAAACAATTCTAATGGTTTCTTTTCCGTGAAGCAAGCAAGGCAGATGAGGAGCAGGATTTTTGTGCTAAGGGCTGCCCAATTTGCGCAGGCGGTGGTTTTGGGTGTCCGCGATGTACAACCCACCGGCATACAAAGTGATTCCACGCGGCGAGGCCAAACTGCCCTCCCGCAACGGGCCATTTTTATACCGGCCTTCGCCATTGCCGGCCAAGATCTTCAGCTCGCCATTAGGGCTGAGGGTTTTGATTTGATTATTGCCTGAATCGGCGATAAACAAGGTGCCTCCTGCATCCAGGGCCAGCCCCACAGGTTCACTCAAACGAGCAGCACGGCCCTTGCCTTCGCGGTTGCCGGGTTCGCCATTGCCAGCAACGGTCGTGAGGGTTTTGCCATCGGCGCTGAGCTTGCGAATGGCGTGGTTAAAGCCATCGCTGACATACAACTCGCCTTGGCTGTTGAAGACCAAATCGCGGGGCGAAAAAAAGCGGGAGTCCAAAGCGCCCCCATCTTGAAACCCCTGTTGGGCAGACCCGGCCACAGTGGTGAGGGTTTTGCCATCGGCGCTGAGTTTGCGAATGCGGTTATTGTTGCTATCGGCGATATACAAATTGCCTTGGAGATCCAAGGCCAGCCCACTTGGACTGCTGAACTGCCCCTCCTTGGCAAGACCCTCTTTAAAACCGGCTTTGCCAGGAGTCCCCGCCAAAGTACTCACTTCGCCTGTGGCTGAGACTTTGCGAATCACGTGGTTGCCAGAGTCAGCGACATAGAGATGTCCTTTGAGATCACTCACCACAGCCACCGGATTGTCAAATTGGGAATTTAAGGCCAGCCCGTCTTTGTGACCCGGGGCGCGCTCACCGGCCAGGGTGCTGACCTCTCCTGTGGAAGTGAGTTTGCGCAGCCGGTGGTTAAAGCGATCCACGACCACAATTTCGCCATTGGCTTTGAGGGTCACATCCCAGGGATAGCTAAAACGGGCTTTATCGCTTGCGCCGTCAGCAAAATCCGAGTCCCCTTCACCCGCCAATAAACCCAATTGGAAATTGCCACCGAAATCCAGGGCAGGGAGCAAAGCCAGCGGTGGAGCCATGATGGGCTGAGAGAGAGCCGTTTGGGCGGAATGGGTGTTTGAGCTGGGGGCTGGGCCACAGCTGTTTAAAAGACATGCCAGCAGGGGTGTTGCAACGAGCAGGCAGGGAATCAATCGGGGTTCAAGACGGAATGGCATGGTTCTCTTCCTCTGGTCGGTTTAATCTCTCTAATCAGCCAACCAAGTGACCACCGTATAACGCTCCCCACTTGTCACAGCCACAACCTCATGTAAAAGCTCTGGCCGAAAGGCAATGAGCAGACCGCTCTGGGGCGGCACAGGCACCCCCAAAAAGCGGCCTGGTTGATCGGGATTGCTAAGATAAAAAACCAAGCGCCCGCCTTGGTATTGGCGGTGATCATTCAGGCAGAGGATCAGGCTTAGACGGCGCTCACGGTAGATCGGCGCATCGGAAAGATCGGTGTGAGGCTTAAAATAGTCACCAGCCTGGTACTGTAAAAACTGGGGCATTTCGTGGCGATTTAAATCCAAGTCAAAATGCCTCTGCAATTGGGGTTTAATCTGTTCCAATGGCTGAATAATTTGCTGGTTGATGGCTGAAGGCGTTTCCAACAGGGTGGTCTTGCGCAAAGCCACGGGACTGGGTGTGCTGCCATAGTCGTCAACAGGAGCGAGCCCAGCAGGGCACAACAAGGCTTGGCCAATCAGGCTCTGGCATTGATCTTCACTGAGAAAGTTTGGCATCAAAAGCAAAAGCCGTTGCTGCACCATCCATTCCAGAGCCTGAAAAGGAGAATTAAACACTATTTGGTTCGTTTCCAGATCTGGGTTTTGCCCAGAATTGGATTCATAACATAACCGCGCACTTCGAGAGTCGAAGCATCTTTGAGACTGAGGGTACAAGAATAGGTTTTGCCATCTTCAGGATTGTAGATTTTGCCCTCTTCCCAATGGCCATTTTTAAAGACAAAGCCCTGGATCAGAGTCAGACCGATTAATGCCCGGTTGCGCAGGGCCGGAGACTCATTGTTTTTGTCTAATTTGGGCTTGCCATCTCGCAGGGGTTCTTTGAGCCAGATCATTTTGCCAGTCAGGCTATTGCCCTGTTGGCTGATTTTAATCCTGGATTTGCCACCCTCGGTCATCCAGGTGCCCACGACGTCGCCGGGATTGGCGGCTTCAACGGGCAGCAACAGGGCGGTCAGCGTCAGGGCTGCAAGGGTTAATGTTTTTAAAATCGGAGCTGTACGCATGGGTTTCATCCTCACTTGAATCAGATTCACGGCTTTTGGTTCGGGCCTCATCGGCTCAAGCCCAAAAGGAATGCAGGGAAAGTCTTTCTATAATAACAGAGAAGATTGCAACCCTCAAAAACGGGATGACAATAGGGCGCTTCCTCCCGAGTAAAATGACCTGCGCCAGTCAGGTTGAGCTTGCCACGTTTGTACTTTGGACTAACTGGGAAAAAAGCTAAGATGAAGCAGTATCTTTCCGAGGAGTACATTGTGGCAAAGCAAAACGTCGCCGTCCTGGGCTGTGGTTATTGGGGCAAAAATCTGGTGCGCAATTTCCACCAATTGGGGGCGTTGGGAGCCGTTGTTGACCCCACCGAAGCCGGGCAGACCAGTGCGCGCCACATCGCTCCCGAAATCCCCCTCTATTCTGAATTTGAATCCGTCTTAGCAGATCCGAAGATCCATGCGGTGGTAATCGCCACACCGGCTGTGACCCATTTTGAACTCTGTCTCCAGGCCCTTGCAGCGGGCAAAGACGTCTTCTGTGAAAAACCGCTGGCCCTGCGCTACGAAGACGCCAACAAAGCCGCTAAATTGGCCAAAGAAAAGGGCAAAATCCTGATGGTGGGCCATATCTTGGAATACCATCCGGCCATACTCAAATTGCGCGAATTGGTTGACGAGGGCCAATTGGGAAAAATCCAATATCTCTATTCCAATCGCCTCAATTTGGGCAAGGTCCGCCGCGAAGAAAATATTCTCTGGTCGTTTGCCCCCCATGATATCGCCGTGATTTTGCGCTTGGTGGGAGAATTGCCCTTTCAGGTGATCGCCACGGGTGGCAGTTATATTCAGAGCAATATTGCCGACGTAACCGTGACCCAATTGGCCTTTGACAACGGCCTTTCAGCCCATATTTTTATCTCCTGGCTGAATCCCTTCAAAGAACAAAAACTGGTGGTGGTCGGCAGCAAACGCATGGCTGTCTTTGACGATGTGGCCAAGACCCTGATGCTGTATGATCAACGTGTTGACCTGCGCGAAGAGGGCCCCGTGCCCATCAAAGGCGAGGGCCACGCGATTGAATACAGCAGCGACGAGCCTCTGCGCCTGGAGTGCCAGGCTTTTCTCACGGCACTCGAAACCCGCGTTCCTCCCCTGACCGATGCCCGCAGTGGCCTTCAGGTATTGAGAGTGCTTCAGGCCGCTCAGCGTTCGCTGATTACCCATGGTCAGACGATTTTATTGCCAATGGAAGGCTAAACCCTATGACACTTCCCTATTTTGCCCATGAATCCGCGTATATTGACGAACCCTGCGAAATTGGTGCTGGTACCAAAATTTGGCATTTTTGCCATGT
The DNA here is from genome assembly GCA_051715345.1 of Candidatus Blackallbacteria bacterium. Classification (GTDB taxonomy): domain Bacteria; phylum Cyanobacteriota; class Sericytochromatia; order UBA7694; family UBA7694. The sequence continues at coordinate 74,604 of JBPXJQ010000014.1, forward strand.
CTCGGCTGGGGCCCAGCTTGGCGAAGGCTGCAATTTGGGCCAAAACGTTTTTATTGCCTCGGGTGTGGTGCTGGGCAATCGCGTCAAAATTCAAAACAATGTTTCGGTCTACACAGGCACAACCATTGAAGACGAGGTCTTTTTGGGCCCCTCTTGTGTGCTCACCAACGTCACCAATCCCCGCTCCCAGGTCAATCGCCAAAAGCTCTATGAAACCACCCTGCTCAAACGGGGCTGCAGCATTGGCGCAAATGCCACAATCGTTTGTGGGATTGAAATTGGCCGCTATGCCTTTGTTGGGGCTGGCGCGGTCGTGGCGCAAAATGTACCCGATTACGCCCTGATGCTGGGGGTACCGGCCCGGCAAAGCGGTTGGATGAGCCGGCACGGACAGCGTCTGCCCACCGCTGATGATAACGGAATCATGACCTGCCCCGAAAGTGGCTACCGCTACCAGGAAATAAAACCAGGCCAGCTCAAATGTCTGGACCTCGACGAAGCAGCCCCTCTGCCTGAAGACTTGGCCCAGAGCCAATACAGTTATGATTATTTCAAAAGCAAAGAAAATCCCAAGCAAACCCCCAAGGAAAACCCATGAGTATTACCTCTGTCCCCCTGATCGATCTGGCCCGCACCCACGCCCCACTTGAAGCGGATCTCAAAGCCGCATTTGAGCGGGTTTTACACGCCAATAGCTATATCATGGGGCCAGAGGTGACCCGCTTTGAAGCCGCATGTGCCGAATATCTCGGTGTAAAACATGCGCTGGGCGTCTCATCTGGTTCAGATGCCTTGCTGCTGGCTCTGATGGTGCTCGATATTGGCCCCGGCGACGAGGTCATCTGCCCCAGTTATACCTTTTTTGCCACAGCAGGGGCAATCTGGCGACTGGGTGCCAAACCCGTCTTTGTGGACTGCGATCCGTTCAGCTACAATTTGAATCTAAGCCAGGTTGAGGCCAAAATAACCCCCCAGACCAAGGCCTTGATTCCCGTTCACCTCTTTGGCCAGACGGCACCACTTGGGCCCCTGCGCGAATTGGCCCAGCGCCACAAATTGCCTCTGATTGAAGACGCTGCCCAGGCCATTGGCGCAGCTTGGCAAGGGCACAATGCGGGCACAGTCGGAGAGTTTGGCTGTTTTTCGTTTTTCCCCTCCAAGAATCTCGGGGGGTTTGGTGATGGTGGATTACTCACCAGCCAAGACGACACCTTGGCCGAAAAAGCCCGGATTTTGCGCACCCATGGCTCCAAGCCCAAGTATTACCACCACTATGTCGGCGGTAATTTCAGATTGGACGCCTTGCAAGCAGCCCTTTTACAGGTCAAATTACCCCATACAGAAACCTATGCCCAAAAACGCCAAGCAAAAGCGGCAAGGTATACCCAGCTGTTAAATGAAGCTGGGCTGCCTGAACAAATGACGCTGCCAGCACCGGTGTCTGCAGACTTTAAACATGTCTTTAACCAATACATTTTGCGGCTGCAAAATGCAGAGCAGCGCGACAGTTTGATAGCCTACCTGAACGAGCAAAAAATTGGCAACGCCATCTATTATCCTGTACCGCTGCATTTACAGGCCTGTTTTGCCGATTTGGGTTATAGCGAGGGAGATTTGCCCGTTTCAGAGTTGGCTGCAAAAACCACCTTGGCTTTGCCCATTTTCCCAGAAATGAGTGACGAAGAGCAGGACTACGTGATCGAAGCCCTGCTCTGTTGGGGCGCTCGTCAGTAAACCCGTCAAGCAAATGGTTTCAGCGTTTTTGCAGGCTGAGGTATTCTCCACCCACGCCCAAAACAAAACCTGCAGCAGTTGAAGCCCAGCCCACCATTTCAATCGCTGCTGTCGCAGCTAAACCGGCTCCCGTCAAAGCTGTTCCCGCTGAAGCAACGCCAAGGCTGGCATCGATACTGTTGAGGGTGCCCGATGTTTTAAACGCCAAAGCAGCCCATTTATTGCCCGTTTTGGCTTCGAGCTTCGCACGTTCAAAGTCACCTTTGGCATCAACCGCAGAGATTGTGGCTCCGACAATGGGAACCGATGAACTGAGCGCACGGGTGGCCCGTCGTGCTGCGATCTGTCCCAAACGGGAGGAAGAATTGAGTAAAGCACGATTGGCAACTGACACAGACTTACCCAGAACAGCTTTTCCACCGTCCTGGATCAGCGTTTTTTTCGTTTCCTCAGTGACAATATCTTGGGTTTGTTCTGAGAAAAGTGGCACCTGCGTTTCCGCTTTACCCTGGGCAGGCAAAATGGCCTGGGATGAAGTCGAAACAGCAGGGAACGACAGCTCTTCAATTGAAATAGGTTCAGGTTTCAGGGGCCCTTGAGCGGGTGGTTTTACAGGGCACATCAGGGGCACCATGGGTATCAGGGGCTGGGGTGATGTCAGAGAAAAAGGTTTAATTTGGCTCACTGGAAACCTTTCTTAGCTTTGAGAGCTGCAAGATCTGCGAGATCTGCGAGATCTGCGAGATCTGGGGATTGACTGATTAACATGTAATGATTATAGAATAATCTTTTCAATTTAGAGGGTCAAGAGAGATTTTACTAGCGCCAAAATTTACACCAAAATTTACACCAAAATTCCAGGCAATTATTGTTCATCAAGGGGCTATAATGAGATAAGTGAAATTTTGTCTGCAAGTGAGCTTTCAACCATGACCCAATTGCGCCGAGACCCATTGCCGCTGCCCACCCCTGGTCTGATCACCCGGGCTGCCAACCAACTGCGGCAGAAAGGCCAAACGGCGCAGATCCAGACCAGTGCCTCTCCCACAGCCCCCCTTTCTGCACCCGATAGCCCGCCCGCAGCACTCAGTGCATCAGCCACAGGCCCTTTAAAGGCTCCCATTCTCACAGGCTCCGCGTCTGCCCAACTCGGCCTCTTTGATCCCCCCGCCAAAGCACCTTCGGCCCAAGCGGTCAAGGCCCTTGAGACCATGATTGGCCAACGGCTTTCCCTCAACGGCAATGCCCTGCCTGCCCCGCTCAAACAGCAATTGCAGCACAGCCTCGATCAGCTCAAACAGAAATTGGCCTTTTATGACATAAGCCAGCCCGCCGTGCGCCAAGAAGTGCATGGTCTGATCAAACAATTGGCCCAACAGCTCAGCATGGCCAATTTGATGGAACCGCCAATCAAAGCCGGGCTCGATCAACTCAGTGCAAGTGTGATCGCTGAGTCTGGAGCGAGTCTGGGCTTAAACGTCGAACGCCGGGGCAATTTGCCAGGGCTCACATTGACCCAGACTGCTCAACCAGGCCAGGAGACTCTTTTAACAGAATCCCAGGAATTGCTCAGAGATCTCGAAAGGGCCAAACACAGTCCGAAAAAGCTTGATGCACAGACCCTGCTCTTGTTTAGCCTGCGCGATGAACTGCTGCGACGCAATTTAGAAATCCTGGCGCCCAAAGGACCCGAAACCCCGCTTTTCGTCAATCATCCCGAAGAAGATCTCGGCATCATCAAAGGAGCCGTAGAAACCGTAGATGGCCTTTTGGCCTCGACCCGCGATCTGCCCCCCGATCTGTTAAACGACCTCTCCAGTTTGACCGACGCCATTTCCAAAGCGAACCCTGGCCAGATCGCTGAGAATGTACGCAAACTGCGTGAGCAAACCTCAGCAACCCAGATCAGCGATTTGGGCCAGCAACTCAAAGACCTGGCCAGTCAAGACCCATTGGATCTGCCCGGCCTGCAAAAGTCCTTGGCAGATCTCAATCGTTCTGCCAGCAGCCTGGACGCCACCTCTGCCGCCCAAATTCAAGCTTTGACCCAACAATTGAGTGAGAGCCTGCAAAAAGGCTCATCTCAGGCCGCAGGCCAGCTCAATACCCAAATGCAAGCCGCCGCAAGGCAATTGACCGAAATCGCCAAACAGGGACAACAGATCAGCCTGCCCAAACCGATCACCCAATTGGTGGATCTGGCCTTTCAAGGCGTTCAGGCCGGACCGCCGAATATCGGTGGGGGATTGTCGAATGTGGTCGATCTTTACAGCCGGGGCATGAGTGGGGTGCAGAGCAAACTCCCACCCCTGTGGTTCCCGGTGACCATGCCTGTCCCGCTGGTCTATAACAAAGGCGGAGATTCGTTTGTCTTGCCCGCCGGTTCGCGTCTGAGCCAAGACCGCCGCACAGGTGCTTACAGTATTCAAGCCCCTGGCTTTTATATGCAAACAGGGGGCACCCAGGTTGCAGCAAACCAGGCTTCGATTCAACTCGGCAACGGGCTCGACCGGCTGAAAATGGCTTCTTTGGCCGTAAACGAACCCGGCCAGCAAACCCTGTTGCAAAACGTCACAGCTCAGATCAACCGCAATGAACGCAGCAGTTTGATTCAGGCCCAACAGGTCACCGTCAACAACGATTCAGGCCAGATCCAGCTCGACAATGCGCGCATGATCCAAACCCCCGAGGCCTTTCAATTGGCCACCGATCGCCTGCTCTACCAACAGGGAGACAATACCCTCTCAGGGCAGAATATCGGGCTCTGGCAGAGTGAAAAAGACGGCATCGAAGACTTTCGCGGGGGTGGCGAAAACCTGAAGTTTGACAATGGTCAAACCCTGATCACTGCCGATCGCATGGGTTTTCAGATGAGCAATAACGAAAACACCGGCCAAGGGCTTTTGCGCTTTGGCGGTGAAAACGTGGCTGTGCAAAGTGGCGATAGCCGAATTCAAGCGGCCCAGGGCTCCTTTGATCTGATCAACCGCGCCGATGGCACATCCGGTGTAATCATCGCCGCTGAAAATGCGTCTTGGCAACAGGGCAACCAGTCGGTCAGCACCCAGGGCCTGAGCACCCTCAAAATGGAACGCGATGCAGAAGGGCACATCCGCGAATTTTCGGCCCAATCGCAAAACGTGAATTATGCCAATGGCGACCAACTCGGCCAGTTAAGCAATGGGCAATTGGCCGTCAAATACAATCCCGATGGCAGTCTCAGCCAAGTCGGCGCCCAGGTCGGGCATTTGCATTGGCAAGACCCCGAGCAGGGCCTCGACGCCAGCGGCGTTGGTCTGAATATGAACTACGGCCCCAATGGGCAATTGCAGGCGTTAAATGGCAAAATCGAGAGTTTAAACTACCAAGGGCAGGGCCAAAGCCTGACTGCCAGCCAAACCCAAGTTCAGGCCCTGTGGGGAGAAAACGGCCAGCTCAGCAGCGTGGCGGCCCAGGCCGGTCAACTGGAGTGGCAAGGGGCCAATGGCGAACTGCTCAAAGCCACAGACACCCAACTCAATGCGCAGTATCACCCCAATGGCCAATTGGGCAGCGTCAATGCCAGCAGCGGTCAGGTTTTCTTGCAACAAGCAGGTCAGACCCTGCAGCTCGATAAAGCCCAGGCAGGCGTGACGTATCGCCCCGATGGCAGCCTGCAACAGATCCAAGGCGGAGCCGACAAACTCGACTGGCAGTCTGGCACCGATTCACTGAAAGTAGAACAATTACAGGGCCAATTGAATTATGGTGAAAATGGCCTGCTGCAAAATGCCAACCTGAGCGCAGGCAATTTGAGTTATCAGGGGGCTTCTGGCCTGATTCAAACCCAGGGCCAGAGCAGCCTGAACCTCAATTACGGTCAAAATGGCCAATTGCTCATGGCCTCGGCCCAAACCCAGGCCCTGAGTTACCAGGGCAGCCAAGGCCAGTTTGACCTGACCGGCGGCAAGGTAGCTCTCAATTATGGCCCCAATGGCCAATTGCAACAGGTCACAGGCAAAATTGACACCCTCAAAGGTCAGATTCCCGGCCAGGGCCAATTGGATGCCTCCCAGGCTCAGGTTCAGCTCAAATACGGCGAAAATGGCCTGTTGCAACAGGCTGGGGCCAGTGTCGGCCAGCTCAAATGGCAGGGCCAAAACGGTGACAAACTCGATGTCCAAGGTTTGGGTGCCCAGCTCAATTATGGTCCCAATGGTCTGCTGCAGAGCGCCAATGCCCAGGCCGGGAATATCAACTACACGGGCAGTTTGGGCCAAGTTAATACCCAGGGCCAGACCCGCCTCAATGCCCTCTACCGTGAAAACGGTGAATTGGCCTCACTCCAGGCCCACAGTGCCCAGATTGACGTGGTGGCACAGGGCCTCACGGCCCATGCTGAAAATACCACTATCAAACTCGATACCCACGAAAATGGTCTGATCAGCCAGATCTCTGGCTCAACCGACAACCTGCGTCTGCAGGGCGATTGGGGCACGCTGAATACCACTGGCACAACCTCGGTGGGGCTCAAATACACCGATGCCGGTCAATTGGCAGGCGTCAGTGCGCACTCAGATCAACTCAGCCTGCTCCAGAACAATACCCGCCTCGACCTCAGTGGTGCCCAACTCGATTTGGCTTATGGCGCCAATGGCACGCTCTCCCAGGCCAGCGCGTCGATTACCCAGGGCAGTTATGCCGGAGATTTTGGCAAAATTGACCTGGCCAAAGGCGCGAACTTGCAATTGCAATACGGCGAAAACGGCCAACTCAGCCAGATTCAGGCCGGGGTCGAAAAATTCCAATACGCCGGCGACAAAGGCCAACTCGATCTCAATGGTGCGCAGCTCAATGCCAAATATGGCGCAGATGGCCTGCTTGAGAATATTCGCTTTACAGGTGAATCCGTCGATTTTACAGGCACCACCGGCCAAAACCAGCCTTTAAATTTTTCGATGGGCAATTTTGCCGCTGATTTGACCCAAAAGGCCGATGGCGGCCAGGCGTTTAATTTCAACGGCAACCAGATCAAACTCGATACCCAGGGCCACAATCTGCAATTGCCCGAGGTGCGTACCCTCAACCTCGAAACCGGCGCCGATGGCAGTATCTCGGCCATGAACCTGCACCTGCCAGGTCACAATACCTACAGCAATCCCGATCTCAACGCAGCCCTCGACAATTTGCAGGCCAGCTATACCCAAGAGGGCAACGAACTCAAAGCCTCTTTCAACAAGCTCAATCTCGCTGTACCCAAAGAGGGGCTGACGGCAGAAGTGATCGGTGGCAAACTCGTCGACAATGACCGCTTGACCAGTCTGCATTTGGACTCAGCCACCGTGGTCAAAAATCTCGAACAAGAACTCAATGTCAAAGTCGAAAATGTTGATCTGCTGATCAACAAAACGCCCACAGGCACTTTGGCCTCTGCCGATTTGCAAATTGGCAAAGCCGACGCCTTGGTCTCAGGCATGAACCTGATGGTACGCACCCAAAATGGCGATCGCGTGCGTTTGAATGTCCAAATGTCCGACGATGGCACCTTTTTGCGTGAGGCTTTCTTGCAAATACCCCAGGGTGGCGAGATCAAACTCAGCAAAGACGATCTCAATGTCAGCCTCGGCGGCGGACAAAAACTCAGCTTCAGCCAAGACGGAAAAGGGCTCTATACCTTCCGGGGCGAGGGCCTGAACGTCAATGCCGTCACCAAAGACGCCAAGATCCAGGTCCAGGGCGGCACGGCCCAAGTCAGTTTGGATTCCAAAAACGGCAATTTGATCATCGATGAGATCAAAGGCGTCAATGTCCATGCCGAAGTGGGTGGCCAAAAAATTGACGTGAATATCAAAGAGATGGAAGGTTTCTTGGTGCGGGCCACGGGCATTTCCGGTCTGGCCCAGGGCGCAGCCATTCACCTTGTTCCGACCTCCGACAGCTCGCGCCTGACCGCAGAGATTCACACCACCTACAACGGCATTCCGATTGCGGTTAAACTCGACAATGTACACGAACTCAAAGCCTTGGCCACGATCGAGACCAACCGCGCCCATGTCTATTTTGGCGATCCCAGCGGTCGGGGCAAAGTCAGCATTTCTGCTGGCCCGCTCGAAATGAAAGGCAACGCAATAGAATTTGTGGCCCGCTATCAGCAATACGATCCCCAGCGCATGATGAGCACCTTGAGCCGCGCCCTGTCTTCCGATGGCTTTGAAATTGTCAAAGGCGTGCAGGTCGAACTCGATGGGGTTGTGCGTTTGCAAACCCCGTTTAAAAATGGCCCCCACGCAGGGCTGACCTTGCTCTTCCCGCGCCCAATGGCCATGACCCAACAGCCCTTTGATCCCAACCCCTTTGCAGCCAGCCAAGCCGGCAAGGGCCTGAACGACGGTGCCACCGGCATTGTCACCGAATTGGGCTGGAAACACACCAATGGCGCTGGCACCCAGAGTACCTATGGCGTTCATGCAGGGCTGGTGCCCGGCTCCTATTTAAGCATTGACCAAACCCAAGGCCAAACCACCCTGGCAGGTGTCCCCTTGCCCAAGAACTTCTCGCTTCCCACCACGGCGATTGCAGGTGTAACCTACCGTCGCCACGGCGACAATTCCCGCCTGGACGTGATGGCGGGGGGCTATGTCAATCCCGCCGGACTGGCTCCCGCCACTGTACCGCTCTCAGAACCGAATAAATACGGTGCTTATGCGGGCTTCAACTACCGCGAGGGCAATTGGCAATTGGGGGTCACCAGCACTGTTGATCTGAGCCGGGGCAAACCCAATGTCGGTGGCATGGTGAGCCTCGGATTTAGCTTTTAGCCCCGTGAAATCCCTTTTTTGGACATGAGAGCCTGGTTGTCGGCCTTTTTCAAAGGCTTTAAATGGGCTGGCTCGGGTCTGTATTACGCCCTTCAGACCCAGCGCAATATGCAGGTGCATCTGCTCGCCACACTCTTGGCCTCTGGCCTGAGCTATTGGTTGGGGCTGAGCCGCCTGGAATGGATCCTGCTGCTGCTGACCTTCGCCTTGGTCTGGATGGCTGAGATGGTCAACACGGCTCTGGAAGCCACGCTCGACCATCTCGCCCCTGAGATTCATCCCCAGGTTAAAATAGCCAAAGACGTGGCCGCTGGAGCGGTTTTGGTAGCCTCGCTCTTTGCTGTCCTGATTGGGATTCTGCTCTGGGGGCCCCGGCTGCTCACACATGGGTGAAGAAAACCGCCGGGAGCGTTTAAGAGCTATTCCACTTCAATATTGATAGTGGTACTCAAATCCGGACCATACGATTTGTGTGCCCCATCGGCAAATTGAAGTGTGAGGGTGTGTTTGCCAGGTTTGAGCGAGACTTCGGTACTGGTCTGACCTTTGCCAAAATGAATGTGGGTATCGTCTTTGGGCACCACGTCTCCTGTGGGAATGGGTTGGCCATCAATAATCAAATGGTGGTGGCCGCTGTTTTCTTTCATTTCTCCGGCAGGCAAGACTGTCATGCCTTCCAAACCCATCTCCACTTTGACTGGAGATTTCACTTTGGCTCCGGCCTGGGGAGAGACAAACATAATTTTGCCTTTGGGTTTATCTTCAGTCGCTTTGGATTCGGTGCTGGAAGTATGTTCACCGCCGTGATCGCTGCTGTTGCCATTTTGTGATTGGGTTTTGAGGTCCCCGGAATTTTCGGTTTTGTTCTCAGCGGGACTGCAAGCAGCGGCCAATGCCAAAAGACTGATCAAAAGAGGTAAAAGAGTACTTTTCATTTGCAGAGGGCTCCTGTGATGGATGTGCCCACAGTATAACAGCAGACAGTTGCTTCAGAACGGTTATCTTCTAATAGACATCCAAATCTGTGCGCCCAACGGCCATCAGTGCAGACAGAGCGGCCAGTGCTGCCTGAGTTGAAGCCAAAAGGTCTGCATCCCCTTTGTCTTGGCGCAATTGCAGCGCAGCCAGAAAACAGCCCTGCGCTTCGTTAAAAAGCCCCTGTTCAGCCAAAAGTTTGCCCAAGTGCTGCCAGGCAAAATCGCGATAGGCTGAGGCTTCGGGACGTTCCGTCAACTTCAAAGCTTCGTGAAAATAATGTTCTGCGGCTTGGTCTTGCCCGGCATATTGGTACGCAGTGCCCAAGCGAATCAGATTGGCCGCTTCAAAGGCAGGCAAATGCAGGGATTGAGAAAGGCTCAAAGCCTCTTGGAGCAATTCCACGGATTCGGCATACCGTTGCAAAAGGCGGGCATAGGTACCCAAAGAACCCAACATACGCAAAAGGATCTGGGCATCGCCGCGCTGGCGCACACGTTCCAACTCTGCACGTCCCTCACCGTAGGCCTCCCAGAAAGCGGGATCCTCACTGCGGGAATCGCGCAGGAAAACAGGCATGGTTAATTTTGCGAAATCGTTCCGATGGTCAGGCCAATGGCACCACCAATGACGGCGCCCAAAATGGGCTTACTTTTCCAACGCGAACCAATCACTGCGCCGAGTGCCGCACCACCGAGAGTGTGAGAGAGCGGAAAGCCGCCTTTTTTGTACTCAACGGGCTCTTGGGTCACAGCGTAGCTGGGATAAGCCGCTGGCTGTTGATACTGAACAGGCTGTTGTTGGTATTGAACTTGCTGCTGGGCATAATAAGCCGCATTGGGATCTTGGTATTGTACGGGCGGGGCCGCTTGCTGAGCTTGAATTTGTTGCTGCTGGGCGTAATAAGTCGCATTGGGATCTTGGTATTGTACGGGGGGAGCGGGTGGCTGATACTGAACCGCAGGTTGGGGCTGTTGGTATTGTAACGCCTGGGGTTGTGGGGCATAGGTTGCAGGAATACCTTGGGCAGAGACTTGGTTCCACTGGGTCTGATCGGGGGAGTAGGCCTGAGCGGGGGCGGGAATGGGAACAAGGGTCGGCGTCTGAGCGGGAACAGCTTGATAGGTCTGAGGAGGAGCGGTTTGCAAAAGGGTGTTCAGGGGTTGCAGACCTTGCTGGACCATGGGGATGAGGCTCCTTGGATAACATTGCTTAATCTCATTATCCCCCAAAATGGCCCACTTCTAGCGTCTACGCGATTAAGAGTAGGATAAGTTTTGCTCAAATCTCTCAAGCCTCTGCCCCATGAGTTCAATAATCGCTTTTTTTCAAGTCAGAACAGGCTTTACAATAAATGAATCGAACTTGTGGAGTACACAGTGAAATACCTTTTGGCAAAATACCCATTGGCCCCCTTCCGCCTCTTCGTTTCAGCGGGTTTACTCACACTGCTAACAGCTTGCCAAATGCCACTTACAGCAAGAGGGAATGCTGTGGTTCCCCCTAATTTGGTCACAAATGCCAATTCTGGTCAGCCTCAAAGCCAAATTTTGCTACGTCTCAAAACAAATCCCAGCACGGATCTTGGACCACTCACGCTGATCAATCCCGAACTTAGACTTTACAGCCAAGACCTGAAAAGTGCAGCGGCAGCGGAACTGCAGCTCAATAAACTCAGGCAGGATCCCCGTGTTCTTTATGCCGAAGCCAATCAAAGCTTTGCGCTGGAGCAGCTGTCTACCGAACTCGAGACAGATCCCCGTGCGGGTTTTCAAATCAGCCAAGTCGATCCCAGCAGCCTGCCACCGCTGGCAGAAATGTGGAATCTCAAACAGGCAAATATCCCCGCTGCCTGGAAAATCGTCGATAAACCCACCCCACTGACCGTAGCGGTCATCGACTCAGGGGTGGATCCCGACCACCCTTTGCTCAAACCCCAATTGCTGCCCCTGGAAGATGTTTGGAATGATGTGGTGGGCAAAGACATTTTGCGCAGCAAAAGTGACAGCACTTTTGAGGAAAATTATGGCGGGCGGGATGGCAACGGACATGGCACCCATATTGCAGGAATTATTCACATGGTCGCGAATCAGGCTCAGGCAGGTGGCCCGGTCAAAATTTTGCCGATCAAAGCCACCAATATGGCTGGGGCCACCAATGCCCTGGTCTTAACCCAGGCTTTTCAACGGGCCCTTGAGAAAGGGGCCAAGGTCATCAATCTGAGTATTGGCACAGTCAACGAACGCAACCCACCGGGCTCAAAAGCCCTGCAAGACATCATTCAATTGGTACTCAATCAAGGCATTGTGGTCATCGGTGCCACGGGCAACGAAAGTCAACGCAGCGTAAATACCATCGCCCGGATCTCCGCTCCCGCTTTTTATGAGGGCCTGATTGCCGTGGGGGCCGTCAACGACAAAAACAATGTGGCCGACTATTCCAATGGGGGACCAGAAATTGAATTGGTGGCCCCCGGCGGCGGGGGGGCCCGGCGCAATGCCGGCCAGCAAATTCTTTCATCGTGGCCCACTTACCGCACCTTTGAATCTTATCAGGGGCGTATTCGCACACTCGGACAGGCAGCTACCTCAGGAACATCGATGGCGGCTCCCCATGTCACTGGCACAGTTGCACTCTTATTGGCCAAAGAGCCCCAACTCACACCTGCTCAAGTGCGGGCCCGGTTGATGGTCAGTGCCGATGATATCAAAGGCAATCGGCAGCAGACAGGGGGCTTTGACCAAAGCACAGGCTGGGGACAATTAAATGCCTTTCAGGCCTTAAGTTGGAACCAACACAACAGCGGAAAATAGCCTCAATCAGGTGCAGAGACAGGCCCAAAACCGAGTCTTCAACCTATTCTTTGTCGCGCAATTGTTCGATTTCTCGTTTAAAGAAGGCTTTGTCTAACTCTGCCCGTTTTTGATTGTGACGGGTCAGTTCGCGGGCCTGTTCCTGGGCCTCTTCTAAACGCTCGCGTTCCAAGTTGTCGTGCTCGATATTTTCGTGCAGTTTGGCCAATTCTTCACGCTCCTGGCGAGCGGCCGCTTCTTCTGCATTTTTGGGAGCGGCATCAAACTGAGCTGATTTGGATTTTTCAGCCTGTAGCAAGGATTCTGTCTTCTCGGACTCACCCGCTGTATTGGGTGTTTTTTCTGGGCCAGCAGGGATTTTGGCCAGCGTCTCCCCAATTGATTTATCAAGGTCTTCGGCCTGAGCCAGGGTTTTTTCCCAGCGACGGGAATCCCGCAAAACCCCTTCTTGCAAAGCTTTTGACTCAACAATCGCGGCTTTGGCTTGGGTCACCGTCTGTTCAATTTCTTGATCGAGTTTTTCAATCCGGGTTTGAACACTGACGACCGTTTTCTCAACAAAGGGATTGAGCACCTCTTGAACCATCTTGCGCTCTTCGGGTTTGAGCAGGGGCTCTGCCTGTTTGACCACTTCCAAACGGGTCAATTCTAATTCTTGTAATTTAATGGTTTCAACCTTGATCTCGGCACGGGTCTGTTCCAGTTGCTCGGTTTTGGTTTCGAGTTTTTGGGTGGACTGTGCCAAAGTGGCTGTGGCTTTGAGGGCCTCACTTTTGCTGCGCGCCAAATCACTTGCCATTTGTTGAATAAAGAGCTGCTGCTGTTTGAGCAAGGAACCCAAATGCTGGGTCACTTCAAGTTGAGATACCTCACGACCCTGGATAAAAAAGCGCTGACCCTCGGGCCCGTTTTGCACGCTGATATTCCACTGCGCCAAGAGCAAGGGACTGACATCAAGGGTGGCAGAGGGGTTCGCTGCCGCCAAGCTGGGAGCAGCTTGAACAGCCGTTTGCAATTGTTGGGCTTGGCTCTGAGCGGTTTGAATTTTGGCATTTAATTGGTTGGTGGTCTGATGGGTCTGTTGCAGGTTTTGGTTCTGAGCCACGACTTCGACGGTGGCTTTCTGCACTTCAACGATCTCAAAACTGGCACGTTCACCCAGTTCTTCGAGCTTTTTCGACTGCCGAATCACGTCAGCACTGGCAGACAAGACCTTTTGATAACCTTCAGAGGGGTCTTTCATACTGAAGACCACGGATTCGAGCTGTTGCACTTCTTGCAGACTCAGCGGTTTGCGCTCAATGGTTTCCAATTTGTTTTGGGTATTGACATTCAAACCATATTTATTCAAGAGCGAGCGCTCTTGAGGGCTCACAGCCTGATCACTTTGGACTTTTTGTAAAATGCCTTCGACACTTTGCAAGGTGGTGGGCGACTCTTGTGAGAGCACAACAAAATGGCCCAGGGTATAGTCCATACCCGATTTTAAATTAAAATTCTGACCGGTAATTTTGCTAACTGAGAGGTCGTAGACCCCTGCCGTTTGATCTGCAAGCAAATCATTGATGCTACCAGCAGAGAGGGTCGAAACCACGCCCTGAACACGCGAAAGGTCTCGGGCCTGGGATTCGATATTGGAAAAGGTCTGCTGGCGCAGATCGACATTGGAGAGGAAACTTGTGACCGAAGACTGAACCGTTTGGAATGCGTTGCTGGTCTGGGTTTGCATGCTGGGCAAGAGCAATTGATAAAGCTGCTGATAAACAGTGGCCGTATTTTGAGAGGTGAGACCCAAAGAGGCCAAAAGTTGCTGCTGCTGGGGCGTAATCCGGGAAAAATCCACCTGACCACCGCCTGACACTTTTTCCAGGGCTTGCATGGCCAAATTAAATTGACTGCGATTCGCTTTATACAAATCGCCCAGTTTTTCACTGATGCCGAGCAACAATTGGGCCTCTTCGCTCGACAAAGCAGCAGGGGGTGCAGCGGCTGTACTGAGGGAAACAGCCTGAGCGGGAACGCCGCTGGGTGGTGACGCGGTCGCCAAGCTATCTGAGCGCATTTCTGGCATGCGCAGAGGCGACAGGGGAGCTGTGGCCTGAACAGGTGAGCGCGCAGGCGTGGGATTGGCTTCGAGCCCTTGCAAAGCAGCAGGGTCAAGGGGCTGGGTCTTCAAGCGACTGTTAAACATCATTTGATCAAATTATCCACCTGGTTCAAGCGATTGACAAATCCCTGATAAATAGACTGAACGGCCTGCAACTGAATCTTGACAGCGTTTTGCTCCACGGGGGTCATTTGCGCCAATTGGGCCTGGGAACGGGTAATAAACTGGGAGTACTCTTGATCCACCATGGTTTTGGTCTGCTGCAACTCTTTGTGCAAACGGGATGAGAGCGGCAAGAGATGTTGCTGAACCTGTTCTGCTGTGGCTGGGCGACCGTTGAGTAAATAACCGCTGATCTGACCCTGGGCATTGCTTTGCACAACCACGCCATACGGCGCCAAGGCCTGTTGATCGGCCTTTTGCATCAGGCTCTGAATTTGGCCCAATTGGCCTTTAAAATCTGTACTGGGGGGTTGAAAAATAGGCAAAGGCGCAACCGGGGGTTTGGCTGCGCCATTTTGCATCTGCTGACGAAGTTGATCGGGACTGCCCAACGTTAACGGCACTGGCTGGGGAGGTGCCGGCACAGCTGGCACAGGCTGTGTCGGTGCCGGAGCAGCAGGCTTTTTGGCCCACAATTGACCAGGAGCAAGTAAGCCCGGGGTGGGCGAAGGCAGATTGGGTGTATTTTGCATTAGCTGATTAACTTCCACATCCAGCGTTGGGTCCAGGAAGGGGTGCCCAGCAACCGGCCGCGGAGGGTATAAATCTGACCGTTTTTGACTGTCAGATAGGCTTCGCGGAGGAGGGCGTGCGCTTCCTCGTTGAGTTGATCATAGTCATCTTTGGCCAAAACTTGCTTAAACGCTCTGCTCAAAGGATGCTTGCGGGGATTGTGAAAGAGATAAAGGGCGTGTTTGTCGGCCAATTCAATCACCTCATCGCGCAAGACCATCAGATCGGTAATATCGAGAGGGGTACCAAAGCGGTCAAAGAGCACAGGACCTTGGCGGGTCTGACGCAGATTCATATGCAAATAGTCTTCGATAATCAGGCGTTCGAATTTGCTAAAATCGGCATTTTGGTGGATCAGTTTGTCGGTCAAAGAGAGCAGGTCATAGACCCAATCCACATTTTGAATAAAGCGGCGGACAAAGAAGAGAATTTGATCAATTGGGCTGGAACGCAGCATTCCTGTGGGATGGGTGGATTTACGAAGGTAGACGGTTTGGGAAGTCTGCATGCGTTTTGGCCTTTCTTTAACAATCTCTTAATTATAATTTAACATCATTTAATCTAAATTTCAAGTCCCCTTGCAAAGTTTTTCATAGGTTTAAACAGCATGGCCAAAATGTTGGAAACCGGCGGGTTGGTTTAATTCCAGCGGCAGATGTCCAGGCCGGTTTAAGCGCAGCGGTGGGGCCTGGGTGATTTGACCGATCACCCGCCAGTCCAGCAATTCAGCTTGCACCGCCCATTCCGGCGCCAAACTGGCCAGCAGAGCATAATCTTCCCCACCGTGAATGATCCATTCCCAGGGATCTTGGCCTTGGGCCTTTGCCAAATCCCAAACCTCAGGCAAAACAGGCACCTGCTCAAGCGCCAATTCACAGCCCAGCTCTTGGCCACATAACAATTGCAGCGAGCGTCCCAAACCATCACTGGCATCGGTCAGCGAAAAGCGCTCAGAACCGAGAAGCCTTGAGAGGCCTAAAGCCCTTTCGAGCAAAGGTTCGGGCCTGAGTTGCTTTTGCTTGAGGGTCTCAAAACCAGGCAAAGCCTGCTCCAAACAAAAGAGACCCGCCGCCGCAGCCCCAAAATCACCGCAGGCCAGAATCAGATCGCCCGCTCTGGCACTGCTTTGCAGACGGGGCAACGTCGTCTGCCCCAATAGGCTGATCGCAATCACCAGACCCGCTTCAGAACGGGTGGTGTCTCCGCCGATTAAATCGACCTGCCAGCGCTCAGCGGCCAAACGCAAACCGGCAAAAAAGGCCCGAATCCAGGCATCATCATAACTACTGGGCAATGCCAAGCCAAGTGTAAAGGCCAAGGGACGACCTGCCATGGCCGCAATATCACTTAGATTGACCGCAAGCGCTTTGTGGGCGAGATCGGCAGGGGAAAAATAGGCTCTGCGAAAATGCACATTTTCAATCAATAAATCGGTGGTCCAAAGCAGAGAGTCTGTTGCTGGAGCGCTCAGAACAGCGGCATCATCACCAATCCCCAAACCCATTTGGGGGTGAAAACGGGAGAATTGACGGGCCAGGGAAATGATCTCGGCCTCGTGCATGGCGTTTATAAAACCTGACTGGCCAAACGCTGAAAGAGCTTTTCGAGGGTTTTCATCTCGTTTTCGAGGGTTTGAAATTCGCGTTTGTCAATTTTGACTCCCACCCGCCGAGAGATGTCTAAAAAGTCGTGGCGGCTGCGCAAATAGTCCCAACGCTGTTTTATACTCGACAGTTCAAACAAGACCAGATTCCTCTGCAGAGCCTGTTTAAAGCCTGGATCGGTCAAATTGGCAAAGCCAATCTGACGTTGGGCATAGTGAAAAAGCAGTGGGCCCGGCAACTCAGCCAGACGCAGAGGCAGATTTTTGTTGAGCACCGGATCGAGATAGCGGGCTTGAACCCAACCACTTTGTTTGCTCTGAAGCCGAATCTGGCACCAGAGTTCCCCATCTGAACCATAACCGAGACTTTGCAGCGGCAAAAGCACCTGAGAAACGCGTGCCAAACTGCCACTGCCCAAATCCGGCCCCGGTCTGACCAAAACATTTTGCTGAGAAATATAGACCTGATAGGCATTCGCAGGCAGGCTCAGACCTGCCCAAAGCAGGCCGAGCCAAAGCAGACGTTTCATAGCGGCAAAAAGTCTCAGGCCTTGGAAATTTCGTGGCGGGCCACAACCTGGAAGAATTCCAGACGGTCGCCGACTTCTAATTCATTGTAGTTTTGCACACCCACGCCAAATTCGTAACCAGAGGCCACTTCTTTGACATCGTCTTTAAAACGTTTGAGCGAAGAGATTTTACCTGTAAACACCACTTCTTCTTTGCGCCAGACACGTACGCGGGAGCTGCGTTCGCATTTGCCGTCTTTCATGTAACTGCCGGCAATTGCTGTAGCCTGTTTGCCGACCTTAAAGACCGCACGCACTTCAGCTTCACCCGTGGTGTTTTCAATCATTTCGGGCTCAAGCAGACCTTCCATGGCCTTTTCGATATCTTCAATCAATTTATAGATGATATCGTAATAGCGAATTTCAATTTGCTCGCGCTCGGCCACGCGTTTGGCGTTATTATCCGCTTTGACGTTAAAGCCCAAAACCAATGCATTCGAGGCAGAGGCCAACATGATGTCGTATTCAGAAATTTCACCGGTGGCGTTGTGGATGATCTGGAGCTGAATGCGCTCATCGGAGAGACGTTCCAGCGATTGTTTGATCGCATCCACAGAACCGTGAATATCTGCTTTGAGCACCACATTCAACTCTTTAATTTTGCCCTCTTTGACATTTTCATAGAGATTGGAGAGGCTGATACGGCGACTGCGGGATTCGATCTCCTGCTTTTCGGCGTATTCCTCGGCCAAAGCTTTGGCAATTTTTTCGTTTTTCACAACCTGGAATTGGGTGCCCGCTTCGGGCACATCCTGAAAGCCCAGGATCTCCACCGGAATTGAGGGGCCGGCTTTTTTGAGGTGTTTGCCGCGCTCATTGGTCATGGCACGGACTTTACCCGCAACGGAACCGACCACAAACGAGTCACCGGCCCGCAGGGTGCCGCCCTGAATCAAAACCGTACCAACCGCACCGCGGCCTTTGTCGAGTTTGGACTCAATCACGATACCTGTAGCTGGTTTGTCGGGATTCGCTTTGAGTTCCATCAGTTCAGCGACCAAGAGAATCATCTCAAGCAGATCGTCAACCCCATCTCCACTCTTGGCAGAAACGGGTACAATCACGGTATCGCCACCCCATTCTTCGGGAACCAGGGCATATTCGGTCAGCTGTTGTTTGACCCGTTCTGGATCGGCACCGGGTTTGTCCATTTTATTGATCGCCACGATGATTTGCACCTTGGCGGCGCGGGCATGGTTGATCGCCTCAATGGTCTGGGGCATGATGCCGTCATCAGCGGCCACAACGAGAATTGCCATGTCCGTTACATGGGCACCACGGGCACGCATCGCAGTAAAGGCTTCGTGACCAGGGGTGTCTAAAAAGACGATGGGCTTCTCATCGACATGAACCAAATAGGCCCCAATGCGCTGGGTAATCCCACCGACTTCGGCGTCGGTTACTTTGGTCTTACGAATATAGTCCAATAACGAAGTTTTACCGTGGTCAACGTGGCCCATGATCGTGACAATCGGGGGGCGGGGCTTGAGTTTGGCGGGATCTTCGTTGGCAGGTGCCGGAGCAGGGCGCACGTGGAGGCGGGCCTCTTTAGGTGCTTCCGTGGCGGAAGGCATGATCACTTCATACCCCAGTTCATGGGCCACCATTTCAGCGGTTTCCAGCTCCAGAATGTGATTGATCGTGGTCATCACACCTTTCATAAACAGGGCTTTAATCACCTCAGAGGCACCAATCCCCATTTTCTCAGCCAATTGGCTGACGGTGATATTGTGATGCAACTCCACTTTTTTCTCCTGGGGAATAGCCAACTCGACACGTTCCTGGAATTGCTGCTTTTCACGGCGCTTTTCCTGACGCATTTGGGTTTTGCTTTTGCGTGGGGGAGAAGATTGACCGGGGGAGTTTCCTCCGCCGCCTCCACGGTTATAATTGCCGGGACGGTTATGTGAAGAAGGCTGGCCTCTGAAACCACCACCGGGCCCTTGAGAGGGGGGAGATGGAGCAAAACGGCCACCGCCACCTTGGTTCTGAGAAGGCGGTGTTGGGGTAAAACGGCCACCACCACCTTGGTTCTGAGAAGGCGGTGTTGGGGTAAAACGGCCGCCGCCACCTTGGTTCGGGGAGGGCTGAGAGGGCACAAAGCGGCCACCGCCACCCTGGTTCTGAGAGGGCTGAGAGGGCACAAAACGACCACCGCCACCCTGGTTCTGAGAGGGCTGAGAGGGCACAAAACGGCCGCCGCCACCTTGATTCTGATAGGGCTGTGAAGGCACAAAGCGACCACCACCTTGGCTTTGAGGGGGGCGGCTTGAATTCTGAGTCACATCCGCAGGAGGTGAAGCAGACTGATGTGGACGAGAGCTGGCCTGTGGCTGAGGCTCTCTGGGGGGAGAAGCAGAAGAAGCGGCAGGACGAGCGGGGGTGTTGTCTACAGCAGGAGTGGGTGCAGAAGCCGTTTGAGCAGCAGGGGTTGTCGGTGCAGCCTGAGATGGCAAGGCTGCCGATTTGTCATTTTTAAAACCTGTCACCAATTGCCGGGCGACACTGCCATCAACTACAGCATTGTAGTGAATACCAAATTTAGAATCTTCTTTAAACTCAATCCCCAATTTGCGACACATACTTGCAATCTCGGGATAATCGACATCCAGGCCGAAAAGGGTGGAAATCTCTTTTTTAACTTCTGAAATACGTTTTTTACTCATGCTCTATTCTTCTTCTGCTTCATTAGTCCTGCCACAGCACATTTACAAGGCGTCGGGGGTTTATTTCCCTGGTATAACACAGGGACGGGGTGCCGCCATATCAGGCTTTATTAGGGGGTACACGAAAGACTGTGTACCTGATACACCCAGATTTGCAGACCAGCCGACGGGCCTGACCACAGCTCAGAATAACATAGTTTTGGCTTAAAAACCAAGCTGAAAGCCGGAAGCCTAAGGCTATCCGTACTTATCAGAGGGCAAAGCCTGCCTGAGGTCCGCACAAAGCGCCCAGATCAAATCATCGGGAATATCACCCCAACGTTTTTGCAAAAGTCTTCTTTTTTGCAACCGTTCCAAACAGCCCGGATGCATGCAGATATACAAGCTAGGCCCCCCCGTGAGCGCCGAACGAACCCAAACCAGCCCCTGCCCCTGTTTTTGCAAACGAAAGAGCAGGTGGCGGTGATTCAGACACCGGCAAACCAAACAACGCCTCAGTTCGGACCGCATACCTTAGGTATTGCGCACTTTTTCCTGAGCAGCCTGCTGCATTTCCATTTTTTGTTTCCGCAGCTCGCTCTCGGTCAGAATATCAAGATGGCAATTGGTCAAGTGCGCGGCCAAACGGACGTTTTGACCTTCGCGGCCGATGGCCAGGGAAAGCTGGTCGTCGGGCACAATGATCAAGGCATCATTTTTTTCGCCTTTTAAATTGACCTGCACAACTTTGGCCGGACTCAATGCATTGGTAATAAAAGTAGCAAGGTCTTCGCTCCAACGCACAATGTCAATTTTTTCGCCTTTGAGTTCGTCAATGATCGGGTGAATGCGCGAACCCCGAGATCCAATACAAGCACCCACTGGATCAACATTGCCCTTGATCGAATGCACGGCAATTTTGGTGCGGAAACCGGCATCGCGTGCAATCGACTTGATCACGACAGTGCCATCAGCGACTTCGGGAATTTCAATTTCAAACAGGCAACGAACCAGACCCGAATTGGCACGGGAGATCACAATATGGGGTCCCCGTTGGGTTTCTTTAATTTCAGACAAATAAACCCGCACCTTGTCACCATAACGGTAGCGATCATTGGGCAATTGTTCAGAAGGGGGCAAGACCAATTCGGATTTGTTGTTGAGCTTGACGATCACATTGTTTTTTTCCAAACGCTGAATCGTGGCGGTAACCATGGTGCCAACGCGATCGCGGTACTCTTCAAGAATGGCCTTTTTCTCGGCCTCACGCAAGCGCTGGGTAATCGCCTGTTTGGCGACCTGGGTGGCCAAACGCTCAAACTCACGGGTGGAAAGGACCATTTCCATGCGCAATTGCTCTCCCACCTGGGCCTCCGGATGCTTTTTATGGGCATCTTTGAGAGAAACCTGGTTGGGAGTTTCGGGGCTGGATTCCACCACTTCGCGCAACATATAGACCTTGATCTCATTTTGGTTGCTGGTATCAATCCGCAGCTCGACCTCAGAGTCCTTGTCCATTTTGCCCATTTCTTGCATTTTTTTGCGATAGGCACCCAAAAGTGCGGACTCAATCACTTCAATCACACTGTGAGCTGTAATGCCGCGTTCACGTTCAATTTGTTTTAAGGCCTCAGTAAATGTTTCTGCCAATTTCATGCCTTGTGTGCCAATTCCCTTTATCTATTGTTCAACCCTGGATAATTCAGACCCAAAAGGGCTCCGCTGTGTTGATCAGACCAGTTTCAGACGAAAAAATAAACGCTCAACCACAGCGTGAAGGCGTTTTGTTAACTGTTAAATTGTCCTCAGTGAAGCTATTATAACCCATGGTTCTAGGGCTGTCTAGCAGCATCAAAAGCGCATGAGTCGCCTCTAAGCGGGTTTAAAACGCCCCCAGAAAAAGAGAAAACCCCCGCTCAGTCACACCCGATTTAAACCACCAAGTCAGATTGAGCGGGACAGTCTCCGCTTGTATTCTGTCAAAAAGGACAAGCTTGCTTGGGTCAATTCCCGAACTTAGCTCTCAGGTGTACTTTCCCAAAAGCCAATTGGGTTATTTTCGGTATCCAGAATCAGGGCAATAAAGCCCATGTCCCCGACAGGTTCTTTGGGGAGAATCACCTTTGCACCCAAAGCCAGCGCTTTTTCAAGCGTGGTATCAATCGATTCAACGCTGACATAATTGGCGGGAATTTGCCCCGGACTTTGTCTCAACATCATCCCGCCGCCGAGTCCGGGTTGGCCATCGAGGGTCTGGGTCTGTATAAACGTATACTCAAAATCGGTATATTTTTGGGTGTTAAACTGCCAGCCCAAAAGTTCGCTATAAAATTTTTGGGCCCGTGCTAAATCATCAACAGGCATTTCAAAATGGTCAATGGTCGGCATAAATTCAATGGTCTCCTCATTTTATATAAATGTTAATAAATATTAATAAATGAATTCACGCTCACAATTACATTCACAAGAATACAATCCGTATAATTTTCTGTCAAGCCACATTTTTGCCAGAGACTTGGTGTTTATAATCGTTCGTAGTAATATGTCTGAAGGTATTTGCTGCCCCTCTTTGCCTCACAAGGATGATTTCAATGGTGATGTCCATGGCCTCCTCCAGGCATAAGAAGCAGCAAAACGCGCCGATTCCCCCTCACTTTGGTCTCCTTACCAAAGCGTGATGTTTGCCGACGGAGTGTTTGATGTTTCCTGAAAACGGTAAGATTTGGTCCAACGGAAAATTAATTCCCTGGAACGATGCAAAAGTTCATGTCATGACCCATGGTTTACACTATGGCAGTGGTATCTTTGAGGGCATTCGGGTCTACGACTCTCCCGATGGCCCGATGGTGTTTCGTTTGGATGACCATTTACACCGCTTCTATGAATCGGCCAAGGTCTACCAGTTCCACATGCCCTATTCAATTGAGACACTCAAGCAGGCCACCCTTGAAGTCGTTCGCGAAAATAATTTTCGCAATTGTTATATCCGCCCCGTGGCCTTTGTGGGCTATGGCAAATTGGGCGTTTTGCCCAATCGAGAAAACATTGAGGTCCATATAGGTTCTTGGGAGTGGGGCTCGTATATGGGCGAAGAGGCGATCACCCAAGGGGCCCGCGTTACAATTACCAGCTGGAAAAAATTTCACTCCCAGATGTTTCCGGTTATGGCAAAAGCCACGGGGCAGTATCTCAACTCTATGCTGGCTGTGATGGACGCCAAAGATCGGGGATTTGATGAAGCCGTTCTGCTGAATGAGTATGGTGACATTGCCGAAGGCAGCGGTGAAAATATTTTTATTGTTAAAAATGGTAAAATTCTTACCAATCCCATCAACGCCTCAATTTTGGCAGGCATTACCCGCGACACCATTTTACAGGTGGCCACAGACCTGGGCTATCCGGTTGAAATTGGTGCCATGACCGTTGGTCAATTCATGACCTCTGACGAGGCCTTTTTTACAGGTACAGCGGCAGAAGTTACCCCCATTCGGGAAGTGGATCGGCGTGAAATTGGATCAAATGGGCATTGGCCGGTTACCCGGCACATGCAAGAAACCTATTTTCGAATTGTGAAGGGGCTGGAGCCCCGCTACAGACATTGGCTAACACCAGTTTATAAGTAAGGAGCATCGACCGTTGCGTTATCAGAAACTCTTTGCGGCAGCACTGCTGAGTGCAACTCTCTTCAGTTTTGGCTCAGGACCCGCTTTGGCACAACTTTCCGCGGTGAATTTCACCGATGTACCGGCTGAGCACTGGGCTGCCCAAGCGGTAAAAGACCTCGTGGACAAATACGGTGTCATGCAGGGCTTTCCCGACAAGACATTCCGAGGGACCCGTAATATCAGCCGTTTTGAAGCAGCCGCAGCCTTTTTGCGCATCATGGATCAACTCGCCCAAACCGAAGAGTTGACCAAGCGCATCGGCAAAGTGGCCCTTGAGGACCTCAAAACCCTGCGCACCCTCAACGATGAGTTTAAGCAGGAAATTGAAACCATCAAAAAACAACACACTGACCAAGGTGCCAAGATCAAACAATTGGAAGAAGCCCTGGCCAAACTCAAAGAAGACATCGGTTCGGTGCGCTTTGGGGGCATGATCAGCGTTGGCGCTGAAGACGTCATGGAAGACAATTTCCGCCCAGGTTATACAGCCTCTTTCTCTTTGAATATGCGTATTGCCGCCACCGAAAAGACCACCATTCGTTCGGCCCTGTCTGGCGATTTCAGCTCGATTCAAGACGAGAACAAAGAGGGTGAAAGCGGCAAAAAATCCCAATTCAAAGAAAACAAAGACATCAGCGTGGGTTTCGGCGAAGCCTGGTTTGACCACCGCGAGAGCGGTTTTCTCAATCCCCGCGTCAAGTTTGGTTTTATGGGTGTGACCCGTTTAATCCAGCCTTTTACTGCCATTCCCAATCAATTTGGCAATAGCATTATTGGCGTGCTGGATTCTCCCGCCGTTAGCCGGGCTTCACCCAACCTCTTTGGCTCCAGCCGAGGCATCCGTCTGACCCGCAGTTTTATTGCTGGAACCGAGTTTTCTGAAGGCATTTTCAGCGGCGCAATTGCTGCCAGTCCAGATGTCTTTTACGGCCAGCTTAAATTGAATTTGGGTTTTGCCCAGCTCAAAGTGGTCAGTGAAGGGGATCAGTCCTTGGTGATTGGTGAACCCGTTTTGGATCCACTCCACAACCACACGGTTATTTTGGATCTGGGCAATGACACCTTTGGTCTGGGTGTGCAAGCCACCTTCCGCGGTCTGGCTGATGAAATCAACTTCCGTGGCGCGGCGGCCTCCACCAATTGGTCCTTCAGTGGCTTCAGCATTGGGGCTTCGGGCAAGTTCGAAAGTGAAAAAACCTACCAGCAGGTCATTGCAGGTGTGTATCTTTCCAGCCCCTCCAACCTCAAACAGATGAATCCCGAATGGCCAGATGCCAATATCCCCAGCCTGCTTGTGGCGGTACAGTCTCCGTTCACACTGCAAAATGGTGAACTCTTTGAAGGTTCACCCGATGAGGTCGGTGACTTGGCGGGATTTATGGTCCAATTGACCTACGACAATCCTGTGATTCCCAATTTGACCCTGGAATTGGGACGCCGTCAGAAAGTCTTCGGTCAGCGCGTGGCCACCGACAGCAAGTTTGACAAGACCACCTTCGCGGTCTCTTCGTCCTTCTTCTTCTGATTCTTTGCATATCAAGGCTGCTTTCCTGTTGGGAGGGCAGCCTTGAGCATGTTATACTGCTGCATCGGGTTGGATTTTCAGCATGATTGAACAAGATGATTGAACAAGATAATTGAACAACATTTACGGCTTCCGCTGATCCAACTGGCTCTACTATTACGGCATCCCTCTCAATCCCACGTGAAGATGCTGTCTCTTTGAAATCTGAAAGGAATACGCACAATGAAAGTTGTATTGACAAAAAATCACGATAAACTGGGCATGAACGGAAGCGTAGTAGACGTATCTGAAGGCTACGCTCGCAATTTTTTACTGCCTCAGCAAATGGCCCTGGTTGCCACCCCCAACGTGCTGAAGCACTTTGAAGAGCGCAAAAAGGCCATCGCCAAAAAAGAAGCAGCCATTTTGACAAATGCCCAAGCATTGGCTGAAAAAATTGAAGCCCTGTCCATCACCATCGCTGAGCGCGTGGGTGAAGAAGGCAAACTCTATGGCACCGTCACCAGCAAAGAAGTGGTAAGTGCCCTGGCTGAACAGGCCAAAATTGAAATTGACAAAAAACAGGTAGATATCCGCCAGTCCATCCGCCACGTGGGTGAGCACAATGCGCATATCAAACTGCACCCCAAAGTGATTGCTGTCTTGAAGGTTCAGGTTGTCGCTCAGGAAGGATGATCTCCACCACCGAGTTACCTGAACGCACGCCCCCCCATAACAAAGACGCTGAAGTCGCTGTTCTGGGGGGGATGCTTCTGGACAGCGAAGCCCTGTCCCAGGTGATTGAGATCCTGGACCCCGATTCATTTTATGTTCCCGCCCACAATCTGATCTACGAACAGATTCGCCTCTTGTTTTCAAAAGGCCAGCCTGTGGATATTCTCAGTTTGGCCGATGCCCTCAAAAGCCAAGACGCGCTCGACAGAGCGGGTGGAACCTCTTATTTGCTTTCACTGGTCAACAGCATTCCAACCACTGCCAATATTGAATATTACGCCCGCATTATCGAGCGCAATGCGATCCTGCGCAAATTGATCCGGGCGGGCACAGAAATAGTCAGTCTGGGCTATCAGACCGAAGAAGCGGATATTGGTATTCTGCTCAACAAAGCTGAGCAAAAGATCTTTGAAATTGGCCAAAACCGCTTGGGCAAAGGTTTGGAGCATATCCAGCCCACGCTTTGGAAACTCTTTGAAGATCTCGAAAATGTCTATAACAACCCCGACATCTTGGAAAAACGCCACCTCACCACCGGGATTATCGATCTCAATGCCCTGCTCGGAGGCGGCTTTAACCCTTCAGATCTGATCATTCTGGCGGCCCGACCATCCATGGGCAAAACCAGTCTGGCAATCAATATTGGCACCCATATGGCGATTGAATACAAAAAACCTGTGGCTGTGTTTAGCTTGGAAATGTCCAAAGAGCAATTGATCACCCGCATGCTGTGTACCGAGGCCTCAATGAGTTCGCGCAACCTGCGCTCAGGCACCTTACACGCCGACGAGTGGCACACCCTCTCCAATGCCATCGCTCGCCTGTCCGAAGCGCCCATTTATATCGACGACTCCAGCACCATCACCCCAGCTGAAATCCGCGCCAAAGCCCGACGCCTCAAAGCCGAGCACCAGGAATTGGCCCTGATCATCATCGACTATTTGCAATTGATGGACGGCGGCAGTGGCAGCGGCCACGACACCAACCGCGTGCAAGAACTCTCGAAGATCTCGCGTTCGATGAAACAATTGGCCCGTGAACTCAATGTGCCTGTGATTGGCCTGAGCCAGCTCAGCCGCGCGGTGGAAAGCAGGCCGAACAAACGGCCCATGTTGAGTGACTTACGCGAATGTGTGACCGGAGAGACCGCTGTTTTATTGGCAGATGGACGGCGCGTCCCGATTCAAAGTTTGGTGGGCACCACCCCCGAAGTTCTGGCCGTCAACGAAAGTGGTCACGTGGTCAAAGCCCTGAGCGATAAAGTCTGGCCTGTCGGCAAGAAGCCCGTTTTTGCCGTTCGCTTGGCCAGTGGGCGCTCCATCACAGCCACGGCAGAGCACCGGATTCTGACCTTTGAAGGTTGGCAAAAAATTCAGGATTTGCAGCCAGAGGATACCATTGCTGTAGTCGAAAAAATCCCAACAGAGATTCCACAGTCAGACATGCGCACATGGGAAACCTTAAAGCCCCAAGCCAGCAATGATCTCTTTTGGGACAGAATCGTTCAAATTGAACCCCAAGGCGAAGAAACAGTCTTTGATCTGACTGTTCCAGGACCGGCATCTTGGCTGGCAGATGGCATTGTCAGTCACAATTCGGGCGCGATTGAGCAAGACGCCGACGTGGTGCTGTTTATCTACCGCGACGAATATTACAACCCCGACAGCAACGACAAAAATGTGGCCGAAGTGATCATCGCCAAACACCGCAATGGCCCCACCGGAACCGTCAGGGCCTATTTTGACAAAGAACATACCAAATTTGGCAATCTGATGCTGGACTGAGTTGTGAGAACTCGTTAGACTGAATATATCCCCATGATCAAAAAAGATGCAAACATCAGGTGAAACACAATGCCTAATCTCAAACAATCAAGCAAATTACTCGGTCTGGCCCTCGGCCTTTGCACCCTCGGACTGGGTTTAAATACCCCTTCCGCCCAAAGCGCAAGCAAGATAGATGTGCGCCTCATCGACAAAGGTGAGGGCAAACCCAAAACGGTCAAAGCCGTGGGATATATCAATGTGCCGATTGCAAAAGTCTGGAAAGCATTGACCAATTACGGCAATTACCAAAATTTTATGCCCCGCGTGGCCAGCAGCAAACTGGACTCCCGCTCAGGTAACCTGGCTCAGGCCACCCATAAATTGGATGTGCCTTGGCCGTTCTCAGGCACTTGGTACACCAACCGCTATGTCGAAAATGCCTCTAATCACAGCATTCGCTGGAGCATGGTCAAAGGCTCAATCAAAAATAACGAAGGCTCCTGGCAGCTCAAATCCCAAGGCAAAGGAACCTTTGCCACTTACACAGTCACAGCCGATCTGGGCGTGCCGGTGATTCCCCAGTGGATGTATGGTGAACTTACGAAATCGACAGTTCCTGACATTTTTCATGGCGTGGAAAGTCATTCCGCAAAACTCTAAGAACAGAATCACAGCATCTAAGCACAGAAAAAGCTTTGGCTGAAAAGGGGCTGACACGTTAAATACGGTCAGCCTCTGGCTTATTTTTGTGCGGCGTTTAAGGCTTTCTCACTCTGCCGGTGGCGCAGATATTCGATCGCCATCGGCAGCACAGAGATCGCGATAATGCCCATGATCGCAATTTCGAAGTTCTTTTTGACAATCGGAATATTGCCAAAGAGAAAGCCCCCCAAGCCACAGACCCCCACCCAAAGCAGTGATCCCAAGACATTGTAAAGGAAAAAACGGGGATAATGCATTTTGCTCACGCCCGCCACAAAAGGAGCAAAGGTG
This sequence comes from Candidatus Blackallbacteria bacterium, assembly GCA_051715345.1. Lineage (GTDB taxonomy): Bacteria > Cyanobacteriota > Sericytochromatia > UBA7694 > UBA7694. The sequence continues at coordinate 103,245 of JBPXJQ010000014.1, forward strand.
CGCACTATGGGCATAAACCGCGCATAGACAATCGCCCGACCGCCGAATTTGGCATAAAATGCCTGGGTTTTTTCGAGGTATTCTTTTTTAAAGATCTTGCTGTTTTTCCGTTCAAAAACCGGGGGCCCCAAATAATAGCCAATGCCATAATTGGCGGCATCCCCCAAAATAGCCGCTATCACCAATAAAAACAAGACCAGGGCGATATTTAATGCGCCCAAAGCGGCAAAGGTGCCAGCGGCAAAAAGCAGAGAGTCACCCGGCAAAAAAGGCGTGACAACCAAACCGGTTTCACAAAAGATGATCAGAAAGAGAATCAGGTAGGTCCACATGCCATAGCTTTGGATAATGGTCTGGAGATGATCATCGAGATGCAGAAATAAACCGATAAATTGAGTGATATATTCCATGAAGCGCCTGTTACTGAATTCTTTATTTTCTTTGTACTCTAACATGCTCAGGAAGTCTGCGACATCACTTACAGTTTGAAGCAGTGCTAGCCAGACCAAGAGGTGTGGTAATCTAAAGAAAACACTGCCAGGAAAGCCTTTGATGAAACTCCCCGCTTTTGTAACTTTGCCCCTGATTAGCTGTTTGTTAAGCTTGAGTTTTTTATTGCCCACATCCGCCCAGGCCGCGGTCGAACAAACCCTGACTGTCCTCTTTACCAACGATACCCACAACCGGCTTGAACCCTTTGAGCATATCGAACTCAAGCAAAAAGTGGGAGGCATCGTACGCCGGGCCCGCTATTTTGACAGTGTCCGCCAAAGCAATCCACAAACCTTGATTCTCGATGCGGGAGACGTCTTTCAAGGCACCCCTTTTTATAATTTTTACCTGGGTGAACCCGATATCCAAGCCATGAATATGCTGGGTTACGATGCCATGGCCATGGGCAATCACGACCTGGATAATGGCCTGAACAATCTCCGTCAAAAGGTCCAATATGCCCATTTTCCTGTGCTCTGTGCCAATGTCACCGAAAAGAGCAGCGACCTGCTCGTGTTTCGGCCCTTTCAGATCTTTGAACGCAATGGCCTCAAAATTGCCGTGATGGGGTTTATCAGCGAACACGCCTGGCAGGCCGTGGCCCTGCCTCAAAAAGAGGGTCTGAGCTTTCATGACCCCATTCCGATCGCCCAAAAATTAGTGGCAGAACTGCGGCCCAAAGTCGATTTAATCATCAGTTTGCACCATATGGGCATCTGGTTTGATGAGCCTTTTGCCAAAGCAGTTCCAGGGGTGGATCTGATCATTGGCGGACACTCACACACAGAAATGGAAAAAGCCCAATTGGTGTCCAATGGCTCTCCCAATGGAATTGGGGGCAGCCTGATCATGCACGCAGGGCATATGGGCATGTGGGTCGGACGGCTGGATTTGACGCTGAATCACCGCAAGCAAATTACCCATCACAGCAGTGAGCGGGTGCTGATGGATGCCCGCTGGGATCTTCAGCCCCTGCCAGAAATGCTCGAAACCTATGCCAAACGGTTGCGGACGGATATGGAGAAAACGATCGGCGAGGCCTTGGAAGACTTTTCAGTGGCCGGCAAATACGATGGTCCCTTTGCGCTGGGCAGCCTCTTGGCCGACATCCTGCGCAGCTCACTCAAAACAGACATCGGCATTATGAACACAGGCGGGGTCCGCAATGGCCTCAACAAAGGACCGATCCAAGTCGGAGAAATTTTTGAAATCCTGCCTTTTGAAAATCTGGTCAATCACTTCGAATTGCGGGGCGATATGCTGCGCAAAGTCGTCGAGACCAGCGCCAGCCGTCTCAAGGTCTCCAAGAATTTGCAGTTTTCGGGGCTGGTCTATACCCTCGAAGGCAAAAAAGTGACAGAGATACGGGTTCAGGGTAAACCGCTCGATCCCCAGCGCTGGTATAGCGTGTCGGCCCCGGAATACGTCTTTATGGGCAATGAAGCGATTTCCTTTGAGGGAGCCCGCAATGCACAAATGACTGACCGACGCACCCTGCGCGATATGGTTCTGGACTATATCCGCTTGAATCCCCGTCTGTCTCACCCCAAAGAACCGCGCCTGATACAGAAATAATTAAGCGATCAGGCTGGAATCCTTTCAGATAGTGTGATGAAGGCACATCAACTCAGAAAAAGATAGTGCTAAGATGAATCAGGGCATGATGCCCTTGATCTAGACATGGGTTTAGACATTGTGTTTTGGGATCTCACCCACTGCATCGAAGCAAAATCTGAAAGAGGTCTGTCTATTGTGAGCGCTGAACTGTGGAAAAAGGTGAAACATTTGGTCGGTATACCCGAAGATGGGGACTATGCCGAGTATGATGAGCCTGTTGCCATGTCCATGCCGCCACAGCTCGAACCTCTGCCCGAAGAGCCCGTTTTGCCCCGCACGGGCCGCCGTCAGCGCTTCGAGCGCTCAAATGGCAATCATTTAAACAATATTATTGGTCTCAATTCAGCCCTCAGTCAGAGTGAGATGCTGATTGTCGAACCCAAATCTTTTGAAGACGCCCTCGAAATTGTTGAGTCACTGCGCAGCCGCAAAGCTGTGATTGTCAATCTCTCCTCTTTGGAGCCCGAATCGGCCCAGCGCCTGATTGACTTTGTTGCTGGCGCCACTCACGCTTTGGATGGGCATCAAGAACGGGTTGGAGATGGCATTTTCTTGTTCTCTCCCAGCAATGTGGTCATCAGCTCTCCTGGCGCAGAACCCTGGGTGAATCAAGATGCCAAAGACCTCTTTTGGCCTGTGAACGCGAAATAAATCATGACGATTGAGTTCGCCGTTATTGGCGGCGGAGTCATGGGCGAAGTCCTCTCTCGCGCTGTGACTTCGGCAGGTGTTTACAGCCCTGAACAGGTCTTGGTGGTGGATCCCAATCCCAATAAATTGCGCAAACTGCAACAGGAAATTGGGATCAAAACCAGCAGCCAACTGGCCGATGTGGCCCAAGCCCAAACGGTTTTATTGGCTGTCAAACCCGATAATGTGCCCAAAGTGCTCAGCAGTCTGCAACACGAAAACCTCTCTGCTCACCTGCTCTTGATTTCGATTGTGGCGGGCGTCTCGATTGAAGGCATGGCTGCCTATCTGCCCGAACACAGCGCCATTATCCGTGTCATGACCAATACCCCCTGTTTGGTCAATGCGGGCATGTCGGTGCTCGCCCCCAATGGACATGTCAGCGAAAGCCAACAGGCTTTGGCCCTTTCCATTTTTTCGGCCGTGGGTGAGAGCCTGATTTTGCCCGAAAAATACCTCGATGCCGTCACTGGATTAAGTGGGTCTGGGCCGGGTTTTGTCTTTTTAATCGTCGATGCCCTGATCGAAGCGGGGGTTTTACAGGGGCTGCCCCGTGCCATATCTCGGCAGTTGGTCGTGCAAACCCTGCTCGGTTCCGCCAAACTGATCCAGGAAACCGATAGACACCCCGCTCAGCTTCGTGATATGGTAACTTCACCCGGAGGCACCACCATTGCAGGGATTCAGGTGATGGAAGAATACAAAATCCGGGCAACCCTCCTCAAGACGGTTGAAACCGCCACCCAGCGTTCCAAAACCCTGGGAGAACGCAATAAGGAAAACAAAATATGACCGGACTGCTCACTTTTTTATCTGCGCTGCGCGGCTTGTTGTATCTCCTGATTTTGGCGCGCATGATTATTTCTTTTTTGCCCCATGCAGATATGCGGCACCCGCTCGTTAAATTTGTCTACGGCGCAACAGAGCCTCTTCTGGCTCCTTTTCGGGCAATTTTACCCAGCACCCGCATTGGGATCGATTTTTCACCGCTGCTGCTCTTGCTGGTCATGGACATGATTATCCGCATCGCTGAGAATATGCTGCGCTAGCGGCGACCCAAAACCTGTAACAAGCAGACAGAAAGGCTTTCAAGGCCTTTTTTCACTCGACAAATTCGTAGAGCAACTTGCGCAGCCGCTTTTCGGCCTGTTTAATTTTGCGGCAGACTTCCATTTGAGACATGTCCAATTGCTCGGCAATGACGGCCTGTGTCAGATCTTCAAAATAGCGCAGCCTGAGCAATTGCTGGTCCAAGGGTTCGAGTTTTTCGATTCCTTCGAGGATGAACAACCGCGTATCCATGCGATTTTGGGTTCCACCCTCATCGGAACTGAGCGAGTCAAGCAGGGTGCGTTTTTCCTGATTTTCGTCGTTCACCTCTTGATCCAACCAGACCATGCGCGAGCGGCGTTCAAAGGTACGGGCTTCTTCTGCCGTTTCGATCGGCACATCCAAGACCGCAGCAATTTCCAAAAGCGTGGGCTCACGATCCAGCTCTTGCTGCAGGCGTTTTTCGATATTGCTCAGGCGATAGGCCAATTCCTGCAGGGCACGGGGGCCTTTGAGCAATTGTTGACGATCGCGCAGATAGTGGCGAATATGCCCGGTGATAAAATGGGTGGCATAGGTTTTAAACGAAGCTGCTTGGTTTGGGTCGTAACGCTTGTAAGATTCGAGCAAGCCAATCATGCCTACCTGCATCAGATCTTCAACAGGGTCAGCGGTGCGCCGCGCCAAGCTGTAGGCAATCCGCTGCACCAAATAGCCATAATCCACCACCGCATCGTCAGCACTGGCGGGATAATGAGCTAAACGTTTATTTGAATCTTCAGACATGCCTGATTCTGAATTCACCTGCAGGTTTCAAACGGGGTTGGAGAGATTCTATTGTACCAGAGGCAACATCTGACTGGGAGTCCAGTTTTTTGGGGGCTGGTCTCTGCTTGCGGTACAATAGGTGTCGATCTTCTCCAGAATGAGGTATTCCATGGCAGCAACAGAACGCGGACAATGGCAGTCCCGATTTGGCTTTATAATGGCCGCAGCGGGTTCGGCAATTGGTTTGGGCAATATTGTCTTCTTTGGCGCCAACGCCTATAAATATGGTGCGGGGGCGTTTTACCTGCCCTATTTAATTGCTCTGTTCTGCGTAGGAATTCCAGTCATGGTATTGGAACTCGGATTGGGCAGTTATACCCGCCGCGCGTTTCCACCCTCTTTGCACAAAATTGCTGGTCGCATGGGGGAATTCTGGGGCTGGTTTGCCTTGATCAGCGCGACCTTGATCACCATGTATTACATCACGATTCTGGCCTGGTGTCTGGGCATGTTGCTTGGCGCGCTGGGGCCGCTTTGGCAACCCGAACAAACGCTTACAGCCTTTAAAGAAGTGGGCAAATTGCCCAATCCAACGGGCTATTTCTTTGAGATGATCAGCCAATGGTCAACCGTGATTTTTGTGATTTTGATCTGGGCCGCCAATCTCTTTGTCGTGGCCAAAGGCGTTCAAACGATTGAATGGGTCAATAAAATTTTTCTGCCGTTGATGTGGCTCTTTATGGGGCTGCTGATTGTGAGAGGGCTGACGCTGCCCAATGGGCTCGACGGTCTCTATTTGCTCTTTACCCCCAATTTTGAGGTCATGAGCAATATCGAGGTTTGGAAAGGGGCTTTTAGCCAGATCTTTTTCACGCTCTCACTCGGTTTTGGTATTATGACGGCCTACGCCAGCTATTTGCCCGAAGATGCCGATCAGGTCTCCAATCCCCTGATTATCAGCTTTATGAACTGTGGCTTTGAATTCTTGGCAGGCATTGCCATTTTCACAATGCTCTTTAGCTTCTCAATTGTGCCCAAAGCCAGCACCCTGAGCATGACCTTTTTTGTGATTCCCGAAGGGATTGCCCGCATGCCAGGGGGACCGCTTCTGGTGAGTGCCTTTGGGGTTTTGTTCTTTGTGCTGCTCTTGCTGGCAGGGATTACGTCCAGCGTCTCGCTGGTTGAAGGCCTGGCCTCGGCCCTGATTGATAAATTCTCCTCCAGCCGGGGTGCTTTGGTGCGCATCTTTGCCGCCGTCGGCTGTCTTGGCAGTGTGGCTTTTGCCCTGCCTTTGATTGTCGATCCCTCTTTGGCCAGCAATGGCACCTTGGGTCTCACCCTGATCGATCTGGTGGATCATTGGGCCTTTGGCTATGGTCTGCTGATCGGCGGCCTGATGGAATGTATTTTAGTGGGTTGGGTCTTTGGCGCCAAACGCCTGCGTGAACACATCAATATCCATGCCAGAATCAAATTGCCCGCTCTGTTTGACCTCCTGATCAAATGGGTCATTCCTGCCGTCTTGCTGTTTATCATCGGCAGTTCAGCTTGGCAAGAATTAAAAGGCATCTATGGCCATGACTTTGTGATTCAAGGCTTTCAACCCTGGTTACCGTGGCTCTGTTTCGCGATCTTTGCGGCAGGTGGCGCAATTCTGGCCCTGGTTTTGACCCTTGCCAAAGACTACCACCAACCACTGCAGACAGAAGAGGAGCAACAAGCATGAAACGCAGACTGATTTTAGGGGTGCTTCTGCAATTCTGTTTTTTTCAGGTTCAAGCCATTGCCACCCCTGAAAAACCGGGCATTGGCATCAAAGACAATTACCCTCTCAAAGACCAAGCGATTCAAATCTATGTTAGCCATGCCACTGTACCACTGGAGCGCTTTCAGGTCAGCGTGACCTACCGTCCCAATAGTATGGTTTCGCGCACAGAAGAATTGGGAAATCCTGATACCAATGGTTACCTCACCTGGACCCCAAAAGACGCAGGGGTAACGATTCTCAAAGCAACTCTCCCAGGCAGCAAAGACAAAGAATTGAGCTTTAGCAAACAGGTTTCTGTGCGCTATGGCCATTTCCCCCCGATGGGCCTGTTGATCTTTCTGCTTGCTTCTTTGACTTTGTCTGGAGGCCTGGCATGGACTCTGGTCAAAAGCAAACCAGCCTAAGTTAATCACTTTCAGCCCCAACTTAACACCCGCAAAAGCCTGTCTCTGCTGGTATGATGTGAATAAGGCCAAAACAGGCCATAATTCGCTTGAAAAGAGATGCAAACCCGATGACCACCGAAACCCTGCAAAAACAGGACTATAAAGTCAAAGATATGTCCCTGGCTGATTGGGGCCGCAAAGAAATCCGTTTGGCCGAGGCTGAAATGCCTGGATTGATGGCCCTGCGCAAAGAGTATGGCCAACTCAAACCCCTCAAAGGCGCCAGAATTGCCGGTTGCTTGCACATGACAATTCAGACCGCCGTCCTGATCGAAACCCTGGTTGAATTGGGGGCCGAAGTGCGCTGGTCTTCCTGTAATATTTTTTCGACCCAGGACCACGCTGCTGCTGCTGTGGCCGCCGCTGGCGTACCGGTCTTTGCCTGGAAAGGCATGAACGAAGAAGAGTTTGACTGGTGTATTGAACAAACCCTGTTTTTTGACAACGCCCAAAAACAGAATCCCCTCAATCTGATCCTCGATGACGGTGGTGACCTGACCAATATGGTGCTGGACCGCTATCCCGAATTGGCAGAGGGTATCAAAGGTCTGTCCGAAGAGACCACAACAGGCGTACATCGCCTGTATGAACGTATGGCCAAAGGCACCCTGCCCATGCCTGCAATCAATGTCAATGATTCCGTGACCAAATCAAAATTTGACAATAAATACGGCTGCAAAGAATCCGCTGTTGATGCCATCCGCCGTGCCACAGATATTATGATGGCCGGGAAAGTGGCTGTGGTCGCTGGTTATGGTGATGTCGGCAAAGGCACTGCCGCCTCTTTGCAAGGAGCCGGCGCCCGTGTGATCGTGACCGAAATTGACCCCATTTGCGCCCTACAGGCCTCTATGGATGGTTATGCCGTCAAAAAGATGGATGAAGCGGTTAAAGAAGCAGATATTATCGTAACCGCCACCGGCAACCGCGATATCATCAGCGAGCGCCACTTTCTCAACCTCAAAGACAAAGCGATTGTTTGCAATATTGGCCATTTTGACATCGAGATTGATATGGCTTGGCTCAACAAACACTACGGTCATACCAAAGACCAGATCAAACCCCAGGTCGATATGTACACCATCAATGGCAAAGATCTGATTGTCTTGGCTGAAGGCCGTTTGGTCAACTTGGGTTGTGCCACGGGCCACCCTTCGTTTGTCATGTCCAATTCCTTTACCAATCAGGTGCTGGCACAACTCGAACTCTGGCAGCATCGTGAGCGCTACGAGAACCAGGTCTATACCTTGCCCAAACACCTCGATGAAAAAGTCGCTCGCCTGCATTTGGAAAAACTCGGTGTTGAACTCGAAACCCTAAGCTCGACCCAGGCTGAATATCTGGGCTTAGATATCGCTGGGCCTTATAAACCCGAAATGTACCGCTACTAAAAGCAAAGCGACCCGTTTGTCCCGATCTTAGCCATTAATTTGGATGGGGTCGGGACATTTGCATAAAGACATCTTGTTGCGCTAAGCGCGCGAGGTCTTGAGGGGAAAGACAAAAGCAATCCACCCCCACACCCTGAAGATGAAGCCAGTCTTCGGGACTGGCAACCACGCCCTGAAAAATAACACGGGTACTCGGGGGTGCCTGTTGCCGGATTTGGGCCACCCATTCGTAACAGGCTGAGCCTTGTAAAGCGGTTTGCAATAACAAGATATCCGGACTTAAAATCAAGGCCCCAGGTAAGTCTTTGAGCGAAGTGACTTCAACCACGGGCAAAAGACCCCAAAGTCCAATTTTTTCATAATAGAGCTGTGCCCGCCGTGCGCCCAGGAGTGTTGGAGAAAAAGCCAAAGCCTGAATACCTGAAACTTTGGCCTGTAAAATCTGATATTCGTCGACAAGCGGTGCTTGCAACAAAACAAAGGTCTCTGGCGCAGACTGGCGAAAGGCCAAAAGTTGTTCTGGTAAAAACAATTGGGCATCGGCGTTCAGACAGGTTCCCGTCTCATTGTCCTGAAACAGAGTACTCGGCGTTAAGTGTTCACCCGGGTTTGCTGAAATCTGGGTCAAGACCAACGGCAGAGCAGAGGGGCGCAGAGGGGGCTGCTCTTGCCGTGAACGCAACTCTAGGGCTCGCTGCTCCATGGCAAAGAAAGACACTTCTTGCCGGGCTTTTTGCAGCACCGCTTTGTATTGATCAATTTGATAGGCACGCGTTTCTGACAGAATCTGCTCATGGCTCATCAGACGACACCCCTTTTTCCCTTGAAACCTATTGCCAGCTAAAAAACGAAAAAGCCTTGAGCAAAACCCTATGGTTCTCTAATTAAAGCAGATTCAGCCCAAAAAATTAAGCCCCCCCCAATCGGAAAGGGCTCAAATCGGCCAATCAAATCAGCTAGACATTAAACAAGAAATGCAAAACATCGCCATCTTGAACGACATACTCTTTGCCTTCGGTCCGCATCCAGCCGCGATTACGGGCTTCAGGATAACTCCCAGCTTCGAGTAATTGGGGACAGGGAATGACTTCCGCACGAATAAAACCATGTTCAAAATCCGTGTGAATTTTGCCGGCAGCTTGGGGCGCTTTGCTGCCAGCTTCAACGGTCCAGGCCCTGACTTCTTTTTCACCAGAAGTGATAAAGGTAATTAAACCCAGGGTTTCATAACCAATTTTAATTAGACGGTGCAGACCAGGCTCTGAAACACCCAATTCATCGAGATAGGCTTTGGCTTCATCGGCTTCCAACTCAGCCAGTTCACATTCGATTTGGGCGCTGATTTTGACAACTTGAGCCCCCTCTTTGGCCGCGTAATCGCGCACCCATTTGACATAGTCATTGTCTTCGGTCAAATGTTCTTCAGCCACATTGGCAACATAAATGACAGGTTTGTGGGTTAAAAGTCCAAAGTCTCTCGGAATAGGCATTTCATAGTGTCCAGCCCGGGCCGGTTGTCCCTGTTCCAAAAGTGCATAGATTTCTTCAGCCAGCGCCAAAAGCGCGAGTTGCTCTTTGTCTTTATTGCCTTTGGTTGCTTTTTTCAAGCGATCAATGCGTTTTTCGAGCGTGGACATATCTGAAAGAATCAATTCCAAATTGATAATTTCGATGTCTTCCAAAGGATTCACACGGCCTGCCACGTGAATAATATTGTCATCTTCAAAACATCTCACAACATGGGCAATGGCATCGACTTCGCGGATATGTGCGAGAAATTGATTGCCCAGGCCTTCACCTTGACTGGCCCCTTTGACCAAGCCCGCAATGTCAACAAACTCGACGGTGGTGGGAATAATGGGGGGGATGCGATCGCCTTTGGTAAACATGCGCGAAAGTGCGCCCAAACGCTCATCGGGAACCGCCACCATACCGACGTTTTTATCAATCGTGGCAAAGGGGAAATTAGCGGCCACAGCGCCAGCACGGGTAATAGCATTAAACAGTGTCGATTTGCCCACATTGGGCAAACCCACAATACCGATTCCTAAACTCATGGGATGTCCTTAATCAAAATGAAATGGTTGGTTGAATGGTTAATTATATAGTGGTTTCGGTCCAGACGGATAGAAATCAATGCTCGGGAAAACTGAATCTGGCATGGGTCTTGAGACCGAATCCCCAAAGGGTTATATTAAATATTTATTAAATATGGGCTCCTGGCCACAAGCTTTGTTCAGGTCTTTTCGACAAGAAAAATAACCAAAAAACTATTTTTGCACAAGGTGGTTATCCATGCTGATACCCTCTAACAACTTCGTCAAACTGGCCATTGGTGCCGGTCATGCCGTCCGCGTGGAGCTTTCAAACCAATTATTTTATCCCATCGCCGTCGATATCAATAATCCTTCTCAGCCCCTTATGGGCGGCTCTGTGGGTAACCGCAGTGGCCGAGCCAACCGCTTGGGTGACCCCAATATTGGCGGAAATACAGCGGCTTACGCCGCCGACTTTGCAGCTCTGACCGGAGATCCCCTGGGCGTTGTCAAAATAAATACCGCCAATGGCCCCATTTTCACCCTGACCCGTTACGATGGCACAGGCATTATTACCATCGAAGAGCAAAACTTAAACCCAGCGGGTCCTTTTTCTTCTATCCCCCGTTATATCGTCAAAGCCGATGGCACCATTTACGATTGTCTGGTCGCCCGCGGCGTTGACAACGAAACAGCCCCCAACACCTATAACAACCTCTCTCACTGGGAGTTTGCTGCAGATTTGACACCCACTTATACTGTGGGGGGTGGCTATGTTCCTGGCACAATCCCCAATTCCGCTTTTCCCCCCGTGCCAGCGACAGTTGCAATTACAGCGGATACCATTGACAATATCCACTATACCCGCCCAGTTGGCCGGGTTTCCTTCCGCCCCAAAAGTGGAGCCTCTTCGGGGGTCATTCAAGACTCGCTGCAACGGGCCCAAGGCAGTCTCGATACCATGAGCCGCATTTTGCGTAGTTTGCACGACGAGTCCAAAGGCGTCCTGTCGAATATCGTTATTCGCTAAGCTCTCGCCGCGAGAAAGAATCTCTGAGCGGTCAGATTGAGCGCCCAATCTGACCGCTCAAAAAAAGCCCCGCCTCAAGCGGGGTTTTTCTGTTTTAGAAAAAAGGACTTTCTTGGCCTAAGCAAGACACGTGATTAGCGGTAATTATTAAACACCAGGGGAATTTCAATCTCCTCTTGTTCACGCAAAAATTGCATGACCGTCTGGAGATCATCTTTGCTTTTGGAAAAAACCCGAACAGACTCTCCCTGAATGGTGGGTTTGACCGTTTTAAACTGATCACGAATCATTTTTGAGACTTTTTTGGCTGTCTCTGTATCCATGGCTTTGATCAGGGTCACAGTCTGTTTGAGCTTGCCGCCCAAAGCAGATTCAGGGTCTTCAAATTTGAGGATTTTGGGACTGAGTTTGCGGGCGATCACACGTGAAATCAGCATCTGCTGCAGAGCCGTCAATTTCATTTCGTCTTCACCGCGCAGGGTGATCAGTTCGTCGCTCAGATCAATTTCAGCCAGGGCATTTTTAAAATCATAACGGGTCAGGATTTCTTTTTTGACCTGATCAACCGCATTGCGCAATTCCTGAAAATCAAATTCACTGACAATATCAAATGAGGCTTCTTTCGCCATAAGAGATCCACCTTGAACCAAATTATTTCGTTTGAATTCAATTTACCACAGACAGATCGTTAAGAAGATCTCTTTGTGGAGAGGAAAACCAAAGCAGATTACCAGGATGCGTCTTGGCTTGCTGAACCCATCCATAGTACCATTAATAAAGTATCCTGATATCAAGCAGTTTGGCGGATGCTATTTAGCCGTTCCTGGCGGACGCTATTCAGCAGTTTTGGCGGGAATTTGCAGCAGAAAGTTCACAGAGGAAAGGTGGTGGTGATCGTTGTCTGAAGATAAAGACTCAAAAACAGAAGACGCGACACCCAAACGCCGAAGTGAAGCCCGTCAAAAAGGGCAAATTCTCAAAAGCAAAGAGGTCAATACCGCTGCCTTGATCTTTGTGGCGGCTTATGCCCTCAATTTGTCTGGCCCGCATATTTACAAAACCATTTTTAAATATTTGCAGGCCACTTATTACGAAATTCCACATATCATGAAAAATTTTCACCAGGCAGATTTGCATTCTTATGCACTTAAATCTGTGCAGGTGATCTTTATGATGGTGGGGCCGATTTTTGCGGCGGTGTTTATGACGGCCCTGCTTGTCGAGGTTGCACAGGTCGGTATTTTGATTACGGGCAAACCCCTCAAAGCCCAATTAGAGCGTATCAATCCAATTAAGGGATTCAAGCGCATTTTTGCGCTTAAATCCCTGGTAGAACTGGTTAAGAACGCGATCAAAACCTCGATTATTGGCTGGGTCGTATATACCACCCTGAGAGACAATATTGACACCATTATTTATACGATCAAAAACTCAATTGCAGACGCCATGGTCTTGGCTGGAAACCTGATCGTAACGATCGCCAAAAAAGCCGCAGTCTGTATGATCATCGTGGCCTTTATTGACTATTTTTACCAGCGCTGGGAATTTGAAAAATCCATGCGCATGTCCAAACAAGAAGTCAAAGATGAATACAAACAGAGCGAAGGCGATCCCCACATCAAAGGCAAACAAAAGCAAAAAATGCGCCAGATGAGTATGGGTCAGGTCCGTCAGGCCGTGCCAGATGCTTCCGCAGTGGTCTCCAACCCCACTCACTATGCGATCGGTATCCGCTATGAAGATGGCATGAGTGCCCCCAAAGTTGTGGCCCGTGGCCGGGATGAGTTGGCCATTTATATCAAAGAAGTGGCCAAAGAACACGATATTCCGATCTTCGAAGATCCGCCTCTGGCCCGTGGTCTCTACAATAGTTGCGATTTGGGCGAGTTTATCCACCCCGATTTTTATATGGCCATCGCCAAAATCATCGCCTATCTGATGAAACAAAAAGGCGGCAAAGTGGCACCCCCCGATGAAGATGGCATCAAACCCCGGGCCGTACGCATGGGCAATACCATGTCTGAAGAAGATCGCGAAACCCTGGGCGGAGATGATGAGCGGGGCCCCGAAAATCCGCTTTAAATCGGTTTCTTGCCCCACTCAAAGCCCTTCTTTAAGGGCTAAAAAACAAAGATTGTCTCTCTGCCTCGGCATTTAAATCGAGGCCAAATTGGGCGGGGTACAAGACATTCCAGAGAAAAAGTCCCTGGGGAGGCGCTGTCAGTCCCACCAAACTGCGGTCTGTGCTATTGAGAATTTGAGCCAGTCGTTCAGCGGGAAAACGCCCACGTGCAATATCCAATACTGTTCCAACCAGCGTACGCACCATATTGTAGAGAAAGCTCTGGGCCTGAATCTCCAAAGTGATCAGACCATTGGGCTGTGTATCTACACAGGCCCTCTCAATCGCGATCTCAAAGTGAGTGCGGTAAGAGCCACTTTTACAAAAAGCCTCAAAATTATGGCTACCCAACAATTGGGGCCACAATTCAGACAGCAAATCGCGATCAAAGGCATAGGGATAATGCCAACAATAGCGGGAATTAAAAGGCAAAACGCGGGTTTCGGGCCAAATAAAATAACGGTAAACACGGCTCAATGCCGAAAAACGGGCATGAAAGTCTGGGGGCAATTCATGGGCGCTTAAGACCGCCATATCTGCAGGCAAATGGCGTTGCAACGCCAAAGGCAGACGTTCAAGCGGAAAGGCCTTGGGGGTTTGAAAATGCACAAATTGGGCACGGGCATGCACCCCTGCATCGGTGCGGCCAGCACAAATTGAGGGACAGACATGGCCCAACACCTTTGCCAAAGCCATTTCCAAATGCAATTGGACAGTGCGCTGCCTGGGCTGAACCTGATAGCCTTGAAAATGGGTGCCTTCGTAAACCACATGCAGCCCCAGATGGCGCATGGTGTCACCGCTTTCCGTCACGGCTGTTCTGGGTGCAATTGGACCACATCTCCTTCGAGAATCACGGCTGTGGGCACCAAAACGCCCAGGGTGACGGCACTGGCAATCAGGGTCCAGGCCGTGTGTTCATGGCGAATTTTGAGCTGAACCACCCCTTGGCCCTTTTCGGTTTCTTGGGCCAGAACCTGTGCCAGAATTTGATCCGCAGCCAGGCCTTCCCGGGTACCCAAAGACAAATTGGGCAATCCGAGTAAATGGTAGACCCAAACCTCGCGCAGGAAATGCCGGGCCGGTGGCATGACCCGATAGCCCCGCAGGACTTCTGTCAAAGAAACGGGTGGCAAATCCTGTTTGTGTTCCAAGACCAAACTCATACAGCCTATTAATCCAAATACAAGCAAGCCCAAAAAAGAACCCAACCCAAAACGATTAATCGCCATCGGACAGCTCTTTCCAGACAATCACATCCCCTTCAACAATCAGCCAATTGCGGGTATAAATCCCCAATGTTAAGAGACTGACAACCGCATCCAAAGGCCGATAGGTGCGTACAATCCGCAAATTGATCACCCCGCCATTGGGCTGTCCTGCTTGGCCCGCCGTTTCTTCTGCCAGAATCCGATTCAAAACCGTGCTCTCAGCTTCGCTGTAGCCAAAGACATATTCCAATTGTTTTTCTCGGTAAAAATGTTTACGCACCTCAAAGCGATGGCCCTTCAAAATCTGTTCTTGATTAAACAAGACGCTTTCATCCAGAAAGCTCTGCAAATTCAGCCGGTAACAGGCCGTCAGACTGCACAGCAGCAGCAAGAAAAAAAAACGAAGGGGCCAAGCCATAAGATTCAGGAGATCAACACATCACCGCTATTGGTGCGTGCTGTTAAAGTGCCTTCTCCACTGCCCAAACGGCCCTGCAGAAAATGTTCGTTGACCTCTTGCCCCTCGAGGCTGAGACGGCATTCCACATCGCCACTGCGGCTGGCCACATCCAGTTTACACTGGCTGTCGGGACGCACAATCAAATCAATATCACCACTGTTGGAGATCAGACTGACGGCAGCAGAAGGGGCAATTGAGAGGTCGCCCTGCAGGTCGCCACTGGCAGAATTGAGCGACGTTTCGGCCTGCAAACGACCAGAGATCTCAATATCACCGCTGGTGGTCTGTAATTCCAGTTTGCCTTTGCCTTCGAGCAATTGCATGCTGATATCCGCGCTCAGGCTCTCGGCTTTGAGGGAATGGGCAACAGCCGCTTCTATCCGCAAATAGCCGCTTTGGCTGTTGACACTGGCCTGATAGAGTGAGCCCTTTAAGAGAATATCACCCGAACGACTGGTGGCTTTGAATTGCTCACTGATCTGATCGGCCCGGATCGTGCCACTTTGGGTTTCGAGTTCGAGGGTTTTGAGCGCCACCTGATCCACGCGCAGATCGCCGCTGTGGCTTTTGAGATGGCATTCCCCCTGAACATGGCTGAGATTGCTGAGTGAAATATCCTGGCCCAGGGTGGAGAGTTCCAAATGCAAAGCAGCAGGGATCTGCAATTTAACATGGACCTTGATCTGATCAGACTTCAAAAGATCCAAGCCTGCCAAACTGAGCTGGGCAGTTTTTCCCTCTTCTTTGAGCTGCAATTGAATGCTCTCAAGCGCGTTGCCCAACAAAGTCACACCCCGCATCGGTTTCTTTTCAAGCAGAGCCACAATCTCAGTGGCTGACTCACCCGAAGAGACTTCAATATCGCCCCAGGCATTGTGAAAAATCAGATTTTCGCAGGTACTGGGCAAACCCAGCTTTTGCGCGGAGCTGATTTCAGCAGCGGTATCCGCTTCGGGAGAGGTCGCCCCCCGTGAGGTCACGTTTTGGCGAATGCCATCGAGTGTTTTTTCGAAGTTGGGCCCCAATTGACTGGTCACAGAGCCAATTAAATTTGAAACGGAGCCCATAAAATTTTCAATGCTGGGCCCCATCTGCTTCATAATATTCTCCCCACTGCGCTCTTCAGAGGGAGGAGGAGGGGGTGAAGGGGGGGCCTTAGAAGAAGCCGCAGCAGTCGGCCCCGACTTACCCATCAGTGCTTCCAGCAGGGTATCTGCCTCATCAACTGAGATCCGGTTTTCTTGGAGCATTTTTAAAATCAATTTGCGTTCTTCAGACATGGCATTGCGCCTTTCAAAATAAAATGGGAACAGAATTTCAAAACTCTGCCCCTATTTTAACCCGCCGGGAGCATTGGGGGAAAGGGCGCAGGCAGGGACAACGGAGTGTGTTAAAATACAGTGTCCAATATCCGGTCCTATATCCCGGCCCAAATAGCCATTTTAATTGAACAGGCAATAAGATAACAGGCAAGCACCATGAGCGACTCAACCCAGGAAAAAATTGCAACCCTGCAAGCTTTACACGCGCAAATCCAGAGCAGCGAAGAACAGGCCCTGAAGAAACAGCACGCAAAAGGCAAAAAAACAGCCAGAGAACGCCTAGAATTACTCTTGGATCCCGGCAGTTTTGTCGAATTCGATAAATTTTCAGTTCATCGCTGCGACCACTTTGGCATGGACGAGAAAAAAATTCTGGGTGATGGGGTGATCACGGGTTGGGGCAAAATCAATGGCCGCCCGGTCTACGTTTTCTCAAACGATTTCACGGTTTTCGGAGGTTCTCTGGGTGAGGTCTTTGCCGAAAAAATCTGCAAAATCATGGATCTGGCTGTGCAAAACGGTGCGCCCGTGATTGGCATCAACGATTCTGGCGGCGCCCGGATCCAAGAGGGTGTGGTCAGTCTGGCTGGTTATGCCGATATTTTCTACCGCAATGTGCAGACCTCTGGGGTTGTGCCCCAAATCTCGGTGATCATGGGCCCCTGTGCTGGTGGAGCCGTTTATTCGCCCGCACTCACAGATTTCACCTTTATGGTCGAAGGCACCAGCCATATGTTTATCACCGGGCCCGACGTGGTCAAAGCCGTGACCGGAGAAGAAATTACCTTTGAGGCCCTTGGCGGTGCAGATACTCACACCCGGCTCAGTGGCGTGGCCCATTTTGCTTTTCCTGACGAAGCAGAGTGCCTTGAAAACGTGCGCTATCTGATGGGCTTTTTGCCCAGCAATAATCTCGA
This sequence comes from Candidatus Blackallbacteria bacterium, assembly GCA_051715345.1. Lineage (GTDB taxonomy): Bacteria > Cyanobacteriota > Sericytochromatia > UBA7694 > UBA7694. The sequence continues at coordinate 120,565 of JBPXJQ010000014.1, forward strand.
CGCGGCCCCCGCTTTCCCGGCCAGCGATCCGGCTGATCGCTGCGATGAAAGCCTGAACAGTTTTATTCCCGACAATCCCAACAAACCCTACGATATGCACACAATTATTCAGAGTGTGGTCGACGATGGGGTCTTTTTTGAAGTGCAAGGCGCGCATGCGGGCAACATTCTGACCGGATTTGCGCGCATGGACGGCAAAACCGTGGGTCTGGTCGCCAATCAGCCGATGGTACTGGCTGGCACCTTGGATATCGACGCCTCAGTCAAAGGCGCGCGGTTTGTGCGCTTTTGTGATGCCTTTAATATCCCGCTGATCACCTTTGTCGATGTGCCTGGCTTTTTGCCCGGTCGCGAACAAGAACATGGCGGGATTATCCGCCATGGTGCCAAATTGCTCTACGCTTATGCCGAAGCCAGTGTCCCCAAAATTACCTTGATTACGCGCAAGGCCTATGGGGGTGCCTACGATGTGATGTGCAGCAAACACCTGCATGCAGATATCAACTTTGCCTGGCCCAACGCAGAAATTGCCGTCATGGGCTCCGATGGGGCCGTTCAGATTATTTTTAGGCGCCAAATTCAGGCCGCGGCAGACCCCGCCGCTGAGGCCAAAAAACTCACCGAAGAGTACAAAGCAAAATTTGCCAATCCCTATATCGCCGCCGAACGCGGATATATCGACGACGTGATTTTGCCCGCAGAAACCCGCAAACACCTGATTCAGGCTTTGGAGATGAACCAAAGCAAACGCGAAACCCGGCCCAAACGCAAACATGGGAATATCCCTTTATGAGTCTCAAAATTGAAGTCTTAAGCGGCCAACCCACGGATGCTGAAATTGCGGCGTTGAGTGCCGCCTTGTGGGTCTGGCAGCAAAAGCAACAAAACAGGCCAGAGACGCCACCGGCTGCCTCGGCCTGGCAACGCTCGGGTCTGCTCAATACCACAGCCCTGGGCGGCTGGCCCTTAAAGGGCTCGACCTGGGAGTGTAGCGAACGACTTGCGCAGCCATGGCAAAGTTAAAAACCCCACTCACTCAGGGGGATGAGCCCCTCAGCGGGGGACAAAGACGGGCTGAGATCGCCGGCATTCTCTTACAAAATGGCTGGGATGTACTGGTACAACGCCTGGGTTTGCTCGAATTTCTGCCCGGAGGCTGGCGCAGAACCCTCTTGGTAAGCAGTGTTTTGCCCGACAGCGATCTGGACTCGGACAAACCCCCACCTTTGCCTGTGCCTCAGGCCATGCGCCAGACGCTCGAGCAATTGGGCCCCACCTTTGTCAAACTCGGTCAGGTCTTGAGTACCCGTGCGGATCTGCTGCCAGAAGACTATATTCTTGAACTCAAAAAACTTCAGCAAAATGTGCCCCCTGTGCCCTGGGCACAAATGGAACCCGTGCTGCTGGAGGAGTGGAATACCAAACAATACCTGATCGCCAGCGGCGACCCCTCCCATGTGATTCGCAAAGCTGAACGGGTCGAAGATATCTTTGAAAGTTTTAATCCGGTGCCCATCGCCGCAGGCTCGCTTGGCCAAGCCTACCGCGCCCGCATGCGCACGGGAGAAGACAGCAAAGAGGTGATTGTCAAATTGCAGCGCCCGGGCATATTGCCCGTGGTTGATGCGGATATCCGCATTCTCAAAGACCTCGTGGGTCTTGTCGAGCGCACCCGCTGGGGCAAAACGTATAATTTCATGGACATGGTCAACGAGTTCGCCTCGGTGATTCGCAACGAGTTGGATTTCTTTCAAGAGGCCTCCAATACCGAAACCATTGGGGCCAATCTGCGCCAATTTTATAAAAACAACGAAGTACAAACCCCGCAGATCTACTGGGAATATTCCAGTTTGCGTATGCTCACAATGGAGTTTATTGAAGGCGAAAATATCGAGTTGTTTTTTACCAACCGGGCTGAAAATTTGCTTTCAGGGCCGTCATCCGAAGAGACCGAGCTTTCGGCCTTGGATCGCGAGCGCAAATACCTGTCCAAAATCATCACCAACAGCTTCTTGCATCAGATTTTTATCGACGGTTTTTTCCATGCCGATCCCCATCCAGGCAATCTGCTGCTGGTTTTTGACCCCAAGCAGGGCCATATGCGGGTCGTGCTCTTGGATTTTGGCATGGTCGGCCGCGTAGATCCGCGCTCCCGAACGATCTTGATCGACTTTTTGTTGGCAATCATCAAATTTGATTCACGCCGGGCCACCGATCGCATCATGGAATTTGGCAAAGCCCCAGCAGATATCAACCGCCACCAATTCGCTCAGGATTTGGACCATATTCTGCGCTCTACCTTGGGCCGCCCCTTGCGCGAAGTGCAGGTCGGCAAAATCTTGCAAGATATTCTCGATATGACCATGCGTTACCGCATTCAATTGCCAGGCATTTTTATCACCCTGCTGCGGGTCTTGATCACGACCGAAGGCATTTGCCGCCAATTGGACCGCGACTATATCCTGATCCAGGCCGCAGAACCCTTCGTCGTCCAGGCAATTAAAAACCAGTTTTTACAGACCTTTACCCTGCGCGATATGGCCCGTGTGGGTCTGGAACTCAGCTCTTTGCTCACAGCCTTGCCCCGCCAATTGGATGATTTTTTGGTCAATCTCAACAGTGGCCGGGTTCAGTTTATTACCGAACACCGCAATCTCGAAGGCTTGGAGCGTGCCCTCAGGGTATTGGGCAACCGGATTGCCGCCGGTTTACTCGTCTGCGGTTTGAGTGTGAGTTCAGCGATTTCACTGGCCCTGCCTGCTGGTCCCAAATTATTTGGCATCCCGCTGCTCAGCATGGGTCTGTTTACCCTCTCGACCCTTTTGGGTATGTGGTTATTAAACGGCATCAATCGCAGAGAATAATTGTTCAGGAGCCCCGCATGAGTCCTCCCAAGCCAGCAAACGAAGCGCAACGCCTGGAAAATCTTCAAACCTATGCGATTTTGGATACAGCTCAAGAACAAATTTGGAATGACCTGGCTGAATTGGCTGCTTATATTTGCGAAACGCCGATCTCCGCGATCAGCTTTGTCGATCAGGAGCGCCAATGGTTTAAATCCGTGATTGGCCTGGAAACACGGGAGACCTCACGCGATATGGCCTTTTGTGCTTATGCCATTTTGCAGCCCGAACCCCTGATTATTCCAAATACCCTCGCAGATCCGCGCTTTGAGAAAAATGAACTGGTCTTGCAGGAGCCCGAGATTCGCTTTTATGCAGGGGCCCCGATTATCAGCGAAGAGGGGTTTGAGTTGGGTTCGATCTGCGTGATTGATCGGCAGCCCCGTGAACTCAAGCCAGAACAAATTGAAGCCCTCAAAAGTTTGTCTCGCCAAGTCAGTTCCCTGTTAAATATGCACAAACAAAATCTGGCTCTGCAAATGGCCAAAGCCAAAGCTGAAAAATTAACCCAAGCCAAAAGTGATTTTATTGCCCTGCTCAGCCACGAATTGCGCACCCCGCTCAATGCCATTATGGGTTATGGCGAATTATTGCTTGAAGAAAACCTGCATGAACAAATGCAAAAAGACGTGGGTAAAATTTTAAATGCTGGCGAACAGCTCTTGCGTTTAATCAATAATTTACTGGATTTGTCCAAAATTGAAGCGGGAAAAATGCAGTCTTATCTGGAGTATGTGTCTTTAAAAAACCTGATCCAGGATATTTGCGAGACCTTAGCACCTTTATTCAAAAAACAGCAAAACGAGTTGTTGCTACACTTTTCTACCGAAACAGAAGAACTGCACTGGTTTACCGACATTCAAAAGCTGACTCAAATTCTCTATAATTTGCTCTCCAACGCCAATAAATTCACAGCCAATGGAAGCATTCATGTCACCCTCACGCTGACAGAACAGGAGCTTCAGATCGCCATCCAAGACACAGGCATTGGCATGGATAGCGAACACCTGAGCAAACTTTTCCAAAGCTTCTCTCAGGGAGATGCTCTCACCACACGAAACTACGGCGGAACAGGTCTGGGATTGGCGTTAAGTCAAGAATGTGCAGGGTTATTGGGTGGACGGATTGAAGCGCAAAGCCAAAAAGGCAAAGGCTCACGGTTTAATCTGTATTTACCCCCCCTCGGGGCCCATGAATCCGATCGTTTCAGCAGCCATTAACGCTTGATAAAGCGCTGCATATGGACTTCGAGTTCGAGCGGTGAAAAAGGTTTGGGAATATAATCATTGGCTCCCATATTAAAGGCATTGAGCACATTTTGCTGGTTGTTTTGGGCCGTCATGATAATCACGGGTAATTCATGGGGCGTGTATTTTTTACGCAATTGAGAGAGGATATCAAAACCCGTCATATCAGGCAATTGCAAGTCCAAGAGAACCAGGTCCACGGGGGTCTGCTGCAAAGCCTGCAAGGCCCGCCCGCCTTCAGTATAAATCTCCAATTCAAACCGGGATTCAAAGCGATTTCTCAAAATAGTAATCAGACAAGGATCGTCTTCAACAATCATAATTTTGGGTAAAACCACACTCTCAAAGAGCACATCTCGATCAGACATAATCCGATTGCGGCCCGCTTTTTTGGCTTGGTAAAGCAGTCGGTCGGCATTGATCATGGCTGAATTGATCGAATCAGTGGGCTTTACCTGATAGACCCCTGCCGAAAAAGTGACGTGAAAGGACAGTTTTTCTTGGGTTTCAAAGACCTGCTGCTGCAATTCTTTTTGGCATTTTAGCAAAGCCTCCAAGGCCTCTGCTTGATCGGTTGCGGGCATCAGAATGGCCATTTCTTCGCCCCCCCAACGGGCAATAAAATCAGAGGGTCGCAGGGTGTATTTCAGGATTTCTGAGACTTTTTGCAAAACCAAATCCCCCATGGCATGCCCATAGACATCATTGATTTGTTTAAAATGGTCCATATCGAGTTCGGCCAAGGTCAGGGGAAGACCTTTGCGTTGCGCCAACTCATGCTCTTTGGCGTATATCTCATGAAAAGCACCACGATTGAGCAAACCCGTCAAAAAGTCCCGCTGCGAAGCCTGTTCAGAGCGTTCTTTTTGTAAAAGACGTTTCGAAACTGCCGTCACCAAAGGCACAACGCTGTTGAGGGGTTTTTCAAAATAGAGATCTGCTCCCAAAGCGTAACACTCACTGCTGGCAGAAAGGCCTTTGGAAGACAAAACCACAATCGGGGTATTGGCAAAGCGATTGGAGATTCGCAAATCCAATAATAAGTTGCGACCATCGCCATCGGGCAAAATCAGGTCGAGAATCACCAATTCAACCGTTTCCTCATTCATGATTTTCCAAGCTTGGGCAATGGTGCTGCAGTGGGTGACGACATAGCCCTCTTCTTCGAGGCTCAGTTTGAGAAAATGCTGTATATCTGGGTCATCGTCCACCACCAAAATCCGACGGTTGTTTTTATCGTGGACAGCAACCGTCTCGGTGATCAATGCGATCAGGGCCTGAAGCTGTTGATACAGTTCTTTTTCGGAGGCATCTTCAACCGTGGCAGCCAATTGTGAAATCTGGGCAAAGCCAAAAGTACCTGCAGAGCCTCTGAGAATATGGGAAAGTCGGCGAATCGAATCGCGAATTTCATCGACGCTGGTTAAGTCGGCAAAGACGTCTGTGATTTCCTGAATACGGCTGTGTAAATCCAGCCAAAAAATCGCTGTTTTGCGGTTTTGCTCGGCCAGCTCAGCTTGGCTGGGAAAACCCTGTAAAAGCACAAACAGGCGCTGAATCAGCTCCGGCTCTGAATGATTTAAAATCAGTGTGGCCTGCTCAGAGAGACCGTTTAATTGGGGCAGGTGCTGCACAATCTCCAATAGGCGTACGGCCTCACGCCGCAGACGAATATGTTCCTCTAATTGGGCTTGAAGCTCACGCAAAGTGGCCAGTTTCCCCTGCAAGCTGAACAGATAATAGCTGGTGAGATCGGGTGGCTGTTCCTGGGATGATTCGATAGAGTTCATGACTTGAATCCGGTTTTTTCTCTCCTATCCTAACACTTTTAGCAGCAAATGAAATCCATGAAGCAGATGCCAAATGCTATAATCAGGGAATATTTCGCACTCCTTTTATGTTGACCTACGCCTGAAATTAACGTTCCGTGAAAAGATAATTTATATTTTGATGAGCCTCGATTTAAGTACCTGTAAACTGCTTTTGGTTGATGACAATCCCACCAATCTCGACATGCTCTCCCGGCGCCTGACACGCAAAAACTACCAAGTCATTACCGCAGAATCTGGCCGTGAGGCTTTGGCCTTGCTCGAAAAAGAGTCGATTGATTTGGTCTTGCTCGATTTAATGATGCCCGAAATGGACGGGATTGAAGTCTTGGGCCATATCCGCAAGCGCTTTTCAATGGCCCATTTGCCCGTGATTGTTGTGACCGCCAAAAGCGAGAGAGAACATTTGGTCGAAGCTTTTGACGCAGGCGCCAATGATTATATAACCAAACCGATTGATTTTGAAGTACTTTTGGCGCGGACCCGCAGCCATATCGAACACCGCTATCTCGAACTCTCTCTGCGGGCCAGTGAAGAACAATACCGCGACTTGTTTGACCACGCCAGTGACTTGATTTTCAGTTTTAATGCCGCAGGGGAACTGCTTTATTTTAACCCCTCGCTCGAGCGCTCCAGTGGATTTAGCTCCGAAGAATTGCAGGCCACCTCTTGTTTTAAACTCTTCTCAGCTCCCTGCAAAAGCTGGAAAACGCTTTTGCAGGAAACCCGTCAAAGTGATGGTTCAAGCCAATTAGAACTCTTGCTCAAAACCGCCAAAGGCGAAGATTTATTTTTAGAGGGCAATCTCAGCGCACGGCAACGCCAAGGAAATCTGGAAGCTTACAGGGGCATTTTTCACGATATCTCAGCCCGCAAGCAGGCGGAAAACATGAAAAATGCCTTTGTTTCTATGGTCAGTCACGAATTGCGTACCCCGTTGACCTCGATTCGCGGCTCTTTATCGTTGCTGTTAAAAGGCCTGGCAGGCCCGCTAAATCCAGATATGACAGAGCTTTTAGAGATTTCTCACCGCAATTCTGAACGGTTGATCTTTTTAATTAACGACATTCTCGACATCGAAAAAATGGAAGCCGGAAAAATGGATTTTCGGTTTGAGCGCCTTTCACTGCGAGAATTGGCCCAGCAGGCCTTAATCAACAATCAAGCTTATGCCGATCAGTACCAAGTAACCTACCACTTAGTCGCAGGCCCGATTGCCGCTTGGATCTGGGGTGACCGCGAAAGATTAAATCAGGTGTTGGCCAATCTGCTCTCCAACGCTGCCAAGTACTCATTGCCCCAAGGCCAAGTTGAACTGAGTCTCACAGCAGAAGAGAAAGGGGCCTACCGGCTCACTGTCACGGATCAGGGTTCGGGCATTCCAGCTGCCTTTCGCAGCCAAATTTTTACAAAATTTGCCCAGGCGGATAATTCCAGTACCCGCAGCAAAGGGGGCACAGGGCTGGGATTGGCGATCAGCAAAGAAATTATCGAGAAACACGGTGGGACCCTGAATTTTTGGTCTGAACCTGGCCTTACGCGCTTTTATTTCGATTTACCCCCAGCAGAGGAAAAATAAGATGAGCCCCCCAAAATTGGAAAGAATCCTTTTGGTTGAAGACGATCCAGATATCCAATTCATTGCCCGCATGGCCCTTCAGCGCATCAGCGGCTACCAAGTCGAAGTCTGTAATAATGGCATTGAGGCCCTCCAAAAATTGCCCATTTTTCAACCACAGATGGTGGTCATGGATATGATGATGCCCGAAATGGACGGTTTAACGACCTTTCAGGAAATGCGAAAAATTCCTGCATTTGCCCATTTACCCGTGGTGATCATGACCGCCAAGGCCCAGGCCCACGAAATTGAAAACTACAAACGTGAAGGTATTAATGACGTGATTATCAAACCCTTTGAGCCCGCTGAGCTGGGCAAACAATTGGAACAAATCTGGCAAAGCATTGCCCTTTAAACCCCTATGCTAGGATCTGAGGGAGAAAGTTTAACCAACTATTATCGCAAACGGCTGTATGAGCGCATTCAAGTGCTCAGGCCGCTCTATCATCGCCTTCAGCGCTTTGAAAAAAACCGCCTGATGTTGACCCGAATTTTGGTTTCTTTGCAAAAGGCTCAGGCTTTTCCTGCAGTTACTCAGGCCGCCACACAGGCTTTGCGTTCACCTTTGTCCGAATGGGCTGAAAATATACAGGCTTTAAAGACAACTTTGGAACAAGATCAAACCCTGAGTCCCAAAGAGGGCACTGGCCTGATTCTGCATTCACTCACGACCCTGCTTCCTGCTGCACAGGAGCGCGAAACCTATTTAGAGGATTTGCAGAGTGTACGCAATATCGCCCACAGTCTGGCAGGCTCTGGGGGCACCTATGGCTTTAAAGACATCAGCCAATTGGCCAGGTTGGTCGAATCTGCCGAACCCCATGACCTGGTGCTGGCCCTGCAACATTTGCTGCTGCTTTTGCATCAACATGCCTTGAATGAACAGCCCACTGACCCGCAGGCGATTTTATTGATTCAAAAAGACCCAGATTTGACCTATTTGATTCAACACCACTTACAAGCTGCCGGTTTGCACTGTCAGGCCGTCCAAACCGCTTATGAAGCCTGGCAGGAAATCAGCAAAACCACCTATCCCGTGATTATTACGGATCTGGTTCTGCCCGATCTGGATGGACGCCGCTTGATTTTTGAACTGCACCAACACCCAGACAGCGAACAAAGCAAAATTGTCGTACTGGCCTCGCCTCAGCAATTAAACAGCCTTGAAAACATCAGTGTTTCAGCGATTTTGAGCAAACCTCTGCAACCCGAAGTTCTGGTCAAAAAAGTACAGGAATTGCTGCTGCTTTCCCAACCTGCCCCCCTCCCCGTGGAGCAGGATCAACTGACAGGACTGCCCCGATTCGGCGCTTTGCAAAGGTATATCCAGTCATCGCTGCAACCCGACTCGGTACTGCTTTTGTTTGCGCTGCCAGGGGCCCCATCTGAACGGTTGAGAAGTTTTACCCAATTGCTCAAAGCCCAAATCAATCCCCAGGATTTTCCTGCCAATTATAACCAAGATCATTTTTTATTGTTTTTGCCCAGCCTGGCTGATGCTGAACTGCAGGCCTTTTTAAAGGGGCTGCGGACCACGTTTGCGAGTGTGGCTCCCGACTTGCTGGCTCCCCAGGCCCTCAGCATCGCCTGGAATAAACACATTGGGGCCCCGCTCGAAAGTCAAATTCAGGAATTGGAGCAAAATTTAAAGCCCTTTGAATCCGCGGTGGTTTCTGCTCCCTTACTGGAAGCTCAAAAAAAAACCGAGAGCCAACCAGCAGCCAAACCCATTCGCATTTTGCTGGCAGATGATGATCCCCTTGTCGCTGCTATTTTGCGTTTTCGGATCGAACAAGAAGGCCTGCAATTTGAGGCCCTGGATAATGGCGAACAGGTTTTGCCCCATCTCTCTGCCGATCTGCCCGATCTGCTGATTCTGGATGTCAAAATGCCAGGCAAAGATGGATTTACCGTCCTCAAAGAACTCCGCAAAATCTATTCAGCAGACAGCTTACCGGTGATGATGTTAACCTCCTTGGGCAACGAAAGCCACGTCATTCGGGGCCTCGAAAGTGGTGCCAATGACTATATGCAAAAGCCCTTTTCTCCCGATGAACTCATCAGCCGTTTGCATCTGCTGCTGCGTAAGCGGGCTCAGCGCTCGGGTTAATCCCCAGCCTCAAGCTTGGGCTGAAAACCCCTGCGCTCCATTTTTCCCCACTGTCCTTTGAATCCCAAGAGGGCTTTGAGTGTGCCTTTAAAGCGCCACCAAGCAGATAGTTGGCGATAGCCGACATTTTCAGCCAGGGCAATCCAGCCCAAGCGGAAAATATCTCCCACTTTTTGATACCTGAAAAAGACCCACTGTTCGAGACAAAGCGAGAAAAAAGAAATCAGCGTGCCATAGCCAAAAGCCAAGGCCCCAAAGGCAATTAAATATTCCCAAGACAAACTTCCACGCAGCCAACTCAAAGGAAAAGTAAAATAGCCCAAAAACTCGATCAAAACGCCCAAGGTTTCCAAAAGCAGAAAATAGGGAAAGACAATCCAGCCCAAAATGCCCTGGTACGGATTCAAACACATATTTTTGTGTTTGAGCATGACTTCAGTCAGCCCCCGCTGCCAGCGCTCCCGTTGGCGACTTAAAATCTTCAGGCTTTCGGGGCATTCGGTCCAAGCCGCAGGATCGGGCACAAACCGAATTCGGTAGGGCAGGCGTTTCTCGCGACAATGACGGTGCATGCGCACCACCAATTCCATATCTTCGCCAACGGTGCTGGTATCATAGCCCCCCACCTCAACGGCCAAGGAACGTTTAAACAGGCCAAAGGCCCCCGAAATAATCAAAAGGGAATTGAGCTGATCCCAGCCGACTCGGGCAATCAAAAAGGCCCGTAAATACTCCAAAACCTGTATCCGGGCCCAATAGTTTTGGGGCAAACGGATATTTTTTACTTTGCCTTTGTCCACCTCACAATCATTGACAATGCGAATGATCCCCCCCGCAGCCACGGTGCGGTAATCTTCTAAAAAGGGCCTGACAATCCGCAAGAGCGCATCACGCTCCAGCAGGGTATCGGAGTCGATCGCGCAAAACAGCGGGTAATGGCAAAAATTCAGCCCCGTATTGAGGGCATCTGCTTTGCCCCCATTGACTTTGTCAATCACCCACAAATTGGTATAGATCTTACTTTTAAACACCTGTTTGACTGGCATAGTCGCCAATTGGGCCATCGGGACCACCGCCACTGGCCGTAATTCAAAGGCCGCTTGCAAACGCTCCAGCGTGGCGTCGAGAGAGCCATCGTTGACAATTAAGATCTCGTAGTCAGGGTATTCGAGATTGAGCAGGGCGTGTACCGACTCAACACAGGAGGCGGCTTCGTTATAAGCCGGAGCGATGATGCTGATACTAGGGTTTTCCATCACCCCCAACAGTTCTTGGGTCTGAATCAATTTGAGCCGCTGGCGGTAATGACTTAAACCATTCCAGGCCAAAAGACAGGTGACAAAATAGGTGGTATTTAAAAGCAAAAAATAGGCCAAAACCGCTCCATTGATGACCCAAAGCACAAAATCCACCATCTTAAGCTTGCCCCAGAATGGCATTTAATTGAATATTCAAAGCGGAGTTTGCTTCGAGTTCTGTTGGCCAGAGCGATTTTTGCCGCAGTTCGTTCAGGGCCTGCGCAGCCTGACGGGCCACCCAGGGTGAGGGGTCATTCAATCCTGTTAATAACAAAGGCAAGTGGGTTTGTCGCCCCAAACGGGCCAAAGCTCTCAGGGCATAAGCGCGCACAGCAAAGTCGGGAGAATGCCAAAGCGGTAAAATCTGGCTTGAGAGATCGCGGGGACTGAGTTTTTCAAGCAGTTTTAAAGCGGGTACACAGATATCTGCCGCCTCTTCGCTTTGAATGATCGCCAGCGCCACATCTACAGCAGCCAAATCATTCAGCAAAAGCAGGGTTTTGGCGGCAACCCCCCTTAAATGGGGCGGTGCAGCAGGATCGGCAAAGAGCAAACGCAGGCCAGGACTGAGCACAGTCCCCTTACGGGCCAAGAGTGAGGCCAAATAGTTCAAAGAGAGGTTTTCAACCCGTGGCAAAGCAGCCAATATTTCATGGTGATACCCGACAATATGCGATTGGGTCAAGGCCTGAAAGGCAATCGTGACAACCAAAGGAGAGGGATCTAATAGGGCCCGAGCCAATGCCGACAAAGAACTTTGCTCTTGAAAAGTGGCCAAGATTTTTAAAGCCTGGGCCCGCATTTCTGGCTGAGAATGCCCCAATTGCCGCGCCATGAGGGCCAAATAGGGTTCGGCCAAAGTCTGTAACTTTTGATTCACACTGCCTTTGAGCCTTTGTTGGTAGCGGTAGAGCATTTCCACAAAGGCCTTTTCTTGCCCACGGGGCACAGATTCCCAGACGCGCTCAGGGGCCTGATACTGAAACAAACAAGCCACAATCAAAGGGGTGAGGCGGGCATCCAAGGCCAACCGGGCCTGTGCTTGCCGACGCTGCATGTGGTGAAAAAACAGGGACAAGCCAAATAATAAAACAGAGCCCAGGGCCAAGAAAAGCGAAAAAATCCCCATCAAGAAAGCCAGAGGATGGCTCTGATAGACATCGCCAAAAGCAAATACGTTGTAAAAAAAAGGATTTACCATGATTATCTCTTTGCTTTCAGGATACCAGGATTTGCCTATTTGAAATTAATTTAATTATTATTAAAAATATTATTTACTAAACAATTCTTTTTTGTTATAATCTTTTCAATTGATGCTTGAAAGGTATTCCCCATGAAATACATCGGTCTTTTCCTCTGTTTTAACTTACTCAACGCCTGTGTTTCTCTGTCCGCACCTGTTTCAGCGCCCGTCTCCCCCCAAGCATCTCCGCCATCAACCTCTTCCCCAGAACCAGCAAGCCCCAAACCCTTTGATGAATCCATAGGCTGCCAACCCGAAAGCAGCGAAGTGCGCTTTTCCGTCTATGCAAATCCCCGCAATCTTACCGGCTATTATCAAACGAGCGATCTGGATTTTTCCATGCCCATTTCATCTCTGAAAGTGATTGCTGATGGCAAAACCCAGACCTTCAGGCAAAACACGTTCAGCCTGCCACGCAGCATTTTGAAAAAAAACCTTGAAATCCAGGCTGAAGGTTATGCCACGCTCCGACGCCCTTTAACGCCACCCTATTCCGAGCTTTGTGCGCAGATGTATGCCAGCCTCTCGCCGCTGTCTGAGGAAGAGCAAATGGGCAGTGACCTTGCCATGGAAAGTTTGGATCTGTTTTCTGTTCCCGCTCTGCCTGATTTTCTCAAGACAGACAGCAAAACCCGCTTCAGTTATGCTCTGATTCGCGAAAGTCAGGCATTGCCTCCCCTTTTCAGCTGGATCGAAAAGACAAATTCACTCGAAACAACCGGCACCCAGCTCAAAACACAATTAGAAAATGCGCTGAGCAAGGGACAGATGATTGTTTTGTTTAGCAATAACAGCTCCCAAATGGGAGACATCTACAGCGTGCTGGACAGCGCCCGCGAAACACCCAACGCGCTGATCCTGGCGTCACACAAACAGACGCTGGTCCCTTATCCCTTACCGCCCCAGGCAGTGGGGGATATTTTCAACAAACGCCTGGAGATCAAACTGATTCAGAAAACCAACAAGCCTGTGGTCGTAGATGCACTCCAAGCGGGGATTGGCAGCCCAAAAGCCCGACTGGTACTGGAATAGCTTAACCGTCGTAGCCCCGCGCAATCGGGTAGCGACGCCCCTGGCCAAAGGCCTTGCGGGTCACTTTGAGTCCGGGCGGGGCTTGGCGGCGTTTGTATTCGTTGAAATTGATCTTGCGAATCACCCAGTCCACGACTTCGCGGTCGTAGCCCAGCTCGGCAATTTCGGCATTGCTCTTGCTCTCTTCGATATACGCCCGCAAAATGCCATCCAGCACCTCATAAGGCGGCAGAGAATCTTGGTCGGTCTGGTCGGGGCGCAATTCTGCTGACGGCGGTTTGGTAATCGTGTTTTCGGGAATCACCTCGCCATTGCGATTCATATAGCGCGCCAAATCATAGACCCAGGTCTTGGGCAAATCGGCGATCACAGCCAAACCGCCACACATATCGCCGTAGAGCGTGCAATAGCCCACAGCCATCTCGGATTTATTGCCGGTGGTTAACAGCAAATGGCCAAATTTATTCGAGAGCGCCATCAGCAAATTGCCCCGGATCCGCGCCTGTAAATTTTCTTCGGTTACGTCTTCAGCTTGGCCTTCAAAGGCCGGGGCCAAGGCCTCACGGAAGCTATCAAACATGGGCCGAATCGGAATTTCGCGGTAGTTTACCCCCAGATTTTTGGCCAGGGCTTCAGCGTCTGTCACACTGCCTTCGGAAGAGTATTGTGAGGGCATGGCCACCCCCAAGACATTTTCGGGCCCCAGGGCCTGGGCTGCGATTGCAGCCGTAATGGCAGAGTCGATCCCACCACTGAGCCCCAAAACGGCAGATTTAAAGCCGGTTTTGTGTAAATAATCGCGGGTACCCAGCACCAAGGCTTTTTCGATCATGGCCATGTCGGAGGCCCACTGAAATCCAGTCAGGGGTTTGAGATCATCGAGTTCGAGGATGGCAAATTCTTCTTCAAAGCCCTGGCCGATCCAGAGCAAATGGCCCTGGGCATCGACAATAAAGCTGTGGCCATCAAAAACCAGGCCATCGTTGCCCCCAACTTGGTTGACATAAATTGCAGGTAAACGGTATTTGCGGCAAGCGGCCTGTACCATCGCCAAGCGCAATTGCGGCTTGCCAGTATGAAAGGGCGAGGCCGAGATATTCAAGAGCAAATCCATGCCTTGGCGCGAAAGGCTTTCTATCGGATCGCTGAGATACAGGCGGCGGCTCCAGAAATCGGAGTCGTTCCAAATATCTTCGCAGATCGAGATCCCTGCATGGTGTCCGAGTAAATTGACAGGGGTGACCAAATCCGCAGGTTCAAAATAGCGGTCTTCGTCGAAGACATCGTAGGTCGGCAGCAGGGTTTTGTGGTGCACCGAAGTCATTTTGCCATTTTGCAAGACCGCAGCTGCATTAAACAGGCGTTTGCCTTTGTTGGTGAGATTGCGGTCCACAAAACCGACCACCACGGTCAAGCCATGGCTGGCTTTGCGCAATTCGTCGAGACAGGCCAGATTGGCCTCGACAAAGCTCTCACGGTCGAGCAAATCCATCGGTGGATAACCCGTGATCGCCAATTCGGGGAACATCAGCAATTCTGCTCCGGCCTCGCGGGCCTGGGCAATCAGATCCAGCATTTTGGCGGTATTGGCTTTAAGCGCCCCCACCGTGGTATTGATCTGGGCCAGTGCAACTTTCATAAAAATGCCTCCTTGAGAACTTGGGCAGTATCGACAAAACGCACACCCGCATCGGCCATTTCAGCCAAGCTGCGGGCCTCCCCTTCGGGGGTAACCGCTTTGATTGCATCGCGGATCACGCTGACGGCGTAACCCCGTTGGCGTAAACCCAGGGCAGCAGCCCGCACACAATAGTCGGTTGCGACCCCAAAAACATAACACATTTCGGGAGAAAGCGTTTGAAAGACCTGATCGGTATTGGGATTGCCAAAGACATCAAAAACAGTCTTTTCGAGCACCAAAGCCGAAGATTGGGAAATATCCAAATCCACGGGGGTGTTGGGAATGATCTGGGCCTCTGCCAAGTGGGTGGCCATCACACGCTCCTGACCCGCTGTACCGCTGACACAGTGGGGCGGAAAGACGCTGAATTCAGGATCATCAGCGGCATGGGCATCGGCAGACGCCACCACAGGAATCCCCTGCTCACGGGCCAAGCCAATCAAAAGCGCCAGATTGGGCTCCAGGGTCTCAGCAGCAGGCACATAGAGCCCGCCTTCGGGATGCATAAAATCCCATTGGGTATCGATATCGACAAAGACAAACTGACTTTTTTGCATGGTTCTTTCCTCTTATTTCTCAATTTGGTGAGCAGCCTGTAAGCTTTCAAACAGGCTTTTTAGAGCCGGACTCTGGGCCACGGGATAACTTTCGACCGAGAGCAATTGGCGTTGGTTTTCGGGCAATAAGGCGAGTTGGGCCAAGGTATGGCTGCGGCTTTCAGACAAAGGGACAGGCGCGTTTAAACGCTGCCCTTTTTGCATAACACAGGTCAAGAGAGGGTTGGCCCCTTCTATGGCTTCGCTTTGCAAAGCCAGCAGATCGTGCCCAAATCCAGCATCACTCTCAAAGCGCCAGACCTGTTTGGCCCCCGGATAACTCAGCTTGCTGCTGCTGAGTTTGACCCGGTAATGGGTTTGCCCCTGGGAATCTACCTGCTCAACCAGTTTGTACACCCCCCCCAGCGAAGGCGCATCAATGCAGGTGGTCAATTCTGTGCCCACCCCAAAGACATCGATCGGGGCCTGGGCCGAGAGCAATTCCTGAATTTTGTATTCGTTCATATCTCCGCTGACCACAATTTTGGCCTGGGGCAAACCCGCTTGGTCGAGAATCTGGCGCACGTCTCGGCTGAGGCTGAGAAAATCGCCACTGTCGAGGCGCACGCCCTGGAGCTGTGAACCCAGTTGTGTAGCATTGCGGGCCCCTTGCAGGGTATCGTAAGTGTCGATCAACAAGGTGGTGTGATTGGGAAAGGCCTGGTGGTAAGCCGCAAAGGCCTCAGGCTCACTTTCAAAGGCCATGGTCCAGGAATGAGCGGCCGTGCCTTTGACAGGCAATCCCAGGTGCATTCCGGCATAGACATTGGCGGTGGCCACCGCGCCGCCAAGATACGCCGCACGGGTGGCGAGCACACTGGCTTCGGGCCCGTGGGCCCGGCGGGCCCCAAAATCGACAAATTCCACAGGTTTTTCACCGCTGTGACAGGCCAGCCAAATACGTGCAGCTTTGCTGGCCACAGAGGTCTGGTAATTGATCAGCGAGAGCAGCCAGGTTTCAACCAATTGGGCCTGAATCACGGGGGCGGTAATCCGCAGAATCGGCTCGTAGGGAAAAAAGACTGTGCCTTCGGGCAGGGCCCAGACTTCGCCTTCAAATTTAAACTGCTTGAGATAATCCCAAAACTCTGGGTTGATCGTGGCGAACTCGGGCAAGGTGCGCAAAAATTCAATTTCTTCGGGCAGAAAGCTGAGGTTTTCGAGGTAGCTCAGGGCCTGTTCGAGCCCCGCAGCCACGAGAAAGTTGCGGCCCTTGGGCAAACGGCGCACATAGAGCTCAAAGGTAGAGACCTGGTGCATCTGCTGCGAAAAATAACCGGCAGCCATGGTGAGTTGATAGAGATCCGTAATCAAGGTGGAATGTTGAATCGGGATCAGGGGTAACTTGGCTATCTGAGACATGAGAGCCACCTTCTTTGTTTGAATTTGATTCTATAAATGTATAATATACATTTATTCAAATCTTGTCAAGCTAGCCAAACCTTGCCAAGCAAAAACCCCGCCTGTCAGCGGGGTTTTGGGTTCAATCAAGGCAAAGTGCGAAAGAGCGACGTTTAGTTTTTTTCAAAGAGCTGCGCTGAAGCAAGCTGGCTTTGGTAATGAGCCACCAGCCCCACAACCGCAGCCAATGCTGTCAAGGCCAGGGAAATCCCTGTATAAGGGCTCAACAAAGCACTGACAGGCAAGACAAAACCGAGCAAAGTAACCAGCACCGCCTGCCCACGTTCCGCTGCACTTTTGCGCAAACCTGCACTCAGAACCAAGAGCAAAAGACTGATCCCGATCCAGGGCTGCCAAGCAGGCAGAAAGCGGCTGCCATAGGTCAGGGCCAAAATCCCACTCAGGAACAGGGCTGCTACCAGGAACAATTCATGGCTGCCAAGCCAGTTATGGTGCCGCTGGGTGAGCATTAATAAAAACAGCCACCAGACCAAAATACCCGGTGCCAGCAGCAAAATCCGGCTGATGATCCCCGTTTTCGGGGCTGCGCCACTGCTGGTAAAGACCCCAAAGGGATTGAGCACTGAGACATTGTCTTTAAATTCCCAGACAAAGACTTTGCCCGCACCCTGCTCTTGGGTGTGTTGCGGCAAAATGCCACTGGCGTATTGGGCGTGGGGAAAAGGAGCTTCGACTTGCAATTTAAAGTTGGAGAGCAGCGTATTGTAGGCATTGTAGACCCAGCGGGCATCACCTTGGGATTGATAACTGATCTTAAACTGGGTTTGCTGGCCAGGCGGCAAATCAAAGCCAAATTGGTTGGTCTCTTGCACCAAGGCCTGCAATTCTTGGCCGTCTTTAAAAACCTTAAAACCCTCCAAGAGTTCGTAGTTTTGGGGTTTTTCAGCCAAGAAACGAAATTGATGGATGCCTTTGATCGTATTGGCAAAGGTGTAATTGCCCTCAAAGTGAACTTTGTATTTGTGTTTGGGGGGCTCTGAATTGTCTTGAATCTGGGAGATTTTCACTTGGATTTGTGAGCTGGCGAGATTCAACGTGTAGCGGGTATAACGCGTTTTTTCAAAGTCTTTTAATTGGCCTTCACGCAGGGCTTGGACAATATAGGTTTCGGGTTTGTAATAATAGATCTGCGGAGCGGGCTGTTCTTGGCGATAGCCCTCAACCACCTGCGTCTGTTTGGCCACCTGTTGAAATTCCCAGTGGTGGGTACGATTGGCCAGGGTGGCTGTCACAAAATAGCTGCCGGCAACCAAAAGGCCCCCCAGAAAGACGGAATAGAGCCCTTTGACCCCTTGTTCGTAACTTACAATCCAAGGAGAGATTGGGTTTTCGCCAGGGCTTTGGTTGGCAAAGCGCCAGCGCAAAAGGGCCAATAAAAGACCGCCGATGCAAAAGATAAAACCCAGAGCCAGCGCCAAATACCACAGGGTGGTTTGCCCCAGGGCCAATAATTCAGCAGAGTGGGTCAGATCGGGTAATTTGGGAATGCCTTCGACAATGGGGGTATCCATGGCTTGTCCTCTGCGCGTTGAGATGGGTTCTTAAGATGGGTTCTATTCTAGCGCGAAGTCAGGTGGATCTCGAAATTATTTGCCCCAGCGGCTGAGGCCCCAAATCACCAAGGCAATCGGCAAAGCCGCACCAATGGTCGCTCCCAGTGCTGTACCCAAAGCCAAACTGCTGCCGGCTGCCCGACTGGCAAAATAGCCAATGCCCCCACCCACAGTGGCGGTTCCGGCCATCATCAGGCCCACACGCACATCGGCCCGGCTCCAGATACTGCCGGGGGCCTCAGGCGGAGGGATATCATTGGGGTCGGGAGTGGGTTTCGGCTCTAAAGTGAGGCTGTCCGCCCGGTAAAACGAAGCCGTCTGGGCCACCTGAAATGACGGTGCGGCGTAAGGCTGGTAACCCGAGCGATAAACGGGAGCGGCGGCGGCAATACTGATGCTCATTTTTGACCTCTAATAAGCGCGGCGGGGCTGTTGAGCATAAGCACCGTATTGGGCCACAGGTTGCTGAGCAGCATAATTATTGTAAGCTGGAGCGGTGGCATAGCCATAAGCGGGCTGCTGGGGATAAGCCGTTTGTGCGGGAGCGCGGCCATAACTCTGGCTGGTGACGGTATTGCCCCGGCTGACGCGGGCGATATTCAGGCGGCCACTGCCCAAGGTGGGGTTCTGGCCCATATTGTCAGCAGACTGCACCAAAACCTGTTTCATTTGCGGCAGATTGAGTTGGGGCTGGCGGGTGCGAATCAAAGCCAAGGCAGCTGCGGCTTGCATGGCGGCAATGCCTGGCATTTCGAGCTGGCCATAACCCGCCTTGAGGCCCATGCGGCTGAGGCTGAAACTGCGCAGAGGCAAGGTTGAGCGAATGCCCTGGGCCACAGCACTGATGGTTACATTGGCACTCTGAGAGGCAAAAGCGGCAGGACGTTGGCCTGTGCTGTCGATCGAGTTGATGGCGAGTACACCGCGGTAATTGCCAGGAAAAGAAGCCGCAGCCAGACCGTTTCCAGCGGGAGCCACAATCGGGACACTCATGCGGTTGGCATAGTCAATGGCAGCGGTTAAGGCTTTGCCCTGTTGGGGGGCACTGGCACTTAAAACAATCACTTTTGCGCCGTATTCCACGGCTTTCATAATCCCTTTGGCAATGCTGAAATCGGTGCCAATGCCATTGGCGTCGAGGGCTTTGATCGGCAAAATTTTGCCACCGGGAGTCACGCCGCTGATCTGCTCTTGGGTATTGGCCGCAACCGCCACCCCTGCCAAATAAGTGCCGTGGCCATTTTCATCGTTGACATCGCTACCACCGAGGGTATTGTGGCCAGCGAGGAGTTTGCCTTGCAAATCGGGGTGAGAGAGATCCACGCCGGTATCGATCAGGCCAATATAATTGTTGATGGGAGTGGGGATGGATTCTGAAGTGCTCTGACGGTGGTAGACCGACTGGGCCTGAACGCCGGATTGCTGGGGCAAGGTGATTGAACGCAGATAGTTCGGCTCAGCAAACTCCACCTGACCTTGGAGTTTGTCTATGGCAGCAGGATCGTTGGCCTGAAAGAGCTCGACGCCCAAGTCCTGAATTTCTTCAACAAAGAGCAGTCCATTTTTTTGAGCAAAAACTTCGGGGGTTTCGAGGTAGGCCACGCCACTGCGTTTGATTAAATATTCGTTGGGGACAGCCTGCTGGCCTTGCAAACTTGAAAAGTTACTCTGTTGACTGGCCGTATAAGCACCATTGGGGTTGGTGCCACAAGCTGCCAAGCTGCTGCTGAGAACAGCGATCACAAGCAGATGGGTCAGGGACTTGGATTTCATGGGCTCTCTCCTACGCTCAAAATAGAGTTTTCACCTGTTTTGATTGTAGCCAGCCACGCCGGGGATCTTGTCAGACTTGGCCTGATTTTTACCGATATATAACTAAGGGATAACTATTGTTCGCAGAATCCACCTGACGCGCTGCGCTTGCAGGTGATTCTGCTGAGCAGGAGCTGAGTGAGAACTGAGTGAGGGCTGAGTGAGGTGGGCTCTAAACAGGTTCGCCTTGTAGGTCACTGCTGATGTTTAAGGCCCGGCAATAAAATATGATCGAGCAAAGCAGCGTAGTCTGCTCTGCCAAAAGGCTGGCCCTGGGTGATACTGCGGTACGATGTCATCGCAATAATCACCTGACAGGCCATCTCAATGTCGGCCTGGGCAGGAATCTCTCCGCGTTTGATCGCGCGTTGCATGAGGGCGCGATTGAAATCGGTCCAGGGACCGAAAATTCCGGCACTGGCCTCTTCAGCAATTTTTCGATGTTCAGAGAAAAAGGAGCCCAGTTTTGCCAGCACACGCAGTTTGCGCTCACTGAATTCAAGCGAATAGGGTTTAACCAGTGTCAGCAGATCGTCTCTTAAGTTTCCTGTATCGGGTAAGTGTTCAAGTTCAACCGAGTTCTGGCTCATCCAGATCAGCGCATCGCGAACCAGTTCGGCTTTGGAAGGCCAGCGGCGATACACAGTTGCTTTACCAGATTTGGCGCGGGCCGCGACCATATCCATCGTCATACTGTCAAAACCCAGCTCAGCGAGAATTTCAATCGCCGCTTCAAGAATACGCGTATCCAGTGTATGGTCACGCTTACGACCCAATGTATTTTCCGGCTTTGCCTTTTTAAGCTCGCTCATCTCTGCTCCTTTAAGACATCTCTTTCAATTCGATACTTGACAGTTTCGAAACTGAATAGTATCGTAAATATATCTTTCAATGCAATGGCGAAAGAAAAGTAAAAGGAGTATATCACTATGAAAACAATTTTAATCACTGGATGCTCGTCTGGATTTGGCCTCGAAACGGCTAAATTCTTTCTTGAACGTGGCTGGAAAGTCATCGCGACAATGCGAACCCCCCGCGAGGACATCTTGCCTGCTTCCGAAAATCTGCGGGTTTTGGCGCTTGATGTCAGCAAACAAGAGAGTATTCGCCAAGCAGTAAAAGCTGCCGGGCCGATTGACGTCTTGGTCAATAATGCGGGAATCGGTGTCTTAAATGCCCTTGAAGGTTTATCGATGGACATGATCCGCGAAGTGTTTGAGACCAATACTTTTGGTTCGATGGCCATGATCCAGGCTGTGCTGCCTCAGTTTCGTGAACGCAGATCAGGTGTGATCGTGAACGTCACCTCTTCAGTAACCTTAAAATCACTGCCTCTGCTTTCGGTTTATACTGCCAGCAAAGCTGCGATCAATGCTTTTACTGAGTCGCTTGCGCTGGAACTGGAGCCCTTCAATATCCGTGCCAGAGTGGTATTACCCGGTCGTTCCCCAGAAACGCGCTTTGCCAACAATGCGCAAGGTCGCATGATGGAGATTCCCGAAGCGTATGCAGATCTGGCAAAGCGCGTTTTTGCTGGCTGGGCTCAGTCGAATGATCCCGTTACACATTCACAAGACGTAGCAGAAGCCATCTGGCAGGTGGTTACGGATCCCGCAAGTCCGATTCGTGTGCCTGCGGGTGCAGATGCCGTGGAATGGGCCAAGGCCCGCTAAGCAAAAAAGAAAAAAGGCGGGTCATAATGCCCGCCCAATAGCGTAGAGTAGAGAATCAAAAAAACTGTTTTAACGTTTGGCCTGGTTTTGCTGGGCCTGGTTCACGTTGTACTGAATATAACCCGTGCCCTGAGCGGCAGTCTGGGTCGCTGTACGGGGAGCAGCATAGGTTCCGTAGTTTGCCTGGGGAGTTGTACCATAACCCGCTTGGGTAGCGGTGCCGTAAGCAGAACCATAGGTGCCGGTGCCATAGGTGGCGGCGGTGTTGGTACCTGTTGCATAACCGGTGCCGTAACCCGCTTGGGTAGCGGTGCCATAAGCAGAGCCATAGGTGCCAGAGCCATAACCGGCATTGGCCGTTGGATTTGCGGGATAAGAACCATAGGGATTGCTACTGCCATAACCTGTGCCATAACTGCCACTGGGAAAGACAGCTCCAGCATAGGGATTGACCTGAGTTTGCGCGTTCTGGTAAGCATAACCGCCGGGGGTAGCCACAGCCTGCCCACCTTGAATCGGTTGGGTTGTCGCAGCCGGATAACCTGTGGTGGCGGGATAACCTGCAGTAGTCGGATAAGCGGTTCCTGTAGTGGGATAGGTACTTGAAGTGGGTGTGGTTGCGCCAGTGCCCGAGCAGGAGACATTGGTGACTTG
Source organism: Candidatus Blackallbacteria bacterium (assembly GCA_051715345.1). Classification (GTDB taxonomy): domain Bacteria; phylum Cyanobacteriota; class Sericytochromatia; order UBA7694; family UBA7694. The sequence continues at coordinate 143,236 of JBPXJQ010000014.1, forward strand.
GTTAATCTGAAGACTTTGCGAGCGGTAAGCAGAGGTGCAGCCACCGGCCAAGACGGCATTTTGTTTGAGAATATCTCCGCAACCGGGGAGCAAGAGCAGGGTGCCCATCAGCAAGGAGCTGAGTTTAACCAGACGGGCTTTCATAAAATCCACCTCTACACACTTGAGATAAAAGTGTTGTGGCTCGAATCCTCTCAAAGCTTGCGGGAATTAAATAAAACTATTCCCAAAGTTAACCCTGTAATAACCTTAACCCTTGCCACCGAGCACATGGCGCAGCGCCGAGACAATATCTGGATATTGAAATTCAAAGCCCGAATCCAGCAGACGATCAGGCAAGACCTTGGCACTCGATAAAAGCAAAGCATCCGCCATTTCGCCCATCAGAGCCCGCAGCGAAAAAGCGGGCACAGGCAAAATGGTGGGCCGCAGCAATACTTTGCCCAACGTGCGGGTAAAATCAGCATTGGTCAGGGGTTCAGGAGCGGTGAGATTGATCGGGCCTTCTATTTCGGGGTGGGCGAGCAGGTGCAAAAAAGCAGCGACCACATCATCAATCGCAATCCAGCTCAGGTATTGTTGGCCACGTCCCAAAACGCCACCGAGCCCCAATTGAAAGGGCATCAACATTTTTTCGAGCGCCCCCCCTTTGCCGCTGAGCACCAAGCCAATACGCGGATTGATCACGCGAATACCCGCATCACGGGCAGGTTGACAGGATTTTTCCCATTGCAGGCAGACATCTGCCAAAAAATCGTCTCCAGGTGGACTGTCTTCGGTGAGGTCTTGATCGTCGCAATCGCCATAATAGCCAATGGCAGAGGCACTGATCAGGAGTTTCGGCTTTTTTTTAAGCTTGGCCAGGGTCTGGGCCAAAAGCAAGGTGCCTTCGGTGCGGCTTTTGAGAATCCGGCCCTTTTTGGCCTCAGTCCAGCGCCCATCGGCGATGCTCTCTCCAGCCAAGTGAATCACGGCATCGAGCCCCTCAAGGGCCTTGGCATCGATCTCACCCTGGGAAGGACTCCAATGAATGCTGCTGGGGTTGTCGTTGCGTTGACGCACCAAACGCAAAACTTCGTGCCCGCCCGTCGTCAGAAAGGGAATCAAGGCAGAACCAATCAGGCCGCTGGCTCCTGTGACGAGGATTTTCATGGGTCGGACTCCTTGGCGGGCATAGTGCTGGTGGATGGCACAATCCGCACGTGTCACGGCATGGCGATAGGCAAACATCCGCTCCAGCTTAGCATAAACAAGGGGCAAGACACAGGTACTTAGCGGAGCCAAGGGCAATTGGAAAGTGATCTCATCTTCCAACCGGCAATGGCGATTGTCCAGCGGCACAAAGCGGTGGGTGTGCTCCCACTGCTGAAAGGGCCCCAATTCTTGCACATCTTGAAACTGCTCACCGGGGCGAACGTGGCGATGTCGGGCATGCCACGGTAATTCAAAAGGCAGAGGCCCCAATTGCAGTCCCAGACGGGCCAGAGACCCTTCGGCGAGCGGTTCACTCGCGTTCAGATGCACGGGTTCCCAAGGGGGGGTGAGCCGTTCAAAGGCGCCGGGGCGGGCATGCCAAGCGTAGGCCTCAGCGGCAGAGACAGGCAAAAGAGTGGATTTAAAAAAATGGGGCATGTCCTGATTGTGGGTGCTGACCCAGGCTCAGAACAAGGCTACCCAATTAAATCGCCAAGGCGGTATAACTGCTGCGGGCACGTTTTTGACCCAAGAGCGCGCCGGTTTCGGGATCATAATTGGTGATTAAAAATTCATCGATTTTGCCCCGACCAGAGCCAACCGAGTTGATCATGCGGTGGGCTGCCACACGCACAATTTTAAAATCTTTGTAGAGCGAGCGAATATATTCGGTTGACGAATTGCTCAGCATCACACGGCAGCCCCGGCGGGTCAATTCTGTTACCACACACATCAGACGGTATTGCTCCTGACGGCCAAAGCCCCCGGACTGGTAGCCGGTAAAAGAAGCCGTCTCAGAGAGCGGATCATAAGGGGGATCAAAATAGACAAAATCGCCACGCCGAGCCGTTTGCACAGCCTCTTCAAAATCTGTGTTAAAAACCTGCAAGCGCCCCCGGCTGATATACCTGTGTACAGCCATCAGGCCCTCTTCGTTGACAATATTGGGATTGCGGTAATTGCCAAAAGGGGCATTAAAATGGCCTTTGCGGTTGACGCGAAAGAGGCCGTTAAAACAGGTTTTGTTGAGGTAAATCATGCGGGCCGCGCGCATAATTTCACACATCTGATCGTATTCGGGGTGGCGGTCGAGAGCCCGCAACTCATAAAAATAGTCTTTGTCGTTGCGGTGGCTCTTCAGATAGGCGATCAGATCCTGCGGGTGCTTTTTGATCACCTTGTAACAGGTGATCAAATCGCGGTTGAGATCGTTGATCACGGCCTGGCGGGGCTGCAAGTCAAAGAGCATCGCCCCAGCTCCGACAAAAGGTTCATAATAACCTTTAAAACTGGGCGGAAGATGTTCCTTCAACACGGGCATCAATTGGCGTTTGCCACCTGCCCATTTGAGAAAGGGTTTGGGGTGGTGGGGTTCGCTGAGGGCTTCCCGCCGACGCAGGGCCAAGTGTTCAACACGACTCATGATCTGTTATGTTTCCGCTTTCTAAGGGTGAAGGATGATACTTTCTCAAGTTACCCGTCAAGCGGGGGGATCGTCTGTGTCAAATGTCGGATTCAAAATGGGCGATTCGTCACAGTTAGCGCCATGATCAGCCGATCTGAGAGATCGCAAAACCTGATCAGATCAGGGCTTGGGATCTCTTGGCAGATCGCTTGGGAAATCGTTCAAATTCGGGTGAAATTAAATTGGGTTCAAACGCTGCTCAGCCAAAACCTGCAGATTCTGTCGGCTGGGTTTCCAGCCTGCATTCTGGTCTTGGGGCCAATCCAAGTAGGCGATCGGCAGCATAAAAGAAGGCAATTCAGCTTTTAGACTGGCCTGGAGCTCCGCTGGAGCAAGCGGCATCAAAGTCTCAATAAACGCCACGGGGCGCTGGCCAAACTCTGGGTCAGGCACAGGCACGACAAGCGCCTGCAAGACAGTCGGACAGCGCAGCAAAGCCGCTTCAATCGCCTCGGGCTGGATCTTTTCGCCCCCAGAAATAAAGCGGTGATCGCGGCGGCCAGACACCTTGAGCCAACCGTCAGGGGTGAACTGCCCCAAATCCCCGGTGGCAAACCAGCCATCAGGATCAAAGGGGGTATCCAGGCCTTTAAGAGTGACATAACCTGCAAAACGGGTGGCTCCACGGACACAAATTTCGCCTTCAGACGAAATCTTGACTTCGCGCCCCGGCAAAACCGGGCCTGCTGTATGTAATTCAGCCAAAGACGCGCCAGGGCGAGAGGTGCAGATCTGAGAGCTCATTTCAGTCGAACCATAACTGGTGTGAATTGGCAGTGCTAAAGCAAAGGCCTTGACAACCAGTGCAGAGGGAATGGCACTGCCGCCCAGCAAAATCGCCTTGCAGCTCTGCAGCAAAGGAATATTTTTAGGATTCTGTAAGAGGCGGTAGAGCTGTGTCGGCACCAGCGAAAGATGGCTGGGTCGAAAAGTTGCCAGGGCCTGCTCAAGGGGCATAGCTTGAGAGGGAAAAGCCACATGGGCCCCAGCCAGGGCAGTGCGGATCAAAATGGCCAAGCCGCCGACATGAAAGAGCGGCAGGGCCGCCAGCCAGGTATCCGTCGGTTGCAAAGGGAGATGCGCCAGAGAGCCCTCGGCACTGGTGACATGATTGCCCCAGGTATGTAAAGCGGCTTTGGGCCTGCCACTGCTGCCTGAGGTCAAAATTTCTGTGACAGCTTGTTCTGGGGGCAGCTCTGGTGGAGGCAAGCGCAAGACGGCTGGCCCTTGGCTCTCACACACACCCGCCAACGCCCCCCGCAACAGGGCCGAATCTAACCAGCGTGGCAGCGCAGCATCCGTTTGGCCATCCGACTCAGACCGGGGAGAAAGAAACAAAGGAGCTGGGCCCAGATAGAAATCGCAGTCCTGCAAGAGGTCGATTAAAAGCGCATGGGGAAAACGCGGATTTAGAGGACGGGCAATGACCCCGATCTGCCACAGGCTCCAAAAGGCCAGGGCAAATTCAGGGCCTGAAAGCCCCAGCAGAGCAACTCTTTGGCCTGGTTTTAGATCCAAAGTTCGCAGATGACTCCACAATTCAGAAAAGCCAGCCACTCACATCACCATGGCCAGAGTGTTATCCCGTGTTTTAAACAGCGTGGGCATCTCAATCAGCCGAACGTTTAAAATTCCCAGCGATAGCCGACGCGCACTTCGGTGGCGGGCGGGGTGTTTACACCCACCATCCAATTTTGGCGCACTTCGGCGTTGAAGTGTTTGTAATCCACACCCACGCCCGCATAGCCGCCGACACCCGCAGAAACCTTGGCGCCAAGCACCCCGGCTTGGGCCACAGCGCCGACCGTGGCATAGACACCGGCAGCTGTGTCTGTGGGCTTCCAAGCCGCTTTCAGGCCAACAGAACCGCGCAGCAGTGCGCTTTGATCGCCGCCCAAGACTTGCACTTCTTGGGTAATCCCGCCTTCAAAGCGGCGCACCGAGAAGAGGTCACTTTCGCGCGAGAGGCTCACGCCGCCCAAGATACGGCCGCCCTGGCTGGAGGCGGTAATATGCACCCGCTCAGGATCGTTAAAGAGGTGGCCATCCGCGCCCGTGTAGACCTTGCCAGGGGCCAGCAGTTTTTCAATAAAGCCATATAAAGGCGCATCTTTTTGTTTCAATTCAGCCCGATCACCGGTCAGCCAAGCTTCGAGGCCTTCGGCAAAGTATTCATAGGGGTTGGTTTTGGCATAATTTGTGAGAAAGCCTTCTTTGCCGCCGCTTTTTTTGTCGCGCTGCCAAGCCTGATCGTAGAGGTTTTTAATGCCATCGCGCTGATCGTCGTTGAGCAAATTGAGGTGAATCACATGGGCAAATTCGTGGCTGAAAACGCCGCGTGAGATATACTCCCGCAACATGCCACCGCGATCCAACATCCGCAGCGAAATTTTGCGCGCGGCCAGCCCCAGCAGCGGGTCTTTGACCACATTGGCTCCGGGCATGATCACCCCAGCTGTGCCTTTGGGCAAAACCGTGTCAAAAAGTGCGTTGGTCTCAGCTGTGACAAAGAAATACTGAAAACCGGGGCCATAATTGTCGTTGGCGATGGCGTTGAGATCGCCCAAAAGTGAGGGGAAATGCCGCAAGAAAACCGAAAGTTCGTCGAGCACCTGGCGCTGTTCGGCAGGGCTGAGCACCGCAAAATTGGGGAAGATCAGCTTAAACGAAGGAGAATCGATCAGCTGAAATTCAGCACTGGAGACGTGCCCAGCGTAGTCGGCCGGGTTGAGATCCAAGCTGCGCAGAATCGGTGCCACCTCGGCAGAGAGCTTGAGTTGATTGAGCTGGGGCGCGTATTTTTCGCGTTCGGGGCGGGGCAATTGCAGCAGCAAGCCACGCAATTCCAGCGCTTCGGGCACAGCGATCTGGCCATCTTTGAGCGCCAGCGCCAAAGCATTGCGAATAATCTGGTGGGGGGAGCGCAATTCATCGGGGCCCCAAAGGCTGAGCGTGCCCACGGGCATATTCTGAATCATCTGGGCAATCTCTGCAGGTTTGGCGGCTTTGGCCTGTGTCAGCAGAGAGGCACTCAGGGGACCCGGCGGGGAGGTCGGCCAGGGAAAATTGGATTTGCCCTCAAAATGGTCGGGCGAAGTCAGGCTGTGGGCTTTGTCGGCCGTGGGTTTGGGGGCAGAAAGATGAAGGGGCTGGGGCTGAGTAGCGGCCGGGCCGACAGCAATACGCGTGGTCTGAATGCCTGAAACTTGCATGTGAAGCCCCCAATAATTAAGTCAACTTAATTATTATTTAACCAAAATTTAATTTTTCTGTCAAGGGGGCGGGCGTCTATTTGCCTGAGAGCTTTAAGCTGATCAGCCCAGCCCGGAAAGGGGTATCCGCCAATTTGATCTCGGGCTGTTTGTCCACAAACAGCTTCATCGACCAATCGTTGGTAAAGAGCAATACAGCATTGCCATCGCGGTCTTTGCCCGAAATCGCCCCCACGGGCAGAATCGAGCGGTCGAGGCGGGCCGGATCAATCTCAGGATCGACCCAACGCAGCACGCTCCAATTGGCGGGAATGCGTTCGGTTTCGGCTTTGTATTCACTTTCGAGGCGGTATTGCACCACATCAAATTGCAAGGGGCCGACCGCACCGAGAATAAAATTATTGCTGGAGTGGGTGTGTAAATCAAAGCCCTGAATCACGCCCTCTTGCAAGAGTTGGTCGAGGCCGTCGCGGTAGCGTTTGTAATTGGAGGGGTTGGGGTTGTTCAGAAAAATAAAGTGCTCAGGGGCAAAATAGGGAATGCCTTCGTAGATCAACCCCGAAGTTTCACTCAGGGTATCGCCAATGCCAAAGCGGTCGGAGCTGATCAGCCCGACGATATCCCCAGCAAAGGCCTCTTCGACACTCTCGCGCTCCTGGCCAAAGAGCGTGTGGGCATTGGAAAGTTTGACCTTGCGCCCGGTGCGGGAATGGTGCACAGCCAAATTTTTGCTGTATTTGCCCGTGCAAATCCGCACAAAGGCAATGCGGTCGCGGTGTTTGGGGTCCATATTGGCCTGAATTTTAAACACAAAGCCCGAAAAGTCTGCGCGGGTGGGCTCCAATTGGCCAAGTGAACTGGGGTAAGAGCCTGGCGAGGGCGCATATTTAAAGATATTGTCGAGCAATAATTGCACCCCAAAATTATTCATGGCCGAGCCAAAGAAAACGGGGGTAATCATGCCTGAGAGCACTTCTGCGTGGTTAAATTCTTCACCGGCAATGTCGAGCATTTCCAGTTCTTCAACGACCTGGGCATACACGTCTGGCTCCAGGGTCTCCTGTACAAAGGCCTCAGCAATTCCCCCGACTGCCACAGGGGCTTTGTAGGCCCCGCCGGTGGTGCGTTCAAACAAATGCACCTGTTTGGCCAAGCGGTCAAAAACCCCTTTAAATTCAAAGCCCGTGCCCAAGGGCCAATTGATCGGGTAGACGCCAATTTGCAGCACCTTTTCAATTTCATCGAGCAGATCCAGCGGGTCGCGGGTGGGGCGGTCCATTTTGTTGATAAACGTAAAGATCGGAATCATGCGTTTGCGGCAGACCTCAAAGAGTTTCAAGGTTTGGGTCTCAATCCCTTTGGCAGCATCAATCACCATGATCACGGAGTCGACAGCGGTGAGAATACGGTAGGTATCTTCTGAGAAATCTTGGTGCCCAGGGGTGTCGAGCAGGTTCATCACATAGTCGCCATAGGGAAATTGCAGCACGGTCGAAGTCACAGAAATGCCGCGTTTGCGTTCCATTTCCATCCAGTCGGAGGTGGCAGAGCGCTGGTTCTTGCGGGCGCGAACGGCGCCGGCTTCTTGCACAGCACCCCCATAGAGCAGGAATTTTTCGGTCAGGGTGGTTTTGCCTGCATCGGGATGGGAGATAATTGCCACGGTGCGGCGGCGTTTGATTTCGTCTTCGAGTTTCATTGGAGAAAGGGCCATTTCATTGAGATTCTGCTATCAGCGTAACCGATTCAGCCTCTGGCGGCTAGCCAAAGCCCTTCTGGCTCCAAATCAGCCAGTCTGTTTTTTCGGACTGCAACAGCCCTGCAAGGGGGCCTGCCAGAATTAAAGCAAGACAAACAAACGAGGTCATTTACCATGCGAAAAACCCAACAAGGCCTAATAACCCTGAGTCTGGCAGGCCTGCTGCTGCTCTGCCCCGTTTGGCAAGCCAGGGGCCATGCTCACACAACTGAAACACCGCCCGAAGATCCGTTTGCCAGCGAAACATCCCCCTTCTATCAAACCTGGCTGGAGATGCACCAAGCCCTGCCCGAACTCTTACAACTGATCCCCGCTCTGGCGGGTGGGCCTCACAGCCAAATTTTGTTTGCATCTTGGCGGTCAAATACGCCTCAAAATCACTGACTTTGAGCTAAAGTCAATCCCCCGCTTTACAATCCCTTTAAATAGAGCTATCATCACCTCAGCAATTTTCGAGGTCATTTTGATGAATTTCGCTGCTGAATGGTTTCATTTTGGGGTGACCTTTAAGGAGTTTGAATCATGAAAAAGATGATTTGTTTTTCCCTGCTGAGTCTCAATTTGCTGAGCACAGCTTGCCAGCCAGGGCCAGCCAACCCCATTCCCGCTTCTGGACTCAACCGAATTCTAACCATTACATCTGAAACCCAAGACCCCAAACTGCCGAAAATCCTGGTGCCGGGGCTGGAGCTGAAAGTCTTTGCGGGCAGTGGCGCAGCGGGTTACAAGAATGGGCCTAAGCTGGATGTGGAGTTTAAGTCTATTGGCGGCATTGCACAAGATGATGAGGGCAATTTATATGTGTCAGATTATCAGGATTTGCGCATCCGCAAGATAGATAATCATGGTCAAGTCAGCACTTTGGCTGGAACAGGAGAGAAAGTGTTAAATGGCAAAATGGGTTCTTTTGCGGAGACCCAATTTTATAGTGTGGGGGATCTTTTCTACAAACCTCCTCACCAATTATATGTATCCGACTTCGAAGCAAAGCGCTTATTTCGGCTTAATTTAGATACTCAAAGATCCGAACTTTTTATGATCGAAGCTCAGTACACTCCCCCTGAGCGTTTGCCTACGTTAGATTCCTCTGTATTGCCGATTATTTTTGGCCACCCACGATCTCTTGCTGTGTATAAAGGGGATTTGTATTTAGAAATGAGTGTCGAAATTTGGAAATTGACTCAATCCAACCAACGCTATCATTTAGAGCGTTATGCTGGAAATGCGGATGTGAGAGGTGGTGGCTCGATTGACGATGCTGAAAGATATTTTAAAGATGGTCCGCCCGACGATTCTATATTCAATGGAATTGGAGGATTGGCTTTTGATCGTGATGGCAATCTCTATGTTTCAGATAGCCGAAATCAGCGAATCAGAAAGGTGGCTGCGGGCACGCGTGAGGTAAGCACCTTCAGCAGTCAAGATGTTCCCATCAGTAAAAGAAGCATTGATAAAGAATTTGTGGGCGGCTTTCAGGATGGTCGTTTAAATGAAGCCCTGTTTGCTTACCCTGGTCCTTTGGCATTGACTGAAGCGGGAGATATATTCGTTTTGGATTCCAATGAAGGGGGCGCATTGCGCTGGATTAGCCAGGGGCATGTCAAAACATTGTTTCAAAACTGCTTATGCACCCTCTTAAAAGACGAAAGAAAAAAGTTACTTTATGTTGCGAGTTATAAAAATCAACAAATCTACACCCTGGATTTATCTCAACTCGAAAAACTAAAACCCCAAATCCTCAAACAAGAACCCCGACCATGAGCAAATACAAGCCTCAACGCCAGCTTCAATTTACTGACCCACAGAGTTTTGATGTGAACCCGCGCCACACGGTGATTTATGCCACGCCCTTTGGGGTGATGCTGAAGGTGTTTGAGGGATGAAAAACTGTTTGCAGAAGAAACTCTTAACTCTTTTGCTGGTTGGGCAAATGCTGTGGCTTTCAGGTTGTATCCCTACAGAATTAGGCACAGGCACTTTAAGAAAGAAATATCGGCAGGAAATCAATCGAGTGCAATGGTCCCCGGATAATAAATTTTTGGTTTTTGAATATCGCAATAATAAAGAGGCTGAGCCAAACCATACTTACGCGAAGGAACAAAACTACACTTACACATTTGATTTTCAATCAAAGAGAACTTTTCAAAAACATATTGAAGGCTCTTGTAACTTATATTTCGACAATAAAACACAATCGATTCTCATGCCTTTTCCTAAAAGCGTTTCAAAAAATGAATACCAATTATTTGAACTGACTGATGAAGGCAACGAAACAAAAATTATAACCCCCTATTTCTTTGGTTGTGGAAAACTCATTAATTCTCAATTTATCTATTTTTGGGAAGATGTGCAAAAACAAAACAAAATCTTAAAGTTCAATCGTGCAACGCAGGAAATTAAACCGATAGAACCCGATGAATCCGTTCAAAAATTTATCCAAGACGAAAAAATCGCCACTTATGAGATTGAACATGTTTTTGAAAGAAATGGCGTTCTCCGTTTGGTTTTACAGGCCAAGCACCAAGTAGAAGGGTTGCCCACCAACCAGCGGCCCCCGGTGACTTATGCTACGGCTTTGCTTCAAGATCATCAAATGACCCAAATTGAAAAACTCTTTTATCTGGAAAAACCCTTTGGTGTGCAGATGTTCTTTTGGGGAATTTCTCCAGAGAACAAACTGATCTTTGGCAAGGCTGAACATTTGCCCCCTTTGGAATACTTTGAATATGATTATGCCAAACACCAGCGCAATGCCCGAGCAGACCTGAACAAAATCAACGATTATCTCAAAGATGGGCGTGTTTTAACACCCGAAGCTTTTTCGCCAGACTTTACAAAATTGGTATACCTGCTGGCCCATTCCGAAGACAGTGAAGAAAATCCCATCCGAGATCTCATGCTGATTGATCTGAGCACCGGCAAAGAAGAATCACTATTTACCGTCAACACCACCCTCCCCCAAGGGGATTTTACCTGGAGCTATTAGGAGAAAAACATGCATCAACAGCAATCAAAACAAAGCATTAAAGGGAAGTTTGGTTTTGGCTACCAGACAGAGGTCGCTGCTGATGGGGCGGCTGAGACGGTGGTGCATATCCCTGACCCGCTGGGCTTTGATGTAAACCCGCGCCACACGGTGATTGATGCCACGCCATTTGGGGTGACCTTTAAGGAGTTTGAGGGATGATGAATTTAAAATATGCAAGTATCTGTTTATGTTTTTTACTTGCAAGCTGCGGCAATCCCGAATTGCTGGCGGGCACACAGGTGGATTTTTGGGCTTTGTTGACCCAGATCCGAATCGATGGCTATGTCGATGCCACAGGCAACGCAGCCCGTTTTAAAAAAATTGAGGCCTTGGCGGTGGATAGCCAAGACCGGGTCTATGTGGCTGACACAGGCAATGCCCGCATTCGCATGATTACCCCTCAAGGCCAAGTCAGCACAGTCGCAGGCACAGACAAAATTCAAAGTGAATTTGCAGCAGAGTCGCTGCCTTTAGAAACACAATTGGTTGATCTGGCAGGGCTGACCATTCACAAAGATGTGCTCTATTTTACAGTCAAGGGCTGTGTGCGCAGCTTGGATCTCAATGCCCCCGAAGATAAACGCAAGCTACACATCTATTACGGCAAATGCCTCTCCAGTCAAGAGCGAGAAAAAACACAAGTAGATTATCAAAAGGAAAATAAAAGCCCCGATCAGCTCCGCTTTTTGAGGCAAATCCAACATGACAAAAATGGCAATTTATATGTGGTGGCAGCTACCACTGACACAGAAGGATTTTTAAGAAACGTTCCTTGGTTGAAAGATAGTTTGGATCGGGATGTCGTCAATAAAATTGATGTTCAGAAAAAAGTGAGTTTTCAATCATCTCTCACAAGAAATTTTGTGGTCGATAGCACAGGTTGTGTTGTTGAGCTGCCTAATGCAAATAACTTTGGTGACAGATATATAGCTTCAGACTGCCGTCAACAAACGTCTGAAGGCTCTTTTTATGGAACAAATGACAAAGATGACCCCCGTCTTAAACCGCGTGATTTGAATGCCATCTGGATGGGAAAGGACGACGACCTCTTTATTTTTGGAACCTGGCTGGCCAAGTTGAGCCTCCAGGGGAAAATCACCTTTATTGCCCCTTTGCCCAATGGCATTTGGACTCGGACTGTCTTAAATCCCGCTGAAACTCTTGTTTATACCGCAGATGACACATCTGTCTATCGCTGGAAAATCCCCACATCTGGAGGTCATTCAAAATGAAAAAATACTTCACATCCGGTTTTGTCCTGTTCTAAGCCATCTGGGGGTGGCTTGCCAATCGCTGGCCCCTGTTCCTGTCACTTCCTTTCAAAAGCACAACGCGATCGGAGCCCAAGGGACTGGCCACAAAGGATTTCATGCGGCTTTGTGCCTCATGATTTCTGCGAAGCCACAGGGGTACGTGTGCTGGAAAACAATCTCCCAAAAAATCTGAGAGCAACCCGTTTTTGGCCAAGGCCCTGAAAAGAGAGGGCAACAGGAGCAGGGCCGTGTCAGGATGACACAAACGGCGCTGCGACTCTTAGCCTGATGCACGCAGGACGCGTGCGGCAGGCGGCCCGAACGTCAGGGCCTTGCGCCAAACAGAGCTGCCAACACACCCTTTTTCAGATAGGACTTGCCACCATCAACAGGCATGAGCCCCTTACAAAATTGGCTCTTTTTCTTCCACCTGCGCCACAGAAACCGGCTCCGCTTCAGCGGGAAGCGCTAAGTGAACTTCAGCCGCCGCCTCAAAATCGCCCTCGTGAAATTGGCGAAAGTGAATAAATCGCCCCACAAAGGTCTTTAAATCATCGACGATCGTGTAGACCGAAGGCACCACCACCAGGGTAAACAGAGTGGAGGTGATCAGCCCCCCGATCACGGCCACCGCCATCGGGCTCTTGGTCTCGGTGCCCACGCCCCAGCTCATGGCAATCGGCAACATGCCCGCAATCATGGCAATGGTGGTCATCATAATCGGGCGCAGACGGGCCAGACCCGCTTCGATAATCGCTTCGTCGCGTTCCACGCCTTTTTTCTGGGCCATGATCGTGTATTCCACCAGCAGAATCGAGTTCTTGGTGACAATGCCCATCAGCATCACGATCCCGATCAGCGACATCAGCCCCAGGGGTTTGCCCCAGGCCAGCAGGGCCACAATGGCGCCGCCAATTGAAAGCGGCAGGGCCACCATGATCGTCAGAGGGTGTAAAAACCCACCAAAGAGCAGCACCAGCACAGCATAGATAAAGAAGACCGCTGAGACCAGGGCCTTGGCAAATTCAGAGAAGACATCCGCCATGACCTCGGCTTCCCCGAGGGTATCTTGAATCACGCCCGCGGGCAGTTTTTTCAGCGCAGGCAGCGCTTTGATTTTGTCCATGGCCTGCCCAAGCGGGGTATCGTTGAGATTGCCGCTGATGGTCACATAACGCAGGCGATCACGGCGGTTGATCTGCACAGGCCCACTGCCCATTTCGACCTGGGCAATACTCTTGAGTGGAACCAGACCTTTTTTACCGGGAATCAGCAAATTTTCGATTTCGTCCAAATGTGTACGGGAATATTCGTTGAGTTGCACGCGAATATTGATCAAGCGCTCACCGGTATTAAATTTGGGCATATTAACGTCAATATCCCCCTGGGTGGCAATCCGGGCAATCCGGCCAATCGTCATCACCGAAATGCCCTGCTCCGCCGCGCGCTCAAAGTCGGGCCGTACCACAATTTCGGGCCGCAGTTCAGCCGCAGACGAAGTCACATCGCGCAGCGCTGGCAAACCGCGCATTTCGCTCAATAATTTTTCTGAGGCCTGGAGCAGCGGGCCAGCGTCATTGCTGCTCAAAACAATATTCACAGGTTTGGAGCCCCCACCGGGCCCAAAGTGATTAAAGGCCACACGGGCGCCCGGAATTTCACTGAGCGAAGGGGTCACTTCTTGCTCAAATTTGGCCAGCGAAACCTGGCGCTTGTCGGGGGGCACCAACAGAACATAGACGGTGCCTGAATTGACACCCCCTCCGGCACTGGCCAAGCCCACTTGAACGGCAGAGCCAATTGTGGCAAAGGTTTTGCGCACTTCCGGGCGGCGCATCAAAATCTGGCGCAATTGCTCCACTTTGACCTGGGTATCTGCCAAGGTCGCACCCGTGGGCAAGGTGACAGAAATACTGGCTTCGGAGATATCTCCTTCGTCAAAGAAGGTCTTGGGCAGAAATGAGACCAAGCTCAAGCTGCCAACAAAGATCAGCACGGCCATCACCATGGTGAGCCAGCGATGATGAATCGCCCAGATCAGAATTTGTTTGTAGAAACGCCGGATCGGACCGACTTTGTCAACTTCAGCTTCGGCATGGGCCGGCAGCAGATAGGCCGCCATCATCGGCGTCAGGGTCCGGGCCACCACAAGTGAAAAGAGCACAGCCACAGCCACTGTGACCCCAAAGGCCTTAAAAAACAGGCCGGGAATGCCGCCCATAAAGGCCACAGGAATAAACACCGCCACAATCGTCAGGGTGGTGGCCACCACCGCCAAGCCAATTTCTTCGGTGGCATCTGCTGCCGCTTTAAACGGCGCTTTGCCCATGGCAATATGCCTGTGGATATTTTCTAAATCCACAATGGCATCATCGACGAGAATACCCACGACCAGAATCAGGGCCAAGAGCGTCAAAAAGTTCAGGCTGTAGTTCAAATACCCCATCACAATAAAGGTGCCCAGCACCGAGAGGGGAATGGCCAGGGCGCCAATCAAAGTGGCTTGCCAATTGCGCAAGAAGATAAAAATCACGACAATCGCCAGCACTGAACCCAGTACGAGGGCATCAATGGAGGCCAGATAACTCTCATAGATAAATGGGGCCTCTGAACGGATCAGCGTAAATTTAACGTCTTTGGCCAGACGTTTTTCCAGCTCCGCGACTTTGGCCCGCACTTTTTTCTCAGTGGTGACAATGCTCGACCCCTGGGCCCGGATAATCGAAAACGAGACCACAGGCGTGCCGTCCACCATCGCCATTTGGCGGGGTTCTGCGGTGGTGTCTCTGACGGTGCCCAAAGAGTCAAGGCGGGTACTCAAGCCCGAAGGCAGGGGAATCTGCAGATTCTGTAATTGTGTAACATCGCGGGCACTGCCCAGGGTGCGGATCGTCTGCTCTTGCCCGCCCGCATCGGACTTGCCGCCGGGCATATTGATATTCAGACCTTTGACCTGTTGGCTGACCTGATCAGCGGTCAGGCCCAAGGCCCGCAGCCGGGATGAGTCCAATTCAACTTTGATCTCGCGGTCGAGCCCCCCCGAGCGACGCACCTGGCTGACACCCGCCACGGTGAGCAATTCGCGCCCAATCACATCGTCGACCATTTTGGTCAATTGGGGAATGTCCAAGGTCTGGCTCGAGACCGAATAGGTAATGATCGGCTCCCCCGAAAAATTGGGGTGGGTGATCGAGGGTTCTGTGATGTCTTGGGGCAAATCTTGGCGGATTTTGGCAATCGCATCGCGCACATCGTTGAGAGACTGATTAATATCTGTGCCCAGTTCAAATTCCACAATGGTGGAAGAGGCCCCATCGTTGACGGTTGAGGTGATATTCGAGATATTGGCAATACTGACCAGGGAATCTTCGACTTTTTTGGTCACATCGGTTTCGAGTTCCACCGGAGAAGCGCCGGGCTGGACCACCGTGACCACCACCAAGGGGAAATCCACATTGGGATTGGCGTCTATCCCCAGCTTGTTAAAGTCTTGAAAACCGGCAAAGGTCAAGACCAGGAAAAAGAGAATGACGGGGACCGGGTAGCGAATCGACCAAACAGAGATATTCATGGATGGGATTTGCTTTCTGGCGCCACTTGGGTTTTCTGGGCGGGGGCACTGACAATTTTGACGTAGTCTCCGTCTTTGATAAAGCCCACACCGTCTTCGATGATTTTTTCATTGGCTTTGAGGCCACTCAAGACCTCAATTAAATGGCTGCTCTGGGCACCGGTTGTGATCGTGCGTGCTTTGGCCCGCGAGTCGACCAACACAAAGACCTGACTGCTGCCATTTTGGTGGATCACAGATTTAAGTGGCACCGCCAGGCTTTGGCCCGTTTTTAAGCGAATTTCCCCGCGCACGAATTGCCCCACCTTGAGACCGGATCCGCCCATCACATCAATTCGAACGGTGCCGAGACGGGAAGCAGAATCGACAGTGGCCCCCAAACGCCTGACCACACCTTGGGCTTTGAGCGAAGGATTGGCATCGCTGCGAATCACAACCTCAGCCCCAATCGGCACACGGTTGAGATCCGTTTCGGGAATCTGGGCCCGGAATTCAAGTTGGCCGTTTTTGACCAAGGTAAAATAAGGGGCTGCAAAGGAAGAAATGGCACCCAAATTGACTTCCCGGCTAATAATCAGGCCCGAAACCGGCGCCCGCAGTTCAGACTGTTCGAGCTGAATGCGCAATTGCTCCAATTGGGATTGGGAGTCGGCAATTGTGAGCCGGGCCATATTCACATCTTCTGAGCGAGAACCGGCCAAAGCCAAATTCAAGACCTGTTGTTGTTGCTTGAGAACCTGTTGTGCTGTGGCCATGGCGGTTTGACGGGCATCGAGTTCAGCGCGCGTGACCACATTCTGGCTAAAGAGTTCAGAGGTGCGTCTTTCGGTACGAACAGCGTCATTCAGGGTCACTTCGGCCTGGCGCACGGCCGCCCGCAAACGAGAAATATCCTGGCTGCGGTTGGGCTGACGGGTTTTGGCGTATTGGTACCGCGAACTCTCAAGGCGGTTGCGGGCGGAGGACAATTGGGCCTGTAAGAGGCGATTATCGTGCATGACAAGCAATTGACCTTTTTGGACATAATCACCTTCGTCCGCCAGAATGCGACTGACTCTCAAGCCATTGGCGCCGGGTTGAAGTGTGACCAATTCTTTGGCCTGAATCGCCCCTGTTAAACTCAGACTGTTATTGAGCGGACGCGCAGAAACAGTGTAGGCACTCACCGTCAAAACCGGCGGAGGGGTGGCTTTGGCTGAATGGCTGTCTTCTTCGGAGGAGGGGTGACAGGCAAGCAAAAGCGAGAGGGTCAATAAGCTGCTAAAAAATGTGGAGAATGGTTTGTTCATTGCAAGGTCCTTGTTGCGCTTTTGCTGCGGTGCATGGCAGAAATACACTGGCAGTGTATATGTATATATTTTAGCTTGTAAATAGTTTACAAGCTAAAATATCAAGGGAAATTGCAAATGAAAGAGCCTGAAATTGTTTGGACTGCATTTAAAATACCACGTGATTGAGGCTCTCTGAAAAAATGCCTTGGTTGAATCTCACCCCGCATTTTGTTAGCATAAGGGAATCCACATCTGCAAGGAGGCTGATATGCGCCTCGGTCTGTTGTATCTACAGGGCAAAGGAGGCAGCACGGGCTGGACCTTGGGCCCACTTGGCCTGAGTTATCTCTCTGCCACCCTCAAACGCGATTTGCATTTTCGCGATCAGGATCTTGTCCTCGAAGTGGATGATCCCGACCGCCTGCTCAGTCATGACCCCGACGTGATTGGGATTACCTCTTTTACCGAAACCTTTGAACATGTCGTTCGCCACGCCCGCTATTTTAAGCGCCAGGCCCCCAACGTGCCGATTATTGTCGGCGGAGAACATATTTCTGCGGCCCCGCAGAGTTTGCCCGAATCCGTGGATATTGGCGTGATCGGCGAAGGCGAAGAGACCCTGAGAGAGCTGATGCATCTGTATATGCGCAAAGAGGCCACCCCTGAAAATCTCGAAAAGGTCAATGGCATTGTCTATTGGCACAAAGGCCAGCGCGTCCAAACGGCCCCCCGCGCCTGGATTATGGACATGGACAGCATCGC
The DNA here is from genome assembly GCA_051715345.1 of Candidatus Blackallbacteria bacterium. GTDB lineage: Bacteria > Cyanobacteriota > Sericytochromatia > UBA7694 > UBA7694. The sequence continues at coordinate 160,751 of JBPXJQ010000014.1, forward strand.
AAAACCCGACAGGGCCTTTATTCACAGACCCGACCAACTTTGGCAACAACCGCTCTTTACCGCGCGGGGCTGTCCGTACCAGTGCACGTATTGTGCCTCCACCCGTTTCTGGCAAAAGACCCGCTACCACTCGATTCCGCGCGTAATTGAAGAAATCGAAGATATTATCCGCGACTTTCCCCAACAGAGCCTGATCGCGATCAACGACGATCTCTTTCCACTCAACCGCAAACGCCTGCGCACAGTGGTCGAAGCCATTCGCGCCAAAGGCCTGCATAAAAAAGTCGGTTTTACCCTCAATACCCGCGCCAATGTCTTCGACACCGAAATTGTCGAGCTGATTGCCGCCATGAACGGGCAAATTGTCGGTTTTGGCTTTGAATCCGCCAGCGATAAAATCCTCAAACAGCTCAAAGGCAAAACCAGCTCACGAGAAGCCCTCAAAGCCCTGCAACTCTGCGAGAAATACGGCATTGCCGTGGTCGGCAGTTATATGGTTGGCTCTCCCGACGAGACCTGGGAAGATCTGGCCCGCACCTATTGGTTTATTCGCAATAACCGCGACCGCATCTGGAAACTCTCGGTGCTGCTCTCAACCCCTTTTCCTGGCACAGAGTTCTGGCACGAAGCCGAAGCACGTCAATTGGTGGATGAAAACTTTCAGCGCTGGAATTCGCTTGATCTGGGCCTCGAACCGGGGGAGTCGGTCTACCTCAACCAACATATCCCGGTCAAAGAATTTGTGCCCATCTATGACCGCTTCCGGCATTTTCAGTCCCAGCCCGAGAGCGATCGGCAGGCCTTTGCGGACATGCATATTAAACGGGCCTATTACCAATACCTCTATGGCCGGATCAAATCTTTGGTGGGTGATCAGAAAATTTTACTGCTCTCAGCCCAAGAGCTGGGTGTGCATGAACATTTCCCAGCCGAGCAGGTCAGGTATTTAACTGTGGCCGATGGCAAAGTGGATCTGAGCAGTTTGGGCGAGGAACGCTTTGTCTGGATTGGCTTTTTGCATGCCTTGGAAAAACTGCGCAACCCCGAAGCCGTGCTGGCCGAGTTGCGCCAAAACCACTTGGCAGCCCAAGGCGAGTTTATTGCGATCAGCTATAATATGCGCCACCTCTCCGTGCTCTACCACCTGCTGCGGGGCAATTGGCAATTGGCTCCGTTTTCAGTCCAAGAGCACGGCGCTTGCCACTTTTTCAGCCCCGACAGTCTCAAAAAACTGCTGAGCCAACAGTCCCTGAAGGTGACAGATATGGAATACCTCAAATTCAGCCAGGCCAATTTTAAGCCCTTTCAAGAGCAAGTCATGCCCCTGCTGGGTGAATTGGGACTTCCACCCCAAGCAGAACAAGAGGCCTTCAGCATTTGGCTGCGGGCCTGCCCGGCAGGTCTGAGTTTGGCTGATGTCTCGGTGCAGGTGATCTCGCGCGATCTGGCGATTGGTCAGAGCGGTGTACACGAAATGGCCCCGATTCCCTTGCCTCATACCCATTAAATAGCCCATGCAAAGTGCCAAAACCCATGCAGATTCAGCCAGTCTCCCGCATCAAAAGCCATACAGCTGAACTGCGTTGGCTGGAAGTTTCACCCGAACGGCAGGCCCTGGAAAGCCAATTGCGGCATTGGTTAAAACTGGCACCCCCAGAGCAAAAATGGCAAATCCAACTCTGGGAGCGGGATTTAAAAGATCTGGCCAATAAATCGCTGCTCAGCCTGCGCGCGACCGTTTTACACTGTCTGGACGAAATGGAGCAAACAGGCGCCACCCGCCAAAATGCAGGCTCTGCCGGGGTGCGTCTGGGTCTGCTTATGGATCTCTATCATGCTCTCAATCGCCAGCTCGAATTGGCCCACCCGCCAGTTAAAGACCCACATCCAGCCGAGCATAGACGCTGATGCGCCTCAACAGTGGATACACTAGCAGCACGAATAGCGCCCAGCCGACCATTCAATTTAAGGCCATTCCCATGCCCGCCGCTCTGGCCAGTCCCAGCATTCAGCGCATACGCACCGGGCCCTTGCCCAGCTTGAGTCCCACTGAGGGACCGGCTTTGCTACCGCCCCAGGCCGAAACGCTACCGAGCCAAGACAGCCTCTTGCTCAGCGGTGCCAAACCAGAAGCGCCTTCTGTGCCAGAACCCCTCACGCCTTTAAAAGAACGGGTCCAGGCTGCTGCCAGCCAAGTCAAAAGCAGTTTATTGGAATTGGCGGGCAACCTGCAGGCCGGAAGCCGGTATCAGGCCCTGAGCCAAAGCCAGAGCAAGGGCATTCTCTTGGCCGAAAAACTGCTGCGCCAGCACAGTGGCGCGGCCTTTGACCAGCTTTCAGCGCCGCAGAAACTGGCCCTGCTTGAATTGCTGGTCGATCTGGAATTGGAGCCTGCTGCACTCTTGCGGGCCGAAGTGCAAAACCGGGGGGGCAATAGCTCCAGCGGACGTGTCACCGGCTCAGGCAAATACGGCCATTTTGTGCCAAGTGCCTTGAGTTCACTCACGGCCCTGATTCAAACCCAGCGCCTCAGCCCCGAATTGCTCAAGGGCCTGCGCGAACAATACCACGCGCCGTTGAGCCCCGAATTAGAAACGCAGCGCAACAGCTTGTTTTTGAGCAGTCTGCAAAATGTGGCCCTGCCCCACACGATCAATCAACGGGGCCGGGGGACCTGTGCTGCCACAGTGCCCGAAATGTTGCTGGCCCAGCGCGATCCGGTCCGCTATGTGCAATTGGTAACCGCCCTGGCCAGCCCCAGTGGCACAGTGCCGACGGCGCTTTTGCCGGGGGGCGGCAGCCTCCAGCGCGAAAGTGGCAGCGAAAGCCAAGATTTGAGTGGGCGGAGTTTTGCCAGCCGCCTCTTGCAACCCGCCTTGATGGAATACGCCAATGACACATTGGACTACAGCAATGTCCAAGACCAGCACAGCGATGCCAGTACAGGTCTCGACAGCGCACAATCGGCACGCCTGCTCAATGGCCTGTTTGGGCCAGGGCAATACCAAGCCAGCGATTATGAGGCCGGTTATACCATCGCAGAATACCTGGACAAAGCCGAAGCTGCCGTCAACCAGGGCCATCCGGTGGTGATCGGGGCTGTTTTGCCGGGAGGGGGCCACGCCCTGCTGCTGACTCGGGTCGATCGCGAAGCCGGTCTGGCCTATGTCTACAACCCCTGGGGTGAATTAAACACAGTGGATCTGGACTTTTTGCTCACACATTTGCAATCGGCAGAATTGCCCACAGGTCCGCCCCTGCCGGGCTCCGGCGATGCCCTGGCACGACTTTCAGGGCCTGCGAGTGACCCCAGCGTCTACACCCCCTTGCGCATGGAGGCAGGCGGCCGCTTTACAGTGGGCATTCTCAACCAGGATCCGGCCACAGCCAAAGACTTAAGCGAAAGCCAAAAGCAGACCCTTTGCGATCAGTTTCTGCGGCTGGGGCTTCCCAACGCCGAATTGGATCGGGTCATTCACATGGCCCAGGCCGGGGGTGTCCCGCCGGTTTTATTGGAACGCCTCAACGAGAGCCAAGACCCCGACGCCGCGCTGAAACTGCTGCGCCTGGGAGAACGCTTGGCCCTGAATCAAGTTCCCGCAGAGCAACAGGCGGCCATTTTGCTCCAGTGTCCAGAACAATATCTCTCCACCCAAGAATTTGAATCCCTGCTCACGGCCCTGGATCAACAAGCTCAGACTCAGCAGGAACAGCTTTTGAGCAAAGCCCGTTTAAGCGCCAACACCCAGGCCCCCAGCTCATCCCTGGCCGAGTTGCAGGCCGAACGCAGCCAAGAGCCAGCCCGCAGGGATTGGCTCAGGCAGATCAGCCAAGCCGCTCCCGAAACCCAGATTGCAGCCCTGAAAGCCTTAAGCGAAGATCCCCAAAAGGGCGATGGGGCCTTGATAGTGGCCTTGTTTACAGCCGCGCCCCCAGAGCTGCAAAAAAACTTTTTTCAGGCCCTGCACCCTTTCGAATTGGGAGACGTGCTAGAAAACCCCGACCAGGCAAGTGTTCTGATCCGACTTTTGCAACAAAGCGACTTTCCAGCCGAAACCCAAAGCTGGATTCAAAACCATCTTCAGAGCAGATTGAGCCCGCCGTCAACATAGAGGGTTTGGCCCGTGAGATAGGGATTGTCGAGAAAGACCTGCAGGGCCTTGGTAATGTCTTGCACCGCCCCTGTGCGCTGCAGCGGAATCTGGGCCCGAATGTCTGCTGCATTGTCGGGATTGCCTGCCACCGGCGCGAGAATATAACCGGGGGCAATGGCATTCACCCGCAATTTTGGTCCCAGGCTGCGGGCCGCCAAACGGGTCAAATCGCCCAAATTCTGTTTCGAGAGGGCATAGGCAAAATAATCTGGCTGTGGGGCCTGGGCATCGGTCATATTCACCACCAGTCCAGCCTGACAACGGCGGGCAAAGGCCTGGATCAGAAAAAACGGGGTTTTGACATGCAAATGGTAAAACTGATCCCATTGGGCCGGGGTCGTCTCGGCAAAACTGACAGGGTAAAATGCCGAGGCATTGTTGATCAACAGATTTAAGCCAGGGAAGTGCTCAAAAGCTTGATTGACCAGGATTTCTGCATTTTCAGCCAGCGACAAATCGGCGCTCAAAATTTCAAGGCGACGGCCAAAACTTGCAGCAGCCGGAATCAGGGCTTCAGCTTCGCTGCGAGATTGATGGCAATGCAAGGCAATATCATAGCCCTGAGAAGCCAAATGTAAGGCCAAAGCCCGTCCCAGACGCTTGGCTCCACCCGTGATCAATGCTGCGCCAGCCGGTTTTATCATGCTTAACTCACGTAAAGGGTTTTGCGCGAGAGCCGCTGCAAAATATGGCCAATATCCAGAATCAGAACCACACTGCCATCGCCCATGATCGTCGCTCCAGCGATCAGGTCAACATCGTCAAAAAATTCACCCAGGGTCTTGATCACCACTTCTTCTTGGCCCAACAGCTGATCGACCAAGAGGCCAATCCGCTGCTCACCCACGCCGACAATAATCACATAGCGCTTTTGCCCCTCGTCGGGGGTATCGGGCAAGCTCAGAATCTGAGAGAGGGGCACCAAAGAGACAAAGCGATCGCGCAAATGCAAGACCTGCTTTTGGTCAATACTGTAAATCTCACTCGGTTGCACCACCAGTGTTTCAACCACATTATTGAGTGGAATGGCATAGGTAAAGTCGCGCAATTTGACCAAGAGAGCGGGAACAATCGCCATCGTCAAAGGCAATTGAATCCGGAAAGTGCTGCCCTCTCCAACCCGGCTGTCAATTTCGACCAGGCCGTCGAGTTTCATAATATTCTCTTTGACGACGTTCATGCCGACGCCACGCCCGGAAATATTGGAAATCGTCTCTGCCGTACTGAAGCCAGGCGCAAAGATAAAGTCCAACATTTCAAGTTCAGTCAGACGCAGACTGTCTTCAGAGGAAGCCAGGCCCTTTTCAACGGCTTTTTTAAAGATCTTGTGGGGATCCATGCCTTTGCCGTCGTCTTTGATTTCAATCACGATATAATTGCCCTCGGAATAGGCCGATAAAAAGACGGTGCCTTCGGGGTTCTTGCCACTTTTGCGGCGCTCCTCGGGTGTTTCCAAGCCATGATCGACGGCATTGCGAATAATATGCACGAGCGGATCTCCGATATGTTCGATCACGGATTTGTCCAGCTCGGTGTCTTCGCCCTCCATGATCAAATTGACCTGTTTGCGCGTGTCGCGGGCCAAATCGCGCACCATGCGCGGCACTCGGCTAAAGACCTTGCGGATGGGCAACATCCGCGTCTTCATCACCGCTTCTTGAAACTGGCCCGTAATAAAATTGATCACACTCGTGGTCAACATCAGCGATTCTGTCAGCTCGTTTTCTGAGAAGCGTTCCTCAAACTGCGTGGTAAATTGCTGCAGGCGGTTTTTGGCAATCACCAATTCCCCAGCCAGATTCATCAACGCATCAAGCCTTTCGACATCCACGCGTATGGTCGCCTCTTCAGGGTCCTTCTTCTTGGCTGCAGGAGCAGCAGGTTTGGCTTTGGCTGGTGTTGGCACAGCCGCTTCGACCCGGGGTGAGGCAACTTCAAGGGTTGCATCAGCCGCAACAGGGGTTGGTTCAACTTTGGGGACTTCGGCTTTTTTCTCGGGGGTTGGGGCCGGAGCAACACGGGTGACAGGCGGAACAACTGCGCTTTCACTCTCACCATTCAAACAGGCCTGAATTTTGGCAATCATGGGTTCTGTATCAATTGCCGCTTCATTTTGCAGATTTTGCATCAAGGTCTTCATGAGATCGACCGAGGTCAGAATCACGTCAATAATATCGGGGGTGGCCTGTCTGTCGCCACTGCGCAATTGATCGAGCAAATTTTCCAATTGATGGGTAAAGCGGGTCAATTTATCAAAGCCCAGAAACGAGGAATTGCCTTTGATCGTGTGAACGGGCCTAAAAATCTGATTGAGTAAGTCGAGATTATCGGGGGTCTGCTCCAAACTGAGCAAATCCTGATCGAGAGATTCAATCAGTTCGCCTGCTTCAATCTTAAAATCTTCAATGATCTCGTCCATTTCATCGCCAAAATCAGCAGCAGAAATGACGTCAGCCACTTTGACTTCAATCACGGGGGGCGAAAGCTCCCCTTTGAGGCATTTTTCCAATTTCTGCAGGGTGGGCTCGATATCCACCTGTGACTCATCACGCAGATTGTCCATCAGGGCCTTCATCACATCGACCGATTCCAGAATCAAATCCATGATCTCGGGATTCATCGACATCTCACCACTGCGCAATTTGTCGAGCACATTTTCGGTTTGGTGGGTAAAACGGGTCAATTTGGCAAAGCCCAAAAACGAGGCATTGCCTTTGATCGTGTGGGCCGCTCGGAAAATGCCATTGAGCAATTCCAAATCTTCGGGTGCTTGCTCGAGGGCAATCAGATCCTGATCCAATTGCTGCAAAAACTCACCGGCCTCGACAATGAAGTCGGCAATAATTTCTTCGTCTTCGATGATAAAGCCAGGTGGAACGTCGTCCCCTTCAGATGACATGAAAAGCCTCTTAAACCTTAATTTTTAACACGTTCTGAAGGCAAGGAAATATTTTTCTCTTTGGCCAGCAGTTTAATTTCAGTTTTCCACTCTTCAATGTCTTCAAGCGCAGCATCCACTTTGCTGCGAATCAAAGGAACCTGATGGGAATCCCGTTTGACCAAGGCTTTGCGGTATTCATGAATCAATTTGATGGTTTCATCCACTTCTTGAATGCCTTTTTCGTTCAGACCCAAGACCAAACCCGTTTTGGGTTCAATTTTTTTTAAACCCGACAGGTACTTGTCGAGCTGCAACAAGACCCGGCTACGAATGACACCCAATTGGGCTTTTTCATTTTGGCTTTTGACATCTTGAAACTGATCTTTTGCGGCCCGCAGATTGGTTTCTAAATTGAACAAATCCTGCTGAATATAGACAGCAAGGTCTTTGGCCTCGGGATCACCTTGGCAACCCACCAGCAGAGAGATAAGCAAACCGGCAGAGAAAAGTTTTTTAAGCATGGATATTGGCCTCTGTCTCCAGATAATGCTTCATTATACACGATCAGAAAAAGACCTTTTTAAGGGTTTCACCCAGCTCTTCACTCCAGCCAATCCCAATCTCCGCCAAGGTATCTTCGGGCTCTTTCAAAATGGCCTGGGCAAAGCCCGGTTCCAAGACACTTTCTTTGAGCAATTCCGCAATACATTCGTCCAGGCTGCGGGTGGTTGGCAAGACCTCCAGCAGCGTTTCAGCCAGCGCTCTTAACTCGGATTCGGGTGCTTCTCCAGCCAAGACCTGGGCCAAGGCATGGCGGGCCAACAAAGGCATATGCCAGCGGCTATACGCGATCGCCAAGCGATACCACAGCCCCCGTTCGTCAGGCCAACGTTTTAATTTTTCTTTGAGCAAAATAATCACAGGGCTCCAATGGGCCAATTGCATGGCCGCCAGCAAATGCAGATTTAAAACCGTGGGATTTTCAGGAAAAACCTGCAAAAGATGGTAACTCAAAAACTCACTGTGTTGATACTCCGCTTGCAGATACAATTGCTCAACCACCTTGAGACAAATCGGCAAACGTTGCGCATCAAGCCCTGGCAATATCAAATCGAGAAAAAGGCTGCGAAAAGGCAGTGCTTCGGGCTGGGTACAGGCCAAGGCCCACTCTTCCAAGAGACGCTCGCTGTGTCCCAAACTCAAACCCATTTGCAGCAAATGAAAAGACACTTCATATTGGTGGTGTAAATGGGCCAAATAAGTCAGATCTTCGTAGGCCGGAAGGTAATAGATATCTGCTTGAAGGGCTTGATTCAGGGCATGAACCGCCGCTTCCGAATCCCCTTTTAAAAGCAGATATCGGCTCAGCAAATGAGCGAGTTCGGCACGGGGGTTTTCAGCCAACAAAGCCTGCAAAAGCCCAATTGCAGCAGATGTTTGCCCCAAATGATGCAAACACTGGGCCTGCCAACAGCGCAATTGTTCAAGCGGAGCAATCTGCCAATCCAAATCCTGTTCGGTGTTTTCCAACTGCATCAGCGCGGCTTTTAAACCCGCCCAGCGCGGCTCCCGCTCAGAATCGGGCCAGAGTTCTAACTGGCTCTGCAAAGAGACAATCAGAGCCAAGGCATCTGACCAACGCTCCTGGGCCAAGAGCAGCGGTATTTGGCGATAATCGCGCAGCCCCGCTTGAATCAACTCTTCTTCTGACATCATTTAGATCACAGAGGGACTTTTCCGCCAAGTGCATGCCGCACATTGGCCAGGCCCGGAAAAGACTTTTACACTCACTGCTTCAAGCCCCCAGGTCGATAATTCGTGAGGATCTTCGGTCAATTTCTCGAGAAAAAGCCGCGAAAATTCTTCGACAGTGGCATTTTCGATTGGCAGCAAAAGCACATCCTGGCGCAAAAAGGGGATGCGCTCCTGATTAAAATGGGCATAGAGATAATCTTCGCTCTCTTCAATTCGCAAATGGGGAGAGCGGGTGGGCAGGATAAAATATTCGTTCCAATCCCGGCAGAGGGCTTCAATCCGTCGCTTATACAGACCGTAGTCAAAACACATGCCGTTGGCAAGAATCTGAGCCTCGATTGTGACATGTACATTAAAATTATGCCCATGCAAACGCTCGCGCTCTGTGGCCGAAAAGATTGTGAAATGCCCTGCCGAGAACTTCATATTCTCCTTAAACAGTTCCAGGGTCACCGTTTGCATTAGCCCAAATCCCCTTCCAAGGGACGAATAAGCACGTCTTCGACCACGGTACGTGGGCTCAGACAATAGGTCTGCCAGACAATGCTGCCAATGTCTTCAGCGGGAATGAAGCGCTCAGGAGGCAGATCAACCCCCTCCCAAGAGGCTGTCAGGGTGGCACCCGGCAAAACCGAAACCACGCGAATCTGATAGGGCTTCATCTCCTCACGCAGGACCTTGGAAAAGCCGTGCAAGGCGAATTTGGAAATGCAATACGACCCCCCGTTGGGATAAGCGGTGATACTGGCTGTGCTGCAAATATTAAAAACGGTACCGCTGCGCTGCGCCATCATCGGCGGCAAGAGGCGTTTGGTCAGATAATAAACACTGGCCAGATTCAATTGCATCAGATATTCAAAGGTTTCATCACTTTCGCTGTGCAATTGCCCTGGAATAAATCGCCCAACATTATTGACCAGCACTTCAAGCGGTCCAAACTCATTCAAAAGACGTTCAGACAATTCCAAAACGGCCTCTTTAGAAGCCATATCACAGAGATAAGTCTTGATTTCAGGGTGTTCTGCCTGCAGAGCATCGAGACTGGCCTGGCTACTGGCAGAAACAGCCACATCAAAGCCTTCAGTCAAAAACCGGCGGGCAATAGCCAAACCAATGCCTTTGCTGCCACCGGAAACAAAGACCCGTTTGGGAAAATGAGGGCGTGTATTCGGGCTCATAAGGAAAGTCCTCCAGAATCAAACTGTCTCCACTATACATTGAGACAGCAGCTCAGAGATCAGAGAATGAGATCAAACCCCTGGCCCTCAACGTTTCAAAAAGTCAGTCAAAAAGGGCAGCACCTTTGCAAGTGCCGCCCACACAGGCAGGGTAGGACTAGTTCAGAACTTCTTTGGGCAAAGTAGCCACTACGATGCCCTGAATTTGAAAATCTTCAGTTAAAACAATCGGCTGGTGAGCCCGATTGGTCGAGCGGGGCTTGAGAATAATCGTGCTGCGGCTGTTGTGAAACTCTTTGACAGTGGCTTCTGTGTCAATCAAAGCCACCACAAGATCCCCATTTTCAGCCGTGGCCTGCTGCCGGATCAGGACCAAATCCTGGTCGTGAATATCACATTCATTCATGGAGTCCCCATTGACCTTTAACAAAAAGTACTGATGGGGAGGTTTGGCCATTTTGGTCGAAACGGGAATTACGGCCTCAATATTTTCATCGGCCAAGATCGGAGAGCCACAGGCCACCGTTCCCACCAAGGGAACATTGACGGTTTGGGCATGATCCTGGTTGAGTTCGGGTTCTGCCAATAATTGCAGACCCCCATCGAGTTTGCGGCGCAAAAGCCCTTTTTCAATCAGACGATCGATCAAAACGGCTGCGGAGCGCGGCGAACGATAACCGAGATCAATCATCAGTTCTCGTACAGAGGGGGGACGCCCCCGTTTAATCAAAGAATTGCGCACCTCACGGAACGCCTCTAATTCGCGGTCATTCATCTGGGTATTACTCATGATGATGTGTGTATACGATCACGTATACCCTCCTGTCCTTTTTTCTGTCTGTGTGCATAAGATCCAGACAAATGTGTTGAGGTGTGTTAGACCCACTTACAAATGTGTTTGATGCACATACACTTATGTATACCATATTACCCGCAAGAATACATCCACGTCAAATGGTTTTTGAATTGGCGGGGTTTCCAAAAAAAATTCTTGACAGAAAACGATACGATCCGTATACTAATGTATAAGAGCTAAGGTTAGAAACCCGACACAAGAAAAAAGCTTGAATCTTATGAATCAGGTGGATTTTTTAGCCAGCACTCTTAAAAAATTCCTGATAGCCCTGTTTATCAGGTAAATTGAATCCTTTCAAGATTCAGTTCTGCTTCCGCTCACTATTCAATTCAAGGGTGAATCCTGATTTCAGGGTTCACTTTTTTCTTTGGCTGTGTATTCTTTTCAGATCTTGAAATACGGCGGCTGAGATCTTAGGCATTCAGATCTGGCACTGGCAGACCTTCAAGCGCCATAATTTTAAGCGCATTTGTGGTTGGGCAGGGACCCGTTTGCAAGAGATAATCAAAGAACATGTCTTGTCCCACAATCTGCTCACGAAAGTGAAAGTTTTGAATCTGCTCAGGGGACACGTGAGTCAGTTCTAAATCGTGGGTGCTGATCAGGCCAGCACCCTTTTTTTCGAGCAGGGCTTCGATATAGGCCTTGCTGCCCAAGAAACGCTCGCGGTTATTGGTGCCCCGAAAAATCTCATCAATCAACCAGAGCACGGGATAGGCTTGGGGGACATTTAAGGCATCCAATAATTGTTTTAAGCGGCGGACCTCGGCATAAAAATAGGAAAAGCCATCGGTGACAGAATCGCTGACACGAATACAGCCAAACAACCTCACGGGTTGAAAACGGAAAGATTCAGCATCCACCGCCCCACCGGCCTGGGCCAGGGCCAGATTTACGCCAATGCTTTTGATGAAGGTACTTTTGCCGGCCATATTCGAGCCTGTAAGCAAAAAAACCTGGCCTGAATGCTGAATTTGAAAACCATTGCGGATGCGTTTGGCCGGGGGCAAAAGAGGATGCCCAAGCGCCTGGGCCGAGAAGAGGGGTTCTGAAGTTGAAGAGGGGACCAAAACCGGAAACTGCCATTCGGGATGCAGCCAAGCCAGATTGGCCAGCGAAGCCGCCGCTTCCAATTCCGCCAGAGCAGAAATCCACTTGGGCAATTGGGTGTATAAAATGGGTTTGATCCGGGCCAATTGCCAGGCCGCGAAAAAATCACAGGGCAAGGCCAGATTAATCATCAGCCACGCCAGCGGATTGGTCTGTAAACTGGCCAGCGGCACCACCCGCCCCAAGCGTTTAAACAGGGCCGAAGGGGAGACCTGGACAAACGAATCCAGGGCCTGTTTGAGGCCTGTTTGTTGGGCCCAAATCTCAAGCCAGCCCAAGATTTTGCTCAGTTTACGCACCTCATAATCCATTTGAAAGGCCTCTTGAAAGAGGTTTTTGGTTTGCCCACGGGCCAGCCAAAAGCCCACAATATACAGACTCAGTGGGATCTGCCAGAACAGGGAAGGCACCCATCCCAGCCAGGCCAAGCCGTGAAAAAACCAATGAATCAGCGCCAAAGAAGTCAGTCCGGCCAGGGCTTTACCCGGAGAGCCGTGTTCGGGATAGCGCTGCAGAATTCCCAATAATTCAGAAGCCTGCCAATGCTTTCCGGCCTTGTGCACATGGCGAAATTCCCAAGCTGTTTCGGCTCCACGCAGCAAGAGCCCCTGCCGAAAGAGGGTCCGGCTGACCAGGTTTTTAACCAAATGTTGGCGGTAGGCGATTTGCAAAGGCTCGGGTATGCGCTGAGTCAGCCAATCCGCCAGGGTCTGACTGCCCTCTTGGGAAATACAGGTATCTGCCAGGTGCATGAGCGAAGCGGGTCCCAGCAAATCAAGATCTTTGGCAAAAGGGTGCTCTGGCTCTAGTTGCGGCTCAGGGGGAAGCGGTAAGTCGCTCCAATTGCGTTCCAGACGCATATCCTGCTCGCGCAGATGGTTGAGCAGAATTTGATAGCGGAAGAGGCTTTTTTGGTAGGTCTGATGGATCCGCACCGCGACAAAAAATAAGAGGCTGCTGAGCCCCAAACTGAGCCAGCCCCAGTCGGGCGCTTGACGCGAAAAGCAGAGTACTGTGAGGGTAAAACCCAAAAGAAAAATCCCCAAACGCAGCCAGCTCCAAAAGCGGCTGCGTTTTAAAAGTGCCTGCTGACGCGTTTGCAGACGGCGCGCGTAACGCGCCAGATAGATCTGGGTTTTCAAATGACTTGCCTGGGTTTCTTGCCTGGGTTTCTTGCCTGGCTTTACAGTCCCGCCAGGGTAAAAACGCGGGAGGCAGCTTCAACACCGGCACCAATATCCAGGCGACCAAAGCCAAAGACCGGATCACGCTGACCTTCGTAGATCAGACCTTGGGGAATTTTACGCGAGGGCTTGTTGGTGTGGCTGAGCAAAAGCCGCTCGGCCAATTGGGCCGGACGCAGGGCCAACGACAGCTGGGCTTGTGCAATGTGGGCCTGTTCGTGGAAAAATTCGCGAAACTTTAAAGTGCGTTGGGCCTGAGCCGGTGGCAGGGAGGCGTTGCGGCGCTGAATTGTGCGCACATAATCTTCGTACATCGCAGAGCGAATCAGGGCCAAGGCCCCAGCCACGACCGGACTGGCCATTGAGGTGCCATCCATATAATCATAAGGCATTTCACAGCGCTGCTCATTACACACCAAACGCATCGGAATGGAAGAGAAGATGTTTACACCCGGTGCAGAGATCGCTTTGGGATGAACATGGCCGGCAGAATTGGAAAAACCGGCCAATTGGTCCAGTTCGTTGGTGGCAATCACCGGAATTTGGTTGGTATTCTGCTGCACGCTGCAACGGCCATTGATAAAGTCCAGACCTTCGTTGCCAGCAGCCGTTACCACACTTACACCCTGGGCATAAGCTTCGTCGATGGCGCTGTTGACCGCGCGAATCATGTCGGAATAGCCGCCGCAGTCGTAGAGGGTAGGAGAACCCAAACTCATATTGATGACCGAAGCCCCGTTTTCAACCGCATAGCGGATTGCACGGGCCAGGGCAAAATCACCCTGAGCAAAGCCCTGGGCCGAAAAGACCTTGATGCCCAAAATTTTGACATTGGGAGCAATGCCTTGAATATTACCGTCGTTGCCGGCCACAATCCCAGCCACGTGGGTGCCATGGGCCGCTTCGTCCATCGGATCGGGATCATTGCTGGCAAAGTCAAACCCCATCAGGGCCCGACCGCGAAAGGCAGGGTGAAAATAGTCCAGGCCTGTGTCGATCACAGCCACAATTTGTTCAGGATTGCCACGGGTAATTTGCCAGGCTTTTTGGGTCTGGGTTTTGCGCAGATGCCACATCAGATCGTCATAGCGGAAGCCATTGCCTGCAGTGGGAGAACCGGGCTGATTGGCAGAGGGGAAATTGGCGTTGGGTTCTTGGCCAGGAACAGAAGTGCCTTCTGCGGGAGAGGCTGGCGCCGCAGGCAGGGGATTCATCGAAAGCAGATCGGGCAATGGGGGAAAAGGGCTCTTTTGCTCCGCCAGCACAGGTGCAGGTGGATTTTCGGGTGGTAAGACAGGGGTGGTGCGCAGTTCAGGCTCGGGAACAACACTTGTATTAAAGGCCCGCAGGCCGCCACGGGAGACAGAGGCGCGTTGCAATTGGGCTGTGGCCTTTTTCTGGCTTTGGCTGAGATCCAATTGTTGATTCTGGCGGTATTTACGCAATTGGCCGGTTTCGGTCTTGAGAACAACCGGACGTTTGGCCGTTTGAGCTTGAATGACTGCCCGGTTGGCAGTGCCACCCAAGAGGGGGGTCTGGGCAGAACAGGCTGTCAACAGGCCAAATACGCCTGACAGGAGCAATGTAATTCTGCGGTTCATGTAAAAATACCTCTTCTATACGCTACGCACTCTGATAGTTTTATTATGTGCCTTTGGCCCGGCAACCTGACGTTACAAGCTTTATGGTTGGTTTAAGATATGATAAAAAAATATTCAAGTTTTAGAAAAAACGACGACGCAAGCCCTGCTAAAATTTGTGGCCCTTGCACATTTCACGTCTTTGATTTGTTACAATAGAGGCAGCATATAAATGGTGAAACAGGCGCAAATATTATGAAAAGCATAGCCGCATTGGCTGAAGACCTGGGTGTCACTCCTGCGATTATTCGCAGTTGGCAGATCAATCTCAATCTTAAAATGCCCAAATACGGTAACGATGAACCCGTTTTAAACGAAGCCTGGCAGCAATTCTTTGAGCAGGTGGCCTCTTTGCGCAAAGAAGGCCAAAGCTTTTCAAAAATCCGCACAGCGCTTGCCGCCATTACCCCCTCCGAAAAGCATCTGCCCGAACCCGGCAGCCAGCAAAACAACCAGGCCCCAAGTTCCGCCGCTCCCCTGAGCCCCGCCCAGATCTTTCAACCCCAAGAAATCAAACAAAATCCCAAACATGAACCGGCTCCCCAGGTGATACGTTCGGAGATGAGCAGCGACGATCTTTTGGGGATTTATGGCCCCCCCTCGGAAGCCAATCAAAGTGTAAAGTTGCCAGCCCTGGTGGCAGATTCCAAGCAGAATCTGGGGGCCTTGCAGCATTTGCAGTCCAATATGCACGAGGCCATTTTGCAAAAAGATCTGCAAAAGATGACCCATACCTATGTCCAATTGGTCGAAAATTACCAGGCCCTGGCCTCTCGTTACAGCGAGAGCACGTATGTCATCGGGCAACTCGAAGAAAAAAACCGCGCCCTCGAAGACAAACTCAAACAGGATCAGGCGCTGCAACAAGAAAAAGTTCAGCAAATGGAAGCCCATGTCGGCTCACTTAAAAACATGCTCGAAAGCCAGAACAACCGATTGGATCAACACAGCTCGTCATTGGTGACCAAAGACGAGATCGACAATGTCGAAAAACAGATCAAACTCTTGGCTGTAACGGTTTTTAAACAACAGCAAATGCAACAAATGGCCAGCCAAAGCAATGGCAATTTTTGGGGCAAGCTCAAATCGCTTTTTTCACGTTCACTCTGAGGAAAAAAGCTTTTCCTCTTTTTAACATAATGTTAAATCAGGCTTAGGTAAGTTTTCGTTTCAGGCCCTCTATAACCAACCTATCAAAGCGAAATTGTAGAGAGTAAAAGGTAAAGGTTATGAAAAGCAAGCTCAAAAAACTGGCTTCCCTGGCAGCAGGCACCCTCTCCATTCTGATCACGGCCTGTGGCACCCCCAACAATGCCTATACCCCTTATGTCCCCCAGTATGGCAACACCGGTTATGATGCCTATAACCAAGGATTTCAACAGCCCCAAATGGGCATCCCTGGCAATATCAATCCCAATCCCTATATCGATACCGCCGTCAACGGCAACCTGCCCACCGGCACCGTGATGGGCAAAGTCGTCGACTCCCTGACCAAAGCCGGTATCGGCGGCGTCCAGGTTGAAGTCGTGGGTGTTCGTCCCGCCCAGGTCGCTATGACCGATGCCACAGGCAACTTCACTCTCTCCAATATCCCCCAGGGCCGTCAGGTCTTGAGCGTACGCCGCAATGACTATACCAATGTCAGCAGCAATAACCAGATCATCGCCGAAATCAAAGCCGGCACCACCATCACCCTGCCCCAGACCATCGAACTGGTGCCCTTCCGCGCCTCTTCTGTGAACGGTTTTATTCGCGCTTTCAACAATTTTAAACAGCCCCGTGGCATTTCAATGGCTCCCGGCAGTGGCAATCTCTACGTCGTAGATGTTGTCGGTGCAGGTGGCGTGATCACCTATGACCACGGCGAAGTCAAACAGCTCAATGGCGAAGGTGGCATCATCAACTCCTTTGGCGCCCGTCTCGCCAGCCTCGATTTTCTCCGTCCCCTGCGCCGCCCCAATGGGGTAGCAGTGGATGCCGGTGGAAACGTCTTTGTTGCCAATACCGGTCACAGCTTGATCCGCCGCTACGGTCCTGCTGGCCAGTGGCTGAGCAATATCGAAGCCGATTTTAACGAAGTCTACGACGTGGCTGTACTGAGCACCGGTGATCTCGTGGTCTCTGACCCCGGTTCTGGCCGCTTGCTCCTGTTTGATTCCAGCTTAAATGTGCGGGTTTCCAACCTGATGCGCATGGCAGCCAACGGTCTGCGTGGTATTGCCACCAGCAATAACGATGACATCTATGTGGTCAATGCCGCAGCCCCTGCTGGCCAAGTGGTTTCCAAATTTGACCGCTACGGCAACCGCCTGCCCCTGTCCTTCGGCCGCATCGGTGGCGTTCAGCCTGCCTCTTTCAGCAATCCCACCGACATTGCTGTCGACAACCGCAATGGTGACATCTACGTGGTCGACAGTGGCAATAACCGTATCCAGCGCTTCGACAGCATGGGCAATTACCTCTCTGAGTTCGGCAGCTTTGGCACCGCCAACGGCCAATTCAACTCTCCCTGGGGCATTGCCATCGATAACGAGGGCTTCGTCTATGTCACCGACACCAAGAACCAGCGCGTCCAGAAGTTTGCACCCGGCCGTCTGATGACCCAAACGAACCAGGTCACTTCTGTCAATTAAGTTTCTCTCTCGCTTTTGACTCTTACCAATTTCACAACTGCCTTCGGGCAGTTTTTTGTTTGTATGTTATACTGCGTCATCAAATCAGAAGAAGAGGTGAAACAGGTTCAAACTTTGAAACAGCGGAATTTCTTTCAATCCCCCGTCCTTGTTGTTTTCTGGCTATTTTTAACTGTCCTTTTTTCGGCCGCAGCAGAGGCCCGCTCCCCCCACCCCTCCCCAACGCCTACCAAAACCCCGCAAAAAGTCTATGTGGGTTATTATCTCAATCGGGTTGTCAATCTCGATCTCAAACAAAACACCTATTGGATGGATTTTTATATCTGGTTTCGCTGGAAAGGTCCGTTGGATCCCACTGAATCCTTTGAGATCATGAATGGCTATGAAAAATGGGGCGCTACCCAAGTGGCCGAAAGCGAAAGTGTGCGTGTTTTGCCTGATGGCTATAAATACAAAGAAATGCACATGGAGTATCAGCTGAGCAGCCCGCTGAACTTCAGCTCGTATCCGCTCGATGAACAGGTCTTAACCATTCAACTCGAAGACAAAACCTTTCCCGAAGAAGTCATTAAGTATCTTCCCGACAGCGCTGATTCACGTTACAGCAATGAACTCTTTATCCAGGGCTGGAAACCGCTCAAACACGATGTGGTCAGTTCCTCACATTTTTATGATTCCCGTTTTGGGCAGTCCCTCAAGAAAAAGAACACCTATAGCCGGATCACCTTTCAACTTTTTATTGCCAGGTATCCGCGCCATCTCCATCTGTTTAAACTCTTTTTACCCGTGGGCATTATTTTGGTCATGGTCGGTGTGATTTTCTTTATCCCGATCTCCTTTTTTGAATCGCGTGTGGAGATTGCGGTCACAGGTCTGCTGAGTTTGATCGCCTTACAAATGGTACTCAATGAGACTTTGCCACCTGTGGGCTATTTGACCCTGACCGACAAAGTCTATTATCTGGCCTATTTCACGGTCATGTGTTCGCTGATAGAAACCGTTTGGGTCTATTTCAGCTTCAAGCGAGATGTGCGCCAATCCCGCCGGATAGACCGACGCAGTTCAATCGTGATGGTGGTTGCGATGCCCATCATTTTGTTGCTCTTTTTTACGGTCTTCCGCAATTGAGAATGAGGTTTTGGGTTTTAGAAGGTTAGGATTTTAGGCAAAACCATCAAACTAACCGCTTAAAATTCCCGACCCTGGCTGTGAAACCGTGGCACTTGGGAGGATTTGGAGTTAAACTGTAGAATGCTGTCCAACCCCTATCCCAAGCAGCATAGCTAAATTATGAGCCCAGAATCTGTACCAGGCCCTATTTTGGGGCCTATTTTCTGGGACAAAATCCAGACTAAACCTGGACTTGAATCTGGGACACAAGACATGAATGTCGACCAATCGGAGGAAACCGTGAAAGTTACTGTCGAAAAGCAAGAAGGAAATAAAATTCATCTCGAAATCGAAGTCGAGGGCCAACCACTTCAAGAGGCCTATAACAGCGCCCTTAACTATTATGGCCGTGGTTTGAAACTCAAAGGCTTCCGCAAAGGCAAAGTGCCCCAGCATCTGATCGAACAAAATCTCGACACAGATCAAATCAAACGCGATATTTTTCAGCGCGCTATGGGTGATTCTTACCAACAGGCTTTGGCTGACCAACAGATTGAATCCATTGCCGAACCCGAAGTTCAGGCTGTTCAGGCCGAAGTGGGCAAAGACTTTATTTACAAAGCTGTGGTCGAAGTACGCCCCGACGTCGTTCTGGGTCAGTACAAAGGTTTGACCGTTGCAATTGCAGAAGAAGACAGCTTGAGCGACGAAAAAATCGATGAACAGATTCAGCACCTGCGCCGCGAGCACGCAATTTTGCTGCCCGTGGACAGCCGTCCAGCCCAGCTTGGCGATCTGATGACCTTGCACGTTGAAGCCTCGATCGAAGGCGAGTCGGTTGATCTGGGTGAGTCCAAAGACATGACCCTTGAATTGCGCGAAGACAGCTTTGTCAAAGGCTTTTCCGATCATGTTGTCGGTCTGAATGTCGATGAGCAAAAATCTTTTGATCTGACTTTTCCTGAAGACTATTATGTTGAAGATCTGCGCGGCAAACAGATTCACTTTGAAATCCACGTCCATGAAATCAAAGAAGTTGAATTGCCCGAAGTCGATGACGATTTTGCCTCTACCGTTCACAGCGAACTCGAAAACCTGGAACAATTGCAAGAGCGCATCCGCAAAGAGCTGAGCGAAGCAATTGAAGAGCAAAATGAAGTCCAAAAACAACAAAAAGTGCTCGACAAAGTGGTTTCCAATGCCCAGGTGGCCATCCCCGAATCCATGTTGAACCGCGAACTCTATGCCATGTGGCAAATGAGCGAAGGCGCTCAATTGGCCAATGCAAAGGTCGGCGAGCAGACCATGCGCGCTTCTTTGATCCACTGGATGCAACGGGATGAATTAAAAGAAACCGCTGGTCAACGCATCAAAACCACCTTGGTACTCGGTGCCGTGGCCCGCGAAGAGGGTCTGAGCATCAGCCAAGAAGAAGTAGATGCCGAAATCCAAGAATTGGCCGATACCCATGAAATTCCCGTTGAGCAGGTCAAAGCCCAGCTCGAACAGGAAAACCGCATGGTGGCCCTGATGGATGAACTGCTCAGCTTTAAAATCATCGATTGGGTGATGGAAAACAACGATGTTGTGGTTTCGCCTGAGTTGGCCGCTGAACAGGCTGCCCAAGCTGCAGCTGCTACGCCAGAAGTAGCAACTGAAGCGGCTCCTGAAGAAAGCGAAGAAACCCCCGTCGAGCAGTCCGTTTAAGCTGAGAAGTCAGTACGAATACCGTGCTGACACGTCTCTTGGATGTGCTCAGCCTCTGGGCCTGTAAGAGTTCCCCCCGGCAACGCCAGATCATGATCAAAGGCGTTGCCGGGTTTCTCTTTGGGTTATATATGCTGAGTCGCCACCGCCACTTTATTCAAAACAATATCGCTCAAGCCCTGTCACTGTCACCCAGCGAGCAAAAAGCATTGGCCCGCAAACATATCGAAAACCTACTCGATTCAATCGTCACCCTTTTGCGCTTTCGCCTCTTTGCACAGGGCTCTCAACCCGCACCCACCCAATTGGAGGGATATGAACACTTTTTGTCTGCTTATGCTCAGGGCAAAGGGGTGATTCTGGTCTCCGCCCATTTGGGCTGTTGGGAACTCTTTCCCGCCGTCTTGGGCCAAGCAGGATTTGAGATTCACGCCCTGGTGCAAAGGCCCAGTGTAAGCGCTTTTGACAAGTTTTTTAAACAAAGCCGGGGCTATGCCAAAGTAAACACAGAATACAATGACACCCTCAGTGGACTGCGCCCGATTTTGCGGGCCCTCAAACAGGGAGCCGTACTCGGGCTGTTGATTGACCAACACGGCGAAAGCAATCAGATCTTTGGCTCCTTTTTTGGCCACCATGTCTCCATGCCCGAAGGCCCCTATTTTTTGGCAAAAAAAACAGGGGCTTTGGTTGTTCCCGTCTTTACCTACCGCGAAGCAGACACCCACCTGATTGAATTTTTTCCCAGCCTGGAAGTGGGGCAATTTGAAAACGCCACGGATCTGCTGCAAACCCTCTATCAAAGGATCGAAAAGACGGTCCGCCAACACCCAAGCGAATGGCTCTGGAGCTATAATCGCTGGGACAAGTATCAGCCATGTCCACGCTGCTTGCAGGTCTAACCCTCATTTTGATGCCTCTTGCCCCTTTGCTGGGGGGAGGTGTTTTATTATTGGGCCTAATTAAAGAAACTTTTATACTGCCACACCCAAGCCCCGTGCGCTATTTGACACAGCTATCAGCAGAAAAAAGGCTCCTATTGGGGCTGTTGTTATTGAGCAGCACCCTGACTTTCGCTTGCAGCCGCTACCCCCTTCACCACCTTGCGGGCATCATCAGCCACTATTTACTTCCGTTTTGGATTTTCTATGTATTTGTCCATGCCTTGCACAGAGGCCGTTTGCAAGTTGCTTTTCTGCGCCAGGTTTTGCTTATCGGTCTGGGAGGCTTGGCGGGAGTGGCCCTGCTCAATTATTTTGGTCATTGGCACGGGCATCTCCAGCTTGTGCAATTGCCCTTTTTTGATCGGCCTTATTTATTCGATCTCTCTTTGGCCCCCGCCACAGAACGCGCAAGCGGGCCGGCCTTAAATCCCAATTTGCTTGGTTTGCTGATGGCCTTGGGCTGGCCACTGGCGCTAAAAGAAACAACAAGGCCCCGTCCCTGGCAAAAGCGTCTGGTTTGGGTCGGATTCTGTCTGCTCTTGCTGGTCGCAACAGGGGTTAGCTTTTCACGCAGCGCCTGGCTGGCGCTCTTGGCTGCCCAATTGCTTTTGCTCACAGCAACACCTGCTTTGCGCAGCGCCAGTCTGATCAGTCTGGCCTCAGAAACGGCCCTGTTACTCTTGCCCCAGGTTCAGACCCGGATCCAGACCCTTTTTGCCGCTGAACACAGCACCAACGAACTGCGGTTGCAGATTTGGCAGGCGGGTTTCAGGATGCTTCAAGATTTTTGGCTCACAGGCACAGGCCTTTTGCAATTTGAACAATTCTACCCGGCTTACCAGCTGGCCGACCGGGGCAGCGCCCATTTACACAATGCCCTGCTGCAAATTGCCGTGGAAAGTGGGCTGTTTTTTGCACTGTGTCTGGTTTATCTCTCTCTGAGGCTGTTTCTGAGCGCTGGCAAACAACCCGAAATACAGGCGGCATGGCTGGCGCTGGGGGTCTTTGCCTGCTTCGACTTCCCCCTGGCCGATTTGCGGGTACAGGTCTGTCTGGCAATCTTGATCGCCCTCCAACTTGCAGAAAATTCCCCGCCAACAGGCAATGGCAAAAGCCTGCGCACAACAGAGGGAATATGTTAAAATACCTTGCGTTTGGAATTCATCCAATGCGCCGATGTAGCTCAGTGGTAGAGCAACTGTTTCGTAAACAGTAGGCCAGGGGTTCAATCCCCCTCATCGGCTTTTTTACGTATCTGGTACGTATCTGGTATTTTGCGCACAGTCCGAGCAATGAGGTAATTCCGTGATTTTCAGATTTCTGATTCGGCGTTTGGGCCTGATGGCTCTGATTCTCCTCTGTGTCTCTTTTATAGTCTTTATTTCTGTGCGCCTAATACCCGGTGACCCAGCTCAGATTATGCTGGGCGAGCGTGCCACCCAAGAGGCGCTCGAGCGCCTGCGCGAACAACTTGGTTTGAATCAGCCCTTTTTGGTCCAGTATTTTGGCTATCTCAGCCGGATCTTTACCCAAGGCAGTCTGGGTGACTCGATTGTCACCAATAACCCGGTTTTGGTCGAGGTGGCACAGAAATTTCCTGCCACAATTGAGTTGGCGTTTGCCAGCATGTTGATCGCCGCCTTTGTCGGCATATCTACCGGAATTGTGGCCGCGGTCTATCGCAATACCTGGATCGATAACCTGACCATGATTGGCGCTTTGACAGGTGTTTCAATGCCAATTTTCTGGTTGGGGCTGCTTTTGATGATGGTTTTTTCGGCCCAATTGGGCTGGGTGCCACTTTCGGGACGTCTGAGTATTATCAGCGAATTACAGCCCATCACTGGCTTTTATTTGCTCGACAGCCTCTTGGCGGGGGACCTGTATTCCTTTGCAGATGCCCTGCATCACCTGATTTTGCCAGCGATCACCCTGGCCACAGTTCCCACGGCAATTATTGCCCGCATGACCCGCGCCAGCATGTTGGATGTTTTGGAGCAGGATTACGTAAAAACCGCCAAAGCCAAAGGGGTTTCTCGCCTGAGTGTCATTCTGCATCATGCCCTGCGTAACGCCGCCATTCCGATTACCACGATCACGGGTTTGCAATTGGGTCTGTTGCTCAGTGGAGCGGTTTTGACCGAAACGATTTACGCCTGGAATGGCCTCGGTTCATACGTGGTTAATGCCGTCAACGCCCGCGATTTCCCCGTTATTCAGGGCTGCGTCCTGATCTTTGCCTTTACCTTCGTGTTGATCAATCTCTTGGTCGACATGAGTTATTTTGGCCTGGATCCCCGGATCCGCGAAAAAGGCGTCTAAAGAAGTAACGCTTAAGGCCGGACTTCGACCTTAAAGCGAATAGCCGTCCGCTCTTCGCCATTGATCTGTATGTCGGCAAAAGCCGGGGTACAGATCAGTTCAATCCCAGCAGGGGCCAGATAACCCCGCGCAATGGCAATGGCTTTGATTGTCTGATTGATAGCCCCAGCACCAATGGCCTGGAGTTCGCAGAGTTTCCGTTCGCGGATCACACCCGCGATTGCACCGGCTACGGAAGAGGGCTGAGAAGATGATGCGACTTGCAATACCTGAACCACGGCTATGTGTCTCTGCTTTCTTGAAAATATACTGTTACGCATGTTAAAACATGCTGTTATACATGTTAAAACATGCTGTTATCATACTGCGCTTTTTCATGGAAAAGCAACTCAAAGAAAAAGAGCTTGAAAAGCGAGCTATCTCAACGCTTGAGAGACTTGATCTAATCAGGCAGGCCTGTTATGCTAAAAGCATTCGTTCAAGATGAACGACTTTAATGGTTCTTTTACAGGGACTAAAACGGATTAAATTGTATGTTTCAAGGAGGAAACGCGTCTTATGGCTATTCGGATTAACACCAATATTGCCTCTCTCAATTCCCAACGGAATCTGGCCCTCAGCAATCAACAGCTGAACAAAACCCTCGAACGTCTCTCTTCAGGTCTGCGCATCAA
>JBPXJQ010000015.1:0-50449 GCA_051715345.1 Candidatus Blackallbacteria bacterium
TATGATCATGCTCCTCAGGCTTGAACCCTTGGTTGTTAGGCA
Organism: Candidatus Blackallbacteria bacterium; assembly: GCA_051715345.1. Taxonomy (GTDB): domain Bacteria; phylum Cyanobacteriota; class Sericytochromatia; order UBA7694; family UBA7694. The sequence goes on from JBPXJQ010000015.1 coordinate 43, forward strand.
AAAACAGGTTAAAATAACGTCTAATGTCATATGTAGCCCTCACGTTCTTCTCAGAGGGCTATTTTATTAGCTTTTTCTCTAGAACGAAAGATGAGCTAGGCCTTCCAATTTCAGAGGCGTAGCCTGCCAAGATTCAGAGTGGCCAGGACCGCTCTCATTGTCATTTTCTGCAACAGGCAATCCCAGAATCTGGCTTATCCCGTTTTGCTGAATTTTTTGAGAAATGCTTTCAGGCAGAGCATAGACCACGACACCCGTTTCATTGCCCCCAGGGCCGAAACCCCAAGATTGCACCTTGGTATACAGAACATGTGTAACACCCAGTTCTTTTGGCACAAAACTGAGCCAATGCCTTGTTTGTAAGTGGTGATTCAAAAAAAGTGCGCAGAGAGCGAACACCGCCAGCGCGCCAAAGCGGATCAGCCACTTCCGGCCTATGGGCTTAAACACGGCTCCCTGGATTTACAATATCCTGCTGCTGTGTTCTTTGCCATCAAAGCTCAGGAGTTTGCGCCGGTCATCGACAATCGTTTCGAGGTTGGTGGGGCGCTTCCAAACTTTGTAGAGATTGGCGAGGGTGTCTTGGGCATAGTCGAGTTTGAGGTCTACGCCCGTGTGGGTGTGCACCAAATACAGCTCGCCCCGGTTGTCGTGATTGGCATCGACAATTTCAATTGCAGGCTCGCCAAAATTGGTCAAAGAAGTCAAAAGCTTGCTCTTGATATCTTCGTATTGGCGCGAGGCTATTTCGTATTGTTCGCTGGAGCCATTGTATTCAAAGGTAAAGAGCTTGAGCCGCTCACAGAGTTCCATCGTCAAAAATTCATCCAAAAACATCACGTCGCTGTAAACCCGGCGCACTTCGAAGATCTTTTGGCGGCCCAGGCCCAGGGCTTTGTCCCAATTGCGCTTTTCTTCGTAAGAGCTGCACTCTTCGTATTCGCGGCCAAAGCGCCCGGTATTCCAGCGCTCTTCGATATCTCGGTAAATTTCCAGGCCAATTTTATACGGGTTGAGTTGCCGGGCGCTCATGGCCATGGTGCCCGAGTGTAAGTCGGCAAAATCCACAATTTCACTGGCGGTGGCCGCGCGTTGGGTCATGATCACGGAGTGCCAGTAGCTGGCCCAGCCTTCGTTCATGATTTTGGTGGCACGCTGGGGGGCAAAATACAGGGCCTCGTCGCGCACAATCGAGAGGATTTCACTCTGCCAATTTTCGAGTGGGGCGTTTTCCATCAAAAACAGCAGAATATCCCGATACGGTTCGTTGGGAAAGCGGTCTTTGCGGCGCTGCTGTTCTTCTTTGTACTGCCGCTCTTGCTCTTCGATATACTCTTTGGGGTTGATGTATTTTTCCATATGCGGCTTGGAGCGCAGCCGGAAATTGGGGGTTTGGTCGATGGCCTCTTCAGCGTAGCCGTAAGGCTTTTTATCCTGTCTGCGGATGTGGTTGGTGTGGAAGTCGATCAGGTTTTCGAGTGAGAGCGCGGTGTCGAGAAAGGCCTCGACATTGTCTTCGCCAAAGCGCTCGATATACTGCCGAACTTGGGTGCCGTGATTGGCCATCACGTCCATCATTTTGCGGTTGGTGTGGGCAAAACAGGCGTTGTTCTTAAAAAAATCGCAGTGGGCGTAGACGTGGGCCATGATCGTCTTTTGGTCCACATCGCGGTTGCAATTCATCAGATAGGCATAACAGGGATCGGTGTTGATCACCAACTCGTAGATCTTGGAGAGGCCATAGGCATACGATTTGCTCAGCTTATTGTATTCCATACCAAAGCGCCAATGGGGATAGCGCACGGGAAAACCATCATAAGCCGCGATCTGGTTCATGGTTTCGAAGTCGATCATTTCATAGACCACTTCAAAGAAATCCAGGCCATAATCTTTGGCAATCGATTCAATCTGTTTGCGTGTGGCTTCGAGTTCGGGGGTGAGTTGCATAACTTATTTTCCTGTGCTCAGAAAAGTCTTGATCCCTTTGATAATCGCATCTTTGTTTTCAATTTTAACCAACGAGACCTTTTCGTCGTCGGCAAAGTGTTTGGTCAGTTCTTTGATAAACTTGCCGCTGCCATAGCGGCTTTCGACCTGACCATAACAGAAGAGGTTACACGCGGGCAGCAATTGCTCTTTGATAATCCGCACGCTCTCTTCATTGTCACGTTCGGACCAATTGTCGCCATCGGAGAAGTGAAAGGGATAGATATTCCACTGCTCAGGCGGGTATTCTTCGGCAATCATCTTGGCGCACATTTTGTAAGCCGAAGAGATCACGGTGCCGCCACTTTCACGCATTCTGAAAAAGGTCTCTTTGTCCACCTCTTGGGCCACGGTATCGTGTACGATATACCGGGTTTTGAGGCCTTTGTAATGGGTGCGCAGCCAGGTGTCGATCCAGAAAGAGGTGATCCGCACAATCTCTTTCTGCTCTTCTTCCATCGAACCGGAAACGTCCATCATCAAGATGATCACGGCATTGGTGAGGGGTTCGGGCACCATTTGACGGTAGCGAAAGCGCAAATCCTGGCGAATCGGCACAATGATCGGGTCTTCGGCATTGTACTCGCCAGAGGCAATTTGGCGCTTGAGGGCCTCTTTGTAAGAGCGTTTGAAGTGGCGCAGCGAGTTGGGGCCGACATGGGTGATACCCCGGTAGCGGCCTTTCATGCTCTGGATATCTTCGCTGCCACGGGGTTCAATCCGGGGCAACTCCAACTCTTCAGCCATGATCTCAACCAATTCGTCGAAGGTCAGCTCAACTTCGAGGGCATGTTGGCCCTCTTTGTCTCCAGCTTGACCAGAACCCTGGCCTTCACCCTCTTCGCCGCCAACCGGATCACCCTCTTCGCCATCGCCGGAGCCCACGCCCCCGCCTTTATTGCCGTCGAGCTTAAAGTGCGGGATGTCGATCTGAGGAATGGGAATCGAGACAATGTCTTTGCCCTGTTTGCCCATCATCTCACCTTGGGAGATGTATTTCTTCAGATTTTCGCGCACCTTGCCGCGGATGATGCGTTTAAAGCGCCCAACATCCTTGTCAATTTTGGTGTCCATGTTTTAGCGATCCTTCACGTCACCCCGGGCGAAGATACTGGCCACGAAGTTGAGCACATCGGTGGCAGACGCTTCGTTATACCCGTAGTTTTTGATCAGGCGCTCTTTGACGATGTCGATTTGCTGTTGGGCTTTTTCGTCCATCACATTGCTGAGCAAACTGGTCAATTTGATCGAGTCTTTGCGGTCTTCGAAGAGTTTCAGCTCCAGGGCTTTTTGCAGGCGGGCATTGGTATTGTACTCAAAGGTCCGGCCTTCAATCGCCAAGGCGCCGATGTAGTTCATGATCTCACGGCGGAAGTCGTCTTTGCGGCTTTCGGGAATGTCGATCTTCTCTTCGATGGCGCGCATCAGGTTTTCATCGGGCTGTTCGTAATTGCCCGTGTATTTGTTTTTGACCTTTTCCTTTTGGGTATAGGCTTTGACATTTTCGATATAATTGCCGCAGAGGTTGCGAATGGCGTCTTCGTCAGCCGAGATGGCACGCTGAACTTCGCTTTTGACGATGTTTTCGTATTCCTCTTTGACGGTGGCCAGCAGCTCTTTGTACTTCTTCTTGTCGTCCTCGTTGACGATCAGCGAGTGGTGTTTGAGCCCGGCGTCGAGTTCGTTCATGACCATAAAGGGATTGATGTATTTCTCATCGGCGTATTTGACCAGGGCATTGGAGATCTTGTCCTGGATATAGCGGGGAGAAATACCATTCATGCCTTCGCGCACGGCTTCTTTGCGCAGCTCTTTGACATTGTCTTCGGTAAAACCCGGCACCATCTGGCCATTGTAGAGCTTTAGCTTCTGCAAGAGGGTCAATTGGTGTTTCTTGGGCTCTTCCAAACGCGAGAGCACGGCCCACATCGCGGCAATTTCAATCGTGTGGGGGGCGATGTGCATGTCTTTGATTTTGTTGGAATTAAAGTCTTTTTCGTAGACCTTGATCTCTTCACTCAGACGGGTAATATACGGCACGTCGATTTTGATCGTGCGGTCGCGCAGGGCTTCCATAAATTCGTTGTTCTGGAGCTTGCGGTACTCAGGCTCGTTGGTGTGGCCGAGAATCACCTCATCGATGTCGGTTTGGGCAAATTTCTTGGGTTTGATCTTGTGCTCTTGCGAGGCAGTCAAAAGGTCATACAAGAAGGCCACATCGAGTTTAAGCACTTCGATGAATTCAATAATGCCGCGGTTGGCGACGTTAAACTCGCCATCAAAATTAAAGGCGCGGGGGTCGGAGTCGCTGCCATACTCGGCAATTTTGCGGTAATTGATATCCCCGCTCAACTCGGTTGAGTCTTGGTTCTTTTCGTCTTTGGGCTGAAAAGTACCAATCCCTGAACGGTCGCGCTCGGAGATAATCATGCGACGGACCTTGATATGTTTGATCAATTCGCTCCAATCGCCTTTGTATTTGCTCATGAAATGGGCGTAATAATAGCGGCAGAGGGGGTTGAGATCACCCAAAATGCGAATTTGCTCATTGTCGGGCAATGAGGCGTTGATCTTGGCCAGCACCTCTTTGCGCACCTCTTCGGGCAGCAATTTGAGGGGCTCTTCGTGCATCGGGCTGGGTACTTCTGTTCCATCTTCGAGGATCCAGGAATAGGTGTACATGATCCCTTCGGGGGTGCGGGAATAGAGTTCCAGGCTCTTTTTAAGCAGACGGGCCACCGTGGATTTGGATGAACCGACGGGGCCGTGCAGCAGAATCACGCGCTTTTCAGTGCCATAGCGGCGGGCGGCGGCTTTGAGCACCTGCACGAGTTTCATCAGGTGGATGTCCAAGCCAAAAATGGCGTCGCCACCATTGCCATAGGGGTCGTTAAAAAACTTATAACGGGTGATTTTTTTCTTGTATTCGGTGTATTCTTCGCTGCCGAAGGACATCACCATGTCGTAGACACGCTGAAAGGCGGAGCGGGCCACTTTGGGGTTTTTCGCCACGATATCAAGGTATTCTTCGTAGCTGCCTTCCCACCAGAGTTCCTTAAATTCTTCGGTATTCTGTAGGGATTTGACGATGGATAACAGTTCAGAGCCGTTTCCCATGGCTGTTTGCACTCCTTTTGCCTGATTGAATTACTATGCCACAATGTTGGTTCGGGTTAAGTACCGCTGGTCACGCCAGCGATTTCTGGGGAAAGTTCGAACAGGTCTGAGGGCTGGCAATTTAACACCTGGCACAATTGTTCCAGGTGGCGCAGCCGAATCATGGTGGGATGGGCCTCTTTGAGTTGTTGAATGGTATTGCGATGTACACCCATGCGCTCTGCCAGCATTTTATTGCTGATTCGGCGTTCTTTCATGCGTTCTCGTAATTTCCATTTTAACACCTTGGAAGCTGCTCCTTCCCTCGTTAGCTATGATACTAACACAAAGCCCAAAGAGAAATCCAGCGACTTGCACAGCATTTTTGTGCATTTAAAGCTGATTTACAAACGCAATTAAATCGTTGATCCCATCTTGCCTGCCAAAGATCAAATGGTTCTTGGCCAGAAGCTCTGCGCGTATTTGCGTTCGGTAGTTGCAATCCTGTCCCAAACGCAGTGCAATTTTGACGAACGCTTGTGGGTTTTGGGCGATCAATTCAGTCATTCCCATCTGTTGGTAAAGGGCCTGGGTCGAACGCCCCCGCAAATAGCTTGATGGCAGGGTCACCATGGGTGTGCCCAGGCCCAGCGAGAGATAAGCGGTATTGCCTGCCCCAAAATGGGGGGTATCAAGAGCCACGTCCACATGGGACAACAGATTGAGAAATTCAGCTTGAGGCAGCCAAGGCAAAACACGCAAGCGCTGCGCATGGGGATCCAAATTTTTTCGCAAACGCGGCAGTAATTTTTGCGAGAAAAAACCAGTGGGATAGTCAAAAATGCCAATTTCTGCGAGCGGATCTTCTGCCAGAATAGTCCGCAAAAGGGAATCGAGATCCGGATGAAATTTAAAGGGCATCATGGGACAGAGGTAGATGTGTTTTTCTGGCGGCAAACCCAGCTCTGAAAAAAGTGCTTCCCGACTTTTCATGGTTTTTGGCAAAGCCGGAAGGGCATAGTCCACTGCGATATGTGTGAGTCTGACCAGTTTTTCAGAATAATCGGCTTGTGCTTCGGGTGTGTCTAATAAGGCTGAAGAAATATAATAATCAATGGTCGGAATGCCTGTGGTAACGGGGTGACCACTTAAAGCGATTTGAACCGGTGCCAAGCGCGTAAATGCCAACATCCAGGTAAAGGTATCTATTCCAATATCTGGGTAAATCAGGATATCGGGTTGATCGTCGGCAATCATTTTTGCTGAGATCTCGAGATCATCTGGCAAAATCACAAACTTGGAAACCGCCTGACGCAATTGAGCCGTTTGGGCGTCTTGTTGGGCTTTTTCCATCGTGTAGAGATAAACTTCAAAATCCGCAGTCTGGCCAAATGCCCGTATGAGCCCGCCGAAACAATGGGTCACAGAATGATCATAAAAGTGCAGCGAACAAAAACCAATTCGGCGTTTGCCTGGCTTGATTTGGCTTTTAACAGGTCCCTGAGGGGGGTGGAGCGGCAGGATTTGACGGTAAAGTCCCGCCAATTGTTCGAGCAGCTTTCTGTCATTTTGGCCCATATAACTGAGATAGAAGGGGGTATTGTCAACTCTCAGGGGCCGACCAGTCAGTTTCAGTGGTTGCTGTGTGAGTTGATCTAAAAGTAATTGAAAAGTTTCACGCCAGCGATTCAAATCTGCTTCATCTTCAAAAATCGGCGGGGGCAAAAGAGATAGCAAGCGCAAGCCATTTTCGGGCACCGGCTCTATTTGCCAGATTGTTTGTGCTGTGGCAATGGCCGCAAACAAATCGGATTGTTTGAGTTGGGCATCCAATTGCAATTGCAGTGCCGGTAAACACGTCGGCTCAGATTTGAGCACCATCCCAGTGTATTCAAGCAGTGTGGAATACGCGCCCAAATGCGCACAGAGCTTGGCCAAATTCAGCTGTATTTGTGTACGCTGTTCAGCTGCAACGGCAAGCTTTAAAGCCTGCGTGTAAATGTCGCGGGCGGCCAGATATTGCCCACTCAAAAAGAGCCCATTGGCCAGATTGTTTGCGGCTTCGAGGTAGCGTGGATCGATTTGTAACGCTCGCTGAAAATAAGCAAGGGCTTCGCTGAGCTTCCCAGATTGTAAAAGCAATTGGCCCAAATTATTCTGAAAGGCCGGTGCGTCGGGCCTGAGCTGAATGGCAAGTAAAATATCTTTGATTCCCGCGTCTATTTCGCCCAATATGGCTTTGGTTAAACCCAGTAAATGAAGCACTTCTGGGTGGTTGGGAGACTGGGTTAAAAGTTCAAGGTACATTTCTTTGGCTGACTGAGCTTGCCCCTGTTGATGTAAGCTCACAGCTGTTTGTAACTGCCGCTTGAACAATTCCGGGGTCATTTTATTGCTCCTTGAAGCTGCATTTAGACATCCTTTTGGATATCCCTTTGGACATCTATGTGTGTAACAAACCCTATTTTATCTGAAAATAATTCGCTTTGCAGCGCTGAGGTCTCATTTCAGCAGATCGGGGCCTGGTGTTAAACTGAGGTATCGATTGTCACTGACTCTGCCATCGACATCCTCAATCGCTAAAACTGAATTCACGGCCCATGCTCAACACCACAGCCATTCTGCCACCTACATCTGTCCATTTGGCCCAAGCAGCTTTGCTGCTGAAAAAAGGTGATGTGGTAGCCATGCCCACCGAAACCGTTTATGGGCTGGCGGCTTCACTTTGGTCTGAAGCCGGTTTGATGCGGATTTTTACAAGCAAAGAGCGGCCCCAATTTGACCCCTTGATCGTGCATTTAAGTTCGGAGATGGCGGCAGACGCGACCTTGATGGCTGAATTGGTCGATTTTGATGCCCTTTCGCCGAGTTGGAAAAAGCAGGTTGCGGTTTTGGCTGCGGCTTTTTGGCCCGGCCCGCTCACGCTGGTTCTGCCCAAAACAGCAAAAGTGCCAGATTTGGCCACATCGGGTTTGGCCACAATTGCCCTGCGTGTCCCTGCTCATCCGGTGGCACAGGCCCTGATAGACACAGCGGGCACACCTTTGGCGGCCCCCAGTGCCAACCGCTTTGGCCGTATCAGCCCCACCACGGCCCAGGCCGTCTACGAAGAACTCGCTGGCCGCATTCCCGTGATTCTCGAGGGTGGCCCCTGTGAGGTGGGACTGGAGTCCACTGTACTGGGCTGGGATCAGGCCGGAAACCCGCAGATTTTGCGGCCCGGGCAAATTTCTGCGACGGAACTGGCAGCGGTTTTGGGTTGTGTGGTCGCAGAAGCGGCTTTGCACCCAGCTGAGATTCAAGCACCTGGCATGCTCAAAAACCATTATGCTCCGCTGAAACCCTTGTTTTTATTGCCCCCCGACTGGAAGCCGGGGCAGATCTTGCCAGAAAATCCCGCCGGTCTGCCTGGCCCTTCGCCCCTGGCAGGCTATTTATTGCTGGCTGGAGACCCGCAGGCCCTTTCCCCCCAATTAAATGGACCTGTCTTCACCCTCAGCCCCCATGGGGAGCGTGAACTCTGTGCCCGCCATCTCTTTGCAGCTCTTCGCAGCCTAGATGCCAGCGAAGCAGATTATCTTTGGGCCGAATTGCCCCTTGAGTCTACGGGGCTGGGCCATGCCATTGCCAACCGTCTGCGCAAAGCCGCTGGGGTTTGAGTTTACTTCGCAGCCCCAGCGCTCTGTGGATTTCTGTAACAGACGCAAACAAAAAGCCCCCGGTTTATCCGGGGGCTTTGGGGTATCTCTCTGTTAAGCCTGGGCTTAATAGGTCGGAGCGGGCATGCCTGCTTCGGGGTAGAGGCTTTGGGGTTGGTTCTGGGGCTGGCCCTGGGCGTAGCCGTAGCCAAAATCACCACTGAAGTTGCCAAAATTGCCGCGGCTGTAGCGATAATTCAGGTCGTATTGGTGGTGCAGAATCAGGCCTTTGTCGCCGACGATAATGCCATTGCCGTGTTCCACGATGTCGATGCCATTAAAGGCCTGGGGCAGGGCTTTGACATTGTAATCCGAGGACGGGCTCAGGGTATTGCCGTCGGTTTTCATCAAATTGCCGTTGATTTCGTTATTGGCTGAATAATCCAGCGCGGCGGTAATGGTGGAACCCAGCACCCAACCTTGATTGGGACCCATCATGCCAACGGCATTAAAGGTGACCTGTTCAAAGCGTTTGTCGATGCCGTCTGCCATTTTGACTTCGGACCAGATATCGTTGATAGCGTCGTATTTGAAGATCGCGCCACGTTTACCTGTCAGGCCACTCAGCAGGGGATCGTATTCACCCACGGCCCAGCCCACAGAGGAGTTGGCCATTTTGATTGAGCGGATGCTGTAGCGGCCTGTGGGGCGCTTCCAGTCGATCAGGCTATTGGTAAAGCGGTCTTTGACCCAGGTTGTGCCGTTGAAGCGGTAGATGGTGGGGCGCTCGAGATTGCCAGAGTCACCACCGACCCAGGCGTTGTTGGGGCCAATCACGCTGACCGTATTAATTGGTTTTTCAATCCCGGAGGCCAGGGGAACCCAGCCCATTGGGCCCTGCAAGCGCAGCACCACACCGGCGCCACCACTTTCACCGACGATAAAACCGATTTGGGGGCCGAGCATGTCGATCGCTTTAAAAGTGCCTTGAACGGGGACGCGAATGCGCTCCCAGCGGCCGTTGATGTAGTGCATGATCAGATTGTCGCCGACGGCCCAACCTTCAAAATTGCTGACCATTTCAATGCCATAGATATTGGCACCGTTGGTGACTGGGTTGAGCTGTTGGGTCAGGTTGTACCATTGGCCGTTGATAAAGTGCAACATGGTGCCACCAGCACCTACTGCCCAGGCTTCAGCGTCGCTGACGAGTTTCACGCCGTAGAGGTTGGCCTGAGTTGGAGCGGGCATTTGAATCCAGTTAAAATTGCCGGGGGTAACGTGGACGACGATGGTGGCAGCCACGCCACCAATGGAACCGACGACTTGAGTGGTGCCTTCGCGCAAGGGGGTGAAGATCCCCGAGGTGCTCATGGTGCCGACATCGCGGTTGAGTGAGGTCCAGTTGATATTGGTAAAGCTGTTCAGTTTCTGGCCGTCATCGAGGGTGATTTCGACGCTGAATTTTTTGGTGGTGCCAATGGGCACACCGAGTTCATCAGCTGCGGGCTTGGGTTTGTCGTTGGCGCTGACTGCGGCACCTGGAGCCGCACCTTGGACTGCAGAGGGAGAGGTGGAGGGAGCGACACTGGGAGTGGTGGTGGGAGCGCTGGAAGCGGGTTTGTCGATCGGCATATCAAAGCGGATAGAAACGGCTTTTTTGCCGTCGGGCAGCGTAGGCTGAGCGTTATTGACCTGGATTTGGGGCAATTGGTTGGGCTGTCTAACCGTGGGAGCAGGGGGTTGAATCTGTGGGGCGTATTGGGGGGTGACAATGGGGTTGCCGCCGCAGGCGGTGATCAGGCTGGTGGCGAAGAGGCCACTCAGGATGCGCTTGATACCTTGAATACGTTTCATGATCTTTTCCACTCTCTCTACAAATAACGTTCTCTATTAGCTATATGGCTGATCGGGTCTCGGTTCTTGTTCGATATTACCAAAACTTAAAGTTAATTTTAGCGATACTTAAAGCCGTTCGATGATTGTGGCAATCGCCTGACCGCCACCAATACAGAGGGTGATCAAAGCGGTATTTAAATTCCGACTTTCAAGCGCATCCAAGGCCGTGCCCAGCAAAATTGCACCTGTGGCCCCCAGCGGGTGGCCCAGGGCAATGGCTCCACCGTTGACATTGACCTTGGCTCTGTCGATATTCAAGGCCTGCATGGTTTGCAAGGGCACCACCGCAAAAGCCTCGTTGATCTCCCAGAGGTCGATGTCCCCCACCGTCATTCCTGCTTTTTGCAGGGCCTTGCTTGAGGCCTCTGCCGGGCCAGTCAGCATGATCAGCGGTTCGCTGCCGCAGGTGGCCATGGCTTTAATTCTAGCTCTGGCTTGCAGTCCGCGGGCTTTGACATACGCCTCCGAGGCCAATAAAACCGCTGCGGCCCCATCGACGATCCCGCTGGAATTGCCAGCAGTGTGCACGTGGGGAATGCTTTCTGCTTGGGGGTATTTCCACAGGGCAATTTGATCCAGGGTCTCCCCGTTGGGGCCGACCACCATCGCCCCCATTTTTTCAAAGGCCGGTTTAAGTGCTGCCAAGGTTTCCAAATTGGTTTCGGGGCGGGGGTATTCTTCTTTTTCGAGCAAAACAGCGCCCGTTAAGGGATCTTTGACTGCAAACAGGCTCTTGGCAAAAGCGCCTGCGGCCAAAGCTTTTCCCGCTTTGACTTGGGATTCAAAGGCAAATAAGTCGAGATCTGCGCGCGAAAAGCCATAGAGCTTGGCAATTAAATCGGCGCTGATGCCCTGCGGCACTTGAGGTGTTGTGCCGCGCAAGCGCAGATTATTGCCGTCGATGCCGCCGCCATCGCTGCCGAGGGGCACCCGTGACATACTCTCGACTCCGCCCCCAATGGCCACATCCAAGACACCACTCATGATCGCCATGGCGGCAAAGTTCACAGCCTGCAGTCCTGAACCACAAAAGCGATTGAGGCTCACGCCACTGATCGTCTGCGGCAGGCCTGCGGCCAAAATGGCGTTGCGGGTTAAATTGGCGCCCTGCTCTCCGACCTGGGAAACAATGCCCAAAACCACGTCTTCGACATCTTCGGCCGCGATATTTCCGGCTTGAATGACCTGATTCAGGGTCTGTGCTGCCAATTCTTGGGGGTGCAGGCCCGACAAAGCGCCTGCGTCTTTTTTGCCCCGGCCACGGGGGGTGCGTTGAGTGGAGAGGATCAGGGCATTTTCTGACATCTGGGATTTCCTTCCATGGACGGTTTGAGGGGGGGGTTAAGGCTGGTCTTTGTGAACGGTCTCAGCATGAATATGAATAATGGGGCCATCCGCTGTGATATTTGAGGTCTGTTTGGGCGTCTGCATGGCGGTTTCTATCTCCACCGCTTCTGCCGCCATCGCCTCAAATTGTTTTTGCGTTTTTTTCACGAGGCGGCGCAGATAAAAATAGCCGACCAAAACGGCAATGCCCGCGACCAAAAACAGGCCTGCAAAACCGGCCAGAATCCAATGGGCATAGCGAATGGCCAGGGCAATCACAGCAAACCAAAAGAGGACTTCGAGCAGATTGCGCAATTTCATGGCTGACCTCGTTTTGCCCCAGCTAAATTTAGCATCATTTTTTATCCAGACAGGATTTACACAGGAGCAGTTGAAATGATTCTAACATAAAATAGTACAGACCTATCTTGTCTTGATTAAGCCCCAATTGAGTACAAGCCCTGAAATTGAATCAATGCCAAAGGACAGAGACCGAACATGCAAAAGTCCAAACATTTTTTTAAGTTTTTTTCCCGATTTTTACCCAGTGTGTATGTGTCTTTGCTGGCTGTTTCTCAGGTGAGAGCTGAAACCTGTTCAGTTGGCTATCTCAATGCCAAAGGCCAATGGGCCATCCAGCCTCAATTTGAAATGGTTGGGAACTTTGAAAATGGGTTGGCCTCATTTCAGTTGAAAGATAAAGGGCCTTGGGGCTTTATCGACAGCAAAGGCAAGCGCGTCATTCCAGCACAGTTTGCGGGTACAAGTGAATTTTTTCAGGGTTTGGCAGCTGCACAGGCAAGCAAAAACGGTCCTTGGGGCTTTATCGACAGCCAGGGAAAGTGGGTGATTCAGCCTCAGTTTTATGCGACCTCTGATCGTTTTTCCGATGGACGGGCCACTGCCCAGATATCTGAAAATGGCCTTTGGGGAATTTTGGATCTTTCAGGTGCTTGGGTCGTTCAGCCCAGATATTATGATCTGGGTCTATTTTCTCAGTGCTTGGCGAAAGCGCAATTAACGGAAGAGGGCCAGTGGGGATTTGTCGACACCCAAGGCCAATGGGTGATCCAACCCACGTTTGATAGAACACGTGATTTTTCTCAAGGCCTTGCTGCAGTTAGAACAAAAGAAGGTCTCTGGGGCTTTGTGAATACACAGGGCAAATGGGTGATTCAACCCAAATTCAAAGAAGTCTTTGACTTTTCTCAAGATTTGGCTGCTGTGTTGTTGTCTGAAGAGGGCCCTTGGGGATTTATCAACCTCAAAGGAGAATGGGCCATTCCCCCGCGTTTTTATCAGGCTTACCAAGGGTTCTCCGAGGGGATTTCTGCGGTTCAATTGACGCGAGATGGATTATGGGGCTTGATTAACCCCAAAGGGCAGTGGGTGGTCCCGCCTCAATTTTACAATCTGGGTTCCATGTACAATGGCTTGGCCAAAGCACAAATGACCGAAAACGGATTTTGGGGTGCTATTAATGCCAAAGGACAGTGGGTCATACCCCCCCAATACAAATACCTTGGGGCATATTCCGATGGCCTGATTGAAGCGCTTAAGTGCAGATAAAACAGAGGTGGTTGAAAATGATTGCAACCAAAACACTTTGTTATAATGGGTATCACATTCAGCAAAGTCCGAGGAGCACCCCATGAAAACCAAGTCCCTCCCCCATGATTCGGCGCGGGGCCATGTCACCGGAGAGTCGGTATTTCTCGACGATCGCCCCTTGCAAAGAGGGGAATTGCATGTCGGTCTGGTTTTTAGCCCCGTGGCGCATGGCAAGATCCTCTCAATCGATACCTCCGCCGCTTTGGCCCTGCCCGGTGTGGCAGGGGTCTTTACGGCTGCAGATCTGCACCACAATCTCTGGGGCACGATCATTCAAGATCAGCCCCTGCTGGCCGACAAAACAGTCAATTTTTTGGGTGAGGCGATTGCGATTGTGGCGGCTGAAAATCGCGCCACGCTGGCCGCAGCAAAAAAATTGGTCAAAGTTGAGATCGAAGCTTTACCTGCTATTTTGAGCATCGACGAAGCCCGTGCCCAAGAAGCCTTTATCGCCGTCGAGCGCACCATTCTCAAAGGCGATCCCGATGCGGCTTTGGCTCAGTCACCCCATCGCATTGATGGGGTCTTTGAAAACAAAGGCCAAGACCATTTTTACCTCGAATCACATATTTCAATTGTCTACCCCCTCGAAAATGATCAATTGGAAGTACATGCCTCGTCTCAGCACCCAACCGAAGTTCAGCATCTGGTTTCGGAAGCACTGGGTCTGCGTCAGAGCCAAGTGACCTGTATCGTCAAACGCATGGGGGGAGGCTTTGGGGGCAAAGAATCCCAAGCTGCGACATTTTCAGCCTATGCAGCCTTGGTCGCTCACAAGCTCAAACGCCCGGCCCGTCTGGCTCTGAGCAAAGACGAAGACATGCAAACAACGGGCAAACGCCACCCCTTCAAAGACTGGTACAGTGTGGGGTTTGATGCCGAAGGCCGGATTCAGGCCCTGGATGTGAAGCTCTTTGCCGACGGCGGGGCGTATGCCGATCTCTCGACCTCGATTCTGGAGCGGGCGATGTTACATTCCGACAATGCCTATTACTTGCCCAATGCCCGCATCGTGGGGCGTATCTGCCGCACCCACAATACGCCCCACACCGCTTTTCGCGGCTTTGGCGGGCCCCAGGGCGTGGCCATGATCGAAAATGTACTCGAAGAGATCGCGATTTATTTGGGCAAAGATGCCCTGGACGTGCGCCGGATCAATTGTTACCAAGGCGAAGAGCAGACCACGCCTTATGGCCAAGTGGTCGTCAACAATACCCTGCCAGCCCTCTTTGACCGTTTAAGTGAAACGGCGAATTATGCACAGCGCCGTTCAGAGATCCAGGCCTTTAATGCCAGTTCCCAGACCCATTTGCGTGGTTTGGCCTTGACGGCTGTGAAGTTTGGGATTTCGTTTACGAGTCGCTTTCTCAATCAGGGCAATGCCTTGGTCAATATTCACCGCGATGGCACCATTCAAGTCTCTACAGGCGCAACAGAAATGGGCCAGGGTGTCAATACCAAGCTCCAACAATTGGTGGCAGAGGCCTTTGCCATTCCCTACCAAAACGTGATTCTGCTGCCCACGGCCACAGATAAAAACCACAACACGTCTCCCACAGCGGCCTCCAGTGGTTCAGATATCAACGGGGCGGCTGTGGTTTTGGCCTGTGCTCAACTTCAACAACGGCTCAAAGCCTGTCTCTTGGCCCATTGGGCTCAGCCCGTACGCGGGGCACTCGAAGAATTGAGCATTACAGGCCAAGAAGACACCTCTCAGGTCCTGTTTCAAGACGGCTACTTGGTTCACAAAGACAACCCCGAACAGCGCATGGCCTTTGCCGAGGCCGTGAATTTGGCCTTTTTCAACCGCATCAGCTTAAGTGGCTACGGTCATTTTAAGACCCCGATACCCGGTTATGACCGCGATGCGGGCAAGGGCCATCCCTTTCTCTATTACACCAACGGTGTGGCCGCCTGCGAAGTGCTGATCGACAGATTAACCGGGGAACTCAAAATATTGCGCAGCGATGTCTTGATGGATTTGGGCCGCCCGATCAACGAAGGCATTGACCGTGGCCAGGTCACGGGCGCTTTTGTGCAGGGCTTGGGCTGGGTAACAACCGAAAATCTGGTCTATTCCGACACAGGCGCGCTGCTCTCTCATTCTCCGACCACATATAAAATTCCGAATATCCAAGATACCCCACGGGAGTTTTATTTGGAATTGCTCGAAAATGAAGAGCCCAGCAATGTGCGCGGCAGCAAGGCGGTCGGAGAGCCGCCCCTGTTGCTCGGGTTTGCTGCTTGGGCAGCGGTTAAAAATGCCCTCTCTTCGACCCAAACCCACTACAATCCGCCTTTGCGTTTACCAGCCACGGCGGAAGACATTCTCAGCTGCCTCAAATAAGCCCATGCTCTTTTTTGACATTCACCCCGAAATCGCCCAGGCCGAAACTTTGCCTGGGGAGGCCTATCGCAGCACAGGTTTACATGAGCAGCTTGTGGAATTGGTTTTGGCCCGCAGTTGGCAGTTTTTTGGCAATGCTGAGGCTTTAAACGAACCCGGTCAATCCATTCCCTGGCATTTTTTGCCCGGCAGTGTCAATGAGCCCCTGCTCTTGACCCGTGGCTTGGATCAACAATTGCATTGCCTGTCAAATGTCTGTACTCACCGGGGTAGCTTGCTCTTACAAGCACCCGGAAAATCCCGCTTTTTGCGCTGTCCCTACCACAATCGCTGCTTTGAACTCAATGGCCGCTTTCGTTCGATGCCGGGATTTGAAGACCTCAATCACTTCCCCTCTGAGCGCGACCATTTGCCCCATTTGCCGCTGGAAGCCTGGCATGGACTTTTGTTTGCCGCCCTGAATCCGGTTTTGCCCTTTGCCGATTGGATTGATCCGGTGCAGGCCCGCTTGGGCTGGGTGCCTTGGCAGGACTTTGTCTACAGCCCAGAGCATTCTCAGGATTTTGAATTGGATGCCAATTGGATGCTCTATATCGACAATTACCTCGAAGGCTTCCACATTCCCTATGTGCATCCGGGGCTGGCCCAGGTGCTGGATGGGGACAATTACGAGGTGACCCCTCTGCCCTGGGGGGTGTTGCAGATTGGCTTTTCATCCGACCCGGCTGTGCCCACCTTTGACTTGCCCTCTTACCACCCCGATGCAGGCTCGGGTGTGGCGGCTTATTATTTCTGGCTCTTTCCCAATTTGATGCTCAATCTCTACCCCTGGGGGCTCTCGGTCAATATTGTCTTGCCCCAGGCTGTGGACCGCACCATTGTGCGCTACCAGACGTATATCTGGAAGCCCGAATTGAGGGGCCAGGGCGCGGGCGCAGATCCGGCCCAGGTCGAACGTGAAGACCAGCAGATTGTGCAACGGGTGCAGCAGGGCATTCAGTCGCGGCTCTACAAACGGGGCCGGTATTCTCCCAGCCAAGAAAAAGGGGTGCATCATTTTCACAGGCTTTTGGCGCAGGTCTTACATGGGTAAGGGGAATATTGTTTTAATCCACCTCCAACACCGTCACCCCAAGTAAATGGATCAGCCCCAGGGCCTGCTCGGGATCGAGAATCAGGCCTTTGAGTTCAGCTGCTGAGGCGCGAAAACCCGCGATTGAACTGCCACGCAAATCCAAGTGCACATGGGTCACGTCACTCAGATCCAAGCCACTTAAATCACAGTTCTTAAACTGAACCTGTTTGAAGTTGGCGCCGCTGAGTTGCAGGTCTTTGAGTTGGCAATTTTCAAAGCGCACCTGTTGAAAACGGGCCTTGCCAAAGTCGGCCAAATTTAAGTTGCAATCTTTAAACACAACATCGCGGAAATGGCTCAATCGCCCGTTGAGGCCCAATAATTTGGAATTTTCAAACCGGGCGCGGGTCAACATTCCCCGTTCAATCTCGCTGTTGGAAAAGTCCACATCAGAGATGACACAATCACGCAGATCCAGCCGGGCCAATTTGGCTTCGCGCAGACTCAAGTTTTGCAAACGCATTTCTTCTAGGCTCAGGGCCTCGGCTTTGGCCTGATCAAAGTTTTGCTGACTTAAGTTGGCCTCACTGAGCAGATCCGCAGACTGGAATTCCAAAAGACTCAACTGAATCATTGGAAGATCTGAGGCCAAGCGCGGGGCCTGAACGACAAAAGGGGAAAGTGATTTTTTCATGGGACAAAAGTATTTTTCTTTTTTGTAAATATATGTTATGCTTGCAAGCACAGAAATCAGGCAGGTAAATTTATGCGTTTCATTCTCAGTCTCAGTTTAATTCTTTTGAGCGCCGCTTGCACCTCAACCACGGGCAGTTTGCCCAATTCGCCAGAAAATACCCGTGATACCCAGCAACTCTATGGGCAATACTGTGGGGTGGGAGGCATGAATGGCTTGGACTGCGACGCTTACCGCCAAGGCAAAGGCCAATTATTAGATGAGCAGCGGAACCCTATAAAAAACCAGGCTTTTCAATGGAATCAACAGACCCTGAAAACAGATGCCGAGGGCTATTTTGGGCTACCTGCCCCGGCTTCAGATTCGTCTGTTATCAGCCTGGAAGGCTATTGGCCCTATAATGCGGCCCTGCCGACCCGCCCGGTCTTTCTGCTTTCGGCCAAAAACCCTGCCGAACGCAGCGGTCAGGCAGGGCGATTTGACAGTTTTTCGCCTCTGCCACTGTCTTTTGGTCCAGGTGGAGAAATGGGCCTGGATTTTAGTAAGGTCTTGCCCACAGAGAAAGGGTATAGTTATTTTCTGGCCCGCAGCGAAAGTGAATTGGAGCACTACCTGCAGATGCTCAAACCCCACTACGATCTGCCTGGCAAAGTCGAAACCCTTGAAAAACAGACCCTGCCCCTGCGTGCAGCTTTCAAACAGGGCAAGGTCATTGCTGCTATCAGCAATAATGTGACTTTTCGCTATTTTCCGATGGTGGATCAGGTCTTTTCGACCCCCGACAGCCTGACTTTTTCGGTCAATCGCAGTGTTCGCCTGACCTTTGGCGGCAATTCAGGCCATTCATATGACCTGCAATTAATGCTCTTGGCTCTGCCTGCCGATCGCGAGAAACTGGTCTTTCACCTCGAAAAAGGGCCGCTTGAACTCAAGCTGTCTACCCCTTAAAGAGGATCCCCTAAACCCTATTCCAAAGCCGTATAGACAATCTGCTGGGTCATTTTTTTTGCCATTTCTGGAGTTTGAGTTGGGTGCTCAGTACGTGATACAAAGGTTCATTGAGATAGACCCCGTAGTGCATACCATCGCGAATGCCACTGTTAAATTCTATCCAGGCGGTCTGGGGGGTGCTGCGATTGCCTTTTCCAAGAATCATCCACATGCTTTTTCCAGACTTTAAGCGAATATTAAGCAAATACCTGTCTTTGGCTCCTTCGTGATTGGGGGCGTAGGCAGAAGTGGCATGAAAAGTGGAGACCAATTTGGCAATCGTTGAGGGCTGAGAGATCGATTGCTCCAAACAAGTGGCAGGCATTTGAGTTCCACTTGGCCGACAACGTGCATAATCACGGGCCTCATCGTAAAAGTTCAGAACTTGAACCTCTTCTGGCTTCAGCCGACGAAATGACTCGACGGCCATGATTCCCATCCAGCTATTGCCACAGAGCAGCAAAAACACCACCGCCAAACCTGACCAAATTTTGGTCAACGCTGATTGGGTGAATTGTCCCGCTTGATAAAGGCGATAGACCACAAAGCCAAAAAAAAGCGGAACCAGGGGAGAGAGTATAACCTGCATGGTGTACATAAAGCAGAAATCTCCCAGTTATTTAAAATCTGTTTGCACTTTTACCCAGGTCATGGGTTGCTGAGGGCCGCTGAGACAATCTGCTGAGCCTCATCCAAAATTCGCGCCAGATGAGTCTGGCCCAAAAAGCTCTCGGCGTAAATTTTATAAATATTTTCAGTGCCCGAAGGCCGGGCCGCAAACCAGCCATTGGCTGTGGTCACTTTGAGGCCGCCAATCGCTGCGCCATTGCCCGGCGCGCTGGTGAGGCGGGCTGTGATGGCCTCGCCCGCCAGTTCTGTGGATTTCACCTGTTCGGGGGAGAGCTTTTTTAAGCGGTTCTTTTGCTCAGGGCTGGCAGGGGCCTCTTTGCGTTCAGCCACGGGCTCTCCCAGTGTTTTGGTCAATTCTAAGTAGGCTTTGCCAGGATCGTGCCCCTCGCGAGCGGTCATTTCAGCTGCCAGCAGGGCCGGAATCAGGCCATCTTTGTCGGTGCTCCAAACAGTGCCATTGCGGCGCAGAAATGAAGCCCCGGCACTCTCTTCGCCGCCAAAGCCCAGGCTGCCATCATGCAGGCCTTCGACAAACCATTTAAAGCCCACGGGTACCTCGTAGAGCCCGCGTCCCAGGCTGGCTGCCACCCGGTCAATCATCGAACTGCTGACCAGGGTTTTGCCAATCGCTGCTTCTGCGCGCCAGTCTGGGCGGTGGCGGAAGAGATAGTTAATGGCCACACTCAGGTAATGATTGGGGGACATCAGGCCCACACTGGGGGCAACAATCCCATGGCGATCATGGTCGGTATCACAGGCAAAGGCAATGTCAAAGCGGTCTTTGAGACCGATTAAGCTCTGCATGGCATAGGGTGAAGAGGGGTCCATGCGAATCCGCCCATCCCAGTCCACGCTCATAAAGCGAAAACTGGGATCGACCTCGGTGGAGATCACCTGCAAATTCAGACCATAGCGTTCAGCAATGGCGCCCCAATAATGCACCCCCGCGCCCCCAAGCGGATGAACCCCCATCTGAATACCGCTCTGGCGCAGCAGTTCCATGTCGATCACCTGGTCTAATTCTGCCACATAGCTGTTCAGGTAATCATGGGTATGGGTGGTGGCTGCGCGCAGGGCCTGTTCAAAAGGCAGGCGTTTGACCCCATGCAATTGTTGGCTCAGCAATTCGTTGGCACGGGTTTCCACGGCGGCTGTAATCACGGTATCTGCGGGGCCCCCATTGGGCGGGTTGTATTTAAAGCCGCCGTCTTCGGGAGGGTTGTGAGAGGGGGTAATCACAATGCCGTCTGCTAAACCGGTATGCCGACCCTGGTTATATGTCAAAATGGCGTGGGAAATGGCCGGGGTGGGGGTGTAGATTTCGGCCCCAGCAATCATGACCTCGACCGCATTGGCGGCCAAAACTTCCAGAGCCGTGACAAAAGCGGGTTCGGAGAGGGCATGGCTGTCGATGCCCAAAAACAGAGGCCCGGTTATGCCTTGGGCCTGGCGGTATTCACAAATGGCCTGGGTGGTGGCCAGGATATGGGCCTCGTTGAAGCTGTTCAAGAGCGAGCTGCCCCGGTGGCCGGAGGTGCCAAAAGCCACGCGCTGTTGGGGATCTTTGGGGTCGGGCCGGTGGGTATAATAGGCGCTGACCAGTCGGGGCAGATTGACCAGCAGAGACGCATCGGCAATTTTTCCGGCAAAGGGGCTAAGACTCATGGCATTTTCCTCGTTTACTGTTTGCTCTCATCTTAAACGGGACAAGCAGCGTAGACAAGGCTCAATTTGAAAGGGCTTTGAGTATCATGGTCGGTGGAAGATTAAATCTTTGAGTGTGACAAATAAAATACATATTTGTAAATTTTTTAAATCTTTGCTATCTTTGAAAAACAGGTCTTTTTTTAACGGTTCTGCAAAGGGGGTATTTTCTATGACAGCTAAACATAGGCTGCTTCAAAAGGCACTGTTTATCTGTGTTTTGGCCAGTTTTTTTGCTGGGCCCTTTACGCTCGCAGCCCAAGCTGAAGTATATATCCAAGATAAATTACAAATGATCTCTGATTTTATGGACCCAGAGAGTTTCAGGAAATTATGGCTCCCTTTGAAGCCCCCTGCCCATCTTTATTTGAGTCAACTTTATTTGAATTATGATTATCGGACCTCAGTAAAAAACAATCTGGATGTCAGTGTTTTGTACTCTGCAAAAAAAGGCTACAAAGACTATTTCGGTCAAAAGAACCCTGCACATCTGTGGTTTACCAATTCAACCCCCTTGCCCAAAGACCAAACCTGCAGCCTTTCATGTGAAAAATTACAAGAAATTTATCAGCCAGGGTATGGGAAAAATATTAAATATTGTTATGTGCAGACAAATGATGACTCTGGCATCACCCATTTTGTCGATAATTTTATGGGCAATAAAATTTTATTAGAAGGCTTCAATCTCACTCAATTTAAGGAATATCTCAATTATGCGGAATCTGTCGAGCAAGTGAGTGTCAGGCCCAGAAGTTCGCATAACATGACTTTAAACAAGCTGAATCAGTACCAAGATACCTTGCAAATGCCGATAAAAAATCTCTGGTTTATCGAAAAATACCTGTTGCCCAGGCTCAAACATCCCTTTTGGCTGCCCCGTTATTTGCCCGCAAACATGAATTTGTTGCACTTTGATATGATCTTTAGCTTCAGTGAAGAGCAAGTGGGTTCAAACCCCCAAAAGGATTATTCGCCGCATCTTCGTTATGTGTATCAGGCAGAATTTTTGGATGAAAAAAACCTAACGTTGGAATTTAACTATCAACAACTCCATGGTTGCCAGAATTTGGGGCTTGAAAACCCCAAATTACTGCGCTATACCTCTAAAAAATTAGGGAAAGTGTTTATTTGCACGACCCAAGAAAAAATCGATGACACGAATCCAAACCAAACCAAGCCCTATTATTTGGGGGTGATTGGAAAACCCTTTCAATTGAGGTCTCTCAATCTGAAAATTAGCGAACTCATAAAAGTTGCCGATAATTTGGAAGGCATAGATTAAATGGCTGGATCAGCGGGAAAGGGGCTTTTTCCTAAAGCCCACGACCCAAGCACCAAAACCCAAGCGTTAAAACCTATTTCACCGCAGGTTGCTGCCCGTAGGTATACCCCACTCTGACTTTGCCCTCGGGTGACAATTCGGCTGAAGTCAGGTTGATATTGGGATCCATTTGTTTTTTGAGCAGATCGTTGAGATCCAGGCGAAACAGTGATTCGCCATCTTTGCGCTCAAATTTGATGTCTTCGGCCCGCAATTGGGTGGCCATTTGGTCGGCAAGTTTGTCTTCACCATCAATGGCTGAGTTGATAATCTGGGCCAGCAGGCCTTTGAGCTTGAGGTTATCGAGTTCAACCACCAATTGGTTGTTTTCGATCCGGGGGGTGATATCCAATTTGGCAGAAATATTCATGACTTTTTTGGGCTTTTTAAACAGTCGCGAGAGCAAGGGGATGTCGATTTCTGTGCCATTGTTGCCTGAACGGCCTTTTGCCCGCACTTCGTAGGTCGCATTTTTGATTGAGATCTCGCCGCTGGGACTGACTTCCAGGTCCACGTCTTTGAGGCCTGCATCACTCAATTGCTGCGTCACGGTACGGTCGATATAGTCGCGGATATTTTGATTCAAGCTGAATTCAATGTCCCCATCTTTGACCCGGAAGCCTTTGCTGTCTGCTTCGGCTTCGGCCCGCCAATGCAACTCGCCAATATTGACCTTTTCGGGTTTGCGGCCCAAACTCAAATTCACCTGCGCATTGTCGATGCGGGTGTCTTTGAGGACTTCAAAGCCCTGAAACTGGAAGTTTTTGTCAAAGCGAATCACCATATTTTCGTAGTGAATATCTGCTTTGTTAAAGGTGCCAAAATGGTTCTGAAGCTGTCCAAGGGCCTGTTTGATCCCGTCTTGGGCCTGTTTGCCAATGTCCTGACGGCCCGAGAATTTTTGCAAGAATTTGAGCAATTGCTCCTGCTTGGCGTTGATATCCCCTGAGAGGTTGATCTCAAAGCCCTGGGGCGTGGTCTTAAACAGGCCATTGCGGTTTTGCAATTGCATATCGTCGATGGTCACATCAAAGTTCAGCTCTTTTAAGTCAATGCCGCCGTCGGGGGTGATCAACACTTTGCCGCTGGCCCCTTCGGGACTTTGCAAAGTAAATCCATCCACGAGGCCATTGAGCTTGAGCTTTTCGCCTGTCAACTCTACCCCTTTGGCGGTGTGTTGGATGTGTAATTGGCCCGATGATTCCGCTTGGATCGGATAGCCATTGAGGGTGCCATCCAATTTCAGCCCCGTTCCGCCGTTTAAACCACTGAAACTGAGTTGGCCCGTGCGTGGGTCGAGCACCGCTTCTCCCTCGACTTTAAAATTGGAGAGGTTGAGTTGACCCATTTTTAAACTGATCGTGCCACCTGGACTGCTGAAATGCAAGCGGCCCTGGGCATCTTGACTGATCTCAACCGGGCCCTCTGTCGAAAGCTGATCGATGCCTTGACTGGGCAAGCTGGCAGAAACCGGCTGATCCCAGGCAATGCTCTGTTTGGCGGGATCAAATTTGATCGGGCCCTGAGAACTCAAATCTTTGAGGGTTATGCCCTGAATTTTGCCATTCAGGGTCAAGCTCTGGCCAGGCAGAGGCTCTGCCACAAATTTGCCGCCTTGGGTCTGAACCGAAATTTGTCCGTTGCTCAGACTCAGGTCTTGCAGGGCCACACCAGAAATACTGCCACTTTTGAGTTCCAAGGGTTTATCTGGATGACTTGAAAATCTGAGATCACCCGCATTTTCGTTAAAGACCATGCGGCCGCTATACGCCAGACCTTTGAGGTCAATGCCCAGAGCGGGATCTGTATAGTCAATCAAAACGGGATTTTTAGAAGTGGTTTCGACCTGAACCTGGCCGGGGGTATAGTCCAGGGCCAGATTGCCGCGCACACTCAAGCCCGAGCCGGTTTGCAAACTGAGATCGCGGGTACTGCTGAAGCGCACTTGCCCACTGGGGGAGACCGAAATATTGCCTGAGCCTTTGAGTTGTTTGACTTCGAGTTCTCCCAATTTGCCCTGGGCGGAGATATTGGCGTTGGTGATTTCCAGACCCTTGGCAGGATCCCAATTGAGATTGCCTGAGCCACTCAAGCGGGTGAGATCGAGGGGGCCCACTTTGCCCGAAAGTGAAAGGCTGCGGGCTTGCAATGACAAAGTCCCGCGATTGAGATCCGCTTGCATGGGGCCTGTGACCTGCAAATTGCGGAAGGTGGCGTCGGGCATGGTGAGCGAGCCCAGGCTGATGCGGGGGGCTGTTTTGCCTTGGGCTGAGACCGTCAATTTGCCTTGGCCTGCATCTAAATTAAACTGGGCAGGACCCACGCTGAGATTCTGGATTTTGACGCCCTGGCTCTGGCCTGTGGGGGTAAATTGGCCTGAATAGCGGATATTTTCGCCTGTCGGAATTGTGAAATTCAATTTTTGTGGTTGGGCTGGGTCCACAGCCAATTCGCCAGAGAGTTGCAGCTGGGTGACGTTTAATTTGCCCTGAGGCGTGGTCACGCTGCCTTTGAGGGTGATATCTTCGGCATCAAGCCGGTATTTGCCCTCTTTGAGTTCACCTTGTAAGACGCCGTTCTGGGCACTGAGATCAACTTGCACGCCTTGGGCATCCAGGGCCAAACGCTCAAATTTAAGTTGGCCGAGGGTCTGATCCATTTTTGTAATTTTGCCCTGGGCATCAGCCTGGGCAGAAAAACGCACACCGCTGACTTCAAATTGGCCGCCTGCGCCAATTTCTTGGCCCGTAAACTCTTTGATCCGGGATTTGAGCCCGGCTTGTTCGGCTTGGGTGACGTTGACCTTGATACCGGCTTCACCCGTTAGCTCAGACGTGAAATCGTTGCCCAATTGGGCCTGTACATTTAAGTTCAGGGCGTCGGCACCTTCGCGGTCTGTGGTTGCTGCTGGGGCCTTGCTGTCGGTTGATCCAATCACCTGGGCATTGCTAAAATTGAGCTCGAGATTGCCCTGGGTGTCGATGCGAAAGCCATTGCCCTGGCTGGCATTGAGCTTGAGTTCTTCGACCTTAAAACGGGTCTGGCCCGAAAGCGGAATTTCGCGCATGAGGGGATTGTTTTTGAGATCGGGTGCAAGCGAATATTCTGTCAGGGACTGACTTTCGACCTTGAGACCGAGATTGGCGCCGAGGTGTTGGCGGATCAATTTGTCTACGGCCTGTTGGGGATCATAACCCAGTTTTTTGCCCAGCCAATCGCCGGCGTCGGCCAGCCCGCCTGCCAAACCTCCGACCTCGACTTTGAGGCCCGTGCCCGTGGGTTTAATTGTGATGCTGCCCAGGCCCACACCATAACTGGCATTGATCTTGTAACTCTGGTCGCGGGGGTTGTCTGTCAGGGTGAATTTCAGTCCCGTCTCTTTTTCCGCTTGGGCCAAAGCCCATTCAATCATGGCACGATCGATCACCACTTTTCCGCTGAGGGTGCCAGTAATATCCCGTGCTGACTTGCTCTCGATCCCATCTTTGTCTTGGATATTGACACTCAGGTCAGCGCGGATCAGGCTTTGGTCCAGATTGTCGAGCTGAATGCCCGCGATTTCGAGGGTGCGCAGGGTGCCGTCGTCGGTTTGCAAATAGGCTTTGGTGCCCCCGAGTCGGGCCACGTCTTGGGGGGTGAGTGAGATGTCTGCAGTGCCGTCTTCAAAGTCAGATCCTTTGATCGCTTTGCCAGCTTCAGAGGTGCTCACAGCATAGACATTGTAGGTGCCATTGGCCGTCTTGAGTAACATTTCTGAGCCACCATGGCTGCGGGCAAAGGCCTCTGCCTCTGCTGCGCTCAGGTTGGTTTTTAGAGGTGTACGTTGGGCTTTGAGGGTATCTGTGCGATCCATCATGCCCCGGTCGTGGCTACCAAGACGAATATCTGCCATGAAAAATTACTTTCTAAGATGTGGTGTGAGCGTGCTCTATGTCTATTATGCCCAATTTGTGGGCGTTTCTTGCTAAGCAGCTCTGGCACTTTGAAGACATACACAGGTTTGTATATAAATTAACAGCAGTGAAGGGTCGAACAGGTATTTATAAACCTTTGTCAGCTATTATTCTAACTGCGCCCCCTTCAAGCGAATCGTCATTTTGGGCTGCAATATGAAAGAAGAAACCTATGCAATTGGTCAAAGAGCGCTGGTATCCCATTTTACTCAGTCAAGAAGTTAAAAAAAACTCCCCTTTGGGAACAGAACGACTGGGTCAAAAACTGGTTTTGTGGCGTGATTCCCAGGCAAAATTACATTGCCATCAAGATCGCTGTCCCCATTTGGGGGCAGCCCTGAGTTTGGGGGAGGTCTGCGGCGACCATTTGGTCTGCCCCTTTCATGGTTTTGAATTTGATGCCCAGGGCCAATGCCGTTTGATTCCCGCCAATGGCAAAGCCGGTAAAATTCCCGCAGGCATGGTTACTGCTCAATATATTGTTCAAGAAGCCCATGGCTTTATTTGGCTCTGGTGGGGCGAAACACAAACAGAATATCCCCCTTTGCCCTATTTTGAAGATTTTACACAGGACTGGCATTACCATACGATTACCGCGGATTGGCAGACCCACTATACCCGCGCGATTGAAAACCAATTGGATGTCGCCCATCTGGCTTTTGTCCATCGGACCACGATTGGGGCTGGGGGAAGGAGTTTTGTCGAAGGGCCGTATGTGGAAAGTGATGATCAAGAGCTCAAAGTGTGGGTCTTTAATCGCAAAGATCTGGGCATGGAAGCCCGTGAGCAAAAAGAATTGGCAAAACTGGCGCAGGGGACAGAACCCAGCTTACATCTGCGCTTTCCTTCTATTTGGAGGTTGACAATCAGCCCCACGATTAAAAATGTGATTGCGTTTGTGCCCATCAATGAGACCGCTACCCGCTATTATTTGCGGGCTTATGTTCATACAAGGAACCCACTCATGGGAAAGTTGATGCCCAAGATAATGAGTTTGAGCAACCCCTTTATTCTCAAACAAGATCAGCGGGTGGTGCTGAGCCAACGGCCATTCAACAGCCTTGAATCTGAGGCTGATCATTTGATTGGTGCTGATCGGGCGATTTCTAAATACCGTCATTGGCTGCGTAAACATCTTGAGGTCGCCTCAAATGAAACCCCGTTGCCACTGGCTCCAGACAGCTAACTTAAGAAAACTTCCGCACGACCCGCTCAATCGCATCCATGCCCTGTTGGACCTTGGCCATCTCAGGCCCAAAGCTGATGCGGGTATAATTTCTGAATTTTTGCGAACGCCGCCGTTTGCCGGGATTGACGTCAAAGAAGACCCCTGGCACCGTGATCACTTTTTCTTTGAGGCCCTCTTCAAAAAAGGCCAGCCCATCGTTGATGCCTGCGGGCAGGTTTTCGAGATTGGCCCAAAGATAAAAACTGCCTTGGGGCTCAGCGGCAATTTGGATGCCCAACTCGCGCACCCGGCGCAAGGCATATTCCCGTTTGGCACTGAAGCTCTTTTGAATCGCCTGGGTCTCTTGAATCGCCAAGGCTGGGTCCAGCAGTTCGATTGCCTTTTTTTGCAGCGGGTGATTGGCACCGCCATCAAGATAAGAGCCCGCGCTGGCAATTAAGTTGACGACCGCTTTGGGGGCCAGGGTCCAGCTCACACGCCAGCCTGGATAGCGCCAATTTTTGGTCAGGCCGTCGATGATCACCACAGGGTCTTGATCGACATCATCGACAAAGGCCGCAGCAGAGACCATTCTGGGTTTCTCGGCGTTGTAATCGGCGTAAAGATAATGGGAATAAAACTCATCCATGATGCCGACCACCTCTTCTTCGCGGAAGAGCTCAATCCAGGATTGTAATTCGGGCCCTTCAATCACCTGTCCGGTTGGGTTACAGGGATTGCTAAACAGCACAGCGCCCAGGCCCATGCCCTGGATGGCCTCTTGGAGATTGGCACGGGAGAGTTTAAACTGGTGTTTTTCTTTGAGCACAATCGGGATCGGAATAAAGCCTTTGAAGGTATGTAACATCTCTTCATACGCCGTGTAATCGGGGATAAAATGCCCGACATTGATCTCTCCCAGGGCAGCGGCGATGCGGGTCAGTCCCTGGCGGCCTCCGCCGGAGATACAGACATTTTCCCAGCTATACTGCGAGGCTTTGCCTTGGCGGTAAACGGTATTGTAAAAATCTGCCACTTTTTGCCGCAGTTCTCTCAGACCCGGAACGGGGGTGTACTCTTGGGTTTCCCAGTTCATATTTACCTGGGTCACGCGCTCGGGCGCACCTGGCAATTCTCCCGTTTCGGGCGCACCTTGGCCGAGATTGGCCCAATCGGGATTGTCGAAATTAAAACCGAGTTCGCGCGCGCGGTTCATGACATAGATCACCCCGGTTCGGGGCACATAGCGAAAACCGGGAAAAGGTGTGGTTTTCATCCCCGCAACCTCACCAATTTGCCGGGGTATTTGCCCGTCAATTTGCCATTTTTAGCAATGATCTCGCCACTGACAATCGTGGCCCGGTAGCCGCTTGCTTTCTGCATCAGGCGTTTGCCGCCCGCGGGCAAATCTGCGACCAGATACGGCGGATGCAGCTGCAGATTTTCAAAGTCAATCACGTTGATATCCGCTTTTTTGCCCACTTCCAAGCTGCCGCGGTCGTTTAAACCTATAAATTGGGCATTGCGCAGGGTCTGCATCGCAATCACTTCTTCCAATTGGAATTTTTCGCCCTGCCGGTCGCGGGCCCAATGGGTGAGCAAAAAGGTCGGAAAGCTGGCGTCGCAGATCGTGCCGACGTGGGCCCCGCCGTCGCCCAGGCCTGGCAAAGCTTGGGGGTGGCGCAACATGGTGTAGAGATTGTTGAGATTGCCTTCGCCATAATTGTAAAGCGGGAAATAGATCAGGGCATGGCCCTGGTCTTCGAGCAGGGCATCATAGAGCCCACTTAAAACGGTTTCTCCGCGCTGTTTGGCTTTCATGCCAATGCTATTGGCCATTGAGGGCTCGTAGTCGGGTTCTTCACCCAAGGTAAACATGCGCATTCCGAATAGCTCCATTTGGGCCAAAAGCAAGTCCGCCAAAGGGGGAATAGAACTGCCATCCCCGGCCACCGGCTCAGATTTTTCGGTCAATAACTGGGCTTTAAAAGCGGGGTCTTGCATTTTGGCCACGCGCTCGGCCAGGGGCAAAGCACTGATGGCTTTGTAAGAGGGAAAGCCCATAAAGGGCTGAAAGGTCGCTTCCAGACCCAGCAAAACACCGATGGCCCGCGCACCGACCTGCAATTTAAAATTCAGGCCCGCTGCCTGGGCCTTTTCGGCCCTTGCCATGATCCACTTCCACTGATTTGGCGATTGATCACGTTGCATCAACGAAACCGAGACGGGATGACCCGAAACCTCTCCCATGCGCTGGATCAGGTCAAACTCGCGATCAAAATGGCTGTCGCCTTCGGGCATGTCGAAGTCGCTGACGGCCTGAATCACGCCGTGTTTGAGACCCTGAAATGCTTTGACCAGACCTGTTAATTCGTTGTCGTCGGCTTGGGCTGCGGGGGTGTGTGCGCCACTGGCTGAGCGGTGATTGTCGCTGCGGCCGGTTGAAAAGCCCACTGCACCCGCTTCCAGACCCTCCCGCAGCAGGGCCCGCATCTGTTCGATTTCTTCCGGGTTGGCAGGCAGATCGTGAACGGCCCGGTCTCCCATCACATAGACCCGCAGGGGATCGTGGGTCAACATCGCACAAAAGTCGATGCTGTGGGGCATGGCTTCGAGCGCATTCATATATTCGGGAAAACTTTCCCAGGTCCAAGGCAGACCTTCGGCCAGGGCCGAGCCAGGAATGTCTTCGACCCCTTCCATCAGCTGAATCAGGCGTTCCCGGTCGCTGGCGCGGCAGGGGGCAAAACCCACCCCACAGGAGCCCATCACAGCGGTGGTCACGCCATGTAACGAAGAGGGGGCCATATCTGCATCCCAGGAAATTTGGCCATCATAATGGGTGTGAATATCCACAAATCCGGGGGTCACCAGGGCGCCGTGGGCATCAATGACGTGATCGGCATGGCCCTCTACTTTGCCAAGCGCTGCGATTTTTCCATCTTTAACGCCAAGATCGGCCTGAAAAGCAGGCTGGCCTGTGCCATCAACAATTTTTCCACCGCGGATGATTAAATCAAACTCCATCTGAATCTCCCCTCGCCCGTGTTTTACTGGCTGAATAGCTCAAAAATAGCGCTGAACTCAGGTCTTTTGAGCGAGCCTGTAGTAGTGTAACATGGCCCTATGCACCTGAATCTATTTCAAAGCCTGGAGCTGGCAGTGGCGTTTCACCCCTATCAGCGCGAGGCGATCGAGACCTTAATCAAGAAACACGCAGCAGGTGAACGCCAATTGCATTTGGTGGCCCCCCCTGGCAGTGGCAAAACCCTCATGGGACTGGAATTGGCCCGCAGATTGGGCCAAAAGACGGTGATTCTTTCACCCACCAGCTTGATTCAAGCCCAATGGGTCAACAAATTCCAAGCACTGAGTGTCGACCTCGAAGCCACCGCTGAATTGGCTTTGGAGCGGGTGATCGTGGATACTCAAATCGCAAACGACCCCCCGATTCTGAGCCTGACATACCAAGCCTTTAGCGTCAAAGGGCGCGATGAGACCCTTTTGCACCCCCAGGTCGAACAGCTCTTTGCCGACTTGGCAGAACGCGATTACCGCACCCTGTTGCTGGATGAGTGCCATCATTTAATGGCCCATTGGGCGGCGGCGATCCAGCATTTTTTGAAACAGGTGCCAGATGCTGTGGTGGTGGGTCTGACCGCCACGCCACCCGTGGACCGCCGTGAACAGGAAATTGGCGTCTACCTGTCTTTGGTGGGGGAGGTCGATTACGAGGTGCCCACCCCTGCTGTGATCAAAGAGGGGCACTTGGCGCCGTATCAAGATTTGGTCTATTTGGTCAGGCCCAGTGAAGCTGAAACCGCCTTTGTCACCGGGGCCCACACTGCTTTGCATGCCTTGTTGAAAGAGTTGGAAGATACCCCCCAAACAGGCCTGCCTTTGCTCTCATTTTGGGCCGAGGAGTGGCTTTTGTACCCCCAAGACGCCGCTGGCCAGCCTATAGACAAACGGGAATTGCTGTTTAAAGCCCCCGATCTGACCATTGCTTTGGTGCGCTATCTCTACAGCCAAGGGATTTATCCCGAGGGGCTGCCCTGGAGCCCCGAGATGGAAGAAGCTCTGCGCTTGGAAGATTTGGTCGAAATGTTGGGGGCTTTTGGCCATCAGGTCTTAAAATCCGAGGCTCCGGATCTCTGGGCCCGTGTGAGCCAGTCGCTTGAAGAACTCGGTTACCGCTATCTGCAGGGTCGCTTTCGGCCAAGGCAGGGTGAGATTGACCGGGTTTTGGCGCTGTCTTCAGCCAAACTGCGGGCCGTTGAACAGATCTTGAGCTCTGAATTCAGGCAGATGGGGAATCAAATGCGGGCGCTGGTTCTGACAGATTTTGAGCGGACCTCCATCCCAGGGCGCAAAGCAAAGGCCAGTATTTTAAACCCCGAAGCGGGGGGCGCACTGGCTGTGATGCGTTTTCTCAGCGCTTTGCCTGATCTGCGCGCTTTAAATCCTGTGATGGTGACAGGCAAAACCCTGCTCTGTAGCCCTGCCTTGCTGCCGGTTTTGCTTGAAGAGGCGGAAAGGCTTTTTAGTGAAAAAGGCCTGAACGCCGTTTTGAGCAGCGAGACCCATGGGGCCGGTCCAGAAGAATTTGTGCAATTACATGGCACAGGCTCTGATTGGCGCAGCGCCCTGTATCTGACCTTTGTCACCGACCTGCTCGAAAGGGGACTGACCCATTGCCTGATTGGCACCCGTGGCCTGATGGGAGAGGGCTGGGACTGCCGCAGTTTAAATACCCTGATCGACCTGACGGTGGTGACCTCTTTTGTCTCCGTGAATCAGGTGCGCGGACGCAGTTTGCGCTTGGATCCCGAACAGCCTTTAAAAGTGGCCAATAATTGGGATGTGGTGGCACTTTTGCCTGAGTGTGAAGGGGGCTTCCGCGATTTAATGCGCTTTTATGCCAAACATTCGCGTTTTTATGGGCTGAGTGAAGATGGCCTGCTCGAAAAAGGGCCGGGCCATGTCCATAGCCGTTTTACCCGCCGTGATCCTGCCGAATTGCTGCTTGAGATGGAAGAGATCAACCTTGAGATGTTGGCGCGTTCGGCTCTGCGCACCCAAGCCTGGGAGCGCTGGGGTGTGGGCAAGGCGTATAAATGCCGCGATTTAACAGGTTTGCAATTGCGTTTGAAGGCCCCTTCAGCGGCCAATCTGCCTGCTTTGCCCGCCCGGCGTCAAACGAAACAACGTTCAATTTCGACTCCGCCACTCAGTCTGAATCAATTGCCGCTGGATAATATGAAACGGGCAAAGGTCTTGCAGCTCAAGCTCAAATCTGCAAAAACCCAACAAAGCCTGGCCCGTGGTGTAGAAGCCGGTGTTGGTTTGGCCCTGTTGATGGGCTTCGGACTGGCGATCTGGCCGCTGTGGTTGGGGCTGGTTTTGCTGACTGAGGGCGCGCTGTTTTGGCAGAATTTACGCCTGGCTCAACAGGGCAAGCTGGCAGAGTCCAGCCCAGAGACCGCAATTTTAGAACGCTTGGGACAGGTTTTGGCCGATAGTCTCAAACAGGCGGAATACCTAACGGTGGGAGCCGAAGCACTGCGCCTGAGTTCTCGCAGCGATGGCAGTTTGCGCCTGTGGCTGGACAGCCCCCAGGCCACAGAAACG
This sequence comes from Candidatus Blackallbacteria bacterium, assembly GCA_051715345.1. Classification (GTDB taxonomy): domain Bacteria; phylum Cyanobacteriota; class Sericytochromatia; order UBA7694; family UBA7694. The sequence continues at coordinate 33,112 of JBPXJQ010000015.1, forward strand.
GTGCTTTTTTCTCAGGCCCTGAGCGAGATTCTGGCCCCTTTACAAGAGCAGCGCTATTTGCTCGAAATCGACCTGCCAGAATTTCAACTTTTGCAGCGCCTGGGTCAAACACCGCAAATCAGGCAGCACAGCTTGGGCCAGGTGGTGCTGCCCCTGCCGCGATTATTGGCCCGCAGCCGCGAAAAAGCCCAGATCTTTGCTGATGTTTTTGCCGAGAAAATCGGCCCCGCGCATTTGGTTTATACCAAACAGGGCGCTGGCCGCGAACAGCTTCAGAGCTATTTGCATCGCCGGGTTTTGCCAGTGCAGGTGCAGTCCATGACTGTTTGGGACTAAAATGGAGTAACCGCCTTTGAATTTTGTGTGAAAAAGTGAAAAAAATTTGATGAAACACCCAAAGCCATTTCTGTTGCTTACACTTGTCCTCACTACTTTGACCGCTTGTGAGAATCCCTCAACGCCCCCGGCCGCCAGTTCCCAACCTTCCCCTGGGAATGCAATCGTCGAACTTTTACCTCTGCCCTCAGCAACGCCTGAGCCGATTCCCGTGCGGGTCAAACTCAGTGGCAGTGTCAGCGATGACACTGGTCGGCCCCTGGTGGATGCCCTGGTCACCCTCCAATCTCCGGGGCTGCTGCCGCGCACAGCTGATGAGCCGCATGGTCAGGATCGCTTTTTTCGCACGGATTTACATGGCCAGTTTTCAATTGAGGTGCTCACGGACAGCCTGAGCACGCTGACAATCAGCGCCAGCAAACCCGGTTATAGCTGGCGCAGCCAAGAATCTTTGCCGCGTGACAACGAAAATGTGCAGTTAATCCTCAGCCAAGCCCCTTTTCCCAAAGGGCTTTTGGCCCTGCAAATGACCCTGCAAGAGGGCCGACCGATTGTGGCCATGCAAAAAATCAGCGGGGGAGAATTGTCGCTGATTGCCAACGATGCCCAGGACCCCGACTGGTCACCTTTGGGCCAAAAGGTGGCGGTGATTGGCAAAGATGGGCTCTATGTGGCCGATCTGCAGGCCCAGCAGGCCCAGAAAATTCTCGACAAAACCGGACTGAGCCAGCCACGCTGGTCTCCCGACGGCAAAAGCCTGCTCTTTCGCCAAGAAGTCACCCCGCTCAATGGCGAAATTTTTAAAATTTCAGCGCAGGGGGGCGAAACCACCCGCCTGACCAACCACCCAGCTGATGAAGGGGATCCCGCTTGGTCTGCTGATGGCAACTCATTTTATTTCACAAGCAACCGCGATGCGCCGTTGGAACTCACCCAAGCGTCTGGGCCAAGCCCGCAGGGAAGTGGCTATTACGTGCGCAACGAGGTTTACCGGGCTTCTGCCAGTGATGGCTCTGTCCCCCAGCGGCTGAGCCAGAACGGCGTGATCGACCGCTATCCAAGTGAATCTCCTAGTGGGGAGCAAATCTCCTTTCTCAATGCGGGCAGCATTTTGGCGCTGATGCAAAGGGATGGCCAGGCCCTGCGCCAATTGGCCGACCGCAACAGTGCCCGCAGTGGAGCCAATATCACCACCCCTGGCAGTATCGCCTCCGCGCCGCGCTGGTCCCGAGATGGGCAGTGGCTCTTGGCTGTGCGCCAAGTGAGCTTAAACCCACCCCGGCAGGATGTCTTTGTCTTTAGCACCACCGGCCCGGCTTTTTACCGCCTGACCTGGAGTGGGGGCATTCAGGATGCGGCTTGGCTTGAGACGGAATAATAAATAGTCATTGAAATGAGCTGAAATAGGTTCACTTGAATATATAAAGCGAAAGGCGATAGTTGATGGATAACCTGAGTGAGATTGAACCAGAAAAATCTCAAAATAGGCTCTTCGCTCCCGGCCTCATGCTCGGTGGCTTGGCACTTTTGGCGGTGATCCTCTACCCCCATTTTATGCCTGCCTGTGGCTGTGCCGAACCCTCGCAAAAGATCAATATGCACAAATTGCAAAGCATGCTTGAAAACTATGCCGTTGATTGGGGCGGGGTATACCCCGAAAATGTGAAGCAATTGGAAACAACTGCCAAAAATGCGGCTCAGCCCTATTGGATTGAAATCAGCAATCCCGTCTCCAAAGCCAAAGGCCTGGGCAAAGCCTATGGTGATGTCAACAGCCCGCCTGTCTTTGGCATGGTGGTGTATGTGCCCCATGGAAAACCCATCACAACCTATGCCATCTACGCCTACCAAGATGCCAAGCCCGAATTTATCCGAGACAAGGGCTTGGTCTTTTTCCTCAGCAATGCTTGAAAGGTCATTCCAATTCCCAAACCCACAAAAGCTGTGGTATCCTAAAACTCGTGTCCGAGATACAGATCCAGGACACGTGCCACTTTTGGAGGGAGTCCGGGTGGTGAGGAAGCTGTCTTGAAAACAGTGGCCCCTTTGGGGTTGCGGGTTCGAATCCTGTTCCCTCCGCTTTTAACCGGCTGGTGAGTGCCAGCCGGTTTTGCATTGGGAATATTTTTTCGACCCCCACCAATACCCCGCTGGGTATGTTATGCTGGTCAGCATCAATGCTGAAGGATCTTAAGTAGATGCCCAATTCTTTTGAACCCGCCTCAGAAATTCAGGACTACCTGGTCTTTGGGGAATACGGCGAGGTCAATCCCTCGATCAACGATTCCTCCACCTATACCTTTCTCAACCCCGCCACCATGGAAGAGCTCTTTGACCATGAGATCGAAGGTTGTTTTCTCTATTCACGCCACTGGAACCCCAGCAATAAATACCTGGCCCAGGCCCTGGCCGCCATGGAACAAACTGAATCTGCCCAGGTCACAGCCTCGGGCATGAGCGCAATCGCCTGCGCACTCCTGCAGAATTGCCAAATGGGTGATGAGATCATTGCCAGCCGCACGATCTATGGCGGGACCTACGCCTTGCTCAAGAATTTTTTGCCGCGTTTTGGGATTACCACGCGCTTTGTCAATTTACGCAATCTGGCTGAAGTCGAAGCGGCCATTACGCCCCGAACCAAATTGCTCTATTCGGAGTCGATCAGCAATCCCCTGCTCGATGTCGCCAATTTACCCGAACTGTCCAAACTCACTTTGGCCCACGGCCTCAAACTGATGATCGACAATACCTTCAGCCCGCTGATGCTCACGCCTGCCCGCCACGGGGCAGATATTGTCGCTCACAGCCTGACGAAGTTTATCAACGGCACCAGTGATTGTGTCGCGGGGGCCGTCTGTGGCCCCAAAAACCTGATCGCTGAACTCTCCAATGTCAACCACGGTGCGAGTATGTTGCTCGGACCTGTTTTGGACAGCTTCCGCTCAGCAAGCATCCTTAAAAATTTACACAGTTTGCATATACGCATTCAAAAGCACAGTGCCAATGCGCTTTTGCTGGCTCAAACCCTCGAAGCGCAGGGCGTTAGGGTACATTACCCAGGTTTGCCCAGTCACATGGACCACGAATTGCTCAAAAGCCTGATGAATCCAGGTTATGGCTTTGGTGGCATGTTGGTGATCGATGCCGGAGACACAGCCACAGGCAATCGCCTGATGGAATTGATGCAGGCCGAAAAGGTGGGCTATTTGGCAGTCAGCTTGGGCTATTTTAAGACGCTTTTTAGCGCACCTGGCAGCAGCACCTCTTCAGAGATTCCGGCAGACGAACGCCAGGCCATGGGCCTGAGTGATGGTTTGGTGCGGATCTCCGTAGGTCTTGACCACGACATGACCCGTTCAATTGAGCGGATTCAAAGCTGTCTGAAACAGGTTGGACTGCTTTAGACTCTGGTCTACAGGCCTGCTTAGGTAAAAATTAACGCTGGCTGACCACTGGGTTGGCCTGTAAGCTGGCCTGGCCTGTACGGGCATCCACTTGGAACCAACCATCCGCTGATCGGATTTCCCAACGCATGAAGCTGTCCAATTCCATCGAGTAGACCGGGAAATTTTTCAGGCCTTTTTCTTTGGCGGCTTTGAGGGCGGCATCGCTGTCGATTTGCCAACTGCCATCAAAGATTCCGCCCCCAAAGAAGCTATTGCTGACTTCCTGTTTTTGGCCATTGCTGACCTTGAGGGCTTTTTGTTTGCCCATCGCGCTGAAATAAAAGGTCCATTCAAAGCTGCGGCCATTTTCTTCGACATAGCGGCCTTCCACTTTGGCCAAACGTGCGCTGAAGTCCCAGCGCTGTGCTTCCATGCGGGCCCAACGATAATCGTTGAGGGCGGTGTCAAAATACTGGGCTTGGGGAGATGTTTTGGCTGTGGCGTTCTGGGAGCGCAAAAGGGCATTGGCAGGGGAGAGAGGGGCTTGGCTTTGACAAGCCGTTAAGCTGAGGAGCAAAGCGAGTGGGAGGTAAAGATATTTTTTCACGGCACACATCCAATATTAAATCTATTTAATTCAGATTTTATCAAAATTTAATAAAAAGTGCAAATCTGGATCGCGGAACTAAATGGGGTTCACTTCAAGAGGTTCTTCCGCTTGGGGATCTTGACGCTGTAAGAGGGATAGCAGTTGTTCCTGGCTGCGAACCTGTTCGCGCAGTTCTGTCACTTGGCGGCGCAGATGGCGAATCAGATCGAGTCCTTCGGGTGAGATCGAAAAGGACTGGAAGAGACGAATCAGGCTTTCCAGTTCGGGCAGTTCTTCGCTGTCGAGAAACCATTCCTGTTGCTCGATCAGGGGAGTATAGAGCCCGACTTCAGCAAATTCAATCAAAACATCGAAATCCAAGGCATAAAATTGGGAGAGTTCGCGGACCGAAACCAGCTTGCGCTCAGACATGGGAACCTCTTTCCTGACGGATTTTGCGCCAGTCTGCGAGTAAAACTTTTTCACTTTCACTCAGTTTGCTGGGCAAATCGACCTGTAATTCAAGGATCAGATCGCCTTTTTGTTCTGGGTGTTTGTAGATGGGATACCCTTTGCCACGCAAACGTAATTTTGTGCCACTGGGTGTTTCGGGTTTGATTTGCAGGCGGATCTCACCTTCCAGACTGGGGACCTTTAACTCGCCACCCAACAGGGCTGTAAACACATTCACAGAAATCCGTGCGTTTAAGTCATTGCCTTTGCGCGAGAACACAGGGTGGGGATGAAAACCAAAGGTAATATACAGATCTCCTGGCGGCCCGCCATGGGTACCGGGTTCTCCGTGGCCGCTCAGGCGGATGGTCTGGCCGGGGGCGACCCCAGCGGGCACGGTGAAGCGAATCTGTTGTTCATGGATGCTGATGGTCTGTTTGTGGGTTTGCAAACCGTCTTCGAGATTGAGCAACAATTCAGTTTTGAGATCGTGCCCTTTAAAGCGCTGAGTTCTGGCTTCACCTGCCTGGGGATCAAAATCCCGGTTGCCAAAAATCGAGTGAAAAAAGTCTGAAAAGTCTTGCCCGGTTTGGCTTGAACTTTTTTTTCTGGCATTTGCCTGAGCCGAAGCCTGTTGGCGGCGCATGGCGTCGATCTGGTCGGCATGTTCCCAGTCCTTGCCGTACTGATCGTATTGTTTGCGTTTGAGTGGATCGGACAGCACCTCATTGGCTTCAGTCAGCGCTTGAAAGCGCTTTACGGCCTGTTCGTCATCGGGATTGACATCGGGATGGTGTTTGCGGGCTTGCTTGCGGTAGGCCTTGCGAATCTCGTCCTGGCTGGCGGTTTTGGCCACGCCCAAGGTGGCATAATAGTCGATAAATTCTGACATGTGGCCTGATTTTTTTGAGAAATTTGACTTTTCAGTCTCATTCTCAGTATAAGCGCATTTTGGGAATTCAATCCAATTCTTTTTGCATTTATACTTTTTTCCGGCGCAGAAGCATGACTGGCCAAGCCGAAGAAATCGCACAAAAGGTACTCAAAAAAGCATAGAGGCCAAACGGGTCTTGGGCTTTGCCTGTCTTCACCTCTTGGTGGGCCTGTTTTAAAAATAAGATATAGCAAAGTAGCAAATCCAAGGTCAACACCACACCCACGGGGGTCGAAAAGGCCTCTTTGACAATATGGCCAGGGGTGGGTGGTTTTTTGTTTTTGGCTGTGTACCAGGCCCCATAAACGAGGGGAATCAGGGTGCCTGTTATGGCCATAAACAGATTAAAGCGGCGATCGGAGCGTAACTGGGAACGGGGGCTGGACATAATTACCTCCAGGGATAAGCGCAGAGTCTGAGTAAATGTCTGAATGGACGTCTGAATGGACGTCTGAGCGCAGTTTAACCCATGTTTAGGCAAAATTCCAACTTTCGACAGGGTCCATCTCTCAGCTCAGTTGACAGCTTCAGCCAGCAAATACAGATACGAAACCCAGGCATCGCCACTGGCTCTTTCCAGCCCCAATTCACAGGTGCGGCTGCTGCAATAATGGCCCTCAAAATGCCCGGCCTGCACTTCGCGGGCTTCTGCAGCGGTGGCTGAAGCGGTTAACTCGGGTACCAGATAGCCGCGATCGCCCGCAAAACCACAACAACCTGCACTGAGGGGCACTTCAGCGTGGGTCACACAGGCGCTGACCACCTGCTTTAACTGCGCTTCCAACCCCATTTTTTGAATCGAACACACGGGGTGGAAGACCACCGAACGCTGCAAAGGCAAGGGTTTGAGCGTCGGCAACAAAACCTCTTGGCTAAACACCACACTGTCCACAATCCGCAGGCGTTGAAATTTGGCCAAATTATCTGGCGTGAGCTGGTCTGAATTGCTGAGCAATTGCCACGTACAGGGGCTGTTGTCGACAACAATGGGCAAAGTGCCCGCTTTTGAAGCTGTCCACAGCGCTTCAATACTCTGATTCAGGAGCAAGGCACTCGCTGCTTGAAAGCCTTTCGAGCCGAAAGGCAGGCCACAGCACAGGTTTTGCCCGATTAAATTCAGGCGAATCCCGGCTTTGGCTGCCAATTGAAGCAGCAACTCAGGCAAAGCGGGTTTGTCTGCATAGCCCATCTCGCGGGTAATGCAACTGGCGTAATAGATCCAATCGGGTTGGGTATGGGTCGGTGGAGCGACAAACGCCGGGGCCGGGGCGGGCCATTCGGGCGGCCAAGCGGGCAGGTCCAGCCAAGGGCCCAGGGATTTTTTCAGCAATGGCAGTTGCAAGAGCTGATTGAGGCGTTTGGCCCCGATAAGTGTGTGGCTGGTTTGACCGAGTTTAAGGCCCAGCCCCAGGGCTTTTTCGAGGGTGCCAAAATGGCCTGCCAGGGCTTTGGCCCGGTCTTGGCTGGCTGGGCTGTGGCTTTGTGCACGCAGGCGTTTGACCAATTGGCCGGTATCTATGCCCACAGGGCAGGCCAAGGCGCAGAGGCCGTCTGTGGCACAGGTCTCCAAACCGGCATAGCGGTAATCTGCCTGCAATTCAGCCAGGGCTTGGCTCTGTTCCGGTTGGGTTGTTAATCTGGCCATTTCGCGGCGCAGCACGATCCGTTGGCGGGGGGTTAAAGTCAGGTCCCGGCTGGGGCAGTTTTTTTCACAAAAGCCACATTCAATGCAGCGGTCCACTTCTGCTTCGACCACGGGCAGGGTTTTGAGCGATGTCACATGGGCCAAGGGATCGGCATTGAGGATCACACCGGGGTTGAGCAAATGGCTGGGATCTGCCAGGGCCTTGAGCTTTTGCATGATCGCATAGCCTTCTGGCCCCCACTCCGTTTCCACAAAAGGTGCCATATTGCGGCCTGTGCCGTGTTCGGCTTTCAGCCCGCCGCCAAAACGGCCCACGATCACCGCGACCAAATCTGCCATAAACGCCTGGTAGCGCGTGACTTGCTCGGGGTGATTAAACGATTGGGTGATCACAAAATGCAAATTGCCATCGCGGGCATGGCCAAAGATAATCGCCTCGGCGTAGCCATGTTTGACAAACAGGCCGTGTAAAGCGGTCACCGCCTCGGCCAAGTCTGTGGTTTTAACCACCACATCTTCGATAATCACGGTGGTGCCCTGGGCGCGCACAGCGCCAACAGAGGGAAAGAGCCCCTTGCGGATTTTCCAGAGTTGGGCTTGCTCTTGGGGCTTTTGGGTCAGCAGGGCAGGGCGCAGCAGGTCCAGCTCTTGCAGACAGGCCTCAGCGGCGGCGATTTCCGCAGTTAAAGCCTCGGCACTTTCCGCTTGGTATTCGACCAAGAGGGCGGCAGCATGGTCCGGCAATTGCGAGAGCCAGTCCAATTCTGTTTGGTTTTCAATCGCACGCAGCGAGGCGCGGTCCATTAATTCCAAGGCCTTGGCCCCACTGGCATTCAGCGGTACAATCGCCTCACAGGCCGCTTGTACCGTGGCAAAGACCAACAAACCCGTGTATTTGCAAGGCAAATCTGGAAGGGTGTTTAAGATCGCTTCAGAGATAAACGCCAGGGTGCCTTCGGATCCAATCAAGAGATGGCTGAAAATCTCAAGAGCAGTGCTGTAATCCAGAAAGGCGTTGAGGCTATAACCTGTGGTGTTTTTGAGTTGGTATTTTTCGCGAATGCGCTGACTCAAATCCGGGCTGTTCAAGATTTGCTCCCGCAATTCAAGCAAGCCGTGGGCCAAACCGGGGCATTCGGCCTCAAACCGCGTGGCTTCACCGGGTTTACCGGTGTCAAAAATCTGTCCAGAGGGCAAAACAAATCTGAGTGAATCCAAGCTGTGATAGGCATTGTGGGCCACACCACAGCACATCCCGCTGGCATTGTTGGCGAGAATGCCCCCCAACATGCAGGCATTGATCGAGGCTGGGTCGGGGCCTATTTTGCGCTGGTAGGGACGCAGCAGGGCGTTGAGATGCCCGCCCACCACCCCAGGTTGGGCCTTGACCTTTTGGCCCCCATCCAGCACTTCTACGCCGCGCCAATGGCGGGAGAGATCCACCAGCAGGCCCGATGTCACTGCTTGGCCCGAGAGACTGGTGCCTGCCGCCCGAAAGGTCATCGGAATTTGGTGTTTTTGGCTAAAGGCAAAGAGCGTGGCTATTTCCGTTTCGGAGCTGGGCAAGGCCACGGCCATGGGCAGCAAATGGTAAAAACTGGCATCTGAGGCCAGGGCCACCCGCGTGCTCAGGTCTGTTTTGAGGCCCATCTTCAATCCTGTCGCCAGCGTCTGCCAAGGAATGCTCATCGTCTCAAGGGCTCATCATTTCAGGGCTCATCATTTCAGGGCTGCGTGGTCATGAATCACTGCCACTGTCTCCCCCACGCAGGCCCAGGCCTTTGGGCAGGGGATTGCCAAAGCGAAAATGGGCGCCAAAGGTGCCAGCGGTGGCAAAGGGGGCGTTTTGGCTCCACAGGGCCTGATCGAGTTGCAGCGAGAGATCGACATAGGGATTCAAGCGCCAGGCCAGGCGCGGCTGAATGTAGATGGCCGACTGAACCAAGGCGTTGCTTTGATTCAGACCCACTTTGCCATCGATGCCCAGCGAGAACAAAACCGCAGGATGCAGCCAAATGCCTGTCTCGCCAAAGAACAGGAACTGGTCAGCGGGTTTTTCGAGGGTGTTTTTCGCCAATTCGGCCTGTTGCACGCGAATATGTTGGCGGCTGTACCCTGTACGCAAGCGGTAACCGGCTCCAGCTTGAACATAGCCCCACTCTCCCAGGCCATACCCAGCCAATAGGGCTGCGTCGAGGTTGAGCTGGCCTTCGCCCAGAATCGGCAGGCTGTCGAGGCTGTATCCCAGCGGCACCGAGAGTCCTGTGCGCAGGCTCAGGGCCAGGGGCTCTTTTAAAAACTGGATATAATTGCCGAGCCAGAGATCGGTAAAGCCGTTGTGGGTCACCGTTCCCGTGCGGGGATTGTCAATCTCGGGACTCACGTTGCGGCTCAAACTGCGCAGGGGTATCTCCAGCGCAAAAGCGGCGTTTTCAACATACCCCAGCTCGTAGCGGGTTTTCCAGGCAAATTCGGTCACCGCTGAAGGTTCATCGTTTTGGTACCTGCCCACCTGGGGCAGAACTTCAATAAAAGAGCTGTTTTTGGGCAGTACCCACGCACTTTCGCTGGCCCAGGCGGGTGCACTCAACAGGCCAGCCACAAGTCCAATCACGGTAGGGATGATGGCATTTTTCATCAGATAAACATATCCAATAAGATTCCCCGAATTTCCTGCAGGCGGGCCGCCATTTCGAGCGCTTTCCACTGATTGTTTAAGACGGTGTCCGTCAAGCGGGCAAGATTTTCATCGACTTCGCGCACCAAGGTGTAGAGGCGATTGTGGCGATCAAAATTGCGTTCAACGCTAAACGATTGGCCTTGGGCTTTGCGGATAAAATTGCGCACCGCTTGGGTGTATTGCACCAACGAGCGTTCACATGGGTTTTCCAAGAATTCAGCACCGAGGCTGTCTACCTGAGACATTAAGCTGTCGAGGCCCTCTTTGATCTGAGAGGCCCCCGCTGAGAAGACCTGCTGAAAGCCCCCGGCTTTTTCTGAGGCCTGTGCAGATAAACGGCCCGATTGGACTTTTTCTGTCCCTGGCCGCCGTTTGCGTGAGGGGTCGTTTTCTACCTGCATGGATGTGTGCGTCTCTTTACCCGTTTCTGCCAGTATATCACAGGGCTTTGTATCGCAGGCTCTCGGTGCCATTCAGACCCCGTCGGAAAATACACAAGGCAATTTAAAAGAGTACAATACAGATATCAAATGGACGTCAAAGCTTTTGAAGTAGAGCTTTCTAGAATCCTCTTTTTATCTCCCCTTTTTTTCATTTTACCGACAACCCAAACCACACCCCTCCCATTTTGGGCAAGGGCAAATGCTGTCATCGCATTCAAGAGGCCATTCATGTCTATTTCCCAACCTGTTTTTCAAAGGGCAATTTTAACCCATGGGGGTTCCAGTTCCGATCCCCTCTATGCTGATGGAACGCTTTCTGCAGCCAGACGCGGTATGGAACTCCTACAAACAGGCCAATCGGCTTTGGCTGCGGTGGTGCAGGCCGTGATCGCTTTAGAAGACGATCCCCGTTTTAATGCCGGAACCGGCTCCCGCCTGCGTGCCGATGGCCAAACTGTACAAATGGATGCCGCGTGTATGACCAGTAAAGGCGAATTTGGGGCTGTGGCTTGTATCGAAGCGATTCAAAACCCAATACGGGTGGCTCAAGCTGTCTTGCTCTCTTCCCCCTGTATTTTGCTGGTGGGCAACGGCGCGCGGCTCTTTGCACTTGAGCAGAAAATCCCACTCCTGCCGGAGTCAAATACGCTTGCGCCCAGCCGCCAAGCTGAAGCGACCCCGGCCTGCGACACCGTGGGGGCGGTGGCCTATGACGGGGTCACTTTTGCGGCGGCTCTCAGTTCAGGGGGATTACAGGGCGCGGCCCTGGGCCGAGTGGGAGATGTGCCTCTGCCCGGATGCGGGCTCTATTGTGGGCCCATGGGGGCTGTGGCCTGCACGGGTGACGGCGAGTTTATTGCCTTGAAACTCTTGGCCAAAGAAGTCTATTCTTGGCTTGAACAGGCCATGCCCCCGGCTGCAGCGGCTGCAAAAGCGCGGGCGCTCTTTGATCCGTCTGTGGATATTGGCTTGATTGTCTTAAGTCAAAATGGCTGTGCGGGCCAATCACGGGACGGGATGGCCTGGTCAGAACTGGTGGAGGCCGATTAATTTATGTCGGTGAAACCTTATTTTCAAGGGCGTTTGATTGCCATTGGGGGCAATGAAGACAAAGTCGACACCCGTGTGGTCTTAAAGCGGGTGGTTCAAGAAATTGGCAAAAGCGATTATAACGTCGGAATCATCACCACTGCCAGCGAAGAACCCGAACAAAGGGGCAAAGAATACCACGACGTTTTTACGTCTTTGGGGGCCGCCCAGATTGAAATTTTAGACATTCGCACCCGCACCCAGGCCAATGACAAAACGGTGGTCAAACGCCTCCAGGCCCTTGACCTGATTTTTTTGGCAGGGGGAGATCAACTCCGGCTGACCAGCATTTTGGGGGGGTCGAGAATGCTCGAAGCGATTTACCAGCGGCTGGCAGCAGGAGCGCTGATTGTGGGCACCAGTGCCGGAGCCGCGGTTTTTTCAGACACCATGATTTATGAGGGCCGCAGCGAAGAGGGCTTGGTCAAAGGCAAAGTGCTGACCACCTCTGGCTTTGGTTTTGTCGAAAACATCGTCTTTGATACCCATTTTATGGCCCGTGGCCGTCTCGGACGCCTGATTCAAATTGTCACCACCAATCCCACCTGTTTTGGCGTGGGCATCGAAGAAGATTCAGGTGTGGTGCTCAAAGGGGATGAAACCCTTGAAGTGATCGGCGCTGGCCAAGTCATTATTGTCGATGGCTGCGATATCGGCCATTCCAATATCATGAGCATTGAGCCTGGCGGGCCGATTGCGATCGAAAATGTCAAAATTCATTCGTTGGTGAAAGGCTATGGCTTTGATTTCAAAAAAAGGCGCTTTTTGACGCCCCTCCCTGCCGATTCTGCCTCACCCACCACTTCACCCCCCGCCTCAACTTCAACATTACCCCCAGAAAATACAGAAACCAAGGAATCCAAATGATACAGATTTCCGCTTTAAAAGCCTTGCGTGGCCCCAATCGACACACCCGTCACCCGGTGATCTTTATGGTCTTGGAAATCCACGAATTTGAAATGTTGCCCTCAGACCAAATTCCGGGATTTGTCGAGCGCCTGCTCAATCTCATGCCCAGCTTAAATGAACATGGTTGCTCGATTGGCGAACCCGGTGGATTTGTGCAAAGGCTCAAACAGGGAACCTGGGCGGGCCATATCATCGAACATATTGCGATTGAATTGCAATGTTTGGCGGGCATGGAGCTGGGTTATGGCAAAACCCTGGATACCGATGTCTTGGGGACCTATCTGGTGGTCTTTCGCTATCTGGTGGAATCGGTGGGTTTAAAAGCTGCGCAACAAGCTGTGGCCCTGTTTGAAGCCGTGGCTGCCGAAAAAAACTTTGACCTGGTAGGGGCCATTTCTGAACTGAAGGTCTTGCGCGAAGACAATATGCTCGGCCCCACGACCTGGAGCATTGTCGAGGAGGCCCAAGCCAGGGGCATTCCTTGCATCCGACTCAACCAATCCAGCCATATTCAATTGGGGTACGGGGTCTACCAAAAACGGATTCAGGCCTCGATCACCAGCCAGACCTCTGCGATTGCGGTCGAGACCGCTGATGGCAAAACCGAGGTCAAAAGATACTTGGAAAACGCAGGGATTCCTGTGCCCAAAGGCCAAGTGGTCACCACAGAAGCCGAGGCCCTTGACGCTTTTGAACAAATTGGCACGGCGGTGGTGGTGAAACCCGATGTGGGGAACCATGGCAATGGCTCCACCATCAATGTCACCGAACCCGAACAATTAAAAAAGGCCTTTCAAGAAGCCCAAGCCTATTACTCCGATGTGATTGTCGAAGAATATGTGCAGGGAGGCGATTACCGGCTTTTGGTGATTGATGGCAAGTTTGTCGCTGCCGCCACCCGCGAACCCGCCCATGTGGTGGGCAATGGCAAAGATTCCATTCAGGCCCTGATCCAAACCGTGAATGCCGATCCCCGCCGGGGCTTTGGCCATGAAAAAGTTCTGACCCAAATTGAGATCGATCCGATGACTGAACGGTTGTTGGCCTTAAAAGGCTTAACGCTGGCAGATTGTCCCGCTGAAGGCGAAAAGGTCTATCTCAAGGCCACCGCCAACCTCAGCCAAGGGGGCACTGCCACCGATGTGACAGACGCCGTCAATCCCGAAATTCGCCTGATGGCTGAACGTGCGGCCCAAATTATCGGGCTCGACTGTGTCGGCATCGATGCCCTGGCTTTGGATATTTCTCTGCCCCTGCGGCAATCGGGTTTAAAAGTGGTAGAGGTGAACGCTGCCCCCGGATTTCGCATGCATTTGGAGCCCACCTATGGCCCCTCGCGCAATGTCGCCAAACCGCTGGTGGATATGCTCTTTCCACTCGGCTACAAACAGGTGCCTGTCATCGCCATCACCGGTACCAACGGCAAAACCACGACCGCCAAATTGATCACCCACAGCTTAAAATATGCAGGCAAAAAAGTCGGTTTGGCCTGCACCACGGGCATTGCCATTGACGGCAATTTTGTCTTAAGTGGCGATTATTCTGGGCCCGAAGGGGCTGGGATTGTGGTCAGAGAGCCCAGCATCGACCATATTGTCTTGGAAGTGGCCCGCGGCGGCATTGTGCGCCGGGGCTTGGGTGTCGATGAAGTGGATGTCGGTGTGCTCTTGAATATTGGCAGCGATCATTTGGGCACCGATTGGATCGAAACCCAAGCTGATCTGGCTTTGGTTAAATCGACCGTGATCGAAGTGGTCAAAAAAACCGGCACCTCGGTGATCAACGCCGATGACCCCGCGACTCTTGCTGTGATGGACCGCGCGCGCGGGATGCGGATTTTATTCTCTTTGGATCCCCAAAATTCCCAGCTCGAAACGCATGTTCAAGCAGGCGGAACGGTGATCACGGTCGAACAGCGCAGTGTGGTGATCCGCCGGCATGGCCGGGATATCCCGGTTTGCACCCTGGAAGAGATTCCGATTACCCTGGGCGGCATCATCGACTTTAATATTGCCAACGCCCTGGCTGCGATTGCCGCTTTACATGGCTTGGGTCTCTCGCTGGAGCAAATCCGCAATGGCGTCTTGACCTTTTATCCTTCTCCCAATCAAAATCCGGGCCGCATGAACCTCTTTGATTTTCAGAACTACAAGGTCTTGGTGGATTATTGCCACAATATTGAATCGGCAGAAGCCTTGGCCAGTCTCTTGCCCCGCCTCTCCCAGGGCCGCAAGATCGCCCTCTGCCACGGCACAGGCAGCCGCACCAACCAGCAAATTATTGCCTACGGGCAGGCCTTGGCGGCCCTCTACGATGAAATTGTCTTGGCGGATTTTGCCCCGCGCGACAGAGCCCCCGACGAAACCCCCCAACTGGTGCGCCAAGGCCTGATTCAGGCTGGGTTCCCTGAACACAAAATCGAAATTGTGCCTGTCTCCTCGGCTGTGGATTATCTCTTTTCCAAAGTTGAAAAAGGCGACCTCTTGGTGATCAACCCCGATAAATTGGAGCCGATCATGGGGCAGATCATGGAGCGCTACCGGCAAATTGTGTAGGGTTTGTGGGTGACGGCGAGGCCTTGATCGCTCGGGTGGGTTTTGAAGCTGTCGCAGTTGGGGGGAAATAAGGGTCGGGCACCTGGATGCTCAGTGGGCCGTCGGGGCTGGTTTTGTTTGTCGCTTGAAAAAATAGAGAATGAGTTATTGATGTGCATCAGATTTTTCAAGAGCATCTTTTTTAAGCTTCTGCACCATTTTCTCAGTCTCTTGAGCAGCAGATTCATCACCCCAAGCATAAAAGCGTACCAGATAGTTTTCAGCCATCTCCAAACTATCAAAACGTTCTTCTGATTGAGGTGTACCATAATTTTTTTCGCAAAGAGGCAAAACAATCTGCCAAGCTCGATTAAAATCTTTTGTTCGCAGACATTTTTGAAACTCATTTTCTTCGGGATGGATTGCTGTTGCACAGTTCAAGAACTCGCTGAAACTGTTGGCAATAAATTCAAAACCTGGACGATCATCAAGGTTATCGTAATCATTGGGATCATCTGCATCGTGAAATCCAAAATAGATTTTGCCTTTGTGGGGGCCTTCCAAAAACATATACAACCGATCTCCTCCAACGGGAGTTCGGGCAATCACAAAAAACATGGGTGAGTCTTCGTAAAGCGTTGGACAGTCAGGATCTTGCTTTATACCATCGGGGCCTAAAACTTCAAATTCTAATAATTCATAAATATCGTAGGGAGTAATAAAGATGTCTGGCAGGGCAAAGGGGCTGTTGTACTTTAAGAGATATTCGCGGTAGTCTTCTGGAAAACGAAAGCCATATTGTTGCTCAATCTTCTGAATTTGTGCCTCATCAGGCAAATAATCTGGATTGGGAAGAAATGATGCTGTCCTTGTTGGGTATTTCTGCTCCCACCACTTGTTATAAGAGGATGGGATTTGGATAGATAATGTTTTTTGATGTGAAATTTCTCTCAGATCTTTTATCTGTAAGACATTATACTCAGGTAAAATGCTAATATCTTTCCAAATATCTAAATTCTGAGGACGAGGATTTTGTGATAAAAAATATTCTAAAGGAGAGAAAGAAAACCCTGTTAATTTCAATTCCTCTACCAAATCCTTAAATTTAGTCGAACAAAATGGTCCAAAATAACGATTAAAAGTGTATATTTTATTCATAAAAAAATCAAAAGGGTATTCAAATTTTGTTACTTCAGACCAAAAAAAGTACTTATATAGTCTCATGTATTCTGGTTGACAGCCAGCAACAATTTCATCCAAAAATTCTTGTAAAGAAATAATTCTGGTATCTGAATCATTTTCCTTTTGAAAAGGGGTAATCAAAAGAGTCTTATGAGGATCTATAATATTTAAAAAATTACAAATTGGATACTGATAAAAATAGATTTTCTCATCAGTATTTTCTACCAGAGCAGGGAGAAAAATGCCTTTGTCTAGTATTTTTACTAATTTTTGGTAGCCATTTTCAGAAAAAATGGAAACACTGATATTACTGGAAATATAATCGGGCAATGCTCTTTTTGAACGTAAACGCTTAATTAAAGGAGGTTTCCAGTTTTGATTAATGTTAATAGCAGTACTTAGATAATGACTAAAAGAGTATTCTTTTAAATTCTCATCTACGTATTTATAATCGGAGGTAACAACATCCAATATTCCGTATTTGCGATTATCGTAATTACTATGAAATGTAAACATATTTAGAATCCTCTAAAATTACGGAGACCACCCTGTCCACCTCCTTGACCTCTCAATGCTTCAATAACTCTACGTAAGTATCTTCTTATTAAATTGCAGTTCTGATCATGGTTGAGAGGCCCTCCCATTATTCGTACAATTTCATCATTAATTGCTCGGTAATATTCTTCATGTTTATGTAACCCTCTGTGATTGGATGCATCCAAACAAATACCATTGTCTGAACCATTCACATCTATGCCACAATTGTTTAAAACATCTCTTGCGCCTGCCATCAACAGTGCACGTTCAGCCACCACATGGTGGGCTTCCCTGGTTTTACCATCAAGGCCTTTATTTTCCTGTCTACATTCATCCCGCTCTACTTGCGGGCGACTTTGATCTGCAATAATCCTGTCTTTCAGCTCTTGTGAATGGCTTCTTAAGACGACAGGTGTATTGATTGTAGCATCGAAAAATGAACCTGCCCGCTCAATTTTCATTGAAAGAACAGCATATCCTATTCCACCAATATAAACTCTGGTGATATGTTTGGAAAGTTCTTCATTAGTTAGCAACCCCAAACTGCCAAACATGGGCAGTACAAACTGTGGTATTCGAATAAACACAAGGCCCAATGCTCCGGCATTGCTTATTTGGATT
>JBPXJQ010000016.1:0-58564 GCA_051715345.1 Candidatus Blackallbacteria bacterium
GCGTCAATCGCGCCAATCGCGTTTTGGGCCTTGAGTCGGCTGTCTTGGTCGGTGCTGCCCAAGACATTGAGGGTCTCCATACGCAGGGCCGACGCGCGCATGTCTTGCACGCCCATTTTCAGGAACTGCCCTTCGTTGGCCCCGACATGGAAGGTGAGAGCGCTGTCGGTGGTGACAGCATTTCTTTGGGCTGTGACCTGAATAACCGCACTTTTGCCAACATCACTGAGAGTGAGTAAAGTGTGGTTGATTTCAACGATGCCAATGGTCGCTCCTTCTAAATTTGCTGCGCTGGGTCTTACACTTGGCAATTGCAGGCGCAGGGTCGTTGGATTGACAATAGACGCCTCAATTCCACCCATATCAGTATAAGATAAGGCATTTCTGGGATCGAGACTGTACAAAAATCCTTGGGTTGAACTGTAAAGCTCAATGGACACGCTGACAGGCGAAGAATTGCCCCCCACTTGATAAGAAACCAACTTGAATTCATAAGCCACGTCTAGAGTGGGAATAAATTCATCGTTACCCGTAATCTCCCGATTAATCAGGCCAATTTGACCGTTATTAAAATAGTCAATGCCCCCAACGATCGTTGCAGGATCAATCCTTTTGAAAAAATCGGCAAGCTGAGGAACGGTGGCATTGACATTGCCGATGCGAATGCTTTGTTTGACCTCTGCACTTGCTGCTTCTCGGGTGGTGGTATTGGCAATGCCGCCATCGAGCAGGCTGCGGGTATTATATTCGGTGGTCTCGGCAATGCGGGTCAGTTCGAGGCGGAGCTGGTTGATCTCCTCTTGGACCTTGGCCCGGTCGGTATTGACGAGGGTATCGTTGGCGGATTGAATCGACAATTCGCGCATGCGCTGCAAAATCTGCGAGGTTTGATCCAGGCCCGATTCAGCGGTTGAGATCAGATTGATCGCATCTTGGGCATTGGCGGTGGCCTGGTTAAAGCCTTTGATCTGGGTGCGCAGCTTTTCGGAGACAGCCAGTCCGGCAGCGTCATCGGCCGCGCGGTTGATGCGCAGGCCTGAAGAGAGCCGTTCGAGGGTTTTGTTGAGCTGTTGATTGCTGGTCCCGAGATTGCGCTGTGCGCTGAGCGAGGCCAAATTGGTATTGATACGGATCGCCATGCCTGTTTCCTCCGTGAAACATCAAGCAGAAGTGCGTAGAATTGACTCATCCTTGAGCCAATTGTTATTCAGTCTATGTCGTATAAGCCTACGTTTAAACAGAGTTATAAACGTATTCTAGCAATTAACATTTATATTGCTACATTAACTTATTGTCTATCTTAATCCATTTTGCCAATCGCTGTCAAAAAAATCTGCTTTTTGCTTTTAAGGCCACGAAAGCAGATACTTGCCTTGAAATCGGGCAAAATGCCTATGAATGAACGTCTGAGCAAGGTCAGGGGGCAGCGCAAGCAGTTCTTCCATATCTGCATTGTATTTTGGGCGTGGGTTTTGGCGATAATTCACATAAGCAGCTTCGGCGCTGAGGGCTGGCCAGAAGTGGTTGTATTCTCGGGCCAGCAAAAAGGCATTGTTAAAATCCAGGCGCACCAGATCGTAGTTGTTTGCTTGGGCCAGATCACTTAAAAGCGCCAAAGAGTAGCCAAAAAAATGGGCTTGGGCATCGGGATCGGCATTAGCGGCTTGGGTAAAACGCAGCGGGGGCGGAATGGTTTCGTTGATCTCGGTGCAGATCAAAACTGGCCGGTAGTGCTGAAGCAGATTTTTGAGCACATAATAATCCCAGGAGTCGATATCCAAACTGAGAAAGGCAAAATCAGCGGGAACCGCCTGGGTCGCCAGCAAGAGGCAGATATTCTCGGGAGTAATGCTCTCATTGAGCAATTGGGCATTGAGACCCAATTCTTGATAGATTTGCTTCATGCTGCCAAAGGAAGGGGGGTCTTTTTCGATGGCCAAGCCCTGCCAGCCATTGAGCAGCAGCAAAAAGGTATTTGAGCCATGTTGGCCATCTGCGGCCCCGAGATCGACACAAAAGCGATTGGGCAGAGTGGGCAATAACCTGCGCAAAAAGAAATCGACGGAGTGAATGCAGCGATAGAAGTAAACCAGATATCCCGGTTTGACTTCCAGTTGCAGCATAACACTCCGCCACTTCGTTGAGGGGTGGATGATGGGAATTGAACCCACGAATACCGGAATCACAATCCGGCGCCTTAACCACTTGGCTACACCCACCACGGTGTTGGGGCACGCGCCTGGCAGGAATCGAACCTGCGACCAGCGGTTTAGAAGACCGCTGCTCTATCCGCTGAGCTACAGGCGCCAGTCAGATATCCCGTCAGGGAACTGCCAGAGCGGGAGACGAGACTCGAACTCGCGACATTCTGCTTGGAAGGCAGATGCTCTACCAACTGAGCTACTCCCGCACATCGTAGACGTGCAAGACTATTATCCCTGATGCTCTGGATCTGGTCAAGGCGATTCAAACTCTTTTGCACGTTTCAGAATTTCGCGCTGGGCAGCATGGACCTTTTCAGGGGTCAGGGCCTGGGCCGGAATTTTGAGGGCTTTGCCTTTGCGGGCCACGACTTGGCCATCGACCCGCGTCCAAGCGACCTGGGAGGGTTGGGTTGCATAGACCAGGGCTGAAGCAATCTGTTCCAGACTGGGCAATGGACCTTTGGCTGCCGGGATCAGATTTGAAGGGCCCCAGAGATCCACCGCAAAGAGGTCGGCTTTTTTGCCACTTTCGAGCGAGCCAATGTGATCAAACCAATTGAGGGCCTTGGCACCATTGCGGGTGGCCATATCCAGCACCAATGAGGCGGGCATGCTGCGCGGGCCGTTGCCAGGCTTGTGCAAAAGGGCGGCCAGGCGCATTTCTTGAAACATATTCAGGGTATTGCTACAGGGCGCACCATCAGCGGCCAGCCCTACATTGATGCCTTTTTCCAATAATTGCGGTACCTGTGCCAGGCCCGAGGCCAATTTGAGATTGGAACTGGGGCAGTGGGTGATATGGGTGCCGGTTTTTTCAAACAGCCCAATCTCTTCGTCAGACAACCAGATACAATGGGCCAAGACCAAACGCTCCGACATCAGACCAATGTGGTGCAAATAGGCGGCGTTGTCCATGCCAACCAGGGCGTGAACCCATTCCACCTCTTTGCGGTTTTCACTGGAATGGGTGTGAATCAAAGCACCCTGCTGTTTGGACAATTTGGCCACTTCTTTGAGCAGGGGCTCGCTGCAGGAGATCACAAAGCGTGGGGCATAAGAAATGCGAATGCGGTCGTTTGCAGCTCCATTCCAGTTTTTGTAGAGGGCTTTGGCCTCTTTTAAGGCCGCTTGGGTGGACTCACGCAGGTAAACAGGGTTGGTCTCGGGGTGATCCATCAGGCATTTGCCGAGACTGGCGCGCAGGCCTGAGGCCTCGACGGCTTTGCAGATCGCTTCGGTGTGTTTGACGGTGCCCATATCCAGAATACAGGTCGTGCCAGAGGCCAGCAGCTCTTGAATGCCCAATTGGGCACTGAGGGTCAGGGTCTCGGGGGTATGGGCGGCTTCAAAGGGCCAAATCCGCTCTGAAAGCCAGTCCAGCAATTCCAATTCGTCGGCCATATGGCGAAAGAGGGTCTGGCAGAGATGGATATGGGGCTGAACAAAACCAGGCAAAAGAGCCAGACCTTGGGCATCCACTATTTTGGCTCCGGCTGGAATCGCACGGCTCGAGGACGTGATTTTGCCGATTCGGTCGCCGAGGATTTGTAAATGGCCGTATAAGACTTTGCGTTTTTCATCCTGCGTCACGATCAGGGCATTGCAGATCCAGGTTTCAAGCGGTTTTTTCATGTGTTTCCTTTGCTGTTCCCTATGCTGTTCCCTCTCTCTTGGGGAACAGAATCTTTGATCACCAAATCTTATATTAACATTCAACTCGTCTTAACCAAAACATAAGATTAAATTCGTCACTTTCATGATTAAATAAACGATAAGAAGATTAAGATAATCTGAAATTAAAGAAAAGGATCGCCGAATGCAGGCAGGAACAACCCCCCTCTACAATCCCTATAATATGGGCTTCCCCGGCACCGTTCCGACCACCACTCCCGGTGGCGGTGTCAGTATTGCCTCTTCGCCCCAGCTCTCCCCCAATATGGTCATGGATGGGGTTGAGATCGGACTTAAATCCTTGATTGTGGGCCGCATGGCCTCTAAAACCGCGATTCAACAACTCGAATTCCGCACGATTCAAAACAACGAAGCCTCCTCTGCCGGCGTGATGGGCAGCACCATGATGCGCACCATGGGCAAAGGCGCCCTGGTCGGTGGTGTGGTCTCTGCAGCCCGCAACGTCTTTCACCTCGCTCAAGGCGAAATCAACGTGGCCCGTGCAGGTGGCAATGTCTCTGCAGATATTCTTGGCGGGGCTGTGGGTGGTTTGGCCGCCGGTGCCGGTGCCGGTCTGGCTGTGGGCATGATGGCCAAATCCTCAGGCTTTACCATGGGCACCATGGGCTTAATTGCGGGTACCATTGGCTTTGCCCTGGCAGATACGCTCTACCACTACTCTGGTCTGCGTGCCACCGTCTCCGACAAAGTCACCAGCGTGATTGAGCGCTTTTTCGACAGCAACTCCCAAGGTGGCGGGGTCTAAACACCCCTTCTTGCAACAGCCCGCTTCAGTTTCTGAAGCGGGCTGAATCTGTTTTTTGCGCTGACACCCAGGCGCTCATTCCAAAAAATCACCATCCAGTAAGCTGAGCAAGGCTTCTTCATCACAGGGCTGAATTTTAAAATCCAGTTCTGACTTTGGCACATGAGGCTGTTGTGGACGTTCCAACACAAACCCAGCTTCAAAGCGCTGCATGATCGCTTGAACGGTCTCGGCCCGCACTTGGCGGCCATTGGCTTCGAAGGCATTTTGGCGGTCAAACATCACCCATTCATAAGCGGGGAAATAATCCACTTGGGGAAATTCCCGGCAGATATTTTCAATTGCGACCCGCAGAACGGCTTTGGAATAGCCCGTGGCTTCGAGTACGTGTTTTTTTTCGGCGGTTACCGCCAAAGGCACCGGCGAAAGGGTCAAGAGCCAGCGCAGGGAGGGATTGATCTGGGCCAAAAAAGAGATGCTGACCCTGAGGGCCTCTTCGATCTGGGGCAGGGCCAAATTCTCAAAAAAATGGGCCTCGGAGTCAAATTGTCCCAGGCCCCGGCCCGGACAAACCGGGTAAACGGCACCATCCAAACGGGAGCGCCAGCATTCAGTGAGCCCCAAGGTCACAATCACCAGATCTGCACTGCTGAAGGCGCTTTTGACAGCCGCCAAATGGCCCTGCCGATCGGCCTGCATGGCCTCGGGGGAGACAAACCCCCCCGGCTGAATGCGGGGACGAAAGGGATCGAGCCAATGGGGCTGTGCTTCGTCGCCCCCTTGCCAGCAATCGTCTCTCGGGCTGAATTGCTTCCAGGCCCTGAAAATCAGCTGCTGGAGCTGCAAAGCGGTATAAACATGTCCATAGCGGGCCGAGTAAAGACCATATTGAAAGGCCTTTAACTGTTCGGCCGAAAGCCAAGGGGGGCCGGGCTCTGTGACCAGGTAGTGATACCCTTCCTTTTGCAGGTAGTGGGCAATGGCATGGGCAAAACAGCTGCCCACCGAGACAATCCGGGTGAAGGGGGTGATGTAGGCTTGTTTTTCCAAACCCAAACCCGGCCAGGCGGGCAGGTTGTCTCCGCTTGCGGGAGAGCAGGCCTGCGACCAAACCTGGCCGGGAGCAACCTGATCATAGGGAAAGGCTCCGTCTGTTTGAGCCTCTGCCATGGCTACTTCAGGAAAAACAAAAAGGTGGTCAAAATATAGATCGGCACCAAAATCATGCCAGACCAGACCATATAACCCCCAAAGGAGGGCATTTTGATGCGGGCATGTTCAGCAATGGCTTTGACCATAAAATTGGGGCCATTGCCAATATACGAAAGCGCGCCCATCATCACCGAGCCGCAGGAGATCGCTGCCAATAAATGCGGCTGTTGCAGTGATAATTGCAGCAAATTGTCGGCGGATAAACCGGTTTTGCTGGCGGCCAGCGTCACGAAGGTCACATAGGTGGGGGCATTGTCGAGAAAACCACTCAGAATCCCAGAAACCCAATAATACTGCCAGGGGGCAGAGATGGCCATCGACGCTCCTTTGGCTTCGAGCAGGGTCAGGGCGGGAATCATGGCGCCAAAGATCCCGACAAACAGACAGGCCACTTCGAGAATCGGCACAAACGAAAACGAATTGACTTCGTGAATCTTTTTGGGGGTCAATTTAAACGAGGCCAGGGCAATCAAACCCATCGCAATAATCTGAAAGGCCTTGGAGCCCAGATCGCCCATTTCGTGGCCCAGGGCTTGGCTCAAGAGCGGGAAAACCAGATAACCGGAAGCGAGAATCACACCGACCACACCCAGGAGCAGGCCGAGGTTAAACTTGCCTTCGATATGCAATTTTTTGCCTGCGACGGTTTCAGTGGCCTGTTGGGCCACAGCATCTTTGTTTTCTGGGGTTTCTTTTTTGTACATGGCGCTGTCGAGCAGGTAAAAGACCACCAGCAAAGTGCCAATGACAAAGGCCCATTCTTTGAGCAGACCGAGGGTCCAGGCAAAAGGCACGCCACGCAAAAATCCGAGATAAAGCGGAGGATCGCCGAGGGGGGTGAGCAGGCCGCCGCAATTGGCGACAATAAAGATAAAGAAGATGAAAATATGGGTTTTGTGTTCGCGGTGCTGGTTGGCGCGAATCAGGGGACGGATCAATAGCATGCTGGCACCTGTGGTGCCGGTGATATTTGCCAGCACAGCGCCAATCGCCATAAAGGCTGTATTGACCTTGGGCGAGCCCGCAAAGGCGCCTGAGATATGGATCCCGCCGCTGACAATAAAAAGCGAGGCCAAAAGGGCGATAAAGGCCACATATTCGACATAGGTGTGAAAAATTTTGACCAGATCGTGGGTCGGAGCGACGTAGAGACCAATGCCAATCAGTCCGCAAATGCCAGCCACGAGTAATTTATTGCTGTTGTGTTCCCACCAATGGCTGAGCTTGGAAGTCAGTGGCAAAATGGCGATCATCAGCAAAAGCACGACAAAGGGAGCGACATTTAAGATCACGGCCCCTGTGCCCATGTTTTTCCAATAGCTGAGATCGGTGTGGTGCCCTCCGCTGGGGGCGGTGTGGGCCTGGGTCGTGTGACCAGGGGTGGAATGTGCAGGTGATTCGGGGGTATGGGGGGGGGCTTGTGCCAACTGGTATTGCATGGGGGCTGATTACTCCGTCTCTGAAGGGATAGGATATGTGCTTCAATGAAGGCACACCAGTTGCCCCTCATTATAACAGGCCGAAGGGCAAAGCATAACTTCCGGAGTGTTCGCTTGCAAAATCCCCTGTTAAAACTCTCCTTAAAACTGCCCTTTAGGCCCCTTTTGGGGGTCTGGGTGATCTGTCTTTTGGGGCTCTTATTGGGGGCTTTGGGTATTGCCCTTTTTCAGCCGGGCCAAGCCTATTCCCGGCAAGAATTGACTATTTCTGTCGCGGGCGGGCAACGCCAGATCCAGGCTTCGGTCTTTCGGCCAGCCCAAACGGGCCAACGCGCTTTGCCGGGAGTGGTGCTGGTCCATGGGGTTTTGGTTCAGCGCGAATACATGGCCTTTTTTGCCCGTGTTTTGGCGCGGCAGGGCCGGGTGGTGCTGATCTTCGATCTCGGTGGCTATGGCGAGTCGGACCCCCGCCCCGAGTCTGAAAGTGATAATTTAGACGAGACTCTGGCGGCCATTGGCCAATTGCGCCAATTGCCGGGGGTTGACAATAACCGCATTGCTCTGGCTGGGCACTCAATGGGGGGCACTGCCGTAATTCAGGCCTTAGAAGCGGATTCCCGCCTCCAGGGTGGGGTGGTTTTGGGCATGGAACCCGAAGCCTCAGGGCCAGTGCCCTGCAAGATTTGGTTTGGGTTGGGGCAATATGAGGCCTTTCATCCCCCTGGACAACTCAGGGCCAAATTGCCCCCTCCGCAGCGGGGTTGTAAAGTCCCATTGTTTGTCTCTCCCCTTTCCAGCCACCAGACAGAAATGCGCGACCCACTGCTTTTAAACGCTGCCAGTGCATGGTTGGCATTACAATTTCAAGATTTGCATACCCCTGCTGCGGTCTGGCACGAATTTGTCTTGAGCCTGGCCACAGAAATCTATGCCTGGGCGTGGTTTGGACTGGCTCTCTGTTTGTTCTGGCAGCGGCGTCACAGTTGGAGCGAACTGATTTTTCTCTCGGGCGCGGTAGGGGGGCTGTTGCTGGCCGGTCAGTTGCACTGGCTGCCAACTTCTCAGGCGGCTTTGCTCTGTTTGGGAGGGGTGTTTTTGCTCAGTTTGCGGACCCATTTGCAAGCGTCTCAAGCAGTGGCTTGGCGGCAAACATTGGCGCTGCTTGCCTGTTTTTGGCTGGCTCACGAAAGTGTCACATTGATTCACGCCCTGCCCCTTTTGATTCAGGCTCCGGCAGAGGGACTTTGGCTGCCCTTTTTTCTCTTTCAGGAGGTCCGTGTTTTGCCCCAGACCGCTGTCACAATGCTGCAAAGCCTGTTTTTTGAGCGTTATACCCAAAGCTTGGAACCCGCTTGGCCAATGGCTTTGATCCTGGCTTTAGAATGGCTCAAACCCGGAGCCCTGGTTGGCCTGACCTTGCAAGCTGGCCCATGGCTAACCCGCCGCATGAACGCAAGCTCTGCTCCTTTTGCTTCGAGGTCAAAGACGACAAAGGGGGCCCTGCGGACCGTGGGACTTTTGGTTGGATTGTCCGCTGGTTTGGGAATGATACTTTGGCAGCGGGCAGCCAGTGGTTTTTTACATGCTGGGGCTTTGCGCATGGTCTGGCAGCACGGCTGTTTGCGGCTTGTCCCCACATTGCTTTTGGCCCTGGGGCTGTTTTGGCTCTATCTGCAAAAGAACCAACAAAAAATGGGAACACGCCCCCGGCAAGACTCGAACTTGCGACCTACGATTTAGGAAACCGGTGCTCTATCCACTGAGCTACGAGGGCATGTATTAAAATATCTTACCAGATGCAGTTAAAGATAATTAGTCAAAGGCCTTGCGAATTTTTTTCTCCATGCGGCCATCTTGGATATCATCGACAATATCTGAGAGGTTGTCGATGGCATCTTCAAATCCATCTCTGAGCTGGCTGCCCACTTTTTGAAGTGGGGTCTGTTCGGTGAAATTGTCGCGGATACCGCGTTTAACTTCTTTTTTAACGTCCCGATAGGTGCGACCATCTTTGAGATCATCGACGGCTTCTTCGATTTTGTCGCCGGCTTTTTTCAGCTCTTTGCCGAGTTTATCCGCCAGGGGTTTTTCGGGGGGATTGCTGTATTTGTCTTTGACAGCTTTGCTGACGGCTTCACCAGCTTTATTGGTGAGTGTGGCTGCGCCTTCAGTGAGAAGTGAGAGCACAGGCAAGGCACCCCCAGTGGCAATTGTGCCCACGGTTAAGGCCACTTGTTCTCCCCCTGAAAGTTTTCCGGCTTCTCGTTTGATATCATCCAGATCGGTTTTGTCGCCGTCGGCATCGTGAAATAAATCGGCAGTTGCTTCTACCGTTGTTTTCACAACCTGGTTCATTTGTTTAAACGTCTCAACGGTTGACTTGATGGGATTGTTGTTGATTGCCATGGGATTCCTTTCAATTTCAAAAGACCTTTGAACCAAAGTTATAGAGGCCGCAGTGGCAAAGCTGACGTCTGAGACTTTTGCCTGCACCTTTTGTCTGTCGCTTTTGTCTGTACGGGGGCAGACAGTAAAGGCCCTCTGGGCTTAAAATAAGAAGATGAGTAAATACGAAAACAATCCCCTCGCGGCAGCTGTCGAAAAAAAGGCCCACCTCAAGAAAAATATTTCTGAGTTGGTGGAACAGACCCAAGATGCCAGCAGCAGTTTTAATATCGCCCTGTCGGCCCTCAAAAATAACCATCCCGACACGGCGATTAAAAAATTTATGCAAGTGCTGGAGATCGATAACTCTGCCGATATGGAGCGCCAGGTCCGTCCGAATTTGGGCCAGGCCTATTTGCAATTGGGTGAGACCAATACTGCTCTTGCCGAATTTCGCCGTGCGCTCAAACTCAATCAACCCCCTGAGATTAAAGCCTTTATTTACGCCAATCTCGGTTATATTTATACCCAGCTCAATTTTTATGGCTTTGCCATCCGTGAGTACCGCCAAGCGATCAAAGAAAACCGCAAAGATACGACCAGTTTGCTGACTTTGGGCATGTTGTATGAGACCAGTTTTCGCCCCCAGGAGGCGACCGAGGTCTTTGAGCAGGTGCTCAAATTTGATGCAGAGAACAGCTATGCCAAAGAGAGTTTGAAACGGATTACCCAGGCCCGAGCGGTGGTGCCCCGCGAAGATGTGGTGCGTCTGATCAAGCTCATCCCAACCCTGGGGTTGATCGTTGCCATGAGTTATGATGCCACTTACGATGGCTGGTTTCCGATGGTGATCTATGTCTATCCCGAATCCCCTTTGCAGGGCAAAGTCAGCGCCGGTCAAAAAATTCTCAGTGTCTTCTTAAGCGGCTCTGAGGCTGTCGATGAAGGGGATGAACGGGAATTAATTGAATTGCTGGAATGTGCCCCCAATACCGATTTGGGCTTTTTTGCCGGTGAAAACGAAGTACAGGTGCGCTCTGTGCCTGCGATTCAACGCAAAATGGAACAGGCTGAGCGGGTTCAGGTCTATAAAAACTGGCTTTTGACCTTTGATACGCGATTGGCTTGGCTGTGGTCGGCCTCTGCCGAGGTGCGTGAGCATATTGGGCCGCTCTGGGGACAGGAATTGGAGTCGTTGGTGCGCGAACTCAAACCCTTGCAGCACACCTATATCTTTGACTTTGCCTATGCCTTGATGCTGGAACATTTACAGGCCTTTTCGATCACAGAAACCGATCCTGCCAGTGGTGACGTCAAAGAGCTGGAAATGCAATACCAAATCCATCTCGGGCGCTTCTTTGGCCGGACTGAATTTACCCAGGTTCACCCCTTCTCTGATTTGATTCAGCAATTTGTCGAAACCCAGTTTCAGTATATGGCCAATCTTCTGGCCTCACGCTTGCAATCTTAAAACTATTTTTGCTGCTTGGCAGGAAAATATTTTTGAGCAAAACAGCGTGAAAATACACTTAAGTATTCAGTTAGCGGTACGATACCCATGACAAGAGGCTAAATTAAATGAATAAACATATGTTGAAGATCTGTCTAAGTGTTTCCGTGCTGCTGTCGTTTTTGCCTGTAAGCGGGGATGCAGCCCTGGCAAAGCCCCAAAGCTATCAATTGGCATCTGTAATTAATCCCGACGATATCTTGGATTTGCCCAAGGATCACTGGTCTTATCCAGCCGTGAAAGTCTTGGTGGCAGATTTAAAAATCATGCCGCTGAAAACCGCCAACCAATTTAAGGGCAATGATTTATTGACCCGCTATGAACTGGCTGAAATTTTTTATCGGGCGGTCAAAAAACTGGAAGCGGCCAGCGGCAAAGATTTGCGTAAAGTAGGAGGCCCTCCCCCGACCCAATTTGTCGATGTGGCACCGGCCCACAAAGAGGCTGTCGATGCCATTGTCAACGATTACCAAATCATGTTGCCGATGCCTGCGCGGAAATTCTGGGGAGAAGATCCCCTCAACCGTTACGAAATTGCCTACGAACTCCACAATTATTTTACGTTACTCGAAGGTCTGGGCACAGGTACTGCCCCCACTCGGCGCAACCGTGCGAGTCAAATAAAAGACCTGCCAGCGGATCATTGGGCCGTCAAGTCCGTGACTGAGATGGTCGACAAATACCAAGTGATGGATGGCTATCCAGACGGTTCTTTTCGGGGAGGCAAGCGCCTTACCCGTTATGAAGGAGCGGCCATTCTTCGCGCCTTTATCCTCTATGTGAATACGTATCTGATCAAGATAGAGCCCCCGGCTACATAGCTTTTTCTCTGCTTGTCACCAACTCAACGCTAATTCCGTTAAAATGGTATTTATTAGGTAGATGCCATAGTTGTTCTTTGTAAACAAGAGTTGTATCTACCCCCACATATTCCATGATTGTTCTAAGACTTGTAATATTTCATCAATGCCATGGAGGCACAACTTAATGAATAAACGTATGCTCGGAATCCTGATGGCCAGTTCGATCCTGGTCACATTGCCAGTCGGCCTGGCTTCTGCTCAAAACAATGCCGCTCCTGCTTCTTATCAACTCGCTATGAATGTCGAAGACCTGACCGATGTCCCCACGAATCACTGGGCCTATAACGCCGTTAAAGTACTGGTTGAAGAACTCGACATTATGACCCCCAAATCAGCCAATCAGTTCAAAGGCAATGATTTGATGACCCGCTATGAATTGGCTCAAATTTTCCACAACGCTGTGAAAAAACTCGAATCTATCAGCGGCAAAGACCTGCGCAAGCTCGGTGATGCAAATGATGCTGAAATGACCGATGTCGACGCAGCCCATGCCACAACCGTCAATGCGATTGTGAATGAATACGGTATTATGCAACCCATGCCCGGCAAGCGCTTCATGGGCGATGAGCCCATCAGCCGCTATGAAATTGCCTTCGAAATGTACAATTATTTCACACTGCTCGAAAGCAAAGGCACTTCTCCTGCACTGGCCCGCCGCGACCGCGTCAGCCAAATCCAGGATTTGCCCGCTGATCATTGGGCCACCAAAGCTGTCAACGAAATTATCGACAAATACCAAATCATGGATGGCTACCCGGACGCTTCTTTCCGCGGCGGCAAGCGCTTAACCCGCTACGAAGCGGCAGCCACAATCCGCGAATTTATCCGCTATGTGGATACCTACCTGATCCCCCTGACTCCGGCTCCGACCCCCGTTCCCACGGCTGTACCTACGGCCAAACCGACCCCCGCTCCGACCCCAACCCCTGTGCCTGTGGCCACCAAAGTTCCCGTCAAGAAGTTGGATATCCGTCTCGGCGGCGACTTCAAAGTCTCCAACGTGGCTACCGCGACCAACCCCAATGATATTGGCTTTCTCTATGGCCCCAACGCCAGCTTGGATTGGACTCCCCTGAGCGCCAATGAATACAATCACTTCGGGATTGACCTGCACGGTGATTGGATGATGTATGAAGGGGGTGGCAAATTCAAAGCCAACCAATTGCTGCCCGATGGCACAAAACAGACCACCGATCTCAACTCCCGTCTGACCGCTGGTGGCGGTTTACTCTGGAAACTTCAGGGTTCTGCCCAGGAAGTCGGTCTCTTGGTGGGTGTGGGTTACGACTACCTGCAGCTCTTCGGTGTGAACTACAGCTACGCCAATCACGGCCCCCGTGGTCGGATTGACCTCGAGATCCCGATCGGATCTTGGTTCAGCATTGTCGCCCGTGACGCCTTCACCTATTTCATTGGTCAGACTGGTAATATCAGCGACAATCTGCAGTGGAAGAACGACGCTTTCCTGGGTATCACCATCCCTGCTTACAGCACCTTCTCTGTGGAACTGGGTTATAAAGACACCCGTTACATGAATGCTGGCAGTAACACCATCTTTGGTGATATCGGTGGCGAACTGAATCTGCGTTTCCGCTTCTAAATTTTAAACGCCGGGAGAGAAGGCCTTGAAAGGCTTCCTCTCCCCAGCGAAAAGCCCCTGGTGAATTTCACCAGGGGCTTTGTTTGTATCTGCCAGAATAGGTTAAGTAAGATTAGAAGCCGAGAATATCGCGGATGCTGATGCCGAGGGTGAGCTGAGCGCGTACATATTCGCGTTTGTTCATCATGCCGTCGCCGTTGAGGTCGACACGGGGATCGCGGTTGGCGAGGTAATAACGGCCCACAGCACCGATTTCAGTCACGTTTAAAAAGCGATCAGCGTTGGCGTCTTTTTGTTTGAAGGTCACTTCAAGACGCTCTTTGCGGTATTTGGCGTATTCATTCATGGTTACACGGCCATCGTAATTGCGATCGGCATTTTGAAATTCAAAGGGATTGAGGGTTGCCACCGTAAATTCGCCGTGGTTCAATTGCCCGTCTTGGTTGATATCCACTTGGCGGAACTCGCGGTCGACGAGGCGATAGGTTTCACCCATGTTCATGTTATAAGCCAGATCGCTGAAGGTTTCCCCAAAGACATCCCCGACTTTTTTGAAAAAACCGGCTTCCATGGGTTGGGTGGAGGCATTTGAGAGCTGGACGCTGTCGCTGGGCATGGTCGGTGTGTTGGGAGCCGGTGCTGTGGTGGCCGAAGGGGTCACCGACGTGCCCGCAGAACCAAAAAACTTGGCGATGGGATTGTTCGAGATCGAGAAGCTCATGGCAGATACCTCAAAAAATTAAATCTTACTTGTCTTATCTATCCCTGTTGTGCCCCTGAAACTGACGCCTCTAAAATTAAGCCTGAGTTAACATAAAATAAATTTTTCATTATCTTTGTTTAAGCCTCGAAATGCTTACTCAGGCCTAAAACAAGTCTCTGATTGTGCTGGGTCAGATAATCTAAATGGTCGTTTCTCACGTCAATTTGCACAAAAAACGTGGTACGATGATTAGCGGTTTTTAACACCAGAAGGAGCTTTACACCATGTTGCAAACCAAAAACAAAGTCCAGTCCGGAGACTATAAAAGTTTTATTCAGGAATTTCGTTCTTTTCGCAAAAAAAATCCTGCACTGCCGCTCTCACGTTGTTTGGATACCCTGCTTAGCCCCTCAAACGCAGTGAGCGATTTACGTGGACAATTTACAGAACGCAATTAAACAATTTTTTCTCTGGAAAATCCCAAGGATTGCATAAAAATAAAAAGGCCTGGGTATATCATTCTCAGAGACAAACAGAGGTAAAGCGATTTATTCGCATCAAAGGAATGCTGTTATGAGTTTGAATGTAAACACAAATACCCCATTTGATAATCACTATCAGAAGAGCGGTCTGCAATCTGCAGCCCCGGCTACTCCTGCCTCTGCCATACCTGCCTCTGCTACACCCGGATCAGAAACAGCCCCAGAAGCCCCTGCGGTTCAGGCCCCCGCTACCCCAGAGGCTCCCCTCGCTGACACCACCGATGTGAGTGGTGCAGGTTCTCGGGTTTACGCATTTGCGGAAAAAGACATCAGCTTTGGTTCACGTTTGACTGAAACAGGCAAGACCAAAGCCACGCAAGGAACGCAAGCCGTCCAAGCGGTGACACTCGAAACCGATGACCCTGCCCATCTGGGTGCAGCCAAAATGCTGTCTGAAGAAGGGCTCGCAGCCTATCAAGACGGTGATTATGAAGCCGCAACGCTCTTTTATGAAGCGGCCTGTGACTACGACAAAAAATCGCCGGTTTTGGCCTATAATTTGGCCTGCGCCTACCAAAAGATGGGGGATGACTCCTCTGCTTCAGAGATGTTTGAAGTCGCCAAGGGTCTCGACCCCCTCAATCGCGATCTTGCGCAACGAATTGAGGACCGCACAGCGGTCGCCTGAAAAATTGTTTTAAGTCCTGATTCGCTCTAAGGCCCCGGTTGGCTAGAACCGGGGCTTTTTCTCTGGATGTTTAACCAAGAAAAAACAGCCGCTCTTCTGAGCGGCTGTTCAATTTGGCGGAATTAATCCAATTTTTTTAGTTCATGTCCGAAAGCCCGAGCTTCTTCCTCAAAACGGCTTTCCAAACCAGGGATGGTCGGAAAAGGCTTGCCAGGGGTGGTAGGAAAAGGTTTGACGAAATCAATGTTGTTACCGATACCCACATGCGGAGGTAAACGATTTTCTGCAACGGCATCTGTTATTTCATACATTTTCTGCAACATATCCCGTTCACGTTGTGAGCTGTCAGGACTGGACATGCGTTTGACGATCGCGTCTTTCATATCATCGAGTTCACCGGGGGTCATATTGTCAATTTGGTTATGGAAGGATTCCAAGGCATTTTGTTGGGCACCTGGATACTTACCCAGAGAGCGATCAAGGGTCTTTTCGATGATGGTTTCAGGGCCTTTAAACAGTGGGGCCGTGGGATGAATGACACAGCCACCGGGCAGAATGGAATGGCTGTGATGATCTTCCATATTGCTCAAATCAAGCTTTTTGGCCTGGGCTGCTGTGGCTTCAGATGCTTGATTGACCGCTTCAGTCGCTTTGATAGGGCCTTTATTGGTGATATTCATCGGTTGTTTATTGGGATTGACTTGCATTTCTATCTGACTCCTGAGGGCTGTGATTAAAAAGATTATCTGATTGCGCCTGATCTCTCTTGTCTGAGCTTAACCAGAATTAATTAAAAATTAATCCATAACCAAGCCAAAATGCTGACAAGGAAATACCATGAAAAAAGGCCTCTTTATATAAAAGAGGCCAGGGAGGTTAAAAAAATACGTGTTAATTAATCGAAGAGGCTGCCAATCAGGCCAATAATGCCACCGATAGCGGCTCCGGGAGCAACACCGACAGGACCGCTGACGGCATAACCGACACCGGCACCCACACCCGCGCCAACAACAGTGCTGATTGCTGCGTTTTCACCTGAAGAGATATTGCGGTTTTGGTAGGGATAGCCAGGCGCCTGGGGATAAGGGGCATAGCTACCGGGATAACGGGGATGGGGAGGGAAGCCACCGTAACCGGGGCGGCCATAACCATAACCGGGATTGGTGTAGCCAGGCTGGCCAAAACCAGGGCGGCTATAATAAGCGGGATAAGCTTTGCGGTCGTTGGAAATATAAATATCGCCGCGCATCAGAGACTGGGCCAATTCTTCGGTGCTAACAGAGCCGCTGCGGTCTGTGTCTACAAGGCGTTTGGCGCCATTTTTAAAATCCAATTCGCGGTTGTCGATGCGGCCATTCCAGTTATAATCCACATTATTGGCAACCATGCGGGCGTGATAAGGAGTTAAACCAACGTACATATTTTCTTAACCTCATTTAACTGGATTTAATCTTTGTTAATCTTTACTTAACTTTCTTATAGAAATCATAACATTGTATCTTGCGTGTTACAATCTAGCCAGACAAAAAATTTTTAGAAATTTTTAGAAAAGTGATCTTTTTTTGAAGGAGTTCGGACGATTCATTATTTTGAAACTCAGCACGGGGAATTGTATTGTGAAGAAGTGGCCTTGAGCGAGATCGCCCAAAAGGTCGGCACTCCTTGTTATGTCTACAGTCATCGCACCCTGGAGCGCCATTTTAATGTCTTTGCCCAGGCCCTCGAAGGCATTCCCCATTTGATCTGTTATTCGATGAAGGCCAATTCCAACCGCTCCATATTGCAGATTTTCTTGCAGCGCGGTGGGGGCCTCGACATTGTCTCTGGCGGAGAATTGTACCGGGCCATGCAAGCGGGAGCGGCTCCCCAAAAAATCGTCTTTTCCGGCGTTGGCAAAACTGAGGCCGAAATTGCGATGGCCCTGCAGGCCGATATTTTGATGTTTAATGTGGAGTCCGAAGGCGAGTTGGAGCGGATTCAGCATGTGGCCTCCCAACAGGGGATCAAGGCCCGTGTGGCCCTGCGGGTGAACCCCGATATTGATCCCAAGACCCATCCATATATTGCCACGGGCCTCAAAAAGAGCAAATTTGGGATCGCCATCAACGATGCCCTGCGTCTGTTTGAAAAGGCCAAAACCCTCTCCCATATCGCCGTACATGGTGTGGACTGCCATATTGGCTCGCAGATTACCGAACTCGACCCTTTTGTTGATGCTCTGCACAAACTCAAAGAGCTGATCCACGATTTGCGCAACCAGTACCAATTGCCGATTCGCTATCTCGATTTGGGCGGTGGCTTGGGCATTCCCTATCAGGATGAAACACCCCCGCATCCCGATGAATATGCGGCACGCATCCGTGAAGAGACCGAGGGCCTGGACTGCACCCTGATCTTTGAACCGGGCCGCGTGCTGGTGGGCAACGCAGGTTTGCTTCTGACCGAGGTGCAATACCTCAAGCGCCACGAAGAAAAGACCTTTGTGATTGTCGATTCGGGCATGAACCATTTGATTCGTCCCGCACTTTATCAGGCTTGGCAGGCGATTCAACCCGTCAAAAAGCGCGAAGGACAGCCTTGGGTGGTGGATGTGGTTGGCCCGATTTGTGAAAGCGGCGATTTCTTTGCTCTCGACCGCGAATTGTCTCCCGTGGAACCCGGCGATTTGCTGGCTGTGATGAGCAGCGGGGCTTACGGTTATAGTATGGCCTCTCAGTACAATTCGTATCCCCGACCCGCAGAAGTGCTGGTGAAAGGGGCAGAATTTGCGGTGATTCGTGAACGGGAGAGCTATTCAGAATTGAGCCGCGGCGAAAATACCCCGCTCTTTGATCTCTAAGCCTTTGCAGCTGCAGATCATTTCTCATCCGCGTTTGGAAGCGCTGGCCGACGATTTGGCCCAGACGCTTTTAAATGCGCCATTGGCGGATCCCTTTGCGCCTGAATGGCTGCTTTTGCCCCATGGCGGGATGAAGTCTTGGCTGGAGAATCACCTCGCTGAAACAATCGGGGTCTGGAGCCATGCCAAAGTGGCTTTGCCCCAAGACGGTCTGTGGGAATTGGCGTGTTTGGTTTTGTCCGATTTGCCCTTGCCCGATTTGCCTCTGCCGCGTCTGGATTATACAGAGAGCCTGTGGCTGATCTTTCGCCACCTGGACAGTCTGCTGGCAGAACCTGCCTTGGCGCTGCTTCAGAATTGGCTGCTGCGCTATGCGGGGGCCTCGGCCCGTATGCAATTGGCGCAAGTCATGGCTGAACAATTGGAATTACTCAGCCTCTATCGCCCTGCGCTTTTACGCGAATGGAGCCAGGCCCCCGATGGCAGTTGGGCGGGGGTGGTTTGGCATTTCCTCTGTCAGACCTCTGGCGCCGGCGCTTTGCACCGGGCAGCTTTGCAAGCTGAGATCCTTCAACGCCTGCAAAAACCACCCCACGCTGAGGGGCAAACTGGGCCCTTATTTGCAAAGGGTTTGCCTGCACGTCTGACGCTCTTTGCACCCACAGATTTGCCCCCGTTTTACTGCGAGCTGTTGCTGGCTTTGGCCAAGTGGATTCCCACCCGTTTGTATCTGACCCAGCCGCTCACGACCCTGCCTTTGCTGCTTGAACGCGGGGCTGAGTCTGTGTCTTTGCCCGCGCCTGTGCCAGCGCCTGTATTGACCCTTTTGCAGGCTTTGCAGGACCAGCTCAGGGGCGAAGAGCCTGAACAGACGCTGACATCAACATCTGCACAACTGGCCAGCGATTCAGACAGTCTACAAATTCATGTGACCCACGGCCCTTTGCGTGAATTGGAGGTCTTGCACAATTATTTATTGTCTTGTTTTGAAACCCTGCCCAATTTATTGCCCGGTGATATTGCCGTGCTGATTCCCACTTTGGAGAGTTATGCGCCGCTGATAGAAGGGGTTTTTTATCGCCCCAAGGGCAGCGCTGAGCGTTTGCCCTTTCGGATTGTCCCGCCGGATGATTTTCGCAGCGACGCACAGCTGGCCCTGCGCAGTTTGTTTGAACTCAGTGGCAGCCGCCTGAGCCGCGATGAGGTCTTGGCCTTTTTAGAACAGGGCCCTGTGGCCCGCCGCTTTGGCTTTGATGCCGAGGCCCTCGCGCAGATCAGCCAATGGCTCGAAGCGGTAGAAATTCGCTGGGGCTTAGACGCCGAGCACCGCTCTCAGCTCGACTTGCCGCGTTTTGGTGAAAATAGCTGGCAGCAAGGTTTGCAGCGGCTTTTGCTCGGTTTTGCCCTGCACGATGAAGGCCAGCCCCCTTTTGCCGGACTTTTGCCCTATCCTGCCATGGAAGGCCATGCGGTGCATCTCTTGGGGCAATTATTGGACTTTTTCCAGACCCTGGAACAGGCCATTAAGATTTTGAGATCGTCCCAGGCCCCTGAGCGCTGGGCGCAGATTCTGCCTCATTTGGCCCAGCGTCTGCTGAGCCCGCTGCCCAGCGATCTCGGGCCGTGGCATGTGCTTTTGGCCCAATTGGCGAATTTGCAAGACTTAGTCGGCGTGGCCCCCGAAGCCATTTCTCTGGGCGGCGTGCGTGCATTTTTGGAAAAACAGTGGCATCAAGTGTCTTTTCGTGACATTCCGACAGGGTTGATCACCTTTGCCACCCCCGCCCAATTGAGGGGGGTGCCTTTTCGGGTGATCTGTTTTCTGGGTTTGAACAGCGGGGTCTTGCCCCGAGCGGATCATGCCCATGAATTAAACCTGCTGGCTGAGGCCCCTCGCTTGGGCGACCCTTCGTTGCGGCAGGCTGATCGGCAGCTTTTTTTAGAGACGCTGTTTTCGGCCAGGGATCGGTTCTTCTTGAGTTATACCGGGCGGCGCGTGCGAGACAATCTGGAATTGCCTCCTTCGGTCTTGATTTCCGAATTGCAAGATGCCGTTCAGGCCTGTGCAAAAACAGGCAGCCTAAAAATTCCCGTGCTGCTCCATCCTTTACATCCCTTTGCGTCGGGGTATTTTCAGCCCCAGCCCAGCCCCGCTCCGGCTTATGCGCAAACTGCTTTTGAAGAAGCATTGGCCTTGCAAAACCAGCGCTTGTCTCCACACCTTTCAGCACAGGTCTTGCCGCGTCCCTTTGTCGATCGCGCTTTGCCCCAAATCAAAACAGTGGGAGCGCGGCCCCAAAGCTTGGATTGGAACGCGTTTTTGGCCTTTTTTAAACATCCCTCCAGGGCCTTTCTCAGGCAGCGCTTGGGGCTGTCGCTGTGGCAAAATGCCTGGCAACCTGTCCAAAACGAACGCTTTCAACTCAATGCCCTGGAGATCTGGCGTCTGCGTGAAGATTATTTGAATTGGCTCTTGCAGGGGCAGGCCTCTGAGGCCTTTTTTGAACGCTTAAAGGCCAGCAATCACCTGCCTTTGGGCTTGATCGGCAGACAAATCTGTCAACGGATTCAGGCCGAAGTCAGCCCTTTGGCTTCACAGCTCAGGTACTTAACCGGCGCGCCTCTCGCCCCAGAAGGCTTTGTGCTTCAATTGGGAGATTGGGAAATTCAGGGAGAATTGGCCCCCCTGTTTGAAAAGGGGCTGATCTTTACAAGGCTTTCGCGGATCAAAGCCTCTGACCGGCTGCAGATCTGGCTTTACCATCTGCTTTTGGGGGCCCTGGGCCTTTCGCAAACACGTTCGCAAACGGTGGCACAAATTGGCTTAAACAAAGGTCAAGCCCTCCATCTGAGTTATACCCCTGTACCCGAGGCGTTGTACCTGCTGGAGCAATACCTCAAACTCTATGAACAGGGCTTGCAAAAACCCCTGCCTGTGGCATTGGAAAGCGCTTGGGCCTTTTTTGAGGCCCGCGAAAAAGGCCCTGAAAAGGCCCGTCTTGCTGCCGAAAACCGCTGGAAGGGCAATTATGTCTTTGGCGGTGAATCTGAAAATGCGGATTATGCCCTGTGCCTCTCTCCCGATTGGGTTCAGGCCCCCGAGGCCGAAGAGACTTTGCTGCGGCTTTATTTGCCCTTGCAAGGCCATTTGCAAGAGACACCCCTGGCTGGGTTGGAGGCCCTGGGATTATGAGTTCCCCTGCTTTTAATTTACTCACGGCTTCCCTGGAGGGGCTGCAGATGATCGAAGCCAGCGCCGGAACGGGCAAAACGTACACCTTGGTCAATCTCTGCCTGCGGCTCTTGCTGGAGCGCGGTCTGAAAATCGAAGAGATTTTGATTGTGACCTTTACCGAAGCCGCGACCCAGGAATTGCAGGCCCGTTTGCGCTCACGCCTGAAAGCGGCGCTGGATTGTCTGAGCCGCGGTCAAAGCGAAGATCCCTTTTTTCAGGCCTGGCTCTTGCCCAAACGGGCAGACCCAACTCTGGCGGGTTTATTGCGCCAAGCCCTGGCAGATATGGACCTGGCACGCATTTCTACCATTCATGCCTTTTGCCAATGGGCCTTGAGCCGTTTTCCCCTGCGCAGCGCCCAGGCACTGCAATTCGAGGTGATTTCCGACCAGCGGCTTTTGCTCAGCCAGGCGATTGAAGATTTTTGGCGCAAGCAGATTTACAGGCCCGAAGTGGAGCGGGTATTGCCGATCTTGGACGCGGGCTGGAGCCCTGAATGCCTTGTGAATCAAGCCTTGCCCTTGCTGGGGTTACACGGGCTTCGGCTTTTGCACCAGACCCAAGTGGAGCAGACGGCAGAACAGGCCTGCTTGGGGGCCGATTGGCAGGTGGCCCATGACACATTTTCGGCCCTGTATTTTCAGGCCCAGGCCCTGTGGCGCGGCGAGCGCTCCGACATTTTGGCCCAGGCCTCCCAATTCAAAGGCAAATCCTTTCAGCTGCGATTTTTGCCGAGCCGAGCCACGGCTCTGGATGGCTATTTTGCCCATCCCGAACCCCATTTGCCTGAAGACGAGCACAAATTAAACTATTTTGCCTTGGATCAGATCGTCGCTTCACAGAGCGCATTTAAGCCCGAGCACAGCTTTTTTGCCTGCATTGAAGCCCTGCGAGCGGCTGCTTTGGCCTTGGCCCCCCTCTCAGAAGCCCTGCGCCTGCGCTGGCTGAGGCAATGTATGCAAGCGGTAAAGGCCCAATTGCAGCGGGGAAAAAAGGCCCGGCAGCAGCTCTCTTTTGACGATCTGCTCTGGCATTTATACACGGCTTTGCAAGACCCAGAGCAGGGAGATGGACTGGCAGAGGTCCTGCGCCAAGCCATTCCCGTGGCTTTGATTGACGAATTTCAGGATACAGATGGCTTACAGTCGGCCATTTTTAAACGGATTTACCCTGAGGGGCCACTTTTTTTGATTGGTGATCCAAAACAATCGATCTATGCCTTTCGGGGCGCGGATATCCAGGCCTATCTCGAGATTCGCAAAGACCTGCCTGAGGGGGCGCTGCAAAGTTTAGACACCAATTTCCGTTCCCAAAAAAGTCTCTTGCAGGCCCTCGAAGTCGTCTTTGGGCGCGAACATCCGTTTGCCGATCCTGCGATTGAATTTGTGTCCGTGGCATCTGGGGCCAAAGCCGAGCATTGGCAAGCCCCTCCGGGGGATGCCCCCCTGGAAATTGCCTGGATTCCCACCCAAGCAGATTTAAAACCCTGGCCCAAAGACAAATTGCAATTTTTACTGCCCAGGGCTGTGGCGGCTGAAATTGCCCACATGCTCACAGCGAGCCAATACCAACTCCACGATGCCCACAGCCAAATGTTGCGGCCGCTTTTGGCCCAAGATATTGCCGTCTTGGTGCGCACCCATGCCCAGGGGCAGCAGATACGCGAAGCCTTGCAACGTTTGGGGATTCCCTCTGTGCTCTATGCCCAAGAAACGGTTTTTAACAGCCCCGAAGCCGCTGCGTTGGAGACCTTTCTCCAAGCGGTTTTGCAGCCCAGTCAGCGGGGGGCTGTTTTACAGGCCTTGGCGGGCCCTTTGGTGGGCTTAAGCGCCACAGACCTCTATTTGCTTCAATCTGAAGCGCAAACGGGGGGGGAGCCAAGCGTCACTCACGCCACTCAGCCTGCTCAGAGCTGGGAATATTGGCTGACACATTTTCAATTGGCCCGTCAGAATTGGTACGAACACGGCTTTGCGCGTATGTGGAGCGAGTGGGTCAGCAGCCAAGGACTCTATCGCCGTTTATTAAGTGGTCCCGAGGGCGAGCGGCAGGTCACCAATCTGCGCCATTTGAGCGAATTATTGCAGAGTTATGCCTTGAATCAGAATGCGAGTTTGCAGGCCTTGGTGGCTTGGCTGGCGCGGGAGCGTCAGGCCGGTCGCTTGGATCAGGAAAATTTGCTTTTGCAGCTCGAAACCGATCGCCATGCCGTGCAGATTCTCACCATTCACCGCAGCAAAGGGTTGGAGTTTCCTGTGGTCTTTTGTCCTTATCTGTGGGATGGCAAAAAAATCCACGCCAATGCGCCATTGCGAGCGAATGATCCCGACACCCGCCAGCCACTGCTGGATTTGGGCAGCGAGCAATTGGCCGAAAGGGCCAAGCTCAGACAAGCTGAGGCGCTGCAAGAAGATTTGCGCCTGGCCTATGTGGCCCTGACCCGCGCCCGCTACAAACTTTGGCTGGCCTGGGGCTGGGCCAATCAATTGGAATTTTCGGCCCTGGGGCATTTGTTTCCCGCAGACAGTGGCGCAGCATTGTTGGCGCAATTAGAAGAGGCAGCAGCGCGCAGTGAGGGCACTTGGCAGATTCAAACCCTCGATTTTCAGCGCGCAGATTCTGTACCGGCCCCGCCTGCCCCCGTGCTTGACACGCTGCAATTGCCCGCCCCGCCCCGGATTCCGCCTGTGCGGGTGGCGCGCAGTTTTAGTGCCTTGCAGGCCCAATTCGAAATCGGGCTCGAAACCGGGCTTTTATTGCCCTGGCAGCAGTTAGAGCAGCAAGATGAAAGCGATCAAACTGAATCCGAGGCCATTCCGCTCAGCTCTGACGCACCCGCAGAAGGCCCGCTGATGGATTTTCCCCGTGGAGGTCGCCACGGGACCTTTTTGCATTGGCTCTTGGAGACGCTGATTCCGCAACCTGTGCCTGAATCGTTACCTGAATCGTTGCCTGAATCGTTAACTCAGGCTCTGCTGCGCCATGGCTACGAAGCCCATTGGCAGGCGCCTTTGGCGGCGGCTTTGGGCCAGATCTGGCAAAGTCCTTTAACACCGCTGGATTTTAACTTGGCTGAAATCGCACCTGCGCGGCGCTTGCCCGAATTGGCCTTTCAGTTTCCGATCCAGGGCCACTTGCGTTCTCAGGCCTTGATGCAGGTCTTGCAACGCTCCCCACGTTGGGCCCATTTGCCTGATTTGGATGACCGCCCCCTGCGGGGCCAGTTTAAAGGGGTGATTGATTTGGTCTGCGAACACCAAGGGCGCTATTATGTCGTCGATTATAAGTCCAATTGGCTGGGCCGCCGCTATAGCGACTACCGGCCCGAGGCGCTGGAATTGGCGCTGACCCAGCATTTATACCCTTTGCAATATTATCTCTATCTGGTCGCTTTGCACCGCTATTTGCGTTACCGTTTGCCCGATTACAGCCCCGAAAAGCATTTGGGCGGGGCCCTGGTTTTGTTTCTGCGGGGCATGAATCCGGTATTGCCGGGCAATGGGGTCTTTTTTGAAGCCCCAGATCCCAGGCTGATTCTGGAACTCTCACATCGCTTTGGAGCAGAAAAATGAGTCTGACTTTGCCAGAAGGCCTTTTTGCCACGACCTATCACTTTGTCAAACTGATCTCAGACTTGGCAGGCAGCGACGACCTGGGGCTTTTGCTGGGGGCTGTTGCGGCCAGTGAAGCCACACTCAACCAAAACGCCTGCGCGGATCTGGCCATTTTGGCTGAACAGCCGGTCAGTCTTGAGCGTGACCTGGCTGAGCTGACTTATCCGCCCCTGGCCGACTGGCAGGCGGCTTTGAGGGCCCATCCCTTGGTTGTGGGCCAGGCCGGGGACTATCTTCCTTTGATTCTGGTGGGTCAGCGCCTGTATTTGCAGCGCTATTGGCAGTATGAATCGCGTCTGGCTGAGATCCTGCTTCAACGGGGCAAGGCCTCTCTGTCGCTCGATCTGCAGCCCTTGGTTTCGCGCTTTTTGACGCTTTTTCCACAGTCGCAGGCAGGGGTGGACTGGCAAGCTGTGGCTGCAGCCAATGTGCTGTTGAACCATTTGACGGTGATCGCCGGGGGGCCAGGCACAGGCAAAACCACCACCGTCAGCCGGATTTTGGCTTTGCTGCTGGAACAAAACCCGGCCCTCAAAGTGGTTTTGGCGGCTCCCACAGGCAAAGCCGCAGCGCGCATGAAACAGTCGCTCGATCTGAATGTGCCGGGTCTCAATCTGCCCTCTGAATTGCAAGCCCATTGGCCCCAAACAGCTTTGACCTTGCACCGGCTCTTGGGATATATTCCCCATTCCCACCGCTTTGTGCACCACGCGGGGCACCCCCTGCCCTGGGATGTGGTGATTGTGGACGAGGCCTCGATGATCGATCTGGCCCTGATGAGCAAATTGCTGGAGGCAATGCGGCCCGATGCGAGGCTGGTCTTGCTGGGCGACCGCGATCAATTGGCCTCGGTCGAAGCGGGCTGTGTCTTGGGGGATATTTGCCAAGCGGCTCCCGCTGCCAGTTTTACCCCTGAACGGATCCGGGCCCTGGCCCCCCTTTTGGGGGGTGATCCGCTGTCGCCCAGCTCGGGCTCTTTTCACAGCAGCCCTGAGCCTTTCCACAGCAGCCTTGAGCCCTTCCACAGCAGCCTTGAGCCCTTCCACAATTGTGTGATTGAATTGCAAGTCAGCCGCCGCTTTGGCCCTGAAAGTGGCATCGGCCATTTGGCCCGTGCCGTGAATACTGGTCAGCCGGATCAGGCCTTGAGCTTGCTCAAAGATCCCACTTACGCAGATATCTCACTTCGGCCCCTGCCCCCGACACTGGAACAGGGCTGTTTGGCACGTTTGCCAGATTATGCTCCTTATTTACAGGCCACCAGCCCCGAGGTCGCCTTTGCCGCGCTGGAGTCGCAGATCATCCTGGCGGCTCTGCGCCAGGGGGTTGAGAACGTGAATCGTGCGATGGAGCAGGCCCTGCTGCAAAGTGGCGCTCTGCCCACCTACCAGAATTGGTACCATCTGCGGCCTGTTTTAATCAGCGAAAACGACTATCTCCACGAACTCTACAATGGCGATCTGGGCTTGACCTGGAACCCCGATGGCCAGAACCCCCGCGTTTGGTTTCGCCATGCCGAGGGCCATTTGCGCAGTTTTAGCCCGGCCCAGCTCAAGGCCCACCAGACGGCCTGGGCTTTAACCGTTCACAAAAGCCAGGGCTCGGAGTTCAACCGGGTTTTGTTGGTGCTGCCCCCTGAACCGCACACCCTGCTCAGCCGCGAGCTGATCTACACCGGCCTGACCCGCGCCCGCGAACAGGTCGAAATCTGGGGCGATATTGCCGTTTTGCAGGCGGGGATTCTGCGCAAGGTTCAGCGCAGTTCGGGGCTGGTGGAACAATTAAGCTGATGGCTTAGTTTGCTAAGCCGTCAGACCTTCGGGCAAATGCTGGCTGAGATAGTCCAAAAACAGGCGCACGGGCAGCGGGGTTTGGCGTTGGGGTGGGTAGACGGCATACAGAGTGCGGGACTGGCAGGTCCAGTTTTCAAGCAATGGAATGAGTTCACCGCTCTGCAGATGGGGACGGGCCATAAAATCGGGCAGCAGGGCAATGCCCTGGCCATCTTGCGCCAATTGCAGACAGAGTGCCAGATGATTACAGCGAAATGAGCTGCTTAAGAGCACTTTGCGCTGTTCGCCTTCAGCTGTTTCAAAATGCCAGCTCACCGCTTGTCTGGAAGAACTGGTCAAGAGACAGCGGTGGTGAAGCAGATCTTCGGGGCTGAGAGGTAAACCGGCTGTTTTGAGGTACGTTGGACTGGCGCAGAGCAGGTATTTAAACACCGCAATTTTGCGGGCCAAAAAGCTGGAATCGGGCAGGGGGACCACCCGCAGAGCCAGATCAATTTCTTCTTTGAGCAAATCCAAATAGCGGTTTTCGAGCAGAACTTCGAGTTGG
This sequence comes from Candidatus Blackallbacteria bacterium, assembly GCA_051715345.1. GTDB lineage: Bacteria > Cyanobacteriota > Sericytochromatia > UBA7694 > UBA7694. The sequence continues at coordinate 27,552 of JBPXJQ010000016.1, forward strand.
ATGTCTGGATAGCTGCTGTGAAAACCACTTAAAACAGGGCTCAAGAGGTCATTGCCAATCACAAACGAGCTGACCAGACGCAAACGCCCCCGGGCCTCGTTTTTTTCGGATTGCAATTGCTGATGGGCAGATTCCAAACTTTTGAGTGCTGGGGCACAGGCCAACAGGTATTTTTCGCCGTCTGGGCTCAATCTGACTTGGCGGGTGGTGCGGTAAAACAGGCCAAACCCCAAGGTCGCTTCCAAAGCGGCAATTCGGCGGCTGACCGTGGTTTTGGGCAATCCCAATGCCTGGGCGGCCTGAATAAAACTGCCCTTTTCAGCCACTTCGATAAAAATGGCCAGGTCGTTGAGATTTAAAGACATGGAGAGGGCCTGCTCACCTTGTTAGATTATCCCAAAAATGGAATTCTGAGTTGTGATTGTTTCATTATAGCCCCTTCATTGCCTACAATCCAGATCAATCCCCCCTGTGATGGGGCTTTTAAAAAGAAAATCAGAAGCAAAGGAAAGACAGGCAATGTTCAAAAAGTATGTAAAAAAAATGGCCATGGCAATAGGGCTGCTGTTGGCTGCGGGTAGCTTGGCCCAGCCCGCTCTGGCGGCTGATCAGGCCCCCAGCAAAGGCAAAATTTTGATGATCGCCGCCAATCCGGCGGTCTCACAAACCACGGGTTGGCCAATTGGGGTCTGGGCCGCTGAATTGACCCATCCCTATTGGGAATTTACCCACGGTGGCTATGCCGTGGAAATTGTCAGCCCCGAAGGAGGCGAGATCAAATTTGACAATTATTCAGATCCCGAAGACAGCAGCGGTTACAGTGCCCATGATCTGCTCTCTTTGGGTTGGAAACATTCCGCTCAGCATCGGGATTTGCTCAAAAATACGCGCAAACTCTCTGAAGTTAAAGCGGCCGACTATGCGGCGATTTTCTTGGTCGGCGGTCAATCGCCCATGTATACCTTCAGAGGCAACAAGCCCCTGGCGCAATTTGTCAGCCAGTTTTATCTCACGGGCAAACCCACGGCCCTGGTCTGCCATGCCACTTCGGTGCTTTTGGATGCCAAGCTCGCCAATGGTCAATACCTGGTGCAAGGCAAAAAATGGACGGGTTTTGCCAACAGTGAAGAGGCCTTTGCTGACAAATTTGTCGGCAAAAAAATTCAGCCTTTTTGGATTGAAGACGAAGCCCGCAAAATCGCCAATACCACCTTTGTGGTTAAACCCGCTTTTACCCCGTTTGCGATTGCCGACGGCAATTTAATCACCGGACAGCAACAGAACAGCGGCACAGCTGCCGCCCGTTTGGTGCTGGCAGCACTTGAGCGTTAAATGCTCAACTGCGCAGTATTATTTAGTCAGATAATTATCTTTGAAGGAGAAAAATATGAAAATAGCCATTATTGGAGCTGGGAATGTCGGCCAAGCCCTGGGACAGCAATTTGCGGCGGTGGGGCACGATGTGACCTATGGAGTCAGAGATCCTCAGGCAGAAAAATACCAAGCGCTGGCCCAGGTAAAATCCTTGGCGGAGGCCGTTCAAGACGCAGAGCTGGTCGTGTTGGCTACCCCCTGGTCCGCGGCAGCGGAGACGGTGCAAAGCCTGGATTTGCAGGGAAAAATATTGGTGGACTGCACCAACCCCCTCAAGCCCATGCTGGCGGGGTTGGCCCTGGGCACGGAGACCTCTGGGGCCGAAGAACTCGCCAAATTGACCTCAGCAAAAGTGGTCAAGGCCTTTAATACCACTGGGGCCGAAAATATGGCCCAGCCCCGTTACGGCGAGCTGCGTGTATTTATGCCTGTTTGCAGCGATGATTCCGAAGCTGGACAAGCGGTGGCGGCCTTGGCCTCCGAAATTGGCTTTGATGGCCGCTATATCGGTCCCTTGAGCTGTTCCCGCTATTTGGAGCCCTATGCCATGGTCTGGATTCACATGGCGATCAAAGGGGGCTTTGGGCGCAACTTTGCCCTGGGCTTGCTGGAACGTCCAACCAAGTGATTAGGGCTGCGGTTTTTGCGCTGGAAAAATCAGCGCCAGCAGCGCTTCTCGCGTTTGCTGCTGTTGGCTTGCGGCATCAATGCTGGCTTTGCCATCGCCCTGTTGGGGGCCATAATTGCCAAATTGAGCATGGTTGCCCCCTTCAATCACCCGGTACTGTGTGCTGGCAGGCAAATAGCCTTTGGCCGCTTCAATTTTTGTGGGGGTGCTGAGCCCGTCTAAGCTTGCTGAGATCGACAAAACGGGAAAATTGGCATCTGTGATCACGTCGTTTTTGTCGGCAAAGGCCCCGAGCAGGGCCAAGCCTGCAAAGAGCGCAGGTTCTTTTTTGGCGGCTTTGACTGCCATGGCCCCGCCGAGGGAGTGGCCTGCCAAAAACCATTTCAGCTGGGGCTCTTTTTTGGCAAGGGCCAATGCCGCCTCTGCGTCAAAAACCGCCAGATTGAGAAAGGGCTTGGTGATCAGCACCTTGACCCCTTTTTCGGCCAGCGGCGCCAAAAGCGGCACATAAGCATCGGGGCTGACCAGCCCACCTGGATAAAAGATCAGGCCGAATTGGGGAGTACCACTGGGGCTGATTTCCCAAACGCTGCCGGTGTCTCGCTGGGTCACGCCGCTGGGCAGGGGCGGCAACGGTAAAATGGCTGCCGCGCTGCAGGCCTGTAAAAAAAACAGGTAGAGCAGTGGGAGTAGCCGCGAGCAGAGGGGCTGGATGCGGTTTTGAAAATATTTGGGCATTTCTTTTCTTTCTCGGTAAGGTCATTGTTCCGCTATTTTAGCGCATGATCAGGCCAGATTCGTTTTCAGGCCTGACTTTCGTTTAGAATGAGATCAACACCCCACAAAAAGGAATCCGCATGTTTAATAAAATCTTCCCGCTTGCCTTCATGCTTGGCCTCAGTCTGTCTGCCCCCGCTTGGTCTCAACCCAGGGGTGAAAACTTCGGCAAAATCGACCTCAACCGCGATGGCAAAGTCACTCTGCTCGAGATGCAGACCATCAGCCGTGAGCGCTTTAAAAAAGCCGATACCAACCGCGATGGGTTTATTACCACCGATGAAGTGCTGGAGCTGATGCCTTTCTTTGTGCGCGGTCAGGCCCGGCAGCCCGTGGCCGATTACCTGAAAAAACAGGACAGCAACAAAGACGGCAAGGTCTCGCTCGAAGAGGTGCTCAAACATGCAACGCTGCGCTTTAAACGGATCGACACCAACAAAGACAATGTTTTAACCGAGACCGAGTTTAAAGCCATTGCGGGCAAGATGGAAATGTGATTACCAGATCACTTCCATCATCGAGCAATTAATGCCACTGCCAATGCCCATCAGGGCCACGCGGTCACCGGCTTGAATCTCACCCTGCTCGGCCACCTTGGCCAAGGTGACAGGGATCGAGGCGGGGCCGACATTGCCAAATTCAGGGAAGATGCGGGGCACTTTTTCGTGGGGCACCCCCAAGATCTCAGCGCATTTGCGCAGGTGGACTTCCCCCACTTGGTGCATGATGTATTGGCGGAAGTCTTTTTTGTCCCAGTCCTGGTCGGCTTTGGCACATTCATAAGTTTTGGCGGCCAAGGTCAGGCCCGACATCAGCAGGGTGCTGGCATCGGTGGTCATATCGAGGTTTTGGCCTAGACACAAGCGGCTGTGTTTGGTATCTGCCAAACTCACCCCGCCCAAAAAGCGGTGACCGTCCGGGGCCAACCGCGAATGCCCCAGTACCATGGCGACACCACCCGAACCGAGGGTCAAGGTCGCAAAGCGGGCGCGGAAATAGTCTTCTTCAACGTCAGGGCCTTGCAGGCGGGGCAAGGTATTTTCGACAATGTCACGGCTGCTTTCGCCGCAGACGACCAGGGCATAGTCAATTTGATTGCGCTCGATCATATTGCCCGCAATGGTCATGGCGTTGAGAAAAGCCAGACAGGCATTGCCAATGTCAAAATTGAGGCATTCTGGGCGCAGGCCCAAATTGCCGTGTACCAGAGCCGCCACAGAGGGCTCGATATAGTCTTTGCTGACGGAGGTGCTGATCACCACGCCAATTTTGTCTTTGGGCAGATGGGCGTTTTCGAGCGCTTGGCTGGCAGCCATGGTGGCTGCATCGCTGGGCTGCACACCCGGATCCCAAAAGCGGCGTGCGCTGATTCCGGTCAGGGCTTCAATCAGGTTGGGGCGCATGCCAAAGCGCAGGATATTGTCTTTTAATTGTTCTTCGATGCTGGCGGAGCTGATACGATGGGGGGCATCCACACAGCCCATCCCAATGATGGAGACGTTTTCGAAATACATGGCGGTTCCTTTATATCGGTGTTGGCCTCGCTGCGGAAATGGGAGAGCGGTGCGATCGGAGGCCGGGGCATTCCCACTTTGGGCGGGCGGGTGCAAGATCCCCCTCTCATTGTACTGGGCCCGGTCAAAGGCTGGAATAGCTTTGCTTCAAACTCGCGGTTATCAAGGTACCCAGGCTGGATGGGCTTCGGCAGCAGGGTTTTCAGTCAGGCGCTTTTCATTCTTGCCATTGGCTTCGATGCGATAAATTTCGGGATTGCCATCGCGGGTAGAGACAAAGACCAGGCTTTTCCCATCGGAGGACCAGGCAGGATCTGCTGTCCAGGCAGCATGGCGGGTGAGTTGTTTTTTTTCACCGTTTTCCAGATTCAGAATAAAAATTTCGGCTTTTTTTTCGGCCTGCATCACAAAAGCCAAGTGCAAACCATCGGGAGACCAAGCCGGAGAACGCAATTCTGGGGCACTGAGCAGTGTCTGGCGCTGCCCGTCTGCAAGTGTGAATACTTCCAAACTGGTTTGATCTGTTTTTTGTTTGATCAGCGCCAGTTTTTTGCCATCGGGTGACCAAGCCGGCTCCCTCTCCGAGGCGGGATCTTTGCTGATGCGCTGACTCGTGCGGCTGCTGACATTCATCAGGTAGAGATCGTCTTGGCCCTCACGGTCACTGACAAAGATCAATTGCCGTCCATCGGGTGACCAAACCGGATCGCGCTCCCAGGCCAAATCCTGGGTCAGGCGGCTGAGATTGCTGCCATCCAATTCCAGGGTGTAGAGGTCATCTTGGCCCTCGCGGCTGGAAACAAAAGCCACCCGCTGTCCATCGGGGGCCACAGCCGGACTTTTGTCGATATCTGGGTAGCGGCTGAGATTTTGAAATTCGCGGGTATTGAGATTGAGGTGGCAGATCTCCCAATTTCCCTCGCGGTTGGAGGCAAAGACCAAGGCCTGCCCAGCCGGTTTTTGCTGGGGATTGCAGGCCAGCAGGCCTGTGAGACAGAGCCCGGCCATGAAGGTCTGAAACGATTTGGGCATGAAGGCTCCCTGCAGTATTGGATGGCTCACGAATTTAACTATATAATACCTGTCATGCAAGCGGAACCCCCTTTTCACTCTCTGTTCTCAGCCCGTTTAAAATCTTTGTGCCGCCGTGGTGCCTTGCTTTTGGCGGGTTTAAGCCTCTTGAGTGGCTTGGGCTGGGCAATGCCTGCGGATCCGATCACCCGGCCAGAAATTGCCCTGTTTATGCCGCGCGAGGCCGACGATACCTTTTGGTCGATGTTTCGTGCCTTTACCCAGGCTGCCTGCAACGATTTGGGCATGGATTTGCGGGTCTATTATGCCCACGATGACCCGGCCACGGCGCTCAAACAGATCAAAGAGGCGACCTCTGGGCCCAATCCCGTTCAGGGTCTTGTTTACCAGAATTTTAAACAGACCGGTCGCCAATTTCTGGAAATAGCCGAAAAAGCGCGGGTGCCTTCGTTTATTATCGACACGGGTCTCGACGAAAGTGAGCGCAAACGGGTGGGCAAACCCCGTGAAACCTTTCAGTATTGGCTCGGAGAGTTCTTGCCCGAAAACGAAGAGGCGGGTTTTGACCTCGCCAATCGCCTGCTCGATCGCGCTTTGGAGCTGAAGCAGGTCGATTTCGAGGCCAATCCCTTTGCCAAAGTCCAGATCATTGGCCTGGCGGGGGAAAATCTCTCCAATGCTTCCAGCGATCGCATCAAAGGCCTGGGTATTGCTGCACGGGGCCGCAAAGACACCCTTTTACAAGACATGATTCCCGCTTATTGGAGCCGCGATCAGGCCCGGCTGCGCACCCGCCAATTGCTACAACAGGCTCCCCCCGGCAGCATTCAGGTAATCTGGGCTGCCAACGATCCGATGGCCCTGGGCGCGACCGATGCCCTCAACGAGTTGGGGCTCACACCTGGCAAAGACGTGGTTGCTGGGGGCGTCGACTGGACCGCTGAGGGCTTACAAGCCGTTCAGGCCGGGGTGCTCGATGCCACTGTCGGCGGGCATTTTATGCAGGGGGCCTGGGCCGCCGTGATGCTCTTTGACTATTTTCAGGGCCAGGACTTTGCCAAAGAATCGGTGGAGATGCGTTTGCGCATGCAGATTTTGGACAAACAAAATATCGACACCTATCTGCAGTATTTTAGCAAGAGCAATTGGGAGCAGATCGACTTTCGCGCATTTTCCAAGGTCGCCAATCCCGCCCGCAAAAAATACAATTTTGGCTTGCAGGCCCTGTTGGAGCAATTGCAGCAAAAATAGCGCAGCTATTTGTTCTGCTATTTGTATTTGGCGTAGGGAATGCCTTCGCGGTCCAAGCGGGCATAATATTCATCGTGGACCAGGTCTGAAGGCTTAAAATTGTTGAGCAGACGCTCCAAGGCCGCATGGGTGCGGGCACCATATTTGCGGTCCAGACCATCGGGGGTTTTTGAGGTGGCCAATTCACTGCCATAGCGGGTGTCTTTGGCCAAAAAGAGCTGAATACTGCCGATATCATCTTTGCTCAGGGGCTTGCCTTGGGCCGCTTTTTCCAGGGCATGCATAAAGTCCAATCCACGTGGATTGCGACCAATGGCCTTTTTCATCTCTTCGTTGAGCTTGCCTGCAAACCCCTTGAGGGCAGCGCTCAGCTTGGGATCACTCTCTTTGACATAACTTTTCTCCCCAAAGGTGTTTTTAAAGTTTTTGCGGGCGTCTTCAGACGTGGGGGTGGGGCCTGTCAGATTGACCTGGGGAGCCTGGCTGGCAGAACCGGCCAGAGGTGTCACACTGAGACTTTCACTGGGTGCCGCTGGCGTGGCCTCGGCAGGTGCTGCAGCCGCTGGGGTGGGAGTTCCTCCGGGGGCTGTGGCTGGGAGCGGTTTGACCACGGGTTGGGGAATGGCCGGGGTGGCTTTGGGGATATCTAAACTCATGGCAGGGCGGTGCTCCTTCTCGCAATGTTTTGGTTTGGGGCTTTCCACAGAGTGGGATTTCTTCTGCCTCTATTCTAACAGGCCCGTTTGTCCAGATCCAGTTCTGGCCACACCTTTGGCAACACGCTTGGCCACATCCTTGGCCACATCCTTGGCAGGGGCTTGTTCCTTCCCCTCTATTTCACGGTTGTGTTGGGCGGCAGCAATTCTTTCTGTGAAATGCGGGTCTGCCAGAGGGTTTTGCCCAGGGTATTGTGGGTTTTGAGTTCCAGCACGCGCTCCCCAGCGGGACCGGAAATCTGAATGGTGCCAAAATTGCGTTCCACCACCAAAGAGCCGGGTATCCGCTCGGGCAAGACCTGTTCGGCAGGAAAGGGCGGAAAGGCTTTGCTGGTGAGCGGTGAGACCGTGTATTCGTAAAGGGGGTAGCTGCCGGGCCGCTCTTTTTTGAGCAATTCGCTGTGGTGGCGGTCGCCGCTGAGCAAGACAATACCCGGAATTTTGCTGCTTTCCAGCCAGTTTAAAAAGGTGCTGTACTCCTGGCTATAGCTGTAAAAATTTTCGCTGGGGGTCTGGGTGTTGAGCACCTGATTGCCAATCACAATGAATTTAAACGTGGCGGGACTGCTTGACAGGCTCTCTTTGAGCCATTGCCACTGAGCGGCCCCAAAGAAAGATTTGTTGGGATCTTGGAGTTGATTGGCGGCCCTGAATGAGCGGTTGTCGGTCAAGAAAAATTCGGCATCGCCCCATTCAAAGCGGGTATAAATGCCTTCTTGTTCTGTTTGTCCATTGCCCGGATTGGGCCAATAGTGTTTAAACAGATCCATCACCTCGCTGCGCATGCGGTAGCTGCGGTCGGCGTCATTGCTGCCAAAATCGTGATCGTCCCAAATGGCGTAATGGGGCAGAGCGGCCAGCAGGGGGCGGGCCTCCGGAAAGGCCCTCAATTGGTGATAACGCCTTTCGAGCCGCTCTTTGGAATAAAAATCCGGCTCACGCAGATAGATATTGTCGCCCATCCAGAGCATAAAGTCGGGTTGGGCCTTGCGAATCGATTCAAAAACCTCATAATTCCCACCCAGGGCGTTGTAATTGGGCAAGTCAGAGCTGGGATCGTTGAGGTAAACACAGGAGCCCAAGGCAAATTGAATATTTGGTGGCGCTGTGCGGTTGCGCCAGAGTGGCTGGGTGCGAAAGGTGGTGCCAAAGCCCATCGCTTCGATGCGGCCGTTGATCTCCACCTGGTATTTATAATCGGTTTGGGGCATCAGGCCAGTCAGCGGCACCTGCACACTCAAATAATGCTCAGGGGTGGTGCTGTAAATCTGGCTCCATTGGCCTTTTTCGGGCGAGTTTTGGGCCTGGACATAAACCCGCACCTGGGCGGGCGTGGCGGTTTGCACCCAGATCGTGGCCTGGGTCATTTCTGCCGGGCCGACCATTACAAAAAACGAGCGGGGAAAGGGTTCGGGGGGCGTGAGAGCTTGGACGGGCAGGGGGGCCAAAGCAACCAGTAAAAGGCTGGCGCTGAGCAGCAGGCCAGAGAGGGTTTTGGGCAAGGTGTGAAACATGGATGAAATCCTTTCTGAGAACAGCTTAGCAGGTGTTGGCTTTTAGTGGGCGATGACCTGAATGCCTTTTGCACTCAAATGCCATTCGATACTTGGGAGGCTACCGTTATCAAAGACGATTACTGTGCCCTCAAGCATCAATGGGGCCAGTGCTCATTGCCCTGGCTCAGCTTTAAAACTTGACCTGCAAGCCGCCGCCCACACCGATGGTGCCGGGGTTGCTATAAGCACCCGCTTGGTTGCTGAAAATCTTCTCTTGCTGGGCCCCGAGATAGAGGTGGGCACTCTCGGTAATATTCAATCCAACACGTTGATTCGTGCGTAAATGCACCCCTTCGGCGCTGGGGAAGATATCCGCACCCGTGCCAAAAGAGAAACGCCCGGTCTGATAACTGGCCCCTGTTTTGATGCCACTCGTTTCGAGGTTATTGACCTGCTGGAAGAGGTATTGGCCACCGAGATAGGTCGAAAAACCACCCTGGGTATACGTTAAGGTCGTATTGGCGCCAATATTGGCGTAAAAGCCCTTGCCACCCATGCCATATGCAGCGGCAGACAAGAAGACATCGTTATCGACAAAGAGTTCGGATTTATACGTCAGGCCTTCAGCAATGCGGCCTTCGAAGTTTTGCGAGAGGCGCAAATTGGCTTTGGGCAGCCCCGTCAGCAGATCTGAATCATAGCCATAACCCGCGCTCACGCGCTGGCCCGCGTCACTTTCTTTTTTGTCATTAAAGGCCGCAAAGGCCCCCGAAAGTTGCCCCTGCACGGTGGTACTGGTGCGGTGGTGATTGCCCAGATTGGCTTTAAACGGCGTGACTTTGCCTTCGATATTGACCCCCAGCAAGGTGGTGGGATTGGCCTCCCAGGTATTGGGGCCGACCACATGGGCGCCTTCGTTGGGGCGGTGCTGCGCGCCGAGCGAGACGCGGCCCCAATTGTCAAAATCGCCCCATTGGTAACCGGCTGCAATATATTTGGCGTTTTTGCCAGTGGGATCGCCGGGCATGTCACCCCGGACACCGGCTTTGATACTCCAGTGTTCACCCAGGGTCTTTTCGATCTCCACACCGCGAATCTGGTCGACACTGACGCTGTCTTGGTGCTTGAGGCGCAGGCTCTCGTGGTAGAGCTGGTGGCCGAGGGTATAATAAATATCTTTGACAGAGCCATCTTGGCCCTTTTCTGGCGGGGTCCAGCCAAAGACCACTTTGGCTTCTGGGCGCAGGGCCAGCAGGGCCTCGCGCGGCGAAAGGGCTGGGCGTCCCAGCAATTTGGCGATGTCTTCGGGGGAATAATTGCGGCCGTATTCGATAATTCCATAGCCCTTGCCAGGCTCGGCATAGGCCAGAATCGAATGGCTGGTGCGGCCTGCGACATACCCGACCTGCTGGGCACTGTAGCCATTTTGGCTGAGCACATAGGCACCCAATTGGTGAATATCGCGGCAGACCCCGCTGAATTTGCTCAGGGTGTCTTCGGGGGCCATCGCGCCCAAGGGACCATCGCCGCCCATGGGCTTGCCACGCTCGCTGTCATAATTCACGGCATCGAGCAGGGCCGCCACTTGATCGGGGGTTTTGACCTTGCCCACCAAGCTGTCGAGATTGCGTTCGCCGGTATCCACCGAAGCGCTGGAGGGATTCACGGTTAAGACCTGATCGGGTTTGCTGATACCGAGGGCCTGGGGGCCTCCCAAGAAGGGAACCTGCGGGGTGGGGCCTTTCTGGCGTGCGGGAGCTGCAATCTCAGGCTCCACAAAAGCCAGACTGGTTTGCGAAGAGGGGGTGGCGCTGCTGAGGGGATCGAGTTTAACCTGGTTGGCCACAATCGCCTCAACCAGCTCGTCTTGGGAAATTTGGGCATCCCCATCGGCGTCTATTTTGGCCCATTGTTCGGAGTTGAGTGGCAGCTGCTGCAGCTTTTGGTCGTTCAAGCGCAGAGGCTGTGCGGCATCGGGGATATATTGTTTGGCCAGATTTAAGGCCATTTGACGATCCATCATAAACAACTCCTTTGGGGCAACACTGTCTATTATAACATCGCCAGTTAAATCCCCTCTCATGCTTAAAAAACGTGCAGATTGACTCAAAAAAATAAAATTACTTATTCTTTATGTTTAATTAATTTTTTCTTATTCTTGATTGGATTTTTTTGACAAAAATGATGTTTTGACTGTGTTTGAGTGAGTAAGCTGCGTTAAAAATACTTTGTTTAAAACTTAATCTGGGTTTTACCCTTTTGGCTGCAAGTTTTGATCTTTCTCACCGGATAAGTGCCCCTATACACAATCAAACAGGTGGGCACCATGACTCAAAAAGCTGCTGGTTATTATTGGATTTCGCCGGAACTCTACGATCAAGATACAAAAATTATTGTTCAAAAACGAAAGCTACTCGAAGCACATTGTAAGCAAAAAAATCTTGTCTTTTTGGATCTTTCTGTGGATTTGGCCCTGGTCAAAAATCCTTTGGAACGCCCCGAACTCAAACAGCTTTTGCAGCAATTGCAGCCAGGCGAGTTTTTGCTGGTCGAGAGCATGTTGGACCTCGGTCGGCGCTTTAACGATGTCTACAGCATTCTCAAGCTCTTCCGTGACGGCCTCGTCAAAGGGGGGTTTATCAGCATCCGCGAGGAGATTTTTCTCGAGAGCAAAAATTGTCCCCCTTTGTTTTTGGACATCCTGCCACGTATCCCCCAGCTCAAACCTCACCACCGTGTACGGGTCATGCCTGTTGAGCGCACCCGTTCCGAACTCTCGCGCAACAATGGCGGGGCTTGCCCTTATGGCTACCAGATCAATGCCGTGAGCAATGAATATGAATGTTTGCCCGAAGAGGCCAAGGTGGTGGTCAAGATCTTTCGCGAGCGGGCAGCAGGACGCTCATTGCGCCAAATTGCACTTGGTCTGACCCATGCTGGGGTGCAAACCAAACGCGGGGGACGTTGGCAGGCCAATACGATCAAAACCATTCTCGAAAATGTCTTTTATACGGGTTCGTACCAGACCCATTTTAAGCTCTTTGAAAATCACCATGCACCGATCATTGACCGCGAACTCTATTACCGTGTCAATCACAGCGATTCCTTTGACGATATCGCGCTTTAGAGTTGGGCGAGGTTGAGCCGCTCGCTTGTTTGCTCAGCCAGGTTTTGCAAGATCTCTGAAGACATGAACCAAGCCAATTCGCCTTTGGGTTCGTCCTGCAACTGGTAAGCTTGAAGACAAGCCATGGTACCTGTACTGTAGTGAAAAGACACATCTCGGCGCCCTGTCAAAAGATAAGCTGTTAAATGAACAATAAAAGGCTGATGGCTGACCAAGAGGATTCTTTTTTCGGGCATATTTGCCAGAATTTTTTGAACATTGGCCAAAGAGGGGCTGTCACCCAGGGCGTCGCAAAACTCCACAGGTGCACCGACAGGTGCGTTGAGCAATTCCGCTGTTTGTCTGGCCCGCACCAAGGGGCTGGAGAGGATTTTGTCCCAGCGTGCCCCCAGCTGCTTGAGTCCGAGGGCCTGTTTGGCAATCTTGGCTTTGCCCTCTTCACTCAGGTGGCGGTCAAAATCGCTGAAGACCCCCGGTGCGCCGACATTGACGGCTTCACCGTGACGGGAAATATACAGGGTTTTCATGTTTGAGGCTCACTTTCAAGGGATTTGAGAATCTTTACAAGGGCTGCCTTAAAGGCTTGAATATCTTCTGGCTGGGTATCAAAGGCACACATCCAGCGGACGATGGAAGCGGCTTCGTCCCAGACATAAAAATAAAATTCTGCTTTGAGCGGCGCAATCAAGCCCGCAGGGACTTTGGCAAAGACCGCGTTGCTCTCCACCGGCCAAGCGGGTTCAATCCCTGGCAAGGCAAACACCGCTTCTGCCAATTGCAGGGCCATGGCATTGGCGTGTTGGGCATTTTTGAGCCAGAGCTGATCGTTTAAAAAGGGCAGCCACTGGGCGCTGATAAAGCGCATTTTGGAATTGAGCTGCATGGCCTGTTTGCGCAGATAAGGCATTTCTTTGGCCAGAGCAGGGTTTAAAAAGACCAGGGCTTCGGCATTGAGCAGGCCATTTTTGGTGCCACCAAAGCTGACCACATCGACGCCGGTCTCGCGCAAGAGAGTGGAAAAATTGCAATTCAACGCAGCTGCTGCATTGGAGATGCGGGCTCCATCGACATGTAAATACAGCCCCTGGGCATGGGCAAACTCTGCCAAGGCACGAATCTCGGCCAAGCTATACAAGGTGCCCACTTCCGTTGGTTGGGTGATTGAAATCATGCGGGGTTGCACCCGGTGTTCATCGCCGCGTCCGCCGAGGGCTGTGGCCACTTGTGCAACTTGCAATTTGCCGTCGGGTGTGTCGAGGGGAATCAACTTACAGCCGGTAAAGCGTTCGGGGGCGCCACATTCATCCACCCACAGATGGGCCAGACGGCTACATATGACCGCTTCGAAGGGCTGCAGCAGGGCGGCGATCGCCAAAACATTGGCGGCGGTGCCTGTCAGCACAGGAAAGACGGCCACCTCTCCCAATTCGGCGACAAAAGCCGCTTCTGCCGCTTGGGTATAGGGGTCTTCGCCATACCCCAGTTCGTGTTCCTGATTGGCGTTGGCCAGCGCTGCCAGGGCCTGTGGATGCAGACCTGCATTGTTGTCACTGGCAAAACTGCGTCGCATAACAGAACTCCCCTGCGTTGATTGGGCTGTGATTCGGCCTTAAGATTGTTTTACAGGTTAACATATCTGCCAAGCAAACGCAGGTCAAAAGAAGATTTTCAGGCAAGTTGCCAGGAGAAATCTGCGATAAAATTAAAAGTGAGTCCGATTTTGCCTGACTTTTTGCCTGACTTTTTGCCTCACTTTTCGCATCACTTAAGGAGCGCTTGATCAAAACACGATGGATATTAAATCGTTTACGCCTCAAACCCAGCGCTTTTTGGCCCGCATGGACTATAACCAAGACGACAAACTCAGCGCCCGAGAACTGGGGATTTTGGCCAAAATTCCCTCTGCACCAGGCATCGATCCCAAAGATTTGCTCACCATTCAAGCTGAATTGAAAAAAGCCAAAGGTCCCGAAACCCTCATTGTCTCTTTGGTGGATGAAACAACACTGCCTCCGGGTTATAAATCCCCCGCCCCGATTTTTTCAGAAGCTACCGCCCCTCGACAGGGCTCAGGCACTGCCCGCAAAGCGCCCTCCGCCTCTGCTGCCGATTCTGCCCCAGCCCCCAGCGGTGCAAAAGAAACTGAAAAGAAAAAAGGCAAGCCGGGCCCCCCTGAAACCCAGCCCTTTAGCCTCAAAGCCACCCCCAAAACCCAGCCCAAAGAAGCGGCAGCCACTCCAGGTGTGCCCACCCAACTCTTGCCCGGAGCCCCCGGTGAAGAGCAAGAAGTCATAGGCATGGACGTGCAGTCCACGGCCCAATTGGGTGATTTAAAGCTGCAAGGCACCAATAGTTTTAACGCCCAGGGCCAGCACAGCACCAGTAAGATCCGCGCTTCTTACCAAATGGCCCCGTCTCTGGGCCTGACTGTGGGCGTGGATACGGTCGAAGCCAAGGCGGCGGACCCCAAAAAAGCCACTCCGAAACCGGGCTCAGGCAAAACCAAGACCCCCACCGTCCCAACCTCGCCCGCTTCTTCCTCTTCTGCTTTGCCAGCCCAACTCAATCTCAATGGCCAGGTGGACTTGGGCAAAGTCAAAGTCAATGCCAAAGGCCGTGTCAATACTGAGACTTCTCTGGTTGACAATCTCAGCACGGGCGTAGAAGTGGCGCTGATTCCCGGTCATTCTCTCAAAGCAGATACCAGACCCGTCGCCGGCCCCAAAGGCCAAGGGGTCAATTGGAGTTCGGTAGAGGTGGGTACCCAACACACTGTCTACGAAGGTTTGAGCCTGACCACCAAATTTAAACCGGGTGAAACCCAAAAACCCAATCAATACGGGGCGGGTTTCCGCTATAACGTGACCCAGGGTCTGAGTTTGGATGGCGAAGCTTCCACCCGCAAAGACACAAGCTTTGCCGGGCCTTTGGATACGGCCCGCAGCCTGGATTATAAAATGGGCTTTCGCTATAAAATGAGTTTTTAAGCCTCAGCCGTTTTCGGGTATTAAGGCTGGCTGGCCTGGATTTGCTCGAAGACGTGATTGGCCCAATTGGTGGCCGTTTTGCTGCCCTCTTTGCCCCAATAATGCACGCCATCTCCGCCTTTGGCCGGGTATTCGGTTACGGGACGGGAGTCAATAAAGGTGCCATATTGAGCGGCTACTTTTTGCAGATGTTCGTAGAGTGCCGCCTGTTTGGAGGTGGGTTTGTTGCTCTCGCGCCCGTCGGGCGGGCCCACCCAGAGAATTTTGGCACCGCTGGCCTTGGCCACCTCAGCCAAATCTTTGACCTGTTTTTCGATACTGGCGGCATTGGCGCCAATCAAATTGGCACCCAGCGAAATCACGATCACCCCAGGCTGGTGTTTTTTGAGCAAATCGGGCAGTTTGGGCGTTTGGCGGGGGGTTTTCCAATCAGCAGGGCTGTCCACTTTGCCGTCTTCGCCCCGGCCATAAAAGCCCGAGCGGGTGGTGGTGCCTTGCAGCCACCAAGAAGGTGAAGAGCCTGCTGAGCCATAGGTGGCAACCTGCGCACCGGTCGAACGCATCAGTTTGTCCATTTCCCGGCCATAAATACCCACGGTGTGCGAATCGCCAATATGTAAGACGCGTGTACCCGGACCAATCAGGGGTTTGCCATTTTGAAAGAGATCCAATGAAGGAGAGGCTGTTTTAGCGTTGGCCGTGCTTTGATGCACACTGTCCTGAGTGGGACCATGCTCTGGCGGTGCAATCGGGGTTACTGGTTTCATTGGCGCAACGGCATTGCTTGGGCTTGAAAAGAGCTGATTCGGTGCTTTGAGGCCAGCAGCCCTGAGCCAAGTGCTCAGGGGTGGGGGGCTGGATGAGGGAGGCAATTGGGACATGGAAACTCCTCAGGGAATGTGCTTCTCTGATTATAGCGCACTCACTTCGGGACCTTTCTTGGACAGGGATAGAATATGATTTCCAAGAACAGCTTTATTGCTGATCTGGAAAGCCTCTCCAATTCGGAGGGGCCTTTTGTCTGGTGAATAAAATTATTTCTATTTGTGAATCAATGTTACGAATTGTAAACAAATGGGAATACTTCATCAGACCTGAATCGGTCCTCTATCACCCCAAGGAGAATATGTTATGTCCTCTCGTTCACTGGTTCGTTTGTCGCTTTTGTCTGCGCTTTGCTTGAGTTTTGCCTCTCTGACGGCCTGCACACCCGAACAATTGGCCTTGATCTCCAAGCTCAAACCGCTGCCTTTGCCTTCTGGATTGCCTTCTGGTTTCCCCAGCGGTTTGCCTTCAGCACTGCCCAGTGTTTTGCCCAGTTCCAGTGGGGTTCCTACGCCTCTGCCTTCCCTTTTGCCCACGCCAACCCCACTTCCCACGTCTGTTGCAACGCCTACGGAGATGCCTACAATCGCTCCAACGGGCGAGCCTGCGGCCACACCGCTGCCGACCCCTTTGCCGACCCCGGAGCCCACATCTGTCGCGACCCCCAGCCCCTCTCCCAGTCCTGTCCCCAGTGCTGTACCGACCGCAACGCCCACACCCTTGCCCACGGCCACCTCGGCAGTTAATCCCTCGGGCAGCCCCGCAGGGGTGGGAGCTTCGCTCAATGGCCGTCTGCCTTTTCCCGCTGACAATGCCTGGAATCAGGCTGTGGATACAGAGCCGGTGGACCCCAATTCGGCCAATTTGATCGCCAGCATCGGCCTGACAACGGGCCTGCACCCGGATTTTGGAGCCAATTGGAATGGCGGGCCCTTTGGCATTCCCTATGTTGTGGTGGGCGCTGAGACCCCGCCCGTGCCGATTGTCTTTACCGATTATGGCGATGAAAGTGATCCGGGGCCTTACCCTGTGCCTTCCAATGCACCGATCGAAGGGGGTCCCAATGCCAGTGGCGACCGGCATATTTTGGTGGTGGATGCAGCCAATTGGAAGCTCTACGAATTGTTTAATGCCTTTCCCCGTGCCGGTGGGGGCTATAACGCCAGTTCTGGCGCGGTTTTTGACCTCAATTCCAATTCCCAACGTCCTGCCGGTTGGACCTCGGCAGATGCCGCCGGTCTGCCCATTTTTCCGGGCCTCGTGCGCTACGACGAAGTGGTGGAAAAGGGTGAGATCAAACATGCGCTGCGCTTTACGGTCTCCCGCAGCCGCCGGGCTTATGTGGCTCCTGCTCGCCACTTTGCCAGTAGCCGCACCGATGTTAATTTGCCGCCGATGGGCATGCGCGTGCGCCTCAAAGCCAGTTTTGACATTTCCACCTATCCGAGTGAGGCCCAGGTGATTCTGCGTGCCCTGAAAAAATACGGCATGATTGTCGCCGACAATGGCAGCAATTGGTTTATCAGCGGCGCGCCGGATAGCCGCTGGAACGACACGGCTCTCAATACCCTCAAACGGGTCAAAGGCAGCGCGTTTGAGGTTGTGCAGATGGGGGCAGTGGTCACGCCTTAAACTTCGAGCAAACAGGTTTTTGCATGTTTTGTACTATAATTAACAAAGTAATTAACAAAGTTCAGACCTGTTTTCAGAAATCAAGTGAAAGTGGCACCCATGGCAAATCTCAACATTCAATCGGGACAGGGCCCCTTGCCTCTGGCGCGTCCCCTTCAAGGAATACCGAGTGCTCCAGCCAAGGTTCAAGCCTCCTCATTAAAACCAGCAGCAGATAAACTCAGTTTGAATCTGCCTCCCGCACAAGGGCCTCAGAAGATGCTCAGTCTGGCAGCCTCACTTCCCACACAGGTCGCTGCCTCTCAGGCCCGTTTTCAAGGGTCCAAAGAAGCGTATTTTGCTCACCTCGACAAAGATCCGGCCTTCAGGGCCAAGGCCCAAAGTGATGCTGTTGGGGCCATGTTGGATTTTTTGGCCCGCTCAGATGTGCCTTTGGCGGTTGAAAAAGCCTATACCAAAGAAGCGGGCTCTCCCGGTGGGGGGCGTTTATTGCTGTTATTGGACTACACCCGTGGGATTCCCTCCAATGAGAGCAAGTGGCAGGCCCTCAAACAGGGCCCGATGCACTATCTCTCGAGCAAAGTTTTGACGCCGATGTTGACCCATTTCCGTGAAGTGGAAGGCGGATCGCTCTTTCCTGGCGATGTGACCATGACCCAGGCCTTTCAAGACAGCCCACTCTGGGGGCCCAAAACCAATCAGGTCGGGCATATGCTCTGTGCCTTAGAGACCGGGGTGCGCATGGGCAAATTGGCCCAAAGTGATCTGCAGCGCAAGGCCTTTGACTTGGGGATTAAAGCCGCCAATCAACTGGTGGGGTTTGAACATATTCAAGACAATGCCATGGACTTTTCGCGGGCCGGCATTATTGGCCATGAAATGTTGGGGGATGGCGGTTTTCTGGGCCAGATGAAAGCCTACGACCAATTGGTGGCCAACGGCGATCCCGACCAGATTCGCAGCCATTGGGATCAGGCCGTTCATGCGGCCCAAACCGGTCAACACGACAAAGCCTTTGAACATATTGTCGCCATTTCTCAAGCGATTGAAGCGCCCAGCAGTCCTGCTGAAGTGGCCCAAAACCTGGCCAAAGACAAGCCCCGATTTGCCTCGCCCCATCAGCCCCGCGATGGCAATAGCCACCAAGATATTGCTTTAAGTGTCTATGGCTTTGCACTCGGCTATCAAGCGATGACCCAGGGGTTGCCTTCTCCCCAGGCGGCCAAAACCGCGTTTGAATCCCTGTTTTCCGAAAAAGGGACCCAAGCGGCGGCCATCAATCAGGCGGCCGAGAAGCATCCTTCGGTTTTGAAGCCTTAAAAGCTCACAACAGCAACCTGGCAACCTCAAACCTCTCGCGCCACTCGAGAGGGTGCGGTGTTGGCAGGACAGCGGGTGGGCTTGACAGATCTTGATCTATCTCAAATCTTCCTTTGTTAACGGTCATGGTCAAACCGTCAGAATCTTGTCACTGTAGAGACAGTCTCAGTACAGAGGTGTCTTATGTTCCGCCCATTTAAAGCCTTGCTTGTATTACTGGGTTGTGCCGCCAGTTTGACTGCCTGTCCAGAAGTCCCCAGCCCGCTCTCTCGGTCAGTGGGAACGCCATCTCCTTCGCCTAACGCCAAGGCCTCTCTCTCGCCGACTTCTCTTCCCAGAACCCAAGAGCCCAAGGCTGCCCTGGTCCAAGGTAATGTGCTCTTAGCGGGCCCGGCTTCTGAGGATGCCCGCATCAGTCAGGCAGCCCCACCTGTAGGCGATTTGGGAGGGGGCAAGGTCGACCTCTCTGGCACCTATACCCTGACACTGCCAACCAACACAGGCAAACCCTGGGTGCTCGCCTTACCGGTGACTACAAGTGCTGGACTATTAGAAGGGAGTTTCCAACCCGAAAGCTGGGATCCCCAGCAGCAACGTTGGCGGCCTTTGCGCAGTTACTATGCCACTTATTTACCAGAGGCCCAAACGGTGGTGTTTGATCTTCAACTTCCCACGCTTGCCTTTCAGACCACCCAAGCCACGCCCACCACGTTGCGCCTGCGGATTACCGGAGAGAGTCTGAGCGGACTCAAGATCGTTGAAAGAGAAGGTTCCCCCTTTCGCTATTATTACCGCGACAAACTCCCCCCGGCTTCCGCACCTACGGGCGGCACCAGTGGGTGGCCCCTACACACCCATCCGGTAGCAAGCCTGCTAGACCCCTTTTCTATCCAGTCAGAACTACTCCCCACAGATGCCGAATGGAAAAGTGTACAGGCGACTCAAGCTGAAATCCCTGATTTTTTGGAAGATCTCGAAGAGACCCTGACTACGACCTATCAACGTCTGGTGCCACCAGCTGTTTCGGGCACTTTGTCTCCGGGATTGAGCCTACAAGACAAATGGCTGGTGAAACAAGTTGCTGCGCGCAATTGGCAGATTTTCTCTGCGCCACGGATGGGCAAAATCAATATCACTTTTGCTGATCAGAGCGATGGCGGGATAACCAACCGCTATACCGGAAATATCACTTTTCGCAACCGTTTTGACAACGCCTTTGACATGCGCACCACCGCCGCCCATGAATTGGTTCATTCTTTGCAACGGGCCAAATACTCTTTTCAGCTTCCCTCTACCGTGCCGGCCCTGGTCAATGCCATCATGAGCAAGCTATATGGGGAGAACCTCCTCAATCTCAACCTCTGGATGATAGAATCCACAGCCACCTTTCTCTCACAAGAAGTGAACCAATTGACCACTGCAGAGCGCTTTGTATACGTCCGGCAGTTTTTGGGCCCCCCTTATCTCTACCAAAGCTTGACAACAGCAGATGAAATGAATGTATATGCCCTCTCCCACTTTCTCAATTGGCTTGCAGATCAGACAGGGGGCAGTACTTTCCTGAGCCAAACCCTCAATAGCTTCCAACCGAGCGATTTTGAAGCCCTGGACAGTGCCTTGGTCAGCAGTGGCAAATTCACTGGTGTGGGTGGTGCTTGGGGACAGTATGGCCGGTATTTGATGACCCAAGCCAATGCGGGAGATGAGTTTATCAACACAGCTTTGTCCAATCTGCTCAGCAGTTCTGCTGTACATCTGACAGACGCAAATGGGAAGTCTCTCAAAGGCGGCGGTAATCCGGTTCGGCTGGGTGTGGGCATGGCTTTTGCCCGGCTAAAACGGGAACAAGAACCCCTGTCGATGACACAGATCAAGCTCATTCCCTTGACGGCTGGCCAAGAGGAGGGGTTGTTGGTGATCGATGCTGCCGAAACCCATCCAAATGCCTTTAAATCGTTTACTTGGGTGGGTTCTGGCCCAGAGCTCTTTCAAAATCCCCCTTTGGCGCAGGATACAGCCTTCCCTCCGGCTCAACCGATCACGGTGAAACACTTTGGCGGTGGTAGCGGAAAGAAGGAGTACCATCAGTTACTGGTCAATACCTCTGCCTATCTCCACAGCTCCACGGCCAAGCTGGAGTTTTGGCTGCTCTTGCCCTCTCAGATCCTGGAAAACAAAGCTGGAGCGGTGACCTGGGACACGCAGGGGATCACCGGCATTCCGCTGGACACGCTCAAGCACTATGAAATCTACCAAAATGGAATTTTGCTCGGTACAGCCCCCATCCCCACCACCGGACAAAGCCAAACGTTTACCTCAGAAAAACTGAGCGGTTTTGGCAGCCAGATTCAAGTGGTCTTGGTGGATAAATATGACCACCGCTGGCCAGAAGTGGTACAAAAGGCAGGTACGCTCAGTGTGATTGCCACCTCAGGAGTGCAGACCGAGTATATAGATCCTGTCAGTGGCCAAGCAAGTGCGGCAGTCCTGCCAGGAACAGAGGTCACGCTGAAAGCCACTGCCACTGATCCGGCCGACGAGGATCTGCTCTGGCATTCTGAAGTGATCTTCAACTGTGGGAATGGGGATGTCCAGTTTCTGTCCTCCGGGTTGACGGCCACCATTCGTAGCTCCAACACCAATTTGGGGCTGAAAATTACGCTCAGCAGCAAGCGACATCCCGAAGTCAAAACTCAATACCAACTCAATTTTGTCACCCCAGGGAGTTTGCCCTGTACAGCCGAATAGCGCCAAGCCCCCGGAATGATTTTTTATTAACAGGGGTCGCTGACCCTGCATACAAAACTAGGAGCCATTTCTCTGAATGAAGGAACAACTGAATTCTCTTGCAATTCCTGAATCATAACTTTCAGTTTGGTATTGGCCACATGTCTGAGGCCTTACTCCTGAGGCTTTAAGGGGCTTTTCGGCTGGGGTTGCAGGTCTGCCATAGGGCCAATCCATCTTCCATGGTTTCGTGGAAAAGCACTTTTTCCTGCTGGGTATCCAAGATCCAATAAAAGCCACTGTGAGGATTGACCCACAGCTCCAGATAGAGCAATTTGGCATTGATCCAGCGCCCAGTGAGCGGGCGGTGCTGAAAGTCCGGAACTTGCAAGAGCAAATCCTGGGATTTGCCCACACTCAGGCGCAGGCCGTGGGGCTGAGCAGGTAGGAAATAGTGGTTGCCTGCCGGTGCTGCTGTGCGCAGGGGTGGGGCGGCTTTGATTTGGGGCACTTTTTTCTGAATTTTTAACAGATTTTCGCCCGAAACGCTCTCATAGATGGGAATTGGTTTGGGTGAACCTGTGATTCCCTGGCAATGTGTCTGAGCCAGGGCCGCTCCAGTATCCAGGACGGAGGCGCAACAGAGCCAAGTGGAGAGAAACAAAGCAATCTTGTGCATGGTGAACCTTTCTCATATCCGAGTGCAGGAAAACAGCCCCCACTTCTCAGGCAGGGGCTGTGATTCAGCTTATTGTTAAGCCGGTTTAACCACCAGATTTAACATGCGGTCGGTCTTGTGAATCACTTTCACGATTATCATGCCCTCTAAATGGCCCTGAATGGCTTCGTTGCCTTCGGCAATGGCGCGCACGGTGGCTTCGTCGGCCCCCACAGGCGCGACAATCACACCGCGCAACTTGCCATTGAGCTGTACAGGCAGTTCGATATCGCGGTCGATCGTTTTTTCGGGGTCAAATTCAGGCCAATCGGCCAAGGCGATGCTTTCGCTGTGGCCCAAACTGGCCCAGAATTCTTCGGCCAAATGTGGGGCAAACGGCGCGAGCACACGGGCAAAGACGCCTTTCATCGGCGTGGGCAGATAGCCCAATTTGGTGGCCTCGTTGACAAAGATCATCATGGCGCTGACAGCGGTGTTGGGGTGAATTTCATCCAAATCCTGGCTGACCTTTTGGATCGTTTTGTGCAGCAGGCGGTCGAGATCTTCGGGGATCTCGTCTTGGGCTTCAACTGCTTTTTCGGGAAAATACAAGCGCCAGACGCGCTCCAAGAAGCGGCGCACCCCTGCCATGTTTTCGGTCTGCCAGACGGCATTGTCTTCGAGCGGGCCCATAAAGACCTCATACAGGCGCAGGGAGTCGGCCCCGTATTCCTCGATCGTTTCGTCGGGGGTGACGACATTGTGTTTGCTCTTGCTCATTTTTTCCACACGGGTTTCGAGCAGGGTCTCTGTGCCTTTGACAAACCACTGGTCTTGGGTCTCACCTTTGGCGCTGGTATAGGTCCGGCTTTCGACTTCATTCGGGTAATAGTATTTGCCCCGGCCATCGCGGAAGCTGCGGGCCTGGATCTTGCCCTGGTTAAACAGGCGCTGGAAAGGCTCTTTGGTTGAGACCATGCCCAGATCATAGAGCACTTTGTGCCAGAAACGGGCATAGAGCAAGTGCAAAGTGGCGTGTTCGGTGCCACCGACATAGAGATCAACGGGCATCCAGCGTTTTTCGAGGGTGGGATCCCAGGGCGCTTCGCTGTTCTGGGGGTCGATAAAACGCAGATAATACCAGCAAGAACCGGCCCATTGGGGCATGGTATTGGTTTCACGCAGGCCTTTGCGGCCATCGGGCAGGGTCACTTCGCGCCACTCGGGCCCGGTGCGTGCCAGGGGCGGTTGACCATCTGCGGTGGGGTTAAAGTCATCGAGGTGGGGCAATTCAATTGGCAGATCCTGTTCAGACAGGGCCACCACGCTGCCATCTTCGAGATGCACAATCGGGATCGGCTCTCCCCAATAGCGCTGGCGGCTGAAGAGCCAGTCGCGCAGGCGGTAATTGATCTGGCCTTCGCCGTGTTTGTGCTCTTCGAGCCAGGCGATGATGGCCTTTTTGGCCTCGGCAATATTCAGACCGTTCAAAAATTCAGAATCGATGTGGGGGCCATCTCCGGTATAAGCGCCTTCGTGCACGTCGCCCCCTTGCACCACTTCGATCACAGGCAGATCAAAGGCCTCGGCAAAGTCCCAGTCGCGCTCGTCGTGAGCGGGACAGGCAAAGACCGCGCCTGTGCCATAATTGGCCAGTACATAGTCCGCAATCCAGATCGGCACCCGCTGACCATTGACGGGATTGATGGCATAAGAACCTGTAAACACGCCGGTTTTTTTGACTTCGGTCATGCGTTCGCGCTCAGACTGCTTGGCCGCCGCTTCGACATAGGCCTCCACTGCGGCCTTCTGGCCCGGTTGGGTGAGCTGCGGTACAAGCGCATGTTCGGGGGCCAGCACACAATAGCTGCAGCCAAAGAGCGTGTCGGGGCGGGTGGTAAAGATGTCAAAGCTGGAATCCTGATCCGCGATCTGGAAGGTCACCCGCGCGCCTTCGGCTTTGCCAATCCAGTGGCGCTGCATTTCTTTCAGGCTTTCGGGCCAGTCGAGGGTATCGAGATCTGCGAGCAGGGCGTCGGCATAAGCGGTGATCTTGAGCATCCACTGGGTCATCAGGCGCTTTTCAACCGGGTCGCCGGTTTCGACATAGACGCCGTCTTTGACCTCTTCGTTGGCCAGCACTGTGCCCAGGGCCGGGCACCAATTGACAGGCAATTCGGCTTGGTAAGCCAGGCCCTTTTCGTAGAGTTTGAGAAAGATCAGCTGGGTCCAGCGGTAATAGTCTTTGTGGCTGGTGGCGATTTCACGGTCCCAATCATAGCCCAGACCAATTTTTTTCAGCTGCTTGCGGAAGGTGTCGGTATTGCGGTCGGTCACCACTTTGGGGTGAATGCCCTCTTTGTTGGCCTGGCGCTCAGTGGGCAGGCCAAAGGCGTCCCAGCCCATCGGATGCAGCACGTCAAAGCCGCGCATGCGTTTGTAGCGGGCAATCATATCTGTGCCAACATAGCCCTTGGGATGGCCCACATGCAGGCCCTGGCCAGAAGGATAGGGAAACATGTCCAAGATATAATATTTGGGGCGATCGCCGAGGGCGGGGGTCTTAAATGTTTTGTGTGTTTCCCAATAGCTTTGCCATTTGGCGTCGATTTCGTGGTGATTATAACTCATGGGGCTACCTGATCCTTTAGCTGGTCCCGGATGATTTTTTGATAGATCCCGGACTTTTTCTCAAATGTACTCTATCTTAACCCATGTGTGTATCCAGCTTACAGACTATTTGTGTCTGAATTGGGGAAATATCCTGAGAATTCACAGGGCTTTAAAATGTAAAAAAAATGTAATAATTTGAGCATTTGCGATTAAGAATTTTGAGAACTGGGAAATTAAAAACAGGCAAACAGCAAATGCCGTTTGTCAGTCGTAGATTTAAAATTTGCCTCTAAAGGCAAATGACCCTTTTCCTTGAACCCTGTCGGGGGAATTTGATTCCCCCTCTTTTTTTTGGCCATTTTTTGGCCGTTTTCAGCTCAATCGAGATTTCTGTTGATCGCCTGAGACAGGGTTTCACCCATCCATTCATAGGGATTGAGCAAGCCAGCTGCCTTTGGCGTATATAGATTTGAGCCACTGTTGGCTAAAAACAAGTCAAGATTGGTGGCATAACGGCTCCAACTGAAAATTTCAGTTTGGGGGCCCAAGACTTTTTGCCAGGCCGCTTCTTGTTTTCCGACAGAGCAGGACTGGAAATAAGCCATGCGTAAATTCGGACTCACTTTGCTTGGATCAATGTTTTGAGGGCCGAGCCATTTAGGGTTAAACACGCTGTTGCCCGCCGTTGATAATTTTCCTCCTCCGCCATGGCCAAGAAAAACCAGTCCACTGGTACGGGGATCGTAAAGGGCTTGAACAATCTCTCGACTGGTGGCTGTATTATCGACCACAACGGTATAACCTTTGGCTCGCAGCAACGCTTTTTCATCGGTCTGCAACAAGCGATTGGGCGCACCCAAGATCGCATTATCAAGAAACTGGCGAACCACATTTTGGTTTGGACGATCGAGTGCGCGCATAAAATGCACGTTTTTGCCATTGTCTTTGCCTGTTGGCGGCTCAACATAGATGCCCCTCTCCAGACTGGCTCCGTCACTGCCAACAAAATCGACGACCGCTGAAGCCTTGCCTTCAACAGTCTCTCCCAAATTTAAGTCATCCAAAGCTGCGCCGTCTTCTATGGCATAAGCAGCAAAAGTGGCATATCCTTCCAGGACAATCGCCCCTTGTTTTCCTGATTGTACGATTGCCTTATGGGCTTCGAGCGGATCGGAATAGCCGCTGCCAATTTTTTCGCGGGCCTGAATTTCGGCCGTACCGAAACGGCTTTTCCATTCACCTAAGCGGCTGCCATTTTGAATGTTTGGCATGAGGGTCGGTTTCTCCCTAATTCACTTTTGACTTAGTCCTATTATAGGGCGGATCCCGTTTTGACTGACCTTGATTCTCTGCTTTGGGGCTGAATGTGATTCCATCTGGTCTCCAGAGCTTGCTTTGCATTTCTGTTGAGTTAAACTTGAAACCTGGGCTACACTCAGGGAAATACTTCAAATGCAATACAGCAACAAAGGAGCCCTCCGTGAGTCTCGATTGTGGAAAAACAGATTATGAACTCGGCAAACGGGTTTTGGCCTATCTCGAAGCCAAAGGGGTCGAAACCCCGCGCATCAAAGATCAGATCAGCCCATCAGCCAAAGTCGATGTGATCGAAAAGAATTTTAAAGAGATCCTGACCGTCATGGGGCTGGATCTGACCGATGACAGCCTCAAAGATACCCCTCGCCGGGTGGCGACGATGTATATCAACGAAATGTACTGGGGCCTGGATCCCCAGAACTTTCCCAAAATCACGGCTGTTGAAAACAAAATGGGCTATGAGTCGATGGTGATTGAAAAAAACATCGTCGTCCACAGCACCTGTGAGCACCATTTTGTGATGATTGATGGCTATGCCCATGTGGCGTATATTCCCAAAGACAAGGTCCTGGGTCTGAGCAAAATGAATCGCGTGGTAGAGTATTTTTCGCGCCGTCCACAGATTCAGGAGCGGTTAACCGAGCAGATCTATTACACCCTGGAGCATGTCCTCGAAACCCCAGATATTGCCGTTTTAATCAGTGCCAAACACTACTGTGTCAAAGCGCGGGGCGTGGAGGATATCAACTGCGAGACAATCACCAGCAAAATGGGGGGCTGTTTTAAAGAGGATATGAACTCACGCAATGAATTTTTGAGTTTGATTCGCTCGGCAGGTGGGGTTTAACTCTGAGTGGGTGGGCGTAAAAAAAGCACTGGGGTGCGGGCTTTGTAGGCCTCGTACTCGGGCTGCCCGCCCCACTTTTGGTCGGATTTTTCTTCCAACATGGGCACGCCACTGATGCGGGTGAGCAGCACAAAGACAAAGACCGGAGAGATCAGCGTCAGGTATTGCCAGCCTTGTAAGTGGGGCAGCGCAATCACCGCAATGCCGAGCCAAAGCAAGATTTCTCCCGCATAATTGGGGTGGCGTGACCAAGCCCAGAGGCCACTCTGGATAAATTTGCCCGCATTGTTGGGGTCTTTGCGAAAGCTGTTTTTTTGGCGATCAGCCAGGGCTTCAATCCCAAAACCGACAATCCAGATGGCTGAGCCCAAGATGGTCAGCAGGTTTGGGGCCGTGTTGGCGTGTGTGGTGATGGCAGCCAACGCGGCGGCCAACGAAAAACAGACCCACAGGCCCTGCAGGGTCCAGGCCATTAAAAAGCGTGGGAAGTGGGGCTTGATCTGATCAAAGCGGCTGTCTGAGCCCGTTGCTTGGATGCGCAGAAACAAAAACGACCCCAGCCGCAAAGCCCAAATGCCAATCAACCCGCCCAGCAGCAGCGAGACGGGGCGAAAATTGCCACTCAGAGTCAGGGAGAGGGTCAAAACGGAAAGATAGGTCAAACTGCCGATCAGATCGTAAAACTTTTCGGTCTGTTTGAGGTAGGCAAAGACAAACGCCAGCCACTGAATCACATAGGCCAGCAGGACACTCCAGCCATAGATCGGTAAGCCAGCGCTGCTTTTTCCGCCTTGGCTGCCTGCCAGGGCCAATAAAAAGCCAATGAAGACAATAATGGGTAAGGCGATCCAGGCTTCTTTGTCTTGTTTTTGCATGATGGGAATCCTAACAGATGATACAGGTGTTGAACAACTGAAACAGAATTTGAGCGAGAGATGGCTTACATACGCGCCTGAAAGGCTGCATAATGTTCATCCACAAAGGCCTTGAGTTTGCGCTGGAAATGTTCTGGGGCAAAACCCAAAGCGTGTTGATGCAGGTGAGCGGGGTTCCAGTCTCTGGTTTCGAACTGGGTCAGGGTCTGGTTGAGGCTGGCTACGGTTTGGGCTTGAAAAAACATCCCTGTTTCTTCTTGCAAAACACTGTCGAGCACGCCGCCTTGGCCAAAGGCCACCACGGGACAGCCATAGGCCTGGGCTTCGACGGGCACAATGCCAAAATCTTCCAGGCCCGGAAAGATCAACGCCCGGGCTGAGTTATAGAGGGCTTCGAGCTGGGGACGATCGACCCAGCCCCGAAACGAGATATTGCTCGCCGCTTGGGCTTTGAGCCCCGCTGAATCAGGGCCTTCGCCCACCACCACCAATTTGCGGCCGGATGTGCGAAAGGCTTCGATCGCCAGATCAAGGCGTTTATAAGGTACTGCCCGCGAGACCAGCAGGTAAAAGTCGTCGGGTCGTCGGATCGGTGCTTGGGTCGGTATCTGCACAGGGGGGTGAATCACGGTGGCCTCGCGGCCATAATAGCGCCGAATGCGCTGCTGAACAAAACGTGAATTGCAGGCCATGGCATCAATGCGGGTATTGCTGAGCAGGTCCCAATTGCGCAGATAGTGCAAGAGAGGGTGCATGATTGCGCGTTTGAGGCGCGAGGGCTGTTCTTGGGCGAAATAGGTGTGCAACATATCCCAGGCGTAGCGAATCGGGGTGTGGATATACGTCAAGTGGCAGGTGCGCGGGCCTGGAATGATTCCTTTGGCGCAGGCGTGGCTGCTGCTTAAGACCAGATCAAACTGAGTCAGATCAAAGCTTTCAAAGGCCAGGGGCATCAGCGGTAAAAACAGGCGGTGGCGACTGCGGGCGCCGGGAAAATCTTGCAAAAACGAAGCGCGAATTTCCAGATCGTTAATGGCTTTGGGCAGTTCTCGGGAGTGGTGCAGTGCCGTATACACCGGGGCGTTTGGAAAGAGCGATGCCATTTCGAGCAAGACCTGTTCTGCACCGCCCATGCTCACCAGCCAGTCTTGGACCAGCGCTGTTTTTTCAGGCCACATGGCAATGCTGGTAAAAGGCATACGTGGTTTGCGCCATCTGCTGCCAATTGAATTTTTGGAGATCGGGTGGGCGAGTCGGGCGTGCGCGCAAATGGCTGGCCTGCAGGGCCTGGGCCAGACGGGTTGGGTCTTGGGGTACAAAATAATCCGCTTTGCTGCCCAAGACTTCGTGGTAGACGGGCAGATCTGAAACCACAACTGGTGTGCCACAGGCCAGGGCTTCGAGCGGAGGCAGACCAAACCCCTCCGCCAAAGAGGGGCTGATCAGGATTTGGGCTCCACTGTAGAGACTGGGCAAATGGCTGTCGGGCACATTCTCGAGACAGAACACATTTTCGCTCGAGCGCGAGGCCGGCAGACCTATTGCCACCAAGGGGCCTTGGGCTTGTTTCTGGGTGGGGCTTTGTTGCTGCCAGAATGTTTGCAAAAAGTCGAATTGTTTGTGGGGTTTGGGATTTCCGACAAAGAGCGCATAGGGTTTGTGGGGCTGGAGCTGGTAGCGGGCCAATAATGCGGGGTCGGGCTTGTGGGGCTTAAACCCCGGTTCTACCCCAGGGTAGGTCACTTGTAAGGGCGCTTTAATGGCTGATTGCCATTGGCGAATCGCCGCTGCAGAGCTTTCTGAAACAGTTAAAATGCCCGCCGCTTGGCGCACATGCTGACGCAGCCAGGCAAAATAGCGGGCCTGGCCTGGGCCATAATCTTGGGGCCGTTGTACATGTATCAGGTCATGTAAGGTCAGGACCCATTTGCAAGGCAATTGCCAGGGGCACAAAAAAGAGGGACTGTGAAAGAGATCGATTCGCTCGCTTTTAAGCAGGTGAAACAGCTCCAATTGGGCCAACGGCGAAAAGGGCCGACCTGTCCAGGGCACCCACTGCACCTGGGGCAGGGGTTCGGGTCGCCATTGCTGAGGATGATACAGCACCAGCAGACGATCTTCGGGCTGCAGGGGCAAGTGCCGGATCAAATTGTAGGTGTAGCGGGCGATGCCGTGCAGGGGCTGCGTCAGCAGGCGACCGTCCAAAGCGAGTTGCATGGCGTTCTTCCTCAGGGATCCACCCTACCACAGGCGGACCCCCGCTGAGAACTGATCAGCTCCGGCCTTAGTCTCCGCCGATCATGTTGCCAAGCGCGCCCAAGACGGAGCCTTCACCTTTTGAGCTGCCGCCTATTGACGGTGCAGACTGGATAATCCGATCAGCCAAACGTGAGAAGGGCAAACTCTGCAGATAGACCGTACCATGGCCTTTGAGGGTGGCCAAAAACAGGCCTTCACCACCAAAGAACATCGATTTTAAATTGCCAGCGCGTTCGATATCGTAGTCAATGCTGGGGGAAAAGGCCACCACACAACCGGTATCGACGCGCAGGGTCTCACCCTTGAGTTCGCGTTTGATCAAAGTACCACCGGCATGGATAAAGGCCATGCCATCCCCTGTCAGCTTTTGCAGAATAAAACCTTCGCCGCCAAAAAAGCCGGCACCCAGTTTTTTCTGAAAGGCGATGGAGACCTCTGTGCCCAAAGCGGCGCAGAGAAAGGCGTCTTTTTGGCACAACAACGTACCACCAAATTCAGATAGATTAATCGGCAAAATTTTTCCCGGATAAGGCGCCCCAAATGCCACGCGTTTTTTGCCTTGGCCCTGGTGGGTAAAATGGGTCATAAAAATCGACTCGCCCGTCAAGGCACGTTTGCCTGCATCCATCAATTTGCCAAAGAGACCTTTGTCCGGTTTAGAACCATCACCCATTTTGGCTTCAAAGGTGATGCCATCTTCCATCCAGTTCATGGCACCGGCTTCAGCGATCACGGTTTCGCCGGGATCCAGTTCAATCTCCACCAATTGCATATCGTCGCCAAAGATCTCGTAATCCACTTCATGGCTTTTCATCTTGGGTTCTCCCTTGTTTTGTCCAGCTTGGTTTTGGCTTTTTTTCGCCTGGATCAGTTTAACACCTACAACTCACCTTGCTTCCAGAATTTACGCAAATCTGCCTCGTATGGCTCGGGTTGGCCATTCCAGACTGCCTCGTGGCCACCGTGGGGGTAAATGGTCAGGCTGCGCAGTGCGGCAGGCAGAGCTGCATGAATTTTTTTTGCCATCCAGGGGGGAGT
>JBPXJQ010000017.1:0-46790 GCA_051715345.1 Candidatus Blackallbacteria bacterium
TCAGAAGGCGGCTGTGGGCCGGAACTTGGCGCAGGCGGAACGGGGCTGTCTCCGGGCACGGGGCTGGCCAGGTGGCGGGCTGTACTGTCGAGCACCGTCATGCGCAACACCTCCAGATACGAACCCATGGCTTTTTCCGCCCCTTCGACCGAACCAAAGTGTTTGGCCCAGATCTTGAGCGCCTGATCGGGGGTCTGGGCATTGCGGCGGGCCTCGTCAATCGCTGATTCCATGCGGCTGATGGGGATCTCTTTGGGCACATCCTGGGGAATCTCATAATCTGGGTCTTTTTGTTTGCGCTCCTGGTGCAATTGGTATTCGGGATTGGGCATTTTTTCGACCAGAGAGACGCCTTGACCCAGGGCCGCATTGGTAAAGAGCAGATCGCGCAAATCGTATTTGCCCGCTTTCCAGGCGCGTGAGGCCAGGTCTTTGATGCCTTCCATTTCCACGGCCCAGTGCAGAATGTACTGGTCGTGGCTGATGCGTCCCGAGCGCGCGGCCAGGGGATTGCTGGCAAAAGAGTCGATCACGCCCTGTTGGGCGGCTTTGTTGCTGGAGCCCCAGAGCACAGCGGCATTGCCCGCATAAGCCTCCGGTGAGCGGGAGCGCATGACCTGTTGCAAACGGTCGTATTCGACGCGGGCCCAGGCCCCTTCGGGGCTGTCCGCTTGCAATAATTGGTGATTT
The DNA here is from genome assembly GCA_051715345.1 of Candidatus Blackallbacteria bacterium. GTDB lineage: Bacteria > Cyanobacteriota > Sericytochromatia > UBA7694 > UBA7694. Next base: position 691 of record JBPXJQ010000017.1, read on the forward strand.
TTCTCCAAGAAGTTTTGCACGGCGATTTCACTTTCTTGGCGCACAGCCGTGCGGGCCATCTCTTCGAGTACTTCAGGCCGTTGGCCTGCGTGTTCAGGATCGGCCTTGAGCTGTGTATACCTCGCATCGACCTGTTCGTGGTAATTTTTCCACTGGCTGTCGGCCCACTCAAAACCGCGTTTGAGTTCAGCCACTTCGCCGCCTTTTGAGCCGGGTTTGGCATCGCGGGCAGCAGCAGCGGCCAAGGCCTCTTTTTGAAAGCCCCGCCAGGCCATTTCATGATCGGGGCCAAAGCCTTGGCGAATCTGGTAAAAGTCCATGTTTTTGCCATTCAGGGCTTGGGCTTCCCGCGCTTTTTCGGGTACTTGGCTGGCTTTGCTCGGGCCGGCCAGATCGACATCGAGGAAATGGGCCGAGGTGTAGATATTCACATCGAGCAAATGCCCCGAGGCGGGGGTGATTTTGGCCAGATTGCCCAAGGCAAAGGCCAGCAACTGCATTTCGGCTTGGGCCCTTGCGGGCTCGCTCATCACCACGGGTGTGACCACTTTGATCACCAAATCCACGTCGGCGTAGACGCCGGTATAACCGGCATCTTTGGGGCCGCGGCCAACATAAGGCGGGGCCAATTCCAAGCCCAATTCTTTTGCTTTGGCCTGGACCTGATCCCAGCAGGCTTCGACCTGCCGATCGCGGGCCTGGTGCAATTTGCCAAAGATCTCCGGGGGCAGGAACTGGGCCAATTTGCGCACTTGGTCCCAGCCGCCGACGGCTTCGTAAAACTGCATCACCACCGCGTCTTGGGCCGGGGTGGCGCTGTCGCCGCTGGGGCTTTGTAAGTGGCTCTGTAAAAAGCCCCGGAGCTGGTTTAAATCTGTGAGTTTTTGGCCCGCCAGCTCCAGATGCGGCAGATGCAGGGCCTCCTCAAGAGAGGCGTTCATGCTGCGGGTGCGGGGCAGGCTGTCTGTGCCCTGGAAACGCTTGCCGTAGTCGATACCATCCAAGACCAAACGGGCGGCCATGACTGAGGCCTCTTTGGCGGGAATCCCCAGTCCTTCCAATTGTTTTTGGGTTTCTGCCAACCACTGTTTGCGTGTGTCTGCGTCGGCTTCTGGGTGTTTGCCCGCTTTGCCCAAGACCTCATGTAAGATCGCTTTGACTTTGCCCGCTTGTTCGGGGGGGGCAGCGCTCTGCCAAGCCAATTCCAATTGGCCCAACATGCGGTCGTGGGCCAGTTGGCCTGCTTGCTCTTCGTGCAGTCCGAAGCCCTTTAAGATCTCCAGATGGGCATCGTGTTGGGCGATGGGATTGTCGCTGGGAATTTCACCCTTGAGCTGTCTTTGTTGCAGCAGGTGTTCTCCCCAAGCTGGCAGCAAGCTGCTGACGAGCTTTTGGGTCAAAATTTGCGCTTCTGCTGGCGAGACCTTTTGCGTTTGCAGGTATTTTTCGACACGCAGGCTGAGTTGGGCTTGCAAAGCGCCTTCGGGTGCATCGTGCAACAATTCCATCGCAATTTTTTGCACGGCTTGGCCGTGGCTGCCGAGTTCTTTGGGCAGGGCAGAGGCGCTGTGTACAAAAGCGGGAGAGAGGCTGTCCAAGGCCTTCAATTGTTCCTGGATCTTGATAAATTGGGCCTGGCCTTCGGCTTTGTTGGTCAGCAGCAGCGGGGTTGTGTCGATCGCCAATTGCCGCAATTGGTGTTGCACCAAGAGCATGGCGTGGGCCGGAGAATCAACCGCCCCCAGATCGAGCAGGCGCTGGGCCTCTTTCTGGGCCAATTCGGGCAGGTTTTGCAAGTCGCCGTCTACATGCAGAGGCGATTTTTGAATCAATTGCCCCGCCACCTGACCCCGTGCCATTTTGAGTGCCTCAGCAGCATCTTGGGCCAGTCCCTGTTTTTGCAGCAGGGTGGCCAAGTCCTGGGTTTTGACTGCCACTTCAGCGGCGGTGCTGAATTCGGGATGCAGACTGGCCACACCGCTGACCTGGGTGGCGGTTTGCATCTGATAGGGATGTAAAAAGTCTTTGAGACTGGCCTCGACTTTGGCCTGGGCCTCGGGGGGGAGTTTGTCAAAGGCCACAGCGGATTTGACACTTTTTTCGAGCGCACTGTAATGGCCGGGGGTGCTGAGATCTTTGTTGTTGATCAGGCCCTCTTGAAAGCTGTGCACCTCTTTGACAATCTGTGCTTGGATTTTGGGATCGAGTTCGAGCCCGGCTTTCTGAGCGAGATCTTGGGTCAAGGCAAGGCCCTCAGCTTGCCCCTTGAGCTGGGTATCGCTGTGCATTTTGGCCATGCCGTGGGCGGTCTGGGCCCCCATCAAGAGATAATGGGTCAGATCCTGGGCGTCTTTGAGACCCTGGGGGTCGTTTTTGAAATAGGCGGGCAGGGCCATTTGTGTGACCATTGTTTCAAACACCGTCCAGGTGCTGTTTTGCAAGCTCTCCAGCCCCTTGATATCCCCCAGATTGGAAACCGCAAAACGGGAGGTGGTATCGACCGCCCATTGCAGCCAGCCGTCGGCGTCGCCGTACTGTTTGGCCAGTTCTGAAGCCGCTTTGGGCAATTCTTCCATGACAATATTGCGGGTCAAGCTGCGCGTGGCACGAAAGCCATACCCCAACAGGGGGCTCACGCCCATCGCGGCAGAGTCGGCGCGGGCCAATACATAGCTGAATTTTTGGTTGCCCCGGCTGACCCAATGGCCTGCTGTCAGTATTGCGCGACCTGCACGATTGCCTTCCAGGGCCGTGCGTCCCGCCCGCACCACAGACAGGGCTTGGCGGGCGGCGCTGATACCTGTGACCGAGCCTTTGGCCAAAGTCAAGGCTGTCGACATGCCCATGGTGGCGACAAACATCAGCGCTTCATCGGTGATCGCCGCCATAACTGCAATTTTGGGATCGTTCCAATAGGCCTCGTCGCGCTGAAGTTTCGCAGCACTGCGGGCGGCAATGCGCTCTGCTGCCGGGCCCCCTTGGGCCTTAAGCCCACTGCTGTACTCGCTCAATTTGGCCTGGGTTTTGGCCGCGCTGCGGCCCTGGTCATAATCTGAGCCAGGGGCATTGGCGCGTTTCATGGTTTGGGTCGAATCAGCCACAGCCAACGCCTGAGTCGCTTGTTTGCTGGCACTTGCATTCAATCCATCCGAGCCACCGATGCTGTAGCCAAAGACCCCTTCCAGGGCCTCTTGCTTTTCGCCGGCTGATGCTGTCGAGCGCAAAATCGCCCGGTATTGTTCTTGTTGGGGCGCAGGCAATTGGCGGTAGGCACTTTCAGCGGCTTCGGCCTTTTGAATTTCTTTGGCCACGGCCTCGGCCAAAAGTTTTTTGGCCCCTTCAATATCCCCATCGCGGGCCATGCTGCGGGCGATGCGGGCAGCGGTGCCCACGGCCAAACCCCCACGTTCAACGGCCAGATTGTACCCGCTTTCGATATCATCAGAGACGCGGTTTTGCAATTCTTCAAGCGCCAATTCCAGCTCCGCTTTGTGGTGTTTGAACAGCTCAATTGGGTTGCTCTGGCGGCGCAATTCTTGCCAAGCTGAGCGCGATTCATCGGCTTGATTGCCGGTCTCGACCACTTTTTCGACAGCGGCGGCCAGTGCGGCCGTGGCGGAAGCCGCAGAGGCGTGGGGATTGAGCACATAGGCCTGGTAAATACTGATTGCCTCTTTGCGCACCAGGGTCAGGGCACTCGCCCTGTCTTTGTCTGGCAGGCTTTGGGCCACTTTGAGGGCGGCCAAGAGATTGTCTGCACTGGCGCCAGGGGTGTGTTGGGGCAGGGTCGCAGCCGCGCTGAGATAGGTGGCCACTGCCTGTTTTTTTAAGCTGTCTGAATTCGGGTTTTGGGCCAAAAGGGCAGCCATGGCTTTGACGTTTTCGGCCTGTTGGGTTTGCAAGGCGCGGATATTGGCCACGGGCCCGGCAGTCAGGGCATCGAGGCGGGCATTGTTGACCCATTCAGGGCCACCCGGCATTCCCAGCGGACCCGCTTCATAAGCTGAGACCTTGTCTTTGAGCTCTTGTTGGCGGGCCAGAAGTTTGTCTCGCTCAGCGCCGGGAGGCAGGTCTTTGAGCTGGGTTTGAATGCCACTTAATTCAGCTTTTTGCTCGCCATAATGGCGTTCGGCGTCGCTGTTGACACTGCTTTCGAGCTGGGCTTGGCCTTGGCTGCGATCCAATTCGCGCTGCTGCAATTGGGCCCGGCTCTGTAAAAAGCTGCCATTTTCGGCGCCCCAGGCGCCTTTGTCGTGCATCACCGCTCCGAGTAAACTGTGGCGCGACACGGCTGCTGCTTCCTCGCTGCGGGCCAGACTCTGTGCTGTGTTTGCTCCAGGAGGTAGGCCCAGCGCTTCGGCCAGGGCTTTGGCGCGCAGCACCGCAAAATTGCTGCTGGGGGTGACATTGCCTGCCTGGGCCTGGGCTTCGCCGTCGCGCATCTCCTGCATGGCTGCGGCCAGGTCTTTTTGGGCGTCGGCCAATTTTTGGTTCTGACCCGGTGTTTTGGCGTCGGCGTATTTGGCAATGGTTGCTTCAGCGGCAGAGATGCGCTGGAGCAGGTCCAGGCGGCCAAATTGTTGGTAGTGTGAATTGCCCTGACGGCTTTTGGCTTCTGCCAGCGCAGCCTCTTGGCCCTCTTGGCCATATTGAGCTGCCTCCATATGTAGGTCCCGCGAGGCTTTACTGGCTTTTTCGACTTTGGCTTGCTGAGCTGGGCTGCCGCCGCCAATGGGATTGTTGAGCTGAATATCTGCGGCATAGGTGGCCTGGAGCTGGGCCACGTTTTTGCCGTATTGGCTCAAGAGTTTTACTTCGGCCGGTGCGGTGGGGCTGCCGAGGGGATCTGGACTGACGATTTCGAGTTGCTCGGCTTCGAGGCCCTCCAATTCGGCGCTGAGGGCGGACCGGCGGGCATCATGTTCGGGCAAGCTCATACTTGGCTTGGGCAGGCCTTTGAGTTCACTCTGCAATTTGGCGATGCGGTCCGCCAGGTGTTTTTGCTGATCGACGCTGTCCATCATGGGTTTGAGCAGATCGCGGGTACTTTGTAATACCTCTTGGCGCTGGTCAACCACGCTTTGGTTGGCTTGCCATTCGGGCAGCATTTTTTCGGCTTCAGCCACGAGCTGTTGGGCGCTGTCGATCACGCCCGTGGGCAGGGCCTCGGCGGTCAAGGCTCCCCCTTGCAGAGCCACGGCCTGTTTGCCACTTTGGGCTTCCACACTGGCCGCATCCAAGAGCGCATGGGCTGCTTTTTCGCGCATACCGAGCGGGGCTTCAGCCCCGCCATTGACTTCGACCCGGTAGACCCGCACCTCTTTCATGGCCATTGCGGTCTGCTGGGCGGTGGCCATGGCCTTTTCACTTTTGGCTTTTTGGCTGGCGGCCTGGCTGCGCAGGCTGTCGAGCTGTTTTTGCTCAGCGGGGGTCAGGCTGGGTTTGGCTTTGAGGGCCTGCATGGCCTGATCGGTGGCCTGCCACTCACCCAGGGCTTTTTCTGCCACTTTGCGGGTATCGCGCACGGCTCCGGCATTGTGTTTTTCCCATTTTTGGCTGGCATTGCCTTTGATTTCATCCAGTGCCAAATTGGCGGTTTTGACCTGATCGGGGGTCATCAGCCCGGCTTTTTGGCGGGCGGCGTTGACGGCTTTGCCAAAGCTGACGGCATAAAGCAGGGGCTGAAAGAGTGATTGGTGTTGCTGGTCGAAATCCTGCAGCAATTGGCCCAGACCGGCAGGGGGGGTGCCTGTCTCTTGCCATTTGGCCAGGCTTTCGGCGTTTAAACCGTATTTTTCGCGCACGGCAGTTGGGATTTTTTGGTTGATCTCTTTTTCGAGCGTCTTGAGGGTAAAGGCTTCGGCGCTCCCTTCGATGCCCTTCGATGGGCTCTGGGGAACGCTCGGGGGGCTTACGCTGGGGGGGGCTGCCGTTGTTGCTTGGGCGGCAGAGCCCAAAAGCGCAGCAGAAGCCGGAGCAGGATTGTCGCGAATTTGCAAAAGCACCCCTTGGGCAGAGCTTTGCAGGTCCTTGGCCACGGCTTGGTGGCCGGGGCTTTGCAGGGCCTGAAAATGGCGTTTGAGGGCATTGAGAAGGGTTGTTTTGTCGAGCCGCAAAGTGGGGATTTCGATCGCTTCTTGGCCGATTCGAATCAGCAGGGTGCTTTCGGGTTTGAGTTTTTCGACTTTGGCCACTTCTTTTAAAATTTGGCCGCTGAGCTTGTCAAAATCCAGCTGATTGGCGTCGATGCTGGCGGCTTCCAAGTTTTGGCCGCTGGCACTGAGCTGATCTTGGGTGAAGTCTTTGAGATCGAGTTCAATCGCAGGTCCTGCGAGAGGGGCTGGAACTGCAGGGCTGGCTGCATTTTGACCATTGGGTCCATGTGGAGGGGCTGTCAGGGGCAGTGCTTGTTGGGGAGAATTGGGGAGTCCTTGTAACATCTGTGTTTCCTCTAGCTATGGGGTGATCGTGTTTTGGCTCAGAAAAGGGGCTCAGAGAACCAGAACCATCTTAATGTACCCAGCGGGCTAAAATTGTAAACAAATATTAAGCAGTTTGCTGCCGAATTCAACTTAGCCGCTGTATTTGCCGTATTGGGCCGCAGGCGAGCTTTGGTATTCTTTGGAGTTCAAGCGGGTCTTTTCCAGATCCGCCTGTTTTTGGGTTTGGAATTGCTCCAGAGCCTGCACAAAATTCAGCTTAAATTCCCGCTTCAAGAGCGTTGCCATTTTGACAACCAATAATTCCAGCGCTGCCAGGGCCTGTTTAAAAACCTCCGAAGGGGTTTCATTGGCAGCCAGAATTTGGTTCTTGATCGTCAGCAAATCGGTGTGGCTGAAATAGAGGAAACGTTCTTGGAGTAAATTTTGCTCCTGGGCAGCGAGGGCTTCCCAAAGGCCAGGGGGGCAAGCCACCTGCGCAAATTCCTGAAAGCGGTCTTTGCGGGAGAGGCCTTGCAGCACTTTTTGCTCTTCGGCCGAGGCCTGAGAGGCATGGGCGTTGGTCAGCCAATCGGGCAATTCAACTGGATCTTCGCCCAACATCTTGCTGCCCCGTTGCTTGTCTGCGATTTGGGCCTGTTTTTTGAGCATATCCGCCAAAGGATCGCTCTTGTCTTCAATCAGGTATTCTTGGCCTGTTTTGGCAATGATCTCTTTTCCAGATTTATGGGCCCGCCACTTTTCCAGCCACTCTCCCCCTTCCCAGAGCCCGGATTTTTGCATCAGGGTCTGAAACTCGCTCCAATACTCCTCTTTCCAGCCGTCCATTTTGAGCATCATGCGCTTCATTTGACTGGCCAGACGTTTGGACAAGAGCTGGGCTTTGTCAGCACTGAGCCGTTGGCTGTAGAGCTTTTCCAGCCGAGAACCAAAATCCCCCTCGTTGGCCTGGGCATTTTTGAGCATACCCAACAGCGACTGGGCCTGAAAACTCAAAACCACTGCTGCTTTTTCGTCGGGGTTGCGGGCGCCTGCGATCAACCCTGAAATCTCCTGAGAAACCGATCGGGTGGCTTGTTGGGCAGCCAGCTTTTGGCTGATTTGAGCGGGGCTGCGGGGTTCGGCTAGCAGCGCTTTGTTTTCGGTCTGGGCTTTTTCCCAGGCGGCTTTTTCGACTTCGAAGGCCTGTTTGCGCAAGTGGTAGCGATGGGCCAATTGCCCGGCGGGGTTGCCCAATACCTGGCCTTTGCTAAAAACCAAAACCCGCTGAATGAGAGGCAGGTATTGCTCGCCAAAGGGCAGAACAAAGTTGCGGATCAGTTTTTCACTCAGCGGAAAGGTGGTTGGGCGCGGTTTGCCTGTTTCGGCATCGGTGCGGGTATACGAGATCGAATTTTTATCGCTGCGGGTGATAGCCAGTAAAACCTGAGTCAGGGCCTGTTCAAGCGGCATTTCAGGGCCTTTTTTCTCTGCGGGGTCTTCTGTGCCATAACTCTCAGTCAGGCTGTCCATCACAATTTGGTAATCGGGGGTGCCGCTCAAGGTCAAATTTTTCAGAACAAGATAGGCTTTTGTCAGCGCTTCGGGCTCAGAGACCGCCTGGTAAAAATCCGCGCAAAGAGTCAGCAATTTGGCGCGCTGGGCATTGCGAAAAGCCAAGAGCAATTCTTCCAACTTTTTTTTCTCGGGGGCTGGCAATTGAGTTGGCAGGGATTTGCCTTTGAGCCCTTGGTTTAAGCATAGGGCCTGTTTTTCTAGGGCGGAAACTTCAAAGGTTTTAAATGTTGACGCTTCGCTTTGAGACATAAATATACACACCCATCTTAATTAATCAATGTCGTTTTGCTGCATTCTAGCTTTTCGCTGACTTATAAAATGATTGTAGCAAAATCCTGTTTTCGCGCGAAAGATCTGAAAGCCAGGGTGATTGATTTTGATATCACCGACTGATTCCTTTTGTTTATATAAAACAAATATTTTATTATCTAAAATAACTCTTTAAGAAAATGCCTTTTAAACTGGGCATTGCTATGAAAATTCATGAACTTCTCTGTCAAGCCACAGAACCGGGCCAAGTATTGACATATTCTGAAATTTGCAAACGGGTCCAAGACTTACTGCCCGATGTAAAACTTCGCAGTATTCTGCCTTCTGAACATATGCAGGGCAAAGAGACAATCTGTAAACTTTGCCATGAGCAACCGATCTTTGAAAAATTAGGCCATGGCCTTTACCGGGTTTTGTCCCGTTCCCCGGTTTTACCTCTTTTGTCTATTCACGATAAATTGGCTCAAATATTGGCCGAAAGTCATTATCAGCACCTCAATATTACCCAACTGCGTCAAGCGGTACTGGCCCGGTTCCCAGAGACCCATGTACCCAGTATCATTCCCCTTGACCATACTTTGGGAGGGGCTTGTCGAGTCTGTCAGTCAAGACCTTTGCTGGAGCGTACAGGTCAAAGAGGTGTGTTTCGCGTATTGCCCAACTCTGAGCCCATGCTAGCCTCGCAAAATCCCTTTTCTCGCGCTGTTGCTTTTCTTTATGACTATTTGGACCAGGGGAAAGCGGATGATTTTATTAAACCTTCTGCCGCATTGCTTAAAATCATTGGTCAAATTCCTGATTTAAGCTCAGGTCAAATTGCTGTTTTAAAAACGGCTTTGTTTCAACGGGTGGTTATAGATATTAAAGAATTTGGCCATTTGCTTGAACCAGAAATTTTACATGCCCGTTTGGCACTGCGGCTCTATGAGCAAGAGGGGATAGAGATCTCGCTGGCCCATTGGGCTGTTGAGGTCTGGGCCTGGGTTTTGGAAAAATTGAGCGCAACCCAGGTCTATGCCTCTACCACCTTTGTCCAATTGCAAGTGGCAGATCGGGCTTTAAGTTGGCTCAACCCTCTGAGTGCAGACTTAAAACTGCAATTTTTGAATCCTGTTCCTTTGGATAAAAAGATGATTTGGTTGAAAAAAAACAAGCAGCGGATTGCTTTGCTGATAGAGCCAGAACAACACTGCATATTGGGGATTCGTATTGGCTTGAAGGCCTTTGTTCCTTCGCGTTGGTCTCATTTGGCCATTTCTCACGCGCAAATACCATTAACTTTGCCTTTGTCTGAACGTGAAAAACAGGCTTATACTTGGTTCCTCTGTCAAAATCAAGAAAATCTCTTGCCATTTTTGACTTGGTTGGATCAGTTCTGTGGAACAGACAAAGCTTAGATTCTAGAGTGCATATTTTCGGTATTGATGGGCCGGTGAATTGCGAAACTCAAGTGAGTTTAATCTTTCTTTTTCCTGCTCTTCGGCAATTTGAATTTGCAAATAAGCCAAGGCCTGATTAAAATCTGTTTTTCGCTGCTGACTTTGAAACTGTGCCATTTTGTTGCAAGCCAATTCAATCAAGGCGATTGTTTGAGACGCAAGTTCTTTTTCGTCGGGGGAGACCCAGTCCAAAAGCATATTTTTCAGTTGGGAAAATGAACAGTGGGTGTATTGGGTGAAAACGGTTTCTAGCAAATATAAAAGTTTGTCACTTAAGGTTTCGAGCGTGTTTTGGGGTAAAGCACATTCAAGTACCTGTTGAAAATGAAGAGGATCTTGAAAAGCTTTCAAAATAAATTCTAATTCAGGCGGCGTATTGGTTTCTCGCGAATCTGCATCTTCAGTCTGTGTTTGCTGAATCGCCAGGCGTTTTGAACCTGCAATCTTATCTTGCATTATCTCATTTTGGCGTAGCATGGCATCAAGTGGATCTGATGGGGTCTGTGACTTTAGATAGAGTGATGCGCTGTCTCGCTTTTGTTTTCCTGTAAAGACATGGGCTTCTTTCCACATTTGTAGCCAGTTTTTCCCGGCCAGTCGCTTTAGCTCTTGGAGTAAGTTTTGAAAAGCTTCAGTCATCCTCTCTGCTAATTGCAAAGCTTGTTTAGCTCCCAATTTTTGGGTGTAGACATCTTTTAGTTTATTTAAAAAAACATTTTTAGGGGCATCAGCCAAAAACATGAGCTTGCGCATATTTTCTGGTTCTAAGGCAAAACTTGCAGCCTGTTCTTGTTCGGCTGTTTCGCAAAAAGCGTATAAATCTGCTTTTTTATTTGGTAGCACTTTGACAAATTCTTTTTTTTCCTGTTCTTTTTTTTCCTCCTTCAGGGCATCAGGAACAATCATCGTATTGTTTTTTTTGTTTTGAGCGGCTTCCCAGGTTGTTTTGTCTTTTTGCCATTGTTCTCGCTTGAGCTGATAGGTATGGCTTAATTCACCTGCAGGGTTGCCAAATACAATTTCGCGGTGAATAATGACGCTTCGTTTGAGCAATTGAAGACTCTTGACTCCTTTAAAGGGAGCTAAAAAGTCTTGAATCACTTCTTCTTTGATTGGGACTGTGATGCTGGTTTTTTTCTGGGTTACAGGGTCAATCTCGACATAGGCCACAATCGGTTTGGGTGTATTGGTAAAAGCCAAAAGAATCAAGACAAGTGCTTTCTCAAGCTCAATGGCCGCTAATTTTGCTGGACGCTCTTTGATGTATTTGGCTTCAATCGCACCCATGACAAATTTGAAATTGGTATTTCCCTCTATGCCTAAATCAGAAAGCTTAAAATAGGCTGAGACAATGTCGTTATCTTGATAAGCTTCTCTGTACAGCTCTTGCAAGGAACGGTAAGCTTGTTCTTTTTTTCCTGAACGAATGGCTGCCACCAAGGTATTCACATAATGTTGATGTTGTTTTTTGAGTGCAATTGTGGGTTGCTTTCCCTCCAGGACCTCCATCAAGGTCAACGAGAGTGCTTCGCGGGTAGACGTGGTTAGTTCAGGAGGGGTATCCATGGGATACCTCCTGCTGTAAGCGTTGGATCTTTTGCATGGGTAAAAAATAACGCCAATAGGGCTGTAGCATCATTTGGCGTTCGGGACTTAATGTGTGAAAGGCAAGCAGAAATGCAAAAGCTGGCAAATAAGTGGGAAAGAGGTGTTTATTAACGATGTGTTGGATATCTAATAATTCCCATATTTGGGTTGATTGATTATATTGAACGTACCAATAGACTGTTTCATTGGCCTGACTGGAGCTCTGAAAACACAGCAACTCTTTTGAAACGCCATTTGCATTCAACGTGAAGGGAGATCCACAGGGACTGAACTCGCTGAGAGAGGCGGGCACAGGAATGCTTTGAAAGAGAAGTTGGAAAAAGGTCTGCCAAAATATCTCGATTCCAGACTGGGGAGTCGTATCGGGATGGCTGAGCGAGAAATGACTAAGATATTGACCGAAACATTGGACCAGGCTTTTTTTTAAGGACTGCGAGAGATTGCGATCTGCGTGCAAGAGGGCAATCAGATCTTGAAAACTGATAATCTCGTTTTCTTGATCGATTCTTGCGATTTGTCTAAACAGGTGATTGAGTGGTTGACTGGCTTCTGCAAATTGCTGCCATTGAGGATCTTGGTAGAGTTTGATTAGAGGGGGGGATTTGGGATGGGGCTCTGTGGCACTGGGAAAAAACTCGAAGGTCAGTTGGGGATGCTTTGACACAGGCAGGTGATTTAAGATGAATTCCAAACAGGGAGCTGGTTGAAAAACGGTCGGGTGGGTGTGGTTTTGTTGCTCAGTAAAAAATTTTGTAGATCTCTCCCTTGTCTGGGCTGTTGGTAAACGCCCACGCCAGTGCTTTCGCGATGTAGGATCTGCTTGAGGGGGGCATTCAAACGAACAGGGTAGCCAAATAGGGGATTCCCCCCCCAGCCAATTCAATAAACCCACCACCCGTACTGTGGGTGAATGCTGGGTGTAAAAACAGGAAGAAAGGAACCAGTGGTGGACTGGGCTCTGATGCCAGCTTGAAATAAAAGTGGTTTCAAACTGTTTAAAAAATGCGGCAAAGAAAGGGCTTGAAGGGAAGGTCTGCTGAAGTTTTGGGCTGATTAATTTTTCTGATAAAGGCATCATGAATCTGCTGTGCTTTCGGTGAAGAGCTCGTAGGTGCCATTAGCCATTCCGCTGAGAATAGGCCACGAAAGGGCCCATTGAAGCTGGAATGGCTTGGACATGGAATTTCCTCAGTATTGAATGAAGGTACTTATATAAAATAATAATTTCATAATATTAAAAAGTCAATTTATATTTTGTTTGTCGATGCATTGAAATGAATACATGCAATTGTTGATATTCAGAAGACATAACTCAGGCCACCACCGATATAAATACCGGATAAATTGATGGAGGCAACATCTAAGGAGCTTGGAGGAACCTCAACACTTCTTGCTGACTCACCTTCCCCGACTGAGTAACTCCAGCCATTTGAGTCAAAATTGAGAAGCATATAACCTACTTCACCAAATAAATTGAACTTATTTAATTCCAAGCGCGCAGTTAGCTTGGGGTAAAGCTGGAGAGCTATCTTAGAAACGGATTTATTACTGATTGCAGAGGAGTGTTGAGATCCAAGGGCAAGGCCTCCTCCCAAAGAAGGAGCCAAAAATAAAAACTCAGGAATAATGGGAAATTCATAACTGCCCGTTACGTCCAATCCCCCAATCCCCACTTTTGAGATGCCTGAAGTGACAATATTGAGGCCAAGATCATAACTCAAACTGTTGACAATATCCAGTTTACCTACTCCCAAACGGGCCATGCTCATACCATTGGTGGGATTAATAATAAAACTGGGTTTGGCCATAATTCCATTGAGTAAGTTACCTCTGGATTCTCGTACAAACATGCCCTCTTGAATGGTATATATTCCCCGAATAATGCGGGCACGCGCAGAGTTGTCAGCGACTTTTTCAACCAGGACAGTTCCATGTTCTTTGTCTTCTCCAGCATAGGTCTCTCCCGTTTCTGAATCAGTATAATTGTCACTTTTTGTATAAACTGAATAGACTTTTCCCTGGTAAACACCCACATCTTTGCCGACAGTAATCACAATTTCTGTGAGATCTCGTTTGATAATTTTGGCCTCAACAGCATGGGACACTTGGCTTTCTAAAGCTGTAGCACCAACTGTAATTTGGGAGCTTTCTGAAATGACTTTACCCTCAGAGCTCTTTTCGCCTACCTTTGAGAGGCGCACAACACCCAGCTTTTTCTTCGAATCTTTTGGATCACTGATTTCGAAGTCCATGCCTTGGTAAGCGCCGATATAAGAACCGACATTCATTTCGACGGTGGATTTATTCACCTGGGTCACGGCACCTTTGATTTTGAAATCGCTGAGAACACCGGATGGTGTATGACTTGTCACATTCTGAAGAGCGTTGGTAACGGCTCTTTGCTCACTTTTAGGATCAGAGCCATAACCCGAAAATTTACCTGTCGAAATCACGAGACCTGTAGCTACTTGAATAATTTCGTAACTCACTTCGACACTGGCTGAATAATAAGGATCGCTGACTTTTTGTTTTTTTTTGTTAACTTCACGGTAGACAGCTTCATTAAATCGAGAGGCTGGATTTCCAAATTGCCCTGTCAGAATATAAGAAACACCAGCCAGTTTCCCGATTTGTACTGCTGTGTCGGCATCTACCAAGGCTGTCTGTTGAAAGGCAATTTCTTTTAGGACTTTATCAAGATTTTTACGATCAGCTACTTTGAGACGATTTGCTTGTACAAGGGCAGCAGTCATTGTGTTTGTAATCGCATCACTGTAGGTTGCATTAGGGGCTTTAAAGGGGAGAACTGCAATACTTGGTTTTGTCTCGGGTGTAATTAAAATGGTGGGCAGTAACTTGGGGTAAGGAATAGAATAGCTTGGAAGGTGAGAATTATAGAGAAGAAAAAAAGACGTTGAAAGAATTGTATAGAATAATTTTTTCATTGTTATGCCCCTTCAAATGGTGATTTGCTTCTAACTTCGACAACAGAAAAGGTGTTGTCATGCTTAACAAAAAATGCCCCTCATCTTCTATTTCATTCGAATTGAAACGTGTGGAATAACTCGAAATTATTCCCAAAGTCAGGGTAAAACTCGTATAACTCTATTTTGATTCGCACTGATCCAGGTAAATTGGGATCGGTTTTTTTATAAAATAGGGGCTGATATAACTGAATTGTTTTTGTGGATTCAGCACCAATGATACCGATGTTATAGCCCAGATTATTGACATTGATTTCAGCTGTGCCATTTTCTGTTTCGAGGATCTTAATGGATTTGATTCGCAGGTTATTTGTATCTGACTTGCCCATATTTTGGAAAACAAAGTCTGTATAGCTGCTTTCGACTACTTTGACCAATTCAAGTTTATTGTCAATGGGCTCAACAACAAGTGTGTGCTCGAATTTCCATTCATTTCCAAAATCGTCAAAAACAGTAAAGACCAATGGAATATTGGAGCTGCTTGGTTTTAAGGCTATTTTTACTTCAAACGTATTGTCAAAAAAACGCCGTTCTGTGCTTTCGAGCGTTTTACTGACTTCTTGGGCGAAGATCGGATCTTTATAAGCAAGATTTTTGAGAATTTGAATGTCAGGGCTCAGAGAGCTTAAACGAATTTTTAATTTATTGGAAGAAGAATTGCCCAGATTGACCAAAATAGGCTGTATAGAGAGTGTTTCACCTTGATTGACAGTTTGATCACCATTGCCACCGTTACTGCCTCTGGCTTGAAGTGTTTGGATGCTTTTGAGTTCCAGTTTCACAGAGCTCTCTGCAGGGGGGGGGGCAGCAATGCTGGGTGTTTGTGCTTGTGTGAGACGGGGAGAGGCCGTTGGCTGTGGCGATGGACTGCCTTTGAGTGCCGTTGGCGAGACTGCCAACGAGGGCTTGACTGCGGGAATTTTATTGATAATCGCCACATCTTGTAAAACGCCTTGAAGGGCAGAACAGCCATTGAGCAAGCAGACCAATGGAAGAAATTTGAGTAATTTGACAAACACCGAGATTTTACCTCTCTTTAAGATTGAACCGTGATGAGATATGGAAAGTTGTAAGTTTGACCCTTCTCTGTGTCGATCAATTTGAATAAGACTTCAATTTGTGTTCCTGCCTGTATTTGTGAATCCAAACGAATTTGGGGAGAGTTGCGGTTGGCCAAAACTTCAACCAATTCATCAGCAGGAATGGGCTTGACTTTAACACCTGTTTGCAGTGGGTTAATCGGGGTCACTTGGCTGTGAAAACAGGTGATACGCAGGTACATTGTGTTGGTGGCGGATTTGCCCCTGTTTTGAAAAACAGGGGTAAACTCAATCGTTTCACCCCGATTGATGCGTTTGTCTCCATTTCCCACAGTGTCAAGCAAACTGACTTTGTGCAAGAGCAGAGAATTGTTCTCATTGGCTGCTGTGTTTAAGCTGGGTGAGCCAGATTGGACAAGTGGGGCTACCGTAATACTACTGGTATTACTGGCGTTGTGTGTGTCTGAGCTTACTTCGTTCACAATTCTGACATTTTGTACGACTTTTTGATCTGAACACCCTGTTTGAATTACAAGTAGAAATAAGCCCATGAATTGAATGTATTTGTTTATTCCCGTCATTTAGAATGCGCCAATTTTATTTTTTGGTTTCTGCGTCAGGGGTTTTGCCCGTGTCGATTTGTACCACCTGATTGGCCACCTGTTTGTTCTCACAACTGGCAAACAGGGACAAGCTTAGTAAGAAAAAGAGAAAAATACTTAAATATTTCATGGTTTTGACTCCTAAATGAATTAAATGGTTTAAGATGCGTTGGCTGAGGCTGTGGCCTGTGAGGGCGACAGCGTATTGCCTGCTGGATCCATGACTGTTGTGGCCACAGTGAGCAAGATCGTATCACCTGGTTTGTAGATATCTGCGCCATTTGGGGGCAAGAGCAAAACAGATTTGTGGGTTGGATCGTCTGTAGAATAAAGCGCTCGGCCACTCAGTCCACCGGGCAGATTGCACCAGGATGTGTTCATGATTTCGCTTCCAGCACGAACCACTCTGATTTGGTAATTGCAGGCGGTGGCTGTTCCTGTTGCGACACTGCCTCCGGGATAAGCTGCAGGTGCTTTGGTTGCTGAACCGGCTGTGTTTTCCATGCCCCCTGCGATGGTTGTGTCGTAGGTATAATGGATCATGCGTTCACTGAAGCGCACCCGAATGGCATCGCCATTCAGGCCACCATTTTCAGCGGTTTCGACCTGTAATGAACTGAGCTGTGGCGCAAGGGTATCGGGGTTGACTGAGAATTTGTTGCTTTCTTCGTAGGCTGTACCTGAAAGCTGGAAATGATGACTAGAACGAGATACTCCTGCCGCTGTTTGCAGGGTGCGGTTGCCACTTCCTCCAAAGGATTTAAACGCCATTTGGTATTCTGGTGCACGACTGGGTTCTCTGTCTGTGGGAAGAGACTTTTCTTCTGTGGGCGAAAAAGTAACTTCAGTATCGTCCATATTCCAATAAATATTGTAGGTAGATTTATCCCAGATTTGGGTGCCACTGAAATCTGCCAAATTCATCAAACCTGTTAAAGTGAAGCTATTTGCTGAGCCGAGATCTACACTCAATTTTCGATTGCTAAAACTGCGAATGGCAAAGGTGTCTTGTACAGACTGTCGGTTCATGGGTTGTGAAAACTTGAGGACAAAAGCAGTACGGGGATCTACTGTTGAATTTGGGGCCGGAGAAACGGCTATCACCTCGGGTTTATTCGTAAGTGCCAAAGGGTGATCCGGAGAGGTATTACCAAAGTCAAATTTGTTGATAGTTGCTGTATTTTGAGGATTGTGTTCAATCAGTTTGAGCAATTCACGGGTGGCAAAGCCCTGTTTTGTTGCGCGAAGAGATACCAGCAGCCCTGTTGGGACATTGTTGATGGTATAAGAGCCGTCTACTCCTGTTGTGGCTGTGGTTTGAAACGTTTTTTCAGGATTTTGTGAACCCACCTGAATAGTGGCTCCACTCAAAGGGCTTCCATTGCCATCAAAGACTTTGCCTGTTAAGGTGGTGGGTAGAAAACTTTCTGCCAGTGTTTTTTCTTCGTTTGTACTTGGTGTAGATGGAGTAGCCGTGCTGTTGCTTGCCACCACTGCAATTTTTTGATTTAAGTTTGTGACGGGAATCGTGACTGTGGTGGCCGTTGTTTCCTGAAGTACCTGATTATTAGAAAAGATCGTGTATTTTGTCGCTCCTGAGACAGCTGGCCAATTGAGCACAGATTGTGTCACTTTTTGTTCTGTGAGGGTTTGATTAAAAGACGTTGTTCCACCATTTTGAGGTGAATTGGGGTTGTTATCAGCAGGAATGGTTTTGGGGATATTGCTAGATTGAGAGGGAATAGCAAATACCTGTTGAACTATTTGGTTGATAATTGTGGTCTGGTTATTCACTGTTGTGGTGTTATTGGTCTGAGTCCCATTAACCACCGTTTGGTTGCCATTGACGTTGTTCGTCGTATTGTTCTGATTGCCTGTGACAATCGTGTTGGTTTGGCTGCCATCGCCTGTATTCACTGGCTGAATAATCGTGCCATTCCCCGTTTGGGTATTGTTGACTGTCGTGTTGGTCTGGTTGCCTGAGCCTGTGTTGGTATTGCTGGTTTGGTTGCCCGAACCACTGTTGGTATTGTTGGTCTGAGTCCCTGTATTTGTATTGCTGCTGCCAGATCCATTGTTGTTGACTTGGGTGCCAGAACCTGTGTTGGTTTGGGTGGTATTGCTCTGATTATTGCTGTTTGTGTTTTGGGTGGTGGGGGCATTGACCTGAACAGCCTGTTTGGCTTCTTGCACACTGCAGGCACTGAGCAAGCACAATGAAAGGGCCAATGCAAAGGGGGATTGTTTGGGCATGGAATTTCCTCGGTATTGAATTAAGGCATTTATATAAAATAATAATTTCAGATTATTAAAAAGTCAATTTATAGTTTTGTCTTCAACCAAATTATTCGGCAATTGTATTGACAATTGCCGAATAATTGAGCACAATAAGGCTATCTGAAAGTTCTTCTCAGAATCAACTGTGGTTAAACATGCAGAAACGATTTCAAGTGGTGAAGGCGCAGGAGCATACGTTTCTGTTTAAATACGACAAAGATGCTCCTAAATTACTTCATATTTATGTTCGGCATCTGACAGAAATTTCAGATGCGTTGACTGTCTTTTTCAAGCACACAACAAAT
The DNA here is from genome assembly GCA_051715345.1 of Candidatus Blackallbacteria bacterium. Taxonomy (GTDB): domain Bacteria; phylum Cyanobacteriota; class Sericytochromatia; order UBA7694; family UBA7694. The sequence continues at coordinate 19,213 of JBPXJQ010000017.1, forward strand.
ACCTGGAATGTTCAACATCAGCGCTTTGAATCGTTTACTGAAACGCACGGCCTTTATTGGTTTTGGAAAGACGAGGGCAAGAAGATAGTTGTCGTTATAACCTGTTTTAACCTGTGAAGGAGGACACTGTGAACAAAGATACACCTATCACCTATGAAATTGTCGGAGATATAGAACTCCCCGACGCCGAAGTTGTAGATATCAATGCGCGTATCACTCAAGCCGAAAAAGACGTCTCAGAGGCACGTGTGCATTTCCGCTGGGGATCCAAGCAGGTTATCTTGATAAAGCAAATTGCAGCTAAAATGGGCATCCCCTATCAAACATATATCAAGCAAGCTTTAATGCGTCAGGCGATGGAAGATTTAAAGAATCTCAACGCAATTGAAAGTCATTTGTAAGGCTTGAACAGGTTTTGAACTCCTGCTTGGCTAGCCCTGACGGCGAAAGGCCTGAAGCCGCTTCCAAAAAAGCCAGCCTCCACCCAGCACCAGGGCCAGGGAGGCCAAAGCAAGCAAGAACATCAGCGCGTGCATGGGCCAAATCCTCTGTGGTTAAGTCTATTTTTAAATCATCCTTCAGGGACCGATTGCTGTCAATCTCTCTCCCTCCGTGCCTTGCTCTGCATTTGCTACAATGGAGGCTAAGAAACAACAGAGCAAGATTTTTATGCAACAAAAAAACAATCCCCTGCATGGCATCACCTTGGAGCGCCTTTTAACCGAATTGGTGGACCAATTTGGTTGGGAAAAACTGGGACAGTGGATCGACATCCGCTGTTTTCAAAACAACCCGAGTATCAAATCGAGCTTGACCTTTTTGCGCAAAACCCCCTGGGCCCGCAGCAAGGTCGAAGCACTTTACCTTGAAACCCGTCCCGATTCTGAGACTTAAATCCAAGGAGCCTGTGATGCGCTTATTCACCCCACTTTTGGCCTTCGGACTGGCTTTGACCCTGGCGGCGGGTGCTGGCTGGGCCGCAGAAAAAGATCCCTTTGTTTTGATGAAGTCAGAGCAATTGGGAACCCTGAAACTGGATACACTCCTGTCGAAGCTCAAATTGCCATCCAGTTGTGGCAGCCCCCAAAAAGACACAGAAACCTTCTGGGGGGCCGATGGCGCCCTGCACCAAAGTTGGACATACAAAGCCTGTGGGCTCGAATTGGGGCTGGTGCGTGAAAAAAATACAGATCCCCACCGCGTTTTCTCGCTTACGCTGGTTGCCCCCAGCCGCCTCAAAACCTTGCGGGGAATTGGCATCGGTAGCACGGCCCAGGCTGTGCTCAAGGCCTATGCCTCAGAGTACAATCCCGGAGAGAGCCAAAAGGGCCTGACGATTGTGGCCGGGACGGTGTATGGTGGATTGATCTTTACGCTCAAACAGGGCAAGGTCAGTGAGATCTTTTGGGGGGCTGCGGCCGAGTGAACCCCTTGAGTTTGGTCGATATTGGCCTGAATCTGACCCACAAGCGCTTTGATGCCGACCGCGAAGCTGTGCTGGAGCGGGCCTTGGCTTCAGGGGTGCAACAGATGGTGCTGACAGGCACCTGTGCCCGCAGCAGCCGTGCTGCGGCTGAATATGCCACTTTACATCCGGGGGTGCTCTATAGCACGGCGGGCATTCATCCGCATGATACAGAGCGGGCCACCTCCCAAGACTTACAAACCTTAAGGGAATTGGCCATGCGGCCCGAAGTGGTGGCGATTGGCGAGTGTGGCTTGGACTTTAATCGCGATTTTTCGCCGCGCGATGTTCAGCAACGGGTCTTTGCCGAACAGGTCAAGTTGGCCTGTGAGTTGCAATTGCCGCTGTTTTTACACGAGCGCGAAGCCCAAGCGACTTTGCTGGCGGTGCTCGACAGCTTTGGGGCACAATTGCCCCCGGTGGTGGTGCATTGTTTTACCGGCAGTGAAGCCGAGTTGCAGGTCTATCTGGAACGTGGCTATTTTATTGGCATCACAGGCTGGATCTGCGATGAGCGCAGGGGCCAGCATTTGCTCGATATTGTCAGCCAGATTCCGCTTGCGCGTCTGATGCTCGAAACCGACGCCCCTTTTCTCACCCCCCGCGATCTGCGCCCCAAACCCAAAAGCGGGCGCAACGAGCCGGCCTTTTTGCCCCATATTTTGCAGACCGTGGCGCGGGCCTGTGGTCTGAGTGCCGAAGAAGTGGCGACAGCGACCACCGCCACCGCCCGTGGTTTTTTTAAGCTCTAGCGTTTTTTGCCTGGCTGCAGGCCGTGCATTTTGCGGATATGCGGCGTGAGCTTGTTTTTGAGTACGAGTTCGCCGCAGATCTGGCAGGCCTGGTATTTGTGAATCGTGTGGCTGTCGCGGTGCTGGTTGAGCAGGTGTTTTTCGACATTGGCCCTTTGAATCGCGGATTTGCAAAAGGGGCATTTAAAGTCTGGCAAAGGGGCTTGTGTCATGGTGGGCTTTCTAAAAGTGAGATCGAACCCAAGCAGCTTAACAGATTCTGTTAGCTCAAGGGGTAGCGATAGAGATGAAACCCCTTTTCATAATAATCGTTTAAAAATCCCTGATTGAAATTTAGGATATCTTTTGCTTGGGTCAAGATACATTGAAAACCAAATTTTTTATATGCTTTAACGGCCCAATGTGCTTGGGGATGAGCCAGTAGACAGAGGCCTTTCTTTTTCCTGCGCAGGGCCTCTTCGCGGGCAAACTCCATGAAGCGATGGCCGTATCTTTTTCCCACTTGGCTTGTATCCAAATAGAGGTAGCCGATATAGGCATAAGGACCAAAATACTGGAGAGAAAGGGTGCCCACCGCTTGTTTTTTTTCATTAAAACCAAGGTAGAAGTCTCGGCACTGGTAGTTGCGTTCTTGCCAGGCTGTATCCACAAAATGTTCGTTGAGATCTTCTGGGTGCACAAATGAGGCATACCAATCAGCGGAGGCGCGAATCAATCTCGCTACTTGTTCCATCTCTTGGCGTTGGGCCTTTTGGATATGTAAAGGGTGATTTACTTGCTTGGTAATGGTCTGTGACATGTTTAAGCTCCTGAGTTAAAAATAAAGTGGGGGTTACTCCTTTATGATTTTGAAAATTAAAATAAGCAAATAATAATTAATTGGCAATTATTTGCTGATAATAACACGGCCAAGAAAATTGATCAACCCCAAGCGATTGTTGATAAATAGTAAAAATTGGCGTATTTTTTGGAATTTAATTAAAAATGTTGATTAATAAAGTAATTGAGCGATGATTTCTGAAAAAAGATGAATCCCCATTTCGAGGAGCTCTTCCGGGAAATCGTAGTCTGCACTGTGCAGTGTCAATTGTTCACCTGCTCCCAACCCAAATAAAGCCCCTGGGACAGATTGACTAAACCAACCAAAATCCTCTGACCAGCGAAAGGGTTCCGGCGGTGCTTGTGCGATCCAGCCTCTGGCTTGGGCACCGGCTCTGACCCGTTCTGTGGCCATCGGGTGATTGTGGGTTGCAGGAAAATAATCGTGCCAGCTGGTGGCACAATCTAATTGGTGTTTTTGAGCAATTTGGGTAACCTCTGCCAAAGCCATTGCGCGCAAGTCTTCTAGGGTCTGATCCTGATAGCTGCGCAAAGTGGCCATGATTGTCGCTTCGCCAGGAGTAATTCCAAAAGAGGCCTCTCCCAAGCGAGCGGAGACAATCGTCAGCAGGGCAAACTGTGCTTGGTTGTTAAATGTGTGATTGAGGGTTTCCAATTTGAGGATCATTTCAGCCATTGCCTGAGCAGGGCTTTTTCCCCGTTCAGGATAAGCGGCATGTGAAGTTGCTCCCTTTAACTCAATTTTAAGTCCGACCGAAGCAGCGGCAAAAACGTCCTCTTTGATAATGACTGCTCCGAGTGGGAACTTGGGCAGATTGTGAAGGGCAAAACAATAATCGTAGTTTAAGGCTTGAAATTGGGGGTCTTTCAAAACGGCTTGGGCCCCTTCACCGGTTTCTTCTGCGGGTTGAAAGAGCAAAATAACCCGCCCAAGCGGCGGGGGATTTTGTTTTAACACAGGAGCCAAACCTGCAAGAATCGCCATATGTCCGTCATGGCCACATTTATGGGCTATCCCTGTGTGAGTCGAGCGGTAGAGCAGATCGTTGCTTTCTTCAATCGGCAAACCGTCCATGTCTGCTCTGAGCAGAAGCGATGGGCCCGCTTTCCCAGAGTCAAAGATTGCGGCTAATCCCTGGCCTCCCAGTCCTGTCAGCAATTGTTGCGGCTGGTGTTGCTGAAGAAAGCTTTCGAGTATCCGGGCTGTCACTTCTTCCTGACCTGCAAGTTCGGGTTGCATGTGCAAGATGCGTCTTAAATTGATAATTTCATCCAGATGGGGAAGTTTTTCTGAGCTCGATAACATTTTTTCTCTCTTTTGCTGATTCAGAAGTGATTTTAAACAAAACGGTCTGTAAAGCGAATGAGCTTGCCCAGGGCACTCTGGGGCTTGGTTTGCATTTCATGAATCAGCCCCGGCCAGCCACTTTTTTGCAGTTTGGCCGCCATTTTGCGGTAGCCTTCGCCATAGATCGGGTTGGGGTCTTGGGCCAGGCGCTGATGCAAGACCCCTGCCAGCGGGGTGCCATCGTTTTGGTAGACCAAGGCTGTGGCCAGATTGCAAAAGCCCTCGATCTCTCTCTCGCCCCAGACGTCGTTGAGCTGTTTTTCGTTGAGCCAGACATGCAGTAATTCATGGGCCAAGACGCCCATGAACTGCAGGCGGGGCAGGCCATAGAGAATAAAAATGCTGTGTTCTTGCAATTTGCCTTGGCCCGGCACTTCGCGTATCAAAGTTTTGGTAAAGCCGTGGCTATTGGCGTTGCGCCCGACGCCCAGGCGCTGCTGTAAGGTGCGCTGATCGGCCAAACTGACGGCGATGTATTGGGGGATATAGTCAAAACCCACGGCCTGCAGCTGTTTTAGCACCGCTTGGCGGGCGTGTTCAATCTGGTTCGGGGTGGTGATTTCGGTCATTTGGCAGATACCGCAGACAATCCGGCCATCGCCGTATTTGACACCGCCTTGGGAGGTCTTTTCTGAGATCAACCGGGCGCAGACATGGCATTGAAGGGTGGGCAGACCGCCGTGGTGGGGATGCAATGTGTGCCCCCAGAGATCCTGGAGAAATTGCCCGACAATGGGCTGGGCACAGCCATCGCAGCGGGGGGCTTTGTGTTCGGCATAACAGGCCGTGTGGTAGACGTGGCCTTCGGGATCGCGGGTATATTGGCCCGTTAATTCACCCCCGCAGACTTCACACTGTTCTTGGTAATGGGCCTGATAACAGGCCTCGTGGAGTTTTTTACCGTCCAGGGTCAGCCACGTGGCGCCGAGGGGGGCTTGGCAATGGGCACAATTGAGTTTAAAGCGCTGCTGGCTGCAATGGGGGTGGTAGAGTTTGTTGTCTTTGAGGCGGTATTCTTCGCCCAAGGGGGCTTGGCAGTGATTGCAGCAAAAACAAGCAGGATGAAACAAAAGCGCTTCAGCGCGCACATATTGTTTGCCCAGCGGGGCCTGACAGCGATTGCAGCGTTTAACTGGGGGCACAGATCTTACCTATCCGCATTTTGCCTGATCATAACAGAGTTTGCGGTTTTTTTGCCAGTTTTCTGAACCAGAAGAGGGGGCGATTGGATTTGAAGTAAGGGGGCTTGGGTATAATAAAAAATAACAGTTTTATTTTCTTTAAGGGGTCAAACAAAGCGCATCTAAGCGGCGTTTTGGGGCGAAAAATGCGAGACATACAGACCATTCAGGCCGATATGAAGGCCAGCCGTGAGCAAAATTTGGCTTTGGCCAAAGAGTGTACCCTGGTGGCCCAGGGATTTTTGCTTGAGGCCCAGCGCCAAGGTTTTGCCGATCCCAAGCAGCTCAAACAGGCTGCCCATTATTTTCTCAAGGCCCTCGAACGCCACCACCGCCACCTTGAGGCCTATTTGGGACTGGCCTTTCTTTCGGCCTTGCTCAACCAATACGACAAAGCCAAACAATTGCTCGAACAGGCCAAAGCGATCAATCCCGACGACAAGCGCATTGCGCCCTTGGAGCATGAAGTGGCCCGTTTGATCGAAATTGGTGTGGACCCGCGCGCCGAAGCCCGGGCGATGATGGCGCGCTTGAAACAGAAGCGCGAAGCCGCCAAGGCCGAACGCGAAATGCCGCTTTCGAAGGTGGGGAGCCTGCGCTCACAATACGAAGACGAAGACGCTTTGCTGGAGCGCCTAAAAAAACGCCGCGATCAGAGCGATGTGGTGATCAGTGGGATTGAAAGTGTCAGGTTGCTGTTTGATACTTCCGAGCAAGCGGCGGATTGTGACGACGACGACGAAGATTATGAGGATGACGATGCTGACAATCTGGATGAAACTGGGGACGACGCGCTTCCTCTGAAACCTGAAGACTTGTCTGAATTTTCGGCCGAATTTGAAATGATAGATTTTGATGGAGAGGATGATTAACAGGATGCGGATTGAAGGCAGCCGACTGATAACGGATCAAAACAGCCTGGTTAAAAATGACCAAAACCAGGTCACCGGGGTCAAAACTCCCCAGGGCAAAGAAGTGGCGGTCACCGATGCCAGCCAATTGCCCGATCAAGTCGCCAAAGGCGATTTATTTGTCAAAGTCGGCAGTCAGGTGGTGCAGCTCACCCTGAGTGAACCCGCCTCCCGCGCCGAATTGCTGGATGCGCTCTACCAGGCGATTGGCGAAGTGCCGCCCGAAGAAATGCAGCTCAAAGAGGGGCTGATCAATACCTATCTCAACGCCGCCAAGGGCCAGGGCAATGTGCCCACCGGCAGTGCCTTGGCCACCCGTGTGGCTGAACTTGAGCAGAAACTTTCTCCCCCCACCCCCTCGACAAGTGAGCACCCGCCCAAAACCGAAGCACATGCGCCTCCCCCCCGAAATCCTTTGAGCGAGGCCTTCACCAAATACCTGGCGGCACACCATCCTGGTCTGCGGGTCGAAATGGCCCATATTGAACATGCCCTGCACGATATCCACACCGGCCTGCACGATCCCAAACAGGCAGGCAAGCTCGTGGAAGGGCTGGGGCAGTTGATTATCTCAATGGAGCATTCAGGGGAACATTTTCCTCAGATCAAAGAGGCTATTGAGCACAGCCTTCAGCCCATGCTTGCCAAAATGGACGGTAACCCCAAAACCAAGGCCCTCAAAAGCATTATTGAAAAAACCTTCTTTGATCCCAAAAGTGCGGCAGATTCTATGGGCCGGATCAAACATTTGGCGGTCTTGCTCAATGGCAATGCTGAACTCAAAGACATGCGTGCCGTGTTTGAGGTGCTCAATACCTATGGCGGTGAGATCAAAGCGCTGCTGCCTGAAAATTCCCGCCAGGCCATCGAAAAACTCGAACTGCGTTTTGGGGCTGAATTGCCCAAGATCGTCAAAAGTTTCTTGCCGATGATGGAAAACGCCGACTTTTCCAAAGCCGTGCTCAAATTCGTCTTTGCTTCGGACAATATTGGCCGCACAGCAGCAGTCATGAACTTTATGAACGCCGTGGGCAAAACGGTGCTCAAAGACAATCAGAGCTTTAATGCCGTGGCCAAATTCCTCAAGATGGACACCTACGAAGAGGCGGCCTGGGGCAAGGCCTTCAAATCTTCTGCTTCCCCCTCGGAGCGGGGGGCTGCCATGGTCGAATTGGCCAAAATCTACCAGATGAAAGCCGCCCAATTTGCACTTGAAAGTGGCTCGTTGCAAATGTCTGAAGAGACCTTTGCGCGCATGGGTATTGCCAAACCAGCGGGCAAAACGGGCGAAGAAGCGGCTGCGCTGATGCAAAAAGACGCGCAAAAACTGATGGCTGCGATGGGGCTCAACGAGCCCGAGGCCTTTTTGGCGATGATGAAAAAATTCGATGGCGATGCGACCCAAGCCGGCCTGGATATTCCCAGTCGGATGGCGGCAGAAGTGGCCGATACCATGGGCAAAATGGGCGCGACAACCTCCAAAGAAGCGATTGATCTGTTGGGGGCCCTGGGAGCCAAAAGTGGCGACGAGGCCGTCAAGCTACTCGAAGAACTGGGGCTCAAAGGCCAACCTGCAGGCGAGGCCCTCGCACTCTTAAACCAATTTGCGCCCAAAAAAGCCGAAGAAATTTTGCACCTGATGCACGAACTCAAAACCCCCGATCTCAAAGAGACCTTGGCGAAAATCAAAGGGCTGGGTGTGAGCAATGGCGAAGACGCGGCCAAAATTCTCAAGACCCTGGGGGTTGAAAGTGTCGAAGATGCAGGCCAAGTGATGAAAAAATTGGGTGCGTCTTCGCTTGAAGAAGCCGCAGAGCTGATGACACAGCTCGGAGCCAAAACCCCCGATGAAGCCGTTGCCTTGATCAAAAAACTGGCTCCCAATATGCCCAAAGCCCAATTGCTCAAAGCCTTGCAAGAACTCAATGTCGATGGCAAAGGGGCCCTGCGCCTGATGGAAAAAATGGGCTCTACCGACCTTGCGCCGGTTCATGGTCTGTTCAAACAATTGGGGGTCAAAACTGCCGACGAAGCGGTGGAGCAATTCCAAAAATTGCAGTCGATGGGTGATTTTAAAGGCAAAGCGATCACCAATGCCAACGAAGCCAGTCAATTTCTGGCCAGCAAAGGCATCAACAAACCCGAAGATCTCGCCAAAGCCTTGGGCGGTATCAGCGCTTCGGATGCTGTTTCGGTGATGAAACGCCTGGGCGCGAAAAATATCATGGCTGCTGAAGAGGCCCTCAAAGCCTTGGAGCCCTTTGGCATCAAAAATGGCAACGATGCCGTCAAGCTGATCGAGCAGCTCAAGGTGGGGAATGCCCGCGAAGCCGCAGAGATGATGCAAAAGCTGGGGGCCTCCAGTGCCGAGGACGTCGGGGCGCTCTTGACCAAACTGGGCCTGACAGACAATCCCAAACCGGCAGAAGCCGCGGTTGAAATGCTCGGCAAACTCAAAGCCACAGGCATGAAAGCCGCTGATGTTGTCGCTGCCATGGACAAGCTCAAGATCGCCTCACCCGAGCAGGCCGAAAAACTGGTCTCCAAACTGGGTGTGAGTAATCTGGGGGATGCTGCCAATGCGATGCAGCGGCTGGGTTTTGGCAATGTCGAAACCGCGATTGAACAGATGGGCCGCTTGGGTGTGAAAAACGCCGACGAAGCCGTCGCCTTGCTCAAAACCCTTGAGGTTACCTCGGTCTTTGATGCCCTCAAACAGGCCGAAACCCTCGGTGTGGGCACAGCCAAAGAGGTGCCCGAAACCCTGGCCAAATTGGGCGTAAAATCTGTCGAGGAGGCTTCGGCCCTGGCCAAGACCCTCAAACTCGATTCGGTGGCCACCATGCTCAGCGAGGCCGAAAAACTGGGGGTCAAAGCCAAAGAAATGCCCGAAATTCTCGCCCGTCTCGGGCTCGAAAACGCCGATCAGGCCGTCAAGGCCCTGACCGATCTCAAGGCCCCCGATGTCAAGACCGCGATAGCCTTGATGGACAAGGCCCACGCCAAGAATGTCACAGAGGCCCTCGGCATGATGACCGAACTCAAGGTGGGCAGTCTGGATGAAGCCGCGGGTCTGGGCGGAAAATACGCAGGCACGGTCGGTGAGAGCATGCGTGCGATCGACGCCATGGGTGAGAAAGTCAGCCCCGAGACCCGCGAGGCCATGAAAGGCCTGTTGACCAAGATTGTGGCCGAACACCCGGATATGACTGCCAAAGAGGTCAGTGAGACCCTGGTCGCCCTGGAAAAACTCGGTCTGCAAAATGCCGACAATGCCCTTTCGGTCTTGGCCCATATGCCGCCCGATATTGCTGCAAAAATGCTCAAGACCAAACAGGGACTCAACGTGCTCGTGCATGTGGCCGACAAAGTGGCGCCGTATTTGCTCGAAAAAATGGTTCGGGCTGGGGAATCTGCAGGCAAAGCGATGTTGACCCTGGCACCGCGTCTGGCTTCGTCCGTAATGAAGGTGGTGCCCGCCATTGGCGCCTATCCCGCCGCCAAAGATGCGGTGCGTTTGAACACCATTGCCATGACCGGCAGTTTTACCGATGAGAAAGGGGTCACCACCGCTTACCCCAATCGCGAAGTGCGGGCCCTGGCACTGCTCGGCTCGACCACCAATGGGGCGGATGCGCTCTTGGCCATGGTTGAAGGCGCAGGCATTGGCAATGTGGCGCTGCCTCTGCAATTGGGCCTGGCAGCCGGTTCACTCACGCTCGATCTGATGGTGGAGTATTACAAAGACCATCCCGAGGAAATGTCTCCCCAGTTCAAAGGGGCGATCAAAGCAGCCACAATGATGGCCAGTTTTGTCAATCCCCAGGCCGTGACCTTTGCCAAAGAGCAATACGGGGCCCAGGACTTTGGCGACCGTATGGGTCTGCTCTATGATGGTCTCAAAGAGGCTGGCGTGCAAGGGGATCACCTTACCAATGCGATCAAATTGGCGATACATTCCACCAAAGATCCGGGTGCGCTCGACAAGGCGATTGTCGCTCTGGGCAAAAAGAGCAAAGACATGGCTGTGGATGCTGCCAAATGGGCATTTGAGGCAGGCAATGCCAAATTGAGCCAATTTGCAGGCTGGGTGGGTGAGACCAAGGCCTATGAGATGGCGGCGGATCTGGTCAAGCAGGGCAAAGCCGGTGCCGCTGACCTGATCTCAGCCTTTGGCAAGACCAAAGCGGTGAGTATGATGACCGATCTGGTTAAGTCAGGCGCCGTAAAAATGGCCGATCTGGCCAAAGGCTTTGAAAAACTGGCAGCTGATGAAATCGTGCTCTTTACCGAGTCGATGATAGATCTGGGCAAAAGCCTGGGCAAAGGCCTGGCCGAAGTCGGTAAAGACATGGCAGATATGGCCCTCAAGCTCGGAGACAAAGCCCTGCAGAGCAAAATGATGCAGGGTATTTTGACTTTTGCCCAGAACAATGCGGTCTATTATGGCGAAATGGCCAAATACGCCATCAAGAGCTTTGTCGAAAGTGGCATTGATGTCGCGGATACAATTGTGGATTTTGCCACCAGAGGCGGTTCTGCTGCCGCTGACCTGGTCAATCGGGGCTTGACCGCCATCGACCAGTCCAAACTGGGTGAAATGGGCAAAAAAGCCTACCAGACGATCAAAGCCGGGATTGAGGGCTTTATCAATCCGGTGCTCAAAAATGCCGATGAAGTCGCCCAACTGGCCCAAAAAATGGGTCTCAGTCCCGATGCCGCGGCGGGTCTGCGCAAGGTGATCGGGCATCTCGATCCCGAAGATGTCGGCCCGGCCCTCAAAGCCCTCGAAAAAGTGGGAGCTGAACATATCGACGACGTGTTGCGTGTGATGTCGTATCTGCCTGCTGGCGTGGTTTCTAAGGCCTTTAAGTTGGCTCCCGAAATCATGACCGACTTCTCAACCATGTTGGTTAAAGCTGTCAGTAGCAAACTCGGCAAAGCGGCGCTGAAGTCCCCCGAACTGTTGGCCAAAATGGCGGGCAAAATTGGCGCAGGCCTGGGCAAGGCCATTCCCCTGCTGGGGGTGGCGGTCTCTGCTTATGACACAGGTCGCTGTGCCTCGATTTTTATGACAGGCAAAGGCTTTGACCTGTTTACGCTCGAAACCAAAGACTATAAAAATGCCCATGCCCGTGGCATTGCCTCAATGTTGACCGTGCTCAATGGGGCTGATACGGTCTTGGGGATCGCTGATTTGGTTCCGGGGGTCAATGTGGGTTCGGTCGCGGCCGGGGTGGGGCTGGCAGTGACCAGTACTGTGCTGGATATTACCATGGACTATATCGAAGACAACCCAGGGGCGATTTACGAAGAGCCGTTGGCCTCGTTCCGCTCGACGATTGAAGTTGGCTCTTTGGCTTCTGCTGCGGTGCAGGGGCCGGTGGCCCTTTATACCATGATGAAACTCTATGGTGCCAATGCAGATCAGGTGGGCAAAGCCTTGGCCCAAGCGCTGATCAAGAGTAAAAAAACGCTGGATGTGGGCAAGACCATGGATGAGCTTCACAAGATGATTGCCAGAGATTCGGGTGGTTTTTTCGGGGATGACATGGTCCGGGCGATGTTTAAAGAGCTAAAAGCCCAAGGCACCACCTTCAAAGAAGTGTCAGGTTCCGTCGGCTCTCAGTCGATTGACTTGCTCATGGGCAACCTCAAAGGGGGCTGGACCACCGACGAAGAATTCGATTACCTCGACCAGATCGCCGAGGTCGCTCCCAACTCCAGCCGGGTCAAAATGCTGGACCGGATCTTGGGCGACTTCATTGTCGGCGACCGCTCAGAGCAATTGATCACCAAGCTCTTGCCCAAAGACTCAGCTGAATTAAACAAAGTCTTGCGCCAGCTCAGCAATGAGAAATTGGCCCATTTGGGCTCGCTGCTCAGCGATAACCAAACCCGCCTCAATGATATCTTTAGGCGGATTGCTGACACCGACTCCGAAGACAAATTCAGGGCCTTTACCAAAAATCTCTCGGTCGATCAGCTCGATAAAGCGGCCACAGCCATGATTGGGGCCGGGGGAAGACTCAGTGACAATGAGCGCTTTATGCTCTTTGAACGGGCGGTGGCCAAAGGCAATTTTGAGCTGATGGACAAAATGCTCAACGGCACAGGCCGCATGGGCCGCGTGACCGACAAAGCCACCCAGCAAAAGATGATTGGTCTGCTTTCCAAAGACATCAATAATTTTATGAGTCTCTTGGGCGGATCCGCCAATACCAAAGCTGGAAAGATTTCTTCTTGGGTGCTGGCATATGGCTCTCAGAGCCAGATTGATCAGGTCTTCCAGAATGTGAATAACACGTATAAGTCCTGGTTTGGCAATGGCGGAGAAATTGTCAAACGGGCGATTGACTTTGCCCGCAGCAATGGCATGCAGCCCTCGGAGCTGAGTGGCAAACTCTCTTTGCCCACGCTTAAGGCGATGGTGGGTAATCTCAATGGCACCTGGACCAAGATGTTTGGCGATTACAAGAGCAATATGGAGTATGTCGGTTATTTGGCCCAGATGACAGATGTCAACGGCAAAGCTGAGATCGTCAAGAACCTGATGGATGGCTGGACACCGGGTGAGGCAGAGGCCCTGATCGAGAAGATCTATGCCGAGACCACCGATCCCAAACAGTTCACCCAATTGATCGACAAAGTCGGCCCCGAGCGCATTGCCAGTGAATTGGGTGATGACAGTCTGTCTTATGCCGACCGCGTGCGTGTGGGCCGGATTATGGCCTTTGTGGTCGAGCGTTACCAAGGTGCGCATAGCAGCACAGGGCGCGCGGGCAAAGACGTGCTCAATGCGATCATGGGCACCTGGAGCAGTATGAGCATTATGACCGATGATTTTATCGAACACATGGTCACCCAGCTCGAAAAAGACGGTAAATTAAGTCAATTGCGCGGTGTGGGCCGTGAGACCATTGACCTGATGATTAGCTGGGCCGATGACGCTTTCAGAGATGGTAATCTGATTGGCTTGGATGCTTCCACTGATGCGGCATTGGTCAAATTACGGGCCCAGCGCTAAAACAGGTTAAACAGTTAGGATGCAGACTTGCTGCATCCTAACTGCAATTTGTTTAAAGTGCTTAGAGCAAGTCTTTTAAATCAGAGACCAGTTCGCGCTGAGTCAGGTTAAAGTGTTGGAGCCACTTGCCCCAATCCCCTTGATTGAGATTGGCGTGAAAGGCGGCAATTGTGGACTGAGAGAAGTGTTTGAGTTTATCCGGAAAGGTTTCCCCATAGCCTTCTGCGCCTGTCTGGTAATAATCCACGGCTTTGAGAAAGGTGATGAGGTCTTTGTCGCTCATCTTGCCCGCAATCTCCCCCACAGCTTTGTCGAGTTCGGCGGTATAACGGGGGGCTGCTTTGATTTGATTCGATAGGCCTTTTAAGGCCTCTACACTGCGCCCCGTGACCAGAATTTTGCGGACGAAAGCCGCTTTTTCAGTGGGGTTGTTTAGACCCGTTGTGCCTTTGGCTTCTAAAGCGGCAATCACAGCTTTGTGTTGGCCCGGTGGGCGGGCATTTTGCAAATTGGTCACAAGGGCCACCACTTCGGCGGCTTTGAGATGGGAGAGTTTGCTGAAATCGAAGGGAAAGACCCCCGCTTCTTTGATAAACCCCTCTTGGCGCAGATAGGCCAGGCTGGCATTGGCCCCTGCTTTTTTGAGCAAATTGGCAAATTCAGCCCTGTCAGCGGGCGCTGTGGAAAGGGAATATTGCTGCAATAGCGCCCCTGCTTCTTCGGTTTTTCCCGATCGGTTTAAGGCCTCAAAACGGGCTTCGGGAGTGGCTTGTGAGCGGTCTGTTGTTGGCAAAGTCAGAGAGCTTGCACTGGAGCCTGCGGGCAAATGGCGAACTTGTACCTGTTCTTGAGGAGGACTTGGCACTGGGATTGAGGGGGAAACGGGCTTTGGCGGCGGTGGGGCAGGGGGCTGCACACGGCTTGCGGCAGGTGCGGCCGTTGGTTGAGTTTGTTTAATGCCATCTAACATCCGTTTATACGCCCATGACAGATTGATTTTTATACTTCACTTCCCTTATTATACCCTGCAGTGGGTTTAAGCTTGCTATCGCTTGTGTTTTTGACCCCTTTTGAGAAAGTGAAAGATAAAAACGTGGATTGTTTGCCCGCTTCGAATGAATGGTCAGCCCGCACCCGTTGGGAATTTGTCAAAGAACACCTCAGTGCTGTGCGCTGGCATTTGGAGGCCTTGGAAAAGGCGCAACAAAAAGGGGCCGCTGAGCTGAGTGCTGAGCGGATCCATTTGCAAGAACTCTGCCAGCGGGGGGTGGAAGCCCACGCCCTGCTGGAAAGTCTGGCGCTTTTGCCTGCGGACACCTTGGACCGTCTGGCAGAAGACTGACGTTATTTCTGGGGGCTATTTTTTGAGGCCAAACATGCGCAGCAGTTTGTCGAAGAAACCCTCTTTTTTGGCCGGACGCGGTGTTGGCTTCGGTTCTGTCTTCGGTTCTACTTTGGGTTCGGGTTGTGCTTCTCGGGTCGTTTCTGCGACAAACGAAGGCAGCGAGACCAAATCTGGTTTGCTGGCAACCACAGGCTCAGGCTCTGGCGTGTAGACAGGCTCGGGCACGTAAACCGGCTCGGGCTCTGGCGTGTAGACAGGCTCAGGCACGTAAACGGGCTCGGGCTCTGGCGTGTAGACGGGCTCGGGCGCGTAAACTGGCTCAGGCTCTGGCGTGTAGACAGGCTCGGGGGCATAGACGGGCTCGGGCGTTGCCACCGGCACTTCTGGGGTGACTGGAGCTACCGCGTCTTGTTTTGCGAGTTCTAAGGCAGTTCCGCAGGCATGGCACTCTGTTACCAGGACGGACTTAATTTCTGCATTACAGGCAGGGCAATTGTAGGTTTTATCTCCTTTGAGATCCACCGCGGACCACACCTGTGTGGGCTGGGCATTGAGGTCCCCGCCGCACATCATACAGACGGGCATCACTTCAAAGCCGGGAGGTACGGGGTTATTACAATGGGGACACACTTTTTCTGCCATGAAATATCTACCTTTAGAATTGCAATATTCGTGAATTGTATCACTTTTCAGATCCAGGCAAAATAACATGGGTTAAAATGCCTATAAACAAATTGTCTTGGAGAAAAAACAATGACTGATAAGCGAATTGCTGTCGTAACCGGTGGCAACCGGGGGATTGGATTTGAAATCTGTCGACAATTGGCCCGTCAGGAAGATGTGCACGTGGTTCTTACCAGTCGAGATGTCGCCAAAGGCCAAGCTGCTGTGCAAAAATTAGCGAGTGAAGGTCTGGAAGTTAGCACCTTTCAATTGGAAGCCACCTCAGCTTCAGATATTACAGCCCTGGCCCAATGGTTGGAGCAGACCTATGGTCGGGTTGATATTTTGGTCAATAACGCAGGTGTGCTGCTCGATCAGCAACGCGGTCAGGGCAGTGTCTTTGCCGCAGAGATCGAGACCCTCAAAGAGACCATGGACAGCAATGTCTACGGCCCACTGCTGCTCTGCCAAGCCCTGGTGCCATTGATGAAAAAAAATGGCTATGGCCGAATTGTGAATGTCTCCAGTGGCATGGGCCAGCTCGGGGATATGGGCGGTGGTTATACGGCCTATCGCTTTTCCAAGGTTTCGCTCAATGCCTTGACCCGGATTTTAGCTGCAGAATTGCACGACAGCCCCATTCTCGTCAACACGATGTGCCCCGGCTGGGTCAAGACAGATATGGGGGGCCCGAGCGCCAATCGCACGGTCGAACAGGGTGCCGACACCGCTGTCTGGCTGGCCACCTTGCCCAATGAGGGCCCGAGTGGCCTATTTTTTAGGGACCGCAGTCCCATTTCTTGGTAGCTCGCTGAGCGAAGTCGAAGGCCGGAGTCGAAGTAAGCTTTGTTTGAGAACTAAATCCTGTTAGCTTCGCCTTCGGCTGTCTTGCCCCGTAGGGCTCGTTTCTCGCCGACGGTTCAAGCTCCTTCGGCTGCGCGTATCAAGCTGTCCTCAGCCCTAGCAATGCTGTCCCCAGTTGTAAGGCTCCTTTGTCGCCAACAACTGGAGCAAGGCTCATACTTCGCCAAGGCCTGAGGCAAGCGCCTTCTATGCAGCAATGCTGTCTTTGGCTGTAAAGGCTCCTTTGTCGCCAACAGCCAAAGCTCGCCTCCGGCTCTGCTAGAAGCGCTTAATACAATCCGCGTTTGAGTTGTTCACGTACGACTTCTGAGCGGGTCAGCACGTCGATAAAGACGGGTTCGCCGCCGAGGCGGTAATTGAGCAGAAACTTGCGCACGTCTTCAAAACTTTTGCCGTTGCGGCGCAATTCGTTCTCTTCGAGATAGATTTGAGAGGCGGTGAGATCTTGCACCAATGGGATGCCATTGTCGAGTTTATCGAGGGCCTGATTGAGCGCCGCTTTGAGCGGGTTGGCTGAGATGCGCTGGCCCCCTGAAAGCTCGACCAAAGGCGCCCCGCCGTGGTCAGCTGTTAGGATCACAACCCCTTGGTCTTTGCCGACTTTTTTCTCAAAAGCCTCAATCACCCGTTGGGCCTGTCTGTCTTGCTCGGCGAAGACCTGTCCACATTCGACCGTTTCCATGCCAAAGGCGTGGCCGCAGGCGTCGCTGGATTTGAGTGTCAGGTAGAGCAAATCTGCGATTTCATCCTGGCCAACGGGCTCATTTTCTATCATTTTGATAAACAAATCTGCATCATACTTGGCTTGAGCGGGTGTGTTGTTGATATGCTCAAAATTATCTACCTTGTGCTCCAACCACTGGCCTTTGCTGTCAACTTGGCTGTCTAAATATGGTTTGATGCTGTGGCTTTTGAGGTATTCTGGCAGACTGAAATAGCTCTCGTGGGTTTTGGGCAGACCGGTTTGGCTGTTGTAATAGAGAGCCAGATCTTTGTCTCCGCCGGCATAGAGCGCGCCATGGCCCGCCATGCCAAAGGAGGCCCGATCGGCATAGGCATAACTCAGAATCAGGGCTTTGTTGCCCGTCTGTAAATCCCAGGTATCTGACAAACTGGGGCTGTTGATAAAAATCGGTGAGCGGTCGGGCCCGAGCAAACTGCTGCGTTTGCCCAGCGAGGCCAAAAAGAAGCTGTTTGAGACAATCCCATGTTGGTAAGGATAAGCCCCTGTGCCAATGGCGATGTGGCCGACACTGGTTTCAGTGTCGAGGTGGCTGATCTGGGTTTGGGTATAGAGGGTGCCCGCTTTCATCAGGCGGTCGATATACGGGTGGGCCTGGGGATGAGCGCGGTAATACTGCCAGCCGCCCTGATCAAAGACCAGGGTCAAAATCGCTTTTGGTTTGGTTTTGACGGGTTTGAGCGCAGCACTTAAGACTTTGCCATGAAACGAATCTTCTGGGGGCACTGCGCCAATCAGATGGGCCTGGGTAGGCACAATATCCTGTTGGGTGCTCGGAGTATCAACTGTTTTGCCTGCGTGAATAAACCCCGGCCCGTACAAGAGCAGGGGGATATGTGTGTCGTACTCCCAAATTGAACCATGGCTGCTGCCCCCGTGTTTGATCCGCTCTTGTTGATTCCCTTTTTGCATATGGCTAAAGCCATCGTGGGAGTAATCCCCGGTATCAAAGGTAATAAAACTGAATTTGCGCGGCAAAAAAAACAGATCACCGCTGCGGCCAGGCAGATACGAGAATGCTGTCGCCGCGCGGAAACGCTCGCGGGCGGTGGCTTCTTCGCTGGCAGGGGGGGGGGCGCCGGCACTTAAAAACAGAGACAGGCTGACCAGCGCAATTGACGCCGTCAGCCTGAAAAATGTCTGCATAGCAGGGCTTGAATTAGCTGCCAGCGTTGAGCTTGGCTTTGAGCGCAGCCAAGTCGTCATCGACCCCTGAATTGGCACTCAACTTGGCAAACTCGTCTTCGATCCCGGCACCGGGCCCAAGCATATTGAGATCGCCATAAGCAGAAGCCAGGGCTTCTTGTTCCATGACTTTGTCTTCCAGACGGGAAAACGCGGAGAGCGAACGGCTTTCGCCAATTTTTCCCATGGTCTTGGAGATTTGCTGTTGGGCTTTGGCTTGGCGGCTGCGGGCAATCAAGAGATCTTTTTTGATTCGGGCCTCGTTCATTTTGCTCTCAAGCTGGGTTAATTGGCCTTTGAGCATTTCCACGTTTTTGTTTTGGGTTTCCCATTGAGACTGAAAACCCACGGAGGTTTGTTGGTAGGTATTGCGGCGCTGCAGGGCCTCGCGGGCCAAATCTTCGCGGCCACTTTTGAGTGCCAAGGTGGCTTTTTCTTCCCAGCCCAGGGCCTGTTTTTCGTTTTGGGTGTATTGCTGATGCAGGCGCTTTTCGGTCTGAATGGCGAGTGCCACTTCTTTGCGCACTTCAATCAGATCCCCTTCCATATCGATCATCAGCTGTTTGAGCATTTTTTCGGGATCTTCAGCTTTGTCGATCAGGTCGTTGATATTCGCTCTCAGGACAGTGGAAATACGATCAAGGATACCCATGGAACAATCACTCCTTACTTATGTGCAGATCAAATTTGAGATCAAATCTGAAAACTTAAGTCTAAAAAATTTTTTAAGCATATTTTTAAGCTTTGGCCTGAAGGGCATTATATCACAAAATAAATGTGGAACCAGCAGCCTTTAACCTGCTTTTTTTTGGCGCAATCCCCAGGCCCAGAGCGCAGAACCTGCCAAAGCAGGCAAAACCACAAAGGCCTGTAAACTGGCTGCAATCAGGTTGTTTTTGAGATCACCGCTATACGCCAGTCCACTGACCTGCCAAAAGGCCTTGAGTAGGGTAAATCCCCAATTGGCCCAGACACTTAGGCTTATCAAGCGGGTAAGCGCAAGTACGGTGCCTGGCTGGTAACTCAAACTTGGCAGTGTCCAGGCCAGCCCAAGCAGCCAGAAACAGCCCATTAAGCCGTTTAAATGGGCTGCCAAGAGGGCATGGGGATTGGCGGGCAGTTGGTGGGTCATGGCTGCTGCCACCAAGAGGCCTGTGGCCAGGCCAGCCACCATCAGCCAGGCTGCAGAAGCAGCCAAAGACTTTTGGTGTGGGGTTAAGCTCTCTGATTGCATCTTAAGGGCCTTTTTTGTCAAAATTCTGTTTGAATTATAGCCGAATTTAGAATTTTAGCAATTTTGAGAACAACAGCTGATTCCACCTAACTTTATCTCAGGACTGAAACTCCCGACAGCCCCTGCTTTCTGGTACCATATTTTAATCCAGCATTTAATTACAGGGGCTCATACCCCTGCTCTCAGGGAGAACGCAGTTATGAAAGTATTTATCGGAAATTTAACCGAAACCGTCACCGAAGAAGAACTCACCCAGGCCGCTGCCGCTTTTGGCACCGTTTCCAGCACCCATCTGGCCCTGGACGACGAAGGCCTTTCCAAGGGCTTTGGCATTGTTGAAATGGCCTCTGCTGCTGAAGGAGAGGCCTTGATTGCCGGTCTGAATGGCAAAGACTTCAAAGGGCAGCCCCTCAAAGTCAACGAAGCCCGTCCTGATAAAAAAGCGGGCCGGAATATCAGCCGCAGTCCCGGTGTGGGTTTTGGCAGCCGCCCTGTGTCGGGCTCACAAAAGGCCAAAGGCAGTGGCAGCAAAGGTGGCTTTAATATTGGCACCACTGGGCGCAATAAAGTCTAAGTCTGAGGACCCTTGTCTGCTCCTAAATTTAGGCAAAACCCCTGATTCTGCCAATAGCTGGGCAAGGGTTCAGACAACTCCAGCCATTGGTCAGAAACAGGATGTTTAAAGCGCAGCTGCCAAGCATGTAAGGCCAAAAATGGCCCGGCTTGACCATAGACGGCATCCCCCCAAACCGGATGGCCCAGGCTGGCAAGATGTACACGAATCTGGTGAGTACGGCCAGTTTCGAGTTCTAAACGCAAGAAACTGCCTTGGGGATTGCTTTGTAGCACCTGGAAGTGAGTCAGGGCTGCTTTGCCTTTGGGATCAACCTGCATTTTCTGAGGGTCTGCCGGATTGCGTGCCAGGGGCCTGTCGATGTGGCCCTGGCCTCTTAAAGACCCCGTGACCCAGGCCAAATACTGCCGTTTAATTTGGCGCTTTTGGGAGGCTTGAAGCAAGGCTTGGTGGGCTTTGTCGGTTTTGGCGAAGATCAAGAGTCCTGTGGTATCACGATCCAGGCGATGCACAATCCCAGGTCCGGCCACCCCGCCCACGCCGGGCCAGTCTTGAATCGCAGAGAGCAGGGCATTGACACAACTGCCTTGCCACCAACCGGGCCCCGGATGGCTGGCCATGCCCGCTGGTTTGGCCACGACCACCAGATCGGCATCCTGGTAGCGAATGGGCAGGGGCAAAACTTGGGGCTGCGCGGCATGGGGGACGGGCGGCGGCGAAAAAACCACAATTTTTTGCCCTGGCTGAACCCAGCGACTGGCTTTGCCAGGCTGGCCATCGACAGACACATGCCCCGCTTGGATCCATTTGCGCAGTTTAAGATAATCCAGATTCAATTTCTGGGCCAAAAACTGTTCAAGGGGTTGTTGGGCTTCTTCTGGAGCCACTTGCCACTGCTGTGAAGCGGTCACGCGGTGGAATGCCAAAAATGAATGTCAATTTTCATGGGGTCTCTCTCTGCGGATCTGTAGTTGATTGTACTGCAAAAGCCCAAACACGCCCAGATAATCTGCTCCTTGTCTAGGTCTATTAAACTTCATTTAAAAAAAATATAAACTTATCTTGACAAAGGCGCTGGGATTTTGTAATATGAATATTACGAACTTCGAGCAATCGAAAAAGCGTCACACACGGACCGGGTGCGAATCCCGGCCAAAAGCCCAGGAGGGGTGGCAGTCAAGTCTGGCAACAGCTGACAGAAGCCGACTCCACCGGAGAGATAAGACCTGTGAGCCGTCGAAACGGAAGACAGGGAGTCTGGCAGAAGTGCCGGAGCCGCTCTGGTGGGAGGAGAAATCCCTGGAGGGCCAACGCTGTCTCAGTTGTGGGTGAAAGCCTTACAGATGAGGACAGTGGAAACCCAGGAGGGTAAAGGTCGGATCGAGGTATTCGACACACGAAGCGCGTGGCAGAAACCGCTGTAGTCGTAAACAAACGGCAAGAGTGGCAGGTACCGGTAACGGTGGCCGATACGCACAGAGTGAAAAACCCTGAAGGTGGGAAGTGCATGAGGGACACGGGTCTTGGCAACAAGGCAACGGACTCTGAACAGGTGTAACGCCCAGAAGTCGCGAAAAACGGCAGGTGGGCCCAGGTTTTTGAGAAGCCGAAAGGTTTGTTTTAAGCGGAGATGTTCAGAGGGGAATTCCCTGAAGTACCCCAGAGAAGTCTGGAGAGGGATTGGGTTTCGGCCCAGTAGCTCGGTATTTGGTCGACGTCAGGAGCGGGGGTCTTTGGACCTCAACGCTGGAGGTGTCGGAGTCCCTGAGAGGGGGAGCCTCGCAGATACTGGGTGAAAACCTCAGGAGACCGTTGGACGCGTAATTTTTGAGTCGCTTGGGGTTCGTGCCTTTTTAAGGGCCGAGCCCCTCTCTTGTATGGGGGATTTTTTTATTTTTTGGGGGGTTTTATGCCTCAACTTCATCTCTCTGGGCTGCCCGTCTGGTGGTCTGCGCTTCAACCCCAACGTATTTTAATTGTCGGCCCTTCCGGCAGCGGCAAGACCACCTTGGGGCATCAATTGGGGCAAATCCACGCTCTTCCCTCTGTCGATCTCGATGATTTGCATTGGTTGCCCAACTGGCAGACCCGCCCCCACACGGAATTGCGCGCTGCTGTGGCTGCTGTGGTGGCGCAAGAGGCCTGGCTGATCTCTGGCAATTACAACATGCTGCAAGATCTCACCTGGCCCCGCGCCCAATTGATCATCTGGTTGGATCTGTCGCTGCCCCTGACTTTGGGGCGGGTGATTCGGCGCTGTCTGACCCGCTCGCTTTTAAAAGAGCCCTGTTGCAACGGCAATTATGAGTCTTTGCGCATGACGTTTTTGAGCAAAGAATCGCTGCTGCTCTGGGTTTTGCAGACCCATGCCAAAATTCGTCTGCGCTATGCTGAACGGGCTGAAGCTGGGAGCGGGCCGCCTGTTTTGCGCTTGAGCCAACCTGCAGCCGTGGAAATTTTTTTTAGGCAACTCAAGCGTTTGCGTGACTAAAGGGGTATTTGGGCCTTCAAAGTCACCCGTTGAGATGGGGTCCTTTTGGCATATAATAGCTCTATCAGCTTGAGGAGTTTTGCCCATGCCCAGTGGAAGTGATGCCCGTTTTTATTGGCTTAATGCCGAGCGTTTTGCCCCCTTTTTAAGTTTTCCCCGCCAATTGCCCGTTGGTCTTTGGCATGAATTACAACTCAATTGGAATCCTGCCCGTTTGCATGAAGCGTGGCCGGGCGAAAAATACACATTTTGGGCCGAGGGTCTGCTCAGCGACGAAGAACAAGACCTGATTTATGATCTGCGCGAAGGACTGTGGGATTTTGCTGTTGATGTGGCCGGTCTGGGACAATGGCGAGCAGATATCTCGGGTTGTTTGGGCTATTTGTTTAACAATGGCTTACCTGTTGATCAGCCGCTGCCTGAGCAATTTCAGACCCCCTTACAGCAATTCAAACAGATCTTTGACCGTCAACGGAACCCGCTGCCGCCCTGGCTTGATCAGGTCTACAATCCTGGCGGTTTTTATGCAGGTTTATTGCCTGCTGAGGCGGTGACAGAATGGTTGGCAAATGTCTTAGACACAGGCCTGCTGGATTGGCTGGCTGAACAATTTAACCAAGCAGATCCGTCCTGGGCCTTGTATGGCAAAGACCTGCTGCAACTCAAGGCATTTTTGGCAGGTCGGCCAGCGGGAACAGTTTGGCTCTTGGCCTCAGAACCTTTTGGTTAAACGCTTGGGGTTAAACACGCGAAACACAATGGGTAGGGCCTTTTTATCTGAAGACAATCCCTTTCACATTTTGGTGCCTGTTTGGGGTGAAAATTACACAGAGACTTTTTTAAACTATCTCGTGCCTTCGCTCTTGGCGGAAGGCAATCTGCCTGCTTGGCCCTATTGTTCCCATACGGTTTTGCAAATAGCCACACGCCAGGAAGATGCCTTGAAGATCGAAGCCAGTCCTGTTTTTCAGCGCTTGCGTCATTTTCTGCCCATTCAATTCCAGATCTTTGAGTTGGCGCAATTTAAACATCTTCAAATCGGGCAAACCTTTGAAGCCAAGTACCAGCTGTTGAATGAAATTATGGGATTATTGCTGCAACAGGCCATGGCGGCTTCGGCCCACGTGATTCCCTTGGTCAGTGATGTTGTTTTGGCGAATAATTTTTTCAGCTATCTCAGACAGGCTTTAGAGGCCGAAACTGTTTTGCTGCTGATGGCGGGTCCCCGATTGGCGCTTACAGCCAAAAACAGTTTAGAAACGGGGCGCAAAAACGGTGCCTTGGCATTCTCCCCCCGCCAATTGAATCAGCGAATTTTTAGTGATCTGCACCCCCATGAACAGGCCTGTTTTATCGACGCACCTGTGTTTAGCCAATGGCCGTCTCATGTCTATTATTGGCAGAATCCCCGGTTGGTGATCTCACGCTGGTTTCATTTACATCCCTTTTTTTTGTACTGTCCCCAGGTCGCTCAGGGCCAGAGAACCGTCTCGATTGAGGCCGATTTATTAAACCAGTATCAGGGGCGACGGGAGCAGATCCGTCTGATCCAAGCGAGTGAAACTGCGGCTTGTTCTGTTTCTACCTTGGCAGAAGATATGCCCGCCTGGGGCAAACAAAGTTCGCTGTCAGAGCGCCAACAGATGTTGCTGGATTTTGGTGAGCATAAATGTCTTCCGCTTCAGCGCTGGTTTTTTGGCCATGCGATTGCGTTTAGCTTAGACAATTAGGTTTAAATAATTTAATTCCAAAAAAGGTGATATCTTCTAATTTTAGGGCATAAAGATGGTATGCTTCTGACATATCTTGAAATTATATCCTTAAAGTAAGTTTGGTTTTTTCTCTGTGTCAGCTTCCCGCATGATCCTGGTGATCGATGATGATCCGCATATTTTGAGCACAGTGCGTGATGTCTTGGCTCTTGATCTGTATCAGGTCTTCACTGCTGCCAATGGAACAGAAGGCTTGGCTCTTTATCAGCGGGTTCAGCCAGACCTGGTGCTTTCAGACATTATGTTGCCAGATATTCTGGGTCTGGATCTCTGCCGCACGATCAAACAACAAAAACCAGCCCAACTCTTTGTCTTTATGAGTAGCCTTGCTGATGAACTCGATCAGGTCGTGGGACTCGAATTGGGGGCCGATGATTATTTGGTCAAACCTTTTACCATTCCTCTTTTTCGCTCTAAAATTCGCTCTCTTTTGCGGCGTTTAAAGCCCGATTCAGCTGTTTCGCTCAATCCAGAGTCTCCCCTTCCCCTTTGTCTGGGGGAATTGGAGATTGATTCAGCTGCTTATAAAGCCTATTTGGCAGGGCAAGAGCTCAATCTGACCCACAAAGAATTTGAGGTTTTGGCTTGGATGGCAGCCCATCCGGGCCAACTTTTTACCCGGCAGCAACTGTTGGAACAGCTCTGGCCCGACGATCTCGATGTCAATGATCGGGCTGTGGACGCTTTGATTCGCAGGTTGCGCGAAAAATTGACAGATCCTGTCACTGAACCCCATTTTATTGAAACGGTCAGGGGCATGGGGTACCGCTTTAAATTGGCTTAAAGCCTTGCTGTGAGAGCCTTTCACTGAAGGCTTCAAAAAATCACCGAATTATCACCAGATTATCATTGTTCAGGCATTGTTCTGTCACTTTGGGGTTTTAAACTAAAAGCATGAAGAGAAGAGAGAGCCCAAAGAGCCAAACTCCCGGACCCTCCCAAGAACTAAGGAGAATTGTAAAATGAAAGTCTCAAACACCTTTAAAACCCTGTGTACCGCCCTGTTTTCTCTAACCCTGGTCGTCGCTTGTGGAGCACCTACCTCCAACCCCGTGACCCCCAATCCGGCCCCTGTTATGCAAGCTCCGATTGCTGCCACAAGTGTCATTGATGTCTCTCGGGGAGCGTACAAAACCCCTGCAAGTTTTCGGCTTACGATTCAAACCGCCGACGGTGGTTTTGCGACCAAAGCCAATAGCAATGGGACGGCCAGCAGCAAAGTTGCAGATATTGCTAACTTTGATGTCTATCTGATTGACTCTGCTTCTGCGCCAACCGGTGCCATTACCTCTCGCTTTGGACCTTTTGAAGTCACCGCCAATTTGTCTTCGAGCCAACAGACCATTACCTTTAACAATGTTCCCAGCTCGACCAATAAATTCTACGTGGCCATCAAAGCCAAAGACACCGGAGGTGGTAATATTACCAATATCGGCTCAGGCAAAACAATCAGTGGTGAATTTGTCTATGTCTCAACCACCGGTGGTGATGCGACGGGTCAAGTGGGTGTAGATATTGCCCACGTTGTCAGCAGCGTTGATGCCTTGGGTGTCGCGCTCAAATTAAAAGATGCGTTGGGTGCCACGCTTGATTCTACGGTTACGGTTACAGACGGTGATACGGAACCTATTGCGGCCGTCTCTGCGGGGTAAACTCCTGTTAGGCGTTCTGCTCGGGGGGCTGATGGGATTGATTTCCTGTCAGCCCCTGTCTTTACAGGTTATGGCACCCCCTCAGACCTTACAAGCAGAAACCCCTTTTGCACCGATCCAAATCCCCGCTTTGATTGACCTGGGTAAAGGTCATTCCACGCCAGCCCAATTGCAACTGCGGATCCAAACCCGTCCTGCTTGGCGCCTTTTGGCCAATAGCAGTGGCTCTCCCGCTGCTTTGGTTTCAGAGATTGACCAATTTCGGCTCTATCTGATTGATGCCGCCACTCCCCCGAGTGGGGCGTTGACCGTGGCTCAGGGTCCTTTTGACGTCAATGCTGCGCTTTTGGAGGGGGAGCAAACGCTGGTTTTTCGAAACCTTCCTCCCTCTCAGGGGGACTATTATGTAGCCATTCAAGCCCTCGACAGCGCGGATCAGAATCTGACCCGCTTGAATACCGGCTGGAGTATCAACGGCGAAAGTGTCACGCTCTCGACCCAAGGCGGAGAGGGAACGGGTCAAATGGCGGTGAATGCCAATTACACGGTGAGCACAGCCACACCTCTAGACGTCTTTTTGAATTTGCGCGATGCTGAAGGGGCGCGCTTGGATATCCCCCTGACGGTCACTGACAGCGCAGATTTTCAGGCAAACGACATCGCCTATTTTCAGCTCTATTTGGTGGATAGCAATCAAGACAACCCGACGGTTCTCTCGGGCCCCTTTCAGATCAACGCCGCACTCAGCAATAATCAGCAGCGTTTTCAGGTCTCCCATCTGCTGCCAGGGGCCTATTATGTGGCCTTGGCTGCGTACGATGCCCAAGCCCAGAACCTGACAAGCTCCCTGTTGAGCGTCTCAGGAGAGCCTGTCGCATTTTCGTCAGGCGGGGGAGAAGCCCCCGTGGCCCCAGGCAAAATTTCAATTGCCTCAGATTATGCTGTGAGCAGCCCTGATGCTTTGACTGTGGCTTTAACGCTCAAATCACTTTGATTCGCAGGTCGCGCGAAAAATTGACGGATCCTGTCACTGAACCCCATTTTATTGAAACGGTCAGGGGCATGGGTATCGTTTTAAATTGGCTTAAAGCCTTGCTGTAAGCGCCTTTTGCTGAGAGCTTCAAAAAATCACCGAATTATCACCGGATTATCATTATCCAGGCATTGCTCTGTCACTTTGAGGTTTTAGACTAGAAGCATGAAGAAAAGAGAGAGCCCAAAGAGCCAAACTCCCGGACCCTCCTAAGAACTAAGGAGAATTGTAAAATGAAAGTCTCAAACACCTTTAAAACCCTGTGTACCGCCCTGTTTTCTCTCACCTTGGTCGTTGCTTGCGGAGCACCTGCTTCCAACCCTGTGACCCCCAACCCGGCTCCTGTTATGCAAGCTCCGATTGCTGCAACAAGTGTCATTGATGTCTCTCGGGGAGCGTACAAAACCCCTGCAAGTTTTCGGCTTACGATTCAAACCGCCGACGGTGGTTTTGCGACCAAAGCCAATAGCAATGGGACGGCCAGCAGTAAAGTTGCAGA
>JBPXJQ010000018.1:0-8239 GCA_051715345.1 Candidatus Blackallbacteria bacterium
AGCGCCTGCCGCTCTTGCCTTTTATCCGAGACACTTGCGCATCTCAGCCGAGGCTCCAACGTATTCTTCCGTGCAGATCGTGTGCCCAGTCTTGCGACTGAACATTGACCCTATTGGGAGTTGTCACCCTCCAGGGAAATCATCCTTCCCAGAGCTTCACGCTGCTTCCAGCCGATTCCCCGCTTTCCGTTTTAACGGCTCTCGGGATTTGCTCTCCGGGTCAGGCTGGCATCTCTCAACTTGCGTTGAACGCCGCCCCTCCTGGGATTTTGTCTGGGGTTCGCACCCAGACTACTTGTTACGTTTCTTCGCTTCAACGTAGTTCGTGTAATCAATATACTAAGATTAGGTTATGAATGTCAAGGGAAGTTTGTGATTATTTTAAAAATATTTTAAGCCACCCAGTCAAACAGGATTTCATCGAGAGAAGGAAAATGTGACCCAGACCGCACCAGGAATTTATTCATTTGCTAAGCTATTTGAACATCCTAATCTATGACCTAAGGAAAATACATGCTGCGCACGAATGGATTCTCTTCACCCAGTCCTTTTGAAGGATTGGGAATTCGCTTAAAAAAACCAGAAATCCAATCTTTATCCCCCAAACCCACAACGCCCACAGTCATACCCCCTCTTACTTTCCCTTCAGAGACAGATCTGAATCAAGACCAATTTACAGTGAGCCCAGAAGAAGTTCAGAAACAGCCTCTCAATAGCCCCAAAGAAGTGCCCCCCCCCGTTCTCAAGCGCATCGAATCATTCCAGAAGACAGAAATTGAAACCATTCCCGGCGCAGAAGGGCCCGTTGAACTCGACCCAAGCAAACTCAAAAGTGGCGCATTAAAAGGGGCTTTGGGTCGATCCTTAAAACCCTATACATCCCCCGAAGGGCAAGTGGCGTTGCAGCAACATGCTGAAAGTTTAAAGCCCTTGGCAGAAACTGCACGGGCGGAACTGGGTTCTGAAACTCAAACGGGAGCCGGTATTGACCCCTTGGCCGAATTGCGGGGCTTGAGCCCAGAAGAATTGGCGATTTTTGCCAAAGAAATCCATCTGCCCCTGGAATTCATTCAAAAACTGCTTGAACTCTCCAGTGCAGATCTCAGCATCATGGGGCTGGGCATGGCTGCAGCCCCATTGGCCCGGATGGTAGAACAGGTTGTGGCCTTAAAAACAGCTTGCGCCAAAGGGGACAAAACCCAAATCGCCAAAGCCTTGCTCTTATTAAATGTGCTGGCCCGACAATTGGAGGCAGAGCATCCCCAACTGGCTAAAACATTGCTGATCAGCCTCCTCATCCAAAAACAAGATGACATGACCGGCGCTATTGCCAAATTGCTCAGCAGGGGAAGACCCGATTCAGAAAAGGCCCTCAATCAAATTTTGAGTCGCTATATGGGCAAAGCTTTGGACGGAGAGTCTAAACGGGATGCAGGGGCCAATGCCACTCAACGGATAAATGACCTTATTGCCCTGATTGAAATGAGTGATGATCCCAAGAAATGGGATTCGCTGAATGCGGGGCGGATCATTTTTGAATTGATGCTGGATCATGGGGCAGATGCGCTGACTCTCTTGAAAGATCTCGAAGCTGCTTTTCATGAGAAAAATCCAGTGAAAGCAGTCCAGCTCGAAGCCCTGGTTTTAAAAGGGGCTTTTCGGGTCTTAAAAAGCCCACAGGGCTTAAATCCAGAACTCCTGGGTAAATTACTTGAACTGGCTGCCAAGGCTGATCCGGCTGAATTGGCTGAATGTTTAGACAGCCTGCCCACAGATCGCTTAAAAGCCGTGATCCAGGCAGCCCTTAAACAGGGAAATCCAATACTGAGTAAATTGCTCCAGGCCTTGGGCCCAGATGCATTGCCCTTGGTGGTAAAAATTGCGACCCAAGCGGGCGATGAATCCCTCAAAAACCTGACGCTTCAACTCTTAAAACAGGGGGATGAAGGCCTGGCTCTATTGTTAAAACACAGCCGCGGGCCAGAGCTTGAACAGGTGATCAAAATCCTGACTGAACAAGGTGAAGCAGGAATGGCGGCTCTGGCAAAAAGCTTTTCCCAGCTTGATGAAATTGACATTCAGACCCTTTTAAAAACCGCTGAAAAACTGGATAGCGCGTTCCCCACCAAAATCATGGCCGCAGCCGAAAAAGCCGGAGACGAAATAGCGGTTAAGCTCTACCGTGTCCAGATCTTGGGAGCGCCTTTGACGCAGGCCATGAAAGCGTTTTTACTCGACTCTTTAAAAACCGGTGCCGAACTCGCTCGTTTTGCCCTGCGCTATCTGACAGATACCAGCTCAGTGGGCAAAGCCGCCCATCTCGTGGATTTCTTAAAAACACTGGTAGACCATCACTATACCCAAAATCTATTCGGCGAACGCGGGCAAGCCATCTTACAGGAAATAGGCAAATTTTTGTCTCTGGATGACTTTACCCAGGCCCAATTAAAAATTGTCTTAGAATCCGATGGACCTACCAACATGGCACAAAAATCTGAAGCCCTTGTGAATATTGCCAAGGATCTGCAAAAGCGCTTTCCCTCACTCAAAGCAAATGCCTTGGATCCGCTGATAGAAAAACTCAGCCGCTTGGGAGGAGGTATGACAAATCCCCTGGACGAAGCCAAGCCTGTCGAAGCCAAGCCTGTCGAAGCCAAGCCTCTCGAAGCCAAACCTCTCGAAGCCAAGCCCGTCGCTGCCAAGCCTGTGGATGTGAAACCTGTCCAGGCTCAAGAAGCTCTGGGGAAAGCTGAAAGTGAATTGCTTGAAAAAGCCCGGAAAATGGGGGTGAGTGGTGAAAATTTAGAAAAGCTCAAAAAGATGGCCCGGAAATTAGGCAAAGAGGGCATCGAGGGGCTGAGCCAATTTTTGGATAAAGTGGGCTGCAATGCGGTGAACCTGGCGATTGAAAGTTTTGATGAAATGATGAAAAGTGCGCTGCAGGTCGTGAGTTTGGCGCAATTTAAGGCGGCTGTTTTGACAGATGCCTCATTGCAAATGCTCAGTGAAGCCATCCAGGGCGTGAGTAAAGTACTCAAAGAGCTGGGTGTCAGCGCTGCAACCAAAATAGCGCCCAAAGTGGGGGCCGGACTCTTAAAGATGATACCGGCTCTGGGGGCAGCCGTTTCCGGCTATGATACCGTCAAAATGGGCAAAATTGCGGTAACCGGAAGCTGGGGAGATGTCACTTACAAAGACCCCAATGTCCGAGCCATGGCTTTGTTGGGGGCCACCATCAATGGGGGAGATACCGCTCTGGCTGTGGCTGAGGCCTTTGGGGTTGGCAATGTCGGCGTTGCAGCATCGATTGCCATGGCGGTGGTTTCTATTGGCATAGAAATTGCGGTGGATCATTACAATAAAAATCCCATGCCTGCAGAGATTGCGCAAAAATTGCGCAGAGGGTCTGCCCTGGCTGCTTTGGGCGGGGCTATCACAGCCCCGATCAGTGGAGGTGGTAGCTTGCCCCTGACTGCGGCCATTGTCAAAATTTATGGGGCAGAAACATTGGCCAAAGAATTAAAAGCCATGGGGGCCGAAGGATTTGATGCCCTAAAACAATTGGCTGGCATGGGCAAAGAGGGGGCAACCGCCGCGCTGGCCGTTTTCAAAGAGCTGGCTCTGGAAGGGGGCGCGCTTGGACTCAGGGCTTTGGATGAACTCCAAAAAATGGGAAAAGCAGGGGCAGAAGCTTTGACAGAAGTCGTAATGGCTGGGGGGACACAAGCCAAATGGGCCTTGGAAAAATTGCGGAATATGGGCAGTTTGGGGCAAGAAGCGCTCAAGGCAATGATGCAAGAGCTGTGGAATCAGGGAGAAAAAGGGCTGGAAGTATTGGTTGAATTGTACAATCAAAGTGGTTTAAATGAGTTACAGGCCTTTGTGATGGAGAAACTGCAAACAGCGTGGGACAACTCCAGTTTGAGCAATGGGTATGCAGGGATTCGGTCCTTGGCCAGCGAGATGTTAGCGCAAGCAGAAAAGTCAGGGGATGCGGCGACTGCTTTTGTCAAAGAAATGCTCCAAATTTTTGATCAGACTTATGCTGGCGGCATGGTACCGGATGCGTTGTATCGCTGAAAGTAAAACTGAATCGGCGGGTCGTGGGGCAGCAACCGGATCATGAAAGCACTTATGAACGCAGGGAGATCCGTTTGAGCCATTAAATGACACAGCGTTTCGATGTCCGCTTGGTTCAGGCCAGTTACTTCGGCAATCGGAAGCCCCCTCGCCTAAATGCCCCACGCCAGAAGACGTAAAAAGATAGCAATGTTATAATACATTCCAGGGATTTCAAGCAAAAGCCGCTTTTAACAAGGCACCAACAGAAAAGGACGCAGAACCATGGACAAACGCTGGCTCGACCATTACGCCGAAGACGTCGCCCACCACATTGATGCCGATGCCCACAGCTCAATCAACGAGGTCTTTGAGCACAGCTTTAAAAAATTCAGTGCCCGGCCCGCCTTTTCGAATATGGGGCATACCCTCAGTTATGCCGATCTGGATCGTCTCAGCGCGGCGTTTGCAGCCTATTTGCAACACGATCTCGGCCTCAAAAAAGGCGATTGTGTGGCCATTATGAGCCCCAATATTCTGCAATACCCAGTCTGTCTCTATGGCGTCTTGCGCGCAGGGCTGATTGTGGTCAATGTTAACCCGCTCTATACTGCCCGCGAATTGGCTCACCAACTCAAAGATGCCGAAGCCAAAGCGATCGTGATTGTCGAAAATTTCTGCAGCATTCTCGAAGAAGTGCTCGACAAAACCCAGGTTAAATACGTGATCACCACCCAATTGGGCGATTTGCTCAAATTCCCCAAGGCCCTCTTGGTGAATACGGTGGTCAAGCACGTCAAAAAAATGGTGCCCACTTGGTCGATATCCCACGCTGTGCCGCTCAAACAGGCCCTGGCCAAAGGCAGTGGCAAAAGCCACAGCACTCCCAAGATCCAATCCGAAGACATTGCCTTCTTGCAATACACTGGCGGCACCACAGGTGTCTCCAAAGGCGCTGTGCTGACCCACCGCAATATTATTGCCAATATTTTGCAGGCCAAAGAGTGGATCAAATCCAGTATTAAAGAGGGCGAAGAGATTATTGTGACGCCTTTGCCGCTCTACCATATCTTCTCACTCACAGCCAATTGTTTTATCTTTGGCAGTATAGGCGCCGAAAATGTCTTGATCACCAATCCCAGAGACATTCCCGCTTTTGTCAAAGAGCTTTCAAAGGTCAAATTCACCACCCTCACCGGGGTCAATACCCTGTTTAATGGCCTGCTCAACCACCCTGATTTTCACAAACTCGACTTCAGTGAGTTTCGCCTGGCCCTGGGTGGCGCCATGGCGGTACAGCGGCCTGTCGCTGAAAAGTGGAAAAAAGTCACAGGGGTCACCCTGCGTGAAGCCTATGGTCTGACTGAAACCTCTCCAGCGGCCTGTATCAACCCCTTGTATTTGAATGACTATAACGGCACCATTGGTCTGCCGATCAGCTCCACAGAGGTTTCGATCCGCGATGATGATGGCAATGTCATGCCGCTCGGGGAACCCGGTGAGATCTGGATCCGGGGCCCACAGGTCATGCAGGGCTATTGGAAGCGCCCCGATGAAACCGCTTTGGTCATGACTGACGATGGCTGGTTCAAAAGTGGGGATATGGGCGTGATGGACGAAAAAGGCTATATCCGCATCGTCGATCGCAAAAAAGACATGATTCTGGTCTCGGGTTTTAATGTCTATCCCAATGAGATCGAAGAAGTGGCAGTTATGCACGACAAAGTGCTCGAAGCGGCAGCCATTGGCATTCCCGACGAAAAATCTGGCGAAGTGGTCAAGCTCTTTGTGGTCAAAAAAGATCCCTCTCTGACAGCCGAGGAACTCAAAGCCCACTGTAAAACCAACTTAACGGGTTACAAAGTGCCTAAAATAATTGAATTTAGGGACTCATTGCCCAAAACACCGGTTGGAAAAATTCTGCGCAGGGCCCTCAAAGAACCCGTCGCTTAATCGGCACTGGCGCAAAGAGACATTCAGGACTGACTGAGGTCAACCAGGCTGACAATATTGCGGCCCAGGGTTTTGGCCTCTTTCATGGCCTTGTCTGCGGCAGCCAGTAGCAGCGTGGGGTCGAGATTGTCGTCTTGGGGGTAAAGGGTGATTCCCCCCAGGCTGGCGGTGAGGGGGATCGGAACCCCTTCGTGTTCCAATTGCAGGCCTTCGATACTTGAGCGCAGGGTTTCGGCAACGGCCCGCGCCCCTTCGTAATGGGTATTGGGCAGCAGCACCACAAATTGCTGGCCTGTAAAGCGGGCGCTGAGGTCACCCGGACGCAGGGGATAGTGCCTGAGAATTTCTCCCACAGCGCGCAAGCAGCGATCTGCCACAGCAGAGCCAAATTCTTGGTTAATTTGGGCAAAGAGGTCCATGTCTATCAAGAGCAGTGAGAGGTATTGCTGCTCACGCAGGGCCCGACGCCACTCCCGGTTGAGGTTTTGTTCAAAGGTCAAGCGTTTGCTCAAATGGGTGAGCGGGTCAATATCTGCAAAGCTCTGCAATTGAATCCGCACTGCCTCCAACTCCATTTCCAGGGTTTGAATGCGTTGATGGGATTTATTCAGGGCCAAGGCCGTTTGAATGCGGGCCTGAAATTCAACAGCCTGGGGTGGATAGGGCAATAGATCTTGGGCACCCACAGACAGCAAAACAGAGGCATCTTCAAATTCGGGGGGAGCTAAAAGCAAAATGGGTGTCTGGTTCAATCTGTTCAATCCCTTGATGCGCTGAATCGTCTCTGCCGGACTGAGTCCTTGCAGATCGGGGGCAAGCAGCATTAATTCGATTTTTGCGGCTTTTTCGGGCTCTGCTGCAAGCCACTCCAAAGCAGCCTCTCCGGACAAACAGAGGTGTACTTCCTGTTGAAATTGTTCTTCCAGTGGTTTTTGTAAATTCTCATACACACTGGGCATTGCCGCAATCATTAAAATGGCCATTCCACGCTACACACCTTTACCAAGCATTCAAAACAGTTTAACACGTCCCATGTGAGCCAGACCACAGCGGGCATTTGCGCAAACTCACATCCAGGCTGTGAGCCCCTTCCTTATAAAACAGGACAGGCTTTTTTATACTGAATAGTGTTTCACCCCTTTGGCGAGAGTCAAAGGAAAAAGGCAAACCCGTCGTGAGGCGGGGACGCAAAGCCACGGGACTCATGTAGTTAGCCGGGTTGCCCATTGGTTCGTAATTTCTTTTAATCGCTAAAGGAGCGTGTATTTATTATGTTTCAAGTTTCATCTGGTCGTTTTTCGCGCAAAGCAGTTCTGGCTTCATTCTTGGCTGCTTCCACAGTATTAACAGCCTGTGGCACCTCGTCCGTTACCCCCTCTCTGACACAGAAAGAGGCCTCCCCCACTTTGAGTGGTGGCAAAGTAAGTGCCTCTCAACTGCCAGCTGCTGCAACTTCAGTCAAAGCGGGTTTTGGCATTCAGTCTGCAACCCAGGCCCCCCGTGTCTTGATGGTGGTGGCCAATCACGATTTTTGGTATGGTGACTACGCCTTTACCCGCCAAGGCTTGCTCAACAGTGGCGCCAAAGTAACAGTGGCCGCTGCCACGACCCAAACCGCTTATCCCCAAGCGGGAAGTGGGGGCAGCTCTATTCAGCCCGATTTGGCCTTGGCCGACGTCAATCCTGCGGACTTTGATGCGATTGTCTTTATGGGCGGTTGGGGGGCCTCAGCGTTTCAATTTGGCTTTGGCCAAACCTATGCCAATGCGGCTTACAACGGCTCTGCCAGCCTGCGCAATCAAACCAATCAGCTGATCTCGGCCTTCTTGGCCCAGGACAAAATTGTCTCTGGACTCTGCCACGGCGTGACCGCCCTGGCTTATGCCCGGGTCAATGGCAGCAGCCCTCTGCAAGGCCGCCAGGTGGTGGGCTGGAACGGTTATGCCCCCCAAATTCAAGGCCAGGGGTATCCCACCAGCCGGATGCAAATTGAAAGCAATGGCGCATTCATGGCCGCAACCGGTGCTGTGGGCAATCCTTCCACCTCCGCCGATGATGTGGTCGTCGATGGACAGATTATCACCGGCGAAAATGTCGACAGTGGCTATCGCTTGGGCCAGGTCTTGGTTGAGCAGATTCGTGCAAAGCAGACGCCAGCGCCCACTGCTGAACCCACTGCTGAACCCACTGCTGCGCCCACTGCCGCGCCCACTGCCGCGCCCACTGC
>JBPXJQ010000019.1:0-37260 GCA_051715345.1 Candidatus Blackallbacteria bacterium
TGGTTGGCGATACCATCACCTCCGCTGTGGGCGGTTTGGGTGCAGTGACCCTGGCAGGTCTGGGCAATATGGCTCTGGGCTCCATGGGTGTCGCCGGTCTGCCCCTGACCATCATCACGGTCGGCCTCGGTGCCGCAGGTGGTGTGGGCGCCAGCTTCCTCAAAGACAAAATCATGAACAATGGCTAAACTTTAAAAACCAAGCGCCCCCGAATATTTCGGGGGCGCTTTTGTGTGGCAATACTTGTTTCGACTTCGCTCGTTTCGACCCATCGATCAACTCAGGGGGCACTCCGCTCAACGAGCACGGCCAAACTTCCCAAGTTCTCTAAATGTTCTCCTGTCAGCAATTGGCTGCCTAACTCTAGCTTAAAATGGCGATTGAGCAAGAGAATCAGCTGTACCAAGTCAAAGGAATCCAGGCCCAGATCTTCTTTGAGGCGGGTCTCTGGGCCCAGTTTCGAATCAGGAGCTGCCAGGCCCTCCTGCTTTAAGAGAGTCTGAATTTGGCTTAAGACCAGGGCTGTTTCGGCCATGTGGGCAACTCCTTGCGCATTAATTTTCCGTTGGGGGTCAGGGGCAATGTCTCTACGCGGTAAAACCTGCGCGGGATTTGGGCGGGCTCCAAAGTGCTTTTGCAAAAGTGCCGCAAAGCATGTAAAGACGGGACTTCGGCTTTGGGGTCTATCTCAATTAAAGCCACCAAATGGCTGCCCAGAATCGGATCGGCCTCGCCATAAACGGCGGCGTGTAAAATGGCTGCTTGGCTCTGTAAGGCGCGCTCGACCGCCAAAGGGGCCACTTTTTCGCCGCCAGAGAGCAGGGTATCGTCGCGTCGGCCGGTAATAAACAGTTCTCCACTTGGGCTCAAATAGCCGCTGTCTCCGGTTTTAAGCCAGCCTGCTTGCAGGGTATCGGCAGTCAGTTCGGGTGCATCGAGATACCCCATCATCAAAGAGGGGCTCTGTACCCAGACTTCGTCTTGAACGATCTTGACCGCGACACCGGGCAGCGGCCGACCGGCACTGCCTGAGCCAAATTCGGGCTCGCCGTTGCAAATCGCACTCACACGGGGACCCGCTTCGGTTAGGCCGTAGCCAATCCAGATTTGGGCCTGGGGGAAAGCCGCTTGCAAAGTGGGAATTTCTTCGGGGTGCAAAGCGGCTCCTGCGATAGATAAATGGCGCAGCGCTGGCAGGGGTTCGGGTTGGCCCTGCAGCATCAGGCGCAGGGTGCTTGGGACCGCCGCGAAGGTTTCAATCTCTGCTGTGTCTAAGCGTTTGAGCAGGTCTCCCGGCCAGAGTTGGTGGGGCAAAAGAAGCACAGGGCTGGCTGCCAGCAAAGCCGGCAATAATTGGGTGACCAGTCCAAAGGCATGATTCAGAGGCAAATGAATGGCCATTTTGCCGGGGGTTTCCAAGCCCTGAAACTGGCGCACGGCCTGGGCGTTCCAAAAGAGTGAGGCTTGCAAAAAACGGGCTGCTTTGACCTCGCCACTCGAACCAGAGGTGAGCAACGCCAAACAGGGGGCGTCTGCCTCTGCTGGCAGCACGAGGCCTTCAGACTGAGAAATAACAGAGGGGTTTTGCGCTTGCCCGTTATTCAGATTTGCTTTTAACTCCGGGGAGTAGTCCAATGCCTGAAACTGGTTTTGCAGTTTGACAAAGGCCGCGGCAGGCAAAGCGGGATGGGTCGGAATCGCCAACATGCCCGAGATCATCAGCGCCAGCCAGTCTTGAACAAAGGCCCGGCTGTGTTCTGCAGGCAGCAAAAACCGTGTGCCGGGGGCAAAATGGGCTCTCAAAGCCAGGGCCTGGGCCTCTGTGTTTTGGGCCAAGTCGCGGTAGCTGATCTGCCCCTCGCTGTCGCTGATGCCAAGAGATTGAGGTGCCTGGGCCCAAAAATTCAGCAGGGCCTGAAAGCTGTTTGGGGCTAAAATTGCCAGACCAGGCCTCCCCAGGTCAGGCCCCCACCGACGGTATTGAGTCCCACTTTGGCCCCTGGCTGAATCTGGCCCTCATTCAGGGCTTCTAACAGCGCAATCAAAACCGCTGCTCCCGCCACACTGCCGTGGCGGTCTAAATTGTGAAACTGCTTTTCCGGGGGGATTCCCAAGAGTTCGGCCACCTTGCTCGTCAATTGGCGGTTGACCTGGTGGGGCACATACAGATCCAGATCGGCGGGTGTCAGACCCGCTTGGGCCAAGGCGCCTTGCATTGCGGCCAGGTAGCGCACGGGGACTGCCTCTTTTAAACTGCTGGCGTCACCGTGATAATAATACTGTTTTTGCTCCAGGGCTTCGGCGCTCGGAGGCAAGAGGCCAGGGGTATTGACCAGCACCCCCAATTCGCCATCGGCGCCGAGGTAGCCACCGAGCAAGCCCTGTTCGGGGCTGCCTTTTTCCAACCACAGGGCAATGGCACCGTCACCCACCCCCATGACGGTTTCGGGAATCTGGGGATTGGCATATTTGGAGGGGGTTTCGGCTGCCACCAACAGCACAGGGCCCAACCCCGCTTGCACATACAAAGCAGCCGTGACCAATGCATACAGACCCGTGCTGCACCCGGCTTTGAGATCGAGTGAAGGGGCTTTGATGCCCGTGGCGGCCCCCACGGCACAGGACGATGCCGAGGTGATTTTGTGGGGCGTGGTGGAGGCAAACAGTAACAGACCCACGTCTTCGGGGCCCAGCCCTGTCTGTTCAAACAGAGTCTGCACGGCTTTGACTCCCAGATCGACTGAATGTTCTTCGCTGTGATTGGGGGGCATTCCAACCACATGGGTCCATTGGCGCCGGCTCAGACCCACAACCTGTTCGGGATAACTCGGGTGCATGTCACGTGTCGCCAGGATCTGTTCGTAATTGGGACCGAGCAAATGTTTAAAAATATCCAGGTTGTGCAGTGAGGGAGCCGCTTGGCCCTGCATTTCCAGGGGCGCGGGCCAAGCCGTGGCCCCTGCGCGAATGTTTACACCAGTGATGGCACCAAAGGCTTTGCCGCCGGGAGGGATTTCTGACATGCCATGTGTCCTTTTTTGCTTTCAGTATACCTGAAAGCGCAAGCGGGCTCTATTGTTTGATCTGCAGGCGCATGATTGCCGTGCATTCCTGTTTGAGTTCCTCAGCACTGCCGCGATCACCTGCCAGTACGGCGATCTCACTGACCTCTTTGCTGGCGATCAGGTATTTAAACTGCACCTGCCGTTTAAAGGCCTTTTCCCCCCGGTTGAGCTGGTATTCAACGCTGATGCGCATATAACTCTGGCCGCCTGTAAACTGGATCTTCATGTCTTTGATGGCTGTAAATTGAAAACTGCCGGGCTGGGGGCTGGAGGCCGAAATAGGCGCAGATAAGCGGCTCAGTTGAGGGATTGCTGCTGAAGGGGGCATAACAGGGCCACTTTGGCAGGCACTCAGACTCAGAAGCAGGGTTAAAAGGGTGATTTTTTTCATGGGGGTCTCTCTCTGCGCGGGTGGGTTAAATCAATTATCGCGGGCAAGCTGGAAAAACACGGTTATAGATTCGTTAATTTATGGCTAAAATTAGATCTCAGCGCACAGGGACCTGTCTGCGTGTTTTCTGTTGCTGATTGACGGCCCGCCGCTTTTCGACTAACTTAGCAGTAAGGTATGTGCAAGATTTTAAAGAATAAGATAATGACGCGATGTTAATATTACACGCCCTTTTGGCAGATCACACCCTGGCTCTTTGGGCGGAACAGGCCTGTGTGCGACGCAAAGGGCGCTTGCCCCAGAATCCATTACATCCAGGCGCTTTGGCTTTAAGCGACCTGGACAATCTGCTGATGGCCATGGTGCTTTCCCCCTCGGCACAGGCCGAAGAACGGTTTTTCTATTGTCCATCTACACCCAGCAGGCCCCTGCCTTCCCACCCCATTTTGGGAGCGCAGACATGCAAACAGGTGCGTTTGAGCCCCTGGCGGATTGCCTGTCGTGATTACAGCGCTCTGGCACTCTTGCCCTGGCTGCAAGCCCTGCCCGAGCGCGAACTCTACGCCCCCGGTATCATGCTCGGCCCTGAGTTGCGTTTTTTGCAGGGTGTCTTGCGCTGGGCGCTCAAACTCACCGCCGAACAGCAGTTTTTGCCCGCTTTGGTGGCTGATCAGGCCTGTTGGCAGGCCCAGCTCAACAGCCGCGAACGCATGCGTTTACACGAATGGGCAAGCGCACTGCCCCCTGCTCTGTATGCCCTGGCAACCACCGGGCCCGACCCTGTGGTGCTCCTGGAAAAACTCCTCTCGCTTTTGCTCGATGCGGTGATCCGCTCTGCTGTGCAACCTCCCCTGCCCAAACCCCGCCAGGATCACTCTGTTTATGATGCCTGGCTCAAGGCCCTGGAAATGCCTTCGGGCAAATTGGACCATTCAGCCCAGGCCTTAGAGCCCCTGGCAAAAATTCTGGCCCAATGGAAGCGCCCTCTGCAGGCCCTGAATGAAGCGGATTGGCGTTTGGGATTGCTGGTGCATGATGCCGAACCCGAAGAACCCTGGCTGGTCGAGGGTTTTTTGCAGTCCCATGCCGATCCCAGTTTGCGCTTGCCTCTGCAGGCGGTTTGGCAGATCAATGCCAGCAAAGCCCAAACGCTCTCCACCTCGCCCGAAATCCTGAAAGAATACCTGCTGCTGGCCCTGGGCCAGGCCTGTGCCATCTATCCGCCCCTGCAGGCGCTTTTGCAGGGCCAACGCCCCCAAGCCCTGACCCTGTCCACAGCTGAAATTTGGTCTTTTTTGGCCCAAGCGGCCCCCCTGCTGGAAGCGGCCGGCTTTGCCCTGTTTTTGCCAACCTGGTGGACCCAGCCCAAATCGCGAAACCTTTCCCTGCGCGTCCAGGTCAGAGCGCCCAAACTCAAAGGGCGAACTGGGCTGGACCTGGCCACAGTGATGCAGGTCAATTGGGAAGTGGCATTGGGTGAAGAGCATCTGAGTGCCCAGGAGTTGACCGCTCTGGCCAAATTTAAACAGCCGCTGGTGATGTTTCGGGGGCAGTGGCGGATTGTCGATCAGGCCGAGATCCAAAAAGCCCTGGCATTTCTCAAACGCCAACCCAGCGCATTGACGCTGCAAGAACTCGTGCCCCTGGCCCTCGGTGCCAGCGAAGCCCCTTTGCCCATTTCAGCCATTGAGGCCCAGGGCCGTGTGCGCGAACTCTTTGCCCAATTGCAAGGACAACAGAGCTTTGGTCTGACCGAGATTCCCGCTGGTTTTAAAGGCACGTTGCGGCCCTACCAGATTCGCGGGCTGTCTTGGTTGCAATTTTTGCACCAATGGGGACTTGGCGCCTGCCTCGCCGACGATATGGGGCTGGGCAAAACGCCGCAAACCCTGGCCCGGATTCTCAAAGCCCGGCTCGAAAACCCTTCGGCCCCGCCCGTTTTGCTGATCTGCCCAACGACCTTGGTGGGCAATTGGAAACGCGAAGCTGCACATTTTACGCCGGATTTAAAGGTATTTGTGCACCATGGGGCTGAACGCCTCAAGCTTGCGGCCTTTAAAAAAGCGATCGCGAATCAGGATCTGGTGATCACGACTTATGGGCTCTTGCACCGTGATTTGGCTTTTTTACAGCCCTTTCACTGGCAGGGCATTGTCTTGGACGAGGCCCAAGGGATCAAAAACGCCGAAACCCGCCAGTCGCAATCGGCACGCAGTCTCAATGCCCAGTGGCGCGTGGCGCTCACGGGAACACCGATCGAAAACCATGTGGGGGATCTCTGGTCGCTGATGGATTTTCTCAATCCCGGTCTTTTGGGCAGCCAGAGCTATTTTCGTTTGCATTTTCAGCAGCCGATCCAGGCCTTTAGCGATCCCCAGACCCAAGCCAAACTCAAGGCCCGGATTGAGCCCTTTATGCTGCGCCGACTCAAAACCGACAAAAGCATTATTTCGGACCTGCCCGAAAAGCTCGAAATGGAGCTGTTTTGCCCCCTGACCCGTGAGCAGGCTTCGCTCTACCAGGCCCAGCTCAAACAAATGCAGGCCCAATTGGCCAAAAGTGAAGGCATTCAGCGCAAGGGGCTCGTGCTCTCGTCATTGATGCGCTTTAAACAATTGTGCAACCATCCCGCCCAGTTTTTGGGTGAAAAAGGCCCACTCTCAGGCCGTTCGGGGAAATTGATGCGCTTAGAGGAAATGCTCGAAGAGATTCTGGAAATGGACGAAGCCGTCTTGATCTTTAGCCAATTTGCCGAGATGGGCGCGCTCTTGCAAACCCATTTGCAAAACCGCTTTGGCGAAGAGGTGCTCTTGCTCACGGGCAAGACCCCCAAAACCAAGCGGGATCAACTCGTGGAACGCTTTCAATCCGCAGGCGGTCCGCGCATTTTTGTGCTCTCCCTCAAAGCCGGGGGCACAGGCCTCAATCTGACCCGCGCCAACCATGTCTTTCACTTTGATCGCTGGTGGAACCCGGCAATAGAGAACCAGGCCACCGACCGGGCCTTTCGCATTGGCCAAACCCGGCAGGTGCAGGTGCATAAATTGATCTGTGGGGGCACGGTCGAAGAGCGGATTGCCGAATTGCTCCTGCACAAACAGGATTTGGCGAATCAGACAGTGGGCCATGGCGAAAACTGGCTGACCGAATTGTCGAATCAGCAAATCCAGGATTTATTCCAACTCAATCTGGCGGAGGCCATCAGCGAATGAGTTATTTCCACTTCTCAGGATCGGGCCCGCAAAAGACCCAAGACGGGATTCGCCTGCAGTCTTCACGGGGCGGCGTAGGTACCACTTGGTGGGGCCAGCGCTGGGTTTCGGCTTTGGAAAAACTCTGCGACAGCGGCCGTCTGACGCGGGGCAAGAATTACGCCCGCCAAGGCCAAGTGCTCTCGATCGACATTGCCGCAGGCCGGGTTTTGGCCAAGGTGCAGGGCACCCGCACCAAACCGTATACCGTCTCAATCGAATTGCCCCTGCTCAACAGCAAGGCCTGGGCCAAGGTGCGTCTGTCTTTGGCCACCTCTCCTTTACATTTGGCGCGTCTCTTGGCAGGGGAGATGTCGGCAGAGATGGATTTGGTTTTTCAACAGGCAGGGGTCAGCCTCTTTCCAGAAAAACGCACAGATTTGGAGACCGATTGCTCTTGCCCTGATTGGTCGGATCCCTGTAAACATATCGCCGCCGTCTATTATCTTCTGGCAGAGCAATTTGATGCCGACCCGTTTTTGCTCTTTCGCCTGCGCGGGCAAGATCGCGAAGACCTCTTGGCCAGTTTGGGCGCCTCAGCAAAACAGGCCCCCAGTGTTGACTTGGCTGAGGAACTTCCACTTGTGGAGATCGCTTTGCCCTCCGCACTCTCGGCCTTTTGGCGTGGGGGAGCCCTTCCGAGCTTAGAGCCCGCCCAAGCACCCGCCCTCGAAGCTCCCCTTTTAAAGCGTTTAAAAAGCCCGCCACACTGGCGGGGAGAGGTCTTGTTTTTAAAGGCCCTGGCCCCGATCTACACCCAGGCCGGGCAATCTGCGCTGGGCTATTTGGGGGGAGAAGTGGGGCCGCCTTCCGAAAATGAGGCTTCTGTGCAGGAGAAGCCCCGCCGGGGCCGACCTAAAAAGTAAGCCCTGTGTTTTTAGCCTTGCGGTGGCAAGCCTTGGGGCCAGCGGGCCCGCACACGTTCAATCAGTTTGATCATTTCTTCAGCTTGCAAGCGCTCGGTTCTGTCGATCCGGCGCTGGGTATTGCTCCACTGGATAAAAATCGCGATAAACGCCGCAGCAAAGACCAGCACTGTAAACAATTTGATCAGCCAACCTGCGCTCTGCTGATCGCCAAAAGCCGACAATTGACTGGTGATACGCGGAGCCTGCAGATAACTCTGGTAGAGGGCCTCGCGGCTCAGGGTTAACAGGCCAAACAGGGGCACCTGGGTCAGAATCAGGGTCATCAGATAAAACATCTGGCGTGGATACGTCGGGCGCTGGTGCTGGGCTGGATTGAGCAGGGGCAACCACATCAACATGCCAGCCAGCAGGACCGAGAGGTGTTCGAGCTGACCGAACCAAAAATGCCCGCGTGAGAGTTCGGTCATGGCGGGCAAATACCAAGTGAACAAACCTGCATTAAAGAGCAACATGGCCGTCAGGGGGTGGCTCAGCTTTTCAAAAAAATGCTCCAACCAGGCAGACCTCAGCAATACAGGGTTG
Source organism: Candidatus Blackallbacteria bacterium (assembly GCA_051715345.1). GTDB lineage: Bacteria > Cyanobacteriota > Sericytochromatia > UBA7694 > UBA7694. The sequence goes on from JBPXJQ010000019.1 coordinate 8,159, forward strand.
AGCAGGCCCTGACCCAAACCTACCCAGAGCAGGGGGGCGATTAAATAGGCCAATAAGAGATGTTGGGCCGAGCGGGCTGTGAGCAAGTAATGATGGGCCAATGTCTCCAGCGGCGAGGTGGTGGCCAGGGCAAAGAGCGCGAGCCCTATAAAAAACCAGAAAAAGCGCAGGGGTGAGCGCAAGACACGGCTGACCTGGGCCTGTCGCCAGAGCCAGAGATAGCCCAGGCCCAACCCCCCCACAAGCAAGGCGATGAGGGGTTGAAAGGTCCAAGTATTAAGTGCAGGGGTGAACATGGGGGGCTGATCCGAATTTAAGCTGTGTTCCCATCATAGTGAGAGACAGGGGAGGGCGTCAATGGAACGGGCATCCCTTTAATAGGGCTGGCTTGAATCGGGATCTGGCAACCCCGGATACATAAATTCGGGAAAGAGGTAGCGTATCACACCGGTGTCGGGGTCTATTTCGGCATGGGTATAGCCTTTGCCTTCCAAACGGGCCAGGTGTTTTTCGGCCTTTTCGATGCTGATCGGACTCTCTGCTGCCAATTGGGCAATGCTGATCCGGCCTTGGCGCTGACTGGCAAATTTGAGGATATAGCGCTCGTAATCACTTTCGCTGTGCAGGGGCAGACTGTTCAAGGAGCGGTTGTCTCCCAATGCTGGGGCCTGAACCCCTGCCACAGGCAGAACCTGGGACACTCTCTGAATCATGATTCCCTGACTCAAGTAAAAACGCTGTTGAAATTGTTGATCGCTCATAATCAGGTACCAGAGGGCCTCGACCCAACCGGCCATGGCTGGAATACCCGTCCAAAAAAACAAGAGATAGGCAATGCCCCACCCCGGCTGACCGAGATAAAATTTATGAACACCGCCCCAACCCAAGGTCAGGGCCAAGATTGCGGCCAAATAGCGGTTTTTTTCGGCCGAAAGGGGGTTGAGCTGGGCCAGGGTTTCGTTTAAACCATCAATCTGGAGTTCCTGCTTGATTTCATTGGCCACGCGTCTCAATGCCGTACTTGTGGGGCCTTTCTGGGCACATTGGTCGCAGAAAATGCGTCCTTTGACTTTGTTCAAACAGATCAAACAGACCCCGTGGCCACATTCGACACAGCTGCCGATTGCCTCTTGTTGAGAGTGAATATAACAGTGCATCTATTTATTCTCCCCTAACCCATTGGATCGGGCAAATCTTCTAAATCTTCTAGCGTCTCATCGTCATCGTCTTCACTGAGTTCGAGCAGACTGGCTTCGACTACCGCCTGCATAATATCTTCGTCTTCGTTGCTGAGAAAACTGGCCAAGGTGGAAAAGACGTCTTCGTCCAAATGGGCCACCATCGATAACGCCGCCTGTTTTTGCAGCAGCCAATGGGAATCTTTCAGGGCTGCGCGCAGGGCATTTTTAACTTTTTCGTCTTCTTGCAATTCGCGCAAACCCAAAAGGGCATTTAAGCGGCGTCCCCAGTCTTCGTCTTCGGCCAAAATTTTCATCAGGTATTCATTGCAGCGGGGATCCCCAATTTTGGCCAGGGCCACAGCCGCATTGAGGCTCACACGCGGATTTTCTGAAGCATTAAAGACCTCAAACAGGACCTCTGAGGCGCTGTCTTCTTGCAATTCGCCGAGAATTTTACAGGCCTCGATCACCACCAAATGGGAGCGATCTTTGAGGGCTGAGAGAAAAATCTCTATGTTTTCGCCGTCCGACATGCGCCCCAAGGAACGCACAGCCATGCCGCGCATGGCATCGGGCTGCTCGGAATCGATTAGGGCCAGCAAGGCCGGCGCTGCGCGCTGATCGCCAATGGTCGCCAAAGCCCAGGCGGCCACCTGTTGGGTCTCGGCATTGTCGAGCTGGGCGATCAAAGGCAACACTGCGCGGGAATCGCGCAACTCACCCAGGGCCATGGCTGCCGCATCACGCACCTCTGCCGATTCGTCTTCGAGGGCTGCAATCAAGGGCTGCAGGGCTTGCACATCGCCAATTTCGGCCAGGGCCGAAGCGGCCACTTCGCGCAGGCGGGGATCCGCATGGCTGAGATTGCGCAAGAGCAAATCTGTGGCCCGCACCTCTTCGGATTTGCCCAAGAGCCAAATCACCTCGAGATAACCTGGATGAGAGGCCGTCTCGGCTATTTCGAGCAGGGCATCGACCACATCGGCTTCGAGCATTTCGTAGAGCGAGCGGGCAGCGACTTCGCGGACCTGTTCGTCTTCGTTTTCGAGCAGGGATAAATAAACATTTTGGAGTTCATTCATGATCTTATTCTACAACTTTTGCCCGTTTTTATTCTGCCCTTGGGGGCAAAGGGGCGCGTTTGAGGGACGGCCGTTTCGACAAATCCGGCATCTCAGCTGGGTTTTGCACGAGCATCTCTTTTAAGGTATCTAAGGCTGTCTGCAATTGGGGATCTCTGCCCGCATGGTAATCGTGGGGGGCGTACTCCACCTCGATATCTGGGTCGGTGCCATAGTTTTCGACATTCCAGCCCACATCGTGGAACCAGAACGAGTACTCGGGTTGGGTGGTGAGCGAACCATCCACCAATTTGCCCTGACTGTTGATCCCAATCACGCCACCCCAGGTGCGTTTGCCGACCAAAGGTCCGAGTTTGAGCATTTTAAATGAATGGCTGAAGATATCCCCATCTGAGCCTGCGTTTTCGTCGGTCAGGGCCAACATCGGCCCCATCACTGAATACGAGGGGTAGGGTTCGGGCATGCCCCAGCGAGGCAGGTCGTAGCCCAGGCGTTTGCGCGAGAGTTTGTCCAGCAGCAATTGCGAGACATGGCCCCCGCCATTAAAGCGCACATCGACCAAAAGGGCCGGGTAATTGCACTCGCTCAGGTAATAGCGGTGGAATTCGGCAAAGCCAAAGGGCCCCATATCGGGGATATGTACATAGCCAATTTGGCCATTGGATTCTTCGTGCACTTTGCGGCGGTTGGCCTCGACCCAATCGCGGTAGCGCCCCATGGTGTCGGAATCGAGGGCATGGACCTGCACCGTGCGGGGAGAATCGCCGCCAAAGCTGACCAAGACATCACTTTTGGCTTGATTCAAGAGGGCCTGTTCAGGGCCAAATTGGGCATTTAAAGTCAGGCCATTGATGGCCGTGACCACTTCGCCCACGCGGGTGTTGATACCCGGTTTGGCCAAAGGTCCGCCGCGTTTGGCATCCCAATGATCGCCATGCACCAAATGGGTGATGCGGTAACCCTGGGCGTCGGCATCCCAGGCAAAGTCGGCGCCCAAAAAGCCCTGGCTGTAAATGGGTTCTCTGCGGTAATCGCCGCCCATTTCGTAGGCATGGGAGGTGGCCAATTCGCCTTGGACTTCCCAGAGCAGATCCGAAAATTCAGCCCGGCTGGCGACGCGATCGAGCAGGGGCAGATAGCGGCTGCGCACTTCGTCCCAATCCACTTCGGACATATTTTCGGTCCAGAAATGGTCGCGCATGCGGCGCCAGGCGTCGTGGAACATCTGTTGCCATTCCAAAGCGGGCACGACCCCCAATTTGATCCTTTCGAGATCGACCCAGCCTGATTTTTTGCTGGGTTTGCTGTCGCCCAGCACTTTTTCGGAGGGTTTTTCGCCCACGGGCAAGACACGCACTTTGTTGTCGACGCGCACAATCAGGGATTTGCCATCTTTGGAGAGGTAAAAGCTGTTGACGCCCTCCATAAAGACCTCTTCTTCGCGGCTCTTGAGGTTGTAGACGCGCAGGGTGCCCCGGATCGTGATGCCTTCAGCCCAGTTCTGATCCAAGCTGCCATAGACCGGGTAGGTGATATAAAAGACCCTGTCACCCAGGCCCAAAACCTTGCGGTAGCGGCCGTCTTTGATCGGGAATGCCAAAATCCGGTCGGCCAGGCCATCGAGATCGATCTCAACGGGTTTGACCTTGGGCTTGTCTGACTTGTCTTCGGCTTTGTCTTCAGCCTTGTCTTCAGTTTTGGGCTCTTTTTTGTCGATCAACATCGCCGCGTCGGGCTCAAAGGGCGAGCGCAGGTCTTTGCGCAGGGTGAGCAAATAAGGTCGGGTGCCATAGGGGAAACCCAGTGAGAAGTGGATTTCGTCATAAGCGGGATTAAATTCGCGGGTCGAAATAAAGTAAAGGTATTTGCCCTCAGAATCAAAGCTGGGGGCAAAGTCTTCGAGTACGGGCCGGGTGGCTTCGTGGATGCTGCCGGTTTCGACATGGCAGAGTTTAATAATGGTGGTCTGGGGCGCAGTGGCACAGGAATAGGCCAACCACTGGCCATCGGGAGACCAAGCGGGGGTGCCAATGCCGTGAATATGTGCAGTTTCGTCGAGCACACGGGTGGTTAAACTGTCGAGATCGATCAGCAAAAGCTGGCGGCGGTGGTTGACGACCGCCACCTGATTGGTGGTGGGAGAGACCATCACATGTTCGGGGCGGCCGAGGGAGAGATCCGTGACGGCTTGGGCGGGCTGAGAGCCGTCGAGCCAATGCACTTCGACCTGTTCTTCTCCGGCTGTGTCCCCCACCAACACCAGGCGCTTGTTGTCGGGCAGGTATTGGGCCACACGGTAGCGGGTGCCTTCGCGCTCGCCGTGTTGCATGACTGCGCCGCCCCAGAGTGGCATGGTATAGGCCTTGCCACGGGTGATCACCGCCAGGGAGTGGCTTTCGGGATGCAATTGGTAGGCATTGAGGTATTTGGTCGGCGAGGAAAATTTGCGGTTGCGCTGGACCTGGGGGCTGCGCCAGTCGATGGCAATTTTTTCGGCCTCGGTTGAAATGCTGCCGCCGCTGAGGCTGAGCTTGTAAAGATCGCCGCCACATTGGTAGACAATATTCTGGCCATCGCTGTGGGGAAAACGCACATAAAAATCGTCGTGGTGGGTGTGGCGCTGCAGGTCTTCGCCTGCAAGATTGAGCGAGTAGAGATTGCCAATGCCCTCGTGATCGGACAAGAAATAGATCCGTTCACCCAGCCAGAGTGGGGTGGCCAAATTGCCGTTGATCTCACGGGCAAAGGGCTCAAATGTGCCACTGCCGTCGCGGTCGAGCCAGAGCACCCCTGAGGTGCCGCCCCGGTAGCGCTTCCAGCGGGCAGGATCCCAGGTGTGGCGGCCAATCACGGCCCCTGGACCCTGGGGGTTCCAGGCAATGTGGTGGGACATGCCATACTTCAGGCAGACGGGCTCGCTGCCATCGACTGGGATTTCGTAGAGTTCGACCATGCGGCGCAGAATCTGGCGATGCGAAGAGCTGCAAATGATCGCCGAGCTGTCGGGCTTCCAGCCGCTGACGCGGGTGACAGGCGCACCGAAATAGGTCAAACGGGTGGGGACGCCCCCTTCCGCAGGCATCAAATAGACCTCTTGGTGGCCTTCGTCGGAGCCAATATAGGCAATCCATTTGCCATCGGGTGAGAGCTGGGGGCAAGAGATATGGCCCAGATTTGCGGTCAGACGGGTGGCCAGGCCTCCACTCAGGGGTACCGACCAAAGATCGTCTTCGCAGCCAAAAACCACTTGATTGCCGGAAACGGTGGGCCAGCGATAATATCCGTGTGTCATGGGGATCTACCTCGTTCTGAAGCTCTATTGCATGTTCTGCGTCTGGTCTGCCGAATCGGAGCCAAAAAACAGTATGGTACACATAGTACCACGCGCAAGGGGGAGGGGGACGATTCCGATAACCTCTGCTAGAGGTGACTCCGATGAACGAAATCCCCTTTTCCCGCTTGAAACCGCCTTCCGAATTGTTTCAATTGCCTGCTCGCCCAGCTGGCGGTGCGGTGTCTTTGCCCCTTGCAAATCCGCCTGCCAAACCCCAGCCCTTGTCCACCCCCGTTTCATCCCCGCTTCCCGCCAGCGATCAAACCCAACTTAGCCCACTTAAAGCTGCCCGTTTGACCCCTGCACCTGTGCCTCTGAACGGTGCGACTCAAGCCAGCGCTGGCCGCGAAATAGCTCCCGGCATCCGGCTCGACAGCTCGCGCAAGAGCAAAGACGGCGCGCCGATTCGCGTGCTCACCATCGACCCGGCCCGCACGCAGATCTTGCCGATTGTTGCCAAAAATGGCGGGCCTCTCGATGGCGACAAACTGCCCCAGAATAAACAGGGCGGCAAACCACTCTTGGCCGCAATCAATGCCAGCTTTTTTACGCCGCAATCGGTGATTGGCGATGTGCAAGCTTTGCAATTGAAACTCACAGACGATGCCCAGCCCGCCATGGACAAAGTCACCGATCAGCGCTATTTCCTGGCTGTGGACAAAGCGGGGGACTTAAAAACCGGCAAAGGCGGCTTAAGTGAAAATCCGGGTGCGTATCAAGCCTTTCTCGGAGGCTTTCCAGCCCTGTTTACCGCCGAACAACAGGGCAACCTCGAAGCAGATATCCGTTCGGGGGCCTTTGCCAAACGCGCCACCTATGGCGGGGCCAGCCCCGAAACTACCATTAGCCGCTCGTTTATGGGGGTGAGTGCCAAAGGCGAATTGCTGCTGCTGGCCGCCGGTGAGGGCCGCTTGCGCTCGCAGGGGGTCTCGATTGTCGAGGCTGCGCGCCTGCTCAAGAGTATGGGGGCCCGCGAGGCGTATATCCTCGATGGCGGCGGTTCCACCAGTCTCTATGTCAAAGACACCCTTTATGCCCGCACAGACGGACGTCAGGTGCACAGCTATCTGGGCATTTACGCCCGCTGAAGCTCCCTGGGGGGATTTGGATTTCGGCCATTTTAGCGGTATGATTGATGAAGCTGAAATCTAGAGAAACGAGCAGGTTGAACATGAGTTCAAGTCAAGAATGGATGAAACGCCGCGAAGCGGTCATGCCTCGGGGTGTGGCCCAGATCATTGCTGGAGCCTCTGCCGCTTCGGGTCAGGGTGCCCTGATCAGCGATGCCGACGGCAAACAATTGATCGACTTTGCCAGTGGCATTGGCGTTACCAATACCGGCCACTGTCCCCCCGAAGTGGTTGCCGCGATTCAAAAACAAGCAGAAACCCTGATGCATGCCTGCATTCATGTGGCCACTTACGAACCCTATCTCGACCTCTGCGAAAAACTCGCAGGTCTGTTCCCCCACGGCGATCGGACCAAGGTCTTTTTGACCAATACCGGCGCGGAAGCTGTTGAAAACGCAATCAAAATTGCCCGCCAGTCCACAGGTCGCCCTGCGGTGATCTGTTTCAGCGAAGGCTTTCATGGCCGCACTTTAATGGCCCTGACTCTGACCTCCAAAGTCGGGTACAAAACCGGCTGCGGGCCTTTTGCTCCCGAGGTCTACCGCCTGCCTTATCCCAATTATTTCCGCTACCACGACGGCCTCGACCAAGCTGCTTTTGTTGAGCGCGAATTGGAGCGCTTTCGCCAAGCCTTGGTCAACACGGTGGCCCCCGAACAGGTGGCTGCGGTGATCTTAGAGCCGATTCAAGGGGAAGGGGGCTTTGTGCCCGCCCCAGCGGAATACCTGCAAGGCCTGCGCAAAATCTGCGACCAACACGGCATTTTGATGATTCTCGACGAAGTGCAAAGTGGCTTTGGCCGTGCCGGTGACTGGTGTGCTTATGCTGCTTCGGGCGTGACCCCCGACCTCTCAACCTGGGCCAAAGCCATGGGGGGCGGCCTGCCGATGGCCTGTGTGATTGGCAAAGCTGAGATTATGGACGCCTGTCAGCCCGGCACCCTGGGCGGTACTTATGGCGGCAATCCGGTTTCCTGTGCCGCTTCGCTGGCCGTGCTCAAAATCATGGAACGCGACAATTTGCCTCAACGTGCTGCCCAATTGGGTGAGATTATTGCCGCCCGCTTCCGTCAGATTCAAGAGAAATCTTCGCTGGTGGCCGATGTGCGGGGCCGGGGCATGATGATGGCGATGGAGTTTTGCCACGACCGTGACCCGCTCAAACCGGCGGGAGACGTGGTTAAGGCGATTATCTCCGCCTGCCATGAGGCCGGTCTGTTGGTGATCAACGCCGGAACAGCAGGCAATGTGATTCGCACCCTGCCCCCGCTGATCATCTCCGAAGACCAACTCAACCAGGCCTTGGACATCCTCGAAGCGCAGATCCTCAAATACGCCCCTGACTGAGTGTTTTTTTCAGACAGAACGCTGTTTTGCATCCTGAAAAAAACAACTTAGGAGATTCTGTATGAAATTTACATTTGCCCGCCGCAAAGCGATCAACTCTGCGCTCTTGGCTGCTGTTTTGGTTTTGGGCCTGCTGCCTGCCTGTCAGCCCCAAGCCACAGACACTGAGAAAAAGCCTGAGGATCAAAGCCTCTCGGCCCAGGCTGCAAACAATCCCACAGAACAAAAAGAGGTCGACGTCTTAATTGTCGGTGGCGGTTTGTCGGGCCTGAGTACCGCTTACCACCTCAAAAAATCCGGAATCAGCTACCGGGTCTTGGAATTGGCTCCGCGTGTGGGGGGGCGGGTGCGCACAGGCAGCTACCCCGAAAAACTCCACGCCGAAGTCGGTCTGGCTGAATTCTGGGATGGCAATCCGGCTCTGGAGATCGTCAAAGAACTCAAGGTGCCCATGGAGCGTGTAGATACGGGTCTCTCCAGTTTTATAGCCGACGGCAAGGTCTATCCGTTTAAAGGCAAAACCAACCAGGAATTTATCGCCAGCCTGCTCAATCCCGAGGAATACAAGCGCTGGCAGGCCTGGGATGCCAAAATGGAAAAACTGCTGCACGAAGTCGAAGCGGGCCATGCCTCGGGCCAGATGCCCAAAGAATTGCTGGCGCTCAAAGCACTGAGCTTTGCAGATTGGCTCAAAAAAGAGAACCTGCCCCCGCTGGGCTTAAAGCTGATCCACGCCGTTTTGGCCCCCGAGGTTGGCACCCCCCTGGAGCGCATCAGTGCCCTCGACGGCATTGCCGAATGGCATCTCTTTGTTGGCCAAGGTGCCATGCCCAACCATGTTGTGGGCGGCAACCAAAATCTGACCGAGGCCATTGCCGAACATATTGGCAAAGAACATATCTCTTTGAATACCCAGGTCACCAACGTGGTCGATGGCCCCGAAGGGGTTGAAATTCGTGCTGTAGACACCTCCAATTTTAAAAACAAAACCTTCAAAGCCAAACACGCTGTATTGGCGATTCCGCTCTACCGCCTGTTTGAGCTGCAGTTTCGCCCCCGTTTGGGGGATCAGATTTACCAGGCGATTCACAGCCAAAGCTGGGGGGCGTATTTTACCGCCCATGTCATGCTCGACAAAGCGGCCGAGAAGTATTGGACGATTGACGGGGCCAATGCCTTGCCTCTTTTAACAGGCGGGCCCCTGGGCGTGATCTACCCTGGCCAGGGCAGCGGCGATGGCAAACATGTCTTGATCAATTTGCTGATCACTGGGGATTTTGCCGAGGGCTACAATGCCCGCACCGGCTCCTTTGACGATGTGCAAAAACAAATCGAAGCAGAGTTTGAAAAGACCTTTCCCGGCATTGGTAGCCAGATTCGCAAATTTACCTTTTTTAGGTACCATCCCCGCGCCATTGCCTCTTGGCCAGTGGGTCGCTCGCGTTTTGACGAACTCTCAAACGGCCTGCGCAAGGCCCATGGCCATTTGTATTTTGGCGGCGATTTCACCGAAAGCTCCCACTCCGACGGCGCGGTGATTTCCGCCCTGCGGGTGAGCAAACAGATTGCCGAAGTGCTGGGCAAAAAGTGAAGCACAAAAAGTGAAGCACAAAAAGTAAAGAGCCAAACAATCCCCTAATGTCACCAACAGATATCTTCCAGGTCAAATACATTCAAATGGCCATTCCGGTCTTCTTTGTGTGTATTGTCTTGGAGGCCCTCTATTCTTGGGTCAAACACAAGCAGTTTTACAATTTACACGACTCACTCAACGATTTGGCCTGCGGTTCCCTTGACCAGATTCTGGAGATTTTTTACAAGGCCTTTTTCTTTGGGGCCTATCTCTGGATCTACGAACATCTGCGCTTAAATACCCTGCCCGCGGAACAGGTCTGGGTCTGGGCTGCCTGTTTTCTCGGCGCAGACTTGGCGTATTATTGGTTTCACCGCTGCAGCCACCGGGTTTGGCTGGTCTGGAGCGGGCATGGCCCGCATCACCAGAGCGAAGAGTATAACCTGACTGTGGCCCTGCGCCAGGGCATGTTGGAGCGCTGCTTCTCCTGGGTTTTTGGCCTGCCTTTGGCTTTGCTCGGCTTTCCGCCACTGGTGTATTTGGCCTGCAGCCAGTTTCAGACCATTTACCAATTCTTTGTCCACACCCGCGCCGTGGGCAAACTCGGCCCACTGGAGTGGATCATGAACACGCCTTCGCACCACCGCGTGCACCACGGCAAAAATGTGGAGTATATCGACAAGAATTATGCGGGGGTCTTTATTGTCTGGGACCGCCTGTTTGGCACCTTTGAACCCGAAGTGGCTGAGCCGGTTTATGGCACGGTCAAAGCCCTCAGGTCTTGGAACCCGCTCTGGGCCCATGGGGTCTTTTTCAGCGAGATGTTTCAGCAAATGCGTGGCCTGCCTCTGCAGCAGGCGTTGCAGGTGCCCTTTCGCCCGCCTGGCTGGCACCCGGCCCAATCCGAACCGGAGATCCCTGAAGTGGAGGCGGCCAGTTATGTCAAATACCGCACTCCCCGCCCCAAAAGCCTCAATATCTGGCTTTTGCTTCAATTTGTGGTTTGGCTCTTGCTGAGCACGGTCTTTTTGGAATTGGCTCCCCAGTGGCCATTGCTGCCCGCTTTGGGCGCAGGCCTGGCTCTGATGCTGGGCTTTGTCGCAGTCGGGGCCCTGACCGAAGGCCAGCGCTGGCTGACCTCGCATGAGTTGGGACGGGTGGTGCTGAGTATTTTGGCCCTGGCCCTGCTGCCCCTGCCACTGCTTGCCCAAATTGGCTTGGGGACCTGGACGGTCTTGGCCGGTGGTCTGAATGGCTATCTCAGTAAAAACACGCTGGGCTTGAATGAGCAAAATTGAAGCGGACCCGGATTCGACCAAAAGCAGAGTCTTAATGACTCTTTTTCATTGGCTGTTTTTGGGCTTGGGCGTTATGGGCCTGTACAATTTGGGCACGCTCTTGCTCACGGGCAGCATTTGGGTGCATTCTGGCACCCGCAGCCAGGCCAATTGGACCCTGGTAACAACTGCCTCACAGAGTTTTCTCTGGGGTTTGTTCCAAATGGTGATCTGTCTTGTGCTGGGCCTGCTGGCTGTCTTTCTCTTCTTTGTTCAATATAGCTCAAGCTTTCACGACGTGGTCTATTTGGATGTCAACTATCCCCCCGGCCAAGCCCCCGAAGAGAAAGCCCTGCCAAATGAAGGGAGCGCACCCAGGCATTTAAAGCCCCTGACCTTTTCCTGTCAGGCCACACTGGCCACCTCCCCTGCTGCGATCGTCAGCGACATTTTTAATCTCTCGCTTTGGCCCAGCTTTCAAGGGTATGGGCCCCTGCCAGGCATTGCCCGCGCTGAATTTGAGCATACGCCTACGTTTGACTGGGTTGGGACGCGGATTCGGGTCGAAAATACCGATGGTTCCAGCCATATTGAAGAGGTTCAGGCTTGGGATGGCCGCCAATTGGTGATGGAGCTGGGGTCTTTTTCGCCACCTCTGGAGCGGCTGGCCAGCCATTTTGTCGAGACGTGGCAGTTTGTTCCGCTTCCTTCTGGCCATACCCTTGTGAAACGCCAGTTTTGGCTCTATCCCCGCTCATGGATGGGCCGCCTTTGGCTCAAGGGTATTGCTCTGATGCTCAAAAAAGCGGTGCAGCGGCATTTGGACCAAATGGTGGCTAATTCAACGGGCTGACAGTTGTGTGCGGGTTTGACTGAAGCCGTTTTCAGGCTTGCAGTTCACAGACTGTCTGAGCGAATGGCCCATCTTAACAAGGCGCTCTTGGAGCGAGGGTTGGCATAGCGTTCCTGCGGACTCGGTCGGATCGGCTCCTGACTGATCTCAGCGTAGATGCCCGCTTGGTAGCCCGCATCCAAAGCCTGTTTGACGCGTTTGTCTTCACCAGAATGAAAGCACAAAAGGGCCACCCTGCCATTTGGATTCAGGCAAAAAGGTAAATTGCGCAAAAATTGATCCAGCACCGAAAATTCATCATTGACAGCAATTCTGAGCGCTTGAAAGCTTCTGCGAATCGTGCGATTGAGATCCGCTTGGGTGTGTTTTAAGGCCCCTTTAATCGTGCGTGTGAGATCTGAGGTGGTTTGAATCGCATGGCTGTTTTGACAGATGGCCTGAGCCAAGATCCGCGCATAGGGCTCATCTGAGTAATCCCTCAGCATCTGTTCGAGTTTATCTGCACTCACTTTTTGGATCAGCTCTGACGCTGGTTGGCCCTGTTGGGGATTGAGCCGCAAATCCAGCGGCCCATGGCGCTTAAAGGTAAAGCCCCGGTCGGGATTGTCCAATTGCATCGATGAGATGCCTAAATCTGCCAAAACAAAGTCAAAACCGCTGTCCATGGCTTGCAAAAGCTTGGGGATCCCCGCAAAATTCAGGTGTTGAGCTTGCCATTTTGTTTCGCTAAACCCCAAGGCTCTCAGGCGCTTGGTTGTGCGTTCCAGCTCAATCGGGTCAACATCTATGCCAAGCATGCGGCCGCCGGGTCGAACCCTTGGCAACAGTGCCTGGGTATGGCCCCCAAAGCCCAAGGTGGCGTCTAACCCCACTTCACCGGGTTGGGGGTTTAAGATCGCCAAGATTTCATTCACGCAGATCGAGAGATGCATGCCTGCCGGGGTATTGCCTTTGGACATGACTTTTTCGATCGCTTCGGGGTATTGTTCGGGGTTGAGCTCTTTGTATTTTTCATGAAAATGGTTGGGATAACTTCCCTTGTAGCGTATCCGCCGTTTGTGAGGGGACTCGGTCTGTTCTTCACTCATTCAAATTGACGCTGCTTCCAATAATTTTCTCATTTGGGGTTTGCACATTTGGGGTTTGCTCATACTGTATCAAATTTGGTTGTATTTTTTATTGGAATTGTAACTTTTTTCAATGGGGTATTTGAGCTTGTTTTTGTGTAATTTTTCGACAACAGCTTGGGTTAAGTCGATTTCAAAATGCTGGGCCAGATAGCTTAAAAAGACAAAGACATCCGCCAATTCGTCGGCAATGGCTTGCCTGTCTACAGCAGCTACTTCCATTTCGTTTTTCCAGAGAAACAATTCAGAAAGTTCAGAAACCTCGATATTTAACCCCAATAATAAATCTTTGACAGTGTGAAATTGTTTCCAGTTCCGTTGGTCTCTAAAGGCGATGATTTCCTTTTCAAGTTCGGATATATTCATGTTTTTGTTCTCATTCACATTCTATTTTGATCTCACCAGGGTCTGCGCGATTTTCTCCACCACAAATTGAACAAAGTGTTTAATTTTGAGGGGAGTGTATTTCTTTGAGGCGTAAATAAACCCAAAGGGAATATTCTGTGAGTGTACCTCGGGCAAGACCTGAATGATCTCGCCGCTTTCGATCTCTTTTTGAAAGATAAAACAGGGCAGTAAACCGATCCCTACTCCATTTGCAATCAATTGTTTGCGTGCCGTGAGATTTTTGCAAACCATCACCGTCTTGCCCAGCTCGTTTAAGATCGGATGCTCACTGCCCAAAAGGGCGGCTTCTTGCCCCGAGGCAATCCATTTGAACGTTTTGACATCCCGGATTTTTTGAATGCGGTGAGCCTGTTGCGGCGCAGCAAAGACCCCCATTTGCGTCTCGAAGATTTTACGGTAGATATAGCTGCTGTCTTGTACTTCACCGACCCGTACCAGCAAATCCAATTGATCGGAGAGCAATTCCCGGCGATCGGGTGTTAAATCCAAGTCAATCACAATATCGGGGTAAAGGGCCAGAAATTCCCCCAACAGATTTTGGCTGAGGTATTGCCCAAATTCGACGGGGGCAGAAATTCTTAAGACCCCCTTCGGTTTTTGCTGATTCGCTTCAATGCGTTCGACAGCTTGTGAAATAAGCTCAAATGAAGGGGCTATGTCGTTGTAGAGTTCGCGCCCCATTTCTGTGAGTTGCATATTGCGTGTGGAACGCTCGATCAACTTCAGATGGAGCCGTGATTCCAGCTGTTTTAATTTTTGACTCACATGGGCTTTGGAATAGCCTAAATTTTCGGCCGTTTGAGTCATATTCAAGGTTTTGACAATCTGGGCAAACAGATAGAGTTCATTAAAATCAGGCATTGATCCCGTTGTTGATTGATTGTTCATAATTACAAACAATATAGTTTACTTTTGGGGGATTGTAAAGTTAATTTGCCTGCTTTATGCTAATTCAGGTTAAAGCAAAACAACAGAAAACAGGTGGTTTATGCAATCCAAACAGATTCAAGCGCATCTCCAGTTACAAACGCACACGCACAGTTCGGGATTTCAATCAGCAGGCCTCAACCACCGTCAGTTGAATTTGGATCCGATCTTAAATATCGACCTCTTTCATATGTCGCAGCCCACCTTTCCGCCACATCCGCATGCGGGTTTTTCGGCCGTGACGTATTTACTGCCAGAGTCGCAGGGCGCGTTTCAAAACAGAGACAGCCTGGGAGATCAGAGCCTCATTTTGCCTGGCTCTGTCCATTGGACCCAGGCCGGCTCGGGGGTGATGCACGAAGAAATTCCGACGGTTCCTGGCGTGGATTGCTGGGGCTTTCAGATCTTTGTCAATCTCAACCCAGATGCCCAGTTGCGGCCCCCCCAAATCTTCCACGCCGATTCCACTGAAATACCGATTCTGGAATACGAAACGGGCAAAGTCAGCGTGATCGCAGGGAGCTTTCAAGGCCGAGCCTCTCTCCTCAATCAATTGGATACCCCTGTGGATTTTTTAGATGTTCAGGTCAATCCCCACCAGACCCTGCTGCTCCCTTTGGAGCACCCTTACGCGTATTTTGCTTTTGGCATCGCCGGTACAGGGAATTTGGCTGAGCAAGCGTTTGGCGCCCATCAGGTGGCGACACTGTCCCGCGATGGCGACGGGGTGATTATCACTGCCCAAGCAGAAGGTCTGCGCCTCTTGATCGGGGGCGGAGAACCCCTGCAACAAGCTGTGTATTGGGATGGCCCGTTTGCGATGAGCAGACAGGATGAGACCCTGAAAGCCAGACAGCGCTTTATCAAGGGAGAGATGGGGCGACTGTCCCCTTCTTTTTAAGCCTACAAAGCACCCTTGACAAACCTTGAGCGATCAATTATCTTAGTCACTAAGATAATTGTCTGCGAGGGTCTGCCATGGGCACTGAAAAAATCACAGAGATCAGAAAACTGAGTCAAAAATATGCGTATGCTTCGCTTCAGATGCATGAGGCCATCGCCCGGAAAGCGGGTTTCTCAGAAACTGATCATAAATATTTGGGCTTTTTTTTGCAAAAAGGCAGTTTAACTGCCGGTGAACTGGCCAGTTTGACGGGGCTTACCACTGGCGCTGTGACGGGTCTGATCAATCGGTTTGAGTGTAAAAAACTCGTCAAACGCGTGCATGATAAACACGATGGCCGAAAGGTGATTATTGAGCCCAATCAAACGAAAATTATTGCACTTTTGGCCCCGTATTATCAGACCTTTCAGCAAGAATCAGAAAATATCATCGCCTCTTTTTCAGACAGTGAAAAGGAGGTCCTCGAAGCCTATTTTTTGAAAGCCCTGGCCTTAGCGCAGGATACCTACATTCAATTCAAATAGACCCTGCGCGAGAACATCAACTTGGAGGATGCAAAATGAGCCTTAATTCAAACGAAACAGTTCAGAGTCCGTTTGTTCAGACCTTTTTTCATGGTACCAAAGCCGAATTGTCTCTCGGTGATTTCATTTCAATTGGATTTAAATCCAATTTTGGCAGCCAAAATGAAGCAAAATACATCTATCTCACCGCGACTTTAGATGCCGCCATCTGGGGGGCTGAGCTGGCAAGCGGCGAAGGGCCTGAACGCATTTATTTGGTCGAGCCCACCGGCCCGATTGAAGATGACCCCAATTTAACAGATAAAAAATTTCCAGGAAATCCCACAAAATCGTATCGCTCAAAACACCCGTTTAAGGTTGTGGGCGAAATCTCTCTCTGGCAGCGCCACCCACAGGCTCAAGTCACAGCCATGAAAGAGGGCTTGGCAAAACTTAAAGCACAAGGGGTTGAAGCGATTGAAGACCCCTAGTGGACTTGCTTGCTTCAGGGATGGATGAATTTAAGGCCAGAAAAGATTCCATACCCAATAGTCAAAACCATCAAGTCGTACACATATTCATGTTGATGAGCTACTGGCTCACTTCAGGTTGCTTAATCAGAGCCGTAAAAAGGATCACCCCCGTCAATTTATCCCTTACGATTGCCAGAAACGCCCGGTCGATCTGAATTCGAGCAGGGCGAGGTGGTGCTGAAACAGGGCAAATTCCACTGCAAGAGGTGTGAACAATTGTGACCGCAGCCGCTTCGGTACCTTCCTCATTGACCTCAATCAAGGCTTTTTGAATCACTGAGGAGACATGCGCGAGCCCGATTCTGCGGTCTTTGTTGTGGGGATCTCTGAGCATCAGAGAGAGATCTGCCCGATTGGGATCAAATATTTCCTGTATACCCATGGATTTGATCCAATCCGTCAAAGCAAATTCCTGATCGAATTTGAAGCGGGGCAGATAGAGCTGAACACCCAGGGGAATGGTTTCTATCGCTTGAAACCATTGTGAAACATCTTGAGCGACGAGGTCTTTGAGCATGTTCTGTAAGTTCATCCTATCTGTGGGCAGAAAGATATCCATCACCAGCCGGTCGCTCTGTCCATAAGGCAATTCGACAATATGGTAGGGTTGTGAATTATCCGCCAGCCGCCCCTTGAGGGGGGCTTCTAGATACATGGTTTGCGCTTGGATTGTTTTTTGAGGACTTGTCATAAAAGGCATGGGACGGGTGTCTGCTTTTTTGAATTGAAACTTCCAGTTTGCGTTGAAATAGATCGCGTTTAAAAGTATTGCGATCAGCGTTGGGTCTAAGTCTTCATTGACAATTTGGTTAATCTTGTCGTTTGTGGCTTGTTTTACCCATTCGTTGATCTTTTTCGGGGTGTCAGAAATATCAAAATCCACGACCTGTGCCGGAGCGAGATAACGTTCTTTGAGGATATCC
The DNA here is from genome assembly GCA_051715345.1 of Candidatus Blackallbacteria bacterium. GTDB lineage: Bacteria > Cyanobacteriota > Sericytochromatia > UBA7694 > UBA7694. The sequence continues at coordinate 25,260 of JBPXJQ010000019.1, forward strand.
TGATAGCCTGGGAGGAAATTCACCTGAAATTGGATTTGCGGGTCCAATGGCGAGGGACGGATGGGATCGAGCCACAGCGATGAGGCTATTCTCAGCAGGATTTGATCCTCGGCTGTTTCCAGGCTTTTGAGCAGAATTTCATTGTCGTGGTTGAGGGTGTCGAGAGCCGTTTTCGACAGTCCAAGGGACTTTAACATTTCGTCTTGCGTCGTGCCAGCTGCGCCATTGCTCACCATATGCAGGGCCAGGCTCATGCTGAACGGCGAAAAAATCTGATTCGTTTGAGCGAGTTGTACTTGCTGACGTTTGAGATAAGCCTTTGCGATTTGGTTATGGGCCTGTACGGTTGTTCCGTTGTGCAGGGCCGCTACTTTAAATTTATCTGGTGCAGAAAAGGGCAATGCCAAATTTAATGAAGGAGATTTTTGAAAGGGAGATGGGCTTTCAGCAGGCATGAACCTGGAAATATTCTGGTAAATTAAACTGTCTGCGGAATTGGGTTTTTGTAATGGCGTACAGGCACTTAAACATAGAAAAAGACCAGAAAGAGCTCTTCGACATTTTTGACGATGAATATGTATTCTATTTCCTTTGAATTTCCTCATAAGAGAGGAAGCCGAATCAGGTTATTCCCGGCCTTCAAGCTCAACTCGTCTGCCGCGTTTACCTGTATGCGCAGATTAGCAAAGATCTGCGCGGCAAAGTCGGGAATTTGGCTGCTTGGACTTTGGCTGCTTGGACTTTGGCTGTTTTGGGGCAGGCCCAGCTCAAAAGTGTCATGCGTTTTGTGCTCGGCGATGGCCTCTCCCTCAGACAATTCAATCAAAAAGGGCAATCCGGGTCTGCAGAGCCAAGCCACCCCCTGCGCCAGTGACTGGATAGATATCGGATGCAGCAAAAGGCCCTGCTCGCTGAGTCTGGGGATAAGCGCAATGAGCGAAGCGGTCTTTGCGCCAATATGGTGCAGACCTGGGCCCCGTTTTTTGAGTGCGCGGGCATAAGGGCCCTCAGCGATGGGTTGCAATAACAGCAGTCTTGGGGCCCCCTCCGTGATTTCGACATATTGCTCCATTGTGCCTTCGGCTGGAAATGACTCTATTGGCTCTTTGCGGCAGAAAGTGGGGAGTCTTTCAGATAAGTGGCGAAGATCGGCTGTTAAAATCGCAATATGGTCTGCAAACAAGCGGTTTTGGCCTCCCAATGACTTAAAAAAGTTTCTTGATTATAACATAATCGCATTCATTTGCATGGCTCTTTGATTCGGCCCCGTTTTCTTTGCCTTTATTGACTTTACTCGCTATGTGTGAGCTAATGGACATACGAATTTCTTAAACTCGATTGATTCTGAAGGCTGGCGATACGATTGAAGACCCATAAAACCAACGGCGGGGCCTCTGATTCACATATTTACAGGGTCTCTCAGCCCGGGCCTAATCAGCAAGAAAAAAAAGGCTCAACTCAGCAAGAGGCCAAATCCGCGTATAGCTTTCGCGACAGTCGCCATGTTGTCAAAGGGGGCATTGCGGCCGTCTCTTTAGAACTCGCCATTTCAGAAGAAACCCCTGAACATATTGAACTATTGGGATTCCAAGCAGGAGATAGCTTGCGCCTGGATGGCAAAGGCGGTGTCGATGGCATGGCCTTTATCCAAGAATTGACAAAAGACAGTTTGGTTGTGCAAATCCAATTAAACATTGCCCAGGGAGCGCAGAGGGTGCAAAAGGCGGCTTTGGGTGTTTTTGCGCGGATGTTTAAACACCCCTGCAAATGGGATCAGCATGGGCAGGTCAGCTTCACCGCCTGCATCGCAAAAGATGGCAAAGGCGGGTTTACCTATTCGATTACAGATCAGAATAACCAGCAATGTCTGTTGATGGCGGATGCTTTGGACCTGCGCATAGATAATTTTGGCGCAGGAAATGTCTTACACCAGGTTTTGACCTTCATGGTCGCATCGGGTAACACGGTCAGCTTTGCGATCGAACAGGAACCCGCCCAAGCCCCCAAAGGGAAATTAAAGGTCTCGCTTGCGCCAGGGCTGGGTGAATTTGATGTCAGCAGACAGGCCAGCCGCTGACCTATTGGGAGTTGGGTTCAAGGAACAAAAGGGCAGATTTTTCCGACTCTGAATGCATTCCCCTTAAGAAAGACACATGTATGAGTTATACAGATATCAACGCAGAAGTGATCAACGGTTGGGTGAAAACGGGCTGGGAATGGAGTGTGCCCATTGACCATGACACCTTTCTCAGAGCCCAGGCCGGGGACTGGTCGGTGGTTCTGACCCCGAATAAAGTCGTACCCCGCCACTGGTTTATCCCCTTGTCTCAGGCCCAGGTCTTGGGGCTGGCCTCTGGGGGTGGGCAGCAGATCCCGATTTTTGCAGCCCAGGGCGCGCAATGCACTGTTTTGGATTATTCCGAACAGCAATTGGCCCGCGAAGTCGAAGTGGCCCAGCGCGAAGGGTATACCGTCGCCACCGTTCAGGCAGATATGACCCAGCCCTTTCCCTTTGCTGATGCGTGTTTTGATCTGGTTTTCCACCCTGTTTCAAATTGTTATGTGGAAACAGTGGAGCAGATTTGGCAAGAGTGTTTTCGCGTGCTCAAACCGGGCGGGGTCTTGCTGGCGGGTTTGGACAATGGCATCAACTACCTCTTTGACGAAGCCGAAGAGCGGGTGATGCGCAAATTGCCTCACAACCCCTTAACAGACCCGGCGCTGTATGCCGAATCGCTTGAAAAAGACTGGGGCTTGCAGTTTTCCCACACCATCGAAGAGCAAATTGGCGGACAATTGCGGGCAGGCTTTGTGCTCACAGATATTTACCACGACACCAATGGCTCTGGCCGTTTAAAAGAGCTAAACGCCCCGAGCTTTTACGCCACGCGGGCACTCAAACCGAGGTGATAGTCATGAAAACGGCAATTATTGCCCCTTTGCAGAGTCTCAGAGGAGTTCTCAAGCGCATAACACCTGTATTTTTGAAATCCAACGGGCGCTGCGGCGTGCCAGACGGGCCTTGCGATCTTCTCCGAGATAACTCACCGCTTGAATCTGAATGCGTGTGAGCTCAAAATCGCTCCAACAACGCAGATTGACCAGGGCATACATCTGTTTGTCTATCACCGTGCTGACATAAGGGACACAGCCACAGATCTGACAGATCTGAAACAGGGCTGTTTCAGTTGCAAAGACATAGGTTTTGACCTGTTTCGGATCTCGGATCTGGATGATCAATTGGGCATCGGGATCTGCGGCCCATAACGCTCCATGACGACTGCAGAATCCACAATCACAGGCCCTGGCCTGGAGCTGCGGAGGTTCCCAGTCCAGCTCCAATTGCAGGTTTTGACAATGACAGGCAATTTTCATGTATTCTCTTTACTCCGCAGATTCCAGGATCGCTGCCATGCCCATGCCACCTGCCGTACAGATCGAAATCAGGCCCCGTTGAGAGCGGCTTTGACTGAGCAATTTGGCCAAAGAACCCACAATCCGCACCCCGGTAGCGGCAAAGGGGTGCCCCAGCGCCAGACTGCTGCCGTTGACATTCAAACGCGCGGGGTTGACCGGCCCCAATGGCGCTTGCAAATGAAGTGCTTCACGGCAATACTGGGGGTCTTCCCAGGCTTTGAGATTGGCCAAAACCTGTCCGGCAAAGGCTTCATGGATTTCTATATAATCAAAATCGTCAAAACCCAAGCGGTGTTTTTGCAATAATTGCGCCACGGCCAGCGTTGGCGCCATCAACAGGCCTTCGCCTTTGACAAAATCCACAGCCGAAACGGCAAAATCCACACATTTCGCCAGCGGTTGGGCGCCGAGCATTTCAGCTCCTTTTAACCCACCCATCAAGACACAGGCGGCCCCATCGGTCAATGCCGTGCTATTGCCAGCGGTCAAACTGCCCTGCGCCTCAAATGCCGCAGGCAAACGGGACAATTTCTCCAGCGAGGTATCCGCTCTCAGAATCCGATCCCGGTTGAGGCCTGCAAAGGGGGTTATCAGGTCAGAAAAAAATCCCTGTTCATAGGCCTGGGCCGCGCGCTGATGGCTGCGCAGGGCAAATTCATCCTGTGCCTGGCGGGAAATCTGCCATTCTTTGACCATGCGTTCGGTGTGTTGCCCCATCGACAAATGGGTTCGGGGTTCATCGACACTGGGAACGCGGGGAATCTGATCAACCATTTCGATCGGCAGATCACTGTTGGTATCCACGCCCCCGGCAATGCCCAGCTCGATACTGCCCGTGAAAACCTTGAGGGCAATCTGCCAAGTGGCTTCCAGGCCTGTGCCACAGGCCCGCTGCAGGGTGACACCCGGAGAGGCAGGGTGCAAAGCTGTCGACAAAACCGTTTCGCGGGCCAGGTTAAAATCTGCCACAGAGTTGAGCACGGCTCCCAGTGCGGTATCACCGATCAAAACCCCTTCCAGGTGATGTTTTTCGATCAGGCCCTTTAATGCGGCGACCATGAGGTCTTTGCGCCGGAATTGGGCGTAATCGGTCTGGCTTTTGACAAAGGGGATTCGGGAGCTGCCCAAGACATAAACGGGGCTTTGACTGACAATCATATTTTTCTCCTTGTTTACGGGCGAATATTCACGAAAAGTTATTCAAGAGAACATTGGTGTAAACCGATCGGTTTACATAAATAGCATAAACTGATCGGTTTCCTTTCGCAAGTCTTTTTGTTATGCTAAAAAAACAGGAAAGCCATGAAAAAATCTGACCCAACCCAACCCGACCCAAGCAAACCAGAACAAAACAAACGGGACCAAATTATCGAACACGTCTACAGCGTGTTTTATCAGCATGGCTTTCATGCAGCAGGCCTGGATCTGCTGTTGGCAGGCTCTGGGATTTCGAAGCGCACATTGTATAAATATTTTGATTCCAAAGAGGCTCTGATCGCGGCCACGGTTCAGCATTATGCCGGTTTATTCAGGGCCGAGTTAGAGGCGCGCACGCGCATCAGGCCCAAAATGAAAGCCATCGACAAAGTGCTGGCCGCGTTTGATGCCCAAGAAGCCCTGGTCTGCCGCCATGGGTTTAATGGGTGCTTTGCGCTCAAAGCCTTGCTGGAATACGATCAGAACCAGCCTGAAATCTGGCAGGCGACCCAACATGTTTTTGCAGATTTAATGGCGTTTTTTATTCAGCAATCTAGGGCTCTCAAACACCCCTGGCCCGAGATACTGGCCTGTCAAATAGAAATTTTGTTCCGGGGGGCGGTTCTCAGTGCCCAGAGCAGCAAATCCAAGCAGCCCTTTGAATGGGCCCGGCAAGCTGTTCGGCAATTGTGTCAAAGCTGAATGACAATTGGCATATTTTCCTCCTTTTGCAGCGGACTCTCGCCTTGCGGGGTTATACAATGGGTGCGCGCGCCCTTTTTGAGCAGCAGTTCTAAGCTTTTGATGTCATGGTTTGAATCGCTCAGACAGCCTGTGAAAAAGCTTTCAACTTGGCGGATTGCGTTTGGGAAATGAATACTATACACTAAAATACACCTCAAAATTTTACCGACAAGGAGCCTTTGTCTATGTCATCCAACCGCCAGCTTTATCGTACTGAATTTTATTGTGATGGCCACTATACGGTCCTGTGCTCCGCCAGCCGTGGTGGCATGGCTATCAGCGACGAGGACCTGGCCGAAGAGCTCGCAGCAGAGCCTGACGCGCTGATCGAGGCCGGCGTGGTGATGCCGCTGGTCTTTCAGGGAGACTGCGCCCTTGGGCAGGTGGTTGTGCTCGTCGGGGACCTCAGTGAGCGCGAAGAAGCAGAATGGATCGGTCATCTTAGCAGCCGACTAAATATTCCCTGCGGGAAGCTACTTGTGCTCGCCGGTGGCGGGGATCCGTATGACTGGGAAAATGCCGTTGACGAAGATCCCGATGATGACACGGTCTTTGCCTGGATCGATGTGCCACCAGGAGAGTATCTGGTAGAGCTTTACGCTTTTGCCAGCAGCATGACTGCAGCCCATCACTTCGAAGAAGGTGAGTTCAGCGAGTGGTTCGCCCGGACACGGCCCGGCATCGAGCAGAATGAATACGTCAAGGCGCTCAGTGAAGGGAACGGTTACGATGTCAATGACGATTATCTGGACTACCTGATTCGCCTCAAGCCCTGGGCTGAAAGCCACAAAGCCCGACTTTCGCAACCCACGGGCGGTTGGTTCAGGGATTTCCACTTTCGTCGGCCTGAACTTTGCCCGCTGGGAATCAGCTATGCAGAGCTAGGCTTGAGCAAGGCTGACGAAGACGATGATGAGGATTAATTTCAGCTTCAGATCGCTCTGCTGGTTAGGGGCACAGCCAGGATTATTCGTTTCAGGTCAAACAATCGAGTGAGGTAATCCTTTGCCCTTTCCTGCTTCAGACAGCCAAATTCAAATCGGTGATCGGATGATTGGCCGCATCGGCCTTGGCACCAACCGCCTGACAGATACACCTGCCAATGCCCGCTTGTTGGCGCAGGCGCTTGAACGTGGCCTGAATTTGATCGACACAGCGGATGTGTATACCGATGGCGAGAGTGAAAGTACCTTGGGCAAATACCTTTCTCCTGCCTCTGCGGGTCTGGTGCTTGCGACCAAGGGCGGTATCTCTCACAAGAGACCCAATGGCAGCCCCGCTTATCTGCAGCAGGCGATCGAAGCCAGCCTGCTGCGTTTGCGGGCAGAACACATTGAACTCTATCAGCTGCATTGGCCGGATCCGCTGGTGCCTTTCGAAGAAAGTGTGGCAGCGCTGCAGGACTTGCGCACGCAGGGCAAAATTCGCCATGTCGGGCTCTCGAACGTGGACTTGGCGCAACTTGAACTCGCCCGCAGCCTGGGTCCGATCGTCTCGGTCCAGAATGAATACAATCTGGCCGAGCGCAAACACCGCGATGTTCTGGAACATTGCCAGCGTCTGGGCATTGTTTTTTTTGCCTATTACCCCCTCAAATTGGGGGATTATCAGGCCCCGGTTAACGCTCTGGCCCGCAAGTATGCCGCAACGCCGGCTCAAATAGCATTGGCCTGGCTCTTGCAGCAGGCAGACGTGATGGTTCCGATTCCGGGCACGCTGTCGCTCCAACATCTGACTGAAAATCTCGCCGCGACGAAGCTGGTCTTAGATCCGGCGGATCTTGAGCGGCTCAATGCCGGCCCCCCTGTGGCAGGATAGATGTCGGTTCGGTAAAAGGATGAATTTTAAGCCCACTTTTAATTCCATATACCGCATCGATGGTTCGTCATCACTCACCCCGAAAAGACCCGGATATGAGAGAGCAAAACACGAGATCGCCTGAGAAACTTGGCAAAGAGTCCATGCTGTGAGACTGATGCCAACCGCTTACGGAATGGCTTCTAGGTCTTGGTGAAACAGGAAATTTCCTGCCTTTTCTTGCATCTCTGACGAACAACAATTCTTAAGGTAACAACTGGCGATCCACACTCGCACAAGACCAAACCTTCGCCACTGCTCAAGATCAATCAGTGAAGCGCCACTCGATTTCTCATACGCATTTCTAAAATATTCGTAGGCCGTTGGCCCGTACTTTTTCATCACACTCGACGATAAATCTGTTGCATCAAAAACAGGAATCGTTTGTATTGCTTCCTCGAAATCAATGATGCCAGTGACACTTTTTCCATCCGAATGAATGTTTCCGAGATGCAAATCGCCGTGCACATACGAGACAGCACTACCGTACAAATCGTGCCAACGGTTGAGCATTTGCGTTGTCTCATTTAAGAACGATGGTGCAACATTGGCCTTCTCTCCATTGGAGCAGAACAGGGTTGCCATCTCTTTGGCGTTATACGACTGAAAATGAGTATCAGTAAACCCACGTAATTTTTCGAGAAGTAACACAAGATCATCTAAAAATGGTTCGACACACTCGTTTTGAGGGGGTATATGGCGGAGCTCTTTAACGACGAACTCTCCTTGCTTTGCATCCGAAAATAAGAGTTGCGGGCCGACTCCAATGCTATTGAGAAGTTTGTAGGATTCGGTTTCACGCTTAAAAATGTCGGTGTCCTCACACGTCCACCAACTGTAATTGCTGATAATTCGTTTCGAATAGGCTATCGTCCCCTCGATATCAACTTTGAAGACGCTCTGCTGGAACGAAGGCACTTCCTCAATGTATTTTATATTCATGCTTCTCTCTATTTGTCACTAAGTTATAGTTTAACATTGCTAACGACACGTTGTGATTTCAACCAAATAGCGCGCAACGTGATAACACTCGCCCATAACCTGCGGAGCGTAGCGGAGTCATGTTGATAGGCGTATTTGTATCAGTCATTTTCAGACTCTTTAAAGCCCCTATGGCAGGTTAGATGTCGGTTCGGCTAAATGATGAATTTTAAGCGGGTACCAGCCTTGGCTTGCTGAGTCTGATGGTAGATTCCAGAATATTGCATCTGAATGACTGTATCTGACTTCCGATCCATCTGCTGCCGGGCTCATGCGTAAAGCTGTGGGTTGATTTTCTTGACCATGCTTTGACTGTTCGACAGATTCTCCATTTGGAATTTAACTGGGGTGAGGATATGATAAATCTGACCATGAGTTATTAAAAATTTGCTGCAAATCGGGACTCCATTGAGAATAAATTACCTTGGCGATATTTAGAGTGCTCTGATAATACATATCTACATCGGCCTGATCTTTGAATTGGGTATTGAATTTTTGACTTTCAGGATTAAATTTCATTATTGCCAATAGGGTTTTAAAAACGTTTTGAGGGTCAATTTGTTTTGCTCCCTTATTCAAAATTCCCCCTTTTGCAACAAAACCTGTTCTCATAAATTGATCCAATGCTGGTGCATTTAGCATTTGATTTGAGTAATACTTAATCGCTTTACTTTTTACCATGTCCTCATTGTCTTTCGGACCAATATTAACTTCTGGAGGGAATGTCGCTTTATCCTTAAGGAGAAGCGTAACAAACGGCTCCAATGTAGTTAGCAAATCAGAACGAATCTGCTGTTTAGCCGCTAATTGTGCAGCGGCAGCATCTTTTAAGCTGTCTAATGAGATAGGCGTCGTGGTCGTGAAAATTTCATGAATTTTTTCATTTGGAATACTCAGATAAGTAACTTCATAAGGATGAATATCTTGTGAAAACCAAGCAACAGGATCTTTATCTAGAATATGACCTGTGGAAGCTGAAGCTGTTATGTCGACATGTACAAAAGGTGGTTGACTACCCGAAGATATGACGATATCGGGAATTGAGCCACCGATTGGAACTTGAAAATTGATATTCAAGCCCTGTAAGCTTGGATCATTTGCTTTTATATTTTGACAAATGATCTGGGTAACACGTTCTTCAATCAAATAACCCAATTTGGTGGGTAACATACCATATCCTTCAGTATGTCCTTTACCTGGTGAGACTGAGCTTCCTACATAATCGAACAATCCCTGGATTCGGATCTGTGGATTGTGTAAAGATGGGAAATCTGAACTTAAGGCCAAATATTGATCTGATAAACTTTGAATTAGAGTGCGATCAGTGAATTCTTTAAAAGCCTGATCAACCGCAGAAGCAACTACAGCTTTTACTGTGTTAGTAATGTTTTGATCTAATGGCAAGGATCCGACAAAAGGAATAATTCCGGCTTCCCCAACTTTATGATGCGGATCGAGCTGAATTTGCCCATTCACATCCAGTTGTCCTACTGGATATACTTTATTACTTGAAATCAGATTGTCAAAATTTTTACCTAGAGTCCCATCATGCCCGTCAATTTGACTCAAATTCCCCAACACATTTTCATCCAACATCTTGCCAGTTGCTCTATCAACAGCGACTCGCCCCGTAGCACCTTCTACTTTATCTGAAATGATAACCCCAAAATCGCTCAAAGCTTGCTCAAATGCGGCTCTGAAATTTTCAGATTGACAACTTACTAAATTGATCGTCTTAATCTCTTTAAGTCCATATTTTTCTTTCAGTAAGAGAGCTAACTCTTTGGGGTTTTTTCCTTCTATTTTATAAATCTCTTGTCCTGTCTTCGAATCGATTTCTTTAGAACCATGACCCAAAATATCAATTGTGCCATCTGGTCCTGGTAAGCGATCTTTATCCAAAGGCACACCACCCACTTCAGTGCCCAACTTACGCGAGATTGTACTTTCTTTGGTGGTGCTGCCTGTCGTCGTATCTCCCAAATTCAAGACCTGATGCTTTGACACAGGCTTTAGAGATTGGCGTGCTGTCTGAATTTCTGCCAACAGACCTCTTGGCTGTATCTCTAAAGAGCTAAATTCAGCTTGAATTGCAGGAGCCATACCTTCAAATTGTGCTTTCAACTGTTCAGGAGCTGTTTGCCCTAGCGATTGCTGGAGAATCGGGCTGTCCTTACTGGCATTGACCGCCCCTGTTGAAGTCCTCAACCCACTTGGACGCATCGTTCCAGGAGAAGGAGTTTTGGTCTGTTGAGGTTTACCAACTGATTCGACTGCCGGAGTTGGCGAAGTTGCTTGTATCGCTTTTGGGGATGATGGAGGGGGAGACACATTCGTGGCAATTTGTCTGTTCACTAACATGGGTTTGATTCCTATTCTCACACAGATTTTAAGCGGTCAGTGGTCTCTTCCAGCACATCCTGAAAGTGTTCCAATTGTTCGATGTAATCTTGATACGGGGGTTGCAATGTGCTGATATTGATCCGTTTTGATTCCAGATCATCCAGACGATCTGCGACACTGTCGCAATGATCTAGGAGTACTTGCAGGTTTTCATCCAACACAGCAATATCTTTGAAATTTTCTGTGGCTTGGGCTTCAGCCATCAGTTCGGCGGTTAAATTGATGTGCTTTTGGATATCCTGATGTATCTCGATAAACTGTTCAAAGAGCTGACTCAGCGAGAGGATGCGTTGCAGGGCTTTGTCGATGGTGCCCAATTGCTGCCTTAAGTCAGAGACTTCCATTTCTTGATCGAGAATCTGAAGACGGTGATTAAATTCCTGTGTTTTCTCTTGAAAGCGATTCAGCTTGGTTTGTACTGCTTCAAGTTGCTTGGGATTGGGGGAGGGGGTCAATCCCAAGACGTCATCGGTCATTATCTGTTTCAGAAACAGCATAATCGCGGCTTCTGTGCTGTCATACAAATCGTCAAAGTCCATTTCAGCTGCGGGTTTGTCGAATTGCGGTATGTTTGGCACAAGCGGTTGTGGGGCGATTTTGGGCTGTGCAACACCGCTCTGCGCCTGTTGTAAGAGTTCTTTGCCCAGCTCCGACCCCGGCTCCAGCTCCAGGCCCGCTTTCAGATAGGGCAGGGCTTGCAGGGGCTGGGTGATTAGCAAAAACAGAAAGCCCATGCCAAAATAATTGGCTGGATTTTTATAATTGGCTTGAATCCCTTTGGCAAAACAATCGGTGGCCTGTTTGAGCTTGGCTTTGTTGACAGGCGGCAAGAAAGCCTCGCGAATCAACTGGCGGCCCTGGGTGTACAGCTCCGCTGACTGCTGGTTACGCAATTGGTCAGATTTTTGCAGCCCTTGTTTGGCTTGGGTCAGTGTCGCGAAGTCGAACACCTGGGGTTTCCTTTCTCTGTTGAGCACTCTGGTAGAAATGCCTCATTGGAAGGCGAAAAAAAGTTAATCATTGGTTAAATCCGATTGATATAACGTAATTTTATTTAATTTATAATTATTATTATCCATTGATAATTGAAAATAAATAGTATCAGTCTGACCCTTGGTAAGGGTGTTTTGAATATTATAAAACAATACTATGCTTTTTTTGTCATGCTTAAATAATGCTTTTTCTTTAATTCTATAACATGATGAACTTAACTGCATTAATAGTTGCTGTTTATCGTTATTATCATTTTTTTTACTTAAATAGGGTTTCAATTTTTCTTTAGAACTTGCGCCATTACAGTTACATCTAAGTTCTGCAATAAAATCTTCTACCACTTCGAACGCTGGAGTGCTTATAATTTCATCTGTTTTATTTGTAATGTAAATAGATGCAAAAAAAATAA
>JBPXJQ010000020.1:0-64558 GCA_051715345.1 Candidatus Blackallbacteria bacterium
TCAGTGATGGCAACGTTTTTCATGCCAGTCATGAATCCACCAGCGGTGATTTGGGTACCAGGAGTGGGATTGGCGGGGGGCTTGGCGAAAATGCTTTTGATATTTTGACCCATTTGGGCACCGAGTTTGTATGCGGCAAAACCACCACCGGCACCAGCGGCCAGTTTAGAAGAGATAGAGGTGAAGTCGGTGTTAAAGGCAGAACCTGTGTCGCTGACAACAGGAGCGGTGGGGGAATAGGGAGTGTAGCTGGACGTACCTACCGGAGCGGCGGCTGCGGTATAAGGGTTGAAGGAATTAATGGCTAACGTCATATGGAACTGTCTCCTGTTTATTAACTATCGTTTAATGATTTCTTAATTATGTTATAGGCGTCCACACGAAAAACTTGGTAAAGGAATAATTATCATTTGGTTAATAATTGGTTAATCCTTAAATTAAGGTGAAGGCCTTAATCTTTTCACAGCGCATCAAAAGCACGTCATAAGCCAACTTGAGACCCAAAAGAGGCCAGATAAGCTTACATGATTAAGAAGGGATTATTGAAAAAGCGACCCCGAAATTCGGGGTCGCTTGGTTTGTGCTGCGTTGTTGAGGGGGTGTGTGCTGTATTGGCTGGCTAAAATTTAGCCGTTGTTCATGATTTTGTCTTTGAGGAAGCTGGCGCCCACACCACCTGCGGCACCGAGGCCGACCGTGATGATGGTCAGGGGCAGACCGGCGACACCCATCGAGCCCAGAGCCATATTGCCCAGACCTGCCAGGGTTACTGCACCCAAACCGCCCACAGCGGAGGTGATGGTATCGCCAACCACATTGCTGACCGCTTGGCCAGATTCGACTTTGCCAGTGGCGACGCCAACGCCGTTGGCGACAGCAGAGACACCTGCACCGACCAGGGCAGACAGGCCTGCACCTTTAAAGCCAGTGATGGCGACGTTTTTCATGCCAGTCATGAATCCACCAGCGGTGATTTGGGTACCAGGGGTGGGATTGGCGGGGGGCTTGGCGAAAATGCTTTTGATATTTTGACCCATTTGGGCACCGAGTTTGTATGCGGCAAAACCACCACCGGCACCAGCGGCCAGTTTAGAGGAGATAGAGGTGAAGTCGGTGTTAAAGGCAGAGCCTGTGTCGCTGACAACAGGAGAATAAGGCGTATAGTTAGACGTGCTGACAGGTGCTGTGGGAGCGGCTGCACCGGTATAAGGGCTGAAGGAATTAATGGCTAACGTCATATGGACTATTCTCCTCTTTATTAACTATCGTTTAATGATTTCTTAATTGTGTTATAGGAACATGTTAAAGAAACTTGGTAAAGGAATGATTATCATTTGATTAATAATTGGTTAATCCTTAAATTGAGGTGAAGCCCAATACGATCTCGCAGTGCGCTATTGCCCGTTTTAGGAAAAATAAAACGGCAAGATTAAGACCGGATTATTCTGAAAAATGCGGGAATCAGTTGAGATTAAGGTTTAACTATCAAACTGCGCCAAACGATAACCCACACCGGGTTCAGTCAAAAAGATTTCAGGTTGGGTGGGATCTGTTTCCAATTTATTGCGCAGGCGGGAAATATAGACCTGAAGATAATGGGTTTCGTCGAGGTATTCAGCCCCCCAAACCGCTTGCAGCAATTGGCGGTGGGTCAGCACCTTGCCTGCGTGTTTGATTAGAAACAAAAGCAGATTGTACTCGGTTTTGGTCAGTTTGACCTCTTCCTCTCCCCGCCAGAGCTTGCGTTGCAGAGGGTCCAGCCGCAGTTGCCCCGAACGAAAGATCTGATCACTGTTATTGAGCGCCAGTCCCTGTAAACGGGAATGACGCAAAGCAACCCGAATCCGGGCCAATAATTCCTGAATGCCAAAGGGCTTGCTCAAATAGTCGTCAGCGCCCAAGTCCAGTGCCCTGACTTTGTCTTTTTCCTGTTCGCGCACCGAGAGTACGATCACGGGTACCGCACTCCATTCACGCAATTGCTCCAAAACCGCCTGCCCCGAAATGTCTGGCAAGCCCAGATCGAGCAAAACCAACTCAGGATTCATTAAAGTGATTTGCTGCAGCCCCTCTTGGCCGGTCGCGGCAATTAATACTTCAAAATCATGGGCCTCCAGGGCAATGCGCAAGAAACGCTGAATGGCCACTTCGTCATCAATAATCAAGATGCGGGTTTTCATGGTACCTCTTCTGACTCCTCTTCTGGGAGTGGCGTTGAAAGTGGGGTCAGGGGCAATCGGATGTCAAATTCAGCCCCACAGGGAAAAGCATTGCGGGCCGAGATCTGGCCGCCGTGGGCCTCAACCAGACCTTTGCAAATGGAGAGCCCCAAGCCGGTGCCCCCACTCTTTTGGGGCTGGCCCCGGTAAAAGGTTTCAAAAATATGGGGCAATACCGCCTCCGGAATACCGGGACCTTGATCTTTGAGCCAGAGACTGAGTTGGTCAGGCAAGACCCGCACGCCCATTTCCAAGGGCGACCCAGCGGGGGTATATCGCAAGGCATTGTGCAAGAGATTGACCAAACACTGTTCAAGCAGGCCAAAATCCGCCCGGATGGGGGGCAGTTCAGGGGGAATAATCAAATGTAAGGGGCGGGACATCAATTCTTTTTTGAGCGTCTGTTGTGCGGCCCGGAGCAGATCTCCAGCATCACACCAATCCTGATGTAAAGCCAACTTACCCGATTGCAAGCGGCTCATGTCCAACAAATTGGCCACCAAATGATTCAGCCGCAGGGTGGCGCTTTCTAAATCTTCGAGCAGGGCCAAACGGGCCTCTGGCAGCGCCTCAATCGCTGGATTGCGCAGATTTTCCACCGCCCCTTGAATGCTGGTTAAAGGTGTACGCAATTCGTGAGAAACCGAATTGAGCAGCGATTGATACAGATTTTCGCTGATCTGGCTGATCCGGGTTTGTGTGGCCTGCTCGTGTAAAGCATGGCGTTCCAAGGCCAGGGCCAATTGCCTGCAGAGCGTTTCAAGCAATTGACGGGTATCAAAGTTCAGGCTTTGGCCTGGATCGGGTTGAACTTGCAAGACGGCATAGGCTTGGCGTGTGGTAAAAATGGGCAGATACAGGGCTTGCGCCGTAGGCAAGGTATCTGTGGCCAGGCCGGCAGGGCGGTGGTGCTGAAAGGCCCATTGGGCTGCAGTCCAGTCTTTTTCATTGAGATTTAAGCGTTGCAAGGTCTGCTCGGTTTCCCCTTTGAGAATCTGGATCGGCAACGGCAAAACCGCCCGGATCTGTTCCAGGGCCACATCCACGACTTCATGGGCGGTATGGGCACGGGCCAGGGCATCTGAAAAGCGGTATAAAACCACGACACGGGTTTCGCGCTGTCTTCCCAGCTGCTCTTGGTGCCGGATCCGTGTCATCAGGCTGGCTGTGGTTAAGGCCACACAGAAATAGACACCACACATCAAAAGATCGTGAAAGCGGAAGATAAACAGGGTATACAGGGGAGGTATAAATAAAAAATTCCAGAACAAAGCACTTAAGCCCGCCATCAGCAAAACCGGGCCCTTTTCCAAAACCAGGGCCAGGCCCATCACCCCCAAGAGATAGATCAGCGCCACCGACCAATAGCCCAACCAGGGATTGAGCAGCAGATTGATACCTGTGACCCCCAACAGGGCGGCAAACGAGAGCAGGTAAGGGCCTTTTTTCAGTTTTGCCAAACCCGAGAGCCAAGGCCGGGCCTGCACCTTGCCTTCGCGGCGGCTGCTGTCAACCAGCCAAAAATCTGCCCGCGAACGGGTATACAGCAATTGGTTGAAGGTCAGATAGGCCCCGTTAAAAAAATCCCGCAGACGGCTTTGCTGGGGCTTGCCCAGTATCAACTGGGTAATATGCTGCTGTTCGACCATTTGCAAAAGCCGCGGCACCCATTTTTCGCCCTGGGTGAGCAAGACCTCTGCACCCAGTTCACGGGCCAAATCGAGATTTTCGCTCAAATTGCGGGTGTCGTTTTCAGAGAGGGGGCGGCCTGTATCAACATAGACCGCCATCCAAGTGGCATCGAGAGAACTGGCCATGCGCCGGGTCCAGCGAATCAGTTGGGCCGACATCGGGCTGGGAGAAACAGCCACCATCAAGCGTTCAGACGAGCGCCAGGGCTCGCGAATGTGGTGCTGGTGCATGTAGTCCTGAACATCTTGATCAACCCGGTCAGCGGTCAGGCGCAAGACCATTTCCCGCAGAGCGTTGAGATTGCCTTTGCGAAAGAAATGGGATTTGGCGCGTTCTGCGCTTTCGCCCAGATAGACCTTGCCTTCGGCCAGCCGTTCCAGCAATTCATCGGGAGTGAGATCGACGAGGATGACCGCATCAGCGCGGTCCAAGACCGTGTCGGGAATACGCTCATGGACGGTCACACCTGTAATTTGTTGCACGCTATCGGCCCGGCTCTCAATATGCTGCACATTGAGGGTGGTGTAGACATCAATGCCCCTTTCAAGCAGCTCCAAGACATCTTGATAGCGTTTGGGGTGACGCGATTCTGGCACATTGCTGTGGGCCAGTTCATCCACCAAAACCAGGGTCGGTTTGCGCGCCAAAATGGCGTCGAGATCCATTTCCTCCAGGGCAGTGCCCCGATAACTCATGCTGCGGCGAGGAATCACAGGCAGGCCTTCTAACAGGGCTTCGGTTTCAGCCCTGCCATGGGTTTCCAAATAACCGACCACCAGATCCGCGCCCTCTTCGTTTAAAAGGCGCTGGGCTGCCTTTAACATGGCATACGTCTTACCCACCCCGGCTGCCATGCCCAGAAAAATTTTAAGTTTGCCCTGCCCATCTCGGGTCTGCTCACGCATCACCGCACGCAACAAGGCATCGGGGTCGAGGCGTCCGGTGCGTCTATCTGGGCCCGATTCTGACATCAGCGCAAACGCCCCCTTCCAGGTAGATGCCAGGGTTCCAATTGTTCTGGGGCATAGCTGTGAAAATAGACAGGAGACCCATCTTTGCGGGCCAGGTGCACGCGCAATTGGGGCAATTTGGCCGAAACTTCGCCAAACAAAAATTCCAATTTACGCACCGTCATGGCTTTGTCTTTGGGGGTTTCGAGATCATTGACCCGCACCTTGTCGCCGACCTGGGGGCAGGCTTTGAGCAAGAGCGATTTATACGTATCCAGCAGCAATTGCTCTTGTTCTCGCAGGATCTCTATCTTTTTTGCCAATTCAGCCAAGGAATGCTCACTGCTGGGGCTCATGGCTGTGTCCCCCGCTTGAGGGGAAATTGGTTATCGAGGGCCAGATTCAACGCCAAAACATTGACGCGAGCAGCCCCCAGCAGCCCCAACTGCGGGCCTTCAGTGGCCGCCTGAATCAACGGCGCCAAAGATTCAACCTGCAGACCGCGGGCCTGGGCCACGCGCTGGACTTGAAACTGAATCGCCGCCGGACTCAGATCGGGGTCCAGCCCTGAGCCCGAGGCCATCAACAATTCCGGCGGAACAACGGCATCGGCAGGCAAAAAATGGGCTTTGAGCAAAGCGGCTTTGCGCGCTTGGATTGTGTCCAAAAGGTCTTTGCTGGTGGGGCCTTTGTTGCTGGCCCCCGAAGCCACAGTGGCATAGTCACCAGCCGAAGGTCGGGGCCAGAAATAGCCAGCCTGCTGAAAGGGCTGCGCCAACCAGCGGGAGCCGACCAATTGCTCTCCCCGTTTGATCAAGCTGCCCTGGACCCCCTCTGCATGAGCGAGCTGTCCCAAACCCGTCACCAACAGGGGATATGCCACGCCGGTTAAAAGCGTCAAAGCAACTAGGCTGCGTAAAGCAATTAAAAATTCGTGCATCTTATTTCTCCCAGTTTA
Organism: Candidatus Blackallbacteria bacterium; assembly: GCA_051715345.1. Taxonomy (GTDB): domain Bacteria; phylum Cyanobacteriota; class Sericytochromatia; order UBA7694; family UBA7694. The sequence goes on from JBPXJQ010000020.1 coordinate 5,820, forward strand.
ATTCATTTCAGACCAGATGGAATACGGCCAAAAGCAGGTCGATCAACTTGATCCCCACAAAGGGAGCCAAGATCCCCCCCAAACCGTAGACCAAGAGATTTTTGCGCAAGACCACCACCGCACCCTGGGGCTGGTATTTCACCCCTTTTAAAGCCAGCGGTATCAGAAAAACAATGATCAGGGCATTAAAGATCACGGCACTTAAGATCGCGCTCTGGGGGGTGGCCAGCCCCATCACATTGAGGGCCGCCAAAGGTCCTTCCTGGCCGGGCTGCCCTTGTGTGGCATAGAGACCCGCAAACAGAGCGGGCAAGATCGCAAAATACTTGGCCACATCATTGGCGATGCTGAAGGTGGTCAAGGCTCCCCGCGTCATTAACAATTGTTTGCCAATTTCAACGACGTCAATCAGCTTGGTCGGATTGCTGTCGAGATCGACCATGTTCCCTGCTTCGCGGGCGGCCTGGGTGCCACTGGCCATGGCCACCCCCACATCGGCCTGGGCCAAAGCCGGTGCGTCGTTGGTGCCATCACCCACCATCGCCACCAAATGTCCGTCTGCCTGTTCTGCGCGAATGCGCGCCAATTTGGCTTCGGGGGTGGCTTCGGCGAGATAATCATCGACCCCCGCCTCGGCAGCAATGGCAGCGGCGGTCAGGGGATTGTCTCCGGTGATCATGATTGTGCGAATGCCCATCCGGCGCAATTGCTCAAAGCGTTCGCGAATCCCCGTTTTGACCACGTCTTTGAGTTCGATCACGCCCAGAATGGTGCTCTGATCGCAGACCACCAAAGGGGTACTGCCATTGCGGGCAATGCCGTCCACCAGATTCTGCAAATCTGAGGGAAGGTTTCCGCCTTGGCTCTGCACGTGTCGCACCACAGCATCAGCCGCCCCTTTGCGAATCTCACCCAAACCACTCATGCGGGTCTGGGCCGTAAAAGGCACAAAGTCCAAATCTGCGGGTTTGTCTAAATTCAAGCCATAGCGCTGATTGGCCAAAAGCACAATTGAGCGACCTTCGGGGGTTTCGTCGGCCAGCGAGGCCAAAAGCGCGGCCTCGACCAGCCGTTCGGCTCTGACGCCCACAACAGGATAAAAAGCCGAAGCCATGCGGTTGCCATAGGTAATCGTGCCGGTTTTATCCAGCAACAGCACATCGACATCACCGGCCACTTCGACAGCTTTGCCGCTGGTCGCCAAGACATTGCGCTGCAGGAGCCGATCCATCCCACTGATGCCGATGGCACTCAAGAGGGCGGCAATGGTGGTGGGAATCAGGCAAACGAGCAGCGCCACCAAAACCGTGACTGAGACGTTGCTGGGCCCGGTTAAACCCGAGGCCTGTTCGCTGTAAAAGGCAAAGGCCTTTAAAGTAACGACTGCCAAGACAAAGACCACGGTCAGGGTCAGCAAGAGAATATTCAGGGCAATTTCGTTGGGGGTGCGCTGACGCGAAGCCCCTTCAACCAAGCCAATCATCTGATCGAGAAAGCTCTGACCCGGATCCTGTGTGATCGTGACCAAGATGCGGTCGGAGATCACGCGGGTGCCACCGGTGACAGCAGAGCGGTCTCCGCCGCTCTCACGCACCACAGGGGCCGATTCACCGGTGATCGCCGATTCGTCCACGCTGGCAATGCCTTCGCTGACTTCCCCATCACCCGGAATCACATCCCCCGTTTCACAGACCACCACGTCGCCTTTGCGCAGACTGCTGGCAGGCACCTGGCTCTCAACGCCATTTATTAAGCGTCTTGCCATGGTTTCGCTGCGCATTTTGCGCAGACTCTCAGCCTGGGCTTTGCCACGGCCCTCCGCCACAGCTTCGGCAAAATTGGCAAAATAGGCTGTAAACCACAGCCAGAGTGCGATTTGCAGGGTAAAACCCCAAGCGCGCCCTGCCAGCATTTCTTGCACAACCGCAGCACTGGTCAGCAAGGCCCCCAAACTCACCAGCAACATGACAGGGTTTTGAAATTGACTGCGGGGGTGAAACTTCGACCAGGCTGCTTTAAACGACTGCTGGAGCAGCTCACGGTTAAACAAACTGTTTTTTTGATTTTGATTCTTATTTTGAGACATCCGACGATTCCTCCTAAAAGACCTTTCCCTGCAACATCAGGCCCTGTTCCACCAAGGGCCCGAGGGCCAAGACGGGGAAGAAGGTCAGCCCGCCGATAATCAAGATCACCGAGACCAGCAGAACCACAAACAGCCCGCCATCGGTCGGGAAGGTGCCTCCCGAAGCGGGAACCGCTTGTTTTTGCGCCATCTGTCCGGCAATCGCCAGCACAGGCAAAATCACGCCAAAGCGACCGATCAACATGGCCAAAGCCCCGAGCCAGGTATAAAAAGGGGTATTCACAGTCAGGCCACCAAAGGCACTGCCATTGTTATTGGCCATCGAGGTAAAGGCATAGAGAATTTCACTCAAACCGTGTGGCCCAGCATTGTTGAGGCCTTTGAGGCCCACCGGCAGAAGCACCGCCAGGGCCGTAAACAAAAGCACGACCGCACTCGGAAGAATGACCGCCAGAGCTGCCATGCGGATTTGGGCCCCTTCAATTTTTTTACCGAGGTATTCGGGGCTGCGGCCCACCATCAGCCCGGCGATAAAAACCGTCAGGATCACAAACATCAAGATGCCGTAGAGACCCGCTCCCACGCCGCCAAAGACGACTTCACCCAGCATCATATTAAACAGGGCCAGACCGCCTGCCAGGGGCGAAAAACTGTCGTGCATGGCATTGACCGAGCCATTGGAGGCCAAAGTTGTGCTCACACTCCAGATCACGCTATTGACGATGCCAAAGCGGGTTTCTTTGCCTTCGAGAAAGGGCAAATTGCCCAGGGCAGGGTTGCTGCCAAATTCGGCCCAAAGGGAGAGGCCCAGGCTGGATCCGGCCAAAACGCCCATGGCGACCAGCAAAACCATCCCTTGTCGCAGTGAGCCGACCAAGCGGCCATAGGTCCAGGTCAGCGCTGCGGGAATCAAAAGGATGGCGAACATCTGCAAAAAATTGCTCAAAGGCGTGGGGTTTTCAAAGGGATGGGAACTGTTAAGTCCAAAGAAGCCCCCGCCATTGGTGCCCAATTGTTTGATCGCAATTTGGGAGGCCGCAGGCCCCAGGGGCACCACTTGTTGGGCCCCTTCCAGGGTGGTCACGCTGGGATAAGCGGAAAAAGACTGCACCACACCCTGAGAGATCAGCGCCAGCGCCAGCAGCAGCGAAAGTGGCAGCAAAATATACACCACGCTGCGGGTGAGGTCTACCCAGAAATTGCCCAGGGTCTTGATTTGTTTACCCGCCAAGCCCCTGGCGAGCACCACCATCACAGCCATGCCAGTGGCGGCTGAGACAAAGTTTTGTACGCCCAACCCCAGCATCTGGCTCACATAACTGAGTGTGCTTTCGCCAGAATAGGCCTGCCAATTGGTATTGGTTGTAAAACTCATGGCCGTATTCACGGCCACGCCCAACTCCATCGGCGCGAGTTGTTGGGGGTTTAAAGGCAAGAAGGGCTGCAAGAGCAGCAGGCCGAGTAAAAACACAAATCCCAAGGCATTCAACCAGAGCAAGCCTTGGGTGTATTTCTTCCAATCACCCGAATCATGGGGATTGACCCCCGCAACTGCATAAACGCCCATTTCGAGCGGGCCCAAAACGGGGCTTAAAAACGTCTTTTGCCCCTGATAGACCTGGGCCATGTATTCGCCTAAAATCGGCACAGCTGCAAGCAAGAGCAGAATAAAAAGGGCCACTTGCAGCCCATCGGAAAAAGCCATGGAATCTGCCTCCAAATGAAGATGATTCCAGTCTAATCAGCGGGGGATCAGCAAGGTCTCAATAAAAGGAGGTGGGGCCTCAAAATTTGCTCAAAATTAAGGTTGCCCAAAGCGCAGCGAAAGTGAACTGACCAGAGACACATTCACAGCAGAGAATTGATCCTTCTCAGCACCGGGATAAATGGCATCGCGGGAGAGAAACACACGGCCTTCTATCCGCCACAAGGCCAGGGGATGAAAGGCATAATCCACATTGAGAGAGGCCCCACCCACCTGAAACCCCTGAGGGGTGTTGGTGTTTATTAATACCTGATCTGGATCTGAAAAGGATTCGATGCGTCCGGCGAGACGCCATTCAGGAGAAAGATGCCATCGGCTTTGCAGGACAGTTCCCAACCACTGCGACCAACCCTCAGCAGGCAATTTTTGTTGTAGCCCGTAATCCAGGCCAGCCATGATTTCCCAAGTATCAAATGGGCGATAAACCGCAAAAAAATTATTAAATACACGCCATTGGGTCGCCTTTTCCAGGGGCGCTTCATTGCCTGCAAAACTGCTCCAATTGAGCTGAATCTGTTCGATGGGCTTCCATTGCAACTGGGTTCCTATCGCTTTGTCGTGATTGTTGTCGCGGATATTTTGCCAGCCATTTAATACCAACAGGGCTCCCTGCCATTCCCCATGGTTCGCAGATAATTTCAGGCCAGATTCATAATAAGGCGAATAATCCGCAATCAAAGAACGGCTGTAGGTCCAGTTATCTGCACTGACGATGGCTTCAAAACCAATATGAGAGGGAAAGACACCCACATCCAGCCACAGGGCATCGTGCAATTTTACGCCTGCAGATGCGGCATAGAGCCCTTGAAACAAAGCCGGTTCAGCTGCCAAATTGGATTCTACATAGGTTCCGGTCTGAAAGCCCAACTGCCCCCTTAAATTGGCGTTTTCATAAGCCGCATGTAAGAGCCCCAAATTGAGTCCCAACTCATTGTGACGCAGGGGCTGGGTGGTATACAGGCGGTTTTGATCCCTGGGCCGCTGAAAATCCCAGGCATAATAGGTGTCAACAAACACCTGCCAGTGAAAATTGGCGGGTGTTTCATTCACGGGTTCTGAGGTTTGCGCTGCTGCGGGTTTGGAAAAGACCCCTGAATAGAGCAGCAGGAGCAAAGATAAAACACAGGCTTTTGACCCATCTTTTGACATGTCACGACTCACTTTAACTGAAATTGGGATAACGAGACCAGACACAGATGCCTTCAGTTTAAACCGATCACACGCGAAAAAAGCCGCTCACACCCAAGCAAGGGCTCAATATTTGCTCAAAAAACGCTGGAACAAATTCTTTCGGATTGAAGTCAGCTAAAATATCACAGCAGGAAATCCACTTATGCAAAAAACGACCCTTATTTGTTTAGTCATGCTGATCAGTGCCTGTTCAGCAGCAAACCCCACTCTTCCCGCCCAATCAAATGCCAATCAAGCTCAAACAGCGCTCCAACCCAAACCCAATGCCGTCTCAAGCAGTCCCGAACCCGTTCAAGCGAAGCCCCAAGCCAGCGCGTCTCCTCTGGCATTTTGTCTAGACCATGTCATTCACACCAACCAGGTCAAAGGCCGAATTACCGATCACAATCAGAAACCTTTGGCAGGTGTGGACCTGAATTTGAGTTATTTAGACAAAGCCATTCCCGCGAACCTGGTCAAAGACAATCCCCCTGGCTGCCCGGAACAAAAAGAGCCTCTTCCCCAATCGGTCAAAAGTGATGCCAATGGCAACTATAGCTTTGAAGCGGTGGTGATTGGCCCCAAGGTCCAATTGAGCCTGAGCAAAGCAGGATTTAAACCACTTACAGACAGTTTTGTGGTCAGTCAAGCCAAAGATCCCGAAGCGATTAACCTGAATAAACCGCTTTACTTCCCGCATTTACGCGATTTTCAAATGACTCCCGATTGCGCTTTTAGCGCCATTGAAACAGCGGTGTTTGCAGGTCAAATCACCGATACCAATGGGAAACCCGTGGCCCAAAGCAAAATTCAACTCAGCATGTTGGCAAGTGATCGCGAACAAAATCCCTCCACCCAGTGCAACACGGTGAAATATGAATTTGAGGGCATGGTTGATGACAAAGGCGAATACCTGATCAGCGGTTTAACACCTGCCAGGTATACCGCGACAATCAGCCACCCCAACTACAAACAAATCCAAGAAGTGGTTTTTGTTTCTCTTGCCAAAACCGGTGATTTCGAACGCAAAGTTTTCCAACTCAAACCATAAGTCACGTTGGCATTAACTGTCGAGCAAGACCAATTCAAAGCTGTCTTTGCCATCACGCATTTGAAAACCGGCGGCCTGAATCAGATCGCGCAGGCGGTCAGATTCGGCCCAATTTTTGGTCTGACGGGCCTCCCAGCGGGCCTGGGCCAGGCTTTGTACTTCTGCGGGGATCTGCAGCAGCAATTCTGGGTAATCGGTAAAGTTGAGCAGATCCAGGCTTAATATTTGGTCAAACTCACGAATCAGAACCAGTTTGTGGGCATCACCCACCTGATCGTTTTGCACCAGATCCCAGATCAGGCCCACCGCTTTGGGGGCGTTGAGATCATCACAGAGGGCGTTGAGGATTTTTTCCCGGTACTCCGCAGCCCCTTCGGGATGACGATCATCTTGGGCATGTAAATGCTCAATCGTGCGCTTGAGTTTAAAATAGGCCGTTGAAGCCGCTTTGAGATTGTCTTGGGAGAAGGTCAAAAAGTGGCGATAGTGGCTGGTCAGGCACAAATAGCGATAGGCCTTGGGTGAAAACCCAGCGTCGATCAAGGTCTGCAAGGTGACAAAATTGCCTTCGGATTTGCCCATGCGCTGGTTTTGATCCAAGACCAAAAACTCACCGTGCAGCCAGTATTTGACAAAAGGCTGCCCGGTTGCGCCTTCGGCCTGGGCAATTTCGTTGGTGTGATGCACAGGAATGTGGTCGGTGCCGCCGGTGTGGATATCTATGGTTTGGCCGAGTTCGGCAAAGATCATCGCAGTGCACTCCAAATGCCAACCGGGGAAGCCTTTGCCCCAGGGGCTTTCCCACTCCATTTGGCGCTGGGCATCAGAGGGGCTGAATTTCCAGAGCGCAAAGTCGGTTTTGCTGCGTTTGCCGTCGGCATCAATCCGTGCGCCCTCTTGCAGGCCCTCGACATCGAGTTTGGCCATTTTGCCATAGTCCGCGAATTGGGCGGTATCATAATAGACCCCGTCGTCATTGGCATACGTGAGGTCTTTGTCTTCGAGGGCTTTGACCAGATCAATCTGCTGGGGGATATAATCCGTGGCATAGGTAAAGCGGCTGGGAAAGGCAATGTTTAAAGCTGAGATGTCCTGTTTAAAGGCCTCTGCGTAAAACTTAGAAATATCCCAGGCGCTTTTGCCCAAAGCCGCTGCCGCTTTTTCGATTTTATCGTCGCCAGCGTCCGCGTCGGAGGTCAAATGGCCGACATCGGTGAAGTTCATAATCTGGGTGACTTGATAGCCCAGAAAAGCCAGCAATTTCTTGAGCAAATCGGGAAAGATATAGCTGCGCAAATTGCCGATATGGGCGTAATTGTAGACAGTGGGGCCGCAGGTATACATTTTCACTTGACCCGGCGTCAGGGGCACAAAGACCTCTTTTTCGCGGGTGAGGGTGTTAAACAATTTGACTTCAGGTGTCGTCATGGTGGGTGATCCTCGTTCTGTGAAAATGCAGAAGTCTATTATACCTGAGGGCTCTGAAAGGGGGATACAGGGTCTGGGTTATAGCTTTGATTCACAAGGGCAGAGCATTCGGCTCCTGTTGCTGGGCGTTCGGGCCGCCCGCTGCGCACATCCATGTGCTACACGGGCTAAGAGTCACCCCGCCTTTTGTCATCCTGACACGGCGGGGCTCCTGTTGCCCTCTCATGCCCAGCACAGGCCGAAACGCTCACCCAAATTCTGGATCGAAGAAAACGAAAGGGTATTCATCAGGGCAAACCAACCCCGTTGGCCAAGGCCCTGAAAAGTGAAGGCAACTGCCCGGCGCACGGCCCACGGATGGATCAGCCGTGTGACGGGCACTTAGCGAGCGAAGCCCATGGATGGGCGCAGCGAGCGGCCTGAACTTCAGGGCCTTGCGCCAACCGGGCAGATTACCACCCCCCTCTCCTCTTAAGACAAAACCATTGCCCTTTCGGCCCCACCCACTTATCATAGGGCATGTCCAAATTTTCACTCACGGGCAAAGGCCCCCTGCCTCCCCACCTCTTTCAACTCGGTCTCAACCTCTGGCCGCCGTATCTGGCCAGTGGCGTCCATGTCGACTATATTGCCCGCGACTACCTCAGCCTGCATGTCTCGATGGATCTCCACTGGTTCAACCGCAATTATGTCGGCACCCATTTTGGGGGATCGCTCTATGCCATGACCGACCCCTTTTTTATGCTGATGTTGATTCAATTGCTGGGCAAAGGGTATATTGTCTGGGACAAAGCCGCGCGCATTCGCTTTCGCAGACCCGGCAAAGGCAAGGTCTCGGCCCTGTTTCTGATTGCGCCTTCAGAATTGGAGCAGCTCAAAGTCGAGCTCGCCACCCATGGCAAAACAGATTTTGTCAAAACAGTTCAGGTCAAAGATGCAACTGGGCAGGTCGTGGCTGAGGTCGAAAAAGTGGTGTATCTGCGCAAGAAATAGCAGCCATGCGAGTGATATAATGCCAAAGATGAATCATCCCCTCAACGCCCTTTACAGAGCCTGCCCTGAATGTGAACAGGAAGACGGCATCCATGTCTGCACCTTGGCGAGCAGTGGCCGCCACGCCACGGGCTATAACCAAACCCTGTACCTGTATATCACCACCTGCGAGCACTGTGACGAGCCTGTCTACCAAGGGCTGTGGGGCGATATTTTACATGCTGCGATATCACTTGTCAGCCTGGGTTTGGGAATCGTTGCTTTTTCCCAGATTTGGAATTCAGTGGCCGACCTCCCACTCGGATTTTGGTTTAAGTGGAGTGTCATTACCTTGGGGGCCTTTGGCATCTCAGGGTTCTTCAATCTGCTGCTGCGTTTCTTGCAGGCCCAGTATTTGCCGATGAAGGTATGTGACAAAGATGAGCCCCTTCTGGCAGCCCCCAACAACTGGATCTGGCACAGCCTGACCGGCATTGGCGGGATTCTTTTTTTGGGGCTGTTTTTCTTTCCCCTGTTTCACAAGATCGGGAATTAAGCTGGCCTTGTCAGAATTTCAAGCTGGCGACTGAAGCGCAAGACAGCCCGAATAAACGACGTGGGACGGGTCAGATGACTCATGTGCTGCGTCTGCATTTGCTGATAGAAAAAAGGCACCTTTAAAGCTTTACGGGTCAAAACGACGTCCTGGTCTGTCATGGAACCCACCAACCCCAAACGCGGATGGACAAACCAATCGGCATGCAGCAACAAAACGGGGCACTGTATCTGGCTGAGCGTCGCGGCGTGATCAAAATCCTGACAGGCAGTTCCCTCTAAAAAAGCCAGACTGAAAGCCGGATCATATTCTGAGATGCCTTTGACAAAAACCCGCAGCGAACTGGGAAAAAAAGCCGGGAGTTCCACCGGCCCTTGGGGATGTTGAGCTTGGAGAGCACGCAGGTAGGCGGTCAAGCCTCTGCGGAGCATGGGAGGCAGTTTCAAGGGGGTCAGACGGCCATGAACAGGCACCTCCAGACCTGCAAAAAACCCGGCCAAGTCACGGGCCTGGGTGTTCTTGAGATAGCGTTGACAACGCTCAAACACGGAATAGACATAACAGGCATCCCGAAGCCGGGGCCACTCAGCGCTAAAAAGTGGTGGGTCCTCTGGAATCACGCCCTTTACCAGTTCAGGGACATGGGCAGCCAGCCAGAGAGCAATTAAACCGCCTGAGGAGTTGCCAGTAAGAATAGCGGGTCGCCCGACTCTTTCTCGCAGAAAACCGGCCAAATCGGCCCCAATCGCATTAAACGTATAGCGGTCAGGGCACCAGGAGGTCTGTCCATGGCCATGGATATCCACTGCAAAAACCTGAAAATGGCGGGCCAGTTCGGGCAATACCCGGTGATAGCTCTCCCAGGAAACGCTCTGTCCCGGAAACAGCACCAGCGGGGTCTGAGCGGAATCATGTGAAACAAAATGCAGGCGAACCGGCCCTGTTTGGAAGAACGCTGAGCGCAGACCCGCTCTGTACGGACCCGCTGAGAGGTATGACATACAAATTTATTGACCTTTCTTGTCTCTGCGAGAAGCGACAACCCGTGGAGTCTGCCCCCCGAAAAAAAAGACCCCCTGAGAGCAAAAGCCCCCAGGGGGTTCGATTAAGCTAAAGTTTAAGCCAGATCGGGGAAAGCAGCGGCCACCACGGGGTGGGCGATTTTGCCTTTTTCAATATTCACACCTTGGCGCAGGGGCTCGTTGCCTTCGATGGCAGCGGGATACCCTTTGTCGGCCAAAAGCAGCGCATAAGGCAGAGTGGAATTGGTCAGCGCATAGGTCGAAGTGCGGGGCACAGCGCCGGGCATATTGGTCACGCCGTAGTGGATCACGCCGTGTTTGATATACGTGGGATTGCTGTGGGAGGTCGGCAGAATGGTTTCCACGCAACCGCCCTGATCGATCGAGATATCCACGATCACAGAGCCCTCTTTCATGGTCTTGACCATGTCTTCGCTCACCAGCATGGGGGCTTTGGCACCGGGAATCAAAACGGCACCGACCAGCAGATCGGCAAATTTGACGCTGCGGGCAATTGAGCCAATATCCGAAGCCACGGTTTCGAAGCGGCCACTCAGGATATCATCGAGGTAGCGCAGGCGGTCGATATTGCGATCAATGATGGTCACAAATGCGCCCATGCCCAAGGCCACTTTGGCAGCCTGGGTGCCGGTTACACCTGCGCCGATAATCACCACATTGGCAGAAGGCACGCCAGAGACGCCGCCCATCAAAACTCCGCGGCCCCCGTTGCGTTTTTCCAGGTACTGAGCGCCGATTTGGACCGACATGCGGCCCGCGATCTCACTCATGGGGGTCAACAGAGGCAGAGAGCCATTGGGCAATTGAATCGTTTCGTAAGCGATCGCCACACAGCCACTTTTCATGATATTGGCCGTTTGTTCGCGGTCGGCAGCCAGGTGCAAATAGGTGAAAAGCACTTGGTTTTCGCGCAATTTGCTGCACTCTTCGGGCTGGGGTTCTTTGACCTTCAGAATCATATCGGCCTGGGCAAAGACTTCATCAGCGCTGGCGACAATTTTGGCACCCGCCTGTTGGTACTCTTCGTTGGTGAAGGTACTGCCCAATCCAGCGTTGGTTTCGATCAAAACCTCATGGCCGTGTGCCTTAAAGGCCTGTACGCCAGAAGGGGTAATTGCCACGCGGTACTCGTGGTCTTTAATTTCCTTGGGTATCCCGACTTTCATTGGTCCTCCATGCTGTAAGCCTTTACAGCTTTCTTGTATCTGTTATTTTAAAGCGAATGTCAGCGCGAAACCGCTTGATTGCTGCTCAAGTGAAGATTTTCCAACACCGGCAGGTAATCGTAGCGGGTCATATCATAGTGGATCGGTGTGACAGAGACATAATTTTGTTTAATCGCAATCACATCGGTGTCTGGATCTTCTTCGTGGTCTTCAACCACGCCCGTCTGCCAAAAATAGGGATGGCCGCGCAGGTCCATGCGTTTTTCAAAAATATCGCGGAAGCGGTGCAGTCCCAAACGGGTCACACGCACACCCGCCAATTCTGAGGGTTCAACCGGGGGCACATTGACATTAAAAATCGTGTGTTTGGGAAATTCAGACCAGCGAATCTGGGTCAAAAACTCCCCGATAAACCCGGCGGCAGTGTGGTAGTGCAAATCGTCAAAATTGGCCAGCGAAACGGCAATCGCGGGTATGCCGCGAATCGCACCTTCGGTGGCGGCAGAAACAGTACCAGAATAGATCACATCGGTACCCAAATTGGGACCGCGATTGATGCCCGAAAGCACCAGATCAATGCTGGAAATATCCATCAACATATTCATGGCAAGTTTGGCGGCATCACAGGGTGTGCCGTTGATCCGCCAAGCTTTGTGGACTTTGGGACTGTAAAGCTCAGCCACTTCTTCGGCCCGCAGGGGTTTGTGCAGGGTCAAACAGTGGCCAGTGGTACTGCGCTCCCGGTCAGGGGCCCCGATGGTGATCTCGTGGCCGAGTTCAGCCAAATGGTTGGCCAGGGTGCGAATACCAGGTGCGTGGGCACCATCATCATTGGAAATCAGAATACGCATCAGCGGTCATTGGCCTGCTCTTCTACTGGGATATAATCGGGGGGAAATTGTTTTAAGACGTCGGGGGTCATTTGGTGGGCTTCGATCTGGTTCGTGACAGAGGTCGGGCCCGACGTGCGAATCCGGGTCTGGATCGGCACCATCTGATGGCTGACTTGATTGCCATTCACTTCGATCATGCCGACATGGTAAACGCCCTGACCGTAATCATCTTTATTATCCAGGGGGGCACCTGCGCCGCCACTGACCATATAGTTCACACTGCCCACTTTGCGTTGGTCGTAAAGGTGGATATGCCCCAAAAACACAAAATCTGTTTTGTATTTTTCGTTCAGCCCCATAAAGCGGGCTGAAACTTCTTTGGTCGGAGCCAGTTTATGGTCCCAAACACCGTGGCGGGGAGGCGTATGGGTAAAGACAAATTTTTTCTGGGGCGTCTGCAACATCTTTTCGAGCCAGACAAATTGGCGGTCGGTTAAATTGTAATTGGCGGTATCGAGGATAATAAAGCGGCTATTGCCGTAGTCAAAGCTGTAATCATCGAGGCCGGTTTCGGGGCTGGGGCGGGTATAGCGGCTTTCGTAATAGCTGCGGCCAAAGAGCATATCGTGATTGCCAATTACGGTTAAATAGGGCACCTGGACTTTGCTGGTGAGGCGCTCAAAGGTATTCCAGTGGGGCTTGAGAGCGTCAAAGGTAAAGTCGCCGAGGTTGATGGCGAAGTCGGGTTTGATCTGGTTGATCTTGTCGATGACTTTGGCGTAGACCTTGTCACCCCCGGTTGAAATCGGGCTGGAATTGCGGTTATCGCCCAAGACGATAAAACGCAAATTGCCATTAAAGGGCTTTTGGTTAATTTTGCGGATATTGGTGAGGGTATTGCCGAAGGCCGGTTCTTGGCCATCTGTCGCTGCCGCATTTAAACCCGCAGGGGGAAAGAGATTGGCGCGTGACAGGGGAGCGCTTCCTTCGCGCAGACAGCCAAACAGGCTGACACCCGCCAAAAGCAAAACGGAAACGGTGCGAATCATCGTAACTTTCATGCAGTGACTCCTTGGGCCTTCTTGAAATCCTTTGACTTTATAATGCCAGAGTATCAAAAATACTGGCATTGAACCAGAGGCAGATCAATCCAGCAACGAGAACTCCGTAATTCCAGGCCAAAACAAGTGCCGGTTTTTCGCCGCTTTCCCCTGTTCTTAACCAGTAATCAATATAAAGATTACCCAAATATAATAACATAAAGAGCATCAAAAACCAATCATAGAGTTTCAGAAAAGGATAAAACTCACCTTCCGGGGGAAGCCCAGCCAGACGGGGATAGAGCCAGAACAGGTAGGCACTGAGGGCCAAAATGCTCAGCCCCCCCCAGAGTCCATGGAAGACCGAGCGAAGCAGGCGCGAAGGGGGGTGATTGGGACTGAGCCAAAGGGCAAAATAACTGATCACCAGGGCCACGGGCAGGGCAAAGATAACGGTGAGGGCCGTTTCGTTGGAGCGAGAGAAGGCCGGCACCCAGCAGGCCAGCGCCACGCTGCCCAGGTTTAAGCTCAGAGCGAGAATGTGCAATACGAGGCCAGACTTGCCAGACTTACCCGTTTGGGCAAGTCTGCGCAATAAAAATGCCTGTATTCCCCAGAGCAGCAGGAGCCCCAAGGCAAAACCCAAGCCCCGCTGGACAAAGAAATTGGGATAACTCAAAAGCAGGATTTCTGCGCCGGCAAAGCCCCCACCGGCCAGGGCCGCCCCCCCCAGCCAGCCATTTAAATACCGTGCCAGTCCCAGCAAAAGCGCATAGGACTTGGGGGTCCGCAAAACCAGCCCCAACCCGAGTGTCAAGGCAGACAAAAGCGCAAAGCCCAAAGCCAGGCGCAAACTGGCAGTCATCAGGGTAAAGAGCTGGGCTAAGACAAAATAGGCTGGTGTTTCGGACATCCGGTATCCACTCCATCAAAATTTCCACTTTGCTTCAGCACTATCGCACGGCAGCCCCTGCAAACAGATTTGAGCTCACAGCTTTGGCATTCTCCCATCAGGGTCTCTTCCAATTGGCGAAAGCGCGACAAATGTTCAGAGCGCTGCCAGATCTGCATAAAATCCCCATCATCGCAGCTGTCAAAGAGGGGCACATGGCTACAAGGCGAGACACGGCCATCGACGGCCACACTGAGAATTTGGCGACCGGCGCTGCAGCCTGTGATACCAGCAGCTTGCCATTGTTTGAGGCGGCCTTGGCGCAAAAAAGCAAACGAACTATCGGTGGTCAGCAAAAAACGCGCTTTGCGCTGCCAGCGTTGAATCAGTGTTTGCAATTGGCGGTTTTCGTGGGCCGTGGTCAGGCTGTGGTCCAGCCACTTTCCCCCCTGCAAGGCCGGTTTGGGGCGCAATAAATTCAGCGAATGCGCTTTTTCTGCTTGGGCAAACGCCAAGATTTTTTCGAGTTCGTGCAGGTTCTGGCGTGTCACCAAGACATTCAAGCCCCAGCGCAGCCCTGTTGCTTGGCAGGTCTTGATCGCCGCCAAGACCTGTGAATGGTTGGGCCGGGTCTGAGCATGTGTTTGGGCATCGAGGCCATTGAGCGAGAGCTGAAACTGACCGAGGCCCGCAGCTTTTAAGGCCTGAGCCAAGTCTGGCGTGAGGGTATTGCCATTGCTGGTGAGACTCACGACCAACCCCAAACCAGAGGCCAATTGCACCATTTCCAGCAATTGCGGGTGCAGCAAGGGCTCACCACCGCCGAGCGCCAATTGAAAGACCCGGTGGGCAGCAGCTTGGCTGGCAATTTGGGCAAAGCGCTGCAAGGAGAGAAAGCGATTGGGGGTCTGAATGCCAGGATTGCTAAAAAAACAGCCTGCACAGCGCTGATCGCAGCGATCGGTCAGGCTGATATGCAGTGCTTCGGGAGCCGAGCGGGAGCGCAAAGGGGTTTCTAGGGTTTGGGCCTGTTCTAGACAGACCTTAAGGGCGGCGATTGAAGCCAGATGCCGGTCGCTCCCCGTTGAGCCCTTTTGCAGTTGCAGAAAGCCACGACAGCGCAAATAATGGACAAAAATCCGCCCGCGCAGACTGAGTTTACGCGGCATGGACAACGCCATTTGCAGGGTCTGCAGCCCTTCCAGATCGAGTTCGAGCAGTTCTGCTGTGGGGCGCATAAACCACAAAGCGCCTTGGACTTCGGGGCGCAACACGGCCTGTTCAGACAAAAGATAAACAGAATTCAAGGTTTTTCGGCCTCAAAAACCGCCTGGCGCATCACCAATTGATCGCCTTCAAGCGACCACAGTCTCGCCTGAGAGTCGAGCCACAGACTGCGTAAGCCGGGCACAGCAGCATGAAAGAGCGGGGTGCCTGTGACTGAGAAAAAATACAATTCAAATTTCTCGGGGTCTTGGGCTGGTGCCAAAGCCAACCAGGTATCCTGGCCTTGGGTGGCCACCTGAATGCGGGGTTGGCCTTTGCCCAACGACCAGGGCAACGATTCGGGCCAGGTAATCTGGCCCAGGTATTTCCAAGGGGGCTCTGAGGTGATCTGAAAGCGCATCAGCAGGCGTTCTTTGCGGGCGAATTGCCCAGCCACAACGTGTAAGATGCCATTGCTTTCCAAGGCCACCATTTCCAGGGTATCTGAACGGATTTTACTGCGCATTTCGGAGGGCACAAAGGCAAAGATATCCTTGGTATTGGGCAAAACTGCGCGCAGAGACTCACCAGACTCTTGAAAGAGGGCGAAGACCGATTTGCCCCAGGCCCCAAAGCCAGTGGCCTGGAGTGCAAAAGTGGGCGAAAAATCTGGCGCAAAAGCAACCTGGGCCAGGGTTTGCCCCTTCTCCTGCCGCAACAAAGTCGTGTAATCGGGGTAATTTTGGGCTGTTTTCTCGCTTTGCAACTGCAGATAAGCCTGTTTGTCCATCTCAATTTTTTTCACGCAATTGACTTCCCCCAGACGGGCCTGGCAAGGGGAGAGCAGATCTGCCGAAGAGCTTAAAAAGCGCAGAGGCAGGGGAGGTTCCAATTGTTCTGTGCGGGTGTTCAGAGCAAAGAGCTGCTTTCCAGCCAAGACCTGCGGCCCTTGGGCAGCGCCTGCTGGGTCTGAGAGCACAAAAACCGGAAACGAGCTGGGTGCAAATTGAAAAACAGACTTGTAACGCATCGTACTGGGCAGGATCAATTGGGCTGAGTTGGCTGGAATCCAGCCGATTTGGCCATTGCGGGGATAACGCACCTGCAACCACCCCTGATCCTGGCTTTGTTCTAAGACTTCAACTTTTTCTTGGCTGTTGAGATTAAACAGCGCCGGACAAGCTGATTGGGGCTTGGAACACAGGGGCTGACGGGAGTTTAAAACCGCCTCTAAAGCCCCCGCTGCAGGCGGAAAGCCGATCAGGCCTGCCGCCAGCAAGAGGGTCAGAGAAAGATTTTTAACGGATAAAGGCATCCAAAATATCTATCTTCAAACGCGTTATATTACTGACATAGTGTTTGATAAACGGAATATTCCGGCGCTGGGCCTCTTGGTAGAGGTTTTCGTTGATCGTTTCAGAGGGTTCGAGCAAAAAGACCAAGCCTTTGATCGCTGCTCCAAAATCCGGTTGTTGTGTTCCCGTCAACCAATGATGGGAACAGGCAAATTCTTCGAGATAGGTGCGCAATTGCTGATCCCAATCGGCATTGCGGTCGACCTGACGGGAGTAGATCACCACCACCGGGGCAGCTTTGGCAGCTGGGGCACTTGCAACTTCTGCTTTGGCAGCTTCGGCTTTGGGTTGCTCCGACTTGGGCGCTTCAGCAGGGGGCCGTTCTGAGACAAATGGAGCTGGATCGTCCAAATCGAGAATTGAGAGTTCTGGCGCATTGGCTCCTTCAAAAGCCTGACTGGCCCCAAAATTGATCTCAGAGAGCAGCGAAGAGATCTGTTCGACCTCTTCCGAGATAGCCAAGTCAATATCTGCCTGGCGCTCCAGATCTGCTTCGTTGAGGGCTTCGGCCTCGGCGGCAAAATCGTCGAGCAGATGATCCACGGCTGACTGCTGCAGGGCCTGTTCCAGGGCTGCTTCTTTTTCTTCCAAAGCCGCTTCCAAAGCTTTGATCTGGGCTTCGGCCACCTGTAATTGCGCCAGCACAGCAGGATCCGCAACATTGACCTCTTTGACTTCAACCACCACGGTGGGCGTGTCTAAATCAGGTAAATTGAGCGGGCCTTCGGGCACGCGCTCCAAACCACTCAAAAAGGCCTCCAATTGTTCGAGGTGTTCTTGGCGGTAGCGCAATTCCTGTTCTGCTTGCTTGAATTCCAGCTGTTTTTGCTCCAAACCTTCGCTGGTCTGCTCCAAGGTTTGAAAGAGCATGCTTCGCTCTTGAGAGGCTTGCTCTTGATTGTGGCTCAGACTTTCAAGGCGGGTACGGGCCGCTTTGAGTTCTTCCACCAATTCGGTGCGGGCCGAGCGAATGGCGTCGGACTCTTCGCCATAACTTTCGAGTTGGGCCAGGAGTTTTTCTTTGCGCCCCACTTCTTCAGAGGAATCATGCACCTGGGTATTGAGCACTTTGAGCTGGTTTTCCTGCTCAGCCAATTTTTGGCGCAGCTCGTCCTGTTCGCTTTTGAGCAAGTCGCTCTCTTGTTTCAGCGGGGCCTGTTGGGCTTGCAAGAGTTCAATTTGGTGGCGCAATTGGGCATGGGCCTCACGCAGATCGGCGAAGCCCTGAATAAACCCGGCCATTTGGCTTTCACGTTGAGCCAAATGGGCAACAGCGGCTTCGGCTTCTTCAGCACGGGCTTTGAGTGCAGCCCTGAGCTCAGCTTGGTCATTTTCAAACGCGGCTTGTTTGCTGCTCAGGTCGGCCTGGGCCGCGGCCAGTTCAGCTTGGGCCTCTGTCAAAGCTGTGGAACGCTCAGCCAATTGCGTTTGCGTGGATTCCAGCTCAGACTGAGCGGAGGCCAAGGCCTCCGAGCGTTGTTCCAGCTCAGATTGGGCAGACTTCAAAGCCTCAGCGGATTCCGCCAGTTCGGTTTGAGCCGAAGCCAAAGCCTCTGAGCGTTGTTCCAGCTCAGATTGGGCAGAGGTCAAAGCCTCAGCGGATTCTGTCAGTTCGGTTTGGGCAGAGGCCAAGGCCTCAGTGCGTTCTGCCAACTCAGTTTGAACCGCTTTTAAAGCTTCGGAACGCGTTTCCAGTTCAGCTTGAGCCGTTTCAAGCTCTGCTTTCTGGGCTTCCAGCTCAGTTCGGGTTGTTGCCAATTCTGCCTGGGTTTCAGCCTGTTTGGTTTGAAGTGCAGCCAATTCTGCAGCCAATTCCGAAGCGGTATCCGCAGATTGACTCAGGGCAGCAGCCACTTGGGCCTTTAAATCTGCCAGGGCGCTGGAAACAGCCTCTTGATCAACTTCCGACACCGCTTTGCGCAGTTCAGCCAATTCAACCAAGGCGGTCTGGGAGAGGTCAGCGGCCTCAAGCAGGGTCTGCTGGGCCGATGCCAATTCTGCCTCTACGCTTTTTAAATGTTCCGTTTGGGTTGAGTGGCTGGCATTGAGATCCGCATGTTCTTTGTGCAGCAGGGTGTGATCGGACTGCAATTCTGTGTGACGGGTCTGCAGCTCTGCATGGGTCTGTTGCAATTCGCTGTGTTCAGCCTGTAAAACCTGGGTGGCCTGCAAATGGGCCGTTTTTTCTTGCTGCCATTTTTCGCGGTAGCTGCCCAGTTCTTGATGAAACGACTGCAGCGACGCGCCGAGATCAGAAAAATGGCCGTGCAGTGATTCCAACTCCCCTTGCAAACTGGAAATGCTGTCTTGTTGCAAGCGTTTTTCCTGATTGAGGGTCGCGAGATGGTCTTTTTGGGCTTGGTATTGGGCATAGGTTTCTTGGAGCTTTTGCTGTTGGGCTTCAAAGCGCTCACGCAGCCCCATTAATTCATCAGAAGAGGCATCCGAACGGGAGGTAAAGGCCTTGATATCTTCACTGAGATGGGCCAATTCGCTGTAGAGTTGCCCAAAAGAACCATTGAGTTCTTGGTAAGACCCTCCCAAATGGGCAAAAGACTGTTGCAGGCCCACCACATCGCCAAAATAGCTTTTCCAGAAATGCTGGAATTGGGCCAATTGAGAATAGAGCGAATCCACGTCTTGCGCCAATTCGGTATTGTTCTGGCGCAGAATATCAAATTCATTTTCGATCAGGGTCTGTTTGCTGTCGAGATAATGTTGGGTATTTCGCCACTGTTCAAGCAGGGATTGCCGCTTATCTTTGAGCTCCAGACACATATTCCAGAGCGTTTGGATTTTTGTATTTTCCATTCCTTATATCTCCACGTTTCTTTGCCCTCTAAATAAAGCGGTGCTGGGAATAATAATGCCTGAAAAGAATTTTGCCCGTGTGATCCAGCTGCATAATTTCCTGGTTAATTCCCCGTTTGACCAGGTGGGAAAAGTCGACCAGAAAACGGCTGTCTTCAAGCGGATAGGCCTGCTTGATATCCACATCGCTGAGCTTGCTGTATTCCCAGACAACTTCTCCCTTGGGGTTGACTTCGATCAGTTTATCCGACGATATCCAAATATTACCGCTTTTCAAGCGATATGCAAAATTGACCGCGGCCAAGGTCTCATTTTTTTTCTCGGGATACATCCACAGCAATTTGCCTTTGCGGTTGATCAGCAAAATCCTGCCATTGCCTTGATCTGCAACCAAAAACAGGCCGGGTTCAAGCTCAAACGCCGAGACCGGTAAAAAGACCTCGGGCCGGATCAGGCTGTGGGTCCATTTCAGGTTAAAGGCCAATTGCCCCTGAAACTGCCAATCGATGCTGTGGTTGGGGCCAATTTCAAACACAGACCGGTGGCCGCTGTCGGTCAGCAGAATCCCCCCGGCGGCAGTGGCTGTGGCAAAACTGGGTTGGGCCATGGCCCGCATCTGCACCGATTGCTGCTGGTAGGTATACGACCAAAGGGTCTGTTTTTTGAGATTGAGCTTGAGCACTTGTTGTTGGCCGGTATCTGTCACCAAAAGATGGCCCTCTGGCGTAAACAGGGCAATATGCGGCTTTTTTAAGCTCTGACCCTGCTTTTTGCCATATTTCCAGACCACCTCGCCTTTGAGATTCATCAAAAGCACCCGGTGTCCGCGTTCGTCGGCCAGGAGCAGGTGAGAGCCCCAGAGCATGGGGGCTTGGTAGCTGCCTTCGAGTTTTTTGAGTTCGACCGGCTCGGCTTTGATCGCCGCTACTTGCTCTGCTTCTTCTTTGGCTTTGCGGGCAAAGGCCTCTTTCTCGGAGCGAATCAGCTCCCGTTGCCGGGCAATTTTTTCGCGCCAGAGATCGTAGCGTTTGCGCCGCTCCCCATCAATTAAGATATCGTAGGCATGGTTGATGCGCTGCGCCAATTGCAAATTGCCACCGCGATCGGGGTGGTTTTTTTGCATCAGGGTATGATAGGCCTTTTTAATGACTTCGGGACTGGCCTTGGCATGCACCTGTAACAATGCGTAGAGGTCTTCAGCGTCATCCATGCCAAAAACTAGAGTTGGCTGTTTTCGATGACCATGGCGATGCCTTGGCCACCGCCAATGCAGAGACTGACAAGACCATAACGCAGTTGGCGGTTGTGCAATTCGTACATGGCTGAGAGCAGCACCCGCGCGCCAGAAGCGCCGAGGGGATGGCCCAGGGCAATGGCGCCGCCATTGAGGTTGACCTTGCTGCGGTCCAGTTCCAGGGCTTTTTCAACTGCCAAATACTGGGCGGCAAAAGCCTCATTGATCTCAACCACATCGATCTGGTCAATGTTCAGTCCCGCTTTTTCGAGCGCCTTGCGCGAAGCGGGTACGGGGCCAAAACCCATGATTTCGGGTGGCACCCCCACACTGGCCCAGGACTTGATCCGCGCCAGCGGTTTGACACCCAGAGCAGCGGCTTTTTCAGCACTGGTCACGATCAAAGCGGCGGCCCCATCGTTGATCCCGCTGGCATTGCCCGCTGTCACGCTGCCACCGGCTTTAAAGGCCGCTTTGAGTTTGCCCAATTGTTCGACGGTGGTCTCAGGGCGCAGGTGTTCATCGTGTTCGATCACCGTTTGCTTTTTGTCTTTGAGTTCCACAGGCACAATTTCTTGGGCCAAACGGCCCGAGGCCTGGGCCTGACCCGCCAATTGCTGGCTGCGCACAGAAAAGGCATCTTGTTCTTCGCGGCTGATACTGTATTTTTCGGCCAGATTTTCAGCGGTGATCGCCATGCCCTGACCTGTACAGCCATCAATCAAGGAGGCGGTCATTAAATCGATCACCTGGCTGTGACCCATGCGGTAGCCCCAGCGGGCATCGGGCATGACATAAGGGATTTGACTCATATTTTCACTGCCACCTGCGGCGACAATTTCCGCTTCACCCAATTGAATCAACTGGGCAGCTTGCACCACCGACTCCAGGCCAGAGCCGCAGAGACGGTTAACGGTCAAAGCGGGGGCTTCGATCGGCATGCCGCTAAAAAGTCCAATGTGGCGGGCCAGGTAAATGGGGTCGGGGCCAGATTGGACCACATTGCCCATGATAATTTGTTCAACCTGGGCTGCGTCTATTTGACTGCGTTCGAGCGCAGCTTTGAGCGCGGCGACCCCCAACTGGATGGCAGAGACGTCTTTCAGGCCACCGCCAAAGCGGCCAAAAGGGGTACGGGCACCCTGAATGATTACGACTTCTTTCATGCGACAAAGACCTCTCTGTGACTTGAATGGGGCACGGGGCCCGAATTTGGTTTAATCCAACCCATTATACCTTAGGGGGATTCGGTTCTAGGTGTTAGGTTTGAAGGTTTTAGACAAGAAGGCGCTTGCCCAAGCCTCAAAACCGACGCTCTTCACCTTCCCGCCCAAAACCTGACTTCTCCCGCCTGGCTGCTCTGTGCTACCATGATAAGCATCAGGCGCTTCACGCGAGCCTTTCATTTTTTGGCGCACGGTTTTTAAGGTCTTTGAATGAAAATCAAAGGAAAAGATTATGTCCAAGTTCAATGAGCTTTACGGTTACCTCTCAGATCGTCAAACCCCCCACCTCTTTGTGATCGCAGAGGTGCTGTATGGAGTTAAAGAATCGATCGACAAACACAACGAACATTTGGCCAGTATCGCCGCCAGTCTCGAAAAATTGGCGGGCAAACCCAATTCGGCTTTGGCTTCCGAAGTCGATGGGCCTCCCACTGAATAGCGCTTTGATGATGCGTTTCTCTTTGGGCTCCGCCCTGGCGGCACTGATGCTGACGCTTGCGGCCTGTCAGCCGCTGATCCCGTGGACACCGTCTCAGGGGCGTATACCGGCACGTGTTCAAGCTCAGAGTATGGGCAGCAGCCAGAGTGTGAGCCAGAGTGCGAGCCAGAGCAAGCGTCCATTGCAGGTCGCCGTCTTGTCACCAGATAAGATCCCCGTTGAAATACAAACCCGCACACAGGCCCAGGCCCAGGTCTATGCCGACGAAGTCAGCAAGCGCCGGGGCATCGACCTCTTTTATGTGCATCCTGTGCCCATTGCCCTGCAATTAAATGTGGGAGAGCAAAAGGCCTGGGTCTTGTCTTATCCTGGCACATCCCGCCTGCGCAGCGATCTCAATCTCGAGTTGCGGGCCCTGGTGAGTGGCCAAAGTGGGGCAAAGGCCGCACTCAACCTCAATTATTCTGGCCCGGTGACACTGGGCCGTTCAGGCTCACAGGCTGAACCCCAGGCTAAACCCCAGGCCCAGGTCATGCAACCGGTTTTTTCGGCCCTGGAAAAACAGTTGGCCCCCCGGCAAGACAGTCAAAATCTGACTTTTGAGCTGATTACAGGTCTGCCTGGCAATGGTGTGACCGAAGCGTATGGCGACTATCTCGAAGGCCTGCAACATTTTCTGCGCTCCCGTTTTCAGGCCCGGCCTTTTGAATTTGACGATGGCCCCTTGATCTATGCCGTTCACCAAGGCCAAACGCTGTTGGGCTTTGTCTTTCAAAACCAGCGCAACCGCCTGATTCTGGGTGAGCGCAAATACGCAGACGTGCAATCCATGGTGCTGGTCAGCAGCAGCCGTGAAATTTTGGCCAGTTATACCGTCGTAGGCTTTAACCCCAAAACCGCAGCCCCCGATCAACTGCCCGTGTACAGCCAAGAAGACCACGGCGCTTTGGGCCAACTTTTCATTTTTGGCGAGTACTAGAACCTCAGCTCCTGCTCCTGTATCCGGTACTCCCAGAGCAATTTGCCTTTGGCATCGCGGGTTTCCATGATCAGCACCCGTTTGCCGGGGGGGCCTTCAAATTTGAGCATGCCATAATTGTGTTGCTGAACCAAGGTGCCGGGCACGCGTTTGGGCAGATTCTGCTCTGCTGCGCTCATAATCTGGGTCGGCAAGCTGGTGAGGGGCGAAGAGGTAAAATTATAAAAGGGGTAGCCGTTTTTCACGGGCTCTTTGTAGAGATCTGAATGGTGGCGATCGCCAGAGATAAAGACAAGGCCTTCGATTTTTTCCCTTTGGACAAAGTCAAAAAAGTCGTTGTATTCGCTCGGGTATTGGGCAAAACTCTCGCTGTAAACGGGATTAAAGATCGGACTGCCCATGACGACCACTTTAAACGGTGCCTGGCTGGCTTTGAGTTCCTGTTTGAGCCAGGCCAATTGGGCATCCCCCAAGAGCTTGCGCTTTTCTTCTGGCACATCATAGGCATCGCGGTAATAACGGCCATCGGTCAAGAAGATATCCACATCATTCCAACTCAGGCGGGACCAATTGCCGGGCTCAGTGGCCAGACCATAGCGGGGATTGGCCCAATAGGCCTTAAACAAATCCAATGAGGCTGCTTTTAAGGGAAAGCCCGCGGTTGAATTATTGGGGCCAAAATCATGGTCGTCCCAGATCGCATACTGGGGCATTTTTGCCAGCAGGGGCTGAATAATGGGCTGGGAGCGTTGCAATCGGTAGCGTGAATTCATGCGCCAGGAATTGGAGACATCGAGCGGAGACATATACACATTGTCGCCCAACCAGAGCATGAAATCGGCTTTTTCTTGCTCCAAGACCTGAAAGATCTGCAGGGGCCCCCCGTATTCGATCCCCAACAATTTCATCCAATCGTCGTTGATATAATAACAAGAACCCATCACGATCTGAAAATCGGGGGCAGCCTGGCCCTTTTGCCAAAAGGCCGGGGTTTTGAAGCGTTGAACGTTTTTGCTTTCGATCACCTGTCCGTCGAGATAAACGCGGTATTCATAAGCCTGCTCGGGTTTTAAATCAGGCAAATGCAGGAGAGCGGTAAACCAGCCTTTTTCACCCGTGCTGACCTCAGCGCTGAATTTTTTTTCAGCCGAACCCATCTCCCAATATTCGATCTGCACTTTGCCCGCTTCGTCGGTTTGCAGCCAAATTCGACTGGAATGGGTGTCGGTATGGCCCACCATCGGGCCCGCAATCAGATCCGCCTCGGCGTGAGCGGGCATCTGCCAGAGCAGAGAGGCCGCGAGGCACAGGCCGAAAACGCGGCCCAGCACTGTGTGTTTTTGAGACTGGGTTTGGGGGGGTGTCAATCGGCTCAAATCACTCATTTGGCGGGCCTCCAGGGTCTGTTTTTCGAAAAAATATAAGTCTTAAAATGGTTGTCTGGGATCAGTTTACTTCAACTTAACTTTTTTTGCCCAATCTGAAGGGCCCATAATTAACCCCAAAACCTATCAGAACCATTTATTCACAGGCATTTGGCTTTATAAATCAGACAAGTCCCACAGGTCAAACTTAATTTAAAATTTATCTTTATTTATCCTTTTGTTAACCAAATAAAGAAAGGATTAAAGCCTTAACCTCTATATAACCTTTATCCTGTATGTTTGATGAGGTTTGAATCATGGTTGGTGCTATCACATTTAATCGTCCCGAAACCGTTACACGGCCCGTTTCCGCTCCTGTCATACCCCAAACCGCACCAGCCGTTTCAGTCCCCGTTTCTGCAAAACCCACGGCAGCCGTGGCCGATCAACTACTGCTCAGCCGGGCCACAGACACCCGCGTCCCCAGCACCCCACTCACATTTGCTGCCAAACCTGCTTTTGATCCCGTTGCCGCTGGCAAAGCCAACACCACCCCCCAATACAGCAAAGCTAATATGCCCGTTCCGATCAAAACCGCCCTCGAACCGACCTTTAAAATTATCGACGCCGTGGATCCCAAAATGGGCAAAGCCCTGCGTGGCATGGACGAATCCGACTTTGTCTTGGCCGATGACGGCATCCACGACATGTTTGCCAAACACGATATCTACGCCGCCTGGGTGGCTGTGGCCCGCGAAAAAGGCACTGCCAAATTGCACTTTCGGGATATGGTGCTCGACGATCGTTTCTGGAAAATGCGCGATGCCGAAAAGGCCTCCGTCTTGATCCACGAACGGGTCCATGCCGACGATCTGCCGATTATCTCCAATTTTGAAAAGCTCTTTGGCTCGATCAAAAACAAGATCAAAGGCATTGAATGGGGCGACCCAGTCGAAGATCGCGCCTATTTATACCAATACGAAGTGAATAAAAAACTCGGCATTACCGACCGCGATGAGATGTATTGGGGCGTTCAGACCTATCTCGAAGACCGGGGCCTGGTTCCAGCCCATAAATTTTAAGCGGGTTCTTTAAATGCAACGCGTTGTCGTTCTCGGTAGCAATTGTTTTACGGGCAGCCATTTGGTTGCCGCGCTCTTGGAACAGGGGTTTGAAGTCCACGGTATCAGCCGCTCACGGGAATACGCAGCGTATTTTTTGCCCTATGCCCATTCCGCTCACAAAGCGCATTTCCACTTCCACCATATGGATTTACACGAATCCGCAATGGTCTTTACCCTGCTCGACAAATTATCTCCCAGCTATGTCTTTACGGTGGCCGCCCTAAGTGAAGTGGCCCTGAGCCATGAGATTCCCTTGGAGTATTTTGCCACCAATTTACAGGCGATTTCAAGGCTGGCCCATTGGCTCAAAGACAAGCCCTGGCTCAAACGGCATCTGCATATTTCTTCGGCAGAAATCTTTGGCTCCTGTGAAGGGGCCCAAACCGCCGACAGCCATGAATTTCGCCCGAGTACCCCTTATGCGGTCTCCAAATTGGCGGCGGATCTCTACCTCGAAACCCTGCGCCAAAACTTTGGCTATCCCGTGACCCTGATTCGCTCCACCAATGTCTTTGGCAAACACCAGCAATTGTTTAAAATTATTCCCCGCACGCTGATCTACTCCAAATTGGGCAAAAAGATTGAATTACATGGCGGCGGAACGGCACAAAAGTCCTTTATCCATGTCAAAGACGTGATTGCCGGATCGCTCAAAACCCTGGAATACCCCGAACACCGCACCTGGCACTTTACCCAGGCGGGCCCCGAAACCGTGGCCGATGTGGTGCGCATGTGCCTGGAAGCCGCAGGTCAAAATTGGGAAGACCATGTCGAAATGGTGGGCGAACGCCTCGGTCAAGATGCCCGCTATTGGCTCGACGACAGCGACTCCCGCCAATTGCTCAATTGGGCACCGCAGATTTCTCTGGCCCAAGGCATTGCAGAGACCCAGGCCTGGGTAGATGAGCACTGGGAGAAAATCCAAACTGAGCCCCTGAACTACGTTCACAAGCGCTGAGCCCACTTGGCAGTGGCGTCTGCCTCAGCGTGGATCACTGAGAGGCGGGTGAGCAGTTATCCATGCAGAAATACCACGTCAGTCGGCATGACCTGGTTCGGGTTAAAGACAGTTGATCCAATACCTGGCCAAGGGATTTCGAAAAACCTGACCCATAACGATTTTCTCAAACTCACCCCCATTGGCTTCGATCACGCATCGTGATGCAAAGTTATCCTCGTCAGCGACCAGCAACACGCGTTCAAGGCCCAGTTCAGCCGCTTTCGGCAATACCCATTTAAGCATTAACTTACCGTTCCCCTTTCCTCTGTGTGAGGGAGCGATATCGTAGCCAATATGCCCAGCCTCTAAGGCGAGAAAGTCATTGTCTATGTTGTGACGAACGCGAATTGCACCCAGGATAGATTTTTCACTGTCTATCAACCAAAAGTGACTGCAGGGCACATAGCCTTCCCGCAGATTTAGGCCCGCAGCTTCATCACGCAAACGCTGAAGATATTTTGGAAAATCAGTTTTACCTTCAAGATAATACGCTGCATTTTCAAGATCGTTTTGAGCGAAGTCATCATAAAAACGCTCAAAAGCAGACTTAAACGCTTGCGATGGCACTACTAAATCCATATCATTTTCTCCGATGACACGATTTCATTCTTTATTTTAGCCTATTCGGGCTTATTGGCTCATCTTTCGTTCAAGAGAAAAAGCGAATAAAATAGCCCTCTGAAAGGAAAGTGAGGGCTATGTCCCAAGGCTCTCACCAACCAGTACCACTTTCCCATCACGCTTGGTGCTTGTGGCAGCAGCAATGGCGGCTTTGATGTCTTGGATGGGATAAGTGGCCTGAACGGGTGCCTTTAATTGACCACTGGCAATCAGTGCCGTGATCGTTTTAAACAACGCTTGCCTGCGCTGGGGGCTGGCTGTGCGAAACCACTGAGCAAGCCAAAAACCGCGCACGGTCAGCTGTTTAAAGATCAAGAGTTGGGCTGTTAAAATTGCGGGTTCGCCGCTCATTGCGCCGTAATTCACCAGGGTCGCCTGATCGGCAAGGGCCTCCCCCAAACGTGTCGTGGCCGCGCCCCCGACGGCGTCTATGCCCAGCTTAATCGGAGCATTCTCTGTTGCCGCTTTTACTCTTGCCGCAAGTGTTAGGCCGTCGATTTCGCCGTCCACCAGCACGACATCTGCGCCCACTGCCAATAAGGGTTCGATCAGGGATGCGCGCCGAACCACATTGACGGTTTTTAAACCTTTGAGCTTGGCTAAGCGAATCAAATAGGCACCCACCCCAGAGTTGGCGGCATTTTGGATCACCCAATCACCGGGCGCTAGCTCAACAAACTCACTTAACATGAGCGAAGCTGTTGGGGGATTGATCGTGAGCATTGAGAGTTGAATCGGATCCACGTCATTGGGCAAGGACATCAATATTTTGGCTTCAGCGACCATTTGGGTTGCCCAAGAGCCAATCCCCACAGGTAAGAGGACGGTTTGTCCCAAGGCAGGCGCTGTCACTCCTGGGCCATGCTCAATCACTTTGGCAACACCTTCATTCCCGCCAATGGCTGGCAGGGGTGGCAAGATGCCGTATTGTCCGGTTAAGGTGAGCAGGTCGGAGGGGTTGATGGGGGCCGCCAACATTTCTAAGCGTACCTGACCTTCAAGCAGGGGGGGAGCTTCAAAGGTTACAGCTGCGATGACATCCTGAGGTATGGGGCCGCGGTGTTGATATTCAGCTTTGATAGGAGGCATTTGTTCACTTCTCTTTCCCTGAAACAGGGCTGTGTTGTTCTCAGTTTAAGTATTGCACACATTCTCTCCAGGCTCTTTGAACCACAATGTGAACTTAATGACCTTGACCTAGCTGTATCTGAATGTCTTGACCTTTGACTATAAAATGGACAGCCTGTGGATCACAGCCAGGATCGACGGGATAAAACGCTTTAAGAAAAATCCCGCTTTGAACATCGACACGACATGCGATATCGAGAAAGCTGGCATCGTAGACATAAAAAGTTTTATTTCCCACGGTCTCGACCTTAACCAGTTTATGGCTCGTATAGGTCTGAGCAACCATAATAAACATCGAAAGCCCTGCCAGACCCATCCCGCAGACCGAAAGCCCCACCTGTAATAAGGCTCTCTCTGGCGTTTTATGAGAGAGGCTGAGAATGACCAGCCATGCCAAATGGACGAAACTGGCCAATCCCCACGTTAAACTCATCAAGATCAAAAAGTTATCGATTCCTTCCGTCCAATAGGGATACAGGATTGTAAATGTCAAAAAATAACCAAATAAAATCAAGAAAAAACAGAAAAAGAACAGCTGGCCAGCAAATATTTTAATAAATCTGGGTGTCCAGCGTCTGTGTAGATTTGATTTCGACAAGATTGTCTGGGTTCCCTTCTTTATCGGCATGCAAAATGTTCTACAGGGCGCGTTTAGTCTCAGGTTTTGGTGGTATAAAATCAGACACAAAAACTTGGCCATGCGTTCAAGCCAGAACAGTTGAGAGGAATTTGTACAAATGACTCAACCACGCGCTTATTCCAAACATAAGATTTAAGTCGCCATTATGCTTTTTACATTGAAATTTAATCTCGCTAATGCCACAATTCAGCAGCGTGCAGCGAAGCGAAGCGTCTGAGTGCAATTACCTTGTTATGTGTTGATTTCATATTCGTTTACATCAAAATATTCCACGAGAGAAAACATATCATTTTCTGGACCTGATTCTCGGAGTCAACGACCCCGGCCTAGAAGGCCGGAGCTTGTAACTAACCGAAGGAGATGTCCCCTTGAGTTGCTACAATAGGCCGGTTGACAGACAGCCCTTTAAATTGCAAGTAATTGGCGCGAATATTAATCGCGGCGTTGTGGTCAGCGTGGCAAGTGAATTTACACACACGACATTTAAAAATAGACTGTTCAGGTCGATTGGAGCGAGACACATGCTTGCACTGAGAACACTTTTGCGAGGTGTAACGGGGGTCAACAAAAACAACACTGACTCCCAGAGCCTGCGCCTTGTATTCAACAAATGCCTGCAATTGAGCAAAGCTCCATTTGTGAAGCCGCTTGCGTTGGGCTTTTTTCAGTTTGACTTTGCCACGAATATCTGTCAGATTTTCAAACACCAGCGTTTGCCCAGATTCCATCGTTTGAACAAGTCGTTTGCTCAGAACATGGTCACAATCGCGTCTGAAACGTCTCTGCCTGCCAGAAGTGCGCTTCAATTTGCGCTTGGCAGAACGAGTGCCTTTAGACTGAAGCTCAGAGCGCAAAACAGCATGTCTGCGCTCTACTTCTTCCCAATGTTCAGAACCATAAAATTGTCCCCTGCTATCTGTAGCAGGATTTACAATCCCCAAATCAACCCCAACAAAACTGTCATCAGTGTCATTGGGTGGAATTTCTTGAATATCTTTACTCATGACTACATGCAGCCACCATCTGCCTTTGCGGTCTTGAATCACATCGGCACTGCAACGTTGCCAAGTTTTGTATTGCTGGTAATGCTTGGCAATCGTAAATGGGATTCTCAAACGGCCTTGCAAAGTCAGCAGAGAGACTTCGCTTCTGTCAAACCAAAGTCCATACGAACGCTGGTCATAGCGAATCGGGCAGCGCAGAGATTGCGGTTGATGCGCTTTTTTCCCTTTGCGCAAAAGTGCTTTGACAGAAACCAATGCCTCAGTTGCTTTCATTCTGGCAGAAATAGCCAATTGAGAAGGCAAAGCAAACAGCTCTCTTTGAGTACGATAGGTGGCCTCATGCAGTTCGATACCATTAAACACTTTATGCGTCCAACCATAAGCAGAGACTTGGTTAAAAGAGTCTGTATATGCTTGAATTGCCTGAGTCAGAATAGACGCTTGCTCAGGTGTTGGGCGCAATCTAAGTTTAATAGTTCGCTGAATAATCATGTTCATATAATATCACAAAGTATTCAACAAAATACACATAGAAAGGAGTGTGGAAAAGACACGTCCGGCTTACACCGGATGCGCTCTGCCTCTCCGGCATGAATGCCGGAGTCTCCCGCGCAAGACCTGATGACATTGCGCACACCTTACTGTATGTATTTGTATTAATAGCTGAATTCAAGTTAGCAAACCTTTGTCTTGTCGTCAAGCCAGGCCCAAGCGGAGGTCGAGTTAGCGAAGAGCGGCAGTCATTTTAGAAGGCGTGTGGGCGAAGTTTCTCGACAACGGGCCGAACAGTGGGGGAATCAGGATTAAGTCAGCCTTTGGCATGCTTGGCTGCGGCGACTGCCTCAGCGTGGATCACTGAGAGGTGGAGAGCAGTTATCCATGCAGATATGAGGCTCAGCCCGCACGTTTGGCCGAAGTGAGCGACCTTTGAAATTTGATAATATAGATAAAATTCGAGGTCCATTATTTTATGATAAAGCAGCTGATCAAAAACGTCGTTTTTATTTTAGCGCTGGGTTGTTATTTCATCTCCCTCAATTTTTACGGTTTACTCCCCCAACCGAATTTTCAAGGCTATACGGGGCTTGAATGTCTCTCATTGGGGTGGCTTGGTTTGTTGATGCACGGCAATCTTTTTGGGGCCTGGACGGCCAATCTTTTTGGGGTATTGGCGGTGGCTCTTTATTTATTGGTAGAAATCAGGCCATTCCCTTCCAAGAAACTGTGTTGGTTCGGGGCTGGCATGACACTCGTTGCAATCGCTCTCTCCTCTCTGGTATATTTCGTCCCGACACTAAATATGATGCAAAGTGCCTGCTGCACCATTGAGGTCGCCATTGTTCCTGGACCCGGAGCCCAACTGTGGATCGCCAGTTTTGTGGTGCTGATTCTGGCCTTTGCCGTTCAACAAATGAGGAGCAACGCGAACTTAGCAGCAACAGTCTGCCTGGAAGAATAGCAAACCGTCAAACTTTCCCCATAATTCAATTCATCGAACAGGATTCTATTCTGAATTGCTTGGATTCTCTGTAAGGAACTTTAAGTTAACCCATATTTTTTGTTTATCTAAGCCAACCTTAATCTCATTTAACAAGTTGTTCCCAATGATGAACGATATCCCACCTATAAGGTGTTGTAATAAAGTTTTCGAATTCAAAATACACATTCAGAGGGCAAAATAAATGAAATTCAATTACTCGCAATCCCGTTTGCTACAAAGTTTAGTAGCCACCTGCACATTGGCCGTTTTAGCAACAGGTTGTGGTAGTGGAGCCAATTTACCGACAGCAACAGCACTCAATAGCAATAGTCTGACATCAGCGGCAACAGAGGATATCAGCACAGCAGCCATTCAGGATTTCTTTTCAGTCTTGTCTGATGGCACAACAGACAACAAGACTCAACCTGCCGATTTAAAAAAGCGTTGGCGTAATTTTAAAAGCCAAAATCCTGATATGGCAGCAAAAATGGAAGCCCTCAAAAATTTAACTCCCGCAGAGCGCCAAGCCAAACTGAAAGAATTACATCCGCAAGGTCTGCGCCCCACTTTCGATAAAACCCAAGCTTTGGGTCAGCATCCTGGTTTTGCTCCCGGCCAACGCCCAACTTTTGGAGCGGGACACCCTCCCATGCCAGCTGAAATGGCCGCCAAAATGCAAGAATTCAAAAACATGACCCCTGAAGAGCGCAAAGCCAAAATGCAAGAATTCGGCCAAAAACAGGCCGAACAATTTAAAGCCGCTCACCCTGAAATGGCCGCCAAAATGGAAGAATTCAAAAACATGACCTCTGAAGAGCGCAAAGCCAAAATGCAAACCTTTCAAAAAGCACATCCAGACGCGAAAAGCCCTCAAGGCAAACCCCGCGCTGGGGCTCCTTTTCATAGAGGTTTCGCTGGCCCAATGGGGCCCCGTCCAACAGCCGCTCAAAAATAAAAGATTTGACAAATTCCCCCTCAGCAGGCCCTTGGCCTGCTGTTTTTTCTTGAAAATTATGTATCAGGGTTAGCCTACATTGAGCAACACACAGTGCATAATAAACACACATACATAATCAGGAAAAAGATCCGTGAATCACTCACAAAAAATTCACGCAATGATCTTCGCCAATGTTTACCCGATGTATATTACAAAAAGCCGAAAAGAAGGGGCGCACACGGGCTGAGATGGATGAAATTATCTTTTGGCTGACGGGGTACAGGTTGAAGGGCATTGTTGGCAGGCGAGACAGTAAAACACCTGGTTGAGGTCAGCCCTTGACACGATGGGAATCGGCGTCTGCCTCAGCGTGGATAACTGACGGGTGGAGAGCAGTTATCGCTCCGCTTAATCTGCGACTGAAGGGAGTCAGTTTGAAGCGGATTGTTGGCAGGCGAGACGGGAAAAAGTATGGCTGGCACAGCCATTTTAGAGATTCTCGATCTCTTCTTCGGAAAGCCCTGTATATTCTGAGATTTTGCTGATGGGCATTTTATCGGCTTTCATTTGGATGGCTGCTTTTCTTGCTCTTTTCAGCTCACCTTCGATTAAGCCCTCTTCTTTACCGACAGCTTTTCCCTCAATAAAGCCCTCTACTTTGCCTTCATCACGGGCTGTATCCACAATATTGAGAATGTCCCGATAATGTTTCAAACTGTCTTCATAAGCCTTGCGCTCTTCTTCAGTAAGATGCGCCAATTCAGCAATTTCAAAGGCTTGCTCAAGAATGGTGTGCTGAAATTTGGCGGGTACATCAGGAAATTCCTCCAGATGTTTGATGAGGTAAAGCCAGTTTTCGAGCTGGCTGGCGAGTTCGCTCTCAACCTTGTGAAATTTGGGCATCTCTATGAAATACAGCGCATACTTGTCATAAAAAACTTTGTTGTGTCGGTTCTTGAGCTTCACTTCATGCAAGTAATCGGGATTGGCCTTGTCTTCCTCGAACACAAAATCGAGAATCCCTACACAATACACGGCTTTCAGCTCATAATTCCAAGGGCCTTTTTCAGCCTGCTCCCGAATTGGGAAGGTCGTGTAAAACACAGTGCGGTCTTTGAAAAAGTTTTGCTTGGATTTTTGCATCTCTACGATGAAGTAATTGCCCTGGGTGTCTTGGCAATAAATGTCATAGACCGCTTTGCGCTGATCTTCGCCTGTTCCCAATTGCTCCGCGTTGCGAAAATTGAGGTCAGCAATCGGATAGTCCAGCGGCAGCAAGGAATTGAGGAAATCTTTCAGCAGGGGTTTACTGGCTTCTTCGCCGAAAAGCTTCTTGAAGCCAAAGTCTGTGAAGGGGTTGAGATAACGCGCTTTCATAATGATTATATTAACATAAACTGGGATCTGCGAAATCTCGAAATGGAGGATTATAAAGCTAAGGATGCCCCCTATTTGTCAGTAGGTATAGAGGCTCAGGCCATTCAGCCTAGAGAAATAATATAGCTTTCTTCCATGGTAAAGCTGATGTATCTCATTGATTATATCGACATGTTCATCAGAAGCATAAAACAGTATAGTTAGTGTATCACTTCCCGCCCGTCTGTAGAAGTCTGCATAATCACATCTTATTCCATAGCCACAAAACAATTTATAGTCAAAGGCCGGATCTCCCAGCGGATCATGATAAATTATCTTACCTACAGTATCATCAAACCCAATGACCGTCACTGCATGAGGGCTTCCATTAGATAACCTAACTTTAACACCACAAGGTAGTCCACGTGCTAAAAGAAATTTTATATCAGATATGTTTGAGTCATATGACCAATATGATTCCAGTAAATTAAATGCAAAGAAAGCAGCTGTCGCTTGGAATTCGACAGAAGTAAAAGCCAGTTCAAGCGTTACATACTTGTGCAAGTTTGTTAATTCTGGATAGTGATTAATTAAAACTTCATATAATTGCTGTGCGTTCTGGTTAATGAACAATGTTATCTGATCTGGGAGAAATGGTTTGAATTTTACCTTGAACCACTTCATAAGAATAATATTTCTAAAATAATGTCTTAATTGAAAATAAAACGCAAACAAATACCATTTTAATGAATGATATTTCACTTCTTGAGTGAGATTCGCAATTTTTCAGAAATATTAATCTCCACATTAGGAAAGTCTTTTGGGATCTCAAGCTCAAAACGACTATTGTTGTTTTCCAAATAAACAACCACCTTATCATTTTTTCTTAAATATTTAGTAAATAAACATAATTTACTTTGTATAATAGGCTTGAGTATATCCCATGTAATCCCTGAAAGTGCCGAATTATAAATGAATACTAATCCAATAATTAATTCATTTTCAATACCAAATCCGACAGCATCTTCAGATATCTTAATTTGCATTCCATTTTCATTAATTTCACTTATAGCCTTCTCATAACACGCCTCAAAGCATTTCTTGTCAGAAACTTCGAATTTCACATCCATACAAATTATTTTATCCTTAAATTTAGCTAATTAACTTTAAATCCGATTTAGAAGTGTATTTTAATTTGAGAGAGTTCAACTTCTTCTGATTTTATTGCTCGAATATACCTAAATTTCCATACTTCCGTGTTTTCAATTATCCTAAAACCTGATAACTCAAGTCCTTGAATAAACCCTTGAAGATCTTTAATATGGGATGTTGCTTCATAAATCCAAAGTTGCCCATCTAGTTTAAGTGTCCTAGAGGCTTCCCGAATGTAATCAGAAATGTTTAATCCCATCAAAGATAGATTAAACATAGCAACGTCAAGGGAGCTATCTTCTAGATGCACACGAGTCATATCACACTCAATAACTGAATCATTTATAGCAATAAAGTCAAAGTTATGAACTGTATGTTTACCAGTAAGAGCTTTTGCTATCAGTGCTTCACCACAGCCAAAATCACCTACAATTAAATTAGAGCGTTTCTGAAGCCATTTAATAGCCTCCTCGTACGGAATAATAGACCAACTTTTTCGAGCACTCTGATAAAACGTATGGTATTGCATCCATTCTTCTGGGTTGCTTTGTAAACGTTTATAGGTAGTATCACTGTAGCTGGTATCCCAACGGGCATTCATACGACTAAAGTCACCATACCTAACATTGCGTCTCTGGACTTCTTCTAAGTTAACAGTTGGCAGCGGAACAAAGATTTTAGGCCTAATGGCTGATTGTTGTTCACCTGTTTTCAACCGTTCTAACCACTGACGCAAATCTCGAAATGCTTGAGATTCAGTTCGTAACTGACCTTCAGGCATTACACCATCAACTGCAGCATCGGCAACTGTTTGTTTGTTTTGAAGACGAGCTAATCGCCCTTCATCCCAACTCCAACGTTCTCCATCATCTAAACCGTAAGTTACAGGCATTATGATTGTAAGGGAATCATGAACCTGTCCCTGACGGTTCAAGCGCCCTTCTAATTGCTCCAGTTCTGCGCTAGTCCAGGGTGGTATATTCAAAATTAGACGATCACAAACCCTTTGAAATCCATCAACACCAGTTGCCATTGCACTACTAGCAATCAAAATATCGCAAGAGCCATTAATAAAGTCATTACGACCACTTTTATCTCCCCCTATGTGCAAACCAACAGTCCATTTTTTCTCTGCCTCAATTGCTGCTTTTAGTTCCTCAACGATACCATCGACATAGTGGGTATAAATAATAGTTTTTGGGCGGAGTTCTTTGAGTATTGCTGGAATCCTAACACGAGTAAGGATTTGTTCCATTTTTAAGAGAGATGTGCCTTGTTCTCGAATTTCATCAACTAGATGGGTACAATTTACTGGGATTGTAATCCTATTAATTTTTATTTTAGGCTTTACCATAGAACGAATCCCGAGTGTAACAAATGCTTGATGCAACCGCATACAGTTGTTAAGGGTGGCTTTCTCACCTAAGTCAGATCTCTCTACACCTGTTACTAATTCAACCAAACTTATCCCCTCTTTTAAGTTGTTAATAACAGGAGTTGCACTCATTCCAAGAACATGAAGATCAGGG
Source organism: Candidatus Blackallbacteria bacterium (assembly GCA_051715345.1). Lineage (GTDB taxonomy): Bacteria > Cyanobacteriota > Sericytochromatia > UBA7694 > UBA7694. The sequence continues at coordinate 42,407 of JBPXJQ010000020.1, forward strand.
TTTTTCTCTATTGCATTAGTAATTAATGCAAGAACCATCTGCCTTCGTTTAGAGGGATCATCACTACGTTGCTTGCAACGATGAATCTCATCCACGATAACTAAGTCAATTTGATATCGTTCTATCAGTTGCCGAATCTGAACAGGTGTTGAAGGTTGTTGGAACATCTCATGATTCAAAATAATATAATGATGTCCCTGCTTAGTATCAGTCCAGTGAGGATTAAAGGTTTTGGTTGTTACCCGGCTATCTGGAAAAACAAGTTTAATTTCCCCATGCCAATTGGGTATAGTATCTAAAGGGCAGATGATGATTGTGAGATGTGCATCAATAATGCGACTGCTAAGAATGCCTCCGATTGTTTTACCTGTACCAGTCAACGAAAGATTTAACATTCGTTGTTGACTACGTAGCCTCACCGCGGCCAACTTTTGCATTAAGTTTGGAGGTGTGATTTTTCCATCAACTCGAAATGCCCATCCCAATGGAATAGCCATATCTTGCGCTTGATTGTATTCGTCAAGAAATTGATCTCTCACTTGACGGCCATAGCCCTCATCTGTAAAAGATTGAATTGCTTCGATAGCAGACTCATCCTCAAAGACTTCTGCCCAAATTCGGTTGCGTCTAGAAGCGGTAAAAAAGTCAATGGCCTCTTGATCTGCTGAAGCAACGACTTGACTACTCAAGAATTCCAGACTTTTCTGTACTTTTATTTTTGGTAATTCGTTATAATCATCAATATATTTCTGATGATCTTTGTTTGTATTGAAAGACACTGTTTCTTGGGTTGCGCTCAATAATGGTGCTGCATCAACAATCTGTAGTTCTGTATCTGCATTCAGAACATCTCCTGAATCAAGTTCCGTCTCAGGTGTGTTCTTTTCACCTTTTCCTTGAATGACCTCCCTCAGTTTTTGTCCTGCCAATTTTCCTTTAATAATGTTTTTAACTATCTTTAGCCCTTCAACATTTGTCGGATTTAAAAGGCCTGATTGCTCAAAAATTTTATATAGCTCAGCCTGAGTGAGATTTGGAATATGAGCCTCTAAACTCGCTACAAATTGACGGATTGCGTCCAAAGTCCAACGAGCACTACAACGAACACAACCACTATTACCTAGATCCCAAGAACTCCCCCTAATGCTGCTAATAACTGTCTTCCACTCATATCCATCTTGTGAACACTTAAACCAAGCTTCTTGATTGCAACCTTTGGTTACTTTATCAGGATACAATTTTAAATCATTATTTTTCTTGTAATCCCAATACTGAGAAACATAATTAGGATAGAGAGCTACCAATGATGATTTATCAGTCGCAATTAATCCTCGACAAGCAGGACAACCACTATTTCCCTTTTTCCAAGAGGTTGTTGCCACTGCAGTAATTGTTGCAACCCAGTCATGCCCATCAATAGGGCACTTAAACAAAGCTTCTTTCCTTGAGCCTCCTGTTAATTTCATCGGATCAAGTCCTAGTTTGTTATTTGCTTCATAAAACCAATATTTAGCAACTTCATTAGGGAATTCAATGGCTAGCGGTTCCCTGCGATTCCATTTACCTTGCTTACGTTCTGCAGTTCCATTACAAACAGAACATCCGGGATTACCTTTAGACCATTGCTGTTTTATTGTAGCTGCAATTTGAGCTTGCCAAGCATGTCCATCAATAGGGCATTTAAACCAGGCTTTTATATTGCTCCCAAGCGTTATTTTCTCAGGTTCTAAAGTAAGGTTGCTATTTTTTTCATAATCCCAATATTGGCTAACAAATTCGGAATAAACCTCTATCAGAGTAGGTTGTTTTTCAGCCTTTTTCTTTTTGCCAGCACATGCTGGGCATCCACTAGTTCCACTTCTAACCCAACTTGTAGTAATGTCATTTGGCTTTTTCTTCCAGGAATGCCCATCAATTGGGCATTTAAACCAGACCTCTTGAGTAACCGTTCCTGCGCCAACTTCTTCCGGATTAAGCTCTCCATTTTTTTCATAATCCCATAACTCTGTGACTCTCTCTGGATAAAGTACCGCTAGGCTTTTTGAATAAATTTCCTGCTTGATGCGCTCTGTCTTTTCTCTTTCGGCATCTATATCTGCTTGCTCCCGCTCTTTCAAATAGTCATGAAATGCAGGGTTAATTGTCAGAATCTGCCGAACCCTTTCTCTGCTTAATCCGTACTGCTCTCCTATATACTGATAGGTCAATCCTTGTTTATAAAGTTCTAAAAACTGATTACTCTTCTCAAGTTTTTCTTGCTTAACTTTAGACCAGCGCATAGCCCGCTTAGATAATTCTGGTTTATTCTTTACTTCTAATGAAGATGCTATTATACTCTCTGTCGATCGTTCTTTTGCAGTCCAGTTTAGGGGCTCCATTTATATCCTCACTCATTTTCCTATGTCTTGCGCCAGTCAAGACGATGCGGTGTTACCCTGTGTGCCGCACCTTTTAATTATAAACCTCTTCTATCAAACGTCCAGAAAGGCAGAAAACTAAATTTGTATACATTAACATTCGATGCTGAATGCTACCTCAAAAGATGTTATGATAAGGGTATTACTGGTGTTGGCCTTTTTGATCACCCGCCCAAACGCACCCCCTGATTCCCATCCCTTCCACATAACACCCCTTTTTGCTGATTCACCCCTGAGGGCTAACGGGATAACACCCCAATTCGGACAATTCATCAGATCTGGATAATCTTCTCTGTGAACAATTCACGAGATCCCAGATAACCCGGATTGATCAAAACGCCCCCGCCAACCCGAATCTACAAAACGAAACGCCTCAATCATACATTTTTTGCGCTTGCGATTCAAGCCGGGGGAAGCAAAGCTTAAAGCCGATTTAACGCCTGAAAAGCACTGAATTCATGTATTAATTTTGTCATAATTGCGGAAATGAATGCTCAAATCTCAGAATCTGAAATTTGGGGCTTATCCAGATCGGGTTGAATAAGCCCAAGATTCTGGCCCCAAGAGTCTGAGCCTAGGGTTCTGGAATATCTTGAATCAACGCAATTGAGCGGCTGACTTTGATTGCATTTGTGCCATCGGGTTTGATCACAAAGACACTGGCTTCGTTTCTGGTTCCGCTGACGGTATAAGCCAAAGACTGACCATCGGGGGACCACTGTGGGAATTCTTCATGTAAAGCGGGCGTCTGAGTCAGAGATTTAAGCTGATCTTGTTTGACATCATAGAGCATAATATCTGCCAGTGGGCGATTGGGATCTGCGTAACCTTTATATTTTGGGTCATCGAGCGCAGCAACCGCCTGAAACACAAATTGAGAACCGTCGGGCGACCATTCGCCGCCTGTGCCACCGGACAAAGCCTTGAGCTTGCCCGTGTTCAGATCTGCAAAGAAAAGTTGAAGGGTGCCATTCACCAAAATCATCTGCTGGTTGTTGGGTGAGAGTGAGTGGATGCCTATGCTGCGCTCCCCTGCTTGGCCCATTAAGACCTTCACTTGCTCAGGTGATATGTCGTCGGCTTTGCTTTTCCAGAGTTCATAATTGGTTTCGGATTGATTGCCATTGCTGAGCAAAAACAGCAATTGACTGTCTTGGGTCCAGATCGCACTGCTCAGCTGTTTGGGGGCACTGATTTTGAATGATTCCGATGTGAACTTCAAGATCTGCAAGTCGCTGGCGCGAACAATCCAAAACTCCACAAGCAGAGTTCCATCGGGCGTGATGCGGGGATGAACCTGCATTAAAAAATAGCGAGAATCTGGTGACCAGCCTAAAAACTGGGCCGAATGTACAATCAAGTCTGGCAAAGCACGGCTCTGCTTACTTTGTTTATCCAGAATGGAAAGTTTATAACCAGAGCCATTTGACTGCTCTGACACGGGGGTATCAAAGCTTTCGAGTAGAAAACTATACTTACCATCAGCGGATTCATAAGTTGAATCTGGGCGGTCGTAATCTGTTTTGGCAATGGTTTTTAAGTCTGTACCATCCCGCTTGACCTGATAATATTGACTCTGACCCGCATGAGAAAATTGAATTTTGAGCTGATTATCTGCGGTCCAATAGGTGCTTGGAAAATGCCGATAGAAACGGGGGCTATTACAGGCACATAACAAAAGGGCCGTGACTAAAATACCTAATTTTTTCATCTGCAGGACTCCTTGAAGCGGCTTGTTTATTACCAAATTTACTCTTAGAATAGCATTTTTCATTCACCTCTCACAGTTTCCGTCCCATTTGCCAATTCAGGGATAAAGGCAGGCTATTGGTATACAGTGTATAATGCAATCACATACACACACAAACAAACCAGGAAACTCCCCCATGAATCACCAAGAGCGAATTTACAAAATGGTCTTCGCCAAAGTCTATCCCCTGTACGTCCAAAAAGCCGAAAAGAAGGGACGCACCCAGGCCGAGGTGGATGAAATCATCTTTTGGCTGACGGGCTATACCCCAGAGACCTTGCAGCAGCAAATCGACAACCAATCCAATTTTGAGACCTTTTTTGCCCAAGCCCCCCAGATTCACCCGAACGCGTCCAAGATCACGGGGCTGATCTGCGGCTACCGGGTCGAGGAGATCGAAGACAAAGTGGTGCAACAGACCCGCTATCTCGACAAACTCATTGATGAATTGGCCAAAGGCAAAGCCATGGAGAAAATTTTGCGAAAATAATCTGCGGATAACCGGCTTTAGGGAGCGCGGTATCCCAGCCAGACAGGACTGCTGGTGGCAGCCAAGGTTTGACCCAATTGGTGGTTTTGGTAATAGTTACGCGGGGGCGCAAAGCTGGCAGCCTCGCCAAATTCGCGCCGACAGATCTCTGTGCCCTGAGACCAGTCCCCTGATGCAGCGGATATTTTCCAACCCTCTCCGACGCGGCAGGCCAAAGGCAAAGCGCGTTCGCAGCTTTCAGCCTGCCAACGTTGACCGTTGGCAGAGAGAGAGGCGCAGCTCTTTCCGGCTGGAAGAGTGTCCCAGGCAAAGTGCCGAGCCGCAATCAGCGAAGGATTCAAGCGATCGATCTTGAGATAGCGGGCATTACAGGCCAAATAGCCGGGAATGCTTTCAGCTGTCAGCGGTTTGGCTTTGCCGAAGGTCTTGTCGTCGTAAAACCCCCAGCGTTTGCCCGCCATGGGCTGGCCTTTGACACGGCAATCAGCTGAAAAGTCTTTGGAGAGGTGATTCGAAGCCAGTTCGTTTTGGTCCCAGACCAGCTTGCCATCAAAGCGATTTTTGCCAAAATCCGCCACGATCACCCGCTTGCCCCGCGCGACAATCTGAGCAGGGGTTTCTTCGGCCCAGTTTTCAGGTCGCTGATCGGCCCGGTAGATCAAGGGGCCAAACAGGCTTTTAATCGGCTCCAAGACCGTTTTTTCGTTTTTGACATGGTTTTCCAATTCGAGAATGAGCAATTGGTCGGGGTGCTGATCGGACCAGGTTTTGATCTCTTTTAACAGGGGCGCATAGTCTTTGACCCCAAAGGGATTGAGCAAACAGTCGCGGCTGCTGGCCCCGTGACAGACCCGCACCTTGCCCGAGAGCAGACGGGTGTGTAAATCCAATTCGAGCACACGCACACCGGCAGTGAGCTGTTGTGGGATCGTCCAGAATTGGTTTTTAAAAATCCCTTTGTAATTGTAAGCGTTGTGACCTCCCAGCCACTGCTGCTGGTTTAAAGGCAGGTCTTTGGCCAATTCTGCTTCAGTCCGGCAGGCCAAACCACATTCAGCCACGGGCGCCGCAGCTTGGGTGCTGACCTGGCCCGAGACCTGGGCCAGTTTGAGCGCCTGAGAAGCCGCCTGAACCTGAGCCACGGCCTGTTTGAGTTCTTCGGGGGTTTCTGTGGGGGTGTCTGTTGCCGTTTCTGTTGGTGTTTGCCCCGTGTTGGCGGAGTTGTCGGAGCTGGCGGTGATCGGAAAAAGGGTCAATTCCTGAAGTTCCGCTTGCCAATCTGATTGATCTTGGGCTGAGAGGAGGCTCTCGGGCGCAGGGGCTGTTGAGGGCCTCTGGGTTGACTTGGCGACACGGGCAGGCTGCACAGAGACGGTGGTGGCCGGAGGCAGTGCAGGTGGCGCAAGCGTGGCACTTTCCCTGTGGCAAGCCAGGAGCAACAAGGCCCCCAAAAACAGATATTTGTTTAAACCAGACATAAAGACAGTATACCGCAGGGATTATTTGGGCAAAACAGGGACTATTTGGGCAGAATCAGAGCCCCACAATTGGCGAGAAATTTATCCAGGGGGATTTTTTCTTCGCTGGAATTGTAGGTGCCGGTAGACAGACAGGTCACCATGCGGGTTTTGGGGTCATAGTCTTTGAGCAAGACATAGTGCAAAGGGCTTTTGTAAAGCGCCACACATTCCTGTTTTTTGGCCGCCAATTGGTTCAAGGTTTTTTCCAGTGCCGAATTGCTGGATAAAAGCGTTTGCAGCTGAAAGGGCTGGCCTGTGATTCCCGACATCAGCGATTGCAACAGCAAGGGATCCCCGCCGCCATCGCCGCCCAAGCGCGACATCAGGCCGACATCATCCCCTTCGGCATCGTAACCGGCCCAGTCGGTCAACCAGGCAAAACCTTTGATCCCAGCGTCAATCACCCCATTGGGCTGGCCTTTCCAGGCACGGTTGCCGCCGACCAGTGAGACATCTTGCATCACAGCCGATTGAAAGAGCACATCGCAGACCGCCCGTTTGTCGGTGTCTTTGCCATTGTTAAATTTGAGTTCAGCCCGTTTGGCCAGGTAGGTGTCCAAATCTGGGGGCAGTTTTAACTCTGTTTTGTCTTGCAAACGGCATTTGCCTTTGAGAGTCAGATCCGTCATGATCCGCGCCAATTCACCGGGTTCGGCCTTGGCCAGCCAATTTTGCAGGGCAGCAGAACCACAGGTAAATTGAGGCCCCTGGTAGATGGTGTTGCGGTCGGCCAAACGGGGCAGCAACTCGCGCAAAACAGATTCGGGCTTGACCCCGGCAATCGTGCTTTTTTCGGTCGCCAGCCGGTGTAAATGGTCCAAAACAGTATGGCCTTTTTTGTCGCGGGCCAAAATCTGGGGGTTGCCAGCGGGTTTGGCACAGAGCTGTTCCAAGTCTGGCTTAAGCTCGGGAAAGCGTTTGAGCAGGGTTTCCAATTGTTGGAATTGGGTCGGGTTGAGCTTTAAAGTCAGGGGTGCATGGCCTTCGACAAACGCCACTTCGGTGTTGGCGGCGGTTTGGGCACTTTCGAGTTTGACTTTTTCCAAAGGCAATTGGATCGGGGGTTTGACATAGGTATTGTCGCGGGCCGGACGCAAGTCAGGTGGGGCTTGAAAATGGCCAGGTAGCGCTTTCTGGCCTGGGGAGGAAGGGGGGATTTGCATGCAGACTCCTTGGACTCAAACATTGGACTCAAACATTGGACTCAAATAGCAGACTCAAACAACAGAGCCCTTGAAAGATCTGGGCTAATGTCAATTATCTGCTTTGAGCAGATAATTCTTGCTTTCTATTTAAAAGACCAAAAGAAGCAAATTCATGAGACTTGGCGATTTACAAAGCCCCCAGAAAAGGCTAAGATATTTACCATAAAGTAAACACAAGAGGGGTTAACCAATGAATCTGTTTTTTCAATTTAATCAACAGAAAAAAATCTCAAAAAGCGTTTTTGGAGTTCTAATCGGGGTCATTTTTTATTTCTCTCAGGCATCCTTCCCTTTCACTCATGAAATGGGTCTTAAACAAGAGCATCAGCCCCCCATAAATGCCGTGATTGGCAATAGCGCTTTGCTACAGAGTGGAGTAGACCTAGAAAGCTTATCAGAACAGGCCAAAATTCAGACGCATTTGGCTTTTGTCGAAAACCAATTGCGGAGCCATACACCCACAAGTATTTCTCGATCAGATTATCCACGTCGCCAAGCATTGCTTCATTATTTAGCCCAATACCGCAAGGCGGGTATCTTTCCCAGTCAAAATAAGTATCCCGGTCGGCGGCCCCATTTTATTGATCAGCAGGGCCGAATTTGTGCGGTGGGATATTTGATTCAAAAAACAGCGGGTTTATCGTTGGCTCAAGCCCTCAACGAAAAATATGAATATGCCTATTTACAAGACATACAAGATGACCGATTGGCAGCCTGGGTTGCCCGTTCTGGATTCACTTTGCGAGAATTAGCCATGATTCAACCCTCTTATGGTGACGAAAGAGGGGCTGTGATGATCACTTTGCCAAGCCGTTACCCTCTGACTGTGCCCCTTGATTTGTCCACACCCACACAGGCTCAGGCTCCTCACAGCACAGGCTTATTTCAAGGGGCTTTGAGTATCGGCCTTTCCACCTTATTAATCAGCTATATGAGCAGTGCTTTTTTGCCAGAGAGCAAGGAGATTTTTTTCTTAAGTGAACTGGTTGGTCTCGCTGCAACTGGGGCCTTGGGCGTGAGTATGACTGAAAATTCTGGGTTTGCTACCTTGATTCTGCTCAGCCTACACAGTTTGGTGCTCATTCCAAATCTACTTCAGTTGAATATCGCGCCAGAAACACTTAAAGTGGGCCTGATTCCAACAGTGGGTCAAAATAGTTCAATCGGTGTTCTTTACCATTCCCCCTTTTAGTACCCAGAAATTAAAACAGTTAAAATGTTAAGCTAAAGAGATGTTCAAGCCATTCTCTCAATTGTTTTACATGCGCCTCGTGTTGACCTGCAGCTTGGCTTTGGCCTGTCTGGCTTGGCCCTCGACAGCTCAGGGAGTGTGGGCACAGGTGGAAACGAAGACAAGCCAAGCGCAAGCCAAAGCTGCCGAAAAGGCCTTTGACCAAGGCCACTACGCTGAGGCCCTGGATTTGTTTCAAGCGGCCCTGAAAACAGAACCCAATCGCATCTACTGGCTGCGCCTGATGGCCGAGTCTTACCAATACCTCGGGCGCTTTGCCGAAGCAGAAGCGGTTTTAACAGCTGCGCTTGAGCGCTTCCCCCAAGAGGCCCTCTTACTCGAAGGAATGGGCTGGCTCAAGCTCTTTCAAAAAGACTTTAAAGCGGCTGAAAGCTGGCTGCGCAAGGCCTGGTTACAAGAACCTGATGGCTTTTGGATTCAGCTCAATTTGGCGTATGCCTTGCTCTTTCAGGGCAAAGAAGCAGAAGCCTTTGCGTTGCTCTGCCAGCTCGGGCGCTCACCCGAGGGACCCTCACTCGGCACCGCCATGAAAAAAGACTTTGCCAAATTGGCAAAATTTAAGATTACCCACCCGGATTCGGACACACTCACAGAACTATTTACCTCGCGCTGTGGGTTGGGTCTGGTCTTGCCAGAGGCCTGTACGCCAAAACCCGCTGACAGCAAAACAACCAGGCCGTGACAATCCTTAAGCTGAAGCGATTTTGACAGGGGCGCCCCCAGCCGCCAAAGATTGACGGGTGGCCTCCAAAACGCGCACCACATCCGCCCCAAAGGCCCCATCCGAGAGTGGGGGAGACTGGGTTTGGATCGCGGCAACAAAGGCTTCCACTTCCGCTTTGAGGGGCTCTGAGAGCTGCAGGCGGGGAATCCAGGTATCTCCCTGTTTGGGCAAAAGCTGGTACTGCCCAAAATCATGGTAATAGGGCTCTTGCATCACCCCCGCATCAAAGATCCGAATCGGCTCAACCACGTTGATATCGTCCCAGGTGACCATTTTTTCGCTGCCCACCAGGGTCATTTGTCTGACCTTGACGGGATTGAGCCACGAGACATGGACATGGGCCAGCACCCCGCCCGGATAAGCAAAGGTCATAAAAGCCAGATCGGTATGGGCATGGGGTAAACAGCTGTGCCCACGGGCCGAGACCTCTTCGGGCAAGGCCGCCAGCAAATAATTAAAAATGGCGATATCGTGGCTGGCCAAATCTTCGATCGCGCCGACATCGCTGCGAATCGGGCCGAGATTGGTACGGGTTGAATGCAGGTAATAGAGTTGGCCCAGTGTTTTTTCGCTGAGATAGGTTTTGAGCTGGCGAATGCCGGTATTAAACAAAAAGGTATGGCCCACCATCAGAATACGCTGCTTTTCAGCGGCCAACGCCACCAAAGCGTCACTTTCAGCCGGAGAAATCGTCAGCGGTTTTTCACAGAGCACATGTTTGCCAGCTTTCAGCGCAGCTTCGACCAATTCGGGGTGGCTGGCGGCGGGAGTGGCCACAATCACGGCCTGCACAGCGGGATCGTCCCAAATATCTGAAACCTGATCGGTCATTTTGACCTGGGGGAATTGGCGGCTGAGAGACTCCCTGCGAGAGGGGCTGAGATCCGCTGCCCAGCGCATTTCTACCCCCAGCAATTGCTGGATCACGCGCAAATAATTGGGCCCCCAATGGCCGCAGCCAATCAAAGCGGTATACAGTGGTGGAGGGGCTTCTTTTGTTAACATAGGAGACAGTATAACAAAGAGTGGTTCAAGACATGCGCATCGGACTGGACTTCGACAATACCCTCGTCAGCTACGATCAACTTTTCTGGGAGCTGGCACGGGAGCAACACGGCCTACCAGCACAGATTCCTGTGCACAAACAGGCAGTCAGAGATTATCTGCGCCAGCAGAACCAAGAGGAGGCCTGGATCTATTTACAGGGCGAGGTCTATGGCGGCCAAATGCACAGGGCAGCGGCCTTTCCGGGGGTGGCAGAATTTATCTTAAATGCGCTCGACCAGGGCCATGAGCTGTTTATTGTCAGCCACAAAACCCGTCAGCCTTTTCGCGGCCCCGCTTATGACTTACACGCAGCCGCCCGCAACTGGCTGGAATTGCAGCACTGGGGCCTGCCCCCAGAACAGGCCTATTTTGAACTGAGCAAAGAGGCCAAACGCGATCGGATTGCCTCACTGGCTGTCGATCTCTTTGTGGATGACCTGCCTGAGTTCTTGGATTTAGAGCGCTTTCCTGCCCAGACCCAGCGCATCCTCTTTGACCCTGCCCGTTTGACCCCGCCCGGACCCTGGCAGTATTTACATGATTGGCATGATTGGAGCGACTTGCACGATTTACAGGCTATTCGGGCTTAGCTGTCGAGCTTGTCCTGCAGCAAGGTGATTTGATCGATCAGGGCTTGGTAAACCGCTTCGAGTTCGGCAATTTGCCAGCCCTTGGCCGTAAAGCCATCCAGCTGATCGGCAATGCTGTCACATTGATCGAGGAAGGTCTCCAAATCCATTTCAGAAGGGTTTAAAAGGGCAGTCTGGACCCGTTGGGCCAGACCATTTAAGGTTTGCATCAGGGCCACACATTGCTCGGACCCTTCGAGAATCTGGGTCAAAAGCCGCAAGCGACTCTCCAAACTGCGCAATTTGCGGTAGAGTTCGCTGCAGTCCATTTCCTGATCGAGCAGTTCGAGTTGGCCTTGAATCAGGGCAATCGATTCAGACAAATGGTGTCCGGCCCTGTGTAAGGCATTTAAACGCTCGGGATTGGCCGTCGGGCCCGCAGGCAGCGGAATGCCCATCGCGGCCCGCACTTCGCGCACCAACAGCCCCTGTACCTCTTCGTAGAGGGCATCATAATCTGTGTCTGCCGCTCCAAAGTGGGCTTGGGCCTTGTTATTTTGGCGTTTGACACTGGGCGCCTGAAAACCGCTCTGCAGGGCCGCTTGAATTTTGCCCAAAAGCGGGTCTTGGCTGCCCAGATGTTGGGCCACACGCAGGTATTTGAGAGAAAGCTGGGGCAAACGCAGGGCCAGATAGATATACGCCAATAAGAGATAGGGTTCAGCGTAGCTGCGCGCCATGCGCGCACAGCCTGTGAGCAGCAACATCGCCTGTTTGAGCGTGGCTTTATCCAGGCTGCGGTTGTATTCCTGCAAGAGGGCCTGGGCTTGGGAATACTGGGTGCGGGCCGTTTGCAAGCGCATATCGTCGCGTTGAACCAACTGGCTCTGGGCTGCTTTGAGGGTTTTGAGATGTTCAAACATGCGGGCTGGCTCCGGTTGTCTCCCTGCTGCGAATCTGATATGATCCCGATCAGACTGGTTTTTTAACAGTGAATCAGGGCCTTTGTCAATCCATAAAACAAATCCAATGGCCCTTCCAAAAGCAGAAACAATAGCACAAACAAAAGCAGAAACAAGGCAAACATCGGGCATGACGGGCTCTCTCAATTTTAGCAATCTCTCTTCTGCCGCGGCTCTGCGCCCGACTGCACCGGTACAGCGCACGGCCCCCGTCTCCCCGCCCCCTCAGGAAACCCCAAAGACCGAAAGTGCCCCCCGGCCCGAGACAGCCAAACCCGGTGGCGGTGTGCACCTGGCAGCCGAAGAAATGGAAGCCCATGTCGCCGAAGCCCTGGAAAAATCCCCGGCCTTTGCAGACGATCAGGCCCCGTTGATCGACCCCAGCCACCTCGATGAAATGCCCGAACCGGAATTTGAAGCTGAGCTGGAAGGCCCCAGCGAAACTGAAGAGAGCGAAGAAAGCGAAGAGATAGAGGCCGAGGGAGAGGTGGAAGAGGCCGAGAGCAAAGAGATTGAAGCTGCAGAGGCAGAAGAGGCAGAAGAAGACTCAGAATCCGGTGAAAAAGGCGAGGGTGAATCTGAGCAAGAAAGCCAGACAGCTCAGGCACAATCAGACCCACTCAAGCGCTACCTAGAGAGTGAGTTGGAGCGCTACCAACGCGAAAAAGGCCAGCAGGCCCAACGCTTTGTCTACCTCGCAGGCCAGGCCGAACGCTCGCGCAAAGCCCAGGTTGCTGCCGTTTTAGAAGCCAAAATCGGGGGGCTCGCGCCGGTATTGCCCGGCATGGCAGGGGATTTTATTGCCCTTTCGGGGGGGTATACAGGCCTGATTCTGGACCATATCGGCGTCGCACAGAACCAAACTTTTCAGCTCGCAGCCTTTAAACAGGCCTTGCTGAACCATCTCAAGGCCCCTGGCATTGACCGGGTCTTGCTCGATCTGGAATACGTTCCAGCGCTGCAACGGCCCGCCCTTTTGGCGCTCTTAAAAACACCCAATGCCCATCCCTGCTGGGTCTATTTGAGTGCAAGCCAAATTCAAGGATTGGGCTGAGGCAAGGAGAATACCATGGATCCCACCCTGCGTTCGTATCAAAAAGTTTCAAAATCCCCAACCAATCCCCACTCCCTGACAGATTTGCGTCAGGGCAGCGTTCCCGATCTCTTTCAGGGGCCTGCGGGTTCGGGTTTGGCGCCAAGGGCAGAACACGAAGTCCATGGGCTGCCGAGCGGGCAAAGTGCCTTGGGTCTCGCCGAAAAACTGCGCCAAGCGTATTTCTGGATTGTCAATCACGCGATTATCAGCCCCTATTACGATATCGAATACCACGACGGTCCCCGCAAGAGCATTGAATTTGGCGACCAACAATTGCACCTGCCTTCGGATCAGAGCTATTCCAGTTTTGTCTTGTTGCCGCTGTTAAACTTCGCCGTCAGGCGCAAATGCCTGCTGATCGGCGGGCCTGGCCGTGGCAAAACCGCCAGTGCCATTTTGATGGGGGTTTTGGCGGGGTACCCCGTCAATGACGTGCGCCGGGCGATTCAACACGGCCAGCCGCAAATGACGATCGCAGATTTGCTTGGCAATCCCCTGCCCTCCCATTTGATCGAAGCCAAAAACATGGACGAAATCCAGATCGCCTGGCGCAAATGGCTGGGCATGCGGGTGAAAATTATCGACGAATACAACCGCATTCCCACCCGCACCCAATCGGCGCTGTTGACCGTGATGGGCGACAATTACGCTGAGATCTTCGACCAGATTTACGAATGCCCAGAGTCGGCCTGGTTTATGACCGCCAATGCCGAAGAGGGCGGAGGCACCTACCAGGTGATTGAGGCTCTGCGTGACCGCATAGATATCGTCGTCAAGACCCTGCACTTCAGCAGCCGTTTTTTGGGTGAGCTCATTCCGCGGGTCGAAAAAGACATCCGCCCCGAAGAGGTGGTCCCCCCTGAGATTATTTTCAGCGAAGTTGAAATGGACCAGCTCTACCAGGATGTACTCAAGGTGGGTATTCCCCTGCCTGTGCAACGCCGGATTGAATTTTTTGCCAGTCAATTTGAATACTGCGCACCCGCCGGGGAACAGTTTGAATACAAAACCAAAGACACCCTGCGCCTCTCCCCGCTGGACGCCCGCTTGGTGATGGCCCAACAAACAGATATGGACCCGCTTTTGGCCCTCGGCCAGCAGACTTTAAATGGCATTTCGGTGCGTGGCTTGCTCACCTTGCTGCTCTTTTGCAAGGCCTTGGCCTGGTTCCGGGGCAATCCCGAAGTGGCCCTCGAAGATGTGCGGCAAATTTTGCCCTTTGTCTTACACGACAAACTGATCCAAAACAGCGAAGCGGCCTTTTTTGAATTGCCCGGCCATGCGGTTTACCGGGTGGATAAAATCAGCTGGCTGCGCCGATTATTTGATCTCTCGTGTATCGCCTTTGATCGCCTCAACCGCGACAACGATGACCCGGTTTCCCGCCTGTCGGAGGCCTTTGCCCTGGGTTTGGATGGCGTGACCGAACCCGAGGTTCGCCTGCGTCTACAAGAAATTGAGGTGCTGCTGGAATCCTTCAGCCGTCAGGGGGGGCCTCTCTCAGCTTATCTCTTTGAAGATGCCATCAAGCTCAAATATCTGCACCAGCGCTATACCAATTACCTCAAATGGCTGCAGTGGAAGACCTAAAGATCCCTTTGGAATTGGCCGAATTGGCAGAGGAACTCCGCCGCAAATCACTCTTGGGCAATTCGAGCCGCCTGCCGCTGATGAACCAGCTTTGGCAGACGTTTCTGCCGCTGTTAATGCCGCGCTTCTCAGCGATAACCCCTCTGGCAGAAGCCCTGAGCAATGCGCTCTATCACCTCTGTTTGGGTCCCTCTGCCCGGCCCGAAGAATGGCTCCTGCGCCTAAATCGGGGATTGCCTGATTGTCAGCAGCCACAGACCTTGCTGGATCTGGCCGAGGTCTGTGCCTGGTTGGCGGGCCAGCCTGAACGCAGAGAGCGGGCCTTGGAAATCCTCCAGACCCTGCCCGATGCGCTGCTTGAAAGTGTGTTTCTGAGTTCTTGGAGCGCCTCGGCTTTGCGAGCAGGTCTGCAGGCCTCTGCCTGGTGGCACCCGGAGGGCCTGAAACAAACGCCAGCCGCGTGGGACCCCAACCGCGCTGTGGTGCATGTCATGGGCGGCTTCAGGGGCTGGGGTGGCCCCTTTCTCTTTCCGCCGCATCTCTATCTCGCCGCTGAGCAGATTTGGGTCCAAAGTGGCAATGAAGTGTGGCAGATTTTGGCCGATGTCTTTGGCTGGAAACTCAAGCGCAGCAAATATTTGCCTGGCCATGCCGTGCCCGCTCAAGCCCTGTCTGATCCCGATCACCCAGCAAGCGGGCTGTTTCTGGCTGAGGGAAACGGGTTTCAGGTCTTGGCCTCTTTGAACAGTTTTAAGCTGCAATTATTGGCGCCCATACATCGCTAGACGCTCCGGCTTCGCGGGATTTTCAGCCCAAAGTCGGTATAGGGGGACGGGGTTGACCATTATCGTGTTTGTGTTTTATACTGAACCACATGGTTCAGTATAATCCTGCCCGCTCACAAGCTTACTTTCCCGGCGACTCCCCGGCCTACTCCCCGGCCTACTCCGCTGCCCGCTTCGATGCCTCATTCGCCGCGCTTTCAGACGCGACCCGACGCGGCATTCTGGAGCAACTCGGACGCGCCGACGCGTCGATCACGGACCTGGCCGAGAAGTTCCAGATGACCCTGACGGGCATGAAAAAACACGTCGGGATCCTGGAGCGGGTGGGGCTTGTCACCACGGAAAAAGTTGGCCGCGTGCGGATCTGCAGGCTCGGTGAGAGCCAACTGGAAGAAGAGGCGGCCTGGCTCGCGAATTACCGCCAGCTCTGGGACGCGCGCTTCGATGAGCTGGACAAGGTCGTTGAAGAATTTAAGAGCTTCTATCAGAGCCAAGGGAGCCCCAGTTGTTTGCGAGGCAACGAGCAATTACAAATGGGGACAGCCGCAGGCGATGATTAGAAGGCTCTTACTGAGCGCCAAAGTTAACACCCTGTAACGAATATTGTCATACGCTGAAAACTGAAGGAGATGTCCGATGGACACACATAAAGAGATTGAGCAACCCATGAAAAACCCCACAACGGCAGAACGAAAGTCCGAGCGTGAGCTTGTTACGACGCGAACGTTCAACTGTCCGGCACACATTGTCTTCCAGGCCTGGACCACGCCCGAGCTGTTCCAACGGTGGTGGGTGCCGAAGTCGTTTGGCCTGACCCTGCTCTCCTACGAGGCGGAGTTTCGTGTCGGAGGCCAGTACCGTCTCGTGTTCAGCCACCCTGCGGCCCCGGAGCCCATGGCGTTTTATGGCACATACCTCGAAGTGACGCCGCACTCGCGCCTCGTCTGGACCAATGAAGAAGGGGGTGAGAGTGGGCAGGTCACCACAGTCACATTCGAAGAAAGAGGCGGCCAGACCCTGTTGGTCGTGCACGATCTCTACCCCTCGAAAGAAGCTCTCGACGAGGCCATCGCCTCAGGC
The DNA here is from genome assembly GCA_051715345.1 of Candidatus Blackallbacteria bacterium. Classification (GTDB taxonomy): domain Bacteria; phylum Cyanobacteriota; class Sericytochromatia; order UBA7694; family UBA7694. Next base: position 58,894 of record JBPXJQ010000020.1, read on the forward strand.
TCAACAGGGGCGCTGCCTGAGCAGTTCGATGTGCTGGACACGCTTCTCATTGGCCTGCAAACAGAATTGGGTCTTTCAGCTGTATGAAGCACCTTCTTTGCCTGATTCTGCTCTTATGTGCCGTGCCAGCTTTTGCCGATCCGGCTCCTGCTCCCACGCCAGTTCCCACACCCTTGCCCACACCGATCCCCCGTCTCCAGACCTTGATCGCGGATAAAAACCTCCGTTTGAGTTTTACAGGTTTGGGGCCCGAATGCCAACTGCTGCGGATCGCCCTGCTCAGAAAAGATCCGCTCTTGCCGGGTTATGGGGCCTTCAACCGCCCTGTGCGGGTGGACCAAACCCGTGGCCGCATGGTGACCCTGGTGCTGGGCCCTGAGTTCCAGCCCCACCGCTATGGAGCAGGGGACCTGCGCTTGAGTTGCTATGATGCTGGGGGCAAGCCGCTCCAGACCCTGCTTAACCTGGCCCCCCTGGCCCTGGATCAGGCTGAGATCAGCCTGGATGTCAGCACGGCCTTTGGCCCCGGAGCTCCCGATGGCAAAACAAACTAAACCCCGTTTGCAGCAGTACTTGCTGATGGTGGCCCTGCTCCTGGTCTCTGGTTGGCCCGTGGCAGAGGCGCAACCCCTCCGGGAAGCTGAGAGCAGCTTAGAAACAGACAACCGCTGGGGCCTGGCCTATCTGGATGCGGTTTTGCCCGAAATGGGCCCGCGTTCAGCCGCTTGTGCCGTCCCAGCTGCGTCCCGTTTTTTCGCCGAACAAGGGGGCAATTACACCCTCAATTTGGGTGGGGGCAGCGCAGAGATTGTCGGCCGGGGCACCTGGGGCGCAGGGCCTGTGATGCCAGAAGGGCGCTCCTGGGTTCCTTATCCCGCGGCCTCGTCGGTTTGTGGCTGGATCTCCCGCATCACCGTTCACCATACCCACCGCTTGTATACGCCCCTCTCCCTGCAGGTGTTTCATCAGACCCTGGACGATCCCAAAGCGGATATTGCCTATCATTTTTTTATCGACGCAGCCGGGATCATCTATGAGGGCCGCCCCCTGGGCTTTATGGGCTCTCATAGCGAGCGAGACAACAGCAACAATGTCGGCATTGCCCTCAATGGCGATTTCAACGAACGCCTGCCAGGAGATCCCCAACTGAATGCCTTGCGCCGTCTATTGGTTGCTCTGCGCTGCCCCTGTGCCCCGCTGGAGGGCATTTGGACCCACCAGCAGCGCAATTCTTTTAAATTTCCCGCCGATCCGGCCTATGCCACCGACTGTCCTGGTCAGCAGATGGCCAGCGAAGTTTATGGCCTGGCCGCCGCACTGGGCGTGGGCCCCCTGACCCGTTCTGAGATTCAGTCGCCCTGACTGGGCTGGGGTTCATGAGGCAGAGAGCAGGTTTAATCCCGCGTGTGTATTCATCGCTCAAGCGTTTATTCGCCCAACAGCGCGAATAAATCCAAAGCCAGTTTATGCAAGCGATCCAAGTAGGTGATCGCGTGGAATGCCACGCACTCGATTTTGATCAGGCCCGGCTTGAAGCTGATTTTTGCAGAGAGCGTGTTCATGTGAGCATGAATTTGCTCCAAAAGAGCCTTTTTGGCCGGGGTCTGCCCATAATATGCTGGATCCAGTTGATCTGGAGGATTGGGGTATTGTATACATAAACGGATGCCCTGATAGGCTTTCTTGCCAAAGCCATTGATCGTTGGCCCGATCACGATCGGATAAGTTGCAATTTGGCCTGACAGAATCGGTTCATCGGTATCATTGCTCAATTGGCCATTGGAAAAATACCCCAGAACTTTATCTTCAAAGTTGTCAAACTCAGTCGTGTAAAGCTCGATTGACGACGCTACCATTTGCTTCAAACCTTGCGGGTTCAAAATATCACTGTTTAAGCCACTGTTGATTTTTTCACGTTTGGGATTGCCCAAGGGCGGGTGGTAGGTCAAATTTTTAGTTGCGGCCCATTCTTGCCACAACTTATTTTTGCGGCCCCTGATTTTTTGCGCATTCTCAGATTCACTTTTCCCACCTTGACGGAACCAGATTAAAACCAGTGGAACAAATACAAGCATACAAATAAATAAAACAAGAAGGGTATTCTCAAATTCATCCATAAATAAATATTTGTTCCTTTTTCTTAACTTTTCGCACAGAGAGGAAAATGCAATAACGCGTTTGTTGGAAAACACCCTATCCTCTTCAAGGATTTAAAGAGGGATTCACCTAGTTGGGAGCAGTCCTTGGCGTGTTGGGCGGCTGGGTCACAGGCTGACTTTGCTTTCATTCTGTAGTTCCACACGGTCAAGGTCAAGGCACGTCGGAACGCCGGTAGTGCATGGCGACAGCGCCGTTTCGCAGAGGCTTTGTCGAAACAAGCTCTAATCGTCGCGTGCAGGGCAGGCCCCCCTGGAAAAGGGTCGGACCATGGCCGACGATCCTGGGATGGACGAGGAATATATACGCGTCGATCAGATCCAACCTGTCAAGTTCGGTCGCAAGCTTACAGCTACCGAGGAGCACACCGGCAGGGGTCGCGTCCTTCAGCTTCTGCACTTCCGTGCGCAAGTCGCCGACGAGGTGATGACTGTTGGTCCACAGGAAGTTTTCACGCGTTGAAGACACGACATACTTCGGCTTGTTTTCCAGTTTGACTGCCCATTCGCGGATCGCCGGAGGTGCTTCCACGTCACCGCAGGCTACCGCTGGCCAGTAACTCTCCATCATCTCGTAGGTGACTCGGCCCCACAGCATCGCCCCCCCCTCGTCCATAAGACGAGTGAAAAAGGCGTGTGTCTCATCATCGACGATTCCCTCCTGGTGGTCGACGCAGCCGTCCAAGGTAATGTTGATACTGAAGGTTAAGCGTCCCATACAATAAATCTCCGACTGTGTTTCTCTTATTCTGCTTTGTCAGAATGACTGGTATTGTTGCCCTGCAAGCCCATTGACAACTTAATTATAACAACTTTGCTCTGTCAGCAGATTTTACCTCGGCCAACGAGCTTGCAGGAAAAGTGGTTTGGTAGAAAACAACCTTTACCGCAAGCAAACACCCATGTTTGCTCATCTTGGCTGAGTACAGGAGGGAGAGTTAGCCTGGTTGAGGTCAGCCCTTGGCACACTTGGCAGCGGCGTCTGCCTCAGCGTGGATCACTGACGGGTGGAGAGCAGTTATCAATCAAAATCACCTGCGTAGCGAAGCGGTGTCTGTTTGATGGCTGGGGTTGGTCCAAGATCTATATTTGTGTTCAAATTTATTATTTTACCGATTAAATACAAGTATCGTAGTGTTCAATTGCACTCACAAGACGTTCCAACAGAGGTTTTAATCCATTAAAGTCAATAACATTTTTATGTGTTTTGATTATATGGTTTGCAAAAGAGTCTTTACTTAAATCAGTATTTGGCTCTCTATTTTGAACTGTATTAAAACACTTACCATTGTGTTTTTTGAGCCGATCAATATCTTTGAAAAAATATTCTATATCTGTAGAACCATTCGATCCTAAGGGTGTTAAAACAAGATAAAGGTTTTGGAATAAATGAACAAAGTCAGCTTTTCTAATATCATCTTTGAGATTTAATGTGGGTGGAAAGATATTTGCTGACTTAATACCAGAAATGTAATTTATTAGTCCCTTTGGACCGTCATCATTATCTACTATAATGATCACAGGATTTTTCGGTTTTGATGTTTTATAGCATTTAAAGTTATTTTTATACTCTTGAACAAAACCTTTTAAGTAATCGGTACCTCCATAAAGCTCCAATAAAAACCTTGTACGTTTCGAGTAATTAAAAAAATTCAATAAAAGCTCATAGGGTGAATCTTGTGTTTTTGGTTTAGCTAAACGGGGAAAATCAGCTGCAAGAATATTAATTGCAGACTTTAGGTAAATATTATCTGTTTTACCTTCAGTTAATATTGTAGGTTTCTCGTTTGCATAAAATAGGCGATAAAATAAGAATTGACTAAATATTTTTTCTCTACTATTAAATAAGTATTTTTTCTGTTTGGTTTGTTCCACCAATTTGTATTCAAGATTTAAAGTTGGCTTTTGACGTAATCTGTTGTAATGGTCTAGCTGATCGATAAAGTTTAATTGCCCCTGAAGTTCATTAATATTCCCCGGAACAATTGTTCCATTCTGTTTTTTTGTAAATGAGCCTGTTTTAAACAGTGCGTTACATTGTGCTCTTGCTGTACGCCAGTATTCCTTTCTTACACTTGGCTTTTGATTAACAATTAAACCCGTTACGCTTTGTCTAGAGTCTTGGTATTGAATACGTGTTTTCTTGTTATTAATCAAAAATCCCGCACGTTTAATTTCAGAGCGTAGTTTCTTTCCAACAGTATATTGACCATTTTTTTCTTGCATAATATCTGGAGGGAACTCTTTTTCTCTCGTAGAAAAAGTGATGTCATCAGCATATCTTGTATAAGTACAAGAATATTTTGTCGCAAGCTCTGAGAGTCGAATGTCTAAGATATGAGTAATTAAATTGGTTATTACAGGTGAGCATGGACTTCCCTGTGGGAGCTGATTATTGTAACAAGCTATTTGTGCAATAACCGTTGCAATATGCGGGTCTAATTGGAAATTTTTATCTTTGATAAAAAAGCCTCTAACTCGACCAAAGTTAAAACTTTCGAAAAAGTTTTCAAGGTCAATATTTAGCACATTTTTTTTGCCTAAATGCATCATGGCATTCGTAATAATCGAGCGATTTCTTTCAAAACCATGTGAAAGTGATGGTTGCTTAATTTGTGCACTATTGCGCTTAACTTTTAATATTTTAGAATATTTTTCAGAAGGATTTGAAAGTGCTGAATTAGGAAATTTTTCTTGATTAACTTCGTCTAAACAATCAAGTAAAAGATCAGAAAGTGCTGATTGAATAGATTTCAGTTTACCAGTAGGCGCATTTATTGTTCTTTGCTCACCATTTTTTTTGGGTATTTGAAATTGAGTATATTGATTCTGTGGTTTGATAACGTATAGTGAATGAGTGAAAATAGATGGATCAAACCCAAGTAGTTTAGCAAACTCAGGCTTTTTAGTAATTTTTTTTAATATTTGTAGTCTTGACATACAGTTCTATGAAATGGTTTATGGGCACTCCTATGCATAATATCATACGGTTACAGACGTCATACGATGTTGCAGGCCGCACGATAAGCATTAAAAGGCAATCCTAACGGACATTGTTTTCACAGATCGCGAAACGCGATCCAAAATCTGCCCATAAACCACTATGTAATCTACCACAAAACAACTGAATGTCACATATTCAAATATCTTGTTCCAGCTAATATGATACATATTGATTGGCTTATGCCGCACAGTACACAAGGGTTTACAGAGGGATAACCTGGGTTTGGTCAGTCCTTGGCAGCTGCGTCTGCCTCAGAGTGGATAACTGACGAGTTGAGAGCCGTTATCACGCCTTTAAGCTGCGACCGTAGGGAGTCAGCTTGAAAGGCATCGTTGGCAGGCGAGACGGGAAAATGTCTGGCTGGCACAGCCATTTTAGAGATTCTCGATCTCTTCTTCGGAAAGCCCTGTATATTGAGAAATTTTGTTGAAAGGCACACGATCAGCTTTCATCTCGATAGCTGTTTTTCTTACTCCTTCTTCAATACCCTCAATTCGCGCAGTGT
>JBPXJQ010000021.1:0-32859 GCA_051715345.1 Candidatus Blackallbacteria bacterium
ACCTCCGGCTGGGGGCGGCGGCGCGGTAACACCTCCTGCTGGCGGCGGTGGAACCAATCCCACGGCCACAGGCAATGTGACCTTTGATGTCAATCCTAGCTTTAGTGTTCCCGCGGGAACACAAAAATGGTCCTTGAATCTCTCCAACCAAGCCTCTTCAACCCCCGTGGTTGATGCTGCTGGTAATTCATTCTTTGCAGCAGGCAATAAATTCTTTATCTATGGGCCGGATGGGGTGAAAAAGGGGGAATTGTCTCTGGGTGCATCCACCCTCAACGTGACAGCTCCAACCGCCCTCTTTAACAATACCGTCTATTTTGGAGATAGCCTGGGACGCATCCACGCTCTGGATGTAAGCAACCCAGCTGCGCCCGTTCAAAAAGCCAATTTCCCGGTGACTACCTCTGGCGGCAATTTTGAGTACAATGCGCCTGCCATTGACTGCTCAGGCAACGTCTACATGCACACCAACGACCGCCGTCTGGTCAAAGTCAATCTGGCCACCGGTGCCATGGAAACGCTGATTCCTCAGATTGCCTTGGCGCCCGGCTTCCCCGCCACAGCGACCCAAACGGCCCGTTATGCAGCACCGGTTGTCGATGTTACGAATAACCGCGTCTTTACAGGCTCTCAAAACGGCATCCGCATTACCAGTACCACAGGGGGTGCCGTCACAACATTCCAGCCGACTCAGGTCTGTACCGCTGGGGGCTGTACAACTGCTGCGGGTGCTTTGGACATGGCCCTAAACGCCCCGATCGCTATTGACAGTGCAGGTATGGGTTATACGGCCAACGAAACCGGTACACTCTTCAAATTTAACCCCGCTACTGGCCAGGAAATTTGGAAAATGTTTGCAGGCGAAGGCGATGCCGCCCCCGTGATTGGCTCGGATGGCACTGTCTACGTCGCCTCTGAAAATGGCGTGCTCAAAGCCATTCCAAGTAGCTATAATGGCACCAATCCTGGCGTCATTTTGGAGTTTGGTCTGGGCAATGTGGTTGAATTTTCCTCGCCAGCGATTGGCCGTGGCCCTGACGGCAAAGACATTATTTATGTCGGCACCGAAGGCGGTCTGCTCTACTCGATCAATGGCACCAACGCCACGGCACCGCTGTCCCAGCGCTTTGTCAAAAACTTGGGAGGCCCGATTCGCAGCAGTATTTCGATTGGTTCTGATGGCACCGTCTACGCGGGAACCCTGGACGGTCGCATGTACTCGGTGTATGGTGACAGCCTCGGCCTGTCGACCACGGCCCAGTGGTCCAAACTGCAGGGCAACGCCAACGGGACAGGCCTGATTGGCGCCTGCCCTTAGTTCTTAAGTTAACTCATGCTGAAGTTGACTCGTTCTTAAGTTTAAAAACGCAAAAGGGTGGGATTTAAATCCCACCCTTTTTCAATGGAATAAGGCAGAGCGGAAAACGAAACGGACATGGAAAAAGCCCTGAAATTGAGCGAGCTCTGGCGTTATCATCTCCCCCTGGATCCGCCCTTGCATCTGAAAAATGGGGTCTTGAGTCAGCGCGAAGGCCTGCTTTTGAGCCTGCAGGATGAAAACGCAGAATCCCATCTGGCTGAAGTGGCTCCCCTTCCCGGTTGGAGCAGAGAATCCCTGGAAGATTGTTTCAACTGGATCGTCAAAAACAAAGAGAATCTGTCGGAAAAACAGTCAGAATCGTTGCCGGCAGTCAGTTGGGGACTTTATTTGGCTCAAAGTTCTGGCCAAATTTTGGCCCAAAACTCGGCAAACACGCTCCGCTTAAATGCCCTGCTCACAGCAGATAAACCGGCGCAATTAAAACGCGAAACCGAGAATCTATACAGTTTGGGCTATCAGACATTTAAACTGAAAGTTGGGCGATTTTCCCCCCGCCAAGAACGGGATCGGATCGCCGCTGTGATTGAGGTTATGGGGCCCTTGGGGTCTGATTTGGGCAAACTGCGCCTGGATGCCAATCGCAGTTGGACTCTGAGCCAGGCACTGAACCTGGTTGAGCACTGCCAAGATCTGCCTTTGGCTGCCTGTTTAGCCTATATCGAAGAGCCACTGCAGAACTGTGAAGAATTGCCCAGCTTTCGCCAAGCCTGCTCTTGGCCAGTGGCACTGGACGAAAGCCTTTGCGACACAGAGATCAGCCCCGCGATCTGGCAAGCCTGTTCTGCGCTGGTGCTTAAGCCCATGCTTTTGGGAGCTGAAGTCACGCTTCACTGGTTAAAAAAAGCCCAATTGAGCGGCAAAACCGTTACGATCAGCAGTCTGTTTGAAAGCCCCTGGGGCTTGGCAAAACTGGCCCATTGGGCGGCTCAGGTAGCACCCGATCAGGCCGCTGGCCTGGATACTTGGCGGGCCTTTGCTCCCCAACCAGATCTGCCTGTTTGGGAAATTCAACAAGGTCGGCTCATTCTCAACCCTAAAATGCTTGACAAGCCCCCTCTGGAGGCAGTTTATTTAAACAAGATGATAATCTAAATTTCCCCCTGGCCCTGCTGTTGACCGATCATGTGAAGAATTTTAATTGAGATAAGAAGAATGAATTTTGAAGAAGCCTTACACGAATTTTTTTTAGAAGCGATTGATGCCCAAGATCTGCAAGATGTGATTGCCGAATACCGCGAGAGCGAAGCTGAGAGCTTTCACTATGTTTTTCGCGACATGAACAATTTACATATTTTGGAGCCCTATGATTTGGTGCGGATCTGTGATGCTGTCAGTGTGGAAATGCTGCAACCCGAAGATTTGACTCTGATTGCCGAGACCCTGACCCGCTCTGAGCTATTTGAATGGGAAGATGAGTTGATCAGCGAGGTCTGCACTTTTTGGCTGGAGCCCGATCAGGCCTATCCGCTCAACCGCGAAAATGCCAAATTGTTTCGCCAATGGCTCAAAGGTGAAGTGCCCGTTCCGGCTTGAGTCTGGCTTCAGTCCAGACATGTGGGATCAAAGCCGTTCGATCGCCTGGGGCCTGACAAAATTGCCGAAGCTGTTTAAAACCTGACGCTGACGGGTGACTTCGAGAATGCGGTTATTGCCCGAATCGGCAATCAGAAACGAGGTTCCCGACACAGAGGTGCTGCGGGGTCGATTCAAGGGCCCCGCCGGGTCAGCCGAGCCATCAAAATACCAGACCGACAGCCCACTGGGGTTGATCATAATTACCCGGTTAAAACCGGCATCGGTGATCAGGGTATTGCCATCTTCCAGGCGCAGGGCGTGGGTTGGGGCCTGCATGTCTTTGGCAAAACTCCAGGCAATTTGGCCGGTACGCGTCACTTCGAGCACCCGGCGATTGCCTGTATCCGCGATCAGAATATTGCCGTTGGAGACATACGTCGCCGAACGGGGCCGCAAAAGGGTCTGTTTAAATTCCCAGGCCACCTGGCCATTTTGAATTTCAATGATGCGGTTATTGTTGGTATCGGTGATCAAAAAGGAGAGACCATCACGGGCAGCAGAGATCCAACTCGGACCCGAAAGCCGGTTAAACAAACCCAACGCTGTATTGGCATTCCAAATAATCCCCCCCTCGGGGGCAATGCTGACAACCTGATTGGCCGCTTCGTCGACCACCAGGGTATTGCCATCGGGCAAACGCGTGGCTGAGGCCGCATTGGGCGAAGAATAGCGCCAAATCGTCTGGTTTTGGGAGTTGATTTGGACCACGCGCCCAGCTTCGACCACCAAAATCTGTCCGGCTGAATTACCACCGCCGCCACTGCCCGATTTGAGAAAGACCGTTTCGATCGTGGTGCTTTCACCGGGTGCCACATTGATATTGGCCTGGGTCACGGTTTTATAACCGGCGATTTGAAAGCTGATCTGGTAGACGCCGCCGGGCACCGTATTAAAGGTAAATTGGCCAGAGGTATCTGTTTGCACCACAGAGCCACCGGGCACGGGAGCAATCGGCGGCACCTGCTGAATACGATAGGGTGGATAACGGGGGGCTGCCATTTGCTGAACCTGGGGCTGGGCCAGACCTGGACGGTAAGCCGCTGCGGCCACCATCGGCTGTAAATTGACCTGCACACCGGGCAATGGCGCCTGGGTGGCTGAGTCTTTGACAGAACCGGCCACCAGACCCGCCCCCGAATTGACACTGGGGGACATGGAGATCAGCACAGTATCGTTTTGCACCAATTTAATCGCCGGAGAGGCACCGGGGGTATAACCCCGCACACTGCCCGCAAAGGCTTTGTAGCCATCGCCGGAGGGCACACCTGTAAACACAGCCATGCCCGCCCCATCGGAGGACTGATCGGGAGCCACATTTTGGCTGTCTTTTTTGAGGGTAATTCGCGCACCTCCAATCGGCTGCTGGGTTAGCGCATCCACGACCTGGACGGTCAAAGTGACCGGAATACCGGGGCCAATAATACCCCCATCAACCGGTTTGACCCCACAGCCTGCCAAAAAAAGCAAACCGACCCAAACTGCCAGGAGCAGGTGGATCGGTCGTTTGGAATACATATCGGCCTCCGGTGGGTGTTACGTTAATTGTAACTCAAACTAGAAGCGCGGTGCATTGGTCGGAATCTGGGGCTGGGGAGCGCGGGGAGCCTGCTGCTGGGGAATCTGCTGCGGGTAACCCGTCTGCTGGGGGTACTGGGTCTGGCCGTATCCAGGCTGACCATAACCGGTCTGCTGGGGATACTGGGTTTGCTGCTGGGGGTATTGGGTCTGGCCATAGGTGGTCTGACCATAAGGAGCAGCGGTCTGCTGACGGGGGGCACCGAAGCTGGTGACACCGTTGGTAGCAGGCTTGCGGCGAACACTGTTGGCAGTGACAATCGGAGGAGGGGCATCGTTGGTGATTTGGAAGTGACCGAAACCACTCCAGCTGCGGGAGATGGCACTGGCGGTTTTCATATCACCGGTATCGGTTTTGACACCGACCACAGTCCAGGAATAATTCTTACCAGCACCCAGGGTAAAGGTGATGTCGAAGGGCAGGGTACCGCGATAAGAGGTCAGGTTGGAGCTGTCGTCACCATAGCGAACCACGTTGGTGCCAGCGGGGCGGAAAACGCTCCAGTAGGCAATTGAGGTGGGAGGCAGGGTGCCGTTGGTGAACTGCACAGAGGGGAAAACCATGGTGTAATAGCCATCGGGTTTGACGCCTTCTTGGCCATCTTTCCAGGTGAAGAGAGGGTTGCGGGTATTGGTATCCATCGCGGCATCCTGTTTGGGAGCGCTGATAGGCGCCAGGGGCACGCTCTGAACCAGGGGAGATTCAGACATCGGCACGCCGTTGGCATCCACGGCAACCACTTTATAATCGTATTGAACGCCAGGGCGGTTGGTGATCATATTAAAACCGCGTTGCAGTTTGTCGACCAAAGTACCACCGTTCAGGTTGGGGGCTTCGAGGCCGTCTTTGAAACCAGCGCGGGCAAAACCAGCGGGCACGATGGCGTAAGCGGTTTCGCGGCGGGCTTCGTTAAAATCGGGGAGCCGGCCTTTGTAGAGCCAGTATTCAGCGGCGTTGGTCACAGGCTGCCAAGTCAGGTGGATATAGACATACACGCCGTTGATGCGGAAGAGGTTGCTGAATTGGGGCAGGGCGAAGGCAGTGGTATTGGCCACAGCACGCATCGTGATCGGAGCACCAGGTTGTACGGGGGTGGTGGGGGCGGGCAGGGGCTCAGGGACATCGGTGGGCTGCTGGGGCAATTCAGAAAAGCCATCACCATTGTCGTCGCCAGGAGCGGGGGTATAAGGAGCGGGAGCGCCGATACCGGCATTGGGATCGGTAACACCTGCATCAGGACTGCCTGCGGTCACATCGGTCACGGTGGGTGTGGGACGACCACAACCAGTGGACAGCAAGAGAATGCTGCCGACCAGACCGACCAGGAGCGGTTTGGTGAGTTTTTTGAGTTGACTGACTTTCATTTTATCTTTGCCCTCTACTTTGTAACGTTCAATTCCCGTATTAAACTGATAGTATCTATATAGCGATCAGTTTTAACAGACTTGTCGGATCAAATTAAAGATAAGTATTAATTGAGGTTAATATTTGTTTAATCTTCAAACACTCCATCACAGCCTGATTGTCTCGTGTCAACCCGAGGCCGAAGAGGCCTTTTACAATCACCGTTTTGTCATGGGCATGGCCCAAGCTGCTTTACTCGGTGGCGCCCAGGCTTTGCGCCTGAATGGCCCCGAAACCATCCGCCACGTCAAAATGCAGGTCGAAGCACCTGTGATTGGCCTCTGGAAACGCGTTTCAGCGCAGAGTGAGGTGTATATTACCCCCACTTTGGCAGATGCCCGTGCTGTGGCCGCTGCCGGAGCTGAGATCATTGCCTTGGATGCCACCGCCCGGCCCCGGCCCCAGGGCGAAAAATTGGAAGCCATTGTCAAAGCCCTCAAAGCTGATGGGCATTGTCTGATGGCAGACATCTCGACCCTCGATGAAGGCAAAGAAGCCTACCGCCTGGGTTTTGACTGCATTAGTACCACGCTCTCGGGTTATACCCCTTACAGCCGTCAGCAGCGCGAACCAGATTTTCAATTATTGCAAAGCCTCTGTCAGATGGTTCCGATTCCGGTGATTATGGAGGGCCGCATCTGGAGTCCAGAGCAGGCTCTGGTCGCCCAAGAATTGGGGGCCTTTGCCGTGGTGGTGGGTTCTGCGATTACGCGGCCCCAATTGATTGCTCAGCGCTTTGTCAAACGCATGGCGGACGCCTCTGCTGAAATTTAAGTCGTTTACACACCGCATGGGTTTTGGCCTGGCTCTGTTATTGGTCCAGGCAGGTCTTTGTTTGCAACCCACCTTACCCAAAGCAGCAGCAGCAACAGATCCAGTTCCCACAGCCGCCTCTCCGGCTCCGATTCAGCGCTTCGTTTACCGCCAGGCGCTGCTGGGCTTCGGCTTTGAATTGGAGATCTATGCCGCAGATCCCGGCAAAGCCCAAACCCTCGCGCACGAGATTTGGAAAAAACTGCAAAACACGGCACGGGGCTTTACCCCAGCGGCCCAGGCCAAATTGGAAGCAGAGGCCAATCTCAAACCGGCTCCGATTGCCCCACCCGTGGTGGCGTTATTAAAAGAACTGATGCGCTATCACGGCTTGAGCGAAGGCGCGATCGATCCCACAGCAGGGGCACTGTACCAGCTTTGGGGCTTTGTGCCAGGGGCCTTGAGCTTGCATGTGCCCGCTGCCGCCCGATTAAAAAAAGCCTTGGCCAAACAAAACCAAGCCGCCTTGGAATTGCAAAACACACCCGATCGGCTCTATTTTAAACAAAGCGGCTTACAGCTCTATCTGCAACAGGGCCTGCAGGGATTGCTCGTGGACCAAGGCGCACACTTGATTCGCCAATCAGGTTTGGTAGCGGCTTTGAGTACGCCCGAAGTGGGCTATTACCAGGGCGCTCCCCCCGATGCCCAGGCCTGGAAAGTGCCTGTGCCCCATCCCGAAGAAGAGGGAAAACTCTTTTCTTATCTCTATGTCAAAGATCAGGCCCTGGCCCAGATCAGTGTCCATGGTCAGGTCTTTACCAATCGCGGTCTGAATTATCACAGCCTGCTCGATGCCCGCACGGGCCTGCCAACAGAACAGGGTTTGAGCATCAGCCTGACCCAGCCCTCGGCCCTGCAGGCCGAATTAAGCGCCCATTTGCTGATCCGCCTGGACGATAACCTCTGCAAAAAGCGAATCGCTGAATTGCCCCAGACCCGCGCCCTGAAACTGGTCAGGCGCAACGGTTTATTGTTACCCTTAGAATATGCCCACTAGGAATATGCTCACTGGGAATATATCCCGTGAGAATCTGCCGATTCATTCTCAGAAAGACACAAAATGCACCCCACCCTATTTATCGCCTTAAAACACTTGCGCACCCGCTGGAAACAGACGCTGGTCTCTGTGTTAAGTGTGGCTGTGGGGGTGATGATCTTAACGACAGCGCTGTCGCTGACCAACGGCTTTGAATCCGATATGGTGGAAAAGATTTTGGGCACCACCCCGCATATCAGCGTCAAACCGGGCTTGGAAGATTATCTGCCCCAATACAAAACCCTGCAAAAACAGCTGGAACGCTATTCGGGTGTGCTCGAGGCCTATCCCCTGCAAAAACAACAGGCCCTGATTCGCAATGCCGTGCATACCACGGGCACCCTGGTCTATGGGGTTCACCCTGCCGATGCCGAGAAAAGCCTCAAGCGTTACCTGACCAAAGGCCAATGGGAAATCCGTGGCAAAGCCAGTTTGGTGGTGGGCTCTGAATTGGCAAAAAAACTCCAGCTCTTTCGCGGCGATACGGTGGAGTTGGTAACCGCTGAAGGCACTTCGGTCTTCACAGTTAGTGGTATTTTTCATTCGGGCCTGTATGAATTGGACGTGCGCCTGGTACTGATGCCCCTGGCCCAGATCCAGGCCCTTTACAATACCAACGACGTGGCCAGTGAAATTGCCCTCAAGGTCAAAGACGTCTTTCAGGTGCAACCGATTGCCAAAGAAATTCAAAAGGCCTTCCCGGTGCTCTATCTGCGCACCTGGATGGACAGCAATAAAAGCCTCTTACAGGCCATGGCCCTGGAAAAAAAGGTGATCTTTTTGGTAATTCTGTTTATTATCGTGGTGGCCATGATCGGCATTGCCAATACCTTGGTGATGATTGTAATGGAAAAGACGATGGATATCGGGATTATGCGGGCCCTGGGTGCCAGCCGCCGTCAAATTGGCCTGATTTTTCTGGCGCAGGGCTTTGTGATCGGCGTGGTAGGAGTTTTGACAGGCTCGCTCTTGGGCTGCCTGACATCCCTGTATTTGAGCTTTTTTCCGGTGCGGATTCCGGGGGATGTCTATGATCTGGACCATTTGCCCGTGCAAATGCAGGCCCTGGACTTTGCCAGTGTGGCGGCAGCAACTTTGGTGATCTGTATTTTGGCCAGCTTTTTTCCTGCCCGGCGGGCTCTGCGCGCCGACCCAATTGAAATCCTAAGGCGTAATTCCTGAGCCACAGATAGGCTTCAGAGCCGAATCGACAATAAAAACTGGTTCAGCAATTCGGTAAAGATCCAAACCACCGCAGAAAAAATCAGCGCAGGCAAATTCATGGCAGCCCCTTTAAAGGCCGTGGCAATTAAATCATATTGGCCGGGATAGCGCACATGAAAGAGAATCACCAACACCGTGGCATCCATCAAAATCGTAAACAGCGAAATTTTGACCAGACTCTGGGGCAAAACAATCATGGCCGTGCGAAAGGAAGAGGCCAAAGCCAAATCAAAATCCAGCTCAGCCAAAACCCGGCCCAAAACCAACACCACAATCACCAAAGTGACCATATTGACCGAAAAGATATCCACCATGACCTCTTGTAATGAGCGGCCTTTGGCCCCTTCGAGCACAGTGTGAAACATATAGATCTCGATACCGACGCCGAGCATGTACAAGAAAAAAAGCAAAAAACTCATGGTTCGACAGAGCTCTCCAGAGCTGGTTCGACAGGGCTCTCCAGAATGGGTTCACAGCTCACCACGCCCTGGCTGATCAATTCAGCTTCGATCAGTTCAAAGACCTGATCCGGGGGCAAAAAACTGCGCGAGCCATTGGGGCGGCGGGGGGCTCCACCAATGCTGCTGCCCCCACCCCAGCCCGTTTCCAGGGCTGCCAGACGGGCCAGAATCAAGGGAATATTAAAACCGCTGACGAGGTCTGATTGTTTGGCAATGGTATAGGCCCAAGAATGCTCCAACTCACCCGAGGGCAGACGCACCTCCATGGGATGATAAGCCACCACCCGCGAATAGCCATCGCGGTACAACATGCCAAAAACCCGCTCATTGCTGCGGGTCATGATCCAACCGTTGCCTTTGTGGGTGATTTCGTAACTGGGGCATTTGCGCTCGCGCAGAACCGGAAAGCGTTTATTGCGAAAGATCAATTTGTCGATCCGCTCCAGACATTCTGTGAGCAGACAGCCCAAATTGATCGTGGCATAATGGCCTTCACGCCGGGCGCGGGCCTCGGGCTCCATCGCACCCTTAAAAAAGCGCTGGCAAAGCTCCAGATCCCTCACAAAGGGAAAATAAGAGGGCCCGTGGGCATCCACATTGCCGACATCTTCAACCAAATTGCGCACACGCGGATCTGTCACAGCTTCGGGATGCTCCAAGAGCCAAACCGCGAGCACCGTATCGGCATCAATATCGTTGAGATAAACGGTCATGGGATGGGGATCCAATCCCAAGATCAAGGCATCCAGCACCTGTGCACAGGTCGCTTTGGTTACCAAACGCAAGCAACCCGCGTGATGGTCAAAGCTGTATTTATGGGCCTCAACATCGATCGAGGGGCCCTGCACATAGCCATCCAAAGCCAAGGAATAAGCTGGCAAGTCGGAAAAAGGGACAGTAACGCCCCGTTCGACAATGACTCTCATGCTGCTCTACTTTTTCAGATTTGATTTCATCGTAGCACAGGCAGCTCTCCCAATGCGATGCCTTGCTCTCAACCCCCTTCTGGCAGTAAGGTACAAACATGAATCCTGTCTTTTTGCGCGTCAGCCTGGGCTATTTTCGCCGTCACCTGCTGCAGACCTGCCTCTTGGTCTTGGGCATTGCCTTGGGCGTGGCTGTGGTGATCGCTGTCGATCTGGCCAATACAGGTGCCGCCCGCTCTTTTCAGCTGTCAACCCAAACCCTGACAGGCAAAGCCACACATCGCCTGACTGGCGGACGGCGCGGCATTTCAGAACAGGTTTATACCCAAATTAAGCTCAAATACCCCGACATTCCTGCCGCGCCTGTGGTCACCGGCTTTGTCTCACTTCAGGAAAAAAACCAGCAGCAGGTGCGGCTGCTCGGCATTGATCCTTTTGCCGAAGGGCCCTTTCGGGCCTATTTGCCCTTGCAAGCCACACAGAGTATGGAAGCCCTGCTGCCGCTTTTGACCGGAGAATCTGCAGCGCTTATTTCCAAACAGTTTCAGGCAGGATTACCCAGCAAGACCCAGCAATTAACGCTCCAAAGTGGCAAAAGAGTCACACGTTTAAAAATCAGTGGACTGCTGAGCCCAAGCGGAAGCTGGGAACAAGAGGGTCTGCGCCAAGTCATCCTGACCGATCCAGGTACCGCTCAGCAGGTCTTGGGCCAAATCGGTTTTCTCAGCCAGATCGATCTGATTTTAAGACCCGAACAGATTGCACAGCTCAAAGCGGGACTTCCCCCACAGGTTCAGCTCAACAGCACCCAAACCCAAAACCAGGCCCTGCAATCGATGACACAGGCCTTTTCGCTGAATTTAAGTGCCTTGAGCTTGCTGGCCCTGCTGGTGGGGATGTTTTTGGTCTACAACACAGTGACATTTTCAGTCGTGCAGCGCCGCTCACTGCTGGGTACATTGCGCAGTTTGGGGGTGACCCGCCGCGAAATCTTTGCTCTGATTTTAATCGAAACCACAGCTCTGGCACTGCTTGGCATTGTAGCGGGTACCGCCCTGGGCATTTGGATGGGGCAGATCGCCCTGCAATTGGTGCTCAATACGATTCAAGACCTCTATTTTAAGCTCGAAGTTTCACGCTTTCAATTGGCCCCACTCAGTCTGATCAAAGGTTGGGGCGCCGGTGCCTTGGCCGCCTTGCTGGCCTCAGCTCTGCCGGCTTGGGAAGCAGCCCAAACATCTCCTACAGGCACCCTGCGGCGCTCCGTACTCGAAGAGCATGTGCAAAAACTCTTACCGGGTCTCTTGCTTGGGGGAGCCTTGAGCATGGGCCTGGGCATCCTCTTGATGGCCTGGCCTGGAGAGAATCTGATCCTGAGTTTTGCCGGTTTTTTTGCGCTTGTCAGCGGCGCAGCCTTGATGATTCCGGGCCTGACGCCACCGCTGATGCAGATCATGAGCCAAATGGCGGGAAAAAACCAGCTTCTGCTGCGCATGGCTCCACGCAATGTGGCCCGAGCCCTGAGCCGCACGGGGGTCTCTATTGCCGCGCTCATGGTCGCCGTTTCGGTGGTCGTAAGTGTGAATATTATGATCGGTTCTTTTCGCAGCACCTTGGTTGACTGGCTCGAAGGCACACTCTCAGCGGATATTTACCTCACCCTCGCCGAACGCGATGGCCAACAGGATTTGCCTCTGAATTTGCGCCAAGAAATCAGCCAATGGCCGGGTGTAACAGGGGTTGAATCGGCCCGCAATCGCAGCTTAGACCAGCCCGACTATGGTCGCATGCAGCTCTTTGTTTTATCGCGTGATACCGCTCCCCGCCGGCCCTTTGTCTGGACGGATACCCCCCCTCAAAACAGGCAAAGCGCACTCGAAGCCGGCGGGGTATTTATCTCGCAGCCCTTTGCCTATCGCCACAAATTTCAGCCCAAGCCCGGACAATCTCTGCTGCTGCAGACCGAAAAAGGCCGCCAGCGCTTTGTCATTCGCGGAATCTACCATGATTATGTCACAGGCCCAGGCAGTGTGCTGATGGCCGATAGCGTCTATCGCCGTTTTTGGCAGGATCAGGGAATTGACTCCCTGGCTGTATTTGTGGAAAAACCCCAAACACTTGAAAGAATTTTGACGCAATTGGAAAAAACACTCAGCCCACGTTACCCTGTCAGTATCCAGTCCAACCGTGGTCTGCGCGCAGGTGCGCTGGCCATTTTTGATCGGACCTTTGCGATTACGGGTGCCTTGCGCCTCTTGGCTGTGATTGTGGCACTGATGGGGATTTTTAGCACCTTGCTCTCGCTGCAACTCGAACGCACGCGTGAATTTGGTCTCTTGCGGGCCTTGGGTCTGAGTGATTGGCAACTCAGTGGTTTGATTCTGCTCGAAAGTGGTGCAATGGGCCTCGCAGCGGGCCTCTTTGCCCTGCCTTTGGGCACAGGTCTGTCTTGGGCCCTGATCTACGTGATCAATTTGCGTTCATTTGGCTGGCTGCTGGACTTTCGGCCCTCCCCCACCTATTATTTCCAAGCACTGGGTATTGCGGTGGGAGCAGCTCTGCTGGCTGGCCTTTGGCCTGCTTGGAAACTCAGCCGCCTCAGTCCGGCAGAAGCCCTCAAATACGAATAATCAAAAAAAGCAACACCCCCAATGTATTGGGGGTGTTTGTTGAAACTAAGCGAACTTAGTTTTTGTTCATGATCTTGTCTTTGAGGAAGGAGGCACCGACGCCACCTGCGGCACCGAGACCAACCGTGATGATGGTCAGGGGAAGACCGGCTACACCCATGGAGCCCAGGGCCAGATTGCCGAGACCACCCAGGGTAACAGCACCCAAGCCGCCAACGGCAGAGGTAATGGTATCGCCCACAACATTGCTGACCGCTTGGCCAGATTCAACTTTGCCTGTGGCCACGCCGACGCCATTGGCCACGGCAGAGACACCAGCGCCCACCAGGGCAGACAGACCGGCACCTTTAAAACCAGTGATGGCAACATTTTTCATGCCGGTCATGAAACCGCCGCCTTGACCGCCTGCGAAGATACTTTTGAAATCAGCGCCCATTTTGGCACCCATTTTATAAGCGGCGAAACCGCCACCGGCACCAGCGGCCAGTTTTGAAGAGATAGAGGTAAAATCTGTGCTAAATCCAGTGCCTGTTTCACCGGTAGAAGGGGCAATGGGGGAGTAAGGAGTATAGCTGGACGTACCGACAGGGGAAGCACCGGCAGTTGAAGCACCGGCAAAGGGGTTGAAAGACTGGATTGAAAGCGTCATATGGAACTGTCTCCTCTTTATTAATATGTAAGCGTTTTTAATGGGCGCTTAACGATTTCTTAATTATGATTATAGGTCCTGCCCTGCCAAAACTTGGTAAAGGAAAGATTCTCTTTTGATTAAGGATTAGTTAAATTTAAATAGCCATTAAGAAGATTAAAATGATCTCAAAAGCTGGACTTGCGCCATTTTAAAAAAGCAGACTGGCTCTTTCTTAAAAAGAGATTAGCAAATTAAAGTCTGTTTCTTGAAAAGAAGAGACTTTTCCAATTTTAAACCGCATTTAATAAAGCCAAGGCGGAACCAATCCCTGCCACGCCGCGTCGTATAAAATCCCGCCAAGGAGATTTAATATGTTAAGCCCAACGCAGAAAGAGCTGCGAAAACTCTCACTATTTGGTTTTTTTTGGATGTTCCTGCCGATCATACCGATCCTGGTGCCTTACCAACTCAGCCTGGGATTGAATATGCAGCAGGTCTTCTTTGTACAGGTCTTTTTTGGATTGGTCTGTGCAGCCTTTGAAGTCCCTTCGGGCTATCTCTCCGATCTCTGGGGTCGCAAAGGCACGCTGTTGGCAGGTTCACTGCTCTGGGCCCTGGGCTTTGGCTATCTCTATTTTGTCAAAGATTTCACGGGCATGTTGGTTTACGAGGGTATTTTGGGTCTGGCCGTCAGTTTGGTTTCTGGCACGGATATGGCCCTGCTTTACGATTGGCTCAAACAAGAAGAAAGTGAAAGAGAAGCCAGCACACGGGCCCTGGCCAATTACCAGATGTCTCAGGTCATCTCAGAAGCCCTGGCAGGCATACTCTGTGGTTTGCTTGTGCTGCTGTCTTATCGGCATGTGCTTTTGGCCCAGCTGATCGCAGGTATATTCCCGGTCTTGATGGTGCTTTTTCTCAAGGAGCCGCCTTACGAAAAGCTCAACAAACATGAACACTGGAAAAATATGCAAATCGTCTGGAATCACGTGTTCCTAGAAGATCCGCTGCTGCGTCTGATCTTTCTGAATCAGATTATCTGGAGCCTCTCGACCTTTGTCATGGTCTGGCTGAATCAAAAGATCTGGCAGATCGAAGGCATTCCACTGGGGGTCTTTGGTTTGCTCTGGGCCCTTTCCAATTTGGTTGTGGGCTTTGCTGGTCGCCAAGTCAGCCCGCTGGAAAAACGCTACGGCTCAGCCCGTTTGCTAATCGCCATGAGTTTGATGCCCATTCTGGGTTATGCCTTGCTGGCCATTAGTTCAGGTTGGATTGTGATTCTGTTCGGCCTGCTTTTTCCGCTGAGTCGGGGCATTACCCAGATTCTACTCAAAGATGCGATCAATTGGCGCACACCCGGAGCCATCAGGGCGACCGTGCTGTCTTTAAACAGTTTGCTCTTTCGGGTCGGCTTTGCCATTTTGGGCCCCCTGACAGGCTGGAGTGCAGATCATTGGGGACTGAGCAGCAGTTTGGCATTGTTGGCACTGGTCTTTGCTTTGGCTTGGGTACTGTGTATGCGCCCTCTGCTCAAAGAGGTGGGCCAAATACCCCGTCCAGACACGGTTTAGCGGGGATTTAAAAGGGAAAGTCTTTTTTGGGTCTCATCGCAGGTAAGCCGCCCAGGGCATCTGAGAGTGAAGAGGTAAAATGCTGGGTAAAAAACATATCTTCATCCATCTGTTTTTCTTCAGCGACCTCTTCTTCTGTGGGGGCACTCACCAATCCCAACACCTCAGCAAAGCCCCCCAAAAGCCCAATCATCATCGGAGAGATAGACATTTGCTCCAGGGGACGGCTGTTGGATGAGAGTTTTTCAATTTCATGGGAGAGCGCCAGCAGCTGCGGTTCAAACTCAATTTGAAAATAGGATTGGGCGGCATGGGCCTGGAGCATGATCTTTTTAATTTTATAAGCGTTGGCACGTTCCTGACGCGAGAGCAAATGGGTCACAACATGGTTGGCCCAGGCTTCTTCGATTTGGTAACGAATCGATTCAGTATCATACATAGACAATGCTCCACAGGGTTCTCTCCTGTTTATAGTACAAGCACGAACCAAAATATTCCAGCGCCTCAGCCCTGAAAAGCGCAAAGATCCCCCCCAAACACAAGCCGTCTCGGATATTTCTGTTAAAATGAAAACAGCCAGAAAAAGAGGTGCATGATTCATGTCTGCCCCATCCGTGGAAAAAATGCTCTTGGAGCAGGGCTTGGTCACATCCCAACAAATCGACTACGCTTGGCGCCATATCAGTGAACAACCCCTTGGTGAACAGAGTGATATTTTATCGGCGTTGATCGAACTGGGATTTATCCAAGCGGATATGCGTCCAGAAATTGAAAGCCGCCTCAGCCAAGTAGCCAGCCAAGCTGATGCAGAAGCCAATTATCACGATCCCATTGTGCAAATTTTGCTGCAAGAGAATCAACTGCAGGCCTCCGATCTTGAAAAAGCAATGGAACTCAAACGGGTCAGTGATATCCCCATTCGCGAAGGCACGGCCATTTTGGAAATTGGGGCAGCTACCCAAGAAATGATCCAACAGGCCATGAAGCAGTATTATCAAAAAAATGCGGATGCGGCACCGCCACCCAAACCTTACGAGTCCAGCCACTCCGAAGGCACGCAATTCCAAGGCCTGCTTGGGCAGATTCTACTCAAGCTGGGGTATATCGATGATGACCAGCTGCAAAAAGCCTTGAAATACCAATACCATCTGCCCCGCTCGCTCTATGAGCCCCTGGGTGAGATCATGATCTCGCTGGGTTTTTTAAGTCCACAACAGGTGGATGCCGCCTTGGCGCACCAAGCGGCCTATAACACAGACCCTTTTACCCTGGCTTTGATCGACATGGAATTGATCGAAGATTGGCAGCTTTCTTATGCCCGCTCGATGCGCAGCAATCCCGAATACGCCCAGCTCAGCTTGGTGGATATGCTGGTCAAATTGGGTTATACCTCCGAAAAAGCAGTGGCCGCTCTGCGGGCCCGCTTTGAAGGGCAAAGCTAGCTTTAACGTTCGCGTTAATCCAGGTTCATGGCCAAGGCCAAGGCCTCAGCCACGCCCCCAGCATCCACGTGCCCCACTTCGTATTTACACACGGCTTTCAAGCGGGGGTCGCCGTTTTGCATGGCCACCGAATGGCCCACCAATTCCATCGCACGGATATCGTTCTGGCCATCGCCAATCATCATGGTTTGCGCCAAGGGCACGCCCAAGAGTTCTGCCAATTCGCGAATCGCGCTGCATTTGTCTACCCCGGCCTGGGTCACACTGACAAAATTGGAGTCGGGTACCGAAGGGGATGTGGCGGAGGAATAGAGCACCCCCTCAAAGGCACTGGCCATCAAGGCTGGCATCTGGGCATCGGAGACCACCCACTGAGCCCGCACCAAATTGCCCTCAAGGCTGTCTAATGGGCGCGGCAGATAAGGTACATCGATCAATTCAGCATGGCAGCGGGCCTGACGATCGGCCACAGGATCGCTGAAACGCTCGACCACATAGTCATGGTCACTGTAGAGTTCCAAAACCCAGCCCTGCTCACGGTACAAATCGAGCAAAACGTTTAAAGCCTGCTGAGAAAGGGGATGAGAGCGGTTTTCACCCGTACCGACATGATAGAGACTGGCACCACTCTGAAAAATATGCCAGCCCTGGGGATTGAGTTGCTCGGCATAGCCACGGGTCACACTCAAGGCCGGACGCCCGGTACAAATCGCCAAATGAATCCCCGCATCGCGGGCCTGTTGCGCTTGTTGCCAAACACGGGGATGCACCTGCTTTTGCTGGCCAATTAAAGTGCCGTCGATATCAATACAGACCAGTCCCAGCATGTTTTTTGCCTCGTTTAGTATTTAGGGGATTCTCACACGAGGGGATTTTAACACGGGCTTTTGAAGCCTGCCAATGGCATCAATTCCGCTCAGGCTCCGCAGGCAAAAGGGCATGTTGGGGAAAGATCAGCGCCGCCATCTTTAAACTGAAACGGGCCTCTGCTTGCTGGCCCGAAGCCGACTGCAAACGCACCAACCAGAGCAAATAGCTGATATCCCGGTAGGCCAGACAGGTACAGACCAAAAAGACAGTCGCAATCTGGGGGCCATCCATTTCTGGATTCTGCCAAAGCGTCTGGGTAAAGGGCATTAAATAAGCCGGGTCTTGCTGCAAATCACGCATACTCTCATAACTCTGTCCGGGCGGCAAACGATCGGGCAAGGCGCTGAACTGCCCGGCCAAATACAATAGAGCCGTTTCAATATAATAGACTTCCATTGACGGCTCTGTGCCCACAGGCAAATTCTGAAGAAACAGATCGCGGGCGCTGGTGCCCGGCGTATAATGCCCCCCCAAAAGAGCCACACAGCCCAAATAGAGGTAGAGTGACCACTCAGAAGGCGCAAGTTCCCCAAGGGGAAAATGGGGCAGCAATTGCAGCAAAACCCTGCGCAGCGCCCGAACCTGTTGTTGTCGAGCGCGAATATCCAGTTCGGCCTGAAACAATTGCTCCCAGTAAAGTTGCTTTAACTCCAATAATGGCCAACGCTCCAAACTGTCGGGAGAATACCAGGGCAAAGCCCGCAATTCTTCTGGGCGCAGAGTGAGACACTGTTCCAAGGCCAATTCAGCGGCTTGCCACTGCTTTAAACGGCGCAGATAGGCCCCTTTGAGAAAATAAAAATCAGGGATGGTGTGATAAGCCTGGGGACATTCTGCCAGACCCTTTTCAAAACGCGAAAAGGCTTGATTCTCCAAAAGACAGTGCAGCCACAAGAGCTGAACCTGGGGTGATTGCAAAACGTCTGGATTTTGCTTTAAAATTTGCTCAAACTCAGGCAAAGCCTGGGACCAATTTTGCTGCTGGCAGAGAGCCAAAACCTGGCTCAAGGCAGAATTAGAAGGGTTCTCAGGTTGATGCAAGGTCAAACTCAACAGACACCCCCTGTCTACATCCGCCTCAGAGCCGAGTAAAAAAGGCGTCAAAGAGCGCAATCTGGGAGGGTGAGAATGGGGAAAGAAACGGGGTTCTTGGCGTACAGCGACAATATGCCCCTGGGCATCATATTCGTGAATCTGTGCGCAGATAGATTGTCGGTGGTTGGGTGGGAACCACAACCACTGTTGCAAGAGCTTAAAATCCCCTGGACTCAAATGTTCGTAGCTGCGCAAAACCAAGATCCAATTTTCTTGCACCCGCGCCACAAGCGGTTCAAACTCTGCAATCAGGGTCTCTTTTTCTTCTAGCCAGCTTATGGCTGCTCCCAAACGCAAAAGCGGCGCCAGTTCAGCCTTTAAAACAGGGTCTTCGGTCGCTTCTCCTACGATAAAAATCCGTAAAGATTCTGGGGTGGGGGCCTTTAAATGGGTCGGCAAAGGCAAAGCGGTCCAACCTGTGGCAGGCAAACGCAGGCCTGGATAAAGCAGATCGAGACAGTCTTTGGCTTGAATCGCCGCAGCGCTGTGCCCAGCAGCAAAAAGTGCTTGGCAGGCCCAGAGCAAGAGTTCTGGAAAGCCCACCCATTCAAAGGGCTGGGTTTCTTCCAAAAGTTGCAGGGCTTCAGCCAGCGTCAAAAGCGAAAATAAAGCTTTGACCAAAGGTCCGGTGCCAGGAAAGGCCCGCAGCAGGGATTCTAACAGGACTTTGCGCCGAAGTGGACGGGCAGCATGGGCATGGGCCAGGCGATTTTGCGCTTCGGGCCAAGTCAAAGCAGGTTCAGAAGACAAAGGCACCAGCGCTCCGCTGAGTTCACAGAGACAAGCCTGATCAACGCCCATCACCATCAAGGGCATTTGTTCATGGGGAGCTGCCCACTGTCTGATCACAGCTGTGTTTTCAGGGGAAAAACAGAAAATAGCCGGGAAAAAGGGAAAACTCGCCGGCTGAAAGCGCACAGACAGAGCGGGTAAATCCGGCCCCCCTTGAGAAAGGGCCTGTGCTTGGTTTAAAAACACAGGCTGAAGGGTGGTCCACTCTGGCAACTCCGCTTGCCAATCAGGCAGCACAGAGGGACAGAAATCGGCTTCAGCTTGCCACCAAAGACACATCTCTGCCTGAGGCTCCTGTTCCAGACACGCCAAGATGACCTGCGCAGGATAAAGACGCAGAGGAAAGACAATCCGCTTCTGGGGCTTCAAAGCCGACAAAAAAGCAGGACGCAATCCCATGCCATTGTCAACCACGGTTAGATTCACGCCATAATCGCAGCGCAAAGATTCTAGCTTTGACAGATGTGAAGAACAGGGACTGGGCCAAGCAGAAAAAACCAGAAATACAGCCAATTGTGACATATGTTTAATTGTAACCGCTCTGGCCCCAAGAAAGGGCAAACGCCAAAGGGCAAACGCAGCCGATCTGGATCCGATTCTGCAATCGTGTTATGCTTCACTGACCTATTTTTTGAGATTTTATTGCAAGACTCCCCTTTTAAAAGTTAAATTTTTTCAAAAATACCTGTCCCACCACTTGACAACTTGTCAAGAAAATTATTAAATAAGAACAGAGACACAATCTCACCCTAAAATTCGAGGAGAACGAAAATGAAAAATGCTAAGCAATTGATTCAGATGACCCTGGCCACCAGTTTGGCTCTGAGTATCTTCACAGCCTGTGCCCCCCAAGCAGCAGGCCCTGTTTCTGCCCAAAACCCCACCAATACCACCACTGGCTCTAACAGCACTTCTACTGGAAGCAACACAACCACAGGAACAAATACCTCTACAGGAAGCAGCGTGACCACCACAGCCAGCAGCGCAAGCACGATGCAAGCGGATCTGGTTTCTCTGCATGAAGAAGAAGCCCTCTACAGCGATGCCACCACCGTGGCTGCCGACAGCGGATTCAGCACCAAAGCCCTGAATATACCTGCCCGTGGCGAAATTTCTGCCACCGCCAACCTGGGTCTGGCCCGTCCTGCCAATACAACCGCAGCCGCTCAAGCCCGCGTTCGCCGTGCTCTGGCCAACGACAAAGCCAAAGAAGCCCGCATGCGTGCCCAAAACAAACTCAAAGCCCAGAAAGAAAACCTGGTCACCCTGCGGACCCAGTTTAAAGCCTCTGGCGCAGTCACTGTGAATGAAGACGGAACCATCACTATCAATCCCGAACAATTTAAAGTTCAGGCCAAAGCTGCAATTGCCAAGAAAAAAGAAAACATCGAAGCCCGCGTTGCCAAAGTCAAAGACAAATTGCAGGCCAGCAAAGCCGTGGCCCAAGAAAAAATTGAAAAACTGCGCCGCAAAAACAATACGGTTCGCACCAGCGATGTCGACAAAGTCACCAATCCCGATGGCAGCGTGACTGAGACCGTGAAAATTGAATTTGAAAATACCCGGATTGGCCTGAAACGCAACACCTACCTGATGCGCACCACCATGGGTGGAAAACTCGTCAGCCTCGACTTCAAACTGGATGTCGCTCACAAAAACTATACCCGCATGGTACATCGCACAGTGACCGTCAACGCCGACGGCAGCCGCAATGTCTCAATCGAGTCCACCACCACCTGGAACGACAAGCGCAAACGTGAAGTGAACCAAGAGCGCGTTGTGGCAGCTGACGGCTCTGTGACCGGCACTGGCACCATTACCTGGACCGGCGTTGATGGCAAAACCACCACCCGCAATCTGACCATTGGCATCAGCGCCGCTGGCGATGTGACCAGCTCTTGCGCCGATCCTGCAACCAATACCGCTGTGACCGTGGAAGAGCCCGCCACCACGTTGGCAAGCACGGAAACCACCGAAACCGCCACCGTAACGGTTGAAGTTGCAGCCACTGCTTCAGCTCCCGCTGAAGAAACAGCAGCAGAAGTCAATATTGAAGCTGAAGCAGAAGTCCAGGCCGAAGCCACCAGCGAAACCGCTGCAGCTCCCGCTGAGACAGCTGCCACCCCAGCAGCTTAAATTTCACGCCCCTGATTTTACGACCAGTGCGGGAGGGTCTTCGGACCCTCCTTTTTTCTTGGCTTTTGACAGCTGGGGTATACTGAAAACCACCACTCCAACAAGGAAAAACCCATGTCAACAGATCCCTCCCCACTCTTCGACCCCGACGCTTGGCAAGCCGTGTCGGGGTTTGACTTTACAGATATCACTTACCACCGGGCCCGCCAGCAGGGCACCGTGCGCATTGCCTTCAATCGTCCCGAGGTACGCAATGCCTTCCGCCCCCACACCGTTGATGAGCTCTTTCAGGCTCTTGAACACGCCCGTCAGTGGAGCGATGTGGGCTGTGTGCTGATCACAGGCAATGGCCCCTCTCCCAAAGACGGGGGTTGGGCCTTTTGTTCTGGGGGCGATCAGCGTATTCGTGGCAAAGACGGCTATAAATACGAGGGAGATCCCGGCAAAGCAGATCCCGCCAGACTGGGCCGCCTGCATATTCTCGAAGTACAAAGACTGATTCGCTTTATGCCCAAAATTGTGATCGCGGTGGTGCCCGGCTGGGCCGTGGGCGGCGGGCACAGCCTGCACGTGGTCTGTGATTTGACCCTGGCTTCAGCTGAACATGCGATCTTCAAACAGACCGACCCCGATGTCGCCAGCTTCGACTCCGGTTATGGTTCTGCCTATTTGGCCCGGCAAATCGGCCAAAAACGGGCCAGAGAGATCTTTTTCCTGGGCTTGGACTATTCTGCCCAAGAGGCCTTTGAGATGGGCATGGTCAACAAAGTTGTGCCCCATGCCGAACTGGAAAAGGTCGCCTTGGAATGGGGAAATCTGATCAATGGCAAATCCCCCACAGCCATGCGCATGCTCAAATTTGGCTTTAATCTGCTCGACGATGGTCTGGTTGGGCAACAACTTTTTGCGGGGGAAGCCACACGTCTGGCCTATGGCACCGACGAAGCCCAAGAGGGACGCGACGCCTTTTTAGAAAAGCGCAAACAGGATTACAGCGAATTTCCCTGGCATTATTAAACTGGGCATTATTAAAAATAATTGTTCAGAGTGTGTGCTGGATAACTGCTCTGGATCTGCCTGTGGGATTAAACTGCTAGACAGAAACCCACACTACTCTCATTGAATCCTCTGGATCCACATTTGGCACCAGAGCGGTTTTTGGCCTGCAAAGGAGCATCTCATGGCAGAACCCCTGATCTATACCGCTGAAAGTCCCGAAAATTATTTCCCCTTTTTGGGGGCCCAGGGCCAGAACCTCTGGCAAATGGCCCAAAAAGGATTGCCCGTTCTTCCCTGGTGGGCGCTGAGTCCGACCTCTTTTAAACAGATTTGCAACGAAAACGAAGAAGAGCTACAAAAACTGCTCGCGCGGATCAACCTGCAATCGCGGCTCAGTTTGGAACAGACCAGTTTTCAACTGGTGCAAATGCTGCAAGATTTGCCGTTGCCCAGCGCACTGCAAAATGCACTCCATCACGCCTTGCCCAATGATGGCATCTATTCACTGCAGGCGTATATTGTGAGTGAAAATTCAGATCTGCAAAATCTGAGCCAATACATTGAGCCCCGCATGTGTCTACCACGCCAGGCCCTGGAAGACAGCCTCAAAAATTGCTGGGCCAGCTTGTTTCGGGAAGAGGTAATGCTGGCTTTGGATGCCCAAGGGCTTTCTCCGACGGATATCCCCCTGCGGATCTTGATCCAGCAAATGATTCCCAGCCGGGCTTCGGGTCAGGTATTGACGGTACACCCCCAAGGCGATTTAAATGAACTCCTGATCTATGCTACCTATGGCCTCAAAGAAGACGCTTCCAACCCACTGGTAGAGAGCGAAAACTACCTCTACCTGCGCGAGAGCCAAAGCTGGGATCTGCAGGTGAGCGAAAAATGGGAGCAGTGGGTGCCTGCGCCCGAAGGGGGGATGACCCTAAGCCAAGTTCCGATTCAACTGCGCAGCCAGGCCATTCTCAACCGACCGATGCGTGAAGCGCTGGTGGAATTGGCCTTGCGAAGTGAAAGGCTCTTCAAACACCACCAAGCACTGGAGTGGACCCAAGATGCCAAAGGGCAGTTTTGGTTGCAACAATCCCGCCCACTGACCAATATTCCCAAAGGGAAAATCACGATTTTTGCCCAATATGCCTTGGCCAAGCGCTATCCAGGCATCACTTCGCCTTTGACCTACTCCCATTTGCGCCAACGCACAACTGAAATTTGGGCCCAAGCGCTGACCCGCTTGGGCTTGCTCTCGGAACAGAAGTCAGACTACCAGCCTGTTTTGGAAAATCTGCTCGGCCATTTGGATGGCCGGGTCTATTACCATCTCGGCCATTGGCAGCGCCTGTTTCAATTGCTACCAGGCGAGATTGCCGATCTGCCGCTCTGGGAGCAATGGTTAACACTCGAAGAGCCGCTTGAACAAGCCCCTTTGCCGCCCTTGAAATGGGGCCCTTATAGCCGCGATTGGTGGAAGTTCAGCCGTCGCTGGAAGACTTTTCGAAAAAACCAGACAAAAGAAATGGCGGCATATCTCAACACACGCCAAGCGATCAGCGATAAGCTGAAAAGCCTGGATTTGTCGGGTTTAGATACCCATGAATTGCTGGCGCTTTACAGTCGGATCTGCGCCGATCTGCAGACAAAACAAGAAGTGCCTTTGCTCAATCTGGGGCTGCTCAAGTTCTTTGGCAGTTTAAGCCAAATGGCGTTAAGCCGCGCAGGCTTCGAAAATCCCGAAAGCCTCTTGGCAGATTTGCTGATCAGCGAACGTACGGCGGCTCAACACAGCGCTTCACAAGCGCGCATGCAGTTGGCAGAGCAAATACAGACAGATCGGGCTCTGCATGATTTTATCCTGCGCCACCAAGACGACCCGGATCTACTCAAACGCCTGCGTTACAGCCGTTTTGAGTTGTTTTATAATCAGCTCAGCGCCTATTTCGATGCCCACGGAGAGCCCAGTCCTCCCGCTTATAAATTAGAGGCCATTACCAAAGCTCCCGCAGCGCTTATCAGCGGCTTGCTGGCCCTGCTTGAAGCGCCCCAGAATCTGGCGGAGCAGCTTCAAGCTGAAACAGAGATCCGCACTGAGGCGGAAAGGCGTTTGAAACAGGAAAGCCACCTGAGTCCTTTTTTGCAAGCAGGTTTAAAATACTGTCTCAAACAGACCCGGCGCAGCCTGCAAGCTCAGCTCTTGGCAGAGCGTTCAGAGGCCCAGGTCTTAGACGCTATTCGTCAAATTTTTAACGCCCTGGGAGAAAAACTGGTCGAGGCAGAAGCCTTGAGCCATCCCCGCGAGGTCTTTTTGCTCAGCGTAGAAGAAATCAAAGCCTTTGTTTACGGTCATGGGGGGGTGCCGTCACTCGAAACCCGTTTGCAAGAGCGCGGCGACGAAGCACGGATTTGGGAACACCGCCACCCCAGAGCTTATCTGCGCACCCAGGGACCGGTCAGCCTGAATCAGATCCCGCAGCAACGCCTCAAAACAAAGACTGTCCTAGCGGCAGACAATTTCGGCACGCAAAAGCCAGAAGCCATTTTCCAGGCGGGCCTGTACGGCAATACAATCTGATTCCGGATGGGCCTGGGCCACGACAATCGCATTGAGCGCTGTGCGCAGACGTTCGCGTACCTGCTCAATGCGGTCGGCCCCTTCGGCATTTTGGGGCGTGCGCAATTCCAGCCATTTGAGCTGACCACTCAGGCGCTCACTGCCACTGGGCCAATTCTCGCTGCTGAGCTGGGTCAATTGCGGAAAAGTCTGGCGCAATTGGGTTTCCAGGTTGTTGGCTGTGGCCCCAGTTGACGACGGACTGGCTGACGGCGGAGGGGTTGGGGGCGGGGTGGATTCGGGCTGTTGCATCAGCTGTGAACATCCTGTGGATAAAAGTATCAGCAGCGCAAGCGTCTTCATCAGCCGCAGGCCATATCAAGCGTCAGCTCAATCAAGGGAGTCTCAATGCCCGTGAAAGAAACTTCCCGCCCCTTTTCAAGCGAGGCGCATTCGGGCTGGGGGTGCCGAAACTCCAACATCAAGGCCTGCAGGCGCCCAGCCAAAGGTGCCGTTGACAGCCCCACCGGCCAATAGAGGCGAATCTGCTGCACGTGGAGATAGCGTTTGTTCTGGACCTTGCCCGCCTGATAGAGAATCGAGACAAAAGCCTCGGGCGCCTCAGGGAAGGTTTGACGCACCTTTTGCAAAACCCGGCTGACATCGCGGTAAGGGTAATTTTGCTCAAATTCATCCGGGCGCTGCACTGAGGCACAGGCACTCAAACTGGCCCAAAAGAAGGCCCAAAAAAACGCTTTTTGGATTTTCATCAGAGATTTTAAACTAGGGATGGTGAAGCTTGCGCGGAGGCTCAGCATCTTCGGGGTGGGCATTGATCAAACGGATCGCGTATTGCAGCACAAAGACCACATCATCGTCGATCAATTGGGGGTATTTGCGAACAATGTCGCGCAGATTTTTTTTCTGGATAAATTCTTCGAGAATCAGCTCCAGAGAAAGACGAACCCCAGAAAGACAGGGTTTTCCATTCAAAAAGCTGGGGTCGCTGACAACATGACGCATAAGGAAGTAGTATCTCTTTTTTGAGCTGGTATATAATTATAATAACACGAATAAAAATCAGGCCAAAAAATGAGTTCCCAAGCACTGCAAAAGACCTTTCAGCCTCTTGAATGTATCGGCACGCCCTATGAGCGCGGCAAAACCCAAGGCCGTGAACTCGAGCGGGCAATTGGGCTGTGTTTTAATGCCTTTTTCCAGTCGGACACCTTTGCCCTGCTCAAACCGCGTTGGTTGCCACACTCTTTGGCCGTTCGGCTCGCCGCCTGGCAATCTCAAAAGCAATTTTTGCCCACTTTGCGCAAACATTACCCCCACTATCTCGAACAAATGATGGGTCTGGCAGAAGGCAGCAAAATCCCCCTCAACCGCTTTGCTTTTGTCTGCGCCGCCGAAATTTTATTGGCCTCTGTGGACTTCCAATTGGGGGCCTGCTCCTCTTTGGCGATTCCCACCGCTTTTTCGGCCAGCGAAGAGCCCCTTTTGGTCAAGAATTTTGACTACCCCTTTTTCTTGCGCTCCTCCAATTTGGTGCGCAAAACCAAACCCAGCGAAGGCCTGGCCTCGCTTGAATTGACCATGACGCCTTTAAGTGGCTGCCACACCGGCATCAATGAAGCCGGCGTGGCGATCACGTATAATTACGGCTATGGCCAAGATAAACCTGAGCATTGGCTACCGATCACCCTGCGCGTGCAGGAAGCCCTGCGCACCTGCGAGAGCGCCCAGGCCGTGATCGACTTTTTTAAGACCGGCTTACAGGCCGGAGGCGCCATTATGACCGTCTTGGACGAAAACGGAGAGATGTTTTTATTGGAGATTTCTTCGAGCCGGGTCGAGGCCAAGCAGATCAACCAAAATCTGCTGATCGCCACCAACCACTACCAATTGCCCAGCCTGCTCAGCCACGATATCCCCGTCAACGCCTATTACAACCCCCAAAAGAGCGTGCCCGAACTGGCAGGCAAACGGGTGCATGAATCTTCTGAAGCCCGTTTTGACCGCCTGCACGAATTGACGGGCACCAAGATCCAATTTCATGAAAGTGATCTCAAGAACTATTTCAGCGACCACCACCGCCACGGCCAAGGCAACGACAACACCCTTTGCCGCCATGGCGAATACTTTGAAACCACCTGCTCTGTGGTGATCAAACCCCGGAGCAGAGAAATCCATATTGCCCTGGGCAACCCTTGCGAAGAGCCGTACCAGATCTGCCGTTTAAACTAAGCGCAGAAATTGGGCACAAAAATTAGGCGCCGAAATTGGGCACAGACTGAAAAAGAAAGACAAAGCCGTGAATACAAGACATTTGGCTGAATTATTTGCCCTGAATGGCCCTTTGCCTATTTATTGCATCCACCCCAGTCCCCAATGGGCACCTTTGGCCCTGGGGCTGATTCTGGGTCATGCCCAGCAAAACTTAGATCCCAAGCGCTTTGACACCGCGCCCCGCTTTGTTGCCAATGTGGCTGAATTGCAGGTCTTGATTGACAAACACGGCCCCGGCATTTGCCTCTTCTCGAATTATATGTGGACCCGCGTCGCCAATTTGGAGATCTCGCGTTGGCTCAAACAGCATTCCCCCCTCTGTCTGACCCTGCACGGCGGCCCCGATACCCCCGCCTATTTTGAGACCTGTCAAGGTTTTTTGCTGGCCCACCCTGAAGTAGATATCGCGATCCACGGCGAAGGCGAAGAGACCGTCAGCGAACTTTTAAACAGCCTGGCCCAAAACCCTGTTTTGCCCAAAGAAGTGGCGGGACTGGGTTTTCTGGCAGAGAATACCTTAATTAAAACCCCTGCAAGGGCCCGCAGCGAAGACCCCAATCTTTTTCCTTCGCCTTATCTCAACGGGATTTTTGAAGCAGTGGATTACCAGCACTGGAATTCAGCTGCGATTGAAAGCAACCGGGGCTGCCCTTACGGTTGCACTTTTTGTGATTGGGGCTCAGCCACCTTGCAAAAGATCCGCCTCTTTGACCTCGATCGTGTGGCTGCTGAGATCGACTGGCTGGGCCGTCACGGCATCTCTGAGCTGTGGATCACCGACGCCAATTTTGGCATTTTTGAAAGAGATGTCGAAATTACCCGCTTGATCTGCGAAACCAAAACCAAATACGGATACCCCACCCGGATCGTCACCAATTATGCCAAAAACACCAAAAAACACCTGGTGGAAATCATTG
The DNA here is from genome assembly GCA_051715345.1 of Candidatus Blackallbacteria bacterium. GTDB lineage: Bacteria > Cyanobacteriota > Sericytochromatia > UBA7694 > UBA7694. Next base: position 28,326 of record JBPXJQ010000021.1, read on the forward strand.
AAATGCTGAGTGATGCCGGTTTGATCAGCAACGGCATTGTCTCCCTGCAAACCCGCGATCCCGGCACCCTCAAAGCCGTCAACCGCACCAATATCAAAACATCAGAATACGACAAGCTGCGCAAGGCCTTTGAAGACAAACACCTGCCCATGAGTACCCAATTGATGATCGGCCTGCCGGGCAGCAGCCGCACATCGTTTAAACAGGATTTGCGCTTTTGTTTTGAGCAAGACATTGAAGTCCAGATTTTTCGCACAGTGGTCCTGCCCAACAGCCCCATGGCGGCCCCTGAGTACCAAGCCGCCTGGGAATTGCAGCACGACGAAACAGGTATGTTGATTTCGACCAAAGACATTTCTGAAGTTGAAATGCTGCATATTGAACAATTGGCCCGCCTCTTTCGCTGCACCCACGCCTATGGCCTGTTCAAATATTGGCAGAGCTGGTTGCAATGGGAATACCAAATCGACCCGATCGACTATCTCGATCAATTGCTCGCAGATCTGCCCAGCTTAGAGGGCAAAAATTGGCTGCCCCGCCTGATCGACCGGGATTCTCCGCCCTTTGACGTGATCAATACCCACCACAGCCTGCGTGATGCCCTGCGGCGCGAAAATGCCTGGGCAGAACTCTACCAGGAACTCAAAGCCTATACCCTGATGCGCTATCCCGCGATTCCTGAGAGCCCAGAAATGGATCTGGTGCTGGCTTTGCAGACCGCACTGATGCCCGGCCAAGGGCGCAAATGGCCACAACACCTGCCACTGGCCCATGATTTCGCTGCCTATTATTTTGAGCACCGCCAAGATCCCCACAGCCCACCGCTGAGCAGCTATCCGCCCACAGTCTTGGAAGTGAACGACCCCCTGGGTCTCTCAGAAGAAGAGCTGCGCATGGGCCACCGCGTCAAAGGCCGCCCCGCGGCGGTCTGGGAATTGGAAAGCCCGCTGCTGCTCGGTTCGTCGAGTGAGCGAACCCTGAGTTTAAAACATCCCGCTTAAGTGACTATTTTTGTACGGCAGAAACAGTATAACGCTCCCCCTGACTGCAGACACAAATCGCCCCCTGCTGATCAGTCCGCCAAACCCGGCTGCCGAGCTGCTTGTAGCGGTCCAAGACCTCCGGGTAGGGATGTTTAAAGCGATTGCCAACCCCCGCAGAGACAATGGCCTCGCGCGGCATCACGGCCTGCAAAAAGGCCGCTCCCGAAGAGGTGTCGCTGCCGTGGTGGGGAATTTTAAAGATATCCGCCTTGAGACGCGTTCCCAGCTGTGAAGCCAAGGCCTGTTCCGCCTCGGCTTCTATGTCTCCGGCAAAGAGAAAGCGCAGTTGCCGGTGCTGAAGCCCCAACACCAGCGATTGGTTGTTGATATTCTGCTCCGGGCCTTCATCGCCCAAATGGCTGTGGCCCGCCTCTGCCAGCCCCTGCCAAAAGGTCAGATTCAGATCGGGGCCCAAGGCCAAACGCTCGCCCTGGCGCGGGGATTTGAGCACACTGCCCTTGAGCTGAATTCGGCGCAACAATTCCAAATAGCTGCCCGCCACCGGGCTCTGGGCAGGCACAAAAAAGGTCCGAATCGGGATCTCCGCCAGCAACCCTGAGAACCCGCCATAATGATCGAGATGGGCATGAGAGATAATGGCTGTGTCAATTTTGCCAATGCCCCGGCGGCGCAAATAGGGCAAAATATGCTGGGTGCCGGCATCCCAGATTTGCTCTCCCTGTTGCTGGCGCGGACCGGCATCAATCAACAGGGTGTGCCCCGGTGCCTCAACCAAAATCGCATCCCCTTGGCCGACATAGAGATAGGTCACCCGCAAGGGGCAGGCCATGCGCTGCCGCAAAACGCTGGCACCGCTGAGCAAGGGAAGCGCGAGCAGAACGCCTGCAAGCAGAGCACCTTTGCTGCGCAAGAGCCCTTGGGAGAGCAAATGCCATTGGTTCCACAGCGGCAGGCTCACCAAAACCAACAAAGCCAGCGCCACCTGCATTCCGCTTAAAAACAGCCCTTCCAGGGCCGGAATCGGCAGGGCCGCCAGCCAAGCAACACCGGCCACAAAGACATCACAGACCCCACGCAGCAAGGGCGCGCCCCAGGCCCAGAGAGATCCCGAACAGAGCGCCAGAAACATGCCAGCCAGAGTCATCCAGGTTAAAAGGGAGACAAAGAGTGTGGCCCAGAGATTGGCGGGAATCACCAGCAGCGAGACGGCACCAAAATGGTAGAGTTGCACGGGCAAAACCCAGAGCTGGGCAGCCAGCAAAGCGCCCAAACAGGTAGCCAAAGGCAGGGGCAAAAAATCGAGCTGTTCCGCCAGCCATGTCGCCCCCCAAATCAGGCCCGCGGTGGCCAAAAACGAAAATTGAAAACCCGCTTCGAAGAGCAAACCTGGGCGCCAGAGCAAAAGCAGCCAACCGCCGACCAGCAGGGCCTGCAAGGCGTGAATGCGGCGAAAACAGGCCCAGGCCACCAGCCCCAAACAGGCCACCATTCCGGCCCGCAGCACCGAAGCGGAAAAACCCGTCAGGGCGACATAGAGCAGGGTCAAAAGTGCCCCCAAAGTGGCAGCCGCCCAACGGGGCAAGCGCAAAAGCCGGGCCAGCCCCAGCCAGGCCAAAAGTAAAAGCTGAACCTGAAAGCCCGAAACCGCCAATACATGCTGCAAACCCGCTTGTTGAAAGAGGGTTTGAATGCCCTCGGAGACAGGGGCCTCTTGTTCACCCAAGACCAAAGAGCCCAATAAAGCCGCCGTCTCCGTAGGCAAAGCCTGGGCAAAAGCCGAAAAAACCCGGCTGCGCAAACGCTCAATGCCGCGCCCTGGCGACCAATCAGAGGGGGCCTGCAAAAGTGTCCATTGACGGACCTGAAACTGTGTAAAAACGCCCTGCCGGGCCAAATAATCGCGGTAAGAAAAAGCGCCAAAATTCAGGGCGGGCAGGGGCTGGCTCAAATGACCAAGCAGTTTAACCTGCGCCCCGCTGGCGGGCCGCGAGGGGAGAACAGAGGGCTGAGCAGAGGGATGAGCAGAGGAATCCAGGGGCAAATTGACCTGCACGAGCCCCGAAACCCGGTGCAGTTCAGTTTGTCCCTGTTTTTTCAGGCTTTCGGCCTTGAGACGCAATTTAACCCCCCGCTCGCCGACCTGAACGGATTGCACGCGCCCGATCAATTCACAGCGTTTACACGTCGCCAAACTCGCCAAATGCACCACATCGCTGCGCTCAGGACGGGGCGCGCGCAACAAGGCCCAAGTGAGCCCCAGTCCGGCAGAGAGCAAACAGAGCAACAAAAGCTGCAAGGCCGTCCGGCGCCGGTGTAAAAAGGCAGGCAAGAGTACACCGGGGGCCAAAAGACTGAGCACCTGGGCCTGCAGCGGCCACGCGGAGAGGCCGATGCCTCCGGCAAAAGCCAAAAGCGGCAAGAGTAAACGCGGGTTCATCGCAGGTAGCCCTTGATATCTTCAAAACGCTTGCCTCCCATGCCTGAGACCTTGCGCAGGTCTTCAATCCGAGCAAAAGGGCCGTGCTCTTGGCGATAGGCCACAATCCGCGCCGCCAATTTGGGTCCCACGCCGGGCAGGGTGTCCAGCTGGGCCACTGTGGCAGTATTGAGCGTGATCGGGGTCAGTGGACCCTTTTTTTTGTTTTTCTTGTTTTTGTTGCGGCTGGAGACGGTTTTGTCATCGCCGGAACCGGATTCAGCAGAGGAAGGCTCAGACGCCCGGTTCTGGGCACCGACATGGGGAATAGCCCTGGGAATATGAACCTCTCCCCCATCAGGCAGCGCTTTGGCCAATAAAGTGGGGGCCACGTCGGCATCGGGGGTAAGACCGCCGGCCCGCTGGATTAAATCATAGACCAGCAAACCTTTGGGCACGCGGTAAATACCAGGGGTCTTGACCGCCCCTGTAATCAAAACCTGGGCCTGGGGCTGAAGGATGGTGGCGGGCTGAACCGAGCCCAATTCGACCTGGGTGCGGGCCTCTGAGGCAGGAAAAAGCCAGGGTTCGATCAGGGTCCAGCCCCAAGAAAAAACCCCAGCCAGCAGCAACGAAAAACCAAAATAACGCAAAGACATCATTGATAACTCCTTTAATCCAATCTTCTCAATTCAGATTAACGCCAGGAGCGCAAAAGCTTAATGAGCGCTTTGTTAACGGCCTGGGAACACTTGTTTAACAGGCACTTCGACACAAAAAAACAGCCCCCTTGCGGAGGCTGTCTCTGATGGGTTTTAAGGCCCTAATTGGTTGGGCGCGGCTTGAGTTGCAGCGGGGGCAACGTCAATACTTGGCCGGGATAAATCCAATGGGTATTGGTCGAGCCAATCACCTGGCGATTCATCTGGGCGATTTCGGGCCAGCGCTTCCAATTGCCCAATTCAGTCCGGGCAATTGAGGAGAGAGTATCGCCTTTTTTGACCGTGTAAAGAATTTTGCTGACCGAGTCAATCGGCGTCACACCCTGCACCGGAGCGGGCTGGGCGGGAGCCGGGGTCGGCTGAGCGGGCGCGGGTTGCGCAGGTGCTGGCTG
>JBPXJQ010000022.1:0-25527 GCA_051715345.1 Candidatus Blackallbacteria bacterium
TGGCGGCGCTCCCCTCCCGGATACCACACAGCCTTTGTTCAGCGGCTCTACACCTACGAACGGAACGCTGGGTGTGGCGGTTAACGGCAAACTCTCCGTGACTTTCAGTGAGCCGATGAATCCAACCACGCTTAATAATACAACCTTCACCCTGGCGGGCCCTGGAGTAACCCCGGTTGCTGGCACAGTCAGTTATACGGGTAACACAGCCACCTTTACACCCAACAGCAATCTGGCTGCCAGCACTCTTTTTACTGCCACGATCACCACGGGCGCAAAAGATCTGGCAGGCAACAGTCTGGCCGTAAATAAAGTCTGGACCTTTACCACTGGGACCATCCCCGACACCACAGCTCCGCTGCTCAGTTCATCCAATCCGGCCAATGGTGCCACAGGTGTGGCCGTTAACGGCAGTATTGCGACGACCTTTAACGAGCCGATGGATCCGCTGACGATCACCACGACGACCTTTACCCTGACGGGTCCCGGACTCACCCCTGTGGCAGGCACCGTGAGTTATGTGGGCACCACTGCGACCTTTACACCCACCAATCCACTGGCCCCAAACACCTTGTTTACGGCCACGATTACCACGGCCGTCAAAGATCTCGCAGGCAATAATCTGGTCACAGTTAAAACCTGGACCTTTACCACGGGAGCGACGCCAGATACAACCGCCCCCACCTTTAGTGCTTCCAACCCCGCTAACGGTGCCACCGGTGTTGCTGTCAATGGTACCCTGGCTGCAACCTTCAGTGAGCCGATGGCTCCTCTGACCATCACCACCGCCACCTATACCGTAACGGGACCGGGACTGACCCCCGTGGCCGGAACTGTGAGTTATGCGGGCACGGTTGCCACCTTTACGCCCACCAATCCCTTGGTTGCAAACACCCTGTTTACAGCCACGATCACAACGGGTGCAAAAGATCTGGCAGGCAACGCTCTGGCGGTCAATAAGGTCTGGACCTTTACTACCGGCGCGACCCCTGACAGTACTCTGCCTTTGGTGAGTTCAACCACGCCGGCCAATGCCGCTGTGGGAGTGGCCGTGAACGGAAGCATTGCCGCAACTTTTAGTGAAGCGATGGATCCGCTCACACTCACGACAACGACCTTTACTCTGCTCGGACCGGGAATTACCCCCGTTTCTGGCGCAGTAAGTTATACCGGCACCATTGCCACCTTTACCCCCACCGCCAATCTGGCTGGGAATACGACCTTTACAGCCACGGTTACCACGGGAGTCAAAGATCTCTCTGGCAATGCCCTGGCTGCGAACAAAGTCTGGACCTTTACCACCGGGGCCACCCCCGACACCACGGCCCCGACCTTTAGCTCTTCCAACCCTGCCAACGGAGCTGTCGGAGTGGCTGTCAACAGCAGCCTTGCCAGCACCTTCAGTGAGCCCATGAATCCGCTGACAATTACCACGACGACCTTTACCCTGACAGGCCCCGGCCTGACACCTGTTTCCGGCGCAGTCACTTACGCTGGGAACACAGCTACCTTTACCCCGACCAACCCGCTGGCAGGCAATACCCTGTTTACAGCCACCTTGACCACGGGCGTAAAAGACCTGGCAGGCAATAGCCTGGCGGTGAATAAAACCTGGACCTTTACCACTGGGGCCACACCCGATACAACGGCACCGACTGTGATCACCACGACTCCAGACAATGGAACGATTGGGAATGCGGTTAACACCAGTGTTGCTGCGACCTTCAGTGAACCCATGGATCCGCTTACACTCACCGCTGTCACTTTTACGCTGACAGGTCCAGGAGTGACACCGGTTTCGGGAGCTGTGAGTTATGCCGGCAATATTGCCACCTTTACCCCCACCGCCAATCTGACCGGGAATACCACATTTACCGCCACGATTACCACAGGGGCCAAAGACCTGGCAGGCAACGCTCTGATTGGGACAAAGACCTGGACCTTTGGGACAGGAGCAACACCTGATACCACTGCGCCCACAGTCAATTCGACCAACCCGACCAATACCGCAACCAGTGTCGCCGTCAATGGCACCCTGGCAGCCACGTTCAGTGAGCCCATGGATCCGCTGACGATTACCACCGCCACCTACACAGTGACAGGCCCTGGCCTGACACCAGTCACAGGTGCAGTGACTTACGCTGGCAATGTGGCCACGTTTACTCCCGACAATGAGCTGCTCAGGAATACCACCTATACAGCCACCATTACCGGGGGAGCCAAAGATTTGGCGGGCAATGCCCTGGCCAGCAATAAGGTCTGGACCTTTGCCTCAGCAGCAGGACCGGCCCCAGTTAATCTGCGCTCAGCTGGAGATTTTGTGATTCTCGCGAAATCTGGGATCTCAACGGTTCCGACCTCGGCAATCACAGGCGATATTGGCGTGAGCCCCATCGACCTGACCGCGATCACTGGATTTTCAATGACCTTAGACGGCTCCACAACTTTTGCCACGGCTGGACAGGTGACAGGCCGGATTTATGCCGCCAACCTGACACCTCCCACCCCCACCAAAATGACCACCGCCATCGGTGATATGGAGATTGCCTACAACGATGCGGCTGGCCGCGTGGTACCCAATTTTATTGAACTGGGTGCCGGAGAAATTGGTGGACAAATACTGCCCCCAGGCCTGTATAAATGGGGAACCAATCTCTTGATCACCACCAATGTCGTACTCAACGGCGGGGCCAACGATGTCTGGATTTTACAGGTGGCCGGGGATTTGAACCAAGCCACTGCCAATGTGATCCTGACAGGTGGAGCGCTGCCCAAGAACGTGTTCTGGCAAATAGCCGGAACCATCGATCTTGCCAGCAACGCCCACATGGAAGGCATCCTTCTGGGTAAAACCGCAGTCCATCTGGGAACAGGGGCCTCTATCAATGGCCGCCTCTATGCCCAGACCGCAGTGACCTTGAAGCAGAATGTGGTAACCAAACCCGCGCCTTAAGCAAGGGGTAAGAACTGCCCAGCCCAGCTGGGTACAGTTCAAAACAAACGAACGGAACCCCCTGGATGTTTAATCCAGGGGGTTCTTTTCTATTAAAAAAGAAACGCCCACCTTTGAGGGGTGGGCTGAAATAAGGTCCGTTGATGAACCTTTGCGACATTTCAGGAGAGATTAATTCGATTATGCCCCACTCGCAAAGGGAGATCTATAAACGATCTCACAAAGATCCTGTGATCTGGATCAAACTGCGGCCTGACTCCGCTGCATTTTTGAGGTAAAATGGGGAGAGTGACGGCCCAAAATCCGTTGATTTGCCCAAATGATGACGCCCAGATGATTATGCTCCTAGCCGAGGTTGCCAATGTCGGAAGATCCCAAGGATCAGCTTCAGTTCCACCAGCACAACCTGATTCCCGATGCCGGAATCTACCGCACGCCTACCCAAAGCAAAGTCGCAAAAGACAAGACCTTGCCCACTGTTGGCAGCCGAATTTTGACCATGCCAGCCGTGCAAACGGCTTATGCTTCGTTTGGTCTGGATGGCCTAAAAAGCATTTTGCTGCAAGAATTGGTCAAATTGGACTGGGCCCAATTGCAGGACGAAATGGTCTATCTGGCCGAAGGGGCCAACGAATACAAAGATATCAAACGCACCTTGCGCGCCACCAAATTATTGGCAGCCCAATGGCTCGAAGACCCCCGCCAATTGCACGACACCCAAGAGAAATGCCAGTTTATCTTCGACTCGATCTCGACTTTTGGCACGATCGAAGTGCAGGCCCCTGACAATGCCGCCAACGCCATGGCTCAGTTTCAGGTTGCTTTTCCCAATACGGGTCCCTTGGAGCCGGTGCCTGCCGAAGCTGAACATGCCCTGCAAAGTGGCAATTCGATTCTGCTGATCACCGATCTGCAGGGCCATTATGGCAAGCTTGAAACCCTGTTGCAAAATATTCAATTGGCCCAAAAAAAAGGCGATCTCTTGCACTGGACAGCCTCCCCCGAATTTTATTTGATGCTGGTCGGGGACCTGTTTAATAAATCGCCTTATTCAACCTGGGGCGACAGTGTGGGCTTTGACACCTATTCGATAATCCGCACCCTGCAACGGTTTATGAAAGTGGCCCCCGACCGGATTTTGGTCAGTTTTGGGGCCTATGATCTCGACATTGCCAGCAAAGCCGCGCTTTACCACCCCGTAAGTGGCTTTATGGGCTCAGATTTGGGGGTCAACGCTCAGGCCCAGGCCATTCCTGCCCTCTTGAGTTTTATCAAAGGCACAGCCACACCCAATCAGCCAGACTTTGCTTGGGAATTTGACAGCGACCAGCAGCTCTTTGAATTGGCCTCGGCCTTTCAGGTTTCGGGTGTGCCCTATTTAACGGTACCCCCCAATGCCGAAGGGGAACCAGATATTTCAGCCCTGGTCGGGTTTTATGAGGCCCTTTACCAAGCCTTGATTCAGCCCAATATCCAAGCCCGGCCCCGCAATATTCAAGAATTGGATCTGCTTGCAGCCAAACTCTTGCCTGCCACCACCCAACAGCTTAATTTACAGGTGCTCAAAAACAGCCTCGGACGCTGCCTGCACTTCGAAGGTCTGCTGCAGGGCACGGGCAGCTTGAAGTTTTTGCGTGAACGCATTGCAGGGATGCACGTCTTTCAAATCGGCCAAGCGGAACTCTTTGCCGTGCATCCTGAGATTCAGGAGATCAGCCTGGACATGCTCGCGGCAATCAAGGCCCAACCCGAAGTGGGATGGGAATTGCCCGAGATGGAAAAATTCCTGCTGGAGTGCCGCACCTTGCCGCAGTGGCATATCGATCCCCAGCGCTGGTTGGGGGTGTTGCAAAGTTTGCAATTGAACAGTCTCAACGAGTGGCTGGGTCTGCCCGAAGGCCATTTTTATCAATTGCTCAAAGAGCAAAAAATCCATGGCAAAATCATTCCCGAATTCTTCCAGCAGCGCGACGAAAAGGGCTTTTTGAACGCCTATCGTCAGTTTCGCTGGGAACTGATCAACGAAGACCCGACAGGCATCGCGGGCTTTGCCCTAAACATGGACGGCATTTCGCGGCGCGGTGAGCCAATCATGCGCAAAATGGCCCAATTGGATGAGCGTTCACGCAAATCGTATACCAAAACATTTTTGATGGATCTCTTTCGCGAAGAATTGCCCTTTGAGATTGCGGTCGAACAAGAGGGCATTGTGGCTGAATGGCAAGGCCCTGAACAGGGTTTTGTGATCTCGCTTTTGATCGACGAAGCCGTGGCGATCTACAAAGACGTCAAAGAGCAATTGCACATGCCCGTGAAACATGCAGCCTGGATTGAGCTGCGCTAGGAAAGAAACAGGGATCTCGAACGATGGATTTAAATCTCAAGGGCAAAGTCGCCCTGATTACCGGCGGAACGCGTGGCATTGGCCGCGCCATTGCCCTCAAATTGGCTGGTGAAGGCGTTCAGCTTGTGCTCAATTATTTGCGCAACCGCCGCGCTGCCGAAGAGACCGCAACAGAAATTGAGGCCCTCTCGGGCCAGCGCCCACTGCTGCTCAAAGGCAATGTGGGTGAGCAAGACAAGGTAGCAGCCCTGATCGCAGAGTTTCAGGAACACCACAGCCAACTGGATATGCTGATCAGCAATGCCGCTTCGGGTGTGTTGCGCTCGGCCCTGGAACTCACGCCCCGCCACCTGCAATGGACCCTGGAGATCAACGCCTTGGCCCTGCTCTGGCTGACCCAAGCGGCCAGGCCCCTGCTGCGCAGCGGCAGCAAAATTTTGGCCGTGTCGAGCCTGGGCAGCACCCGCGCCTTTCCCAATTATGCCGCCGTCGGCGCCTCCAAAGCGGCCTTGGAATCGCTGGTGCGCCATTTGAGCCTGGAATTGGCCCCCCAGGGCATCAATATCAACACGCTCTCTGCCGGGGTGGTCGATACCGAAGCCCTGACCCATTTCCCCAATCGCGAAGCCCTGCTGGCGCATTCTCTGGCCCAGACCCCGGCCGGCAAACTGGTCACGCCCGAAGACGTGGCCGATGTGGCGCTTTTTCTCTGCAGCCCCCTGGCCCAGATGATTCATGGCCAGACCCTGACCGTGGACGGAGGGTACAACATTGTCGCCTGAGTCAAATAACGCCACCCCCCTCGATTTTGACGCTGAAGCAGCCCTGGATGCCGCTCTTAAGACCCCGATGCTCTCATTGCAAGGCCAAAGCGCTTTGATTACAGGCGCCTCCTCGGGCATTGGTCTGGCCACGGCCTGCCAATTGGCGGCAGAAGGCGTCTCGCTCAAATTGGTGGCCCGGCGGGCTGAGCGTTTAGAGGCGATCCAAGCCGCACTCAACAAGCGCTTTCCAAGGATCCAGATCGAGACCCTCAAAGCCGACCTGGCCCAGCCCGAGAGCTGGGAAGCACTTGAAAGCGCCGGTTTTTATGCTGTGGATATTTTGATCAACAATGCAGGTCTTGCACGGGGCCGCGATACAGTGGTTCAAAGCCAATGGGCCGACTGGCAGGCCATGTTGGATCTGGACGTGGCCGCCGCCTTTGAAATCACCCGCAGAGTGGTGCCCGGCATGTTGGAACGGGGCCGGGGAGACATCGTCTGTTTGGGCTCGGCTGCGGGGCAAATTCCCTATGCTGGCGGTGCGATTTACTGCGCTGCCAAACACGCCCTGCGGGCCTTTTGCCAGGTGCTGCGGCGCGAGACCTGCGGCCAGAATTTGCGCGTTTTGCTGATCTCGCCCGGCATGGTCGAAACCGAGTTCAGCGTGGTGCGCCTCGGTGCCGAAGCGGCCAAAAGTGTCTATGCGGGCATGGACCCTCTCACCCCCGCAGAAGTGGCGGCCCAGATGCTCTTTGCACTTAAACAGCCCCGGCATATCAACTGGGATGAATTGTTGCTGATGGCCACCGCCCAAGGGGGCGTCGAAAAAGTCGTGCGCCGAGATTAAGGCTTTAATCAGATAAATTAGCCTTAAATTAGTTATTTCTTTAATTTTAAATAAATTCAACTTAACATCCCTGCTTTATAATCAACGTATATAAAATGCGTAGATCCGAGAAAAAGGGTGCAGTTATGTTTCAAACTCTGAAAAAATCCCTGTCTTTGCTTTCAATCAGCCTGGTTGCCACAGGCGCTTTGTTGGGCTGTCAATCTCAGCCCATGCCCAATTTACAGACAACGTTGCAGTCCGCAAGTCTGGGGCAACGTCAGTCCCACTTACAAAGATCACCCCAATTGGGGATTTTTTCAGCCAATGGCCCCAAACTCAAACGCAAGCTGGGTCTGCGCCTGAATCCCAATCGCCGCCGTGTGCGTCTGGCCCCTGAAGATCTGATTCCCTTCGAAGCGCGCAAACCCGGCCAAGGCCTGCCTGCCAAAGTCGATCTGCGCCAATGGGCCTCACCGGTCGATGATCAGGGCGATCTCGGCGCCTGCACGGGTTTTTCGATCAAAGCCCTTCGCGAGCTGATGCTGATTCGCGATGGCCAGCCCCTGACCACGCTCAGCCCGCTGTTTCTCTATTATTACGAGCGCAAACGCGAAGGCACCGTGGATGAAGATGCCGGAGCCATGATCACCACGGGCATGGAAGTATTGCAAAAAGTCGGGGTGGCCCGTGAAGCCCTCTGGAGCTACGATCCCAGCAATGACAATAACCCGGTCACCAAAGAAAAATTCCAATTGGCCCCCTCAGCTGAGGCCTACAGCGACGCCCGCAAATACCGGGTGAAGAGTTTTAAGCCCCTCGATACCCTGCGCGATATCCGCTACGAACTGGCCCACCGCAACCCGGTTGTGATTGGGATTGAGGTCTTTGAGGCCTTTTACAATACCCCCGACGGGCACCTGCCCAAACCCAACCCCAAAGAGCCGAGCCAGGGCGGCCATGCCGTGGCTGTGGTTGGCTATGACGACGCGCAAAAGGTGCTGATTGTCAAAAACAGCTGGGGCACCGGTTGGGGTGACAAGGGCTATTTTTACCTGCCTTATGAGTATGTTAAACTCGGTCTGGCCAGCGAAGCCCTGACAGCGTATTAAGACAAAAACAAATGAATCAGTGGCCCATCTCAGTCAGGCTGGCAGTTAGGCTGGATCAGGATTTTGCTTTTTCTTCTGCTTCGAGCACATCAAGTCTGCTTTTGAGCTGTGCGCGGACTTTTTCAGCGGCATGATACCAGTGCTCCAGATTGATGCCATTCGTGGGAATTGAGTCATCGATCAAGACTGCAAACGTGGTTTTAGGATAAATATAAGACAAGATATAGTGATAGTTCCGATTGATGTTGACCAGCTGGGTATTCAGGTTATCGAACTGAGCCAGAATTTGTCTGATTTCAGTGATGACGAAGGGGCGATTTTGCGCGGTCACGGAAATGAGCTTGGGCTTTAAAGTTTTATAACTATTCAGAATATCGTGGTATCTTTTCTCGACATCGGGCATCAGGCTCTTCAATTCTTGGCGTGAGTTCGGAGAGGCCATCATGGTTTTGAAAGAACTTAACAAGGCTTGCGAAAATTCACTTTTGCCATCCAGCCAGCTGCCAGCCAAAACCGTGGCACAGAATTTGGGGGAAATCAAAAGGAACGAGGCGGTACAGGAGCCTTCCATCGCAAAATACCATTTTTTGGCAATTGGATTGAGCACTTCGGGCGACAAAGCCTTGTTGAGAGAGGACGTGTCTTTATAGGGCGGTGCATTTTGGCCAAGATTTTTGTCCAGAATGCTTATGGTAAGATCGTGGAAGACGGTGGGAAGCTGGTTTTCGCTACCACCATTTGTAAATCTAAGCTTAAACTCGTTGGCATTCCAGCCTGAAGTGCCGGAACCACGCGTAATTTCACTGTCTCCACGGTAAAACAGCAAGAGGTTGACATTGGGCTGATAATCGACGACTTCGGTAATGGCGGCGACCACATCCGAAAGACCCTCTTGTTCGAGGGTCTGAGCAGTTTTGCTCAGCAGATTGGTTTTGAAGGCGGGATCGTTGGCTGCTTTTGCGCGAATCGCTGCAAATTTTTGGGCGGTTTCACTTTTGGGCTGACTGCTTTGCTTGAACTCTGGCTGTAGCAACTGCAGATTACGCTCGTCGAGCACAAGGTAGAGTTTGCTGCCGACTTCGAGCAACTTGACTTTTTGCTCGTCAGGCAGACTGATGCCCTCTGCTTTGAGATAGGCTTTGGGATCCGTTTGCAACGCAGCAAAAGCCTGATCGTCTTCAGAGATTTTCATCAACATCGCCTGAAGTTTGTCAGCTGAGACAGCGGCAGAGAGAGCAGATGTGCCCGCAGGAGTTTGGAGTACAGGATTGCCGGCGCAACCAAGCAAGATCAGTGTAGACAGACTGGCCAGCGACAGACGTGAAATCAGAGCATTCATGAAGTGTTCCTTGGGCAAATGATAGGGGTGAAAAATTCTCATTTGAGAAATTGATTGAATTAACCATAGAACGTTAACTTAACAAAGTCAAGCTAAATTGTTAACGCAGAATTAAATTAGTTAAGAAACGAGCAAAAAACACACAGCAAAGTTAAATCTTGGTCAGTGATAAGGGGCTTGACAAAAACCAAGTTTTGGCTTCAGAGTATGTGAGTCAGGAAGTGCCGTCAAACCCTGTTCAAATGCCAAAATGCACGCAGGAGTAGCTATTTGAAAAGTAAGATCATTTTCTCGGTCCTTTTGTTGGTCTGTTTGCTGCTCACAGCCTGCCACTCTTATTTTGAGCGCATCAGCCAGCACGAAAACGCAGCAGAAGAGGTTTATGCCTTAAATGGCGTGAATGTCATCCCAATCGACCCGCCAGGTCTTTTAAACGACCAGACGGTCTTGATTCAGAATGGCAAAATCCTGGCCCTGGGCCCACGTGGGCAAATCAAAATCCCCCCAGAGGCACAGGTGATCCCGCTGCAAGGCAAATACATCTTGCCCGGCTTTGCAGATATGCACGTGCATCTGGCTGATGAACGTGACCTGTTGATGTTTCTCAAACACGGCATTACCCAGGTGCGCAATATGGCGCACAGCCCCAATTGGGCCCGACTGGTGGGTTTTCCGGATGTGCGTGTGCTGCGCGACAAAGTGCGCAATCACCAATTATGGGGACCAGAGATCTTTGCCTGTGGCGAAATTTTAGATGGCTCTCCGGCCCAAAACGGCCTGAACCGGGCGATTGCCAACCGCACACAGGCCATTGCAGCTGTTAAAGAGACCTTTGAAGCCGGTTTTGACTGCGTGAAGGTGTATAACCGGCTCTCCCGTGAAAATTTTGACCAGATTGTGCAAACAGCGGCCGAATATAAGCTGCCCGTGATGGGGCATGTGCCTGTGGTGGTGGGCATTGACCGCGCCCTGGAGGCCAAAATGGCCAGCATTGAACATCTCAACGCCTATGTCGAAAATTTTGCGGGCCATTACCGCATTCCCACAGACCAATTGCTAGACTATGGCAAAAAAACCGCCCAAGCCGGGGTCTACAATTGCCCCACCTTGGTGATGTGGGACCACCATCCCCCTTATGGCGATTTTTCGCCGATGGCCCATGACCCCCGTTTTCAAGAATTGCCGCCCTATCTGCGCAGCCTCTGGTATGGGTCGGTGCCCGAGCTGTACAAGGTGACTTATCCCGATCCGCTCAGCTATCCCTCCCATTTGCTCAGCCTTTCCAAGCGCATGGTCAAAGCCCTGTATGATGCCGGCAGCCCCCTTGTGATTGGCACCGATGCCAATTTAACCGGCGTTTATCCTGGCAGCACGGCCTTAAGAGAAATGGAACTCTTTGCCGAAGCGGGTCTGCCTGCCAAGGCCATTTTAGAAGCCGCCACCCTCAATCCCGCCCGCCTGCTCAAACAAGATCAGGAAAAAGGCACAGTGAAGGTGGGCAAAAAAGCCAATTTAGTCGTGCTTAACGCCAACCCGCTGGAAGATATTCGCAACGTCCGGCAAACGGTGGGCGTTTTTGTGCAGGGCCGCTGGCTGAGTGTCGCGCAGATCAACGACTGGCTGGCAGCATCCCGGCCCCCGAGGGGTGTGCCCCAAGACCCAGGCAGCGAATAGCCCTATTTCACTGGAAAAAGGCCTGCAATTGTCGCCAGTGCTGGGCAGCACGGGTGGGATCAAAAACAGGCATGTCAACGACGGCGAACCCGTGCTGCGTATCGGGATAGACCTCAAGCAGATAATCCCTCCCAGCCTGATCCAAGCGCGCGCATAACCGCGCCTGCTCTTCTGGCGAAAAGTACGGATCGATACCCGCAACGCCAATGTAGAGTCGGCCCCGCATATCAGCCGCAAGGCGATGCGGACTGTCTGGCGCGTCTGTCGCCAAGGAACCACCGTGAATGGATGCGGCAGCGGTAATCGTCGCAAAATGACCGACTGCGCTCAAAGCCAGCTTACCTCCGAGGCAATACCCCAGCACGCCGACCTGCTCTAGATTTAGATAGTCGAGGCAGGCCTGCGTATCGCGCATCGCTTCTGAGGTCTTCAGGTCGGCAGCCATGCTCATCAGCCGATCACGCTCGTCAGGCACGTTGAAAACCGTTGCGGGATCAAAGGAAGCGTAATCCCCCAGACGGTGATAGAGATTGGGCATCAGCACCTCATGGCCAAAATCGGCCAGAGTGCGCGCCATCTCGAACATGCCCGGACGCAGCCCGCCAGCGTCGCAGTAAAAGATCACCGGCAAGCCGGAAGCTGCTGAGGCAAAGCGATAGCTGTCCATTGGGCCATCGGCGCTGTCGATCAGTAAGCGCTCGCCGCCGCAAGCCTGCAGACTCAACGCGTATTCGGGGCTCAGTTCTTTCATGGTTTTGGCTCCTGTTTTTGTCTGTCAGAGGCCGGTACCGGCCTCTGTGTCAACAGTGTGGCACCCAGAGCTGAGGTCTGCCCATCTCCGGGCGTCCGGAAGAGCTGCTCATGCGTCCAGAATACCTCAGCAAAGCCGTTACAAGCATGTGAACGCCTGGACGTGTTGAACCAAGGACGCTAACCTAAGTATATGACCGACCTCTGGAATGCCCACGATCCTCTCGGAGAGGCCCTGCATGCCCTGCGCATGAATCAGAGCGCCTTTTACCTGACCGAATTCACAGCCCCCTGGGGCCTGGCAATGCCCGTGGGTTGCACGAACTTCTATCTCGTGCTCGAAGGCGAACTGGAACTGAGAGTGACAGCTCCAGACGTGATTCCGCTGTCTAGCGGCGATCTGGCATTGGTCTTACACGGCGCACCCTATCGGCTCGCGAGCAATGCCCTGGCCCCCGATCGACGCCCGAACGAGCTCGAAGAACACTGTTTAAGTCCGCGCCTGCGCCTGCTGCGCCAAGGCGGTGGCGGCACTCTGACGCGTTTTTTTTGCGGAGCCCTGCGCTTCGACAGCCCGCTGGCCTACGAGCTGATTCGGCATTTGCCCAAGGGTCTCGTGCTGCGCGCTGGGAATGCCTCGGCCCGGGCGCAGTTTCTGACCCTGACGCAATGGATCGAGGCTGAGGCAGGCGCGATGCGGCCGGGCTGGGAAACAGTCTGTACGCGCCTGGCGGATATTCTGATCATTCAGGCCCTGCGCGGCTGGCTTGCCGAGCAGCCCGAGACCGGTTGGCTCGGTGCCCTGCGCGACCCACGTCTGAGTCAGGCAATCGCCGCGATGCACCGCGACCCGGCTCGCCCTTGGAGCCTGGCCGAACTGGCCCGCGAGGCTGCCATGTCGCGCTCGGCCTTTGCAGAACGCTTCCGCAGCCAGTTGGGCGAAGCGCCGATGCAGTATCTGACACGGGCACGCATGTTACAGGCTCTGGCCCGGCTACGTGATTCCGACGCCGGTATCAGCGAGCTGGCCGCCGCAGCCGGCTACAGCAGCGAAGCAGCCTTTCACCGGGCATTCAGGCGCTGTACAGGCCTAACTCCAGGAGCCGCCCGCCGCGTCCCCAAAACAGAAGCCAGTTGATTAAACAAAATCCAGTTTGATATCCACATTGCGGGCCTGGGTGGTTAAGGCCCCAATTGAGATCCCATTGACGCCGGTCCAGAGATAATTGGGCAGGGTCTCGTAGGTAATGCCGCCAGAGGCTTCGAGAAAGAGGTCTTTTTGAGTGGGATGGCTGCGCACCATCGCAACGGCTGCTTGGATCGTCTCGGGTGCCATATTGTCGAGCAAAACCGCGTCCATGCCGCCCATTTCCAGTGCCACTTTGAGCTGTTCCAAGCTGTCGACTTCGAGTTCAATCCCGACCTCGGGATTGGTCTCTTTGACCCGCTCCAGAGCCGCTTGCACGCCCCCGGCCGCCACAAGGTGATTGTCTTTGATCATCGCCACCGAGCTGAGATCGCGGCGGTGGTTATAGCCCCCGCCCACAGAGACCGCGTATTTTTCAAACAGGCGCAGCCCTGGTGTGGTCTTGCGGGTATCCAATAATTTAAAGCCCGGAGGCGCATCTAAACTGACATATTTGCGGGTGATCGTGGCAATCCCACAGAGGCGTTGCAGCAGGTTCAACATCACGCGCTCGCGCATCAGCAATTCCTGAGCAGGCCCACGCAAAACAGCCAACACCGTCCCCGGCTCCACCGCCTCGCCATCAGCTACCTTGAGTTCCACGCGGGTATCTTCGGAGAAAAAATGCGGCAAAATCTGCGCGCCCGCAAAGACCATGTCTTGCGCCGCCAGCACATGCGCCACCGATTGGGTTTCGGGATCGATAGTGCTCTCCACCGTAATATCTCCCAAAGGCATGTCTTCGGCCAAAAACCAGGCAATGCGCTGGTTGACATACGCCGGGTCGAGGGTCAGATTGCGCACGTACCAGAGATCCGGGGTTTGGGTCAGGTCATAGGTCAATTCGGGCATGGGAGGCTCCTTGCATGGGACAAAATCTGTTTCCTATTGTAACTGATCGCCTTGCCAGCAACATTGAATTCAAGATTGAATCCAGCTCCAAATCCAGCAGGTCAACAAGCCATTCCCTCACACCTTGCGCAGGTCCAGACAGTGAATCCTGTCGTCTGTAAAAAAATACAAACAGGGCCCCCGCCCCCGGCATTCCCAATTGTGTAAAGGCTCCCCTGTTTCGTCTAACAATTGTAAGGGTTCAATGCTGAACGTGTTCAGATCCACCTGTACAATTTGCTCGCTTAAACCGTATTCACCCACCATCACAGCACGATCCTTCCAAATCGCAAAGGCATGCGCACCTTTAACGGGCCCCGATTCCCAAATGATTTGGGTGCGGAGCCCTTTTACACGCATCAGGGCGACCCCTGGATGACGCAAACACCAAACGTCATCATTTGCCACCACATTCATGGCATAACAATCATTACCACAGCCGAAGGTGCTTGCTCCTTCAAAACAAACCCTACCCTGGCGATCCCAGGCATTGAGCACACCACTGGTCCAATTTTGCTCAGAATAGCCCATCCAAATGGTTCCTTGTGTAGAGGCCTGTACATCAGCCACCGCATCTCCCACCGCAAAGGCATGGTGTAATTGCCCTTCGGGCGTATAAACACAGGCATTTAAGTGATGGGATCTCTGCCAAGCACCCACCAAAAGCCACTGCTGATCTGGCAAGGGCTGAAGATAGTTAAAGGTCTGTTCGGTGGGAGCCAAAGCCAATTGCTGCCAATTGCCCCATTCAAACCAGTGAACGACATAGTGCTTCTCAGTCGAAAAAGGCTTGGAAAAAGCCGACAAGCAGAGAATTTCTTGATGGGGGTCAATTGAAAAACAATACAACTCTGCCCCGGCCGAGAGTTTCGGCCAGGGCAGGGATGTCTGAACCACAAGGGGTATCGGCATGGCGGCACTCCTTGTGGCAATAAAAAAGGTGTTTAGCGGCTGCTGGCCACGCGGTAAATCGACGCAGAGAGCGGCGGAACGGTGACTTGGATAAAGCCGCCCTGAATCTGCACCCGCTCTTGCGGATTGAGCAAATTCTGCATTTGGGCCTGGCTGCTTTTGAGTGGGCTCTCGGCCCGAATCGGCACGCGGCGGGTCTGGGGCTGTTCGCTGTTGTTAAAGAAAGCCATAACCTCTTCGTTGGCCACTTCGGTCAAACGGCTGAAGCCATAGACCTGCTCGTCTTTCCACATTTCCAATTGGCGTCCCCGGCGCAATGCGCGGTTTTGCTTGCGGATAGTGGTCAGAGCTTTGACGTATTCGCGCATGCCATTGTCGCGGCTGAATTCCATATCGCGGCGGTTGTCGGGGTCAGCCCCACCGGGCAGGCCCACTTCGGTGCCGTAATACAACATCGGCAGACCGCGAATGCTCATAATAAACGCCACGCTCAGCATCAGCTTCTTGCGTTTGTCGCCACTGGCTTCGTGCACAAAGCGGGGTACATCGTGGTTGTCGACAAAGGGCGAAAGCAGAGAGGCATCGGGATAGACACCGTCTTTGTCGAAGATCTCTCCGAGTCTGCGCATGCTCTGGCCACCACCGAGGGCGTCTTTGATCGCGTAATAGAGCGGGAAGTCAAAGGCCGAGTGCATGCCCTCTTTCAGATAAGGGGCCTGAAACTCGGGAAACCCTGTGTAAATTTCGCCCAGCAGGAGGAAGTCATTGCCTGCAAACGCACGGATTTCTTGGTTAAATTTCTGCCAGAAGCTGCGTGGCACGTGTTTGACGGTATCGATGCGGAAGCCATCCACGCCGGTTTGGGTGATCCACCATTTCATATTGTCGATCACGTATTTGGCCACTTCGGGGTTGTTTTGATCGAGATCGGGCAATTCCGCCAATTCGCCGTTTTCGACCCACCACTGGTTGTTCCAGTCTTTGATCACGCCATTTTTATTGAACCAGCTGTGGTATTTGCTGCCCGGATTGCTGCGGTCTTTGGCAAAGGGATGGTCGTAATCGGTGTGGTTGGCCACGATATCAAGCAAGATTTTGATCCCGCGCTTGTGGGCTTCGCTGACCAAGCGTTTGACGGTGTTCATATCGCCCAAATGTTCGTCGACCTTGTAAAAGTCTTTGAACCAATAACCATGATAGCCCCAGATTTCCTGTTTGTGGCCGCCGCCAAAGTCTGCAACAAAGCCGTTGTCGCGGTTGTCGATGATCGGTGTGAGCCAAATCGCCGTTGCACCCAGGTCTTTGATATAGTCGAGTTTGTTGATCACACCCTGCAAATCCCCGCCGTGGTAGGCCCAGGGATTGTTTTGCACGTTAAAATCGTTGCTGCGGTCGCCATTGGCAAAGCGGTCGGTAAAGACAAAATAGATGACTTCGTCTTGCCAGACGCGGCCTGTGCTGCGCAGATTGGTGCTGTTGCTGGCGGCGCGGACATTGGCTGGTGCGGCAAAGCGGTTCACGCCAGCAGGGGCAAGGGGTTGCAGGCCCTGGGCATTGCCAAAGGGCTGGGGCTGCAGGGCGCTACAGCCAGACGCCAACAGAGCAGCGGCCAGCGTGGCTTTTAAGGCAGTTTTAAACGGTTGTTTCGGGTTCATGGGACCTCCAGGAAAGGTAAAAAGACAGAAAAATACCTATCTGCATTATCCGAGTTCTTAAAGAAAACTTTCTCAAAATTTAACTTAATTTAACAATTGCAGAGAAAATCTGTCGCACGATCTTTTCAAATTATATCGCGCCCTGGCCTCTGAGAAAATGCCCGATGGGAAGAGGGATGCACGAGAACTGTCTGAAAGCGCTGGTTAAAGCAGCGCTTTGCGCATCACCACGCTGCGGTAGCGCTTGCCCTGCCATTGCACATATTCGACAAAGACATAGCCTTGGCGGGTATAGAGTTCAATCAAATGAACAGCCTGCTCGGCCGTGTCCAGCGCCATTTCAGCATAGCCCGCTGCCCGCGCCCAATCTTCGGCAGCGGCGATCAAGGCCCGCCCCAACCCCCTGCCCTGCAGATCGGGGTCAACGGCAAATTGGTGAAAACTGGCCACGCCAGGCCGTCGAAAATAGCCACAGTCCGAGTGTGGGCTGGGCGGTGTGATCACGAGCGTTCCCACCAATTTTCCGGCCTGCTCAGCCACCAAAACATGCCCCTCGGCCAAACGCCGGGCCGTTACAGCTTCACTCTGGTCCACAGCGGTGTAATTCAGGCCCATGTCACCCAGACGGGCATAGGCTTTGTGCAAGAGGGACGTGAGTTCTGTGAGTGAGTCGCTGCTTTTGAGGGGGCGAATGACTGGGGTTTTCATTTGAATTAAGCCCAAAGGAGCTGTAAATGAGGGTAGTTTTTGAACTGTTGATCGGCTGAAATAACAGTCAAATTGTCTGATAACGCAGTTGCAATAAGCAACCGATCAAATGGATCTTTGTGTAAAAAGGGTAAATTTTCTAACTCTGCAAGGTAAGCGGAAGTAATTTGCAATAGCTCTATATTTATATCATTGAGTGTTTGAATTAATGCCGATGGAGATGCTGTTGTTTTTATCTTTCCCAAAGAACGTTTGATAGACAACTCCCAAAAACTGATAACGCTGACAAAAACCGCGTTATTGGGGTCATTGATGCTCTGTTTAAGCGTGTCAGACAAATTGGGATGATCTTCAAACATCCAAAGCATGACGTGTGTATCTAAAAGGATTCTCATTCCATATACTCAGCAAAATCTTCCAAAGGAGCGTCAAAATCTTCGGAGATATATTCAACAAGGCCTTTCATAGAGCCTACACGTTGAACTGTCTGAGCAGGCTTCTGATTCTGTATTTTGGCCTCAAGCCACTCCAAAAAATCAATGGCTTGAGACTGTTTGTCAGCTGGTAAACGCTGGAATATCTCCATCACATGTTTTTCTTGAGACATAGTTTAATCCTCCCCTGCTGATCATAGCATTGTCTTTGAGATTTACAATCTTTCCGGCGTCAAAGCTGTTTTGCCCACCCGCAGCCGCCCCCGGCTGAGCAAATGGGCCTGGGCGGGAGTGGCCTGCAGCAAAGTGGTATCGGGCACATCCAAATAGTTCTGGCCCCGGTTGAGGTGGTTTTCGGCATCGAGGTACCAGTGCCGGGCATAGATCAGATAAATGACCGGACGCAATTGCATGCTTGTATTGGGCGTACCAGCATGCACCAGCCGAAAGTCCATCAAGTAGGCATCGCCTTTGCGCAAATAAGCCGGGGTGATGCCTTCAAAGTCGAAGCTCCCAGAGGGCCGAATTTTGCGGTGAGAGCCCGGATGCAGTGCGGTGGCCCCGGTCTCAGGGCTGAGATCGACCAGCGGAATGGCCAGATTGATGGCCAAGGGCGGGATTTGCCCCGAAAGCGGATTGGCCCCAAAGGGCAATTCATTGTCGCGGTGCATCTTTTGGGCCCCTGCTCCGGGCAGGGCCATGACCACGCTGCTGGTATTGATCACACAGTCACTGCCCAGCAGGTTTTGCAGAATGGGCAGTACCAAGCCGTTGGCATAATAATAAGGGCTGTCAAAAGGCGGGCTCAGGGGCTGCAAATACATATAGCGGCGATCCCCCACGGGTACCCCACTGCGGATCAGTTGGGCTTCGTCGTGGCCCTGCAAGCGCGCAAAAAAAGCCGCACTGAGCTTATCGATCCAGGGCCGGGGAAAGAGGTTCTCGAGAATCAGGCAACCCGCTTCAGCCATGAGTGCTGTGGCACGTTCGATGCTGGCCCGAAAGAGGGTTTCGGCCTGTTGTTCCGATTCAGAGACGCGCAGAGAGGGCGTTAACATATCTTCAGATTAACATGTCCCAAGCAGCAAACGGCGAAGCGAAACAGCTGTGACTTGACAAATTCAACCCAAAACCGCTAGCCTCAGGAGAGACTTTGCCGGAGGTTTATCATGAAACTGCGTCCTTTTTCACTTACTCTTGTGGCCCTTTCTGCGACGCTTTGTTGGAGCTTGAGCCTGATGCCGGCTGCAGCCCTGGATCTCGACAGTGTCGAAACAGAAATCCATCACCTGACCAATCAATTGCGCCAAGAAAAGCAAGTGCCGCCGTTGGCCCCTTTAAAAGGCCTCTACCAAATTGCCCGCAAACACAGCCAAGCCATGGTTGATCAGGGTTTTTTTGCCCACACCGATCCCCAGGGGCGGGGGCCTTCCGACCGCATGAAGCTGTTTTTACCCGGTCTGCTGACCATGGGCTCAGGTGAAAATATTGCCATGCGCAGTTTGGGCCAAGCTGACGAGGCGGAACTGGCGTTGGCACTGTTTACCCAGTGGAAACACTCACCCGGCCATTATGCCAATATGGTCAGCGCAAGTTTTCGCCATTTGGGGGTGGGCGTGGCAATCAAAAATGGGGAAATTTACGCCACCCAGAATTTTGCCAAAGGCCTCGTTCAATTGCAGAATGGTCCACCGGCCAAGGTCAAATCAGGGCCGCCAGTCAAAATGAAATTTGAATTTTTGGCGGATTTCCCCCCGGCGGAGGTGTCGATCTTTGTGCATGTGCCCGATGCCAAGGCCCGCTTTTACACGACTGGGGGCGCTTTTTATACAGGTGGTGGGCCGATTGTCCCCGTTTGGCTGGATAAAACCCATTTTGAAATCAGCCTGCCCACCGACAAGGGTCTGGGGGCTTATACCCTGGGCATTGGCCAAAAGGGGTCGTATTACGATACCCCTTTTGGCTTTGAATCTGTGGCCAGTCTGAGTTGGGGATCGGGCTGTGGCTTATACGCTGCGCGCCCCTGATGATCTCGATGCGCTTGTGGCCCTGATCGCTACCTGCCAGCAAGATCCCGCCCAGCGCTGCTTGCATTGCGACCAAACACCCGCAGGCCTGCGGGCCGAAATTTTGGCTTTAGACCCGCCTTGGCAAGCGGCCTTTTTGGGGGTGTATTCGGGGCCAGACTCTGGCTCAGACTCTGGCTCAGACTCTGGCTCAAAATTGGTGGCCGTGTTGGGCTGCGACTGTGATTTTGAAATGGGGCGCGGCTGGTTGCATGGGCCTTTTGCCCAAGACAAAGACTGGCAAAACCTATTCCAACAGCTCTTTGATGGCTGGGAACAGCGTCTGCCAGCAACAATCACACGGCTTTCGAATTACCTCGATCAGGCCAATCAAAGGGGCTTAGATTTTCATCTGCAGCGCGGATTTCAGGCCAAGGGCCTGTTTTACGTCTTGGAGGCGAAGGCTCAGCCCACTCAACCGCCCGCCAGCGTGCGGCCTTTTTTGCCCTCAGATGCCGAAATGCTCTGCCATTTACATGCTTTGGCCTTTCCCGCGGCCTGGCTCAGCGGCCCAGCCATGATCACACAAAGGGATGAAACCCATGCCGTATTGATTGCCTGGGAGCAGGGCCAGCGGGTGGGGTATATCCGCCTCTCGCAACATCTGGAATTGCCTGAAGGCGAGATTGAATACCTGGCTGTTGACCCTGCTTGGCGCGGGCGTGGAATCGGGCGAAAATTACTCCTGGCCGGGCTGGACTGGATCTTTGCCGAGCGCGGTCTGCCCACAGCGGTCTTAAACGTGAGCGCCGACAATGCAAAAGCCCTGGAACTCTACCTGAGTGTGGGGTTTGAAGTCAAAGAACGGGCCATTGCCCTGGATCTCTGGCGGAAAAACGATGACCGCCCCTGATAAATCCTTTGAATCTAAACTCTTGGAGAGCTGGCAGGCCAATGCCGAACTGTGGACATCAGCCATTCGCGAGGGCAAAATCCAGAGCCGTGAGACCACCACCCATGCCGCGATCCAGCAGGCGATTTTGGCCCTCGCCCCCAACAAAGCTTTGGACCTGGGCTGTGGCGAGGGTTGGCTGATACGTTCACTGGCCAATCAGGGGATTGAATGGGTGGGAGTCGAAGGTGTGCCTGCCTTGGCTGAAAAAGCCCGAGAAAGTGGAAAGGCTGAAATCTTAACCCTGAGTTATGCCGCGTTGGTAGCAGAACCTCACCGCTGTGGCGGGGGCTTTGATCTGGTCGTGGCCAATTTCTCGCTGCTAGAGGCTGAGCTTTTGCCGCTTTTTTTAGGCCTGCGGAAAATCGTGACTCCGGGTGCCCGCATCTTGATCCAGACCTTGCATCCGTTTACCCTTGAGGGCCCCTACCTCAGTGGCCCGCGTTCTGAAAGCTTTGCCGCCATGGGCAGCGGCACTTGGCAGACCATGCCCTGGTATTTTCGCACCCTGGGGGATTGGCTGGATCTGTTGCGGGCAGCGGATTTAAAGCTGCTCAGCCTGTGTGAGCCACTGCTACCCGAAACCCTGCGCCCGGCTTCGTTGATTCTCGAAGTGGCTTTTTAAGCGGTATAATTTTTAAAATGAACAGATTATTTGCCTTTTTTGCATTTGTGATTCCGACCTTTCTGTCGGCCTGCGCCCCTTTGCAACAGTCTCAGGCCCCTTCTCAGCGCCTGGTGGCCCTGGGCGATTTACATGGCGACCTCGACGCCGCCCGCCGGGCCTTGCGCTTGGCCGGAGCCATCGATGCCCAAGATCATTGGATCGGCGGCAGCTTGGTGGTGGTGCAAACCGGTGATCAACTTGACCGGGGCGATCAAGAATTGGAATTGCTGGATTTTTTAGACAAAGTGGCGACAGAGGCCGAAAAGACCGGGGGCAAAATGCATTTGCTCAATGGCAACCACGAAATCATGAACGTGCAGGGCGATTTTCGCTATGTCAGCCCAGCCGGGTTTCAGAGTTTTGAGAAACTTAAATTGCCCGAACCCCCTTCGGCCCGTGCGCTGTTGAGCAAAGTGCCTGCTTTTGCCAAACAGCGGGCGATTGCCTTTTTGCCAGGGGGGCCCTATGCCCTGCGGTTGGCGACACGCAAATCCGTGCTGCTGCTGGAGGACACGGTCTTTGTGCATGGGGGTGTGAGTCCCCAACATGTGGACTATGGCATCGACAAACTCAATGGCGATTACCAGAACTGGCTCAAAGGCACAGTGCCCAACTTGCCCGAACTCCTGACCAACGACCAGAGCCCGATCTGGAGCCGGGTCTATTCTGATCCAGGTTTGACACCCGACTGCGCCCAGCTCAAACAGACCCTCGACAAACTGGGCCTCAAGCGCATGGTCGTGGGCCATTCGGTGCACCCGAGGGTCAACAGCGCCTGCGAAGGCCAAATCTGGCGCATTGATGTGGGCATGGCACGGGCCTATGGCGGGCCCGTTCAGGTTTTGGAATTGTCGGGCCGTGAACCCAAAGTGCTCGAAGAAAAGACCCCAGCCCAGAATGGGGCATCATCAGCCCCATGAGCGCCTTTTTATACTGGATCTTTGTCCAGCTCAGTGTTTTGCTGGTACAGGCCGACGGCTACCAGAGCCGCTTTGTCGCCACCGATCAGGGGCGGGTGCATTATTACGAAAGCGCGGGGCAAGGTACTCTGCCCCCCATCGTGCTTTTACATGGCATTGGCTGCCAGAGCACCGACCTTTACCCAGTTTTCAGGCATTTGCGCGCCGTCAGCCGCAAGGTGATTGTGGTCGATTTGCCCGCCCATGGAGAGACCGAAATACCCGTCGAAAAGCTCTCGCTGCAAGCCGTTCAGCAAAGTTTTTATCAGGGTCTGGACCAAATTTTGGCTCAAGAAGAACCTGCGATTTTGTTTGGCAATTCGCTCGGCGGCTGGCAGGCTCTGCTCTATGCCCAGCACGCGCCGCAAGAATTGGCGGGGCTGGTGGCCGTCTCTCCAGCCGGGGCACGGGCCGATGACCCCGCATACCAGCGCCTGCGCCAGATCTTTGCCCACGACACCATCGACGATCCCTATTCGATTCTGCCACTGCTGTTTAATAAACAGCTGGCGGCCCCTGGTTTGGTGGCGATGATGATTCAGGCCCGTTTTTCGCAGCCACGGGTCAAAGCGCTGATGGAGAGATTGAGCCCCGAGATGACCCTGCCGCCTGAACATTTGCAAAAGTTAAAAATGCCCACACTGCTGATTTGGGGGGGACAAGACCGGATTTTTCCAGATATGTTGCCGTATTTTAAAGCCCATTTGCCGCCCCAGGCCGAAATCCTGGAGCCCACCTTCTTCACCCACAGCCCGTATATCGAGGGGGAGATGGACCGCGAATTGCATCAATTGATGATCCAATGGGCCACGCGGGTCTTTCCAGCCCAAGCGGCAGAACCGGCAGCACCAATATTCTCTCAATTGTCCCCAGTCATAGCGGGAGTGATGCCAGGCTGGGAATTGAACCTGCTCAGCGATCAGTGAGCGGCCTGCTTTGATGTCTTGGCGGGATTGTTTTCGGCTCTGTTTTGGAGTGGCTTTGACGGTTCTGAGTGTTTCTCTGGGTGTGTCTCTGGGTGTATCTTGGAAGGCTTCGGCCCAGACCCAAGGCTTGAACTCCCCACTTGAACCGGTGTCGGCCTTTGGCCAGCCGGCTCTCAAAACCCGCAGCGATTGGGAAAACGCGCGCCCAGTGTTGCAAGAACGTTTCTGGCAAGAAATCTATGGCCGTTTGCCACAGGCTCCCGAGGTCAGTGGGCATCTTCACACTCAGGGGCGATTGGCAGGGCTGCCCGGTTCTTTTCAAGAGCATGTGATTGAACTGAATTGGCAGGGAAAACCACTGCGGCGCCTGCATCTGCTTATCCTGACTCCCCAGCAGCCCCAGCCCACGGCCCTGCTTTTTTTGAATAAATGTGGCAATGCCAGCCTGCTCAAAGATCCCGTGCTGCCCCGTTATTTGCCGCGCCAGCCAGGCCTTTGCCCAGGGGAGATGGGCGAGCGGGGCTGGCAGCAGGACTATTGGGATGTTGGCAGTGCTTTGCAAGCGGGGCTGACTCTGATCACCCTGCACGAAACAGAACTGGCCCCCGATGCCCCTGAAGCCTTTGCTGAAAGCTTAAAGGCCCTGCCCGAGAGCCTCTTGCAAGCGGGACCGCGCCCCGGCCTGATTGCGTTCTGGGCCTGGGGCCTCAGCGCAGTCCGCTCTTATTTGGCGACGCTGCCGGAATTGAGTCATAGCCAGATTGGCCTCTTGGGCCATTCGCGCCGGGGTAAAGCCGCCCTGCTGGCCACTGCCCTGGATCCCCGTTTTGCCTTTGTTGTGCCCCACCAAAGTGGCACACTCGGAGCCGCTCCACTGCGCCTACATCCCGCTGAAAGTTTGGCCAGCATCACCTTCTTTTTTCCCCATTGGTTTACCCCTGCCCTGGCCCAGCGGCAAGTGGCCGAACTCTCGGTCGACCAGCATCAATTATTGGCATTGGTGGCCCCGCGTCCGCTGTTGGTCACAGAAGGCGAGCGGGATTTCTGGGCCAGTCC
Organism: Candidatus Blackallbacteria bacterium; assembly: GCA_051715345.1. Classification (GTDB taxonomy): domain Bacteria; phylum Cyanobacteriota; class Sericytochromatia; order UBA7694; family UBA7694. The sequence goes on from JBPXJQ010000022.1 coordinate 24,115, forward strand.
GACGCTCTCTTTGGCTGCTTTAAACGCTGCATTGCCTGCCTATCGGCTCTCTTTTCCCCATTTGCCCTCGCAGCTCAGTTCTTGGCAACCAGGCCATGAACTGAATGCCTTCGACAGGCCTCTGGCCCATGTGCTGACAGCCGATGCCCATACCCTTAACCGGGGCTATTGGCAGGCTATTCTGGCTTTTTTAAAGGGCCAAGGTTTGCTTCGCTGAATCAGGTGCAAAAAGCCTACCAAGATGGGGCCAAGCCCTAATCTTTCGCAGGGGAGGCTTTGCCCCGCAAAATACGCCCCAAAGCAGTTCGGTGAAAGGCCAGATAGCCCTTTTGCTCTTGCTTGAGTTCGGGGGCCAGCAAGGTGTGGAGTTGGGGTAGCGCATGCCAGGGAATCGCTGGGTAGGCATGGTGTTCGGCATGGTAGGGCATATTCCAAAACAGCCAGCGGATCACGGGTGCTGTCAGGGTCGTGCGGGTGCGTTCCAGAATGTCTCCTGATTCAGGCAGACCTGTGTGTTCGCAGAAAGTGTACATGGCCAAGAGACTGTGTCCCAGCCAGATGGCCAAAAACAGATGCAAAATCCCAGGCAGCCAGAGCAAACCTGCACTGAGCAAGCAGAGATAAAAAGCCAACACAGCACGCGCCTCCCAGGCATGTTGGCGCTGGGCACGGGGGGGGATAAAGACCAAAAAGCGCTGCCAGACGGCAGGCCAAAACCCCAGCGAGGCCGCCACGAGCCAGGCCAGTTTATACAGCAACAGGGGCAAACCTGTGAGATAAGCCAAATACATAAACAGGCTGCTGTCTAAACGTGGAGCGGCTTTGCCGCCAATCGAAATTTCGGGGTCACGTCCAGGCTCATGGGTAAAGCGGTGGTGGGCAAAGTGAAACTCGCGAAAGCCCGTGGGGCTATAAAAAATCACCAGGGAGCCCAGCCAACAGACCGCGCGATTCAGTCCTTTGGAGTCAAAGGCGGTGTTGTGGCCACTTTCATGCACAATCGCAAACATCGCAAGCACCAAAATAGCGATCAGGCCAACGCCCAAAGCAGAGATCCAGAGCGGCCATTGGTACTCAGGGACCAGGACCACTGCTGCAGCAGCCACCAGCAAAAGTGTATATTGCAAACCAAAGCGCAGCAGAGCGGGTTGGTTGCTGCGGGCCATCAGTGGGGCCAAGTCGGCATTGGAAAAAGACGTACTCTGATGAAATTGACTGTCCATTGCTTCATTTTACCCTGATTGCGCGAAAAAAAAAGACCAGCACAAGGCTGGTCAAAGCTGGGGAGAACAAGGCTCAAATTGGCAATTATTGAGCGGGGGGCGGACCTTGGGGAGGCATACCGCCTGCGGGGGGAGCACCTGCGGGGGGAGCACCTGCGGGGGGAGCACCTGCGGGGGGAGCGGGCGGGGG
>JBPXJQ010000023.1:0-57858 GCA_051715345.1 Candidatus Blackallbacteria bacterium
TATCAACCCCGACACCATTCAGATTTTTTTCGATTATTTCAGCACAGATCAGGGCTTTGGCAAAAGCTATGATGCCGCCACCGGTGAATACAGCGTGCAATTCTCGAACCTGGCCCAATACCAGCAGGCGAAACAGCTCAGTCAGCAATCCGGCTACGATTTTCCCTTCGAACTGCGTGTGTCGGACTTCGCAGGCAACGAAACCAGCAACCGGGGATCAGGCCCCGACGGCCCGCTGCGCATTCAGGTACTCGACCCCTATTTCTCACCCAACGCAGACGGTGTCAAAGACAGCCTGAACTTTAAGGTGATTGCCGAAACCAGTGAGCCCTATCTGGTTGCGATCAAACGCAATGGCATTGCCGTCAAGGCGTGGTATGGTCTAACCGGCGAGCAAAACTTGAGCTGGGATGGCAATTTTATATTTACCGACAACCTGCAGGCCGATGGCAGCTACCGCATTGTGGCGATGACCGAGAAGCAGCGGGACCGCGTGCGGGATGCGCAGATGGTGGTGCTGGATACGGTTGGGCCTGAGTTTAAAAAGCTCTATGCAAAAAAAGCCAGTGGCAATGTCCAAATCACAGCCAAAGTCACAGATAAACATGCAGGCATCGATGATTCTCAAGCCCCACTTCCGATTCAACCCCAATTATTAAACAGCACAACCACAGGCTTTGGCTCTTATTTTGGCAAAGACTATTTTTATGAATTGCAGAATCCCTTTTTTCAGCCTGTTCCAGATGGAACGCTGTCTTATCGCCTGTCGGCAACAGACCGTGCGGGCAATACAAAGACCGTAGACGGAGACAGTACTGCGCCATTTATCAATGTTGAGGAACATGGCTTTCTTTATGATTATTCTTATCGCATCAAAACAGAAATCCGTGATCCCGAAAGTGATATCACCCCAGAAAAATCCACCTTTGACTTTTCAGATATTGGATTAGAAGTCACCGCTTCCACTACCAAAAATCTGAATGCAAATAAAAACAAATATGAGGTCTTAATTACAGACTATGTAATCACGATTCCCACAAATAGTTCTTTTTCAATTCAGCAGACATCTCCAACCACAACCCGGATTCAAATGGGTGTTAAAAACGTCTTGGGCATTCAGGCAACAGTTAGTTTGCCGGAAGAAGCTGCAAAAATTTTGCATGACACATTAATCCCGATTGCAGCAAAATTAATGGAGGCTGCAGGTAGTGGGGTGGAAAATGTCTATTCATTTGCTTTAGAAGCTGCTGGAGAATCAGCTGAGCTTGTCAATGGCGCTTATAAACTTTCCAAACGCCAGGTTGAAATCTTATTAAATGTTCAAAAAGTAAACCCCACAGCACAATTACAGGGATCTGCTCCGAATATTTTGGACGGGCTCAAAAATGCTGGGGGCATTGTTTTCACCCAAGTTCACAATGATATATCTCCTCTTGTAAAAGGCATTGAGAAAGATATTAGCCTGAAAGATCTTGCTGCTGTGTTTGTTTTGAAATACGATACACCCAATGCCCAACAATTAAAAACCTCCTCCAACCATATTTTAAAAGCAATGGCTAATTGGGCTTTGGTGAGAGCGGAAGCTATCAGAGCCAGTGGTGGTAGCGCTAATGAATATATGAAGTATTTTAAAATGTTTGTGGAGTGTGCCTTTATGCAAACCTTGATCCCAATCATTAAAGGGGAAATACTTCTTCAACCGCCATCAGATCTTCAACTCCCTGAAAAATCTTTCGAAACCAAGCGATTAAACTATCTTGAGCAATTAAAGGATACAAATGAAAACTTAAGCCTTTCATTTAACAATGTATTTCGCATACTCGAAATTCCACATGGATTTACCAACGACATAAAAAAAACAATAGTTGTAGGTAAAAATGAAGAGGGTCCCGATGTTAGATTTCTTGACAATCAAAACAACCCAATAGCAGTTTGGGAAGTAAAATCAATGGATGGCGACAACATAAAAAATTCTTTCAAAAAAGCACTGAAAGCAATACAGAAAAATACTCCAAATGCTAACTTTAAAGGTATTTATATTCAGGTTTATGAAAAATTTGACGTTGAAAAAGCTAAGTCTAGAGTACAAAATAGTAATCCTACAGAACTCCAAAAAGATATTATAGATGTTATGAATAAAACACCTAAAAAAACCAATTTTAGACTGGTTATAAGAACTCCTTCTGGTAAAAATTTATACAGCGGAACTCTTCAAAGTTTTTTAGGAGTGAATTAAATGAGTGTTACATTAGATGTTTATATAAATAACTATTTTAGCAACATCATTGATTTTGAAACAAAAATAGAAAATAAACATTTAAAAATCAATATTAAAAAACAAGATAAAGATATTAATCAATGTTGGAACCAATTTGAGCCAATTTATTTAATTAGCTCAGAAATTGAATTTGATTGCTGGCCAACTTTCCTTTATTCATATGGGTTTAAATGGAGTATGTTTATTTATAATAAAGACTTTAGAAAAGAATTTCGACAAAAAATATTTAATGTTGCCTATATATTTAATCCTATTAATCCAGAAGCAATTTATATTCCAGAATGGTTAATTAATCAAGATCAAATAATTACATATGGTGAAAGTGTAAGTCATTTTGAGTCTGTAAAAGAATATATTCGTCAAGCATCCGAGATGTATCAAAAAAAATCTTTTAATAAGCCAAGTCCAGATTTCAATGAGTTAGATTTATCAGATTTGCCAATAAATCAAATAGACGCAGAAAAACGACTATTTCAGGATTATTATTATCTCGATCATTTTGAGGATTTTATCAATTAAATACAGTGGCACATTGCAAGCCTTTTTAGGGATATAAGTATGTCGGTACTTTGTTATGTTCTGATCAAATCTGTCTGGAAATATCAAGAACTCAATGCCGTGACTGAGGCTCTTAATGAGTTATCTCGTACTAAGTATGTTGATTTAAGCAGTGCTTGGCCAGAAGGGTCAAAACCTTTTCCTCCTGAACTCTGGGAATTGGCTTGGGAATATGCCCCTTCTGATGCAGAATGGAATGCCGGAAAGTATATTTCTTTTAGAAAATCTGAAATGAGTATTGAAATTAAGCCTTATTATTCCTATGGAAGTACTCTGTACAAATGGGGAAATTTTGTCTATGTCAACAAATTTCGCCAATTATTACGCAAAAAAATGTTTCAATTTGCCTCTGCTTTTTGCCCTGATTCTCCAGAGGTCGTTTACTTTAATGAAACTTTGGACGGATCTGATCTGGTGTATGAATTACATGAAAATCAAAACCCCGCCTATGAGGAGATGAAACAAACACTGATCTCCAGTGGACAAAAAGGAATTTATCAACCTCAATATCAAAAGCAGGGAGTGATAAAATCGTGGTCTGGAGACACAGGTCATGCCTATGATTTTACCGACCTACCCGCCCCCGATGCAGAAGAGCAAATTTCAAATCTGTATTATTTGGATACCTTCCCTGATTTTTTAGCCGGGGCATTGTCTCCATCAGAATGACAAAAGCCCTGCGCATCCAGGTACTCGACCCGTATTTCTCGCCCAACGCAGACGGTGTCAAAGACAATCTGAACTTTAAGGTGATTGCCGAAATCAGCGAGCCCTATCTGGTCGCAATCAAACGCAACGGCATCGCTGTCAAGACCTGGACGGGCCTAACAGGTGAGCAAAACCTGAGCTGGAACGGCAATTTTATGTTTACCGACAGGCTGCAGGCCGATGGCAGCTACCGCATTGTGGCGATGACCGAGAAGCAGCGGGACCGCGTGCGGGATGCGCAGATGGTGGTGCTGGATAACTCGCCGCCAGTAATTACTTACGAATACACACCGCGCAAAGATGGAAAAAATGATTTAAAGGTGATCATTGAGGACAAAGAATCTGGGATAGACAATGCAAGCATTCAGGTTCAAGCTATGAACAATTGGGTTTTTGGCCCTTCTATCCCTGTTGAAAAAAACGACAAGCGTACAGTTTTGAACATCGTGGTTGAAAAACCCGTCTTTCCTGTACCTACACCTGAACCTGGAGGTTTTTCCACTTTGCAGGTCCCCCCAAGTGACACAGATGCCCCCACTGAAAACACATTGATCCAAATAGCCGCAGTCCTGACCCGCAATCGTTCAGGCGCTTTAAAAACCTCAGCGATTCAAGTCAATCCGAACATCAATGCCATCCCTGTTGCTATCAGAAACAAAGAAATGTGTCGGACAGGCGGCTCTTTTGGGCACCCAGCTGAATTCAAATTATTCAAGGTCTACGATTTTGATAGCTCAGGGTCTGATAAAACCTTTGTGTTTATTAGGGACAACAAGGATACATCATGGGCTGCTGACAACTTTGCAGATAAAAAATCCTATGAAGCAAAATCTTTCCGCAGACCCAAGAATGGTTCTCTCTCCTTTACATCTTCAGATATTGGGCAAGTCATGCGCTGTGACCATATTGTGGGCCACAGTTGTGAAACAGATATCTCTTACGATTCAACAGGGGGATGGTATCCCTTTGCACAAAGTTTTCCAATCGAACCCAATGGGGCTCTTGCAATTATTAAAAAAGACCTGTTAAAAGAAAATCCAGATTACAGTAAAACGTCTCGTGAATTGGACACATTTCTCGTTTCTGTGGATTTTGACAGTTCAAACCCTTCATACAGTATTGTGAGCAAAGTCAATGGCCCAGGTAAGTCCACAGGTCTTCAAATTCATCTTGACCCTTCAGAATTTAGCAATACGCAAACCCCCAGTAAACTTAACATGATCATTGGCAAAGACAACAAAGGTCAGTGGTATGTGGATTGCAATGTAAACAATGGAAAGGAAATTAAATAATACCCATGCTTAAGATTCGTTCCGCTATTTTTGTCAGCCATATTCTGTTTTTATTGAGCACCTCAGATGTTTTAGGGCAACAACATTTAATCTTTGACAGAGAATTAGGAGATAAAGAAGCTCGTTTAAAATGTATAGGCTCTAATCCTTGCAATCTTCCCCCTTATTCCAGATCAATTTATAAAAGGAACATAGGAATTAAACTCAGTGAAATCAAAAAACAACACCGTGCTTGGAAAGATCCTGAATATGGGGAGACCAAAGTAAATCAATATAAAATTAACAATACCGATGTGTTAAATATTACTTGGGATAGAATTGATAGATTTTATCATAATTCTTCGATTTATTTAGCGGATGAAAATAAAATAATAAATGGCTATTGTTTAATCGATGATTATTTCGATATTCACAAATTCCCAACACACCCCTTTGTAATGGGCGTCAAAGCCCTGCCCCAGAATTCCCAATATTTAAGCAACAGACTCATCAACCCAGCACCGGCCAAATTAACGTTGCGTGTTTACGAACAATCGCATCCAGCTCATATTGAACGCTATGCCATTCTCAGCTATTTCCGCACAGACTTTAATGCCGTGCATGAGTTTCTGGTGCTGGATGCCTATTACCCCAAAAGCCTGGAAAGTAGTTTTGAGCAGCAGATTGCAGACGGATTGAATAAAATCATGCAAGCCCATGAACACAATGCTTCTGTTCAATAGATATAAAGACAGGCAACCAAGCCAGCAACCGGGGTTCTGGCCCCGACGGCCCGCAGCGGATTCAGGTACTCGACCCGTATTTCTCGCCCAACGGCGACGGCGTCAAAGACAGCCTGAATTTTAAAGTGATTGCCGAGACCTCAGAAACATATTCGGTGCAGGTCAAACGCAACGGCATCGCTGTCAAGGCCTGGTATGGCCTAACCGGAGAGCAAAACTTGAGCTGGGATTGCAATTTTATATTTACCGACAACCTGCAAGCTGATGGCAGTTAGACTACGCAGGCAACCGAAGCTCAAGCCTCAACGCCAAAAGCCTCAAAGACAGCCCAATCCCTAAGACGCCCGCGCCACCACATGGTAATACCACTGGGCATGGGCCACCATTTCGCGCGCACTTTCGAGGGTGGTGTCGGTGATCTGGCCATTGCCCATCTGGGCTAATTTGGCAATGCGATCGGAAGTCGGCAGCGAGGCAATTTGCACGCGGGTGCTGTCGGCGTCGCTGTGTTTTTCGATCCAGAGCTGCTGGTGGGCAGCGGCGGCAATCACCGGCAAATGGGTGATGCAGAGAATTTGGCTGTACTGGGCCAGACGGGCCAATTTTTGAGAGACGGCCAGCGCTGTTTTACCGCTGATGCCGGTGTCGATCTCGTCAAAGATCAGGGTCGCTACGGGGGCGTTTTGATTGAGAATGAGCTTGAGCGCCAGCAAAATACGCGAGATTTCGCCCCCGGAGGCGATGCGCGAAAGGGGCCGCAGCGGCTCGCCGGGGTTGGAGCTGAGCAAAAAACGGGCTTTTTCCTGGCCGCTTGCGCCCAATTCTGAGGGCAATAATTCAGCTTCAAAGCGGGCTTTTTCCATGCCCAGTTCTTTGAGTTCTGTTTCGAGCAAAGGGGTGAGCTGAGCCACCAAGGCCTGGCGGGCTGTGCTGAGGGCCTGGGCCTGGGCCTGACTCTCAGCTTGCAACAGGGCAATTTCTGCTTCGAGATCGGCAAGTTCAAGCTGAGCCGATTCCATGCCCGCCAATTCCAAGCGAATAGACTCTGCATGAGCCAAAATATCTGCCAATGAGCCATTGTATTTGTGTTTGAGTTTGCGCAACAAATCGAGACGCTCTTCGACTTCTTCGAGGCGCTGGGGATTGAGTTCAAGGGATTCAGCATAATCGCCCAATTCTGAACTGAGCTCTTCAACCTGAATGCTGATCGTCTCACAGAGTTGCACCATCGGGGCCAGGGCCTGATCGTAACGCAACATCTGCTCCAATTGACGGGTCAGGCTGCAGATCTGCTCATAAATGGCGGGGCGATCTTCTTGATCGGTCAGGGCAAAGCGAGCCGTTCTAACCGTCGTCATCAACTTTTCGCCAAAACGCAAACGCTCACGCTCGGTCTGTAAGACCTCTTCTTCGTCGGGCTGAAGTTCTGCCTCTTCAATTTCTTGCAATTGAAAGCTCAAAAAATCCTGTTTGAGCTGAAACTCACGTGCGGCTTGCAAGCGGGCATCACGCTCACGCTCCAATTGACACAGTTTTTGCCACAGAGCGGCAAAGGTCTGAACCCGCTGCGCTTGTAGCTCGCCCCCCAATTGATCCACCAAACCCAAATGGTCCTCTTCGCGGAACAAAACCTGGTTTTCGTGTTGGCCGACGCTGTCCATCAGCAATTCTCCCAATTCGCGGATCAGGTTCTGGGAGACCAATTGGCCATTGAGCCGGGATTTGCTGCCTGAGCGGTGCAGGGTTTTGCTGATTGTGAGCAAGCTCTTCGCTGAAACTTCGTCAAAACCCTGAGCCTGTAAAAATGCTGAAACACCAACAGGCGCAAGAAAAACCGCTTCGATATACGCGAAGTCCGCCCCTTGGCGGATCTGATCGGGTGAGGTTTTGCCTCCGAGCACCCCTTGTAAAGCGTCGATGATCAGCGACTTGCCTGCACCGGTTTCGCCGGTCAGGGCTGTCAGGCCTGTTTCGAAGCTGATTTCGAGTTTTTCTACCAGGACAAAATTGTGAATCAAAAGGGTTTTGAGCATATGTTCTCCTAACGGTCGATAATATCGCCCTTCATACTCCCCAATAATTTTAAAAGTTCGTTTTGCTCCCGCGCGGGAACATTAAATTTATTCAATGAGCGCACCAGATCTTCGACCAAAGCATTAAATTGGGCTTCGGTAATATTCATACCCGTATGCACGCTGATCATGTCGCGGCCACTGTATTTGCAGGGCCCACCCGCCGCTTGGCAGATTTGCTCAGCCAGCAGGCGGTTGACCTCGTTGGCATCTGCACCAATAAAAAAGCCATTGATGCGCTCATCGCTGGCCACATTGTCATAAAAATCTTCGACCACCGCTTGAATGGCGGCCATGCCACCGAGGCGTTCATAGAGAGAGGCATTGGGATCGATTTCACGCGGTTTGCCCTGAGCGGCACATCCCGTTAGGAGTAAAAGACCCAGGGCTGCTAATTTGAGAGCTTTGACTTGCTGCATTCTGCGCGCATTCCTCTAATTGTGTTCAATAAGCTAGAAAAACCAAATAAATAAACCATCATGGAGCCGAGTATACAGCTTTGTACAGCAACTGGTCAAGTGGCAAAGACACATTCCAGCACTTTTCTTGTGATAAAGGGAGATTGAAGCCTCATGAATGGTTCAAAAAACAATCAAGCTGTATACAAGTATACACAATAGAGCAAGGCCCAGCAGCAGAATGCCTAAAGCTAAGAGGCCTGCAGGGAGCGCAAATCGTACTTTAAGGCCCGTTTGATTTTTTTGAGTGCATTTTTCTCTTTGTAAACGGTCACAATGCAGCCATCATGCGTGGCCAAAACGACCAAGTTTTTGACCGATTCACCTCGGTTCAAGGCCACTTTGTCGATCATGATATAAAAAATCAAGCCCTGTTTATAAATGCGTTTGCCGTGCCGCAGGGTAAATTCCACGTCTGCAAGCTTAATGCCTCTTTGAAGCAGGCGGGTTTTGGCGTGGTGAGAAAGAGCGACAGGAGAGGGGGCCAGCAAGGTATCCAACATACCCGGATTTCCTTTTGAATTGCTGTTTTTATCATACGAAAATCCAGCGGCAATTGCCAGCAAGGCTTTTTTAAAAAACCTTTAAAAACGTGTTAGCTCGCTTGGTATTGTTCCCAGAGCTGAACCAAATGGGCTTCGACCTCTGCAGCAAAAAGCGGACCATTGCAGATCACAGAATCCGCTAAACGTGGTCGCAACAGTGAGCGATAGGCTTTAAGCCGCTCAGGCGAGCGGGCCAGTTCGACTGTCAGGGCCAAATAATCGTCGCGGGAGTGGGCGATCAATTCGGGCAAGTCTAAAAGGGCCAAAATACTGGCACCCACCGCTCTGTGTAAATGGGCCTGACTGCGCAAGCTAATGACCGGAACCCCCATCCAGAGTGCTTCGAGCGTGGTTACCCCGCCACAAAAGGGAAAGGGATCCAGGGCCAGATCAATTTGCCCATAAAACCAGGGAACATGCGCGTGTTCAAGCAGGGCACCATAAAGCAAAATACGCTCACGCTCAATTCCCAAATGTTCAAAACTGCAATACAACCACTCTTGGCTCAGAGGATCATTCAAGGCCATCGTTTTCAGACAGAGCCGCGCATCGGGGAGGGCGCGCAAAATCTCAGCCCAGGTCTGCATGACCGCTAAGCTGATCTTGGCGAGATTATTGGCACAGCCCAAGGTCAATGGCTTGCCCAAAGCAGAAGGCGGAGGTGTCAGGGGCTGGTCGGGAATAGGCTGCCAGTGCAAGGCAGAACTCAAATAGAGTATGGGTTCTTGACAGTCGTCGGCCAATTCAGGCGGCCAAAGCCGGGCATCACTAAAAAAGCCGTCCATTTGCGGCAGAGCGGTGGGCCAACCAAAGCCCAATCCCGTCACTTGAACGGGCGCAGCACGCAGGGCAAATAAACCAAGCCGGGCCCCGTGAATCAAGCCAGAGAGGTCAATTAAGATCTGAATCTGATCGGCCTGAATCCGCTGCTTAAGCGCTTCTTCTGAGAGTTCAGAAGAATCGAACCAATGCTCAAAATAGCCCTGAAAATGTTTAATCCAATCATCTTCACCCTTCAAATCATTGTAGGCAAAGAGTTCAAAGCGGGAGCGATCGTGGTGCATTAAAAGGGGCAAAAGGGTACTTGCCGAGGAAAAATTGCCCATCTCCCGGGAAAGATAACCCACGCGCAAACGAGTGGAAGGGGTTTTCAGCGGTTCTGTTTTCAGTGGGGGCACTTCAAGAGGAATGGGGAGATAAGCCCCATTGCTTACTGCCAGCCGCATCTGCGCCAATAATTCAACATCTTCACAGGCGTAATCGGCATAACAAGCCAATAAAAAAGCGGCCTGAAAATGAGGTAACACGGGGAGAAAATCGCTCATACTGCTGGGATAATGATTGCGGCGCGGCAAAAGCTGGGAGAGAATCTCGCGCAGATACACCTGTTGGCGTGAAATCTGACCCGCCATATACATCGCAAAGCCAATATCCGTCCAGGCTTTAATTTGGTCTGGATGCTGTTTAAGCGCGCTTTCTAAATGGGATGAGGCATGTAAATACCACCCCAAACCCAAATAAGCCGAAGCGAGCTCTTGATGCGCAAAACGATGGGCAGGGTTCAATTGTAATGTGGTACGTAGGCTTTCAATCGCTGCATGGAACTGCTGCTGCAGAAGCTGAATATAACCCAAATTGAACCAGGCTTCAGCATGTTCGGGTTGTAAAATGAGCGCTTGTTTATAACTGTCTTCGGCCTGTTCTAAACGCTGAGCCAGAAAATCAAAATAGCCCTTGAGAATCCAGGCTTCGGCATCCTGTGCATAGAGCTGAAGATGTTCAAGCAAGAGCAATTCAGCCCTCTCGAGCCGGGATTCTCCCATCGCTTTTTCAATCTGTTTCCAGCTGGGCAAATGGGAAAATGGATTAAACATGCACCAAAGTATAGCTTTTGCCCCCCCCCCTGTCCAGCGAAGCAGTTACAATGACAGAGAATACATCCCAAGGAGAATCACATTATGTTCGATCGTCAAGCAACTTTGGTTCTGGTTTCCGCTTTACTGCTGGCACAATTTCCTTGGGCTGTTTTGCCTGCCCATGCAACATCAGAAAAACCAACCGACACAGTCCCTTTGGCCTTTTCAACCGCGCCCCCAGTGGAACCAACGGCAGAACCCTCGCCAATGCCGGATCTGCTCGAAGGCGAAACACCCCAACCCTTGCCCGAGCCGCTCCCCACAGCAACCCCGGCCCCACCCTCGCTCTTTGATGAAGACTGGGATCTGCCTGTGGACTTTGGGATTTATGGCCTCGGGGGCTGGATGCGCCCAGATTTAAGCGCTCTGAATCAAAAGCTCGGTGAGCAAAACTTTCAGCCCTTTGCTCCGGATCAGTTTTCGCTTGGGGGAGGGATGCAATTGGGGATTGGCAGCTTAATGACTGAATTTCAGGGCGCAATCAATCTCTCTTTACCCGCCGTCAATTCGGAGTATATTACCAGCCAGAGTACAGGTTTTGGTCTGTTTAACCTGGGTTTTATTCTGCGCCCGACCCGTGATTTACGCATTTACCCGCTGCTGGGGATTGGCATGGGTTTTGTCGATTTACAATTCACCCAGCGCAATTCAGTCATCGATTTTGACAGTTTTCTCAAAACACCTGGCCGCCAAGGCCAGATCTCTTCGTTTGCACTCTTGCTCAATGCAGGTCTGGGGCTGGACTATTATTTCCGCTTTATCGACGATTTTGGCTTTCGCCTCGGACTGCGTGGGGGCTGGCTCTGGACACCGATTCAGAGCAATTTCTGGCAGGTCAGCAATCTCTTTTCCAATAGCGAAAATAACAATTCCAGCCTGGCTATACCGGGAGGCCCCAATGTGGGCATGACAGGCCCGTATATACAGGTTTTATTGGGTTTTTAAATGGGTTCGGCCTGGTTTGATCTCTGTGAGCGCTCGCTGCGGGCCGAAGAAAAACAGCAATTTCGCAATATTCGGGGCCGGGAGTTCTTTTTTGCTGACTTTATGTTGTTTCATCTCGACAATTTTGAGAAACGGCCTGAACATGCCAAAATTATCTCGCGTTTACAGAATATCTACACCCTCTATCCCCTCAACTCTGTCGCTGAACGCCGCAAAGTTGTAGAAGAGACCCGGCGACTGCTCGCCGGCCTCAAAGATCCCCGTGAGATTCGCCAAGTGGTCAAAGCCCAGGTGCAGGCCGAGGCCAAAGAGGAGAGCGGCTCCGATTGGCGCGATGTGCCTGTGCAGTTTGTCAAAGGAGTGGGCCCCAAACTGGGAGCGCTCTTTGCCAAAGTGGGGGTGGGCACTGTGGGCGAACTTTTGCACTATTATCCCCGCCAACATTTGGACTATTCACGCTGCACCCGCATCAGCGAATTACGTGTCGGCGAGACGGCCACAATTTGGGGCTATATCCACTCCGTAACCTATTTTAACCCGCCGCGCAAAAAGCATATGACGATTGTCAAAGTCACCGTGCGCGATGGCAGTGGTCGCCTGGTTTTGAGCTTTTATCACCAGGGCAAAAACCAGTGGATCCGGGCCCAGATGAGCCAGCGTTTTCCCGAAGGGGCCCAGGTGATCCTCAGCGGATTGGTCAAGTGGGACAGCTACAGCCAATCGCTAACCCTCGACAAGGTCGAAACCGAGGTGATGGAGAATCTGGAAGATGTTGAAAGCCTGCAAAGCCAAGATCTTGTCCATTTGGGCCGGATTGTGCCCGTTTATCCATTGACCGAGGGCCTGAATTTAAAATGGGTGCGCAAGGCCATCAAATACGCCCTCGATGCCTTTGTACCAAGGATTCCAGAGCCCCTGCCTGTGAGCATTGCCCAGGAATTGCCCCTGCCGAGATATGCCCAGGCCCTGTCTGAATTTCACTTTCCCAGCAATGCCGAGAACCTGGCCAAGGCCCGTCAGCGTTTGGTCTTTCAGGAGTTGTTTTTGACCCAATTGGGCCTGCAGTTTCGGCGCAAGCAGCGCGAAATGTATGAGACGGGAATTGTCTTTAAACCCGCTGGCGATCTGAGCCAGTCCTTTTTAGACAGTCTGCCCTTTGCCCTGACAGGGGCCCAGGCCCGTGTGCACCAAGACATACTCAGGGACTTGGGCAAAACCGAGCCCATGTCGCGGCTGGTCCAGGGCGATGTGGGTTCGGGCAAAACCGTGGTGGCAATTTTGGCAATGTTACAGGTGGTTGAAAACGACTACCAAGCGGCCCTGATGGCCCCGACTGAAATTCTCGCTGAGCAGCATTACCACAAAATCTTTCACTGGCTTTTGCCGCTGGGGGTGCGTGCTGAATTGCTGACCGGCAGTCAAGGCGCCCGCAGCCGCCGCGAAGCCCTGTCACGGCTGGCCAGCGGCGAGGCCCAAATTGCGATTGGCACCCACGCCCTGATTCAAGAAGGGGTGGTTTTTAAGCGCCTCGGTTTGGCTGTCATCGACGAACAGCACCGTTTTGGCGTCAAACAGCGCGGGCTTTTGCGCGAAAAGGGCCTGAACCCCGAAATTTTGACCATGACCGCTACGCCCATTCCCCGCACCTTGGCCCTGACCCTCTATGGCGATCTCGATGTCTCGATTTTGGACGAATTGCCGCCCGGACGCAAACCGGTCGAAACCCAATTGGTCACAGGCAGTCAACGCGAAAAGGTCTGGGAACTCATGCGGCGCGAGCTGGAAATGGGCCGCCAGTGTTATGTCGTCTTGCCCCTGGTGGAGGAGTCGGAAAAATCCGATCTCAAAGCGGCCACAACAGAGTACGAGGCCTATCAAGAACTTTTTCCCGATTTTAAGGTGGGGCTCTTACACGGGCAGATGAAAGGTCAAGAAAAAGACCAAGTGATGCGGGCCTTTTCGGGCCATGAATTGCATATTTTAATTGCCACCACCGTGATCGAAGTTGGGGTCGATGTGCCCAATGCCAGTGTGATGGTGATTGAACATGCCGAGCGCTTTGGTCTGGCACAATTGCACCAATTGCGGGGTCGGGTGGGCCGGGGTTCGGATAAGGCCTATTGCCTCTTGATCAGCGATAAGCTCTCTGATGTTTCCCGCGAGCGGTTGCAGGTCTTTGTCTCAACCACCGACGGCTTTGTGATTGCCGAGGCCGATCTGCGCCTGCGCGGTCCCGGTGAATTTATGGGCACCCGCCAAAGCGGTTTGCCTGATTTGGTTTTGACCAATCTGGCTGAAGACGGCCAATGGCTCGATCTGGCCCGCGAAAAGGCGATTGAATTATTGGCCCAAGATCCGCAGCTCAGCGCCCGCGAAAACCAAGGCGTGAAACAGGAGTTGTACCGCTTTTTTCGGCGGCATTTGAGCTTTTTAGAAGCCTAGAAAGCTCTCTCCATCCATTTTTAATGATCGCTGTCAGAGATCTCCAAATCATAAATCTGACGATTCAGATCATGCACCAAAGCTTGAGAGACACCTGCTGAAAGAATGCCATTGCGGAAAGCCGATTGAACCGAACTTTTTTGGGTGATTAAAAGATGTTTTTTGGCCATAATCGACATCAGTTGAACCAGCCCGGGTTCTGTACTTTGAAGCTGACCCATTTCTTTTTCAACCGTTTCAAAGCGCTGCGTATATTTGGCTTTTTGCTCTTCATAAATCAGTTTGGAAAACTTACCCGAGGCGTGCATCAGCTCTAATTCGGCCAAGGCTGAACGCACGGCGACCAATTCGCCCTGCAGCAATTCAAACCTTTCTGCAACACTGTCTTTTTGAGCCAGCTTGAGCCATTTGAGAAATAAGGTCATGCTAAAACCCGGTACCAAGAGCGAAAACAAAACAACCCCAAAGATAGTCACCAATAATTCCTTGCGGTAGGGCACATCTGCAGGCAAACTCATCACCAGCGCCATCGAAAGGGCGCCTTTGAGATTGCCCCAGACCAAAATATGCATCCATTTCATCGGCAAGCGGGCCTTCAAGCCAGCATTTAAAGCCCAGGCCAGGGGATAAATCGCCAGAATTCTACCTGCAAATAAAGCCAAAATACCGATGCCAATCAGGGGCGCAAAACGCAGCAATTCATCCAGGTGAATTTGTAAGCCAATCAGCAGAAAAATCAGAGAATTAATCACAAAGGCTGCATATTCCCAAAAAGTCAAAACCGCGACCCGTGTCGTCGCGGTCATGGCCCGTTCCCAGCCCATATTGCCAACCATGATTCCCGCAGAAACAACGGCAATCACACCTGAAACATGTAAACTTTCAGCCACCATATACGCGCCATAGGCCAAAACGGTGGTGATCATCAATTCCAATAAATGGTCATCAATTTTTTCAAGCAGGACAATCGCACCATAAGCAATCACCAAGCCAACAGCCAGCCCTCCCAAACAGACAACCAAAAACTTTTGAACCCCATCCACGGCACTAAAACGGCCAGAGACCACCACTGCCAGGATAATTTGGAAGGCGACAATCGCGGTGCCATCATTAAACAGACTCTCTCCTTCGACAATGGCGGTCAGCCGATGGGGGACCCCCAGCTTTTTAAAAATGGCCAAAACCGAGACCGGATCTGTAGCCACGATCAGCGAGCCAAACAGCAAAGCGATCAGCCAAGGCAAACCGCCCAGCCAATGCATCACCCCAGCGGTCACAAAGAGACTGATCAACACACCCAACACAGCCATGGTTAAGATTGACTTCATATCCGCTTTGAGATGGCTGTATTCGATATTGATCGCCGCTTCAAAGAGCAGGATGGGTAAAAAAATCGTCATCACAATTTCGGGGGTCATTTGGACTTCTGGCAGATAGTGTAAAACACCCAAGACCAAGCCCCCCAAAACCAGCATCACCGTATAAGGCAATTGAACATAGCGCACCAAAATCGCCACAGAAGTAGCAATCAGCAGGAGCGTGAGTAAGGTTTCTACTTCGTGGTGCATAAGGCCTCTCAATTTAAAAGAAAATAAATACCTGGGATAAAGCAGGAAAACATATAACCGAAAAATTAGCAAGTATAGAAGTCCAACCCGAAAGGTCTTGGAAACAACAACCCGCTGATATAATATAGACAGATTTTGACCCAACCGATTTCTGACAAGAGAGAAGAAATGCCCGAACTTTCACCCATTGCCCGCTTAATTTGGCCATCGTCCCCGGCATTACAAGCTCAGCCGACGCCAGCAGCAATCCCCACCACCAAGGCCCTCCCTGAAACAGCCCCAGAAGAAACGGTTTTTCCCCCCCCTGTCGCAGATCTCTATCAAGGTCAAAGCAGTGAGAGTCCTTCGGCGATCTCCGCTTTGCCTGACAAAGCCAGCCTACTCTCAGCTCTCTTGCGGGCTGAGCCCGACCTTGAAATCGCCAAAACCCTGCAAGCGGCAGCCCAGCGTTTAATCTTGGGTATGAAATCGCAAGTCAGCCCAGCCGATCTTTTTCGGGTCCAGCGCTTGGAGCCAGAATCAGAAAAGCCCAGCACTGAAAATCTGGAAGTGTATAACCAGGTCTTTAATCACCCCAAAACCCCACTCAGCACCTTGGCCCAGGTCGTGCTTCAATCGCCAGGGTTGGCAGAGGAAATACGCGGCCAAGAACATGGCGAAGCGGCGCTGAACGCCTTGGAAAAAGCCGCAAACCACCATTCCCTGAGCAAGTCGGAAATCAAAGCGTTGCAAAACCTTCTCAGCAAAACCCTCAAGCGCGATATCGGTTATTTTAAAGATGAAACAGGGATTGATGGCAGCTTTGGCCACCGCACCCGCTTGGCCCTGCAGGGCTATCTGCGCCACAAAATCAGCCCAACAGCTTTAAATGCACTCAGTCTGGATTTGGATTTTGTCAAACAAACACAACCCAGCAAAGGCCCCAGCATTGCCTATGATCGTCTTTTGGCTGACAATTTGCTGGATATGACCCTGGCCGTTGGCTATGAGCCTGGGCAAGACATGGCCACGTCTCAAGGGGACAAGCTTGTCAAAGGACTGATAACACGGGGATTTACCCAAGACAAAGCCAGAGCCCTGGAACTTTTAAAAGCAGCAGGACAAAATCCCCAAGAGGACTACGAGTACCTGGTCAAAGAGAATATCGGTATTAAAGATGGGCAACCTGTGCATGCCGTGGTGCGCCTGATTCGGCCCACGCTTGAGAATCAAGAAACAGTGGGTGCCAGCCACCGCTCAGCCACATTAGAAGGCATGGACCAAAGTGATGTCTTTATGTATGCTGGCCATGCCCGCTACGGCTCGGGCCTGGATTTTGATGCTAAATTTAAGGTCACGATCAATTGGGAGGGCATGCCCGGTGCGCCTGCAACGGGAAAAGTGGTTTATGAAGATCTGGAGGCCCTGAAAAAAGTACTCGGTAAAAATAACCAAGCCGTCCTCAAAAAAGTCGCAGAGCTGGAACAGGCAGGAAGGCTCTCGATAGAAGGCAAAAGTGAGGGCAATATTTTAATCAACCCCGAAAACCAGCATCCCCAAGAATTGGGGGCCGTCTTGATGTATAAATCCCTGCAAGGGCAAGACAGCCCGCTTCCTCAAGCCCTGACTCAGGATCATTATCGGCTTTGGCTGCTCAACGGCTGTCGCAGCGAAGACTATCTGCCTGCGCTGCGGGCCATGGGCGAAAACCAAAGCCAATTGGCCCCCGAAAACCTGGAATTGGTCTTAACCACCGAAAAACTCTATTTTCAAGACACTGTGGACAGTATGTTTGCACTGCTGGACGGCATTCAAGCCCAAGAGAACAACAAAACCTTGCTCAAAAACCTGGAAAAAGAGAACCTGGATGCCGCACAGAAAAGCCATTTTATTGATGGGACAAACCAAACACGGCTCTAATTAAACAGGGCTATTCTGGATTCAAACCCGTCTTGCGCTCCAAAATGCCCAGCACGGTATCGTGTTCATCGGGGGTAATTACCACCTTGATAAACTCGCCCAAATCCAGCACCATCTGGCGTTTTTTCTGGGGGCGACCGATATCCAAATGGTACCACTGGGGAGTCAAACCCATGCCCCATATCCGCCAGCCGCCGTTGAGGGCCGACATATCTTGATCTTTGAGCCCTTTGATACTGCTATAGCCAACGCGGCGACTGCCCCAGGGAAAATAATAATTTTTGATGGTCAGGGCCTGATCATCGCAGACCAGGGTTTTGTCTTCATAAAGAATTGGCATGGTTAGATTTGCTCCGGTTATTTTGTTGACAAAAAGTGAACTTTCTTTTCATCTTTACGTCCTGGTAAACATGAGCGACTGTCGGGAGACAGCCTCAAAGACTATTTTAACCTGGAAGGGTCAGCCCATGAGTTTAAGAAACAAAGAAGGACGCCTCGGCAAGATCGTGCTCTGCTGGCAAGAAGGTTATTACCTCGTCCTGCTCAATGGCATGGAGTTCGAGCGCCACCCCGAACTCATTCAGGCCATTCGCATCTACGATCAGCTGGCCCTGAGAATTGGCTAAATCTCAGTTCAAGCACGCTAAACCCAAGCGCCGCCGCGCTTCACGTGGCGAAGCCACTTCCCGTCCTGCGGCTTGGGCTGTTTTTGCCAAAGCGGCTATCAGGGCCCCATTGGAATTGGTTTTGCTGCCATCGGGCAGATAAAAAGTGTCTTCTAAACCTGTGCGCAAATTGCCTCCGTGCTCTGCAGCCGCGCGGTGCATGGCCCAAACCTCTTCCCGCCCAATGGCAATCACCTGCCAGGGCGCGTCAGCAGGCACCAGTTCTTTTAAAAGCGGCAGCCAACGTGGATCGGCAGGCATGCCACTGGCCACCCCCACCACCAGCGAGACGCTGAAAGGGCGGTCCAGCATGCCATTCTGCTCAAACATCCCCAAACAGCGGATAATGCCGGTATCAAAACACTCACATTCGGGCATCACGCCCCATTGGCGCATGGCATCTAAACAGGCTTTGACCTTTTCAACCGGATTGTCGAAGAGCATGGGAGGCCAAGCCCAAGACCCATCTGAGCGGGTCTTGAGGTAATTGAGCGATCCCGAATTGAGGGCTGCCATTTCGGGTTTGACGGCCTCTAAACAGGCCAAAGGCCCTGAAATATCTGGCCCAGCAATGCCGGTGGACATATTCAGAATCAGCTCAGGCACCCGCTCGCGAATGGCCTGACAAATCTCTGCGACCACAGTGGGGTTCCAAGTGGGCAGAGCCCCTTTGCCAGGGCGCTGATCGCGAAAATGGCAATGAACAATACTGGCGCCCGCATTCCAGGCTTCATAAGCCGCCTCAGCCATTTCTGCTGGGGTTACTGGCACACGGTGAGTGAGCGGGTCCGTCAAAACCCCTGTCAGGGCACAGGTCAGAATGGCTTTTTCCATCTTTAGAATAACCGAGCGGGCAATTGGCTCAGGTGGTCGATATCTATGCTAAAGACAAACCCCAACCGGAAGACATCTCCCAAAATATTGCTGGGTGAGATCGTGCGGCCAGACAGGGACTGCTCCTGACTATTGCCCGCAAACAGGGTCAAGACATGGGGGGTATGGGGAATGCGTTTTTTGATCCCGGCTGACCAGAGCACACTGCGGTTTTGCAGAATATCCCCATCCAGGGGCACCACCACATCGCCAAAGAGATGCCAATGTTTCCAAACACGCACGATGGTATTCAAGCCAATCGCACCCACCGGACGATCAAAACTATCGGCTTTGCCTGAACTGAGAAAACGGGCATTCAGACCCAATTGCCAGATCTCGGGAAAGAGATACTTGGTGGCAGCCAGTTCTGCGCCAAAAACATGCCCCCGGCTGTTGTAGGCAATACGGGGCATCAGGTTAAACCAATCGCCTTCGTCTTCGTTTAAAATCTGGTAGCCCACCCCCAATTCCCCTTCGAAGGGGTTTTCAGTCGTGGAACGCAAACTGGCCAGGGCATCAATTTGCAAGCGGTCTAAAGGGCTGTAGCGCATCCAAAACGCAGGATTGCTGCCGCGCGGAAAACTGGTTTGGTAAAAATTGTGAGAGTAGAGCAAATACAGGGAATCGGGAGCCACAGCAGAAGGCGAGAGCAGATTGGGAGTGCCTTCGAGAAAAGCCCGACTGAAGTCTGTTTCGCTGTGGTGCTCTTCATCCTCTTCTTCACTTTCATCCCCACTCTCTTCGTCGCACTCATCTTCGTCTTCACACCCATCTTCATCTTCTGGATCTGATTCCAAATTGATGTCTGAATTGGCTTCAGGGTTTTCTGAAACGGGACGTTCAGGATCTGCCGTGTTCTCCTGGGCCGAGACCGGAAAAGCGAGTAAAAGACTCAAAAAAGCGGCGAGCAGAGTAACGCGTTGCATCAAATAGACTCCTTGCAGGGCATTTTCAGCCATTATACCCCATGCATCCCGCCCGGTGAGTTCAAAAAACACCCCGCTATTTGATGGCATCGGTGCTAAGGTAAACATATCTCTTCGCAAAGAACCGTGCACCAGGCCCGCAAAACAAACCAGCAAAATTAGAAACAGGAGATTTTAAGATGCACCTCAAATTGAGCCTTTTGCCCGCCTCGCTTTTGCCCATCTCACTTTTGCTCTGTACGGTTCTGTTTGCCTGCTCAACCCCGCAGGCAGCAAATCCGATCACGCCAGGTAGCAATACGGGTAGCAATACAAATACCACCACCGGAACTGCGCCAACAGGGCCTGTTGCCTTTGCCCAAATCCAAAGCATCTTTGAGCAGCGCTGCAATGGCTGCCATTCAAACAGCCCCACCTTTACAGGTTTTAGCCCTCCCGCTGGCAGCAGGGACTACACTGTGCCCGCCAATATCAAGGCAGATATCAGCAAAATCCGCCGTGAGACAGTCACGGGCCAAGGTATGCCAGAGCGGAACAATATCACCCAAATGACAGCGGCAGAGCGCCAATTATTGGGACAGTGGATCAGCGAGGGCGCCAACCTGAACTGAGTTTAATAGCCAAATTCCGACTCCCAATCCTGCTCGGCCCGCTGGCGTTTGACCCCACCCCGGATCTTTTTGCCGGTAATGCGGCGTTGACGGGAAGCCCGACTGGGTCGGGTCGGAATGCGGTCGGCCTCAATTTCGAGGGCCTCTTGCAAGAGCGTTGCAAAATTCAGGGTCACGGCTTTGCGATTGGCCAATTGCGAGCGCGAGATCTGGCAACTCAGGTGCAAAATCCCTTCGTGGGTGATGCGTGAAGCCAATTTCTGTTGAATCATCCAGCGCTGTTCATCCGAAAGCGAGGGAGAGTTTTGTACGTCAAAACGCAGAACCACTTTGCTTTCGACCTTGTTCACATTCTGCCCACCGGGCCCACCACTGCGGGTAAAGCTATACACCAACTCGTGTTCGGGAATAGAGAGCGTATCGCTGATTGGCAGGTCCATGGTCGGCTTAAAACCCCGTCACCCTAAAACCCCTCGACAAAAAGCGGAGGCAATTTAAACTCACGGGTCAGAGAAATCACGCTTTGCGGCTCTTTGTAATTGAGAACGGCACAGGAGCCCGTTAAAACATGGTGATCCTCAAAAGGCAAAATCCGGCAGATGGTGTAAAAACCCGGCATCAGAAAGCGCCAAGCATCGCTATCACGGACTTCGAGGGTGCTGTCGTCGAGCAGATCTTTGAGCAGGATTTTGTCCGGTTTAAAGCGCTCAACAATTTCATAACAGCCCAAACTGGAAGAGCGGAAGCGCTGGTAGACCTTGATTTGGCTGGGGCTCATCTGGGCTTGGTACTGTTCAATAAACCGATCCAGGGGTGTTTTTTTGTCGATGAAGGTTTCAAAGATCAAACCATCAATCAAAAAGGGCTGTAAATCGAGGTCTTCGGGAATTAAACTGCGGTCATAACGGGCACTGATCCGGCGTAAAAAGCGGGCATAAAAGGGATCGTAGATAAAGTCGATCAGTTTCTGAAAATAGGCCAGGGGTGTCTCTTCTGCGAGAGAAAAGGGTTTGGCATCTTTGGGAGGAAGTGTACTCATCAGACCAGGTTTTCCATGATGTATTGTTTGCGCTCGACTGTGTTTTTGCCCATATAAAAGGTCAAAAGACGGGGAATTTCGTGTTTTTCGCGCACCGTCACAGGCAGCAGACGCATATCGGGGCCAATAAATTGGCCAAATTCCTGGGGAGAGATTTCTCCAAGCCCTTTAAAGCGGGTGATTTCAGCACTTTTGCCAAGTTTGCTCAGGGCCTTTTCTTTTTCGTTTTCGGAATAACAATAAATGGTCTGTTTGGGATTGCGCACGCGAAAAAGCGGGGTTTCGAGAATATACAAATGGCCGCGCAAGACGAGCGGCTCGAAGAAGTGCAAAAAGATCGTCAGCAGCAAATTGCGGATATGCATGCCGTCTACGTCGGCATCGGTGGCCAGAACCACTTTGTTATAGCGCAAATTGTCGGTACTGTCTTCGATCCCCAAAGCCTGGACAATATTGTAGAGTTCTTCGTTTTCGTAGAGCAAATTGCGTTTGGCACCAAAGGCATTGACAGGTTTGCCCTTGAGCGGAAAGACAGCCTGGGTCATCACATCCCGGCTCATCACAATGGAGCCACTGGCAGATTGGCCCTCGGTGATAAAAATCATCGACTCTTCGCCGCGCGGCTGTTTGGCCCCGAGATGGTATTTGCAGTCTTTGAGCTTGGGCACCTTGATTGAGACTTTTTTGGCCTTTTCTTTGACCAATTTTTTAATGCCCTGCAATTCTTTGCGAATGCGCTCATTGAGACTGACTTTGTCGAGAATGATCTGGGCCACTTCGGGGTTTTTATACAGGTAATCTTCGACCTCACGTTTGACCTCTTGCACAATCCAGGCCTTGAGATCGGTATTGCCCAGCTTGTTTTTGGTCTGCGATTCAAAGACCGGGTCTTTGATCTTGATGGCAATCGCGCCCGCGAGTCCTTCACGCACATCGTCGGCCTGAAAACTTTTTTTGGCAAATTCATTCACCCCTTTGAGAATACCCTCTTTGAAGGCTGAGAGGTGGGTCCCGCCGTCGGAGGTGTATTGGCCGTTGACAAAAGAGAGGTAATCATCGCCATAGGCCTGGGTATGGGTCATGGCAAATTCAATCCGATTGCCTTTAAAATAAATCGGGTCGTAGAGTTTTTCGCTCTCGACCTCGTGCTGAAGCAGATCGTAGAGGCCTTTGTCGGAATAAAAGCTCTCGCCATTAAATTCCAGGGTCAGGCCTGCGTTGAGATAGGCGTAATAGGCAAAGCGGCGGTTGAGAAACTCAAGATTGTAATGATAGGCCCCAAAGACCTCGGTATCGGCCACAAATTGCACCCAGGTGCCATTGGGCTCTGAGGTCTTGCCCTCTGCTTCATGGGTCAATGCCCCCTGTTCAAAATGGGCCTCTTTGTATTGGCCTTCGCGGTAGCTGCGCACAACAAAACTGGAGGACAGGGCATTGACGGCTTTGGTCCCCACCCCGTTGAGACCAACACTGAACTGAAAGACATCATCGTTGTATTTTGCGCCGGTATTAATGACAGAAACACATTCCACGATCTTTCCCAGGGGAATGCCTCGGCCATAGTCGCGCACGGTGATGCGATCGTCTTCGAGCTGAATCTGCACACGCGCGCCATTGCCCATGATAAATTCATCAATGGCGTTGTCCACCACCTCTTTGACCAAGACATAAATGCCATCGTCGCGGTGATTGCCATTGCCCAAACGGCCAATATACATGCCCGGACGCAGGCGAATATGGTCGAGCGAGCTGAGGGTTTTTATCGCGTTTTCATCATAGGCAACAGCAGGTTTCTGGGACATGGGCGGTTCCTGTGGGCTTTCCTGTTCTAAATTGTATCTTCAAACTGGATTTATCATAACAGATTATACACCCCCTTTGGTTCAGCATCTGCCGATGATCTCAAAAGATCTCAAAAATATGTATTATTTTTGTATCTTTATGTATTTAAGCAAAACCTAATCTCTAACTCCGATTTGAAAACTGTCTGAGATCGCACGCACCGCGGGTGCGTACATGGCCTCTCCGACCATGGGCAAAGCCGAGAAAATACCGGGCGTCTCCGCCCGCAGACGGTAGCTCAGCACCTGAGTGCCTTCGGGCAATTGGCTCAGGAAAAAGGCCACGCGGTTGTCGCGAAACTCACGGTAAACCCCCACGCCGTTTTGCCAGCTATAGCCACTCTGGGCCGAAAGCGCTTCGAAACCAGCTGGTTTAAAGTCCTCAAGCATGATGTACTCATAGTCATTGGGGGCTTTTAAACTCAGACGGGCCTCAATTTCTTCACCACTGGTCAGGGCCTCGCCAAACACAATCGGGGTAAAGCTCTCTTCCATTTTCTGGCTGCCTGGATTGAGGGTTTTGCTGACACGGTAATAGCTGCGCTCGGCCTGCAAGCGGTTGCCGCTGGCTGTAATTTTAGCCTCACGGCTGAAATAGTCCAGCGCCACACTGTAATAGAGCGTACCTGCGCCCTTTTTTTCGATGATCAGGGTGTTTTCGCCCGTCTGCAACGCGTTGTCGGCCAGTTCGATGCGGTTGTCAAAGCTCAAACTGTTGGCAGGCGTGACCTCAATCGTTTTAAGCAAGCGGCCATTGAGTTTGACCGCCAGGGTGTAGTGGCTTTCCAGCTCTTTGTTTTGAGCCATCCAACCACTCAGGGCATAGATGACCTGGGCCGTATCGCGGGTCGAGTTCCAGCGGTTGCTCTGGCGATTGTAAACCAGCCAGCGCACGAGCTGGGGCACAACTGGGTCTTGCGGTGAAATCGCGACAAAAGCGCGCAGAATCAACGCCTGGGTTTCAACCCGATCCTGGTACCAATACCACCAGCCCTGATCGGGGGTTTTCCAACTGGCCACGTCTTCGTCAGCATCTATTTTGACAAAGCTCTTGAGATTCTGCAGAATCAGGCGGGCCCGCTCGGCCTGGCCCAGCCGCTGATAGGCCTGGGCCAGCAGGGCTTTGCCAGAATGGCTGAGCTGATCGCGGCGCTTAAACAATGTGTCTAAGTCCGTGGGTTGAATTTTCTTGCCTGCGCTGAGCACAAAGGCCAGATAGGCCTGCTGGTTGAGGGCCTGGCCCGTTTTGAACTGCATCAAGAGGTAGCCCTCGGCCCGGCCCAACAGAGCTGCATCGAGAGGATAATCCGCTTCGCGGGCCAAACTCAGGGCATCGTAGACATAGGTGCTCATTTGCACATCGCTGCTGAAACCCGACCACCAGCCCCAGCCCCCATCGGGGTTTTGCATTGAACTGATGCGTTTAATGCCTTCTGCCACCATCTGTTCCAAGGCCTGGGGATCGTAAACCGGGTTGCGTTTGCGCAGATTCAAAGTTGCGACGTCCAGGTTTTTCTGGGCCCCCAGGTCTTCGAGTTTGATCCCGAGTTTTTTCAGGCTGCGCGCGGTTAAAAGCGCGGGCACAAAACGGCTCGTGGTCTGCTCGATACAGCCATAGGGAAATTCAGCCAAATAGGGCAGGGCCTCTAAAAGTGTGCCAGCCAAAGAGGCGTTCAGGGTCAGGGTCAAGCGCGTGGCTTCGGGCTTGCGCTCAGTAGGCAGCATCAGCGTTTTGACCAGTGTTTCCGTTTTTAAGCTGCCCGTCAAAGTGACCTGTTTCTGCGCGCCGTAAATCTGCAATGGCAACGGCATTTCAACTGCATCACTCTCCTCTTTCGAGAGCGCCGTCATGCGGATCTGGGCCAATCCCGCCTGTTTGACCTTGACGCGCCAATCGACGCGTTTTTCACCCATGGCAGGCACCTGTACAGAGACTTCAGTGGGCTGTAAGGCCTGGAGCAAATTTGTTGGCAGCAGCAATTGGGCTTTGACCGTCAGCGCCTGGGCAAAGGCATTGCGAATCCGGCCACTGAGAATGACCTCGTCCCCTTCGGTTAAAAAGCGCGGCGTAAGCATGTGCATCTGCAATTTTTGCGTGGTTTGCAGCTCAGTGCTGGCCTCACCTGCTTCAGCTCCGGCACTGACCCCTTTGGCAATCAGCTTCCAGGTGGTCAGCGAGTCGGGGAATTGCAACGTGACTTTGGCTTTGCCGTGTTGATCGGTGACCAGTTCGGGGTTCCAAAAGGCTGTGTCGGGAAAGTTCTGCCGCAGGCGGGGCGTGGCAGTGTTAGAGGCCTGTTGCCGATCTTGGCCAAGATCTTGGTCACGCGCTTGCTCGTTGTCTTTTTTGCTTTTGGACTCACTCGGAGCCGCTTCAGCAGCGGGCTGGGGTGCGGGCCGTGCCACCGCGTCCATCAGCATTTCTCCGCCCGCAAAGCCTTCACGGCGGCCATTAAAAAAATCTCCGTCTTCAAAACTATCGTCGCTGTTTTGGGGCGGCTGCGGGTAGTGTTTGCGCTCTTTGAGCACCTTGGCCCAAGGCGAAAAACCCACCTGCAAAGAGCCTTGCAGATTGTCGGAAAAACTGCGGCGCTCCTGAAAAAACCAATTGCGAATATCCCCAGAGAGATCGCCCTGCAATTGATAGACCGAGGCATCGGTCAAAGCCAGCGAGAGGCCAGTCTGCACCGGGCGGTTGCGGCTGTCTTTGACTTCGACTTCGACCTCGGCTTTTTCGCCAGGGCGAAATTCGCTTTTTTTGCTCTTGAGAGCCACCTTCAAAAAGCGTTCTTCGGGGGGCACAAAGAGTTCCAGACTGTCTTGCAACATCTGCATATGGCGGACCGTGATCGCGCGCAGATTAAAATTGGGGGTGTGGGCCGGAGAGAGTTTGATCTGCACCACCTTGGAATGGCCCGCGATCGCCAGTAATTGATGACCGATCAACATATTTTCGGCCTCTTCCAAGAGCAAGACATAGCTGTCGGGATCTTTGACGGTGACCATCAGCCGGGCGGTTTCACCCGCCTGGTAAATCCGTTTATCGCTGAGGATATCCACCTTTTCGAAGTGAAAACGGCGGCCTTCAAATTGGGGGCCCGCCACCCAGACTTCGCGGCTCTGGCTGACAGGCCGCTCAAAGGCATCCCGCCCGCTAAAGACAAAGCGGAACCGGCCCTCAGTGGGTGGCTGCCAGCGGTAAAAAATCCGGCCCATGGCGTCGCTGCGGAGAGGTTCTTCTTTGAGTTTTTTGACCGTGTCTTTGCCTTCGAGGGCTTCAATGGTGAGCACACCCGCCTGTTGGGGCACGGGCTGACCGTTGGGATCCACCAAGTTGATCTCTGTTTCGATTCGCTCACCGGGGCTGTAAAGACCCCGGTCAAAGTCCAGCGAGGCATACCAACTCTGGCGGGTCACCCGGAAGACGCCCCGGCCATTTTGAACCCGGCGGCTGTGGTCGGTGACCTCGGCTTCGACCACATATTCCCAGTCCTGGTTGGGACTGGCCTCAGTTGGCACAGAAATTTCAGCCTCCCCTTCGGCGTTGAGGCTCACCGTCTCCTGTTTTAAGACGGCTGTATCATCGTCATGATAATAGTCGTAGCGATCTTCCCAAGCCCCATAAAACCAGTCCCAGGGATTGGCACGGGTTTGAAAAGAGGGGTAAAAATACTGGCGCTTGAGGGTGTATTTGAGACTGCCATTTTGCACCCGGCCACCGGCATAATAATCGGCTGAGATTGTGACCTTGGCGTTTTCACCGGGGCGCAGCGCCGTGCTCGGAGGGGTGACCTTGACCAAAAATTCGGGCTTGCGGTATTCTTCAACCCGGAATTGTTGGCCCCCTGAGAGCCGCAATTGGGAACCGGGCTGCTCAGGCAAAGTCAATTGAAAGTGGTACATGCCCAGGGTGGCCGAAGCGGGCAGAGCATAAGCGCCGTGGATGGCCCCCCAGCGATCGCTGGTCAGGGTCTGTTTGAGCAATTCTTCGCCGCGCGGCGAGAGCAGGCGCAGTTCTACTTTTTGCCCGGCAGGCGTCTGGTATTGACCTGCTTTGGCCAAGCGCAAGACCTGCCGAAAGGACACTTTTTGACCCGGGCGGTAAATCGGCCGGTCGGTATAGGCATAAACCTTGTAATAGGGACTGGCATCAGCATAATACCAATAGCGCATCTGATTGACGGCATGCTGTGCACCAGAGACCGCGTAGGCATCGAGGTAGGTGCCCGCCAGTTTGAGCTGGCGTTTGTGCAGATAGAGACCGTCTGCGCCGGTTTTGACGCGGGAAATTTTAACCTGAGATCCCAAACCACTGCCTGTGGTCTCTTTGAGGTATAAAGTGGCTTCTGGAACAGGTTTGCCCGTCTCAGCGCTGCTGAGATAAAAGAGGGTCTGCTCACCCGCCTGTTTTTGCACCAGTGAGAGATCCGAAAGCAAAACCAAAGCCGAGGCTTCGACATCTTGGCCTTCAGCTTGTAGCAAATAGGCCCCCGCCGGCAGGGCTTTGGAGAACGTGAGTTCACGCTGAAACGGGGTATAATCCGGGGCCTGGGTTTGCCAGGTCCAGCTCAAGACCTCTGCTTGGCAATGACTGCGATTTTCAGACAAAGAAGCGCCAAAATGACCGTTAAAATCCACAAAGCGCAGACTCGGGTTGTTCAAAGACAAAAAGGCAGTGAGCTCTCTCTGTAAATCCACAGCACAGAGTTTAAAGGTCAGGTCTTTGAGATTGCGTCCCCCGACCTGAAAGCGGGCAGGTTGGTCGGGAGCCTGCACACCGGGCACCTGCAAATAGAGACTGGGCCAGCGGATATTCTGCAAACGGTCGTGAGCGGCATTCACCAGCAAACTCTTGGGCCGATGTTTGATTAACATTTCCCAGTTTTCAATCGCAGCGGCGTATTGTTGCCGCCCGTTTAAGAGGTCTCCCAGCGAGAGCTGAATTTTATCGGCCAGGGCATCTTGGGGATAGGTCTTTAAGAGCGATTGAAAGACCTGCAGGGGGTCGAGATCGGGATAATCGGGGGCCTGCAGACCCAAGCGGCGCAAGATAAATACATTCCAGGCAAATTGCAGACGCACCTGCACGGAATTGTCTTTGAGATTCTGCGCCATTTTGAGGCTTTCATAATAGAGGAAATAGGCCTTTTGGAAAGGGGTCCATTCGGCATTCAGTTTCTCACCGGGGGCTTTGGGAGCGACAAGCGTGGGCCAGTCTTTGCGTGAGGAAGTCAGCCAGGCTTGGTCGCGGTAGAAAAAGCCCAGTTCTTCAACCAGATTGAGCAGCTCTTTTTCGATCTCGATCAAGCGGGCTTTGCGGGTATAGAGATATTCAAAATAATTCTTGCGGGCAGCAGTGTAATAGGTCTCAGCCTGTTTGTGGTCTTGGTCCCAAACCCAGGTATAGACGCCTTCACGGCGGTCGGTGTTGCGGTAGAGTGTGCCATTGCGTAAATAACCTTGGTGGGGCATGCGGCGATAAACCTGGGCCCCCAGCGCTGAATAGCGGGCGCGCCAGAGCAAGTCTGGCACCTGTTTGAGGGCGATTTCAAGCTGGGGAATGAAGCGGTCGTAGTCTTGCAATTTGTCGAGGCTCTGCAAGACCCGGTGGCGTACACGCAAACTGTCGGAGGCAAAACGGGGGTCTTTTTGGGCCTTTTCGTAGAAGCTGAGGGCCTCTTTGTAATTGTGATCGCCAAAGGCCTGATCGGCCTCTTGCAGCAAAGTCGCAGCCCCTGCGGGCAGACTCAGCCCCAATAACAAAAGCAAAAACAGGCCCACAAATCTAAACATGTTGCAACTCCAGAAAATCAAGTTATCTTCTTCAGACAGAGTAACGCGGAGCGGTGTTCAAATCCAAATCAGAGAGGTGAAGTCGGCATCAGATCCAAATCAGAATGGAATCACCCCTTGGGCCTGAAGGCTTTGCACGAGTTGCGGCCCCAAAACACTTTCGCGGCGCACAAAGACGGGAGCCTGGCCCACAGGTGCGGCGACTTCGACCCAACTGCCTTTCTGGTAAAGGCCATAGACCTGACCACTCCAGAGATGCACCCAGGGACCGGGTGGCAAATAGAGTTTGCGGCTGCGCGCACCGGGCTCCAAAACCGGTGCCACGATCAGATCAGCTCCGAGCATAAACTGGTCGTGAATCTGGGCTGCCACCGCATCGTTGGGATAATGCAAAAACAAATGCCGCACAACCGGCGCGCCTTGCTCCTGGGCCTCGGCAAAGAGTTGGCGGCGCAAAAAGCGCCAAGCCGTGTAAATGCGCGCCTGACGATCAAAAAAATCAAGCAGTTCGGGGCTGCTGTAAAACTGGGCCTGGGCCTCGGGCTGATTGCCTTCGTGGCTGCGCAGAAAAGACGTCCAGGCATTCACTTCGAGCCAGCGCATCAGCAATTCGGGACTGCGGCAGAGGCCGAGGCCCGCCTGGCAGACCGAGGTATAGCCCCCAGCATCGCTGTGATTGAGCGCAAAGCCACTGAGCCCCCCAGAGATCAGGCCCATCACGGCGCTGCGCAGGCCATCGTGGCCATCCCAACTGACCGTTTGATCGCCTTGCCAAAAGAGCGGCGCCCAGCGGGGGCTGAGCGTAAAACCCGACCTGAGAAAGACCAAAGCCTGGGCCTCGGGATTGTCGCTGAGAATTTCATTTTGCAAACGGGCCCATTCTTCGGCATAGCGATTGTGGGCACTCAAAGCAGGCTCTTGGCTGTATAAATGGGCGTCTAAAGGCAAAGCCTCACCATAATCCGCCATCCAGCCACTCAAGCCAATTGCCAAAACCTGGCTTTTGACCACCTGTTTAAACCAGGCCCTGGCACCCGGATGACTCAGATCGAGCATACCCGCCGAGAAATCGGTGTTTTTGACCTGCAAAACAGCGCCATGGACATCTTTGAGTAAAAACCCCTGTGCACGCGCTTCGGCATAGAGATTGCGGCGCGGGCCGTTTTGATTGGGGATATCGACCAAAAAAGGATTAAGATAACCCAAGACCCGCACGTCTGAAGCCTTGAGGTCTTTGAGCAACTCCTGCCAACCAGGATATTGGCCTTGATTCAGCTCCCAATTCCACCAGAGCTGAGAGCCAATGCTGGTCTTGCGTTTTCCCACCCAGTCCTGCAGCCAAAAAGCGGCCAGCGGCGTTTTTCGCAGCTGTAATTTTGCCCAAATGGCCCGCACCTTGGCTGTGCCTCCCTGCATCCCCACCCAAGCACCACGATCGGCCCAATCCGGCGGCTCAGGCATGCGCCCAGCCCAAGCAGTATAACTTTTGAGCAGAGCCAAGGGATTTTCGGCTCCCAAGAGGCGCAAATTGAGTTGTTTGGACCAGAGTCGCAATGTGATTTGATCGGCTTGGCGCAGATCCCACTCGCTGTATTCACTGTTTTCAAGTGCCAGACCCCGCCCCCCCGAACTCATCAACCAGGGCACGGAAATATAGCTGCTGTGCGCGTGGCCTGCTGAACCAGGAGAGAAGGTATCAATCAAGCTGCTCAAGGGCTGAGCCCCACGGGCAACACCATTTTCTTGCACCCAAATAGGCAAGTTCTGGCCATTGAGCCGGGGGGTGCTGAATTGTTCTCCACCGCCATACCAGTTTTCAGCGCTGTCACGTTGCAGAGCAAGAGACAGGGTTTGCAAGGGCCCTGGGCTGAGCACCACAGCCAAACGCAAATGCCCCTCAGAACTGAGGTTCAGCTTCAGTTGCCAAGTCTGTTCACAACCGGGTTCATGCCAAGCTCCGCGCAATTGCCAAACCTGGGCTGAGGCATCCAAATGGACATCCTCAATCACCTTGAGCTGCTGACAGCGCTGCACAAGCTGAGATTGAAAGCGAAAAGAACCCCGCTGTTCGGAGACAGCCAAAGGCCGTTGCTCCGCCTGAAGCCAGTTTTGACCAGGTGCAGAGCGCAACAACACTTGTGGTCGAAGCGCAGGCCTTTGGCGGGCAATTTCCAATTGGGCCCTGTCTGACTGCCAAGAGACCAGATAATCCCCCAGCTCGTAAATCTGTACCGGGACTGGCGGCGTATTCTGGTTCAGGGTTTGCGGGTTGAGGGTTTGGGCCTGCAATTGAAAAACACCACCACAGGCCCCCCAAAAACAAAGGGAGAGAAAATAACCTTTAATGGCCCTGCATCAGCCCCAATTGCTGCATCATGGCGATGCTGTTTGTTTCCATCCAATGTTCAGCACATTTCCCATCTTTGACACGAATAATATCAATGGCATTGACGTCGATTTTTTTGCCTGTCGCAGGCATGCCCATCATGGCCCCCGAATTGGTGCCCGTCATGCGGATATGCACAAAGACCAGATCACCCTCTGCCGCTGAACGCAAAACCTCGACCTTGAGATCGGGAAAACCTTTCAAGAAATCAGTCATGCTTTCTCTGACCTTGGCTAAGCCGACCAGATCTCCCATCATGGGATCATGATCGACCACGTCTTCCGTAAAATAATCTTTCAGCTTGTCCAGCTTTTTGTCATTTAAAATGTCTTTATAAAAACCCAAAACCAGCTCTTTGTTTTTCATGGTTGTATCGTGGTGAGCCATGGCCAATTGGGTTGGAGGCACAGCCAAAGCTGAAGCCGCAGGAAGGATCAGCCCCAGGGTTAGCAGGGCAGAAAAAATCACACATTTAGGCATAAATACACACTCCCATCTATTTTTTAGCTTATTTTTACTGAATTATGAACACAGCAAAATCATCCTCAAGATAACAAATTCAGATCTGAAAGACAAGCCAGCCAAAAAGAGCCTGCCAGAATGCCGAAGGGTGGCTTTTAATTTAAGCAGGGTGGAAGTATAATAAGGGCATGTCCAGTCAAAAGCAAGTCATTCAATTGTTTCAAACCCTTGTCAACAGTGCTTTTGAACATCAGCCCACATTCCTTAAACGTTCCTTAACCTCAGCTATCCCAAAGATTACTCTGAGATCAGCAAAATCGGATCAAACACGCATCAAAGCTTAGCTTTGCCCCATTGATTAGATTTAACTGAAAAATAGAGGGTGTTTAAGAATATTTCTTGGCTGAACTGGGTATAAACAAAGAGTAAGCAAGAACAGAATCGCAAACGGAGGCTTCAAGCAAATGGGTAATTTAACGGTCAACGGCGTCAACGTCAACGCCATGCATATTCGTGAACTGCAAGAAGGTGTGAACCAGAATCAACTGGCTCAGGCCATCGACGGTGACGGACTGGACTCCCTGGTCTACAAAGATCCCGAAAACGGCAAATTCTACATTGCTTACGGCGACAACATGGACTTCTCCAGCCTGCAAAACCGGGGCCCCGGCGACCGCACCCACGCCACCCTGAACGGCAAAGCCGTCGAAGTCAAACTCTTTGAAAACGAAGTCAACAATTTTGGCGAAGGCGCCATGGAAGCCCTCAAACTGGGCAAAACTGTCGCGGTCGGCGCTGGCAAATTCGCCGCCAACAACGGCCTGGAAATCGTCGGCGCCGGTATGACCCTCGGCATGTTCGCCCGTATGGGTGGCGCAAAAGTCGCCAGCACCGCTGGCCAGAGCTTTATGAGCAAAGTCGGCACCTGGGCCTTCGGTCCCGCCAAAGACCTGACTGTTCAAGCCGGTAAAGGTTTTGGCAAAGCCGCTACTTATGGTGCCATCGCTGTGGCAGGCGCTGCTGTGGTCGGAACCGTCGGCTACGGCATCTACGGCGAAGCCCGTAAACAAGACGACACCCGGATCAAATCCATCACCAAATAAAATTTCAGTTATATTCTTCCGTTTGCCCCCCCTTGAAAAAGGGGGGTTTTTGCTGTGTCAAAAACTCAATCCAGCAAGGCCAAAAAGTCGTGTAACAAATGCCCGGTAATGCCCCAGATCGTAAATTCCTGATAGTCAAAATAATAGATTTCATAGTCCCGGCCGCCAAAGCTGCGTTTGCCCTGGCGGCGGTTTTGGGGCTGCCGCAAATGGCTCAGGGGCACTTCAATCAAGGTGGCGATTTCGCCTGGGTTGACTTCAAAGGGATAGGGGTAGGGAATCAAGCCTACAAAGGGATGCACCCAAAAACGGGTGAGCGTGGGCATGGGTTTCATTTGGCCGATCAGGCGCACATCTTCGCGGCGCAGACCAACCTCCTCCCAGCTCTCGCGCAAGGCGGTCTCAGCCAAACTCTGATCATTTGGCTCGGATTTGCCACCGGGAAAAGAAATCTGTCCTTTGTGGTGGCTGACCTGATCTGTGCGCATGGTCAGCAGAATATGTGCCTCCCCCGCTTTGTAAAAGAGCGGTAACAGCACAGCGGCCGGGGTCATCGTGCCAGGTTCAGGAAGAAAAGAACTCCAGCTGGGGGCATGGCGTTCAAGCCGTTGGGCCAATTCAGTTTCCGGCAGCATCTGGCAGCCCCACTGCTTTCAGCCAGTCTTGCCAAGCCTGGCTGAGCAAGGCCGCTTGGCGGGTTTGAGCCTCCGCCAGTAGAGCCCGCAAAGCAGCGGGTTCGGGCCCCTGTTTGAGCAGGACTTGGGCCTTAACGAGCCAATCTTCACGACTTTCAGCCAGGCCTGATTCCCAGTTCAGGGCAGAGAGCACGCGGGCAGCCCCATTGCGCGCTGAACAACGGGGATCTGCCAGGCTCATAACCGGTCGCCCCTGCCAAAGGGCCATACAGGTTTGAAACCAAGAACTGCGAGGCTGCGGAGCCAAAACCAAATGCACCTGCCCATAGAAAAAAGACAGGGGTTCTTGCGAGGCACAATTGCCCAAAAAGCGCAGGCGGTAACCGGAAATACCCCGACTTTGAAAAATCTGTTCCAGGTATTGTTTAAGCAGTGGATCATCCAGTTCGGGCGAAAAGAGACAAAGCCGCAATTGGGCATGGGCCAGCAATAAATCGCCCCAAAGCTGGAGGGTCTCAGGAGACAAAGCCCTGACAGGGCCCATATAACCGGCCACAGGCGCGCCCGTCGGGTAGGCTAGTGGAGAACCTGAATCACCCTCTTTTACAGAAAAGAACCAAGGCCATTCGCGGCTCTCAGACCCACTCAATAGAGGGGCGGGATAATCGGGATCGCTGCCTGACAGCCAAAGTGACTGTGGCAATTGACGCGGCAGCATCAGGACATCAGGCCGCGAAAAGCCCAGCTGATCGACAATCAGGTCGGGCTGCCAGGCTTGCAGGGCAGGCAAAAGAGCCTGAGGAGACAGCTCCGACGCGTCTGAGGTGTTTTGCCAGAGCGCATTGTCGGCTACAGAAACAGGGGAAAAAACAGCGATCTCGGCGGGCCGCAAAGCCGCCAAAGGAGCGAGTAGAGAGTGGCTGAGAACGTTGTTCTGACTGAGACAGGCCACCCGTAAAGAACCGGAGACGGAAGCGAGTTGTTGCTTTTGCAGCGGCAATAAACTCAAACGCGAAGGCAAATGGGTTTCCCACTGAGACAAAAGCGTTAGCCAATCGGCATCACTGAGGTGGTCCTGATACCCCAAGAGATCCAGCCAGCGGGAATAAACCCAGAGCCGCAGCGAAAGATCGGGAATCTGCTGATAAAAAGACACGGTCCAGCGCTGAAAAGGCTCCCAGAGCCCAGCAAGCCAAGCCGCTTGGCTTAAACAAAGTGGGTCCACCACCTGCTCAGACCAGAGCTCTTGGGCCCGCTCCAAACAGGAAAAGCCATAAAAAGGCAGTCCATGGCGGGTGTAAATCTGCCCAAGTCGCACCCAGGCCAGGGCATTTTCTGGGTCCAGGGCCGTGGTTTGACGCAAGTGGGTCAGGGCAGCTTCGAGTTGGTTGGCACTGAACAAAGCCAAACCCAAAGCATAATGGGCCGAGGCCGATTCGGGATAAGCAGCCACCGCCCGCTGGGCAAAAGCCACAGCTTGTTCAAATTGCAAGAAAGCGAGGGAGACGGTAGCAAGGCCCGTCAGGGCCTCCAATTGCTGAGGCTCACGCTGTAAAACCGCCTCAAAGGCCAAGCGAGCAGCCTGCCAGTCTTGCTTTTGCAGCGCCTGCCGGGCCTGTTGGAGCGAAAACTCAGTCGGAGACACCTGTGGCCTCTTGTTCAAGCCGGGTGGTCATCGGCTTGGGATGGTTCAAATAAAACAAAACACCCCCAGCCGCCGCGCCGGGCAGAATCAGCAATTGTAAGAGGGGAATCCAGGCCATACTCACCACTGGCAGCGAAAAAAGCGCAAAAGGCAGAAAATAATGTTTGAGATAACTGAGTTTTTCAGCAAAACCAAAGCCCTTGCGCGAGAGCAACAAATCCAAGAAGTCCACGGCAGTGAGTAGCCCCATTAAAAAGAGAAAGAGCGGAAAACCCAGCACAGGAATCAACAAAAGTGGCAGTCCCAGCACCAGAACCACCAGTTTAAAACCGAGCAATAAAAACATCTCTTTAATGATAAATCCCAAGGCAAGAGAAGCCGGGGGCTGCTGGGATTTGCCCAGAATCAGGGTCTCGACCTTTTGTGAAATCTGATCGAGAAAAGGCAGGCAGACCAAGCTGGAGACGGGTAAAAATAAAAACAAAAAAAGCACAGCCAGGGCAAAACTGGCAAAAGCCAATGAAACCCCTTGCAAGGCCATCAAAGCACCGCCACTTCGCATGGACTCCGCCAACCAGCTATTGAGGCCAGCAAAGACCGAGCTCAGGCCCCAAATTAAGACGGCCCCCAGAATCAGGCCGGTCAATAAAATCGGCAAAAGGGCCAAACGCAGCAATTCCGCGTTGGCCACCACCCGCATCAGCCCTTCGAGAGAATAAAAGGGTGAGCGCCAAAGCGCCAAAGCAGGTTTAAAGTCACTGTTTTGACAGCGCTCACAGCGCTGGGCTTGCGCAGCCTGATTGCGTTCTCCGCAGAGTTCACAGCGCAGCGACACGGGCTAAACCCGTTTGCGGCTGGAATGGGGTTTCTTTTCAGGGGCAGGCAAAAGGGCCTGCGCCAAAACCTGGGCCATCTCTTTGACAGGCACAAACTGGATCTGATTGCGAATTTCAGCCGGAATATCTTCCAGATCGGAAAGATTGTCGTGGGGAATAATAATTTGGGTAATGCCCTCACGGAAAGCGGCCAGGGATTTCTCTTTGAGTCCCCCAATCGGCAGGGCCTTGCCACGCAGCGTGACCTCACCGGTCATGGCCAGATTGGCTTTGATCGGACGCAAAGTCAGGGCAGAAACCAGCGCAGTGCAGAGTGCCAGCCCCGCAGAGGGACCGTCTTTGGGAATGGCACCTTCGGGCACATGAACGTGAATATCCTGGTTTTGCAGCGAGCGAGCCGAGATTCCCAGGGATTCGGATTGGTGGCGCACAAAGCCCAAAGCAATTTGCACCGATTCTTTCATCACATCGCCGAGATTGCCGGTCATGACCAATTTGCCTTTGCCAGGACTGAGTGCGACTTCGACGGGCAGCACCGAGCCGCCAATTTCGGTCCAGGCCAAGCCACGCACCAAGCCCACTTCGCTGTTTTTATCGGGTTCGGGCTCAGAGAATTTGGGCGGTCCCAGCAAATCGCTGAGGGCGGCCAAGCTGTGAATCCGGCGTGGGAAGGTCTCTTCTTGGACCACTTTGCGCGCCAATTTGCGGTAGAGTGAGCCAATTTTACGTTCTAGTTCACGCACCCCCGCTTCGCGGGTATAGCGGCGAATCAAGGTGCGCAGAGCGGCTTGATTGAGTTGTACACCTTTGCCACGCATGCCACTTTCTTCGCTCTGGCGCGGAATTAAGTAGTCTTTGGCAATGGCCAATTTTTCTTCTTCGGTATAACCGCTGAGAGAGACCACCTGCATGCGATCGAGCAGGGGCTTGGGAATCGTATGGCTGACATTGCCTGCGCAGAGAAAGAGGATCGAAGAAAGGTCGAAGGGCAAGTCAAGATAATGATCGCGGTAAGCTTTGTTTTGCTCAGGGTCAAGCACTTCGAGCAGGGCCGAAGCGGGGTCGCCGCTGTAATGGCGGGTGAGTTTATCCACTTCGTCGAGCAAAATCACCAAATGGGTGGTGCCCGCACGTTTGACAGCTTCAATGAGTCGGCCCGGCAGGGCACCTACATAGGTCCGTCGGTGGCCGCGAATTTCAGCATCGTCACCGACACCCCCCAGAGCAATCCGTTCAAATTTGCGCCCTGTGGCATGGGCAATCGAGCGGCAGAGTGAGGTTTTGCCCACACCCGGCGGGCCAATCAAACAGAGCAGAGTATGGGGCGGTTTGCCTGCCAATTTGCGCACGGCCAAGTATTCAATGATCCGGTCTTTGACTTTGGTCAGGCCAAAATGCTCACGATCAAGCACCTTGATGGCCTGTTTGAGTTCAACATCAGGCGCAGGCTCAGGCTGCCAGGGAAGGGCCAAAAGGGTATCCAACCAGGTGCGAATCACGCCACTTTCAGCGGAAGAGGCGTGCATTTTTTCGAGCCGGGCCAGTTCTTTCTGGCCTTTTTCTTGCACTTCTCCGGCGGGCAGCAGGGCAATTTTTTCTTTGTAAGCCTTGATCTCGGGATCGTTCTCTTCACCGAGTTCTTCGCGGATGGCGGTCATTTTTTCGCGCAGGAAAAACTCTTTTTGGTGTTTGTCGATCGATTCCCGCACCCGGCCATGAATCTGGTTTTCGAGACTTGCCAATTCCAGGGCCTTGCTCAAGAGACGGCCCGAGGCCTCCAGGCGCAAAATCGGATCGGCAATTTCGAGAATCGCCTGTTTGTCTGGAATCGGACTGCTGACATAGGCCGCAATCACATCGGCCAGAGCACCGGGATCTTCAATCACAGGCACCTGTTCCATGGCCTCGGGAAACATCTGGTGTGAAAGCTGCATATAACTCTCAAACTGCTTCATCATCAGGCGGGTTAAGACCTCTTGATCCGCCGTCAGCTTGAGTTCGGGCTCTTCTAGAAGTTCAAAACGGCCGAGCAAATAGGGGGTTTTGCGCTGATAGCGCAGCAGGCGCAAACGCGAGCGGCACTCAACCATAATACGCGTGCTGCCATCGGGCAGACGCAGGGTCTGCAGAATTTGGGCCAGAATACCCATCTCAGGCAGATCCGCGGGCCCTGGATAGGCGTGTTTTTCGCGTTTTTGGGCCAACAATGCAATCTGGCTGTTTTTGGAGACCGCTTCGTCCAGGGCTTGAATCGAAGGCTGCCTGGCAATAAAAAGTGGCAAAATCATGCGTGGAAAAACCACCATCTCTTTGAGAGGCACCACGGGCAAGGTCAATAAAAGCGGCTTTTCAGATGTTTTGCGGCGCGCAGGTGGCGGCGCAGCGGGGGCTTTGGCTGATTTTTCAGAGGAGGGCGAAGGTTGAGATTTTGCCATAAAAGGGGGCGTCAGGCAATCTCATCCTGTTGTACGGGCATCTTCTTCTTGTTTTCAGCCATAAGCTTAAAGATATTGCCATGGCCGTTGTGTTCGAGCCACTCTTTGGTGATCGTGCACTTGGTCAAATCGGCATGAGAAGGGGCTTCGTACATGACGTCGAGCATCAGCTCTTCGACCACAGCCCGCAGCCCGCGTGCGCCCGTTTGGCGTTTGTGGGCCTCTTCGACAATCGCTTCAAGGGCGTCATCGCTGAAGGTCAAATCGACCCCGTCCATGGCCATCAGTTTTTTATACTGCTTGATGATCGCATTTTTGGGCTCGACCAGGATTTTTTGCAAGGCGGCTTTATCGAGCGGATCCAAGGTAGCCAGCACAGGAACACGGCCAATAAACTCGGGGATCATGCCGTATTTGAGCAGATCCTCAGGCAGCATTTTTTCATACAGTTCGGAGAGATTGTCGTCTTTGTTTTTGCGGCTGGAGACTTCGGCACCAAAGCCAATATTCTTCTGACCCACACGGGCCCCAATCACTTTGTCGAGACCAACAAACGCGCCACCGAGAATAAACAGGATGTGGGAGGTATCCAATTGGATAAATTCCTGATAAGGGTGTTTGCGTCCGCCTTGGGGGGGAACATTCGCCAGGGTGCCTTCCATCATTTTCAAAAGGGCCTGCTGAACACCTTCACCCGAGACGTCGCGGGTGATTGAGGGGTTTTCAGATTTGCGGGCCACTTTGTCGATTTCATCGATATAGATGATCCCACGCTCGGCTTTTTTGACGTCAAAGTCTGAAGCCTGCAAAAGGCGCAGCAGAATGTTTTCAACGTCTTCACCGACATAACCGGCTTCGGTTAAGCTGGTGGCATCGGCAATCGCAAAAGGCACATTGAGGATTTTAGCCAAAGTCTGAGCCAACATCGTCTTGCCAGAACCCGTGGGGCCCACCAAGAGAATATTGGATTTCTGAATTTCGACCTCATCCCCTTTCATATTGCTGGCCAGACGTTTGTAGTGGTTATACACCGCTACAGAGAGGATCTTTTTGGCTTTTTCCTGACCCACTACGTACTGATCAATAATTTTGCGCATGGATTTGGGCTTGGGGATGTCTTTGAGTTCGAGGAAAGGGGCACCGCCCTCGGTCCGCGCAGACTCCTCACCATCATAGAGCTCTTCCTCAAGGATTTCATTGCAGAGGTCTACACACTCATTGCAAATATACACGCCGGGGGCCGCAATTAACTTGCGAACCTGATCCTGGCTTTTTCCGCAGAAAGAACACTTGGGTTGGTTGCCTTTATACTTTGCCATTACTTCGCCACATCAATCACTTTTTATTTCTTTTTTTCAGAAGGGGCGTCATCCCCTGCTGTACCGGCTTCTTTGGCCAGACGCTCTGCTTCGATTTTTTCAGCAGCTTTAACCGCTGCAGATTCGAGCACCTGATCCACCACGCCATATTCTTTGGCAGCGTCAGCGGTCATATAAAAATCACGGTCGGTGTCTTTTTCAATCGTTTCGATATCGCGTTTGCAGTGGTACGCCAAGAGATAATTCAGGCGTTTTTTCATGCGCAGAATTTCTTGG
This sequence comes from Candidatus Blackallbacteria bacterium, assembly GCA_051715345.1. Taxonomy (GTDB): domain Bacteria; phylum Cyanobacteriota; class Sericytochromatia; order UBA7694; family UBA7694. Next base: position 40,249 of record JBPXJQ010000023.1, read on the forward strand.
GCCTGGATTTCGATATCGGTGGCTTGGCCTTGAGCGCCGCCCAAAGGCTGGTGCATCATGATGCGGGAATTGGGCAAAGCCATGCGCTTGCCGGGTTCGCCGCCAGCCAACAGCACCGCTCCCATGCTGGCACATTGGCCAACGCAAATGGTCACAACCGGAGACTGAATATGCTGCATGGTATCGTAGATCGCCAGACCCGCCGTGACAGAGCCACCGGGGCTGTTGATATACAGCGAAATTTCTTTATCGGGATCTTCCGCATCCAAAAAGAGCAATTGAGCCACAATCAAATTGGCAATTTGATCGTTAATGGGAGTGCCCAGAAAGACAATGCGGGACTTGAGCAGACGGGAAAAAATATCATAGGCGCGCTCGCCATGGCCTGTCTGCTCGACAACGGTGGGAACATATTGCATCCGTTCGGGTACGCGAAGAAGGTGTGTCATTAGGATTAATCTCATTTTGAGCGTGGTGATAGTTGAATCAAGTATAACCGGGATCAGCAGGCCATGGCAACCAAACACGAGCCGTTTCACACGGGTAAAAAACCTGTGGCAAATGCCAAAATCAGGGCCGGGTTTTTGCTTTAACGGGCAGGGCTATAAAAAAACCGCAGGGGGTGCTCGATCCGCATGGCCCAGGCTTGCTCATTGTGGCCGGCGTCTTGAGCGACATGAAAAGCCAGATTGCGAAAATGCTGAAAACCCTGTTTTTCAAGGGCTTGGGCCAGGTCTTTGGCATCTTGCAACATGACTTGTGGCTGCTGCCCCTCTTTTGTGCCCATATCAAGCCAGAGCTTGAGATCTTTGGAGAGCTTGGGCACCTCCTTGAGCAGGGCCCGGTCTTTCCACCAAATCGAAGGTGACATCATACCAATCTTGGAAAAGACCTGGGGGTAGTGCAGCCCCAGATAAAAGGAGACGAGTCCGCCCAGCGAAGAGCCCATCACAGCGGTGTGTTCGCGTTGGGGACGGGTGCGGTAGGTCTTGTCGATCAGGGGTTTAAGTTCTTCGACCAAAAAGCGGGCGTAATTTGCCCCCTGACCGCCGTGCAATTCACCATCGAGGTCGGCTGCTTCCCAGGTATATTCAGCCATGCGGTCGGCGGTATTGTAAACCCCCACCACAATCACAGGCTCAATCGCCTGGGAGCGTATCAGCTTTTCGAGATTTTCATCAACCTGCCACTCACTGCCGCCAAACGAAGTGCTGCGGTCGAAGAGATTATTGCCATCGTGCATATACAAAACGGGATAGCGGCGGCTGGGATCTTGTGTATATTGGGGGGGCAAATAGACCATCACATCACGGCTGTGTTTGAGAAAGCGCGATGCCACCTGACTGTGGGTCTTAAAATTGCCTGCCAGCGTGCTCTTGGTGCTGTTGCCTTGAGAAGCAACACGGGGCAAGGTGCTGGCCAATAAATGTACATTGCTCGCCGGGCGTTGGGGAGCGGCAAAGAGACTGGCCGGAGCCGATTGACAGGCCAAAAGACCCAGGGCCAGCAGAGCCAGAGCAGGGCGCATAAGAAGTTTGCGCACAGGAAGTGGGCGAAGAAGAGCAGAAACAGAAAAGGGCATGGATTTCCTCAGCGGGGGGATTTAAACGATCTTATCGGAAATTTTAACACAAACTGACCTATTTTACCCGCGCCGGCTTGAGCATGCCTTGCCCCGCAAGTTGCTTTAAAAAGCCGGGGTAATCGCTCCAGTCTTGGGTATCGGAGTCCCATTCCATCAGTGCCAACAAGGCCTGAAAACGGCTCTCTTCTTGGGTCAAGGCCACCGCTTCGTGCAAGATTTCGTAGAGCGCCTCTTGATCCATCAAAATCAAATTATTGCGCAGCAAATGCATCAGACAGGCTTTCCACTCAGCGGTGGTTTGAGCCAGCAGAGCCGGGGCAATCAGCATTTTGAGCTGATAGGGCCAAAGCAGTGAAAGCATGGGCAGTGCTTGGGCCAAATCGCCCAAAAGCGGATGCAGACGCTGTCTGGCTTCGACGGCAGCCAACTGGGGCAAGCGAAAAGCCAAAAACTCACTCAAAGATGCCAAATAGGGATGGTCCTCCTGCGCAAAGGTCAGAAAGGGCTTGCTGCCTTGATAAATCAACATATCCACCAGTTCGCCACTGTCGTTGAAAAAACCCATCTGCTCAATCAACGCACCCTGGGGCATCAATTGCAGCTTGATTTGGGTCGTATCGGGCACATCCAATTGAAAATAAAAGGAGTCAAAATGTCGGCCCTTTAACTGATAGCGCAAACAGAGCAGGTAGGAGCCCGAAGCCAGTGGTTTAAATTGAAACCGCTGCCCCTGTCGTTCTGCATTTACAAATTCACCGCATTGCTGGTTCTGGTAAGTCGCCAGACGCACATTCACTTCTTGGACCTCGCTGAGCAGGTCCCCTTGCCAATCCAGATTCAGATTATACATAGACTTTCCCCCTGCAATAGAACCAATTCCAAAATGCTTCCAGGCCGCTGCTGAGTGAGGTTGAGGGTGTATAGCCAAGTAGAGATGCTGCATGAGTCAGATCGGCCCAGGTTTCGGAGACATCGCCCACCGGACGTGCCAAGAAGCGCTTTTCAACCGCTTTTAGGCCGCTGACAGCTTCGAGGTGAGTCACCCAGTCTGACACGCTGAGCGGGTGCCCCGATCCCAGATTAAAGACCTCAAAGCTGTTTGCAGGCTGCAAAGAGTTCCAGGCCTCTGCTTTTAGCATACCATTGATGATGTCAGAAATATACGTAATATCTCGGCGGGTGGTTTCGGGCTCAAACAGGGTCAAAGCCTGCCCCTGCTCGAGTGCCTGGGCAAATTGGTAAAGGGCCATATCTGGGCGTTGACCGGGGCCATAAACCGTAAAAAAACGCAAAGCCACTGCTTTAAGCGGATAGAGCCGGGTATAGCTCTGAATCAGCGTTTCAGCCGCGAGTTTCGAGACGGCATAAGGGGAACCGGGAGCCGGCCAATCGCTCTCTTTGAGGGGAGAGCCTTGACTGCCGCCATAGACCGAAGACGAAGAGGCAAAGATAAAATCAGGGACCTGTTTCTTTTGGCGCAGGCAGGCATCGAGGGCCTGAGCCACCCCCTCTAGATTGCAACGCAAATAGGCCGGTGCCGCATGAATAGAGGGTCTCACCCCTGTCAAGGCAGCCAAATGGAAGATCGTCTCAAAGGCAGGCAAAGCCTGCCAGGTTTCAGCCAAGCAAATATCTCCCTGAATCCAAATCGGCCCAGGTGCAGCCCCATCGCTCTGAAAGGCTTCCGAGCCCAGCGTTTTTCCGGGAATGCGCAAATCGAGTCCATAGACCTGGCGGCCCTGGGCCAACAAAGCGCGGCAGAGATGGCGCCCAATAAACCCCGCAGCCCCTGTGACCAGGACCGGCCCCGACATCACTTAGGCCTGCGAAGAGCCGGGCGGGCGGGGCGTGATGCGGTTGTGAATCTGCTGGGTCTGTTGGTTTTGGCTGGTTTGGCTCTGCCAATTGATCTCCTGCTGCTGGGCTTTGACCACTTCGCGCTGCACAATCGAGAGGCGCTCAGCTTCGATCACCGAACCATTAAAGGAGCTGGCCCCTTTTAAGCTGACAATATCCCCAGCGCGAATTTCGGAGAAAAAAGCCGCCACCGATTTGCCTTCGAGGTGGCTGGCAATTTTGGTATCGGGGCTGACCACCGCCAAAGCATGGCTTTGGGTCTGGATATCTTTGATGAAGATCTCCCCTTTTTCGTGGTTGACCGACTCGACATAACCGGAGTCAATCACGGCCTGGGGCTTGGGCTCGGACATTTTTTCGTCGATATGGGAGCCGGTTTTGAGCATCAAAAGTGCCACGAAGATACTGATCAACCCACCAATAGCGTAAATTTCACGCGGAATCAGGCGGTAATTAAAGAGAATATCGTTGATCCACATCAAAGCCAGCAAGAGCGTTAAAGTGCCCAGCAAAAAACTCAGCGACTTAAACGGTGAACCCTGCTGGTGACGACTGCGGCGATAAGATTTGATAAAGAAAAACAGGGCAATGCCCACATAAGCCAAGGTCAGCAAGAGGCGAAAGCCATCCACAAGCTGGTACCACATATTCTGGCGCTTTTGGTAATTGCGCACCCATTGCGGGGCATCGGTGGGCAACGCTTTGCGCCAGCTGTAAAGGGTTTCAATCAAAATCAGGGCTTCGCCCCAGCTCAGGCGCTCATCGGGCCGAATGGTGCGGTCGGGATAGCCATTGATCAGCTTGAGGTTTTCGGCCAGCACGACGGCGGCATAAGCTGGATGTTGCGGGAGAATATCGCGAAAACGGCTCTCTTGGGTGATGGGGGTTTTTAAAGCCTGTTCCAAGCCAAAAGCCAAAATAACACGGTGAACGGCCTCTGCACGGGTGATTTCGCCAATCAAACTTTGCTCATGGGGCAAAGCCAATTGGTTGCGCGAGACATCGGCAATTTTGGCCAGCACATTGAGGTAATCGTTGCGGTTGATCAGCTCAGCGTAATTGATATTGCTGGGCAGGGCGATGCCGTTTTCTTCGAGCACGTGCACCGATTCGCGGGCCCAGCGGGCGTGGTAGGGTTCAGCACTGGCCTGTACCAAGGGAGAGGCAACCGTCTGGGGGGCGGAATCCAAATCAGAGGCGCTGAGAGGAGAAGCTGTCTCGACCGGAGTGCCTGGAACGGGGTCGGCTTGAACTGAGTTGGCTTGAACGGCATTCTCCTGAACGACATTCTCCTGGACAGGCACAGCTGCCGGGCTCGGGCTCTGCAAGAGAGCGGGATCCACCACCCGTGACTCGGGCAGAGCGGTTTGCTCTGGTACCTGAGCCAAGACAGCCAAAGCGGTCCAGGCAGAAAAAGCGCTAAATCCGCTTATCAAAAGCGCGGTCAGCAGCAGAAAGGAATAAATTTTCAGTCGTTTTTTCGCCATATATATCGCCAGAGAGAATTGAGAGTCCATTATAACATTGCTTGAATTTTAATCGAGGCGATCGACACCAAAGGCCGTTTGGATGACCTCGGCGGAGATGCCCTGGGTATGCAAAAGCGTGGGCAGAAGGCGAAACTTGGGATTGACCAATTCACGGGCCAGAAAACCCAAATTGATCGGTTTTTTGTCTGCGCCCAAGATCAGGCGGTCGACAATCGTCCCCTGCTCCAGATCGACCAAGAGCAAACAGGGCGTAAACAAACTGGGCTGGTTTTTTGAGACCATGACCACAGCCCAACGCCCATCGGGGCTGAGTTCAAGCAGATCACGGGCATCCGCCCCACTGCTAAAGGCCTCTCCTTCGAGTGGAATCACCTGGATTTTCTGAAATTTTTCCGTGTCGAGCACCAAGAGATCCGGGCGGCGGGTATCGGGGTTGATTCCCAGCACAATCAGGCGGTCCCCTTTGGGAGGCAAAGCCAGATTGCCAAGCAAATGGGGCCCAGCCACAGGGATTTTTTTCTGGGCCATGGCCCGATCGGTCAGGACCAAGGCACCCGGTTCGTGAGAGGTTGAAAAAATCCGCTTGCCATCGGGGTGAAAAACCACCGAAATGGCTTTTTTACTCGGGCGCAGCACCACTTTCCAGGAGCGGGTCAAACGCAGCGTATCGCGCTGGAGCAGATGCAATTTGCCCGATCCCCGGTCGGTCAACGCCAAAACAGGGTGGCGCGGGGAGACAAAAAGATCCAGGGGACGGGTATGCACGGGCTCGATGGGGATCTGCCCAAAGGTCCAAGAGCGGCAGAAGACACTTTGCATCTGGGCCTGAAAATCCGACAGATTGAGATGGACATAACTGCCATTGACACCCAGGGCCTGCTGCAGCGGCGAAAGCTGGGGATACTCTTTTAAGACTGTGAGTTTGCCGCCTTCAACCGACAAGAGCAGCAAGTCAAGCTGACCATAAGGTGACCAAGAAACCCAATCACTGGCTCCGGCCTCTTTGGGCAAAAGCTGTTCTTTTTGGGTTTCACCACCGAGCGGATGGCAGAGCCTGAGCGCCATTTTTTCTTGGTCCAAAACCAAAACGGGTTCAGGGTGGCGTTCGGCATAGGCCAAGGCATTTTGATGGGTCAGGAGCAAAACCGACTGAATCTGCTGGGGAAGCAGGGCAGACTGTAAAGCCGTTTCGAGGATTTCGGCCTGTTTGGCCAAGTCGCCGCGTTGTTCAAAAAGCTTAAGTTGTTTCCACAATACGTGGGGATCAGATAGATGTGACATTGTGCTTTTAATTATCGCATTTTTTTTTCGCCGGGGGGCTTGCAATTTAAATCCAAAGATATTAAGATAATAATAAGAAGATTAAGATTTGGTTATGTAAGTTAAGGGAATTATTAAAGAGGTTAAACAAAGATTATGAATCTGAGTGCAGCACACGCCATTCAAAACAGAGGCAGTTTCCAGGTCGCTGAAACAGCCCTGAAGTCTGGTAACAGCAGCTCCGATAGACAGTCCGGTGGAGAGACCTATATGTCTTTTCAACACACCGACAGCCTGCATTTTCAACGTTTCGCCGCCCAACCCGAAATCCAGACCACCGAAGACCGCCTCTTGGCGATGGTCAATAAACTCTTTTCACTCGACACCCGCGTCTATACTTCGCTGATTGTCACCCTGTTCTTTGGTATGATTTTTCAGGCCATCTTTGAAGCCCCTGTTTTAACCGCTGTCAGCAGCCTGGCATTTTTCTTTGTCTGGTATGTCATGAGCTTCTTTGATTTTCGCCGCCTGATGCAAACCCTCGCTTATGGCAGTGCTGCCTAAGCCTTCAACACATTTGTAATTAATTTATTAATTACCTTTAACCTTAATCTGATTAACCTGATGACTGCCTCGGCAGTCTTTTTTTTTGCCCAGATCGTGAACCAATTTCTTGAACCAATTTCTTGAACCAATTTCCAGAACAGATTTAGCGGTGGTGAAAGCGGTAAAACTTCAGCAGCGAAGTGACCAGCGACTCGGTCTCGGTCGGCAGGACAATCTGGTCTACCCCCATCTGGCGCAGACTTTGTTTGAGGGCCTGAAAATGGCCGACTTGTTCACTTTGGTAGCGCTCGCGAAAGCGCCGGGAAGAAAAGTCAAAAATGCGCTGCTGATCGCTTTCAGGGTCGCGAACAGCCACCAAACCACTTTTGGGCAAAGCCAAATCCAACGGATCTTGGGGCAAGACACCAATGCAATCATGGCGCTGGCTAAGTACCTTGAGCGGAAAAAGTGAGCCCGTTTGCCAAAAATCCGAGAGAATAAAAATCACACCCCGGCGGTGCAAAACGTGGTTTACATAGCGCAAAGCTGCTGCCATGTCGGTACTGCGGGGCTGCTCCGGTGGTTGGCTCAGTTGCAACATCACTTCGCGGAGAATATGCAAGGCGTGCCTGCGGCCTTTTTTGGGCGGCAAAAAAGTGCGGATTTCTTGATCAAAGGTCAAAAGCCCCACCCGGTCATTGTTGCGCATCGCGCTAAATGCCATCAGTGCACAAAACTCCAGAATCAGATCGGTTTTGAGCTGTTTTTGCGAACCAAAATAAACCGAAGGGCTCACATCCACGACCAAAAACAGCGAGAGTTCACGCTCTTCGACAAAACGCTTGATATGCAAATGCCCCGTGCGGGCCGTGACATTCCAATCGATTTGGCGCTCATCGTCGCCCTCTTGATAGGGACGCACCTCGTCAAATTCCAGGCCCATGCCTTTAAAGACACTCATATACTGCCCACTGAGCACCTGTTCAACTAGGTGACGGGCTTTGATTTCGAGGCGGTGAATGCGTTTCCAGGTATCGGGCAGTGGCATACTCATATTGAGTAAAATAGCATGAAACAGATTTCAGCAGAACTGTTATTTAAACAAAAACATGGTCGAGGTCTGGTTCATATGCCCCAGATAGGCCTCCCCATAGGTACTGAAGCCAACCAAAGGAATGTTTTCAAACAATTGGACATAGCTCTCTGTTTTGCCTTCTTCACGCAATTGCAAGGTTCTCAGAATACACTGAAAATCAATAACCCCCTGAACCGAACCCATTTCGGCCAATTTTAAGCTCAGGGCTTTCTGAGTGTCTTGCACAATATCCAATGGGTTGAGAATCGTCAGAGGGACCCCTTCGACAATCCGGCAATAAAAATCCAAAGCCTGGCCATTGAGTTTCTGAGGGCTGCGTACAAAAGGTTCGCCATCAGCCATGAGTCCCAATGGGTGGCGCATAAATAAACTGGGTAAATCAGCGATCTTGACCCCCAAAGCCTCCGCATAAGCCTGTGCCGCAGGTTTGCTGTCAAACTCAAGCACAGTCCGGGTAGCAGGATCTACTTTGGTTGGGGTCAGGTGTTTTTCAGATGAGAAAAAACTCTGGGTTTTGAGCATATCGAACCCATTTCTCGGCTTAAAGACAACCAAAACAGCGGCATGGGAATAGGCTTTTCCCTGAGCGTAGACATGTGTGGTTTGAAATTGAAGATCATCACCCGCAGACCCCCCAATAAAAACCAAATTGGTTTTGTCACCCAAACGCTCAATAAAGGTCTCTTCCATCTTCGACATACCATCGATCAATACCAGTCCTGCATAAGCCCGGTGATCGATCCGATTCAAATCCACGCCAAAATGGGTTTCAAAACCCTTTAAAGCCACATCCAAACCCCGGTTGTCCGTCAAATCTTCCACCACTTCTAGATGAATATCTGCGATGATCTGCTGATTAAAGGCCATCACCACAACGGCCCCTTGCAAAAGATGCTGAGAAACCACTTCACCGGCAGTGCTGCAGCCCATCATCTGGGCATTGGGAAAAGCTGAGCGCAATGATTGGCAGAGCAAGGTCTGCTCATAGGAAGATGAGGCAAAGACCAGCAAAAAATGAGTCTGAAAGCCAGCTAACTGAGATTTGATGGCTTGAACAGCCCCAAAAACCGATTTAGATTGGCTATAAGCGGTTTTAATATTTTCAACTTCAGCCATCCACATTCACCTCCACTTGTTTAAACTGCTCAAAATATCCTGAGGTCAGACCAAACTCATCGACGATATCGCACAATTTGGCAATCATGGCCGGATCATCCGGTGAGTCATCATTAAAATCATCCACTTGTATTCCCTTGATGAGTAATTTCACTTTTGTCATTTTTTGAAGCATGGGATCGCCCAACGATTTAAACAAAATAATCTGTTCCAATATTGATTTGATTTGACCCGCCAAATTTTACGCCTCCTGAAAATCTGGTGACATGCCCAGATAAAATAGCTTCACTTACTTGTATAGATTCCGCATTTAATTTCCGTCTCAAAATGAAGGATTATATTTTAAATATTTATTATATTTTTAAAATTCACTCAAAAATATTGCGTCCAAAAAATTTGCCCAATCGCCCAGACAAATCACTTAATTCAAATGGCTTCAATAGATAATCATAGACACCCAAGGCCCGAATTGTTTGAACTGTCTCTAAATCATCGTGGGCAGAGAGCATCAGCACAGGAATTTTTGACGTACGCTGAAGTTTGCGCAATTGGGCCAGAATTTCTATCCCTGACATACTGGGCATATCAATGTCCAACATGATCAAGGCAATTTTGGAATCCACCATCGCCAAACGCAAACCTTCGTGGGGATCTGCCGTGGTCAAGACATCCAAAATCGAATCCTCCAAAAAATCTTTCACCACACGCAAATAGCTCCAATTGTCATCGACATACAAAACCTTCTTTTCAAGGCTCATTTTTTCCTCCTTCAAGCAAAGGCAAGGTCAGACTAAAACAGGCTCCTTGGCCCAGCTGGCTTTGGCAGCAAACTCGCCCTTGCAATTGCTCAGCCAAATATTTGACAATCGAAAGGCCCAGCCCATTCGAACTCTCGCCACCCGTGGGTCGGGATGACAAACGGGTGAATTTCTGAAACAGTTTGCCCTGATCTTCCGGGCTTAAACCGGGCCCTTGATCGCGAATATGAATCGTACATTCAGTGCTACTGAGCTCAATTTCAAGCCACACCGAACAATCATAAGGGGAGTACTTGAGCGCATTGGAAAGCAGATTTTCCAGAATCTGAAACAAGAGATGCTTGTCAGTCTGAATCATGACAGGCGTCTCGTGCCATTCAGACACAATTTCGATATTTTTGACCTGCGCTTTTTCCTGCCAAACTTCGGTCAAAGACCGCAAGACAGATTTAACATCCATCGATTCTATTTTTAAATCAATTTTTCCCATTTCCAGGCGGTTAATATCCAATAAATTAGAGACAATATTCAGCATTCGTTGGGCATCAGAACAAATAAACTCCATCGAATCGATCAATTTTTCAGGGGTAAGTTTGGCAGCCTTCATCTGGGTCATCTGTGCCCGCAATAAAATCGTGGAAAGGGGATTTTTTAGGTCATGGGCAACAATGCCTAAAAATTGATCTTTTTCCTGATTTAAAACCTCAAGCCGACGAGCATAATCAGCCAAATTGCGCTGTCCCCGATACAATGCCAAATGGGTTTTGATGCGGGCCTCCAACTCCGGAAAATAAAAGGGTTTGGTAATATAATCCACTGCCCCCACCTGAAATCCCTTTAAAAGCTGTTCTGGCGTGTGTAAGGCCGTCAGAAAAATCAGTGGAATCTTCCGGAGTTCGGCATGCGTTTTGAGCTTCTCACAGACCTGATACCCCGTCATACCGGGCATCATGATATCGCACAGAATCAACTCGGGTCGGCAGGTTTCCAGAAGTGCCAGAGCATTTTCTCCGCAGTCCGCGATCTCAAAAACATAGCCTGAAGCGTCCAAAAATGTGTCCAAGGTCTGTTGAATCACAGGCTCATCTTCAATGACTAAAATTTCAATCTGTTTCACTGAAGTATTTTCCATGGTCTTATCCCTATCCACCAGCAGTTCACCGGGCCCATTCATTTTGCCTGACCTCCGATGGCTTTCCCAAGAGAGCATTGATCATCAGGCCCAAGGCAGAAAAATCCACAGGTTTGCTCAAATAGCTGTCAAATCCCTGTTTTAAAATTTTTTCCTGGTCTCCGGTCATGGCCAAGGAAGTCAGGGCAATGACCGGCAATGCAGCCACCGCTGTGCGGGGAAAGCAGCGTATCTTCTCAACCGCCTCAAAACCACTCATACCAGGCATTTGAATGTCCATCAAAATCAAATCCGGGGTCTCTGTCTCCAGCCAATGTAAGGCCTCTTTGCCTGAAGAAAGCGACACCACCTGATAATCTGCATGACTTAAAAAACTCTCAATCACTTCAATATTGATGGGGTTGTCATCGACCAGCAGAATCAGAGGCGCTTGTTCGGAAACAACTACAGCACTTTCAAGTCCATTCTCACCCTCAAACGTCATTTCAGACAGGCGTTCGCCTGCTTCCAGGGGAAAATATAGCGAAAAAGCTGATCCCTGGCCAGGCATGCTCTCGACTTGAATGTAGCCACCGTGGGCCTCAATTAAATTTTTGACCAGGGTCAGCCCCAAGCCCGTGCCCGCATATTTTCGGCTCAAACCACTGTCAATCTGAACAAAGGGCTGAAAAAGTTTGGCCAAATCGACATCTGCAATGCCAATTCCGGTATCGGCAATGGTCACAGCGATACAGTTGTCTTTGACCTGGGTTTCCAGGCAAACCAGGCCATCTTGGGGGGTAAATTTGATCGCGTTGCTCAGCAGGTTGACCAACATCTGTTTAAAACTGCGGGGGTCGGCCCAGATTTTCAAGTCAAAGGGCTCTACTTTCAGTGAAAGCCGGATCTGTTTCTCTTCTGCCATGGATTTCACCATGCTTAAAAGCTGCTGAGCAGTGGCGGCGACCTCCACCCACTCTGGGCGCAACTCGAGTTTGCCTGCCTCCACCTTGGATAAATCGAGGATATCATTGATTAGGGTCAGCAAATGCTGACCACTGTCACGCAGCGTTTGCAGGGATTTGGCCTGTTTGGGGGTCAGCGGCCCCAATACCTGATGAGAGAGCAAATCCGCCATTCCCAGAATCCCTGTCAGTGGCGTGCGCAATTCATGGCTCATATTGGCCAAAAAAGCATCTTTCATGCGATTGGCTTCGACCAATTGCTGATTGACCTGCCCCAAATCTTTCAAGCTCTGTTTCAGGGCCCGGGTTCGCAATTCGACTTCGTCTTCGAGATGCTCATTCAGACGGCGCAGGGCCTCTTGCGCGCGTTTTTGAGCGGTAACATTCTGATGGAAGACCACAATCCTCCCCTCGGAATCCCCTTGAATGCGGTTGGCTTTTAACTCAAACCAGCGCTGCTCCTGTTGGCAATGACAGGGATATTCCATTGAGAACGCCTCTTCTCTGCCTTCCAAAACTGCGCTAATCCCAGCAGAGGCCGCCAAAGCCTGTGACATTTCTGGGCCTTGGGTGGCGTTACACAAGGCCAGATAATTCCAGCCCAGATAGTCACTGTTGCCTTGATTGGCAGCGGAAAAACAATTCCAGGCCTCGTTGGTGGCAATGATATTCCCCTGCTGATCGAGCACACAGATATGGGCCGAAAGTGCGCCCAAAATGCCATAGGCAAATTGTTCCGAATGGGCCATTTCATCCTGAATGCGCTTGCGCAAGGTAATGTCTTCGGTGATCCCCCAGATTTTTTTCTGGGCCGAACCATACATACGCGTAGAGAACCACTTCTCTTGCCCATCTGGGCAGCGAAAGCGGTATTCAACGGTAACAGCACAGGTTTGGGAAGCGCAATCCGAGGATTGTAGCAACCCTTGCAAACACTGGAGATAATGTTCCAGATCATCGGGGTGAATAAAATTCTGCCAGTGCTGGGGGTTCTCCAGCAAAGCTTGATACGACAGGCCAGACATCCGCGCCAAAGCGGGCCCCATATACTCTACGGTGTAATGCTCGGAATCAACGGACCAAATGGCCTCTTCCAAATTATCGGCGACCTGTTTAAACCGGGCCTCACTCTCGCTCAGAGAGCGTTGCAGGGCCTCGTGCTGGCTGAGATCACGATTTATAATCACCAGACCGGAGGGGGCATTCTGAGCATTGTAAACCAAAGAGCAGACCACAAAGGCAGACAATTCATGACCCGAAGCATGGTGCTGAATGACCTTGCCACTCCAAGAACCTCTTTGCATCACCATTTGTAAGACTTCATCGCGTGATGCGCCCATAAAAACACAATCGGGTTGCAACACCAGCCAATTGCGTCCGAGGGTCTCTGACTCATTCCAGCCATAAAACGTCTCTGCGGCCCGGTTCCAACTGAGAATGTTCATTTCCAGATCTGTAGAAATCACCGCATCAGAGAGACTATCGAGCAGGGTTGACTGGTATTTTAATTCGGACTCCGCCAATTTGCGCTGGGTGATGTCCTGTTTGATCGCCACATATTGAAGAATTTCCCCCTGGGCATTTAAAACAGGGGCAATCGAGGTCCATTCCCAATACAGACTGCCATTTTTGCGTTTATTGAGCAATTCACCCGACCAGCTTTTGCCCGCATTCAGGGTTTGCCACATATCCTGGTAGATAGAATCGGGGGTTTGACCAGATTTTAAGATCTGGGGGGTTTTGCCGAGTAATTCACTTTGAGAATAACCCGTCAATTGCTCACATTGGGCATTCAGGTACTGGATGCGGATCTTCGCATCGGCAATCAAAATAGCCACAGCTCCGCGATTCAAGGCCTTTAAGAGCCCAAAGGGCGATAAATCCAAAGCCGTAGAAAGCGAAGCGGGATAGCTCAACTCTTTTTGCAATACTGCCAAAATAGCTTCAAGCTCTGGGTCTTGAAGCAAATCGGCAGGCAGCAGATGGCCCCTTGAAAATTGGGCCATCTTACTTGTCAGCGGGGTTGAATCATCGAAAAATAGACTGGGCACAGTTTTTTTATTCCTATCCTATCCAATACAATCCCATCTTAAACGCAAAGCTTCTCACACCTATCTTAAAAGCAAATTGTCAGAGAAATATGAAGCTGACTTGACAAATTGTCACTGTATTCTTCATCTTCTCCTGACAGAGATTATTTATGCTTTGAATGAAACAACCAAGCTGAGAGGAATGCCCGAAAATGCCGAAAGTACTGGCGATTGATGATGAATACCATATTTTGCAATTGGTCACCGAGTTCTTGCGTGACCAGGATTTTGAAGTGACAACAGCCCCCAATGGCCGGGTGGCCATGGAATGTCTGCGCTCGTATCAGCCAGATTTAATTTTGTGCGATGTCGAAATGCCCGAAATGAATGGCCATGAATTTCTCCAGGCCATCCGCACAAACCCGGAAACGGCGACCACACCCTTTGTCTTTTTAACGGGGATGTCGGCCCGGCGCCAAATGCGGGAAGGCATGGATCTGGGCGCTGATGACTACCTGACCAAACCCTTTACCTTTCAGGAATTGTGGGGAGCGATTCAAAGCCGGCTCCTCAAAACCGAACAGGTTCAGAATCTGGTCGCACAGAAATTGTCTTTTAAAGAAAAGCAAATCGAAAGACTGGCTTTTACGGATGAATCGACCAGTTTGCCCAATTTTGCACTTTTGGAGCGCCACTTCTGGGAGAGCAGCCACAGCCACAGATCCCTGGCCTTGATTCAATTTCAGCTCGATCAGTTTGAAAACAGCCCTGCGGCAGCACAACCCGCTTTGGGGCGGATTTTAATGAAGGCCTTCGCCAATCGCCTTGCCCCCTATTTTCACGCCAACCAAAAGAATCTCTATTATCTGAGTTTAAACCAATTTGTACTCTTATTGCCTGTACATAACCCACAGAATTTGATTCAAACCTTTGAAATCTTAAAAAGCCAAGTGCAAAGCCCCTTTCAGATTCTCAAACAGAAATTGAGTTTCACCCTCAGTGCTGGTATTGCCCTCTACCCCCATAACAGCGCAGATCTAAATGGGCTTTTAACGGTGGCCGCCCAGGCCTGTCAACAAGCCCAGGTGCTGGGGGGAAATCAGTACCAATTCGTAATTTAAGGGCGATTCAGCTGGGCGCTAGTTGGTATCCGATACCCCACACGGTTTGAATCAGGTCAGGAGGGCCTCCTGCCTGGGTCAATTTTTTGCGCAAAGTGACTACCGTATTGTCAATATTGCGGGGAGAAAGATCGTGCTCGGGTTCCCAAAGTCTCTCCAGGAGTAGTTGCCGGGTACAGACCATCGTTGGATTTTGGATAAAAAACAGGAGTAAATCAAATTCGTGGCGCTGCAAATACAGATTTTGCGTTTGATAAAAAGCCTGACGTTTGGAGGGGCTGAGCTTCAATCCTTTAAAAACATATTGAAAAACATCTGCTTCCACCAGAGCCGGAAAATGACGCTGAATGATTTTTTCAATCCGCGCCAATAAAATTTGGGGTTGAAAAGGCTTGGTAATATAATCTTCAGCCCCATATTCCAAGCCCAGGACAATATCCAACTCCTGATTTTTGGCCGTCAGAAACAGGTAAGGGGGAACAGATTGAAGATGGGTTTGCAGGTATTTTAAAAATTGCAAGCCATTGATATCCGGCAGAGAAATATCCGAGATCACCAGATGGGGAGATTCTTTTTCGAGCAACCGAAAAGCCTCCTCACCTGTTGAGACCCAAGCGACCCCATAATTGGCGTCTTGCAGCAAATCGATCAGGGCCTGAGCAAAGGAAGGATCATCTTCAATCAGCAAAATGTGATACTGGACAAAAACCAAGAGGGACCTCTTTTTGACATTTTTGACACGTTCTCCGAAGGACTTTCCATTTTGAGACCCTCGCGTTCAAAAAAGACACTATACACGAAATTCCTGCTTCAGGGTAAGAGTGCAGCTAAAAGCAACACTCCACAATGGGCGTGAGTTGTTTGATCTGCGTCAAAATGGGTCATGCTATAGTAAATATAAATCCATGAATCGAGCCAGCCAAAACCTTGTTAAACAGTTCTCATTCTGTTCTTGTGATCGAAGATGAACCCGGCCTGCTTGCGGCCATCAAACAGGTTCTGGAGTCTGAATGCTTGGTTGTACAGGGTGCCAGAAACGGCAAAACAGCCTTGGAAAAAGTCACCCAACAGCCCTTCAGTTTGATCCTGATTGATATGCACCTGCCCGATATCTTTGGCTTGGAGCTCTTTCGTCAGATTAAAGCGCTCTCCCCCATCACACCCTGTATTTTTGTCAGTGGCCATCAAATCGAACTGGACATTGTTCTCAGCCTCCAGCTCGGAGCAGAAGACTATATCATTAAACCCTTTAAAGCAGGAGAACTCCTGGCCCGGATTCGCAAAGTGCTCAATCGCGCACCAAAAGGTAAGCCCTTGTCTGTTTTGCCTAAGCCCGAAGCGGCTGCCTGCTTGTCATTTAATGGCTTAAAACTGAAACAGGAGCAAAAAGACGCCTATTTGCACGATCAGAAAATAAATCTGACCAAAACAGAGTTTGAAATATTTCACTTTTTGGCCTCTCACCCAGAAGAAGTCATGACCCGTGAAAAAATCCTGAACCAGGTTTGGCCCACAGAAGAAGCAGTGACGGATCGCATCGTGGATACCCATATTCGTCAAATCCGGCGAAAACTCCAGCAGGCACTTCCAGGCGCAGAAAAATACATTATCACCGTGCGAGGGGTGGGCTATTATTTTAACCCTCACCCCTGTAAATGAGGCGTCTGCCTGTCCAAGCACCCATTTTCAAGTAAAAAGACCGAATCACTCAAACGCGCAAACTCAGGATTGTGGGTGACCACGATCAAGGTCTTTTGGGATTTTTGTGTCAATTCCAACAAAAGCGCCATGACCGCCTCTCCATTTTTTTGATCCAAATTGCCTGTCGGTTCATCGGCCAAAATCAAAAGCGGGTCGTGCACAAGGGCACGGGCCAGGGCCACCCTTTGCTGCTCTCCCCCCGATAAACGGTCTGGGGAAGCCTGTTCTCTCCCTTTGAGGCCCACCTGTTCAAGCAGCAGATGGGCACGCTCGAAATCAGCTTTGCCCAATAATTGAGAGGGCAAAACCACATTCTCCAAAACGCTAAGCGTGGGAATTAAATTAAAAAACTGAAAGACAATGCCCATGTGCTGGCGGCGAAACAGGGTGCGCTGTCGTTCAGTTAATTGACTCAGACAGGTTTCTCCGCACCAGATTTCACCCTGTTCAGGGGTATCTAAGCCACCAATTAAATTGAGCAAGGTACTTTTGCCCGAACCACTGGGGCCGAGTAAAACCGTCAGTTGAGCAGCCGGAAAGAACGTTGAAACCTGGTTCAGAACCTGTTTTTTCTGGCCACCTTCGGTATAACCCATTGAGACGTTTTTAAGCTGCACAGAGGCAGAGGAAGCGAAATGATTGTCCATATTTTTAACATACCACAAGACAAAAGGGGGCCCTAGCAAAAACCCCCTGGGCAAAATCAGAAAATTGCCAGGGGGTTAACGTTCGTCTCAAATCAAGCTTTAGAGCAGATTCAAAGCAGACTGAGGGGAGATATTGGCCTGGGTCAGCACAGAAGTGCCGGCCTGAACCAAAATTTGTGCACGGGTCAGGTTGGCTGTTTCCGCTGCAATATCTGCATCGCGGATTCGCGATTCAGAGGCGGCCAGATTTTCTCTGGAGACCTGCAGGTTCTGAATGGTGTATTCGATCCGGTTTTGGAAAGCTCCCAAGCGCGAACGCACGGTGTT
>JBPXJQ010000024.1:0-101437 GCA_051715345.1 Candidatus Blackallbacteria bacterium
TTCATAGGCATCAATCAAACGTTGTAAGGTCTGGTCTTTGGAACCGTCATTGACCACCATTACCTCGTATTCAGGGTATTGGAGGTTGAGCAGGGAACGAATGGATTCCACACAGGTGGACTCTTCGTTATACGAAGGCACAATCACAGTGATAGGAGGCGCTCCTGCTGAGGTTAACAAATACTCAATATTGACAGATTTCAAACGGCGGGCGTATTTCCGCAATGCACCAAAGGAAAGAATACTGGTCAGAATATACATGCTGTTCAAGACAAACATATAGACCAGATTGATCATGCTGAGCACCAGCAAAAATATAAAAATCGATTTCATTGATTATAAATACCTAATAAATACCGGAATCCGGAAAATGCGCTACAGTATGATAGCATTGTCTGAAATGCTTAAACATGGGAAACTGAGCAATCATGTCTCAAACATGTGAATATCAAAATGTAAAAAATCTGTGGAAAATCTGTGGAAAATCTCTGGCATAAATTCTTAAGTACTTGGTTATTGGGTGACTGGGCCCATCAATTTCTCCTGATGTTGACCGTGTATATTCTCTTGCTTCTGTTCTTGGCATTGGGATTGGTCGCTTTAACTGTGCGTCTGCATAAATCCAATACCCAAAAAGCCAGTCGCTGGAAAAACCTAGAAACCAAGTGGGACCCAATTACATCCAGTATTATTGCCGGATTTATGCCCCCGCAGGCCCTGCTCGACAAAGTCGGAGAAGATGAAAAGCTGTTCTTTGTCGACTATCTCATGCGTTTTGTGCCCAAATTAGAGGGCGAAACCCGCCAATTGCTGTGCAATATGGCAGTGCCTTACCTGGATCAACTGGCAGATCGTGTCCAAACAGGTGATGAAGAACAACGGGCCCGTGCTGTTTTAACACTCAGTACAATGGGATTTGAGCGTTATCAAGACCTGATCGTTAAAGCCATATATGACCCCTCCCCATTGGTGGCGATGCTGGCCTCACGCTCATTGGCAGATACCGGTGCAAGCCAATACCTGGGACTGATTCTGGCCAAAATAGAAATTTTTCGCAGTTGGAGTCCCACCTATCTGACCACCATGTTGGAATCCCTGTCCCGCAGCAATCCAGCCCTTTTATTAAATGCCTTGGAACAAGAGCAACACCCGGATTGGGTTAAAGCGATTATTCTGCGCGCTTTGGCTCAGCTCAACTATTTAGATGCCGTGCCGCTGACGGCCCAAATTTTAGAAAGCGATACGGATCGCGAAGTTCAGGCGGCTGCATTTTTGCTGCTGGCAAAATTAGGGCAAACCCAGTACAAGCCGTTGATTTGCCGAAAATGTGAACACCCAGATTTTGTGATTCGTTTAAATGCCATCAAAGCCTTGGCCCAGTTGGGAGACAAAACCGACGCACCCCTGCTAGAATCACTGCTCAAGGATCCCTCCCAGTGGGTGGCTCTGCAGGCGGCCGAGGCCTTAAAAGCCACAGGCAGCCTGGATGTGCTCGATCGCTTTGCCGATACAGACCACCCCCATGCCGAACTCGCACTGCAAGTGCTCTACAATCATGAGTCAACCAAAGAATTGGAAATAGCGGCTCACTCGATTACATTTAGCAATAAAGTCCCGCAATGGTTGCGCTCCACATTTCGCAGACGTTCCGCCGTGGCCTGGCGACGGGTCGGACATATCCTCTATTTGCCGGAAACACATTTAGAGGTGCGCAAGGCAATTGCGATCAATCTCAGACCCGAAGCAGACGCGTCTATTTACCAAGAGGCGATCACCCATTTATTTTCACAAAAATTCCAAGAAGATCCCAGCTTTTTGGTTCATGTGCTCTACCGCATGCGCCCAGAACAGGCCTTGGAAACCCTGAGCCAGTTTTTCTTTCAGACCAGCCACCGCCTCTCCCAAGAGACCATCCTGCAGATTTTCCAACATCATCCAGGTGCAAAACAGCGGTATTCGGCCTTTATTCAAAACGCAGCTCAGATTTTGCGGGTATAAAACAGCACACCCAGAAGCTCAGTTTTTCTTGCCAGCCAAGAATTGACTCACCTGGGTTAAATAGCCCTCTAACTCCGTAATCAGGCTGTAAATCTTGTCTTTTTCAGCCTTGTGACCAGCCTCTTGGATTTTGTCTCCAAGCGCTGTCAAACGGGGAAAACCATAAGCCGTGCCACTGCCTTTCATGCTGTGTCCCAAACGGCCCAGTTCTTTGTAATTCTGCAATTCCAAAAACTGCTTTAACTCTTTAACATCTTTCTGGCGGTTCTCAATAAACTGAGGCATCAGCTCAGCAATATCGGGGTCCACATCTTGAATTTCCAACTCGACCTCTGTCAAAGGCTTGGGATGAGATGGTTCCGGGTCACCCGCGCCAGCAGCCGTAGCCACACAAGAGAGGAAATCAAGGGTGTCTAACAATTCCTGTTTGCGGATGGGCTTGGTGAGGTAGAGATTGCTACCCGCTGCCAAAATCGCATCACGCACACTGGTCAGAGCATCTGCTGTTAAAGCCACAATCGGTACAGGCTTTCGCTCCTGAGACTGCTCCCACTCGCGAATTTTACGGGTAGCGGTATAGCCATCCATAATCGGCATTTGGATATCCATCAAGACCAAATCGAAGGTCTGTGAGGTAAAGAGTTCAACAGCCTCTTCACCATTGTGAGCATCGCTGATCTTATAATGGGTGCCTTTCAAATACATATGCACCAAAAGGCGGTTATCGGGGGAATCTTCGACCAGCAACAAACGCATCGTACGGCTGGGGCCGCCCATAAAAGCCGCTGGCGGCTTGGGCAAACCTTGGCGGGTGGGTGCGGTTCGCACAGTGCCTTCGCCAGTGGTAAAACGCAGAGTACAGGAAAAAGTACTGCCTTGCCCAGGTGCGCTTTCGACCCAGATATGGCCACGAAACAACTCGACCAAGCGGCGGGTGATCGCCAGACCCAATCCCGTTCCACCATAGCGGCGGGTGGTCGAGGAGTCGGCCTGCCGAAAACTCTCGAAGATCCGGGATTGCTGTTCGGGAGAAATGCCCACACCGGTATCTCGGACAGAGACCATCAGACAAATTTCTTCTTCACGCGAAAGAGTCTGATAATCATAGACCTCAACCGTCACCCCTCCCTTGGAGGTAAATTTCATCGCATTGCCGATCAGATTCATCAAAATTTGACGAAAACGCCCAGGATCTCCGGTAATTTGCTCAGGCAAACTATCGGCAATCTGGCAACGCAGGGTAAGGCCTTTGGTTTGGGCCTGTTTTTCAAACATCGCCAAAATCCCGTTGACAATCGGACGAAAGCGGAAAGTCTGATCTTCGAGCGTAAATTTCCCGGACTCAATCCGAGACAGGTCCAAAACATCATTGATCAAATTGAGCAGGGTACTGCTGGCATTTTTACAGACATTCAGATATTTGTCTTGATCCGATGTCAGTGAGGTTTCTGCCAAGAGATCCAACATGCCCATCATGGCATTTAAAGGGGTGCGAATTTCATGGCTGATCGTGGCCAAAAACTCAGATTTGGCACGGGAAGCCTGCAAAGCCTGATCGCGGGCTGTCTGTAATTCAGCTTCGGCCATTTTGCTTTGGGTAATGTCTGAGGCATAGATATTGACGTAGTCGTATTCTTGCACAGGCACAAAATAAAAATGAAAGTAGCGATTGTCGAGGGGTATTTCACTTTCACGGGTACTTTGGCTGGTCAAAGCATCCAATAAAGGCCCTTGCCAAGGCTCCGGAAAAGCCTGACCCACTTCACAATTCCAATAATTTAACAATTGCTGGCCACTGGAATTGGCATAAAGCAAGCGCGCATTCCTGTCCACGCGAAAGACCGGATTGGGATTCTCAGCCGGGAAACGGGACAAATTAGACAAAGCAGCGGCTTCTTGATGGTAACGGGTAATATCGCGGTAGACCCAGAAATGGCCGAGATAATGGCCTTCTTCTAAAATAGGCTGATAATCGCGTTCAAAGACGCGGCCATCTAAGAGTTTCAGTGTTTCGCTTAAGACAGGTTGGCGTTTGTACAAATGGCTTTGAATGCGTCCCAAAAACTCATCTGAGTCACTGAATAGACCGGAAAAAGTAGCACAAAGCTGAGCGCTGTCACTGCCGATCAAAGTTTCGAGAGGGGCCTCTATGCCAAAAATCTGACAAAAATAGGGATTTGTAATCACGACCTTGCGTTGGGCATCTTCAACCAAGATACCGGCCTGCAAATAGCGCACCAGAATCTCCAGCCGCGCATCCAATTTAGCTTGTAAATACTGTAAATGAGGGGGGGCTGGCGAATCGGGGAAACCAGGAGAAGCGTCTCTTGGTTCAAGGGGTTCCGAAGCCAAAGGCAAACCCGACATTTCAGCAGAAGACAAGGCAACAGGCGGTTGGCGCTGCTCTTCTTCTGATTCATTAAAAAGTTCTGCGAAAGAATCCAAACTCATGTTGTTTATGGTATCACAGGTTGGGGCAGAGACTTAACTGATATAATAACTGCATCAAGCACCCTTGAAGGTACTGCTTATGCCTGTCCTCCTTCGCGCTCTGTTCAGCTTTTTGGCTCCGGCTCTGCTGGTCTTTGCAGGTTTCACAGGCTGGTATAGCTGGCATTTTCAAGATTCCGCAGCACAACCCCAAGTGCGTCTCAAAACCCTTTTACCTCAAATCTCCCGAGCCATTGCCAACGAGACCCCCGAAGAATTACTCCCCCTTCTAAAAAGTTTGCCTTTTCAAGTGGTGATCAGTGATTCAGACGGACGGGTCGTGTCAAGCAATTTACAGGGTCGCGAAGGGCCTATCAAAGCCGCTCAGGAAGCGCTAAAAGCCCATGATTTTAATGCCGAAATACGTACCCCTGACGGTCTGGCCCGGATTTACTTTAGTCAGAGCCAAAGCCTCTGGAACCCCATCTTGTTTTTTCCGCTTATTTTCAGCCTCTTACTGGGATTTTTAAGCTCTTTTTGGGATTATTTTAATAACCGACAGACAGAGGATGCTGTGGGTGAAATTCGGATTTTAACCCGCGAAAAAACACTCAACGCGAGCCATGAAGAAAAATGGGAGGAGCAAAAAAAAGAACGCGAGCGGCTGCTCGGTAAAGTCACTTCGCTGCAAAAACAACTGGAAATCACCGAGCACCGCTTGGAGCAAACCCGTTTAAACTTGCATCAAACCCAGCTCAAATTGAGCGAACAAGATGCTGGCGAAGCCCGAGAAAAGGCCCAAACCTTGGAACAGGAGCTCAAACAAAGTCAGCAGAAGCTCAAACGGCTGCAGGAGACCCTTCAGCTCCAAAATGAGATGGAAATTCACCTGCGTGAGAAACAGGCAAAATCAGAAAAAGAACAACAGGCATTAAAACAGCTACTGCGCGAGCGCGAAAATGCATTGGCCAAGCTGGAAAAAGCCCACCAGCAACAGAACGAAGCTCTACTCCAAAGCAGACAATCAGAAAGTGAAAAATCCCGACAATTGGAGCAAATCAATCAACGCCTGCACGAATTGGAAGACATCAACCGCCAAGTCTATGAGGCCTATCAAGAAATTGAAAAGCTACGCAAATCCGAATTGGAATTGATGCGCCGCGAAGAAGTCTGGCAAAAAGACAAGCAAAAATTGCTGGGGCTACTCAGTGAACGGGAACAATTATTGCAAGAGACCCGCGAACGGCTCAGTTTAAACCGCCAGAAACTCCGCGAACTCTCAATCGCCTATAAACAACAGTTGGAGATCGGGCAAAATAACCCGACAGATCTTAGCGAGGCCCATGACCTGATCCGCCACTTGATCTCAGATAAAGATGATGTTGAAAGGGAAAACGCCCATCTGCAAGTGGAGCTTTCAGACAAAAGCTCTGAGATCAATCGCCTGCGCAAGGAGCTGGAAACCCGCGCCTTGCAAGTGCAGGAATCCGATCACCGCTTAGAAGAAATGGAAAGAGAATTCAAAAAACTCCGCCTGGAACTGGAATTGGTGGGAGACACCCTCTCGGATAAACTTCTGGATCTTGATCGTCTCAGCAGCACCCACAGCGAAGATTCCCTGGCCCTTGAAAGCCTGATGCAAGAGCGCGACATTCTTAAGCAAAGCCTGTTGGATACAGAAAATCAGATGCAACAGCTCAGGGAAGAGAAAGCCCACCTCTTGTTTGAAAAAGAGAGCCTGGCAGAGAGACTCGAAAAAATTGACATCCAAGACTATGAGTTGCAGATCGAACAACTCAAACAGTCATTGCAGGTGGTCGGAGCCCAACAACAGCGGAAACAGGAGGCGCTCAACAGCTTAAAAGAAAAACTGCAACAAGGCGCCGAACTCTATGACAAGCTCAAACGCCTGGTTGAAAAGAAAGAACGCCTGATCGATCAACTCAACGATGACGTGACCCGCAAGGAGTCGATCATCCATCTGCTTGAACAAAAGCTCGAAAAAGCAGGAATCATCGACCCCGCAGGAAATTATTAACCGCTGCAAGCCTCACAGGCTTCGGGATTATCGAGGGAACAGGCAATGCCCTCTGCACTCATCGCCAACACGGGTACGGGTGCTGAAGCAATACCGGCTACAGCAGGCACATTCTCAGGCGTGGCAACAGGATCCAACGTAAACTTAATTGCATCAGCTGCGGCTTTGGTGCGTAGGTAATACATGCCTGTTTTGAGGCCCTTTTTCCAGCCGTAAAAATGCATGGAGGTCAGTTTGGCATAGGTCGGGTTTTCCATAAACAGATTCAGTGACTGAGACTGACAGATAAAAGCGCCACGGTCAGCAGCCATATCAATCAAGGTACGCTGTTTGATTTCCCAGACCGTTTTGTAAATATCTTTAATATGCTGCGGAATTTCATCAATATTCTGAACAGATCCATTGCTGGCAATGATCTTATTTTTGAGACTGTCACTCCAAAGTCCGAGATCGACCAAATCGCGCAAGAGGTGTTTATTGACCACAATAAACTCTCCCGAAAGCACCCGACGGGTGTAGATATTGGAGGTATAGGGCTCAAAACACTCGTTATTACCCAAGATCTGAGAGGTCGAGGCTGTGGGCATCGGTGCCACCAAAAGTGAGTTACGCAGACCGTGGGCCTGGATTTTTTGCTTGAGTTCGCTCCAATTCCAGCGTGCTGTGGGCTCTACACCCCAGAGATCAAATTGCAATTTGCCCTGAGAGGAAGGAGACCCTGCAAAGGTCGAGTAAGGGCCTTCTACTTGAGCCAACTCATTGGAAGCAGAACATGCTGCAAAATAAATTGTTTCAAAGATCTCCCGATTTAAGGCCTTGGCCTCTTCTGAATCGAAGGGCATGCGCAACATAATAAAGACATCAGCCAGCCCCTGTACGCCCAGACCAATCGGCCGATGGCGCATATTCGAGTTGCGGGCCTCTTCTACGGGGTAATAATTGAGGTCAATGATTTTATTTAAATTGCGGGTCACGACCTGGGTCACTTCAAACAGCTTCTCGTGGTCAAACTGACCATCGACGACATATTTGGGCAGAGCCAGTGAGGCCAAATTGCAGACCGCAACTTCATCTGGAGCCGTGTATTCAATGATTTCGGTACAGAGATTGCTGGATTTAATCGTGCCGAGATTTTGCTGATTGCTCTTGCGATTGCAGGCATCTTTATAGAGCATATAGGGATTGCCGGTTTCAATCTGGGCATCCAAAATCGCAGTCCAAACATCGCGGGCCTTGAGCGTTTTACGGGCGCGCCCTTCGCGTTCATAACGGGTATAAAGCGTTTCAAAGGTTTCGCCCCAAGAATCCGCCAAACCAGGTGCTTCATTCGGGCAAAAGAGCGACCAAGTCCCCTCTTCTTCAACGCGCTGCATGAACAGATCAGGCATCCAGAGAGCATAAAACAGATCGCGTGCCCGTGATTCTTCTTTGCCGTGGTTCTTACGCAGCTCTAAAAAATCCATGATATCGGCATGCCAGGGCTCCAAATAGACTGCAAAAGCCCCTTTGCGCTTGCCACCGCCCTGATCGACATAACGTGCAGTGTCATTGTAGACCCGCAGCATCGGTACAATACCATTGCTGGTACCATTCGTACCACTGATATACGAACCCGTGGCACGAATATTGTGAATACTCAGGCCAATCCCACCCGCAGATTGAGAGATTTTGGCACAGGTTTTAAGGGTATCGTAAATACCGTCAATGCTGTCGTCTTTCATGCTGATCAAAAAGCAAGAAGACATCTGTGGTTTGGGCGTGGATGCATTAAACAGAGTCGGTGTAGCGTGGGTAAACCAACGCTCTGACAGCAAGTCATAGGTTTCGATCGCAGCTTGGATATTTTCACGATGAATGCCTACGGCCACACGCATGAGCATGTGCTGAGGGCGCTCGACAATTTTGTCGTGCAACTTGAGCAAATAAGAGCGCTCAAGGGTTTTAAAGCCAAAGAAATCAAGCAAAAAATCGCGGTCGTGAATAATCGCAGAATCCAGTTCTTGGGCATTTTCCTGGATGATCTTATAAACTTCATTTGAGATCAATGCCGCACTGTGTCCTGTTTTGGGATCGACATATTCGTAGAGATCCCGCATCGTCTCAGAAAAGGATTTTTTGGTGGTCTTGTGCAGGTTAGAAACACCAATCCGGGCCGCCAAAAGGGCGTAGTCCGGGTGCTTGGTGGTCAAAGTGGCGGCAATTTCAGCAGCCAAATTGTCCAATTCCAAGGTGGTCACTCCATCATAGAGACCCTCAATCACTTTCATCGCAATTCTCACAGCATCGACATGGGCCTGATCCAGACCATAACAGAGCTTTTGAATCCGGGAGGTGATTTTATCAAATTTAACGGCCTCCTGGCGACCGTCACGCTTTACTACAAACATCGGCTCCAACCCTTTTCTAAAAACATACTTTAATCGGACTCCTGAGCAAGTCCATTCTCAATGACATTCAGTTAAAGCTCAGAGGCCCTAACGCGGATCCACATTTAAAAATCCTCATCCAAACTAAAGACATTGTCATCTTTTTGATTGTTGATGGTATTCATCACACCCGACTTTTGGTACTCGGAGACCCGCTTTTCAAAGAAATTGGTCTTGCCCTGCAAGGAAATCATTTCCATAAAATCAAAGGGATTGCCCACATTGTAGAGTTTGTTGCAGCCCAAAGAGACCAAGAGCCGATCAGCGACAAACTCAATATACTGGCTCATCATATCGGCATTCATACCAATCAATTTGACGGGCAGAGCATCGGTCACAAATTCCTGCTCAATCGCCACCGCTTCTGCAATAATCGCAGTAACCCGCTCGCTTGAAAGTTTTTGCTCCAATTGTGAATAAAGCAAGCAGGCAAAATCGGTATGCATGCCCTCGTCTCGCGAAATCAACTCATTTGAAAAGCTCAACCCAGGCATCAGTCCACGCTTTTTCAGCCAAAAAATTGAACAAAAACTGCCAGAAAAGAAAATGCCCTCAACGGCGGCAAATGCCACCAAACGTTCGGCAAAAGAGCCGCGCTCAATCCAACGCAAAGCCCAATCGGCCTTGCGCATCACACAGGGCAGGGTATCAATGGCATGAAAAAGGTGGTTTTTTTCATTCACGTCTTTGATATAGGTATCAATCAAAAGTGAGTAAGTCTCAGAGTGAATATTTTCCATCATGATCTGAAAACCATAAAAACAACGGGCCTCTGGGTATTGCACTTCGCGCATGAAGTTGACGGCCAGGTTTTCATTCACAATCCCGTCACTGGCGGCAAAGAAAGCCAAGACATGTTTAACAAAATGTCTTTCATCATCGTTCAGGCGGTGCTCCCAGTCCTGTTGATCGCTGGAAAGATCAATTTCTTCAGTGGTCCAAAAGCTGGCCTCTGCCTTTTTATACATTTCCCAAATTTCGCGGTGTTTGATCGGAAAAAGCACAAAACGCTGTTTGTTTTCTGAAAGGATGGGTTCTTGTGTCATCTTGGTATCGCTTGTAAGCATCAACATCTGTCGTTTCTATGTCCTGTCTTGCATTAAGGGTGTGGTTTAATCTGTTTGCGGCAGACCGGAAGTGGTAATTTGGGGCATTTTTGCAAGAATACCCATCTCAATTGTAACAGTCATTACACACTGAGTCATACCGAGTAAATCTTAAGTTTTGTCAACCGTCTAAAGGGGATTGAAAATGCAAAAATAAAAAGTGGTGAAGTAGGAGAAAGGCTTCTCTGCTTGCCCCAAAACCATGCTGCCCAATCATAAAAAGCTCCTTGAAGACGTTAAAAAAAAGACAAAAACGTCTATTTTTCTAGATTCTGGCAATTACAGCCGTCAGATGACCCGTGTTGCCACCCTGTATGTCATGCTTCATTTTAGCGTATGCCTACACAAGTCGCAATCACAGATTTAAAATCAAATAAAAACATAAAAAGACATAATTTAACACATTGAAAGCATTTTACATATTAATCTTTTTTTTTAAAATTTTAACGCACATTATTTTCAATAATTAATGCATAAAAAACGCAACTAAAGGAGCGTCCGGCCTTGGGCTGAGAGAGCATAACAAACCGAAGGAAAGGGCCGCGGATGGTTTTTTTTTATCATTTCTGCTCATTTCTCTGAATCTGAGGCAAGCACATCTGTCGATTCAGATTGCGTATACAGGGCCTCATTCTGGGGTGGTTTTTTGCGAATTTTTTCTGCCAGTCCCATCAAACCCAATCCCAATTCAAACAGAAAAATCAGGGTGCCCCCCAAGAGCGACTGGGTCAACATATCCACCGAAGGGGTAATGACAGCTGCTACCACAAAACTACCAAAATAGACCATTCTCCGTTGGGCCTTGAGTTGGGCCTGCTGCACCACCCCCAACATGGCCAAAAGCAGCATCAGAATGGGCACCTGGAAGAGTAAGCCCGTACCAAAGAGCAAGGTACTGGCAAAGTCAATATAACGTCCGATCGAAAGCATGGGCTGAATGCCGGGTGGAGTAAAGCCAATCAGAAAGCGCACCCCGAGCGGTAAGAGTGTGAAATAGGCAAAAGACACCCCCAGCACAAACAGCCCATAACTGGACATTAAGACCGGAATCAACATCAGACGTTGACCACGGGTAAAAGCAGGCCCAATAAACCAGAAGACTTCGCGTAAAATAATCGGCATGGCCACAAACAAGCCCATCAAAATCGAGAGCCGCAGAACAGCGCTGAGACCTTCTGCCGGAGCAACAATCACAAAATTAACCCCAGGTACTTGGGCCATCAGGGTTTTGAGAAACCAACTGTGATAATAAAAACCCGCTCCAGCCCCCAAAATAATCGCCAAAACCGAAATAACCATAGCCCGACGCAATTCGGAAAGATGGTCAACAAAGCTCATTTCACGGAGTTCATTGGGCGAAGCTGGCATAATCTTAAAAGCGCTCCTGAGGGTATTGACGGGCATATTCATGCAATAACATCGCCGCAGCGGTGACGACATTCAGCGACTCCACCCGCGCTTGAATCGGAATCCGCAAACTGAGGTCGGCCAGTTCTGTCAGTTCAACTGGCAGGCCGGGCCCCTCGCTGCCCAACAAAAACACTGTTTTAGCAGGAAAGGAAAACGCAAAACTCGAAGCCTGCCCATCAGCTGCCGTGGCCAGCAAGGTCCAGCCTGCCGCTTTGAGTTCAAGGAGCTCTGCCGTTGTTGACAGAACACGTACAGGCATCCGCAAGACGGATCCCATGGCCCCTCTCACAACTTTGGGATGGTAGGGGTCAACCCCCTCACCCACAACCCAAACCCCCGCCAAATTCATGGCATCAGCCAAACGCAGCAATGCCCCAAAATTCCCAGGGTCTTGTATTGGCGCGGTGACCAGCAGACACGAACGGGCCGAGTCAGGGGGAGAAAGTCGCTTCTGCCGCGCCACAGCCAAAAGAGCAGGGGGAGAACTCAGGGTCGTGAGGTGGGCCATCAATTCGGGGCTCACTTCCAGAGCCTCTGTCTCCGCAGGCAAAGTCGGCAAGGCTCCGAGACCCACCACCTGCAGCAAAGGCCAACCGATCTGCAGTGCCTCTTGAACCAGGCTCTCACCTTCGATCAAAAAAAGTTGATGCTGATCACGCAGCTTTTTTTGGTGTAAGCTACGTATAAATTTAATTTTGGGATTTGAACGACTAGAGAGATACATTGTGCTGTATTGTACCCTAAGGCCAGAGGGCTGACGATGCGTTTACTTGGAAGAATACTCCCTCCACTCAGTCTCTTGGGACTGGTTTTTTGGCTGGGCTTTCACCTGGGCTTTTTGCGCTTGGGCCAACCCACCCTTTTGTCTGGACTGCTCATTTTACCTATCTTGGCATTTTTGGCTTACCGGTTGCACCGCTGGCAAAAACAAGCTCTGGAAACATTGATCGCTCCGAACCTGTGGCCGCGTCTCAATTTAAAGCCGCAAAGAGCAAGTCGCATATTGCCCCTGGTGCTGCAATTGACAGCCTTGTTTTTTCTGGTGATTGCATTGGCCCGCCCCCAAGGTCCTCCCATTTTGGCGGAAAGCAGCGATCAGGGAGTCGATATTCTGATGGCACTGGACATCTCAGACAGCAGCAAAGCGACAGACCTCTATCCCAATCGTTTGGAAGCCGCCAAACAAATGATTCGCATCCTGCTCTCGCGCCTGACCTCTGATCGGGTTGGTCTGGTGATTTTTTCTGGCGAAGCTTTCTCAATTGTGCCATTTTCACATGATTACGGCGCCATAGACACCCTGCTAACGGATATTGACACCAGCATGTTGCCTTCGCGTGGCACCAATATTCCGGCCTTGGTTGAATTGGCCAAAGAACGTTTTGCGAAGCAGCCCGAAGGGGGGCATGTCTTGATTGTGTTTAGCGATGGCGAAAACCACGAAGGCGATGCCGTGGCCGCAATTAAAAAACTCAAATCAGCACGAACCCGCATCTTTACAGTGGGAGTAGGCACAACCGCAGGAGCCAGGATCCCAGAAGAAAACGACGACTGGAACTCCTTGGGCTATAAACAATACCAAGGCCAACCGGTTATAAGCCGTTTAAATGAAAGCACCTTAAAAAGCATGGCTCAAGCCGGTGGGGGAACTTATAGCTATGTCGAAAAGCCCCTCAAACTCCTGCGAGACTTGGAAAAAGTGCGCAATGAACTGCCGCCAAGCGAAACCACCCAGAGTGCCCTACACAGCAATGAAGAGCGTTTTCAGTGGTATTTATTGTGGGTATTGCTCTTATTGGGATTGGAACAGACCTTCGGATTGTGGCAAAATAGCTGGGAAAAGATCACAAACAGTGTTTTCGAAATGGGGCAACGTTTCAACATGAAAAAGCGTACTTTTCCCAAATTGCTTAAATTTATTTTGCGCCAGGCCCTGCTCCTGAGCATTGCTGGGCTCTTGCAAAGCGCCTGGGTCTGGCCCTGGACACCCTTTTTAAAGCAACGCGAGGCAGAACGGGCCTATCAGGCCAAACAATATCCCCAGAGCTTGGAAAAATTAGAACAGGGAATCGATGCCGCCCCCAATGAAGCCCGCCTGCACTATAACAAAGGCAATGCCCTCTACCAAAGCCAAAAATACAGCCAAGCAACCGAGGCCTATCGCCAGGCCCTAACCCTTGAAGGCAATCTCAATGAACAGGCACAGACTTGGTACAACCTGGGCAATAGCTACTTTCGCCAGGGTAGCCAGAGCACCCAGAGTACACAAGGGGGACAACAGGGCTCTCCAGAAGAAGCCTGGAAACAGGCCCTCGATGCCTATCAAAAAGCCCTTGAGCTCAACCCCGAAGACCAGCAGGCCAAAGAAAATAAAGACTATGTTCAGGCCCAATTAAAAGCACTGCAAGAACAAAAATCGCAAAACGGTCAACCTGAAAAAAAAACCAATCCAAAGTCCAAACCCCAAGAAAAACCAGGTTCAAACAAAGGGGAGTCGCCACCCAAAAATCAAAACAGCCCCCCCCAAAATCAGGCCCAACCCCAACAGGCAGAACCCCAGAACCGTTTTAGCGACGAAGAAATTCAAAAATTTTTAGAATCACTTGAAGAGAGTGAAAAAGACAATCGCGCCAACCGCTATTTTCAGCGCAGCCCCGAACACAAGCAAAATCCGAGCCCCGAAGATCTCATGACAAAACCGCTGGAAGAATTAGAAAAAAGTTTCAACGCAGCTCAAAGCGACCAGAAAGACTGGTAAGAAAGGCCTTTATCATGACCGAAGCCCTCATCACATATACCCTGCGCGAACAGGCTGCTTGGCTGACCCTGAATCGACCCACGCGTCACAATGCGCTGAGCATTCCCCTACTGACAGACTTGGTACAACTGCTGCGACAGGCCCAAGCCGATCCCGAGGCCCGGGCAGTGGTGATCACGGGGACTGGGAACAAAGCCTTCTGCGCTGGCGCGGATATTGATAGTTTTTACAACGAGAGCCAAGCATCGGTCGATGAACACGCCTTTCGCGAAAAACTGTTGGAATTATTTGAACTGTTGATGCAATTGGGAAAGCCCACCTTGGCCCGCGTGAATGGATATGCCCTTGGTGGTGGCTTTGGTTTGGCCATGGCCTGTGATTTGGTCATTGCTTCAGAACACGCCCTATTTGGCACACCCGAAATTCAGATAGGCCTCTTTCCGATGATGATCATGCCAGCTCTCTTTCGCAATACCCCCCGCAAAAAACTACTTGAGATGATGTTTACTGGCGATAAAGTCGGTGCCCCAGAAGCAGAAAAACTGGGAATGATCAACTACGCAGTGCCCAGTGATACGCTCGATGCCAAAGTCGCTGAGCTCTTAAACAAAATCACAGCCAAAAGCAGTAAAACGCTGGAATTGGGGCGGGAGGCTTTTTATACCATGTCTGAAATGGATATTCATCAGGCCCTGCCCTATTTAAAAGACATGCTTTCAAAGAATTTACACACCCGCGATGCCCGCGAAGGCCTGCAGGCCTTTCTGGAAAAACGCCCCCCTCTCTGGCAAGACGCCTGATTCGCGTCTGTTATACTATAAAAGAACCCATCTATCCGATGTAAAGGCAAGGGTACATTATGGCAAAGCAGGAACGTCCGCCACGCTCCCTCCGGGGAGAGGATTCAGGCCCGCGCTATTACCGCGACTGGGCAGCTGCTGATGCGGTCATTTCTCAGGGAGACTATGAGCTTGGCGAGGAGGACTATGAAGAGGAGGAGCCGTCGCTGCAAGCCCAAGAAATGCAGATGCTGGACAATCTGAACGAACCAGAACCCAAACCAGCAAGCGGCCGTCCAGGTCCCGTCTACGCAGATTTGGCCCCTTTATCGGTAATCACCCCAACAGAAGAGCCCCGCCCATCAGCCCCCGCAGCACAAGAAGGCAAACCCAAAGTTCAAATTACCCGTGTTAATCGTCCCAGTATTCAACGGGCCCGCCGCTACAATGAGTTACAGGCCGAAGAAGACAAAAAGCAGCGCGAGATAGCCGCTGAAGCTGCCCGCAAACAAGTGGAAGTTCAACCGGAAATGCCTTCCCGTACCCGTGGACTTGCCGCAGGATCGGGTCGCACAACCGAATTGAAAAGCAATATTAAAGAGATTTCTGAGAAAATCGACGAGACCGCTGAAAACGTCAAATCGACCGCCGATTCGATTACCCAAAATATTCGCGAGATGGGAGACAAGTTCTCTGCATCTGTCGTGGACGGGGTCAAAAAAGTCAGCAATCGGATGGTGGGATTGATCAACCGCTGGGGCAAAAAATCTGAGTCCGCCGTGTATGAAAATGATGAAGATTTTGAAGATGAACCTTTGCCAACGCCACCAGAAAGGGTATCTGCCCCCCCTGCAGCAGCGCAAACCCATTCCGCAACCACAGCCTTCGGCGAAAAAGCCAATGCTGCTCCCGATATGCTCGATCAGGTACCCACCGTTCCCCCCTTGCCGATCTCCGCAATCTTAAAAGAAGGGGTACAATTTGTCACATTTGATAAAAAACCGCTGCCCTCTGAAGGCAGTCAAGCCGAAGCAGAATTAAAAAGTCGCTTTTTAAACGAAGCGATGGCTGATGTGCGCAACTGCATTAAATTGGTGCGAAAATTGCCAGATCCCAAAGAGGGTCCCTACAAAGGCATCCCCCTGGCCTATTTATTTCAGCATATTCGCGAACAGGATATCTATTTCTTTTTACACTACGTGCAGTCGCATCCTGCGGCATTTAAAGACAAAGAGTTTAAATTTGCGGAGGCCTTCGCCAGTTGGGTGCTCAAACGCGCTCACAAAACGGTCATTGCAGATCCCTTTCCCGAGGTACAACCCCTGGCGTATTTCCCGCTTTACAAACAAAATATCCGTTTTCTCACCCTGGCAAAAAAATCCATGGTCCTGGCGACGGGCAAGTCTCAGGAAGAGGTGAACCAGCTCTTTATAGAGGCGGCAATCGCGGATGTTAAAGCCTGCGTGGAATTTGTTGCACAATTCCCCCCCCCGGAACAGGGGCCGTATAAAGGCCGTCCCATGCGCCAAATTTTTCGCAATATCAGCGAAAGAGATATTTATTTCTTTTTGCACTATGTGCAAAGCCAACCAGAAATATTTCAAAACCAAAACTTTAAGTTTTCAGAGGCTTTTGCCAGTTGGCTGCTCAAACGCTCTCACGAAACCCAGTTGCCCTCGGTTTAAACACAAGTCGGGAAAACAACTATTCGCCTTTGGCGTTGCCGATTTTGGCCAAGAAAGTAGATCCACCGACCATGGCTATTAAAATCAAAGTAATAACAGTGGCAACAATAAACGTGCTTTCAGGGGTTCCCATATAACTTGTCTCCATTTAATGCATTCATTGATCTGAAAGTATATAATATGTATTTTACAGGATCTCTATAAGAACAAATATATTATAGATAGACTAAATAGATGGACTGAAATTATTTATCATTAAACATGTACAGGAGGAACTCATGAATTCGGTCAGCATTCATGATGTTAAAGATTTCTGGAATAACAATCCCCTTTGTGCAGCGAATATACCCTATCCGTTGGGAAGTCATGATTTTTTTATTCATTTTGATCAAATGAGAGAAAAAATAGAATCTATAGAATATACTTATAAATTGCATGAATACACACAATTCAAAGGGCAAAAAGTGCTTGATGTCGGCTGCGGCAATGGTTATGTTCTCTCAAAGTATGCTCAAGAAGGGGCGATTGTAACAGGTATTGATATTACAGAAACAGCCATCGACTTATGCAAAAAGCGATTTGAATTTATGGGTCTAAGCGGCGATTTTCAAGTGGCAAATGCAGAGTCACTTCCTTTTAAAGATAATATGTTCGATTGCATTTGCTCAATGGGTGTCTTACATCACACTCCCAATCCAACAAAGGCCATCGAAGAAATACACCGGATACTCAAACCAAATGGTCGTTTGATCGTTATGTTTTACCACAAAAATTCTTTTTACTACCGTTGGAAACTAAAAATACTTTCTATCCTGACAAAAAAAAACATATCTCAATTGGTGAATGAATTTGATGGGCCCGCCAATCCTAAAGGAGACATTTTTTCAAGCAAAGAATTAAAAACAATGTTCTCAAAATTTCAAAATATAGAAACTTTTACTGGATTTTTAACAGCAGATATGGTTTTACCTAAATTTGGGAAATACGTTATACCCGCTTTCTTACTAAAATCTCTCGAAAAAAAATTTGGTTGGAATTTATATTTAAAAGCAAACAAATAAAATCTCTCAAGCAAAAGAAGAAACAATCATTTTGTGAAAACATTGGTTATTTACGCAAATACAACCCCGAAACTACGAAATACACAACGAGAACATATCTACTGCTTTCAAAAATACAGTCCAGTCAAAACATATTATCTCAATATACACTTTCATCAGCCATCCGCTCAAATTATTAGCAAACAAAATTTTAGCTTGATCATCATACACACAACCTTCATTGCAACACATTGGAGTAGTCGTCAAACACTCATCAAATACATCAACCAACTTGAATTTATAGCTGATTTGCCAGCACTCAAAATCGCTCTTCCTCAAGATGAATATATCAATACAGATCTTGTCACGGAATGTATTCAACGTTTGGGGATACAAATCGTTTATTCAGTCTCACCACCATCTGAATGGGCAAAAATCTATCAAGGCGTTGATTTTAAATCTGTTAAATTCAAGCAGGTATTGACGGGTTATTTAAATCCCGAAATTATAGATCGCGTCAACAAACTGCATCCAGAGACAAAAACAAGGCAAATAGATATTGGCTACCGTGCCAGAAACATCCCATTCTCACTGGGTCGTCACGGACAGATAAAAAATACAATAGGTAAAATTGTTGCCTTACATAAACCTGAACTGGGCCTAATCAAAAACATATCCAACAAAGAAGAAGATACACTCTTGGAATTTGATTGGTATGAATTTCTTATGAACTGTAAATACGTTCTTGGAGTGGAAGGCGGTGCTTCCATCTTAGATAAAGATGGAAGCATAATGAAAAAAACTGAAGCCTATATAAAAGAGAAAAAAAAAGAAAAAATAGAAATAGGCTATCAAGAAGCTGAAAATCTCTTTTTTCCCAATCGAGATGGTGAAATAAATATAATAGCTCTTTCTCCCCGTCATCTAGAAGCTTGTTTAACCAGAACATGTCAAGTTTTAATCGAGGGTAATTATAATGGAATCTTAATTGCAAATAAACACTATATCTCTCTCAAAGCGGACTTCAGTAATCTTGATGAAGTCATGGAGTTAATCAAACAGGACCAAGTAAGAGCTGAAATTACTAACAATGCCTACAAAGATATTGTTGAATCTAATCTTTATACATATCCTCAATTTGTCAAAATGATTTATGAAGAAGTAAAGGATCTTCAAAAAGATCATAAAAGTACATTTTTTAATGATTTTAAGTTTAAAATTCAAGAATTAAAATCAATTTTTTGGCTTCAAATCAGATATATCTTGAAATCCATATATTCAAATTAACTTATTTTCAATAAAAAATCAGCCAATTTTACGCCAGCGCCGTATTTTGACGATGAAGGCAGAGGGCAAATACTTTAACAAAAAGTTTCTTAAGTAAACAAGAACCCAAGATCTACAATCCAAAAAATACAAATATAAACAGGCAATTTCCGTCATTAAAGTACGAGGGTAAGGCTTGTGATCTCCCAATGACTTTGTCAACAACTCAGAGACAAAAGAAGCGTAGGTATATTTTTGAGATTCCACAATATCTTGATAGGCTTTTTCAACAATTAAAAGTCGAAGGTTTTCATCTTTAAGCATTTCTAAAACTTGATTTAAATTACTAAAATCAGATTTTAGTTCAATATAATGAATATTTGGCTGAAGGATCCCATTGTAATTTCCCTCGACTAAAATTTGACAAGTTTTAGTCGCACAAGCCTCAAGATGACGAGGAGAAAGGGCAACCACGTTTATTTTTCCATCTTGTCCGGGAAACACTTTTTGTTCAACATCATAAAAATCAGCTGAAACACCGTTGTCCGAGCACTCTTTTAAATAGTTCACGGTTTTTCTTTTTATTTCACCATCTACATCTAAAAGGCTTGATCCACCCTCAACACCAATTGTGTATTTACACCTCAACAAAAACTTATACCAATCATCGCCGAAAAAGGTATCTTCGGGACGAGTTGAAATATCCACAGAGTAATCTTTTGCATTTTCTTTAAAGACTTCTGCAATTTTAACCTTCAATAATCCCTGTTTTCCCCACCAAGGAGGGGCATTTTCTGCTCTATAACCAATATCAATCGATTTAATAGAAAAATTTTCTCTTAATTGGTCAATAAGACTTAAATCTTTAGGTGATAAATATCCGGTCAAAACAGAATGAAACTGCACTTTGGTTTTATCTATTTGGGGGTAAATTTTATCTAATTCAGAGAATGGCGAAACTGTAAATACATGTTTAATATTAAAATCTTGAATGAAATCATTCATTAAATCAGTATTAATATACTCATCCTGCGGAATAGCGATTTTAGTTGATTTACTATTTTTAAGCACGGATAAATTCTTCATGATTTTCACGAATTTCTGCCGATCACTCCAGCGAATAACCATAAAAGTGGTGTGAAAAACAATCAAGTCAAAATGTATATTTTTAAATAATTCAGGTATTTTTCCGTAATAAGCATTTAAAAAAACACATCTGTGCTTTGTATAATTACGAATAGAATACAAATGGTTAGTTAATGATTTTTTTTGAGGAAATGAGACTGTTCCATACAACACTAAAATTGTATACATTTTAATCTACCAAATTGACTTTTTATGGTTTATCAGCAAGCTAACATTTTAACATAAACAAATTTATTTTTGCCGATTAACAACATTAATCAATCAAATTATGAATATAATTTACTAATTTTTCACAATGGTGTTCTTGAGAATTAAAGAATAATTCCTGTTCGGGAAAAACCCGACTATCCCTAGAAAGGCATTCTTGTAAATATGCGTTAATTTCTTCTTTATTTGTTCCCACATGAATAAACTCTGGGTACTTATCGATAAGCTCTGGAACCTCTGAAGATACAACTTCTATACCCGCAGCCAAATAATCCATAACTTTGTTAGGATTAATATTCTTAACCAAATCGTTAATCCGATAAGGAACTAACCCCAATTTAGCACCGCTTAGATATGAAGGTAATTGAGCATGTAATTTAAATCCTAAGAAATAAATATTATTTTCTTTCTCTAATTCAGCAATAGGAGAATACGGCTCTACTTTTCCTATAAAAACAAAAGAAACATTCGGGTTATTTCTAGCCAAAAAACCAATTAATTCTTCATCTAACAGTGATTTTACACCACCAATATACATCACTCTGGGCTCTGGTATCATTTGTAAATCTTCAGGCAGAATTGTGTTTTTATCACGAGCTCGGCTCATCAATGACATATTTACAGGATTAGGCAAATAATAAGGATTTGAACAATAAGTTATTTTTTTTTGCATTACATATTTTGCAGCGAATAATGATATATCTGCTTTTTTTAAAATATCCTGTTCTAAACCTCTAATCAGATCAATAACTGAAGGCTTAGAAAAGTCGACATATTCATCATAACAATCATAAATTAACAAATCAGGCTTTAGCTCAGAAGCATAGTGAAAGAAACTGGGATGCATAACCCACAATACCAACTTTGCATCACTACGTCGCAATGCATTCAAATTAAATGACAATGCTTTGCTATTTAGCCAGGAAAGACCGCTATTGCGATAAGCCAATTGATCGTGGATTGGCAAAATCGGTCGAAACAACTGATAGGGAGGATTTTGATTTTTCTCTAAACGCGAAGACCATTGCTTTAATTTTCCAGGCTGTCGCCACCAAGATGTAAGCAAATCAATGGGACGATTTAAGACTATCATTCGGTCAAATTCAAATAGAGCAGCAGAAATAGACTCAATTAAAGATTTCCTATGAAAAAATGACCATTCTCCAGTTGAAAAAACAATCAAATCTATCTTGCTTATCGATTTTAAGCTCATTTTATTTAAAAATCTTTTTATTTTATTATATGATAACAATATATTTAAATAAGTCGTTTACTCATCTTACTTAATCAAAACAAAATGCACAACCTATTTACTATCACTCATTATCAACCAACATAAATGATTAAAATAAACAGCAAATAATCCAGTCAATTTTATGGTATGATTACTCCGATTACTCACAAAGTAATTCCTCCGACAATCAAAAAATAAAAGCGAATAAACAAGAGCTAGATGTTTCGCAATATCGGTCTCATTCTACCCCAAAACATTTAAGTTATAAAAATAGATATTTACATGTGGCATATTTGTTTTTATTATACAG
This sequence comes from Candidatus Blackallbacteria bacterium, assembly GCA_051715345.1. Classification (GTDB taxonomy): domain Bacteria; phylum Cyanobacteriota; class Sericytochromatia; order UBA7694; family UBA7694. The sequence continues at coordinate 21,834 of JBPXJQ010000024.1, forward strand.
GTGTAAAAAATCGACATATTGGGAATTAAGTGTGTAAGAGACGTATGCGAGTAAATAAAAAGTTCAAAATAGGAACATGACTTCAATCACATGTGCGGCATAGCAGGACTTTTACAACTTCATCTTAAACCGGTAAATGGGCTGTGTGAGTCCATGAAGGTAATGAACCATATTCAGAGGCATCGTGGACCGGACGGAGATGGGATATGGCTACATCCAAACAGTCACATTGGCTTTGCACATCGTAGGCTGAGTATCATTGATATACAAACAGGCTCTCAACCCATGAGTGACAATAGGGGCAACTGGATCACTTATAACGGTGAAATTTACAATTATCCCGAATTAAAATCAGAGCTAGGCATACAGAATTTTAGAACTCACTCAGACACGGAAGTCATTCTTCTTGCTTATCAAAAATGGGGTGTAGAATGTCTTCATCATTTGAGAGGTATGTTTGCTTTTGCTCTGTGGGATGAAGAGAAACAGGCCCTATTCTGTGCCAGAGATCGATTTGGCATAAAACCTTTTTACTACACGATTGTAGACAATATTTTTTACTTTGCCTCAGAGGTAAAAAGCCTGCTACCATTTGTAAAAAAAATAGAAACAAATCCTGACGGTTTACAGGATTATATTACATTTCAATTTTATTTAAACGGTAAAACACTATTTAAAGATATACATGAGCTCTCCTCAGCACACTATCTGTATATTCAAAATGGCCAAATAAACGATCAAAACTATTGGCAGGTCTACTATTCACCTGATTTTGACCATACTGAAAAATATTATTTTGAACAAATAGAAAGCCTGATTGAAGAGTCTGTCCGTTTACACCTAAGAAGTGACGTTCCAGTAGGCGCTTACGTGAGTGGGGGAGTTGACTCTAGCATTATTGCCGCAATGGCAGCAGAAAAAAACAAAGGCATGCTGGCTTTCACCGGAAAATTTTCATTTAGTCAAGAGTACGATGAAAGTGCATATGCCCGCGAATTAGCAAATAAAGCTGACATAAATTTGTATGAAGTAGATATTCAGGCTTCAGATTTCCTCGATTATATTCAGACATTGATTTATCATTTAGATTACCCCATTGCAGGTCCTGGCGCTTTCCCGCAATTTATGGTGTCAAAACTAGTTCAAAGCCATAATTGCAAAACGGTATTGGGCGGTCAAGGCGGCGATGAGATCTTTGGTGGTTATACACGGTATCTTATTGCTTACTTTGAACAATGTATTAAAGCGGCAATTGATGGAACAATGGATAATGGGAATTTCATTGTGACCTATGAATCCATTTTACCTAACCTGGTCGCACTCAAAAATTATAAGCCTTTAATCAAAGAGTTTTGGAGTCAGGGCTTATTTGAAGAATTGGATAAAAGATATTTTCGGTTAATCAATCGTTCAAATAGTTTCAACCAAGAAATTCATTTACCAGCTCTTTCAGACTATTCATCGTTTAAAAGTTTTCAATCACTATTTACTGCTGATAATGTACAAAAACAATCTTATTTTGATAGCATGACTCATTTTGACTTCAAAACATTATTGCCGGCTCTTCTACATATAGAAGATCGCGTAAGCATGGCCCATGGAGTAGAATCACGTGTTCCATTTTTAGATCACTTTTTGGTAGAAAAAGCGGCAACGATTCCTTCAAACATCAAGTTTAAAAACGGAACCATGAAATACGTTTTAAAAAATGCCATGAAAAGCTATTTGCCCACATCTATTTTAGAAAGAAAAGATAAAATGGGTTTTCCTGTACCACTCAATGAATGGCTAAAAGGCGACTTGAAGGATTTTGTTGTTGATATTTTCAGCTCTCAACGAGCACGTCAAAGAGAGTTTATAAATACTGATGAAATATTAAAAAATATGGAAAAAGAATCTAAATTTAGCCGAAAAATATGGGGCTTACTCTGTCTTGAACTATGGTACCAAACATTTCAAGACAAACACCACGAATTTACAAAACTGAAAGGGATAATATGAAAAAAGTATTAATCACTGGAGGGGCCGGTTTTATTGGCTCTCATCTGACAGATAAACTGATCAAACAAGGTCATCAGGTTTTGGTTATTGATAATTATTCAACGGGAAGAAGAGACAATCTTACACAAAATGATCTTCTCACGGTGATAGAGGGAAGTATTGCTGATACAGAACTCGTAAACTCTGTTTTCAGTCGTTTTTCTCCTGATATTGTGGTTCATGCGGCAGCGTCTTATAAAGATCCAAATAATTGGATAGAAGATGTCTTGACCAATAATCTAGGAACAGTAAATATTGCGCAAGCTTCTGTGAAACAAAATGTTGAAAGACTAATTTATTTCCAAACATCTTTGTGTTATGGATTGAAACCACTGGAGCAACCCATCGGCTTGGATCACCCAATTTTGCCAGGGGGAAGCAGTTATGCAATTAGTAAGACTGCCGGTGAATATTATATTGAATTGAGCGGGCTTGACTATATTTCATTTCGCCTTGCAAATGCCTACGGTCCGAGAAACCTAAGTGGTCCACTTCCGACATTTTATCATCGTCTAACCCAAGCAAAAGCTTGTTTTGTTATGGATACCAGAAGAGATTTTATATTTATTGACGACTTAATTGAAGTTGTTTTAAAAGCAATCGATGGACAAGGCACAAAGGGTGCTTATCATATATCTTCGGGCAAAGATTATTCTATTAAAGAATTATTTGATGCTGTAGTGGAATCTTTAGAACTTAAATTAGATGAAGAGGTTGAAGTAAAGCCTCGCCATGAAGATGATGTTTTTACCATTTTAATTGATCCCAGTCAAACAAATCATGATTTTAACTGGCAAACATCCACCCCTCTCAATGTAGGAGTAGCCAAAGCAATTGAATGGTATAAAGTTTATGGTATTACACAAACTTTTACCCATCTGAAAAATGTGGAGCCGAAAGAATGAGCTCATTTGCAGAAAAAACAATTCTTATTACTGGTGGAGCTGGATTTGTTGGCAGCAACTTGGTAAAAGAATTGCTCAAACAAGATATAAAATCGATGACTGTTGTCGATAATTTATTATCGTCTGAGGCCGAAAATCTGCCACCAGATCCACGGTTGGTTTTTCTGCAGGGTTCAATCTCCGATGACGCTATTCTAAATAAAATTGAAGATCAATTTGATTTTATTTTTCATTTAGCCACCTATCATGGTAACCAAAGTTCTATACATAATCCTTTAAAAGATCATGAGAATAATACGTTGACCACATTGAAGCTCTATGAGCATATCAAAAATTTCAAAAAAATTGATAAAATCGTCTATTCCTCTGCTGGCTGTGTTGTTGCAGAGAAAACATTTGATGACGCCACCGCAACCCAAGAAGATGCATCAATATCGCCATATATGGATAGTCCTTATCAAATATCAAAAATAATTGGGGAATTTTATTCCAATTATTATTTTAAACAATGGCAATTACCCGTTGTTAAAGCTCGCTTTCAAAATGTTTATGGCCCGGGAGAAGTTCTAGGTGCTGGAGATTGGCGTGGCACACCAGCTACGATCTGGAGAAATGTTACACCTGCATTTATCTATAAATCGTTAAAAAAACAAGCTCTAACTGTTGAGAATGGCGGTATTGCAACGCGTGATTTTATTTATGTTACAGATATTGTAAATGGACTCATGCTTTGTGCACTCAAAGGAACACCTGGTGATGTTTACAATTTGGCCAGTGGGATAGAGATTTCCATCTTAGAACTTGCTAATCTGATAAACCAATTGACCGGTAATTTAACAGCTCTTGACTATTACCCAAAACGCCATTGGGACAATTCAGGAAAACGTTTTGGGAGTACGGAAAAAGCAGAAAAAACATTGGGATTTAGAGTAACTGTCGATTTGGAAGCTGGTCTTAAACAAACAATCAAGTGGACCGAAGAAAACCTTGATTTTATCCAAAAATGCATGGACAAACACTTAAAATACTTGACTCCTTGAATCATGCTTGAACATGTGAAGCGTCTACTTAAAGGATCTGCTGTATATGGTTTAGGCAGCGCTCTGAATCAAGGCTTAGCTTTAATTCTACTCCCACTATTTACCTCATATTTAACCCCCACTGATTATGGTATTATCTCAGTGCTTTCCTTATGGAGCACACTCATGATTACGCTATTCAGTTTAGGGATCGGTGTTTCGTTTGGGTTGGCTTATTATAACACCCAGGAATTTGATCAAGATGATGTAATATGGACGGCAATTTTGATTTTGCTGTTAAGCTCCGGTCTCATGCTTATACTCAACATTATCTTAAGCAAAGAAATAAGTATTTTCTTATTAAAAAACCAAACAGCAACAAAATACATAATTTCATATTCTATGTTTTCTTTTTTCGGCATATTTGTAAACTTATTTACAATAATATGCCAAACAAAAGAAAAGCCTTTAAAATTCATGGCTGCAACAACGATATCATCTATCACATTAATTCTATTAAGTATCTTGTTTATTGTTTTTATGCATTACGGCGTCTGGGGAAGAATTCTAGCTGTACTTCTTTCATCATTTATTAGTTTTGCTTTGTTATTTTCACAAATAGACAGTAAGCCAAAATTAGCATTAAAACTCAATATAGTAAAATTTCTTTTAAAGAATGGGGTATTAATGCTTCCTTCTTTTTTTGCTATTTATGTTCTACAGCAGGGTAATACTTATATTATCCAATACCATTCTGGCCTAGAACAAGCAGGGCTTTATGCAATTGGAACAAATTTTGGAAATGGAATGAGTATGCTCATTCAAGCTTTTTCAATGGCTTGGCTTCCCTTTGCTATGTCGTTAAAAGAGAAACCAAAGGAGGCGGCTTATATATTAGGAAAAATAAGCACATACTATGTCATGGCTATAGGTCTAATAACCATGCTGTTCTTTATTTATTCTAAACCTCTGATTTTAATTTTTACGCAACCAGAATTTTATGACTCACATAAGATAATCGGAATTTCTGCTTTGAACTTTTTTTTATTGGGTTTTTTCAATATAATCAACATTGAATGTTATATATCCCAAAATTTACGCCCCATTGTTATTACCCAAGTCATTAGTTCAATCATATTTGTATCTATATCGTTAAAGCTAACTGAATGGTATCAAGCCTGGGGAGCATCTTGGGCATTAGTCATTGCAAATACATTCATTATTCTAACATTACTCATTTGGAACAGAAAAAGCAAAAAAAACAACTTCAATATAATATATGAAAAAAAATCAGTTTATATTATTCTTTCATATTTAATTTTTATTTTGTTTAACCAATTACAATCTTCAAAATTTAATCTATATCAAATCGTGTTAGAACACGTTTTTCTGATTATAATTGTAATTTCCCAGTATCTTATGTTGGAAGAGAATGAAAAATCATACATTATCAAAAGACTAAAGTTACCAAATTAAAAAGAGCAAGATATAAATGGAATAAAGACTAGCCTTTGTCTGACTTCTTAAACGCCATGTTGATCTCCACTCCATAAAAAAAACGCTTGCGAATTTGATTGTATATTCTCGAAAAAAAACGCCTTAATACAGAAAGAAATTTTAAAAAAAGCCGATCCAATATCGGAAATTTATATTTCAATCTATCTAAACTATGCAAAAATAAAACTTCGTTTTCTTCAAGCATTGACAAAGAGAAAATTTTTTCAAAGTGCAGTCTTAAACTTGCTTTATCAAAATTTCTTAAATGAACGTAAGTATAAGGCAATGACTCATCCAGGTAAGGGGTTAAATTTTCACGATAAGGCACTCTTAAAATAAGAATACCCCCAGGTTTTAAAACTGAAAGTATCTTTTGAGTACATATATATAAATCAAAAACATGTTCAAGAACATCTGTACAAACAACGATATCAAAGAAATCTGTTTGATATGGCATATCTTCAATCATAGAGAAACAAACATTAATGCCATGGGAACGTGAAATCTTTAAATAATCAAAACTAATATCCATGCCATAGCGATCCATGTCAGGAAATTGACGCAGTAGGCGCCCCATACCAACCCCGACATCCAATATCTTCGCTCCTTTTGGGGCATATTTTTTAATCAATAATGCCGTTGAATCTTCCATTTCTTGCCATATTTCTTCTTGAATAAATGGATTTTCACCTTTGGCATGAAAATGGTCTGAATGATCTTTCGCAATTTTTTGATAATTTGCAATATATCCATTCAAATCAGAAAATACAGGAATATCGAGATTAACCATTAATGGCATTTTATTAAAAATTGCATTAGACGTCATTTATTACTAAACCTAACCACCCAAAATAGGATAATCATATTGATACTTTTTTTTGAGATAAAATATGGGCAATTTTCTCACTCGCATTTCCGTCACCATAGAGCAACGGCGCTTTTTGCCCGGTAAATTTTTGAATCATCAAGCCTGCTTGAACAACCAATTGCTCTGGCTGATCTCCCAATAAATGATTCCAACCCGATTCAACGGTTTCAGACCATTCCGTTTCCTTACGTAGTGTTAAACAGGGGGTACTCAGATATAATGCCTCTTTCTGAATACCCCCACTGTCGGTAATAATCAAAGCGGCATGTTTCTGTAATAAGAGCATGTCCAGGTAGCCCTGTGGCTCAATACAATCAATATTTTCAGGATTCCAATCGGGCTGTATTTTTTGAATGACTTGAGCTGTTCGGGGATGAATTACAAAGATCAGTTTTAACTGCTGACTGAGCAATTCAAATTGAGTCAACCAAACTGCCAATGTAGCAGGGTGATCTGTATTCTCAGCCCGATGGAGAGTGACCAATCCATATTGTTTGGATTGAAGCTCCCATTTTTCAAATAAATGAGACTCCGATGCCCGAGCAGAAAAAGCCAAAACAGCATCATACATCACATCCCCAACACAATGAACGCCCGTAAAGATACCCTCTTGTGCGAGTAACTCAACAGGGTTTTGGCTGGTTACAAAAAACAGCTGAGAGAGATGATCAACCAAAACCCGATTTATTTCTTCTGGCATTTGGCGATTAAAAGAACGCATCCCGGCTTCTACATGGGCAATAGGAATATGGAGTTTTGCTGCAGCCAAAGCACCTGCTAAGGTAGAATTGGTATCCCCATACACAAGAACATAATCAGGTTTTTCTTGCAATAAGACAAGCTCTATCTCCTCGAGCATTCTTCCAGTCATCGCCCCATGCATGAGCCCCCCTATGCCCAAATGATACTGTGGGGTTGGCAAACCCAATTCCTCAAAAAAAACATCGGACATACGGGCATCATAATGTTGGCCTGTATGCACCAACACCTCCTGATGCCCCTGTGCCTTTAAGGCAAGAGAAACAACAGCTGCTTTAACGAATTGGGGTCGGGCCCCGATCACTGTAATAATTTTCATAACGTTTTATTCATCGAGTTATTCTAACACAAACATCCAAATAACAGATTCAGTTTGTGTATTTAAATATTCCCGTAAAAACAAAAGAAAAAACTCCCCACCCCAAAAGGCAGGGAGCCAAAGCTATGTACCTAGATCGTTACATCTTTGTCAAAAGCTACTGATAGCCCCCACGACGGACACTACCGGGTGCTTGCTCTACAACAGGCTGCTGGTTTTGGGCCTGTTGCTGAGGATCGACGGCGGGAGCGACGACGGGCGGAGCAGAGGCCGTGGGTGCGGGCTGGGAGGCGGTTGCAGAATCTGTATAACCGCCGCGGCGGACACCTCCAGTAGAGCCTGTATCCGTATTGGGTGCAGTGCTACCTGTGTTGCCGGTTAAAGCTTGCAATGTTTGTTCAAAGAAAGCCTGTAACTCTGCAGAACGCTGATCTTGGTCAGCCATATAATCGCGCAATTGGCGCATATAATCTTGATTATAGCCAATTTGTTCATCGATGGCCTTAAAATAGCGTTCTTTCAGAATGGCCGCATACTCTTCAAACACCTTACCATTGCTCTGGAGAGCACTGAGAGCCGCTTGGGTCATTTGAATGGCCTCTTCTTTGCTCACGGCAGTGGTGACAGGAGCGGAATCAACAGAACCGGCGGCAGCCGTCTCTGGGAGCAATTCCACTTCAACGACGACGTCATTATAGTCCCAATCAGCAGATTGGCCAGGCAAATCTTCGAAACTGACCCGCCATTTATTTTCACCGATCTGCTCAACATTGGCATAAGACTGACCGTTATACGTTTCAGTATCTGTACCGTGTTCGTAGCTGCTGCCACCTCTAAAGGTTTTGATAAACAAATCGAGGCGATCGCCGGCATTGTATTGTTTATCCATTGTAGTGGTACTGGCCGTGTTATTGGCGCGCTCAGCGACCAAATCCGATTGGCCATTCTGACGGAGGTACAAATCGGAGCGCAGCCCCGCAGCACCCTGTTTCACAGTGACCCGGATTTTACCACTTTCAGGCAAGACAATGCCTTGATTGGTATTTTGACCAGACTGAGTCACAGGCGTCGTTTCTTCGGTCGTGTCTTCTTGACCTTCGGCAGGCTCAACAATCACGGTTTTAATGGCTGTATCTGTGCCACCACCATAGCCACCGATCTTAACAGCGATATGGTGAACACCGACACCCAGCTTGGAGAGGTCGAGATAACTTGTGCCTTGGGCCATGGCACCTTTTTCTTTCGAGCTCCAATAGAGCACACTTTCAGGCAACAAACCATGTTGGGTACTGATCGCCTGAGCAAACAGCGCGGCTTTTTCGCCTTTTTTGATCACCATGGGTTCGCCGTCAATCCGTTCGATGCGGTCAAATTGGCTGGCACGGGGATCGGGTTTGGTGCTCATCATGCCCTGTTTGAGCATATATTCGTTCATATACTCACGGACATTGCCGCCAGAGTTAGCGACTGCAGCCATTTGTTGGAAGAGGAATGGGGTATTTAAACCTTTGTTGCGGAAATCGACAATTACACGGGTGAGGTCAACCAAGTTATTGCGACCTTCAAACCCTGTTGTTTCAAGACTGGAGGCAATATCAATAAAGTCCTCAACAGAACCGCCATGGGCCACGGTCATATAAACTTGGAAAGCATTGCCTTCATAATCGTTGGGGCTTTGCTCTAAAATTTGAGAGCCAAAGTCGTAAAACTTCTCGAGATTTTGATTTTGCAAGGCCACCAGGCTGCTGACCTGCAAGAAACGGCGGAAATCATCATAATCGCCCTTTTGTAAAACTTCGGTGCCCGCTTCCATAAAGGAGCCAAAGTCGCCACCTTTGCGGGTAACCTGATAAGCCGTTCCAATAAAAGAATCAAGATCAGCGCCCAAAACAGTGCGGACATTGGCGCTGTTGTAGAAGACATCAAAATTACCACTTTGAGCAAAGATCGTGTCGTCATCGGGAGCAAAAAGGGCCTGAAAAAATTCCACGCCTTTTTGAATGTCTTCAGAACTCAGATTTTTGAGAATGGCTTCGATTTTTTTAACAGAAGTGGGAGAGACGGAATTCAAAAGGCCCACAATATTTTCTGCGTCATCCGCATCAACCTGTCCGAGCAAAACGCGGATGCCCAGAGCATCTTCCATCGACATCTGGCTGAGGACTTGATCCATCAAGGGGTGATGCATCAAAGCTTCAAGGCTTTCTGCAGAATAGGCATCAGTGGAGGTAGGGGCATCTGACTCTTCGGGCTCTTCTGCAGCATTCACAGCCTGATTCAAGGTATTGGAAAGAGCATTGAGAAGATTATCTAACCCTGTATTTGCTGCCGTTTGGGCTTGAGTTGTGCTGTCTTCTTCTGGACGATTGGCTTTGATTGCAGCATCGCGAAAAAGCTGATTGGCAAGGAGTTGTTCGGCCAATTGTTTACTGATACCGGCATCAAGGCCACTTGCAAGACGGTTAAAATCCATAGGGGGAAAAGTCCTCTCTTTTGAGTCAATTGCGGATGGATTACAAAAATATGGTCCCTCGTGTCATTCTTTTCCGTGAATGTATTGCTTCTCTTGTTTGACTTAACATAAAAAAAACAAAGCCAAAACAGACAATTAACAGATTAAGGTTGAGCAAGCATCTCAGGACGAAGCTCCACCTGTATTTCGGGCTCAGAAAAGGCCACAGGAGGGAAATTGAGATTGGCATAAACAGGCGAGGCTTTGGTCAACGCAGCCCGAAACAGTGGAAAGAAAGGGGCTTGAACCAGTATATTTTGAGGCTGCAAGGCCAAAACCACCTCTGTTTCGCCACTGCTGGGCAAATTAAAGGGAAAGGTAATTCCCCCAGGTGGGCTATTCAAAAAGTCTTCACCCGGAAAGGGGTAGCCTGCTTGACGCCCAGAAAAAGGGTTTTCCTGATCTGCTTGATTAACAGAGCTAAAGCGACCCAATGGCAGCCATTGTTCTGGATTGCGTCGGTACAAAACCCAGCCCTGATACAACCAACCAGAGGGGGGCAAAGACAAAACCAAGCCAGGCTCCAACTCTTGAGCAATAGGGGGTTGAGAAAGATTTGCCGTGATTCTTTTGGCAAACCAGAGGCCAAATTCACCGTTATTTGAGACAGAATCTGTGGGCGTGGCCAAGAGAAAGTTGCCCGCTTGTAAACGCAGATAATTATTTTGAAAAGGCAAATTCAGACTGCGTTTAAGACTGCCTGAATTGGCATCGGATTGCAAGATGATACTTTGAGAGGGCTTACTTTCCTCCTTATTTTCGACGGTCACAAAAAAGGTATTTAAATTTGCCAATTCAGATTGAGAGAAGCGAAACAGCGACTTGCTCAAATCTTGTGGCTGCTTTTGTAAATCGAATAAACCAAATCCCCCTGAACGGAATCGCAAAAGCAAGCGGTTCTCCTGCCCTTGATTGCGACTCCACAAAGCGTAATGGGCCGTCTCTGGCAAAACTGGCAATGCTTTTAAAACGGCCAGATACAAGCCATACACCTCAGTTTGAGGTTGAGAAATGATGCCCGAATCTTGAAAAACCGGGTAATTAAAAAAGCTCCCAGTATCCTCCAGGCGAAACAAGCCCTGATTCACAGCCCTTAAAAGATCTTCTTGTGAGCGAAGACTGCGTGAAGGATCGCCCTCCTGAGTCACTATTTGGTTCTCAGAAATAGCCCGAAAGACCTGACGAATCGGACTGTAGAGTAAATCTCCAGGCACGGTATCCAGAATCGGGGCAGGATTACTGGGCAGATCGCTGCTATCGCGGTTGCGCAGAAAATAAATCAGGCCCACCCCCAATTGATTGTTGCTGGAAGCATAAGGAACATCGCCCAAATCCAAATAACGAATTTCTTCTGATTTTTGCCAGGCTTTTTTGACATTTAAATTCACACTGGCAGCACTGGCCGTCGTCACAAGCGGAAAATTAAAGGCCTTGCCGCTGCTTTCGATCCGAAACTGGCTGGCAGCCAAATCTTCGGCTGAGCGAATCGTATTCGCCACATAACCCGCGGGCACGATCACGCGGAAAAGCTGGCGAAAGGGGCTGTTTTTTTCGCCTTCCGCAGGCAGATTAAAGACAGGCAATTGCCCCAGCACAGGGGTATTATCGGGGTTAAAAAACTGATAAACCACGAGCAAATTGAGAGGCAATGCCAATTGATTTGTGCAACGCGGGTTCGAACCACAGGCATTTAAATCGAGATAAAACAAACCACTGCCGTTGTGCAGCCCCAGCCTGACGCCAATGTCCTCAAGGGGAATAAACAAACTCTGAAAACTGGAAGAATTGGGAATGGTCGTTGAATTATTGGGCAAAAGTGAGTTGACCTCACTATTGCTATTACCAGGCAAGGGCATCGTACAGCCCCACAAAAAAACAGGGACCAGTCCGAAAAGAAATATCGCATTCAAATCAAACAGGCGATATTCTCTAAATTTTTTTGAGCAAGCCTTCAAAATAAGCGGTAATTTGCGCATTGTCCCATTCATAAGAGCCGATCACATGTTTGATTACTTTGCCATCTTTTCCAATAATAAAGCTTTCAGGCACGCCAGTGGTATGGTAAAGCTTTTTTGAGGTGGCTTGTTCAGGATCATGCAAAATTTGGAAGGTCAGCGGCAATTTTGCTTGCTTCAAAAAAGTATCGACAGCAGGCTTGCCCCCTTGATCCAAACTGATAGCCAAAATTTCAAACGGTTTGCCCTGCATTTTTTGGTACAAGCGCTGCATAGAGGGCATTTCTTCTTTACAGGGTTCACACCAGGTGGCCCAAAAGTTAAGAAAGACAATTTTGCCGCGATAATCTGATAAATTGACGACTTTGCCATCAAATCGTTTGAGCGTAAAAGCTGGGGCCGCCAGTCCTTCCAGATTGCCTGATTGGGGAACACTGTTGGAAGGCATCGACACACTTTCTTTGGACGGGGCTGGTTTCCATTTATCTGAAATGGTGAGGGTAAAACCCACTCCAACCGCTAAAAGAGCACTGGAGAGGAGTGTGTATTTGATCCAAGCTGGGGGGGAAGAACTCATGGCTGCAACTCCATCCATTTCACAAACTTGTGGGCAGCATCAGACCATGTCAGTGATGTTTCAAGCAATTCACGGGCTTGCATGGCCTGGGCTTTGTAGACAAAATAATTGCGGTACATTTCCCACATAGCATATTTTAACTGTTGATAATCCGGTTCTGCCAGCAGATGGCCTTCGTAGCGGGCCTGTTTTAAATGGGTACCGAGAAAAATTTCGGGAATATCTCCCGGAATCGGCGCCAATTGGTAATTCAGCCAGGTGGCATGTTCAGGCCCCAGATACTCATGAATCCCACCCCAGCCCGTAGCAATCACAGGCACTTCGCAAGACAAAGCCTCGGCAATCGGCAGCCCCCAACCCTCTCCGCGATGGGGAGCCAATAAAACATCTGCACTGCGGTACAGAGCAGGTAAATGCACATCAGCCACATTGCTGAGCAAATAGACATGTCCCGATTTGAGACCGTTGAGTTCCTGCTCGCGAAAGACACTGATAAATTGACGAACCTGCTCCAGATCGCGGGGGGAACCATCGCGAATATAACAGCGCAAAAGCAATTGCACATCGTCATGATGGGCAAAGAGCTCCAAAAAAGCCTTCAAAACCAGGTCAAAGCCTTTGCGGTAAGACAATTGGGCCAAAAACAAAAAGCTAAAACGTTGGGGAATATTCTTGAGCCGAGGACCCGTGGGCGAAAATCGCAGGGTATCAACGCCCTCTGGGACCAGACCGATAGGGACAGCTACTCCCGCCTGTTGAAAATGGGTCTGATTGAAACGCGTGGGTGTAATCACGCTGTCCATGCGGTTGCAGCCAATCACAAACTCACGCAGCAAGCCATTGGTCTCAAAAACTGTGTGCCCAATCGCTCGTGCACAGCCCTGACGACCCAGAAACTCATTGGCCACGCTCCAATGCAAAAGACAGGCCTCAGCCCGGTTGATTTCGGGCAATTTGCGCTCCAAAGCCTGCAGACGGAGCAAGGTATCTTTGGACTCACCGGCATCAAAACCGCTTTTCCAAACCAAGGGCTGTAGCGCCAAATCACAGACCTGGAGTGCATCCAAAGCGAGCAAGAACTGACGGGCTGCCGTAGCGTAACCGGAGGCCCCATAGACGGGGCCCTGAAAGATCAGAGGCCGCATTAAAGATCCAGCAGGCCGTCTATCACCTGAACAGCCAAACGGCGCCCAGCGATATCGACCTCAGGCACCAAGGCTTTGACAAAGGGAATAAAATGGGTATCCCCCTCAGGGGTTGTCAGCTCCAATAAATCCTGCATGCCTTGAACCACCTGACTGATCACTCCCAGCTTGGAACCCCAAGCTGTGGTTTCGACGCGATAGACTTCAAAGCCGATCAAATCCTCGGCATAAAAGGTATCTTCGGGCAATTCCATGGCCTGAGAACGCGGCACACAGAGAAAAGGTTTGCCCAAATTCTCTGCAGCAGTGCGGTCGGGAACCTCTTCGAGAACCAGTAACCACTGATCTCCTTTGAGCGGCTGCACCTCTTCAACATGAACCAAACGGGGGGTTTGGGGTGTTTCATGGGGGCTGAGGTAAACCTCCTCAAGCTCAAAAAACCGCTCAGGGAAGTCGCTGAGGGACTTGACCTTCAACGCTCCCCTGATGCCATGCGGCGCAAGGACCTTGCCAATCAGAATGAAAGGGCTATTCTTGTCCGCGGATTTCGACAACAATTCCATCTTTGACAATAACCTCAGTATTGGACATTTTTTCGTAGAGGTTATCTCCCACTTTGACGTCGACATAATTGTCAACAGTGGCCTGCAGGAATTCGCTGTCCATTTCCAATTGAGAGATCATATTCAGGCGCTGCAGCAACTCTGCTTTTTGCGCATTGATCTGATTGCGCTGCTGATCTACCTGGGCACCAATTTGACGTTTGGCTTCGTCTTTTTGTTGAATCTGGGGATCTTTATCGATATCAGCCAAAGCACGTTTGCCCTGGAATTCGAGCTGCTGAAGAGCGAGGTCGAAGTTTTGCAGTGCCTGTTGAATTTCTTTGGTTGCTTCGGTTTTGAATTTTTCGGTCACAATGGCTTTAATAGCGACTGGACGTTTGAGTTTAATTGTTTCCACGAAAACGGGTCCTTTCTCAAATAACAAATCTCAAGTTATATTTCTCAAGTTACTTCTCAAGTTACTTCTCAAGTTACATCTCAAGCAATTGGTCATACAATCTTGGGCATTATAACACGGGGCCCAAAGAGAGGTTGAGAATTTTGTCAGACCCAGCGCGGAAAGACTTTAAGCCATTGTTGTCACTTCAGAAGGAACCGAGGGGGCCAAGGGAACAAGGGGGATCCAAAGCTGAAAAGTACTGCCCTGACCCAGTTGACTGACACAGCCCACCTTCCAGCCATGACTTTCGGCGATTTTGCGCACAATCGCCAAACCCAACCCGGTGCTGGACTCACCTGCCGTGGTTTTTTTATTGAGGCGCTCAAACGGTTTAAACAAGCGCTCCTGCTCTTGAGGCGACAGACCTGGCCCCTGATCTTCAACACCGAGATAGATATTTTCATCGGTGGCATAGAGTGAAATCGTAATCATGCTTTTGAGCGGTGAATATTTAATTGCATTGCTGACAAAATTATCAATGATTTGTCCCAAGCGCTCAGGGTCATGTGAAACAGAAGGCACATTCTGAACATATAAATTCAGCTCAATGTCTTTTTCGCGGGCCCGCATGCGCTGCAGTTCAAGGCGTTCATGCAAAAGGGGCAAAATATCCGCCTCAACTTGGCGCAAACGCAGACTGCCACTCTCAATTGCGGTAATATCCAAAAGGCCTTCCAGCAAAGACAAAGATTGGGCTGTGGTTTTTTTGATCTGCGCGAGCACTTTCTCCTGATCTTCGGTCAAATCGCCCAAACGTCCGCCCAAAAAGAGCTGGCAATAGGAGTAAATGATCCCCATGGGACTGCGCAAATCATGAGCGGCAATGCCTAAAAAATGATCTTTGACATCGATCGACTTTTGCAGAAGCTCAAACTGCTCCATGCGTTGAATATTTTGCTCCACCCGGCAGTTGAATTCTTCAACAGTAAAGGGTTTGCGCAAGAAGTCGGAAGCCCCGGCCTTGAGAAATTGAGCCGAGAGTGAGAGATCTTCTGTCGCAGAAATACCGATGAGCCCCAGGCGATGGGGCTTGAATTTCTGGCGAATGGTTTCGGTCAACATGATGCCATTCATGTCTTTCATCATATAATCGGTGATCACCAATTGAATATTGGGGTTGGCCGCAAGCATTTCAAGTGCTTCTGCGCCAGAACTGGCCTGCAAAACCTGGTAATTCTGAAGACCGAGCATGCGCTTGACCAAACTGCGGTAGCTAATCGAGTCGTCAACCACCAAAATTTGAACCTGGGTATTGCGATCCAAGCGATTGAGACAGGAGATCACTTCGTCGTAGCTGTTAATTTTATTTTTGATGAAATAGTCAACGACATTTTTGCCCTGCAAAATGCCGCGCCATTCTTTGCCAAAGGTGCCTGTCATGACAATCATATGCAGTTGGTAAGGCTGAAGCGCGTCGATAATTTCTTCACCGGCGGCATCCGGCAGGGTCAAATCCACCAGGGCTTTTTCAAAAGCGTATTCGCCACTGTCGAGCAATCCGAGCGCCTGTTCAAGGGTCGTTGCGCAAACAGTCGAATAGGGAGTATGCTCTTCGATTTTTTTACGCGCCAAATGAGCCAAAGTCTGACTGTCTTCGAGGATCAAGAGATAGCGTTCTGAATCTTTGCTCATAACAATTAATTTCGTTTTTCTTCTACGCACATATTTTTAGAACACATACTTTATTTAAATGCACCACCAAAATAGCTGCGGAAACCCATACTCACCCGAAACAATGGGATGCTGAGTTGTACCCGAATCATTTGTAGCTTTCTTGGGAACCAAACTTGCGTCTGAATTTTTAGTTTGTGTGGAAACCTTGTCTTTTCATGCCGAAAGCAACGTATAATGAACGTTTGAGTTTTTGCGCTGATTCAGTACAAAAATCCCTATCTTTAAAATTTGAAATGAAAACCATCTGAATGTCTGACAAAACTATGTTTATGCTATGAGTACCGCCACCCTTAATGCCGCAGGAATTGTCCAAAATTTTGGCAGTATTTACGCCCAGAGAGGTTCCGTCTATCAACAAGAGAAACGTGTTGAGATTACCTCATTGCTCGAAAAACCGGGAGGCCAGGTAGTCATTTCTGCCCGTGTGAACGGCAGTAAAGCTTACAGGGTGTCACTGACTGTGGTCGCCCAGGGGGAAGATCTGTGGCTCGAAGGCGCCTGCTCCTGCCCAGTTGGCAACGACTGCAAACACTGTGCTGCTGTGGCCTATGAATATTTACGCAACGGGTTGGAGCCGGCTGTGCCAACCCTCAAAAGTGTTGGAAAAACCGCTGTTGAACGCTGGCTAGAAAATCTTTTACAGGCCCCAGCGCCCACACTCACCCATCCCAATCTACACAGTCAGATCCGGATTGCCTATCTGCTTTCTCTGGATACAGATAAATTGCCACAGGTTAAAGTCGTGCGCACACAATTGCTCAAGAATGGCACCTGGGGCAAATCCCGCTCCCAAGACCTGTTGAGCTTGACCAGCAGCAGCCCACCAGAAGGTGTCAGTGAAGCCGATCAAGAAATTGCAAGACTGTTGCGGGCCGAGAGCTTTGGGCGTTTTGGTTCTTACCAGGGCTCTGCCAGTCAGCCCCCCATTCCGTTAAACAGTGGCCTCGGCCTCTTGGCGCTGGAAAAAATCTTAAGTACCCAGCGCTGTCATTGGGAAGACACAGAAGGCCAGTTGGTGATCGCAGGCGCCCCCCGCCATTTGCAGGCAACCTGGCAAAGTACAGCCCGTGGCGAGCGTTTACAGCTGATTACGGATCCCCCCTGCAGTGATATTTTAATCTCTCCCGAATTGCTCTATTGGGATGCCCTTCAAGGCCAGATTGGTCCACTTGAAAGTGATTTAGAGCGTTCGCTGATCCCGCTTTTGCTCAAGGCCCCCGAAATACCACGCAGCACATTGGAGTCGCTGGTGCCCCGCCTGCATGAGCGTCTGCCCCAATTGCACCTGCCCCTGCCCACGGGCCTCGAAATGGAACAGCGTGAGATTCAGGGGATTCTCCCCGTGGTCCATTTGACCCTGACTGTCGCTGGAAAATCCGATTCGCCAGCAGAGGCCTTACATCTGGCCCGGCTGGAGTTTGACTACGCAGGAGCCCGGATCAGCACACCCGTGATGCGCGAAGTACAAACCCTCTTTCAGGGACGCGCCCGTTTGCGGGTCTACCGCGCTCTGGCGCAGGAGCAAGAGGCACTCAAAACTTTGACCCATTGGGGTTTGAGCGCCTTGCCATGGAAAGACCCGCGCACCTCAGAGCCGCCTTTGCGTTTTGGCTTTCCCCTGGGCAGCCTGATGGAAAAAGTCACAGCTTGGGATCGCTTTTTGCAAACCGCAGTGCCTGAGCTAAAGCAAAATGGCTGGCAAATCCATACAGATAGCGGATTTTTGCGAATTGAAGAGGGGCAAGACTGGTTTGGTCAAGTTGATACAGCCAATGAAAACGGCTGGTTTGAATTGAGTTTGGGGATTGAAATTCAGGGTGAGCAGATCAATCTCTTGCCGATTTTGGTCGGCCTGTTGCGCCAAGCCGAAAGCCCTCAGCAATTGCGAGCCATGGTCGGAGCCCAAAGCACGGTATTGCTTCCCCTGGGCGAATCACGCTGGTTGCGCGTCCCGAGTCAAAGACTCTTGGCGATTCTGGATACCCTGATCGAACTCTACGACAAAGAGCCTTTAAACGAAGAGGGAAAACTCGAACTGTCTGAAAGTGAAAGTCTGCAATTGCATTTATTGCTCAATGATCCTGAACTCAATTGGCAGGGCGCAGGACGTTTGCAGGAATTGTGCCAAAACCTGCAAAAATTTAAAGGGATCACCACCAGCGAAGTGCCTGCCGGGCTGAAAACCGAATTGAGACCGTATCAGCAGGAGGGCTTGAACTGGTTGCAATTTCTCAGACAATATGGCTTGGGCGGCGTGCTGGCCGACGATATGGGTCTGGGAAAAACCATTCAAGCGCTGGCTCATATTCTGATTGAAAAAGAGGCCGATCGCCTGACGAGTCCGGCATTGGTGGTTGTGCCTGCCAGTTTGTTGTTTAATTGGCAGCGCGAAGCGGCCCGCTTTGCCCCAGCTTTGAATAGCTTGGTCTTACATGGCACCCAGCGCAACCCAGACCCAGAAGAGTTACAAGGTTATGACCTGATCATTACCACCTATGCCTTGGTGCGCCAGGATCTGGCCCGGCACAAACGCATTCACTACGCCATGATTCTGCTGGATGAAGCCCAGAATATCAAAAACCCCAGCTCCAAAACGGCCCAGGCCCTGTTTCAATTACAGGCCAGTCAACGTTTGGCCCTGACAGGCACACCGATGGAGAACCACCTGGCCGAACTCTGGTCCATTTATCGCTTTGTGATGCCTGGATTTTTGGGCCCACTCGATCGCTTTACCCGGCTCTTTCGCACTCCAATTGAAAAATTGGCAGACACCCCCCGCCGCCTGCAATTGCAAGAGCGCATCAAACCGTTTTTGCTGCGCCGCACCAAACAGGCCGTGCTCAACGATCTGCCCGAAAAGACCGAAATTGTGAGATACATTGCCCTGGAGGGCAAGCAGCGCGATCTCTACGAAACCCTGCGGGTTGCCATGGATGCCCGTGTGCGTGAAGAGGTGCAGAAAATGGGCGTTAAACGCAGCCAGATCATGATTCTGGATGCCCTGCTCAAATTGCGCCAACTCTGCTGCGACCCGCGCCTATTGGCGATGCAAGAAGCCCTGGCCTTGAATAAATCGGCCAAACTCGAAGCCCTGATGGAGATGGTGCCTGAGATCCTGTCCGAAGGGGGACGGATTCTGATCTTTTCGCAATTTGTGAGCATGTTGCGTTTGATTGAAAACGAATTAAAAGTCTTGAATATCGACTACGCCCTTTTGACTGGAGAAACCCGCCAACGCGAACGTGAAGTGGATCGCTTTCAAAACGGTGAGGTGCCCATCTTTTTGATCAGCCTCAAAGCCGGGGGTGTGGGTTTGAATCTGACAGCAGCAGATACAGTGATTCACTACGATCCCTGGTGGAACCCAGCTGTCGAAAACCAAGCCACCGACCGGGCCTGGCGCATCGGTCAAGACAAACGGGTCTTTGTCTATAAGTTGATCGCTGAAAAAACCGTTGAAGAGAAAATTCTGACGCTTCAGGCAAAAAAACAGGCCTTGGTGGCCGGCATTTATGCAGAGACCGCAGAAGGGGGCCATGGCGTCACGGCTGACGAATTGCTGGCCCTGCTGCAAGCGGATTAAACATGAGGTCCAAAATAAAATTCAGACCTCTACCTGCTTGGCATTTTGTCAGCCGGATTGGCTCTTCGCACTTGTTTGCGGGTCTCTTGCTCATTTTATGTGTCTTGTCTGGCTTGGGCTTTTTTCAGCCTGAGGTCCAAGCAGCACCGGCCGACCTCTTTGGCAGAAAATTGAAATGGCCCTCGGCCCCGCGCCGCATCGTCTCGCTCTCTCCTGCCACAACCGAAATGCTCTTTGCGGTTGGCGCAGGCGGGCTTTTGGTGGGTGTGACCGAAGACTGCAATTATCCGCCACAAGCCCGCAGCAAAAAAAGCGTGGGGCGCTTTGGGGCCGTACAATTGGAGACATTGGTGAAATTGCAACCCGACCTGATTCTGGTCACCTCGGACATGAAAAAAGTGCTAACCCCACTCAAACGCCTGCAAGTGCCGGTGCTGGGCTTTTCCAGTGCCAGTGTGGGCCAAATCAGCAGCAATCTCAAACAGATAGGCAGCGCAGTGGGTCGCCCAGCTCAGGGGCTCAAAGCCGCCCAAGCGATGCAAACACGTCTGGCCAAAATCCGCAGCAAAATCCCCAAGCGCCCGCCCCCGTCGGTCTTCTATTTGCTCTGGGATCAGCCCTTGATTTCTGCCGGCCCCCAGAGTTTTATTGGCGACGTGCTGCAATTGGCGGGTGCCCGCAATGTGGTGCCACCATTACAGGCTCCATTTCCACATATCAGCCTGGAACACCTGCTCAAAACCAACCCAGAGGTGCTGATTCTGCCTGAGACGGTGGCCAGCCGGGTGAAATTAAACCGCAGCCCCTTTGATCGGCTTCAGGCCGTCAAACAGAAACGGATTCTGCTGATCAACGATGATCTGATCTCACGCCCAGCGCCCCGCGTGCTGGATGCCCTGGAAAAAATCGTGAACTTTTTGTACCCAGCCAAAACCAAAGTCTAAAACCTGAAAAGTCAAAGACCCGATTCAAGCGCGCCAAAAAGTCGCAAGAGTGCCCTGTGGTATACTGCAGGCAATTCTGAGCAAGATTAGACCAAAGATAGACCAAGGGTAGACAATAGGTAATTATGATACAAGTGCGCATATTTGAAGCCGGTGATGCCGAAGAACTTCAAGACAATCTGAATGACTGGCTGAAGGAACATGCAGAGATAGAAATCGTCAACATCTTACAGAGCGAAAGTGCCGTGTCTGATGATGACGGCGATCTCTGCGGAAATACCACCGTCTCAATCTTTTACAAAGCCTAAGGGAGATAGCCATGAAAAAACTCAGCAAAACCCTGATTGCCGCCCTGTTGGTACTGGCCTGCAGTTTGCCTGTGACCGCCGCTGTGCAAGAAAGCCAGGTGGTGACCGTTGAAGGTGAAGCCGCCATTGAGAGTTCCCAGGCCCAGGCCCGTGAAATGGCCATTGCCCAGGCCAACCGTATGGCCGTCGAACAGGCCATGGGCGTTTATGTGGTGTCAGAAACCTTGGTTGAAAATGCGGTCGTGATCAAAGACAGTATTTTGACCAAAGCCAGTGGTTTTGTGAGTGGCTATAAAATTATTTCCGAAAAAGCCCAGGGCAAGATTTACCATGTCAAGTTGCAGGCCACAGTGGGTGTGGAACCACTGGTTGAACAATTGGCCAAAATGGGCCTCTTGCGCGAGTGGACAGTGGCGGTGGTCCTGGCTCCCCCGGACGGCAAAACCGCCCAAGAATCCACCGAATCAGCCCGTATCAAACTCAATGGCTCGATTCTCGAAATGGGCTTTAAAGTCGCTGACGAAAATGCGCTGGTGCAACTCAACCAACCCCAGATCATGAATCAAATTCTCAAAGGCAATTACATGGCAGCCCTGCCCACCCTGCGTGACAATGGCGTGGATGTGCTGGTGGCCGGCAAAACCTTTACCCGCCCGACCGAGACCGGCGCCATGGAAACCTATGGCGGCATCAAAACGATCCTGACCGAAGGCCGGATTGATGCACGGGTGATCCGGGTGGATACAGGCGAAATTTTGGCAGCCAAATCATTTAATGGCGTCGCGGGTGGTTCCACCCAAGCGATAGCTGAAGCCAAAGCAATTGAAAAAGCGGCAGGAGATGCAGGCAGCTATTTTTCCAAACAAATTGCCAAATTACCTGCCTCTACTACTCAAATGCTGCAAATGGTGGTCAAAGGCCTGAGTTTTGCCCGCGAAAAAGCCTTTCAGGAAGCTGTGCGCAAAGTCAATGGCGTGCGCAAATTGACGCGCAAAGTCTACCGCAACCAAGAGGCTCAGTATGAAATCGAATTTGCCGGCAAAGCGGATAATCTGGGTGATTCTCTCTCAGAAAACGCTGCATTGAAGAAATTTGGCTTTGAGATTCAAAGCCTGACCTCGGGCCGGATTGACGCCAAGGCCAAATAGCTGAAGATTTAACACTCATTTAATCAAGATTTATTAAGGCTTTGGTGCAGTCAGGCCCCCAAAAAGGCTATAAGATCTGTATCAAGCCTTTTTAAAATTTTCAACAAAGAGATTCAACAGAGAGAGACCATGGATATCCAAGCGCTGAAACAGGTAATGACCCAAGCCCAAACGGGCGGTCAAAAGATCAACGCTGCTGGCTTTGAAAAGATCCAGGCCGAGGTGCTGAAAGACAAATTGGTGTCCCCCGAGGAAAGCCAGCTCCTGATGGACACGCTGACCCAGAACCAATTTGATCGCAGTGTGGTTCCCCATGTGATTGCTCTCGTCTCTCAGGGCCTGCAAGCGCCGGCTCCCGCCCAGCCTGCCGCACCCGCAGCAGACAAACCCGCCGAAAAAGCGCCCGAGAAAGCAGCCGAGCCCGAAAAAAAGAGCCCCTGGAAAAGCATTTATACCGTTCAGGGCAACGCCAATTATACCTCTGTCAGCGATGGCTGGAACGGCCAGTATGGCAGTGAAAAAACAGCCACAAAACTTGAAGGTTCCTTACAAACCGATGTGAATTACGAAGAGGGCAAAACCAGTTGGAAAAACCGTTTGCTGGTGGAATATGGCAACACCTTCGTCAAAGGTGAAGACCAAACATCCGTCTCCCGCAATAATCTGGAATTAACCAGCGAGGCCGCCCACAAAATCGGTGAACAGGGCAACGTCAAAATTGAAGTGCCGTATATCTCGCTTTATACCAAAGGCCCCCTGACTGAAATCGACGGGCGCAAGTTCCGCGAGACCACCGGTGCCAAAGTCACGTATACCACCGACGACAAACAGGGTGAATACTCAGTCAAAGTCGGGGCCGGTTTACAACAGACCCACGATCCTGCCAGCAAGAGCTGGAACAACGAGGTTGGGGTTGAAATGGTAATCGAGGCCAAACAAACCCTGGGATTTATGAAGGCCCCCATTGTCTCAGCAACGGGTATCAAATCCGAGAACGTAACCTTTCTCGATCGTCTCGAAGGCCGGGCCCAGGTCAATGCCTTTAACCCACTGCAAAATGGGGCAGATCTTGCCAATACCGATGTCGGCATCCGCGTTTCAGCGCGCTATTATGTCAACGATAAAAAGAGTGTTTGGGTGGGTGCCACCCAACAATGGCAATATGGCGGCAAAGACACCAGTACCTGGGAAGAGAAGTTCTCCGCAGATCTCGGCTTTAAGTTTGAATAGCCGTTAAAAGCGCCTGGGCTTGCGCTGCCTGTTTTCCCCAATTTAAATGCATCAATTGCTCTTTTTCCTGGGCAAAAGCCTCTAAAAACGAGCGCAGCGCATTGTCCGCCAAATTAAACGATTCATAGATTTCCAAAACCCCATCGAGCAAGGCTGCCATCACCCAAGCCAAATCTGTTCGCCACTCCGGGTGTTGCCCCATCAGTCGGGCCATTGCAACAGCCATGCCACGGGTGCTGTCATTGAGGCGGTATTTGAGATTTTGGGTGCCCAAGACCTGTTCTTGTACCAGGGTAAAGATGACCAAGACGCGCAAAGCGGGGCTATCTGGGGGCAAATAATGGCAAACCACCGAGATCAATTGGGCTGTGATTTTTTCAACGGCCGGGTGTTTGCGCACGGCCAATTGCATCACAACCTGGCTCAATTCTCGCAGGTCTTTTTCCAGCTCGGAATTGAGCATGGGGGCGGCCTGTTTGAGGCGCTGGCCAACATGGTGATGCAAGGCCTCCTGAAAGGCCTCAGAGAGCATGTCCACAGGTTCGAGTGCCGCGTAGAGTAATTTGCCCGTCTCAGTGAGTTTATACCCTGCAATTTCCTGTTTGGGGGAGAGGCGCTGTTGTAGGGGCTGCTGCAGCGGCTGAGAGTCGGCCTGCCAGCGCTGAATCCAGCCATAATCATTGAGCAATTGCCAAAGCAACTGGTTGACCCCCGCATAGGGCCCCGAAGGGGTGCGCAGCAGGGCCAAATAGATGCCCGCATGGGCAAAGAGAAAGGGCCGCCGGGCGTCTTGGGGAGTGGTGCGAATCTGAAAATGCGACATGACCTCTTCGAGAAAGTGAATCTCGCGCAGCAAAATATTGCGGGCCAGCAAATAAAAAGACAATTTGCCCTGGCGCAGCAGATCTTCGAGTTCGGCAATTAAAGCAGGTACAAACTCCCGCAGAAAAGGTGCAGTTAAGTCAAAAAGTGGCGCGGGCAAGGTCTTGAGTTGAAAGGGACCAAAATGACGCGAGAGCAAATATTGGCAGAGCATCTGCCGCAATTCGGGTGTGTCGGGGGAAAGCAAAATAGCCTGGAGTTGGGGCGCTTGAAGCTTATCTAGAAGCTGACCCACTTCTGAATACAAAGACAGGCCTGAACGCAATTCGAACAGGCGCTGAACTTTATAGGTAACCGAGGACAGATGGTAGTCTTGCTGAAGTGAAGAAGACACGGCCTAAGTTAATAGAGATCGAAGAAATTCCCCAAATTGGCGCGGCAGGCGGTTAAAAGCAGCGCGTTGCCGATCAGGAATGCCCAGGTTGCAATATGTCTGAATTTTTTCATGGTAATTACCTTTTTGCGCGATATCAAAATTTAGTATAACACAGAGCCCGCCAAGCCATGTGACCAAAGGGTGAGGACCGTGTTAAAATCGGGGGTATGTATGATATCCCAACATTTGTCGCACATTTAAACGAACTGCACCAAGCAGGAAAACCCTGGGTCGTGGCTCTTTTGGTAGACATCACCGGCAGCGCGCCCCAAAACGTAGGTGCGCGCATGGTGGTGACCGAAGCCGGTCTTCACAGCGGCACGATTGGTGGGGGAAAAATTGAGGCCCGCGTGATTCAAGAGGCCTTAAAATTGCTCAAAAGCACCCAGAACCACGCCTATTTCGAATGGAACCTGCAAACAGAGATTGGCATGACCTGTGGTGGGGTCGTGCGGATATTTTTGGAGGCCCACCGCCCCCAGGCCTGGACGATCGCCGTGTTTGGCGCAGGGCACGTGGCCCAGGCCCTGATTCCGCTGCTGACAACTTTGCCCTGCCAGATTTATTGCTGGGACCCCCGCCCAAAGTGGATTGAAGCCTTGCCCAGCCACCCCCGGCTCAGGGCCGAAGTGGCGGAACAGCCCGCAGAGAAAGTGACCGACCTGCCTTTTGGCAGCTATTTGCTCTCGTTGACCATGGGCCATGCCCACGACACCCCTATTCTGGCCTCGGCCCTCAAACGCCAAGCGCAGGATCCCAAGGCCTTTGCATTTTTGGGGGTGATTGGCAGCCCCGCCAAAGCGGGTGTGCTCAAGCGCGAATTGGGGAAAGAAGGGATCTCAAAAGAGCTGCTGGCGCAATTGCATTGCCCCGTCGGCTTGCCTTTGGGCAGCAACGAACCGGCTGAAATTGCCATCAGCATTGCTGCCCAGCTCTTGCAGGAGCGCGACAGAGTGCAAAGCCACGCAAAATGGGAGCAACCCGGCTACCGCAAACGCCCTGAGCGGGATTAAGGCTTACTCACGTTTGAGCACAGAGACCGTACCGTCGGTAATATTGCTGACATAGACCTGATTGCCTGCAAAGGCCATTTTGTGATGGCCTTTGCCCACTGCCAAGGTGCGTTTGACCGCCAAAGTCTCACTGTCGATCACGGTCACGGAATCACCCGAATCATTGGCCACCCACAGTTCGGGGCCATGATCGTGGCCCTCGTGTTGCGTGGTCATGAGAGCGGGAGCCAAATAGATATGCACAGGGCGCAGGCCGGTTTTGATCCGTCCCAGTAATTTCTGTTGGGCGGCATCAAAAGCCGCGACTTCGTTGCTGCCACTGAGGGTGACAAAGAGGCGCTTCGACGCAGCCACGATCGCCATTTCGGTCGGTGCCATAAAGGTTTCAGACAAAGTTGTGGTGTTGTTTTTGGCGATATCGTGGAAGCTGATTGTGTTGGAGGCATTGTTGCCAATCGCCAAGACCTGATCAGCCCCCTCCCAATTGAGCAGGGCCAGCGCAGAGGGACTGTTGCCCGCTTTAACTTTGCGTTCGCTACCTGCAGACTGAAAGAGACTCAGATCGTTGTCGCCCGGATTGGGCACGGCCAGCCACTGCAAGCCCACGGCCAGAGCGCGGTGCCCATGGCCATCGCTGCTGCCTTTGCCGACATTCAATTTGCGCAGAACTGGCGCTTGGGCCAGACCAGCACTAAAATCCAACTCTGTCACAGCGGCTTCGCCCGTGAGCGAAACCCAGGCTTTTTTATCATCGGCGCTGACCACGACTTTGTCTGGCCCTTTGCCCACTTGCAAGCTGTACAAAAGGGCATGATCTTGTTTGGGATCGATCACATGCAGCAAACCCGCTTCGGGATTGAGCAAAAGCACATGGGTCTCGCTGTGAAAGGCCTTGAGATAACCGGGTTTGCCCTGGGGCAGCGTGAGGGTTTTGACCACTTGATTGCTGCGGCTGTCGATCACCGAGACGGTGTTTTCACCGCTGTTGGCATTGTAGACAAAGCCCTGAGCAGCAGCCATGCCATGGGGAGATTTGCCCACCTGAATCGTGGCAAAAGGTGCAGGCAAAGCAGAGGATGAAGCCTGGACCGAAGGCAAAGTACCAGGAGAGGTTTGGCAAGCCGCCAACAGGCCCAAAGAAGCACTCAGACAAACACAGAGAAGCAATAATTTTTTCATGCCAAAGATTCCTTATTCAATAAATTGGTAATAGATCAGATAGAGCGCATAATCTGTCTGGGCGTTGTAACCCGCCAGAGGTAAATCTACCCCAACGGCCATGCGCACCCCTTGATAGCGGTCAAATTCGTATTGCAAACTGGGCACCAATTTGAATTTGGCTGCAGGCTGAAAGCCGCTGCTGCCCGCTGACCAAGCCCCCCATTGGCCATTGAGGCCCAGGCCCAAATGCCAGCGGGGCAAAAACTGAAAATTGGCCTGCAGCTGGTAAAGCAAACTCTGCCCCACAAAGAAAGGGCTGAGAGTGGTGGCAGGTTCACCCAAGGCACGGGAATAACCCAGATTGAGAAAAAACTCCCAATCAAAATTGGGTTTATACAGACCCAGCAAGCCTGCTGAAGCCGTTGCCAGACCGGCTCCGGTGGTCCATTCAGGCAAACTCGGATTGACTTGGCCCGTGGGCAAACTCAGATTGCCCCAGGCAGCCAAAGCGGCATTTTCGTATTCCAGAAATTTATAACTGCCCTGAAACTGCAGATCGCTGAGCCCAGCCCCAAAGACATTGCCGCGATCGGTGGGAGCCACACTGCCAAAAGCCCCCCAGGCCGCGCCAGACAAAAAATTGCCTTGCAGGGGCAATTGTAACCCAATGCTGCTTTCGGGCGTGGGGAAATAGAGCACCCCCAAAAGTGCTTGGTAGCCTTGCATCAGGCTCTCTTCGGGCATGGGACTCCACTGCCCGCGCTCGTTAAAGCTGCCTGTGTATTGGCGAAAACTGACACCTGATTGAATCAGCCACTTACTGGATCCCGAAAAGAGACTGGCTGCCCCGCCAATTGCGCCGAGATCAGCCGAACTGCCGGTGCCTCCGCAGCCACAGCTCAGACAGGCAAGAGCCGGTTGAACAGGCAGAGTCCAAACACCGAGGCCAAAGCCCATACTTAGGCCCAGGCTCAAACTCAAACCCAAACAAGGAGCAAAGAAGTAAGAATAAAAGCGTTTAAAAGATTTCAACATGCCTTCAATCTAACAGGCCGCTTTGTCTCCCCCAAGCAAATAGCGGCAGGCAAAGGTGCAGCAATTTGTTGCAGGCCAGCAAAAAACAAAATGACTCAAAAGGGATTACTCAAAGCGGGGTCACTCAGAAATACCGTATCTGTCAAACTGTTTAAAAAGGCCAAAAGATCTGCTTTTTCCTGAGCGCTGAGCTGAAAGCCTTTAACAAAGCCACTTTTATATGGATTTTCGGCTCCCACCCCCGCGTGAGGGCCGCCAGAGAGGGTGCGCCCACCCGCTGCGTAATGTTCAATCACATCCGCCAGTGTCTCAATGCTGCCATCGTGCATATAGGGCCCCGTCACGGCAATATTGCGCAAACTCGGGGCTTTAAAACGGCCCATGTCCTGCGCCGCAAAGCTCAGTTCATAAAGGCCGCGGTTGGGTTCGGGGTAAGCACCGCTCCCGCCCAGGTTATACAGGCCGGTATTGTGAAAGCTGAATTCTGCAAAGGTTGTCCGTTTGTGGCGCGTGGCATCTGAGAAATTAAAACCCCCATGGCAGTGGAAACATTCCAGGCGCTCACTGAAAAAAAGCTCCGCCCCGCGTTGAGCCGCTACAGGCAGCGGTTCTTTGTAATAAACAGAACGGTCATAAGGACTGTTGGCCGAAATCAGGCTGCGTTCAAAAGAGGCAATGGCTGCGGTCAGGTTTTTGAGTTGGAACGGCTCCGCCTGCCCAGGATAGGCCTGCGCAAAGAGTGAAACATAAAGCGGCACCGCCTTTAATTTCTCCAATAAGGCTGCCTCTTGCCCCACCAAGCCCAATTCGGGGGGCGTTTCGCCAAAGAGTGGCACCAACATCTGGGTTTCGAGGCGGGTCAAATGGGGATTGGCCCAGGTCAAAACGGCGGCATAAGCCACATTGCTGAGGGCCATGCTGTTGCGGCTGAGGGTATCGCCATGCACCCCTTGGGGAGTGGCCTTGCCATCGCTGAAAGCCCGTTTTTGTTCGTGGCAAGAGGCGCATGCCATTTTGCCATTGGCAGATAAACGGGGGTCATAAAAGAGGTGGCGTCCCAGTGCCACTTTGGCAGAAGTCATGGGGTTGTCTGCGGGCACAGCGGGTTCGGGATAACCCGGCGGCAATTGCCATTTCCAATCAGACGTGGCTGGCCGCTCTGGCACCTTTGCTGATGCAGCAGTCAAAACCTCAGAAACGGGCTGACAGGCACTTAAAACCAATAAGACACCTATCAGCCAGGCAAATCCAGTCATTTTATTTCTGCGCAAAGAAAGTCTGGCTTGACGTTGCCTGATTCCCAAAGGGCAATCCAAAATTTTTGAAAACCCCTGCACAATCGGCATCATCCGGAGCAGACATACAGCCCCCGGCGCTATTGGCTTGGTTTTGATCAAGATTGCTGTCTGCCAGCAATTTGCCCAAATCGGCGACCACTGTGTGTTTTTGAACTTCAAATTCGGGCAAATTGACAGTTACACGGTTCGGCTGGGCACAATTGGCAGGCGGAGTGGTCGAGAGGTCCGAGGTATCGCCATGGGCCGCTGTTGGAGCTGCAACTTCGTGCTGAACATGCATATCTGAGGCATGGGCCGTAGCCGAGGCGACAGGTGTGGGCATGCCCGTACAGCCTGTGCTGCCCAAATGCAAGAACCATCCCGTGGGCTGACCTGTGCTGCGCAGATCGAGACGGGCAAATTTATAACCCGAGCGCCAGACCCAGAACAGCGAGGTTAAATTGAGCGGAGAAGCCGCTTGGTTGACATCGCCATGGTTCAGGTCAAAAGGCACGCCCAATTCAAATTTCAGCCCCTTATAAGTGCCGGCAGGAACCGTTCCAGACACTTCAAAATGGGTCTCAGGGGTGCCTTCGCAGGTGCCGGTTTTGTCTTCAAAATCCAGCAGGGCCAGATTCTTGTGTTGCCATTTGCCATCTTGATCCAATTGCACAGGCACAGCTTGGCCCTGGGCATTGATCAGCTGAACTTGGCTCAGATACAGGCGAAAATCCAGCGGGGAGATTTGGGTTTTGCTGCTGCCCAGACCTGTATAGCTCTGGCCACAGGCAAAAGGCTGGCCATTGACCTCGGCTTTAAATTGAATTTTGATCTTTTGTCCATTTGCAACAGCAGGGCTGGCAGAGGTTTGAGAAACAGGGGTATTAACGGGGGCCGCACAGGCCACCAGCAAACAGGGCAAAGTTAAAACAGAAGCAAAGCGACGCATGGAAAACACTCCTTAATTAAAAGCAGAAATAGCACTTCCAGCATAGCGATAAGTGGAACTCAGCCCAAGCAGATAGCCACAGAGAGGCCTGCAGCATTTTGTTGCAGGTGGATTATTTCAGGCCGGTCTGGCGCAATTTGCGCTGCAGGCTTTGGCGGTGAAGATTGAGCCAGCGGGCTGCTTTGGAGATATTTCCGCCACAGCGGGCCAAGACATATTCCAAGTACTCGCGCTCATGACGCTCCAAACTTTCGATCGGCTCGTCGGGATCCTCTTCTCCAGGCGGCAAGTCGACCCAGAGGGCCTTTTCGAGGCGCTCCAGCGAAACCGGTTTGGTGAGGTAATTTACAGCTCCGCGTTTGATCGCTTCAACCGCCGTCGAGATACTGCCATAGCCGGTTAAAACCACCGTGCGACAGCCTGGCTGGGTTGTTTGAATCGTGCTAACCACATCCAGGCCCCAATCGCCCTGAAGGCGCAAGTCCACGACAGCAAAGCGAAAGATCTGTTTCTCAAGCAGAATTTGCACCTCAGCCAGGTTCGCAGATTCGCTCACAGCATACCCTTTTTCGCCAAATTCAAGCTGCAATGTGGCACGAAAATCCGCATCGTCTTCAACCAAAAGCAGCGCGGGGGAAGGATCATCAGGGGTCACAACTAAACTCCCAAAACAAAATAATCGAGGTCGGTGTTAAGATGGGTTATATCACCTCTGGATCAGATCCTGCAAGTGCAGCATTTAAGCAGAAGAAAAAGCAAAGATGTCAGCGGCTCTGAATATCAATAACCTGCCCCAGTGGCTTTTGCCCACCCGACCACAGCCCAGCGAAACCGAAGCCAAGCTGGGCTGGTTGGTACTCTTGCGCTGGTTGACCGTGGGTGTACAGGCCGCAGGCATCATTTTGGCAGCCAGTTTGAATCTGATCTTGCCCAAACAGGTGCCCGTATTGGCTGGGCTGACGCTGCTCCTGGTGTTTGCCAATCTGATCGCAGGCTGGCGGCTCAACACCTACCCGCGTGAGTCTGAGCGCCCTGAACGCCCTGGGCGTCTGCTCTTTTGGATGCTGCTGGACTGGGTTCTGTTTTTGGTTCCCATCAGCTTGGTGAGCGGCATTCACAATCCCTTTTTTCCGCTGGTCTTTTTACATGTGACCCTGGCTGCCGTGCTTTTGCCCACGCGCATCAGCCTGCTTTTTTTAGGTCTTGTGCTGGTCTCGGTCTATTTGCTCAATCCCGTCACCTATCTCTGGAGCCAATTTGGTGGCTATATCCGGCTCTCTTCGCTGCTGGCCACGGCGATAGAAAGCCTGATTTTGGTCGCCGTTTGGGGCTTTGTGCATTGGGTTTCTCTCAATTTGAGCCATTACCGCCAGCAATTGCAACGCTTGCAAACGCAACAGGAGCGCTTGCAGCGGATTCACCTGCTCGGCGCTCTGGGAGCGGGGGTGGCCCATGAATTTGCAACGCCTTTAAACACCCTGCGTTTGCGCTTGCAACGCCTGGGCCGCCACTATGACGCCGATCAACAGCCCGCAGATTTGATCGCCGCCTTACAGGCCCAAGCCCAATGTGAAAACCGCTTGCACAATCTGGCCTCTTTGCCCACAGCAGAGAGTTTATCGAGTCTCAAGCCGCTGTCGCTGGAACCCATACTGCGCGAACTGAGCCGCCAATGGGCCGAGAAAAACCCCACTCCCCCCCTCAAACTGGATTTTGCTCTGCCTGAATCACTCAAAGTTCCGCTGCCAGAACTGGCCCTGAAACAGGCCCTGTTTAATTTGCTCGACAATGCAGCCCAAGCTGCCGGGCCCTCACAGCCGCTGGAAATTTGCTTAAAGGCCCACACCGGCCATGTCCTGCTGGAAGTGGCAGATCAAGGCCCTGGCTGGCCCGAAATTGTGAAAAGCCATCTGGGTGAGCCCTTTGTGACCACGCGCCCGACGGGTACGGGGCTCGGGCTCTACTCGGTCTATTTGCTGGCAACAGCTTTGGGTGGCCAATTGGAATTGCTGCCCAACATTCCCCAAGGGGCACGGGCCCGTCTGCGTTTGCCTTATGTCTGAACCTAACTCCATGCCCCCAGAAGACACAGAAGACACACTTCAGGCCAAGCTGGAAGCGACCCTGCGCCAGCTTTTGCCCCTCAGTCCCGAGACCCGCATCCGCCTGCAAGAAGGCCTGCTGCCCACGGGTAAAACAGAAACCCTTTTAAGCGTGCAGCCCCCTGAGAGCCCGGCTCTCCACTACCACCTGCCCAAGGCCCTGGCAGAGATCGGCGAAGAAGATCTGATTCGGGCCTTGGTCTACCGCGAAGGCGGCGGCTGCTCCCATGCCCATGGAGAAGATTAATCCGCGCCAATTTGCCGGGTATAGTCAAAATGCTCGGTATAACCCATGCCACTCACGCGGCTGCCATCGGGGCGGATTTTGGTGATCTTGCAGCGCCCTTCCCAATAGGTCGGCGCGATATCATAGGGCTTGGTGGCCGCCACTTCTTGATCGGCCTGCACGGCTTCGACTTCAAAGCTCTCCCCGGTCTGGGGCAGATGCACACGCCAGCGGGTCACATAGAGACGGCCTGTTTTGGGGCTCTTCCACCACTGCAGGCGCTCAATTTTAAAACCCTCACCATGGATGGGTTTGCTGCGGCTGTCGAGGCCATTGACATAGCGCTCCAGCTTTTCGCCATTGCGCTTGCGGAAGCCAAAGAGATTGTATTCACTGCCATCGTCCATTTGGAACGAAAACCAATCCCAGCCGATGCGCAAGGCGACAAAATGGCCCCATTGGTGATCCATCCAAGACTGGCCCGTGACGGGAAAGGCCTTGCCATCGACTTCGAGGGTGCCCACCGTTTTCATGCGGGTCACTGAATAATAATACGAATCCAGACCTTCGGGCATGTCGATCAGGCCATTGCCGTTGATCATCAGCGGTTGTTTTTCGGATTCCATACGCAAATTCAATTTAAAGCGCCCACCCAGCGGGAACTGCAGGGTATAGGCAAAAGGGCCGACCTGATCACTCAGCAAAGGGCCATAACCCACTTTGTTCTTTTCACTTGAGAAACTCACGGCTGAGGGCCTGTA
The DNA here is from genome assembly GCA_051715345.1 of Candidatus Blackallbacteria bacterium. Classification (GTDB taxonomy): domain Bacteria; phylum Cyanobacteriota; class Sericytochromatia; order UBA7694; family UBA7694. Next base: position 55,101 of record JBPXJQ010000024.1, read on the forward strand.
AAAATTGCGCTCGTAGGTAAAGGTTTGGTTTTTTTCGTCGGTCACGGCCAAGTGGGCAAAATTGATCACCGGCGCGACGCGGAAATAGCAGAGTTCATAGCCATAGGGGCGGCCTTCAGCGGTTTGCAAATGGCCGGTATAATACCACCACTCCGCCAATTTGGACTTGTGCGCCCCCTGATCGCGGTTAAAATCAATCGGCTTATAGGCCTCGGGCGAGACACCTTTGACGGGGGTTTTTAACAGGGCTTCGATTTCTGCCACGCGGCCCGCAAAACGGCCAGCGTTGGCAGAGCGGCTGCGCAGAGTCTGAGCCACCTGGGCCCCGATTGTATTGCGCGAACCTTTAAAATATTCGGGTTGGCTTTTGCCCCAGTCGAGATAGGCCTGCAAACTGGCTTCGGAGCCCTGATCGAGATCTTCGAGAATGGTTTTGACGGAGAGATCGAGGTATTGTTTCTCGTTAAAAGACGCGGGCAGCGGCTCTTGCCCATTTTGGGCATTTTGGGCCTGAATCAAGGCTGCTGGGTTGGCTGCCGGATTGGCAGGTGGTAAAGCCTGCGGCGCACAGGCCGTCAAACCCAATAAAAGAACCGTGAGCAGTGAAACCTTACGAGACATAAACAAACCTACCCCAATAATGATTCATCAAACAGATGACCGACGCTTTTAAGCGCGGGATTATTTTAAACGTGGAATTATTTTAAACGTGGATCAAGGGCATCCCGCACCCCATCCCCAAAGAGATTAAAGGCAAAAACCGTGATCGCAATGGCCAGACCGGGAATCAGCGGAATCAAGGGTGCGTCACGGAAATACCCCAGCCCATCGTTGATCATGCTGCCCCAACTGGAGGTGGGCACCTTGACCCCAAAGCCCAAAAAGCTGAGCGAGGCCTCGGTCATGATCGCCCCGGCCACCCCCATGGTTGCCACCACAATAATCGGGGCCACCACATTGGGCAAAATATGCCGGAACATAATATACGAAGATTTGGCCCCCAGCGATTGCGAGGCCTCAACAAATTCCATTTCGCGGATCGTGAGGACTTGGCCGCGCACCAAACGGGCGTATTGGGTCCAGCTGACAATTGAAATGGCAATACAAATAAAGATCACCTCGGGGGTGATGCCCGCAAGCGCGGCAATGCCAAAAAAGCCATTTAAAACCTTGTCTAAGGCCCTGTCGCTGTTGCCCAATTGGGAAGGGTTGATCACCGCCACAATCGCCATGACCAAAAGCAGATCTGGGAAAGCCATCATGATGTCGGTGAAGCGCATGATCACGGTATCGACCCAGCCACCAAAATAGCCCGAGATCAGGCCCAACACCGTGCCAATCACCACGGCCAGGCCAATGGCGATCACGCCGACTTGGAGCGACACCTGGGCGCCAAAAATCAGGCGGCTTAAGACATCGCGCCCGCTGGCATCGGTACCGAGCAAAAAGAGCTTGTCGTTGAGCAATTGGGCCGAAGCCACAGGCAAATTGAGCTCGTCGGCATTTTCGATTTTGAGCATGCTACCGCCTTGGGCTTTGGCCATGGCCGGGCTGACGGGGTTGACGGGCACGGTCAGGGTCTTTTCGCCGGGCTTGAAGGTGATATTGTCACGGGCCGTGAATTCTTCGCCCTGGGGGGTAACGTAGATGACATTGGGGGGAATGATCAGTTCCCGTTCAACCGGCGCTTTGAGTTCGAGCGTGAGTTTTTTGCCCCAGCTGTTGATCGGCAAAGGCATACCATAGGCTGAGGTCCCATTGCCAGCTTGGTCGTGGGGCTTGTGGGGCGTGATCAGGGGGGCGGCCACAGCCACAAAGACCAACAAGACAATCACAATTCCGCCAAAGACGGCAATTTTATCCCGAAGCAGGCGCTTTAAGGCCTCTCTCCAGAGACTCTCTCCGCCCCCTTCGACATGCATTTGCTGCAGTTCGCCGGTGGCCATTCCCAGGTTTGAACTCATGCCTGCTCCTTGTGTTTCTGCCCGTGTGATTTTTTAGAAAGGCATTTCCACATGGTAGCAGATTTTGGCCTTTTTCCGAAGAGCGGCAGAAGATCAAACCCGTTATCAGACATGTGCTGGGTGATTTTCACCCCCATTGCTCACCGGGCCAAAACACCTACAAAAATTGTGTTTTAAGTTTATAATGAGACAACTGCAATTCCCCGAAACAGGTCCAGACACTTCCTTTAAAACGCCGGGTACCCCGAAGGATTTAAATCGCTGCTGATGAACATAGATTTTCGCCAAATTGTAAATGCCCTCTCCGACACCCTGGATCTGGTGGGGGTCGACGATTACCAACACTGCAAGCGGGTGGCCTTTATGGCCACCGAATGCGCCCGTCACATGGATTGGCCGCAAGCGGATCTGGATAAGATTTACCACGCTGGACTTCTTCACGATTGCGGGGTCTCGTCCACCCGTGAACACGCCCATTTGGTTGGGGAACTCGACTGGCGGGGCTCGGGCAATCACTGTACTCGGGGCTATAGCATGCTCGAAGAACAGCCGACATTTAAACATTTAGCGGAGATTGTACTCTATCACCACACCCATTGGGATCGACTGCAAGAACGCCCCCTTGAAGAAGACACCCGGCTGATGGCCAATTTGATCTTTTTGACCGACCGCATAGATGCCCTGGCCTCCCACCACAAGGACCAAGATATTTTGCTCGCTCGCAACGAAATTCAAACCACCCTGAGCGGTCATGGCGAAACCATGTTTTCTCCCCATTTGCTCACGGCCTTTTTGGACACCAGCAGCAGTGAATTTTTCTGGTTAACGCTGGAGATGCGGCATTTGAATCTCTACCTGCGCGAAATGTCGCAACACCACCTCAACCGCGAGATGAGTCCCGATGAATTTTTGCAAGTCGCCAAACTCTTTGCCTGTATTGTCGATGCCAAAAGCCCCTTTACCGCCAGTCATTCGCTGGGAGTGGGCAATCTGGCCCACCACCTTGGCCAATTAGCAGGCCTCAACAAACAGACCTGTTATTTGCTCGAAGTGGCGGGTCTGTTACACGATTTGGGCAAACTCAATATCCCCGACGCCATTCTGGATAAAACAGGCCCCCTGAACGAAGCGGAAAAAGCCGTGATGATGCGCCACAGCTTTGAGAGCTACCAGATTCTGCGCCAGATCGACGGCCTCGAAAAAGTCGCGGAATGGGCCGCATTTCACCATGAGACCCTCTCAGGAGATGGTTATCCCTACCGGCTGAGAAAGGTCAGTCTCTCGCAAGAAGCCCGGATTGTGGCTGTGGCAGACGTCTTTCAGGCTCTGGCCCAGACCCGCCCCTACCGGGGCCCGCTGCCCCCTGAAAAAATTTTGGCGATCTTAAAAGACATGGGGCTCAAAAACAAGCTGGACAAAGATCTGATCGCTTTGGTCGAAACCCATCTCGATAGCTGCTGGAAAGCCGCGACCGTCCACGAGGAAAATGACAGCTGTTTGATTTAGGCCGTTGCCAATTACAGCCAAAATGGCTGCGCGCTATCCCCTCATGCCCTGGAACGCATTTATGTTACACTTAACAGCAATCTGCAGAAACAACCCAGCCCACCTACCGGTAATCAAGCATGAGTGAACTACGCGTCATACAAGGTCCCCAGGACGAAGCTGCTGCCCTTGAGGCAGAGGTTCGCAAACACGTTTCCATCACTTCCGTTGATAAAGTGATCGACTTTTTGAGCAATTGGGGCCGCCGCTCCTCGATTTGGCCAATGCAATTTGGCCTTGCTTGCTGCGCGATCGAAATGATCTGCGCCGCCAGTTCCCGTTATGATATTTCTCGCTTTGGCTCTGAACTGTTTAGAGCCTCGCCGCGCCAAGCCGATTTGATGATTGTCTCCGGCACCGTCACCAAACGCATGATCCCGATGATTGTGCGCCTGTACAACCAAATGCCCGAGCCCAAATATGTGCTCTCGATGGGCGCTTGTTCGACCGGGGGAGGCCCGTTTAAAGAGGGTTATAACGTGGTTTCGGGCATTGACGAATTTATCCCCGTGGATGTGTATATCACCGGCTGCCCGCCCACACCCCAAGCTCTGTTTGCAGGCTTAATTGAATTGCAAGAAAAAATCGACAAACAGCACCACCGCGATGTGCGTTGGTACACCAAAAACAGCACCGATGAACGGGTTGTGCCGCGTTTGGGCCCTGACTTGGTCGATCCGCGCCAAATCCCGGCGATCAAACAGGCCATGGCCGAGGGCAAGACCCAGCCCGCGCCCGCCATTTTGCCTGAATACTTCGCCGCTTTCCCGGTGTATGAGCCCGAACCCCCCGAGCCACCGGCAGACCCCGCAACGGATGAAGCCGACGACAAGAAAAAGAAACTCGCAGCCCGCAAGAAAAAAGCTGTAGACCCGCCCACAATCACCCCTGCCATGCAGGAGATCGTCAACGCCTTCCAAGAGGTCAAAGTCACCACTGCCAGCACCTTGCTCGTGCCAGCCAATCAGCTCCAAAGTGTGGTCTTTAAGCTGCGCGAACAGGGCTATACCTATTTGGCCAATTTGACCGCCGTGGACTTTCTCGATTGCTTCGAAGTGGTCTATAACCTCAGCGCTCCGCGGCACACCTCGGCCGAAAAAGCCCCGATCACCCTGGTTGTGCGGGCCGATAAAGCAAAACCCAGTGTGCCCTCTTTGACACCCTTCTGGCCGGGAGCCGACTTCCAGGAGCGCGAAGCCTACGATATGCTGGGCATTCGCTTTGAGGGCCACCCCAATCTGCGCCGCATTTTGATGTGGGACGGTTTTGAAGGCTTTCCCCTGCGCAAAGATTACCTCGAACCCTATTACGAAGAGCCGATCAAGATCTTTGGCTCGCGCTGGCGCGAAGGCCACCACAATTTTGCCGAAGACAAAAACATCTGGGGCCGCAACGTGCGTTACCCCGAAAGCTGGGATCCCGACACTTTCGACTACCAAGACGACGATCCCGCTTTGGCCGCGATCAGCCCCGAAGGGGGCCTGCAGACCGATCTGGTTGAAGTGAATATGGGCCCGCAGCACCCGAGTACCCATGGTGTGTTTCGCATGAAATTGGCGCTTGATGGCGAGCGTGTGGTGCGTCTCTACCCGATCATGGGCTATTTGCACCGCAACCATGAAAAGATCGGCGAGCGCAATTCCTGGATTATGAATATCCCCTATACCGATCGCCTCGACTATATCACCTCCATGGCCAATAACCACGGCTATGTTTTGGCGGTCGAAAAACTGGCGGGCATGGAAGTGCCCGAACGGGCGGAGTATATCCGCGTGATTATGTCGGAGTTGACCCGCATTGCCAGCCATCTTTGGGCCCAGGGCTTTTTGTTGAATGACCTGGGTGCGTTTTTTACGCCGATGTTGTATGCCGCCCAAGAGCGCGAGCTGATTCTCGATCTGTTTGAAATGGTCAGTGGCGCGCGGATTATGTGCAATTATATGCGTTTTGGCGGCGTGGCCCACGATTTGCCGGACGAATTTTACAAACCCTTTGACCATTTGATCAACGAGCGTTTGCCACGTATGATTGACGAGCTGGATAGGTTCTTGACCACCAATGAAATTGTCATGGAGCGCACCCAAGGCCTGGGCGTACTTTCAGCAGAAGAAGCGATTGCCTATAGCTGCTCCGGCCCCGTCTTGCGGGCCAGTGGCGTGGACTACGACCTGCGCCGCAATCAGCCCTACTCGATCTACGATCGCTTTGACTTTAACGTGATCACCCAGCCCAAAGGCGATGTCTACTCGCGCTATCTGGTGCGTTTGGGTGAATTGCACGAATCGCTCAAGATTCTCAAACAGGCCCGCCAAGGGCTGCCCGAAGGGGAGATCATCTCCAAGAAGCAGTGGAATATGCGTGTGCCCGCGGGCCAGGTCTATGCGGCTGTTGAAAGCCCCAAAGGCCAATTGGGCTATTATGTCGTCGGCGACGGCAAAGCCAACCCCTACCGCTATCATATTCGCTCAGGCAGCTTTATCAACCTCACGGCCCTCGAAAAGATGAGCCGGGGCCATCAGGTGGCTGACGTGGTCGTCATTCTGGGCAGCCTGGATATTGTACTGGGAGAAGTGGATCGATGAAAATTTACGGCACATCCGTTCTCAAAGGGCTGCTCTACACCCTGAAAACCTTTGTAGACACCTATGTCGAAGATTTTAAACGCCTGTCTGGCAAAGGCCAGCCCGAAAATGGCTTGCGCAGCTATTCCGAGGGTGTGGTCACGGTGCAGTACCCGGATGTGAATATGCCCATTGGCGCGACCTATGAGCGCTTCCGCGTCTTGCCCATGCTGATCTACGACAAAAAAGAAAATGGCGAACAAGAAACCCGCTGCACCTCCTGCGGAATCTGCGCCAAGGTCTGCCCACCGCAATGTATCTGGATTGTGCAGCAAACCGACGATGCGGGCAAACCGGTGCCCAAACCCGATGAATTTTTTATCGACACCTCGGTCTGCATGAATTGTGGGCTCTGCTCCGAATTTTGCCCCTTTGATGCGATCAAAATGGACCATCAATTTGAACTGACCGTGACCGAAAATCGGCGCGAAAACTACGTCTACGATATCGACAAGCTGCACGTACCCGCTGAGTATTATGCTCAGGTCCGGCCACAGGCCAGTGCTGCCGAAGACGAGACCCGCCGCAAAGACGAAGAGGCCAAAAAGGCCAAAGAAGAAGCCAAAAAAGCCGCAGCTGCCGCTAAAGCCGCTGCTGCCAAAGAAGAGGCTGCAGCCGGTGGCGCAAGCGGAGAGGCAGCCGCCCCTGCGGCAGAGGGCGCTGCTGTAACAGCAGGTGCTGAAAAACCCGCCAAAAAGGTTTTAACTGACGAAGAAAAAGCCGCCATGAAAGAAGCTGCGCTCAAAAAAGCAGCCGAACTCAAGGCCAAGAAGGCCGCTGAAAAAGCCGCAGCGGAAGCTGGAACAGCAGATGGAGCCCCTGTGGCTGAAGCGGCAGAAACAGCTCCCTCTGCTCCGGAGAGCAGCGAAGCCCCTGCCGAAAAACCCGCCAAAAAGGTCTTAAGTGACGAAGAAAAGGCCGCCCTCAAAGAGGCTGCGCTGAAAAAAGCGGCGGAAGTCAAAGCCAAAAAAGCGGCCGAGAAAGCAGCTGCCGAAAAAGCGGCAACGGAAGCCGCTGAGGCACCCGCCCCCACAACAGAAAATTCAACACCTCCGGCGGAAGAGACAGCTCCCACCGCCCCCGAAAAGGAGACTGAAGCATGACACAACAAGCCGCCTGGAGCATTATTGGTATTTTTTCGCTGGTCGCAATCATTTTTTCGACCCTGCCGATTGCGGGGGCCTTTTTCTTTCGCCCACGCAAAGGCAATACCGCCAAAGACGCCAGCTATGAGTGCGGTCTGCACCCCAAATCCGACCCGCATGTCCAATACAATATTCAGTATTATCTGTTTGCCCTGGCCTTTTTGATCTTCTCGATCGAAATTCTCTATGTCTATCCCTGGGCCGTCAACTTCAAAAAATTGGGGCCGGTGGCCCTGGCTGAAATGGCCGTATTTTTGTCGGTGCTCCTGCTCGGGCTTGCATATGCTTGGCGCAAAGGAGGTTTGGACTGGCAATGAATCCAATCGAAGGTCTGTTTACAGGGCTCTATGCCCTGATTATGAAGGTCAATGAGACCCTGATTCCCGCCCCGATTTACAAACAATTTTCGACCCAACTGGGGATCATGATGGGCATCACTGCCATTTTGATCTTTGGGCCCGCCACCATGCTCTTTCTGACCTGGATGGAGCGCAAAGTGGTGGCGCGCATGCAAAAGCGCTATGGCCCCAACCGCGTCGGTATCTTTGGCTCGCTGCAGCCCTTTGCCGACGGGATCAAGATGTTTGTCAAAGAAGACATTATTCCCAAAGCGGCCGACCCGCTTTTGCACAGTTTGGCCCCGATGTTGGTCGTGATTCCCGCTGTGATGCTCTTTTCGGTACTGCCTTTTGGCAAAGACATGCTCTTGGTCAACCTCAATGTGGCCACGATTTTTATCATGAGCATCTCCTCAATTGAGACGATTGCGATTCTGATGGCGGGCTGGAGTTCCCACAATACCTACTCGCTGATCAGCTCCCTGCGTGGAGCGGCCCAGGTCATTTCCTATGAAATCCCAATGGGTTTTTCGATGGTTGTGGTGCTGATGATGTCGGGCTCGATGTCCACACTGGAGATTGTCAAATCCCAGGAAGCGGGCTGGTATATCTTTACCCCCTGGGGCCTGCTGGGCTTCTTGATCTTTTTTATCAGCGGCGTGGCCGAGGTCAACCGCTCGCCCTTTGACATGCCCGAAGCCGAATCTGAATTGATTGCCGGTTTTCACACCGAATACAGCGGCATGAAGTTTGGCCTCTTTTATATGGCCGAATTTTTGGGCGCTTTTGCGATCGCAGGCTTTGCCACCACCTTCTTCTTGGGCGGCTGGCTCGGCCCCGCCTTTTTGCCCAGCTGGGTCTGGTTTATGCTCAAAAGCTATGTGATTATCTTTGTGATATTCTGGTTCAGAGGCACTTTGCCCCGTTTCCGCGTAGATCTGATGCTCAATTTCTGCTGGAAATACCTGGTGCCGATGTCGTTGCTAAATATTCTTTTGGCCGCTGCTTGGTATTATCTGCCTCCTGGCCCGATCCAATGGGGTGTGGGCTGGCTGGTTGGCGGCGGGATCATTTTGGGTGCCCACCAAGCCCTGACCTATCACCGCGTCAAACGGCTTTACTCGGCTTACGACCGTCCGGGTGTGGCCTCAGCGCATCCCAGTCCTTGAACAGGGCCGACATTTACACGGCAGCGCTGTGCGCCTGCCGCTTTTTGTCTGTAAACAGGTAAATTCATGCCCTTCTTTCGTCTGATCGACCGCTATATCCTCGGAGAGCTGTTTAAGCCCTTTCTCGCCGGGGTGTTGGCCTTTATGATCATCATGATCTCCAATACCCTGTATATTTTCATGGAGCTGATCGTCAAAAGCAATATCGATCCGGGCACCGTGGGGCGGATGTTGGCCTTTAACCTGCCTGCGATTGTGGTTGTGACCCTGCCCGTGGCGTATATGTTTGCCACCTTGCTGGCCTTGGGGCGATTGGGGCGAGATTCAGAGATCATTGCCCTGCGGGCAGCGGGGATCAGCCTCAACCGCGTCATAGCTTCGGTGATTCTGGCCTCAATTCTGATCAGCGCGATTGGCTGGGGCCTGCAAGAAAAGGTCGTGCCCTGGGCCAACCAGCAGACCGTGGAAATTCTCAAAAACATGATGAAGCGCGAGCCCCTGCAAGCGCTGAAAGAGAAAAATTTCCTCAAGGCGGATAACCGCAATTTTTATGTGCAGTCGATCGACCGCAAAAAGAACCTGCTCAAAAAAATATATATCATGGACCAGAGCAAAGGCGGGCACCCCCAGATCATTACCGCTGAGACCGCCACGCGCAAACAGACCAAGTGGATTCTCAACAAAGGGGTGCTGCGCAAACTCGACCACCAGGGTTTTGTCGATCATGAAATCCGCTTTGAACGCATGGAAATTGAAATGGATCTCAAACCCGAGCTGATCTTTAACAATGGCGTGGATGTGCGCCAGGTCGCTTCGGGAGAAGCCGCCAAATTGATCGACGAAAAGCGCAAGCGGGGCGAAGACACCAAACGCGACGAAATGGACTACCACACCAAATTTTCGCTGCCGCTGGCGACCTTTTTTACGATTCTGCTGGCGGCCCCGATTGGCATTCGCTTTTCCAAAATGGGCAATTATTTTGGCGTGGCGATCAGCATTGCCCTGGTCTTTGTCTGGTATTTGGCCTATTCGACCTTTACCAGTTTGGGGGCAGCCGGTACCGTACCCCCCGTCTTGGCGGCCTGGGTTCAGAATCTGGCCTTTGGCATTGTTGGCATTCTCCTGCTGCTGCAAATGCAGGATATCAAAATCTTCACGATTCTCTTCTCGCCGCTCTTGATGGTGCTCAGACCCTTCCGCGAGGCGGTATTGGGCCGCCCCTTGAGTCTCGATCCCGACGACAAACCAACCCAAATTGAAAGCAGCAAAAAAGAGCGGCGGGCCGCCGTCTTGTTGCATTTGCTCGGCCTGCCCGGTTTTTTCTTCTTGCCCCTGATCGTTTGGCTGCGCCAACGCCGCCGTTCGGTCTTTTTGGCCCAACACGCCCGGAGCCTGCTCAATTTTCAGCTCTCTTTTGTCTTACATCTGCTGCTCTTGGGTGGCCTGACGGTCGGTTTGGCCTGGATATTTTTGGTGCAGAGCTATGTGCCGATCAAATTGCCGATTGAACTCAACTCGGAATACTTTGTCTATCTCGGCCTGGGTCTGGGCGGGCTGCTGGTTTTGGTCGGACTGGTGGCCGGTATCAGCGCCGCCATTCGGGCTGGCAAAAGCCAGCTCTACCGCTACCCGCTGGCCCTGCCTTTTGTTAAAGCAAAATGGATTCGGGTGCCAATCCCTGCGGAAGCCGCTCCAGAAGCAGACAGCCCCGATAGCCTCGACATTCCCGACAGCTTGGCTGAGGAAAAGACCTTCACAGCCACAGTCGATCCCGCTCTCGCAACAGCGATAGACAGCACCCCAGCACTTGCACCAAGTGAGGCCGAGCCCGAAATAACCGTGACCCCCTCCCATACAGAAACCGAAAGCACAGCCAGCGATAGCCCCGCTGAAGTTTATCTTGAGCCCTTTTCAACCCAAGCAGAGACCTGGCCATCACAGCCTGCCACAACCCCAGAAACAGAGCCAGAAACACAGGCACAAATAGCGACAGAAGCCACAGCCCTGCAACGGCGGCCCAAAGTCAAAGCCGAACGCCTCTCGCCAGGTCTCAACTGGCGCAACACCTGGATCTACCGCGAAACCAGCGGCCAATTGCGGATCAAACAGCGCGGCGGGGCCTGGGCCCGCCTGACCCTGCTCTTGCTCTCGGTCGTTTTCTTGCTGATTGGCATTGTTGCTTACGATCAGACCCAGGTGCTAAAGCTCAGCTTCTATTGCGCCAAAACCCCCGAACCGGCCTGCGTCTTTCAGGAACAGGCCCTGCTGCGCCAGACCCGCAACGCCATTCCTGTGGGGGCGATCCGCGACATCCTGGTGATCCCCAAAACCATCCAACAGCCCGATCAAAAAGAGCCGATCCCCGTCTTTGATATCGTGCTGCAAACCACCCAAAACCAAATCTGGATCACCACGCTCTCAGAAGAGCCCGCCGCCCATATTCTGGCGGGCAATATCCGGCTCTTTGCCCAGGGCTTTGCTGAACAGGCAGCCCCGATAGAACAGGTCCATTATGTGCCGCTGGCCGCCTTTGGCGGTGGCCTGGCGGCCCTGCTGCTCTTGCTCTGGCTGGTCTGGCCCCTGCGCTGGCGCAAAGAATTTGCCCTCAGTGGCCAAAGTCTCTCGCTGCGTCGCCGGGGAGCTTGGCAAAGTTACCCGCTCTCTGAGCTGGGCAAATTGGTCTTGGAGCCCGGCGCCTTTGATCGGCAGAGCCTGATCCTCAGCTGGCGGCCCCCCAATGCTGAAGTGCAAGAAGAACAAACGCTGATACTGGCCCAAGCCTTAAATGCCACCCAAGCCGAAGCCCTGCTGGATTTGCTCAAGCCTTGGCTGCAAAGCGCAGCAGTGGAAAGCAGCGCCCCCTGGCCAGACGAAGATCAAGATGAGCCAGAAGACGAGTCTGAAGGCGATTCACCCCAGCCTTAAAGGCTGCAGCAAAATACCCAGCAAAAAAGCGACCAGGACAGACCTGATCGCTTCTCAGCCACTCCCCGTCTGGGGAGCACTTTTAAAAACTAGCCTTTGGCTGCAGCGTAGCGCTCAGCCACTTTATTCCAATTGACCACGTTCCAGAAGGCCTTGACCCACTCGGGACGGACATTGCGGTATTTGAGGTAATAGGCGTGCTCCCAGACATCGACCGTCAGCAAGGGCACCTGACCGAGAGAAACCGGGCAGACCTGATCGTGGGTGTCTGTGATCGCCAATTTGCCTTCAGCGGTTTGCACCAGCCAAGCCCAACCTGAGCCAAAATGGGCAATCGCTTTGTTGCTAAAGGCCTCTTTAAAAGCCTCAACAGAGCCAAATTCAGCCTCCAGCGCGGCGAGCAGATCGCCACTGGGCTGGCCACCTTCGGGGCTCATCGACTCCCAAAAGAAGGTGTGGTTGTAATAGCCGCCACCGTGGTTGATCACAGGGTTGCGTTTGTCAGCGGGAATGCTGTCGAGACTGGTCAAAATTTCGAGCACAGACTTGCCTTCAATCCCAGCTGCTTGCACAGCTTCGTTGAATTTGGTGGTATAGGTCTGGTGGTGTTTGCCGTGGTGAATTTCCAGGGTTTCACGATCATAATAGGGTTCCAACGCGTCATAGGCGTAGGGCAGAGCGGGTAATTCAAAAGCCATAGGGGATCTCCTTGGGTGTATAAATGTAAAACTGCGGCAGATGGCCGCTTAAAGCCATTTGCCGCAGTCAGAAAGGGGGATTAATTGCCGCCGAAAAAGGTTTTCAGACCGTCTTGGGTTGCTTTCATCGCTTTTTCGCCTTGGTTCCAGTTGGCAGGGCATACTTCGCCGTGCTTTTCGGTGTATTGCAGAGCATCCACCATGCGGACAGCTTCATCAATATTGCGGCCCAGGGGCAGGTTATTGACGACAGAGTGTTGCACCACGCCGTTTTGGTCGATCAAGAAGAGACCGCGCAGAGCGACACCGGCATCTTCGATCAGCACGTCATAATCGCGGGCAATGGTCTTGTTGAAGTCGGCCACCAGGGGATATTCCACGCCCTGAATACCACCCACCGCTTTGGGGGTGTTGAGCCAAGCCAAGTGAGAGAAGTGAGAATCGGTCGAGACGCCGACCACTTCGGTATTGCGCTCAGCAAAGGCACTCAGTTTCTCTTGGAAAGCGTGAATTTCGGTGGGGCAAACAAAGGTGAAGTCGAGGGGATAGAAAAACAGAACAACATATTTGCCCTGCAGATTGGACAATTTAAACTCGTTTACAATTTCGCCTTTCACAACGGCTTTGGCTGTGAAATCAGGGGCTTTTTTACCAACTAAAGACATAGGGGAACCTCCAACAAATTCCGATAATTAATTCTGATAATCATCTGCCAGATTTGGGCCTCAATGGACAATTAAGCTTAATTCCGACATCGTACTCCGAATTATAGCACAGGCCCCGAAGGGTTGCCATGCGCGCCAATCAGAGAAAAGCCCAGGCTTAATATAAAGTTTCAATGACTGTGATTTGTTTTACCAATCACGAAAAACCGGGTCGTTTTTTGTTTTGCTTGATCTCTTCTTGATTGTGTGTGGAAATGGTCTCGCCACTGCTGACACGGGCATTGGGATCAAAGCGGTTGCGTCTGAGAATATCTTCGACCAATTGGTTATAATCCCCATCATTGGTGGGATCGGGAGCCTTGGCTGGCGCTGGCGCTGGAGAAGCTCCCCCTGGCCCCTGGCTGCGGGTCAAAATATGGTCCATGATATCGTCATAATTCTCAGCCTTGTGGGGCTGAGGGGTCAATTCCAGCCAAGGTTCACGCTTGGGTTTGCTTTTGGCAGCCGGAACAGGCGGTTCGGGCTCTGCTGCCATCGCGCCGCGCGAGCGGTAAAAAGGCGTTTCCCCCGCTCCAGCAACAGGGGGCGGTGGCGCCGGTGGCGCAGGCGGAGGAGGGCTGGCAGCAGGGGTTGCGGGCGGCACATTCACGGTCTGCCCGCTCATGACTTTGTAAAAATCATCTTCATCCGGCATCATGATCTGACCAGCCCCCGGCATGGCCCGGCGGGTCGGAGCCGTATAAATTTCGACCTTGCCACTGGCTGGCGCTGGGGGAATCAAACGGCGGCCCGGCGTTGCACCACCAGGCACTCCTGCGGCGGGAGCGGCTGGCCCTCGGCGCTGCACGGGTGAACCATAATCATCGTCATCGTCGTCAGCGTAAGCCGCTGCAGGCTCGGGTGCAGCTGGGGTATTTTCTTGCCAAGGCACCAAAGCCTGAGGGCGTTTGGGCGAACGGGCAGCGGGCAGGGCTGCTTGAGCGGCCGGGGACTCCAAATGCAAAAGCCCAAAGTCGGAAATATCGTCGTCGGGACTGTCGAGCAAGGTCAGGGTGAGCGGCGGGCTGCCATATTCATCCAAGGCTTCGGCATAGCTATAGTCAAACAGGGTGAGCGGATTGGCCAGTTGATTGTATTGGCCTGGGCCGGCAAAGAGACAATAATGGGTCAGACAATCCCAGGCCTGATCGAGGGTATTGCAAAAATGGTCTTCAAAAGAGGCCTGAGAATTGCGCAAGCGGGAGTCGAGCATAAGCAAAAAGTGAGAGAGGTTAAACAGGGCTTCCCAATCGTAGATCAATTGGTGGTATTTGATCTCCACCAATAATTTAATATGTTCACTTTGGGCCAAGTAGGCCAAAATATAACCCGTGCGCTCAAAAGCAGAGAGCCCCGAACGGGAAGGGTATTCAGGCAAACCCAGACCTTTGAGATAAATTTCGAATTGATGCAGTAAAAAATCGCTGGTTTCGTCGGGATGGGCCGAAGCCACCTGCCACAACTCCGCAAGCGCCTCTTGAAAAAGCACAAAACAGCGCTCTTTGCTAAGTTCTTCACCAAAGAGCTGGCGCAGATTGAGTTTAACTGTGCCTTTGGACTGGTGCAAACCATTGAGGACATTTCGGCCCTTTTCAAAGGCCCGCAAACAGATCAATTTTTCATAGTCATTTTCGGCAATAAAATTTCCCAGTGCCGATTCCTGTTCGCTCAAGAGAATGGCCTCAGGAATTTTGTGGTACTTGACCACAACCGGTTTGTGCTCCCGTTTGGCGCGGGGAATAAAACGCAGGCAGCTGTCTAATTTTTTCAGAAAATAGCCCTTGCGTTTGTTTGCAAATTCGGGGCTTTTGAGTTTTTCCAAGGTCTCTTGGCGCTTGTGAAAACTCTGGGTGATCTCCCCCATGTGTTTGGTATACAGATTATTCAGGTATTGAAAATGGGCCTGATGCTGCTCCAAATCGGCAAAACCGTCTAAAGCGGAGATGGCTTTGCCCGTCTGTTTGGACTGGGCATGTAAGAATTGTTGGGTCTGGGTGCTGCGGGTATGGGACCCTTGCAACTCATCGTAGAGCGGCCTGAGAATATTGGCCTCGAGCTGATAGAGCACCCGCACACGCTCTGTCACATTTTCCTCCAGGGCCACCATAAACGATTCGCGTTGAAAAACAGCCTCGGTCATATAGCCACTGAGGTTCTGCACAAAAGTCAGCAATTGAGTCAATAATTGGCGCTGTTCAGGCTCAAAGAGACTGGCTTTTTCGTGAAAGAGATCCATCGCACTCAAAGACACAGCCAGGATCTGATCCATTTCTGGGCTGGCGGTACTGGCTTTTTCTCTTAAAAACTGCCGATACTCCTGGTTGCGCAGATTCTCAGGGCGTCCCTGCAACCAGTTGAGAAAAAACTCCGACTGCAGCAAATCGCGCACAAAGTCCTCTAAAAAGGGCAGTGGAAAATCGGGGTCGGGGTGGCCCTGTAAAAGCAAGAGCACCGATTTTTTGTGCTCATTAAAAATTTCGGGCAGCTTGATCCGGAAGAAGTTAAACAGATGAAAACCCTCTTCTTCAGATAAATGCTCCGAATTGGATTTGAGCAGGCGTTTAATGTCTTCAAATTTATTGTTGATCATGCCATCAAAAAGCAGGCGCTGCTCTTGATTCGCCAGTGTTCTCAGAAAAAGGCGATCGGCTTTTTTTTGGGGCAACATCGATTGCATGGCCAGGGTGTGG
Source organism: Candidatus Blackallbacteria bacterium (assembly GCA_051715345.1). GTDB lineage: Bacteria > Cyanobacteriota > Sericytochromatia > UBA7694 > UBA7694. Next base: position 70,900 of record JBPXJQ010000024.1, read on the forward strand.
CGAACAACAAAACTCCGGTCGACCATTTTGCGCACCAGATCCAGGTGTTGCATAAACGTCCAGAGCACAAATTCAGTCTCAAGATCCTGGTGCAATTGCTGAAAAATACTTAAGGTTTTGGCCACCAAAAGACGGGCATAACGTTCGACATAAAAAAGACGACGCGGCCCAATCATACTGTGCCCATCAAGGCTGATCAGGCTGCGGAGAAAATCAGCCACCTGGCTTTTGATCCGCGACTCATTGACCGGGGGGGTCTCTGGCGCGTCTTTATTTTTTTTTTGCCTCTGAAGGCCAGAGAATTTCGTCGAGTTGTTGGTTGTAAACGGTTTGCGTCAAGCCATCAGCGGGAGACGCTTTGCCCTTGCGGGGCGGAGCTTTGGCCTCTGGCGGTGGCAGCGGGTCATCTTTTAAAACCGCATCCAGGGCCGAGGAAAAGGTTTGGCTGATCGAGGAGATCGACTGCTTCTTCGGGGCCGCCAAAGGGGGTTTGGCTGTGCGGTTGATCAGGGTTTTTTCGAGAATATTCTGGTAATTCGGAGAGGGGGGAGCAGATTCTGCATTTTCAGCAACCGTGCTGCGCAGATCTGGCCAAGCGGGTTCAGGGGGTGTATTTTCTTCTTCGCCCCAGAGAATCGAATCCAAAATTTCGCCATAGGTCCCGCTGATCGTGGTGGGTCGGTTCTCAGAGATGGTGAGCGCAGCGTCGCCGTGAACCGAAGCGGGCAGGGGTGTGGTGTCAGGTTTGGAGGCCGGGGGCTGTTCCGGCTGCACCATGCGCTGTTCGCGCTTTTTTAAGATATTGTCGAAGATCAGGTTGGCCGCTTCTTCTTTGTTCATGCGCTTGGGAGCAGTGGGCAAAGGGGCATGATCCAGCTCGCGCTGAAAATTACGTCCGGTACGCTGCAAAAGGGTATCGCGCAAAACTTTATCGTAACCGGATTGAGAATCTTCGGAATCTGTCATGTCTCGGGTGACTCCTGAATCTTTGGAACAATCTGATGGGGACATAGCCTGTCTTTGTAGCTATCTTAACACAGGGAAAGGCAAAACTGAATCATCCAACCCAGGACAAAACAGAACAAATAAAATGATTATTTTAGAGCGCGATAATGCCCTCAATACCACTGACCAGCTCATAAACATAGACCACTTCATCACTGGAGGCCATTTTCATGCGGGCGCTGACACTGGCATAGCGGTTGTTGCGGGAGAGTTTGACCACAATTCGAGCGGTGGTATTGAGCAGCCCCTGCAGGGCATCTACTTGGGCCACGGGCACAATAAATTTAAAGTGAAAATCTGTCGGCCAGACATATTCTTCTTCGAGCAGGGCCTTAAATTTCCAATGGGAGACAGGGTTTTCAGGAGGAAAAACAGGCTCAGGGCTAGACATGGGAGGCATCCGTGTCAGAGCGGGGCATCAAGAACTGGGCCTGCATCTGTAACGCTTGCTGCGAAGTGGGATCGTCTCCGATCTGAGAGGAACTAAAAAACTGTTGCATAAAACTCTGAAAGCGCTCACTGCGATTCAAGCTATCGGGCATTTTTAAGTTGCCACCTTCCTGGATCGCCGCTTGCAGGCCCTGACGATCTGAGGCCAAATCCAAAGGCCCTTCTTTGAGCTTGAGTTTGGCCTGAAAATCCTGAGCGGAGAGCTGTTGAGAAGAGGGAGAAGTGGCAGCGGCGGGGGAGACCGCAGAAATATCTGCACTCTTTTTGGTGACTTCTGCCTGGTTTAAAGCCTGAGACGCAAGGCCTGTTCTTTCGATGGGGGGCATCAAGCAGCTCCTTTTTCAATTGAATTCAATACAGCTATTATAGGTGAAGTCTCTCCAAAATTCCAGGTTTTTGCTTGCCACTCTTGCAAAGATACTTCCCTGGCCCGCATTCTTACCTGAAAATTAACACAAATAAAATCGGGCTTTAACTTTTAAGTAGCAGCATCAGCGGGCCTTTTGCCTACAATAGTTTTATCAAGAGAGACGCGTAGGGAAACTCACATGCAAAAACAAATTGGCCTTTCACTCCTCAGCTGGTTGCTTTTAACCGGCTGTAACTCAGCTCCCATCGTACAATCTGCCACTGCACCTATGCTGCAAAGTGCCCCCAGCTCTCTGACTGCCCCCACCCCAATCCGCGCTCCTCAAACCACCCAACTGAACCGTGCCAACACCCCTGCGTCCACTCTCAACCCAACCACCTCCCTGAACCGCGCTCCCCAAAAAGCAGTCGCAGCCGCCCCTTCGATTGCCACTCCTTCGACTGCCGCTCAGGTAGCGGGGAAGACAGCCCCTCTGCAACAGAACGCAGCACCCGTAACAGCCCCCCAGGTCAATATTGCCCGCAATTACAGCACCCAGACCCTGGTGGTGGGCCTGCGCTCCGATGCCGACTTGCCCCAGGCCAAAGCCCTGGCCGCTGAATTAAAATTGGACGTCGAGCGTTATATCAAAGGGATTCACTCCCTGGTTTTAAAAACCCGTGGCCAAGAAGTCAAAGGCCTGGTTGAAGTGCTTTCAAAAGAATCACTCTTTGCCTTTGTCGAAACCGACCATGTTGCCAGCCAAAAACCCGAAGACGAAAAAGAAATCAACGAGGGCTTTAAACTCTTCTCCACCGCCCTCGTCAACGACAAATATTTTAAAGATCAATACGCCCTGGAAGAAATGCAAGTGCCCGAAGCCTGGTCTTATTCCAAGGGCAAAGACATGGTGATTGCCGTGATCGACACGGGTGTTTCGCTCAGCCATGCAGATTTAAAAAACCGCGTTGTACCCGGCTACGATGCCCTCTCGCTGAGAGAAGGCGGCACCACCGGTGACGTGAGCAGCCTGAACTACGTCTTCTCCACTTACAAACATGGCTCCCATGTGGCGGGCATTATCGCTGCCGAAGCCAATAATGGCCAGGGCATCGCCGGTGTGGCCCCCGAAGCCAAAATCATGCCGATCAAAATTTATCCCGATGTGGCAGATATTATCAGCTCAATTCTCGCTCCCGATCCCGATGCCAACCAGACCATTATCTCTGTGCTGGCCGATGGGGTGGTTTGGGCCGCCGACCACGGTGCCCACGTGATCAATATGAGCCTCTCCGTGAGTGAGCAGAGTGCCACCCTGGAGCGCGCCGTGAAATACGCCCTCGACAAAAATGTGAGTGTGGTTGTGGCCGCTGGCAACGATCGCCAAAATGGCAATGCCCGCAACCATCTGGCTGCGATTCCCGGTGTGATTGGCGTGGGTGCGACAGATTTAAACAACAATGTGGCCCTCTTCTCCAACTCCGGCGACTATGTCTCGATTGCCGCCCCTGGCCAAGACATTATCTCCACTGTGCCCTCGTTCCTCAAGTTTCGCCCCTATGTACAAATGAGTGGCACTTCGATGGCCGCTCCCCAGGTGGCAGGTCTGGCTGCCCTGCTGCGCAGCAAGTTTGGCACCACCGCCACCCCCGCCTGGATCAAACAGCGCCTCGAAAGCACCGCCACCGACCGGGGTGCCGCCGGTCGCGATGACCTCTATGGCCACGGTCTGGTCAATGCCCTGAAAGCGTTGAGCGCTCCGCTTTAAAAAGAGGGGATAAGCACCCATTGTCTGTATACTTTTGTATGCTACAATTATTTGAATGAGTAAACACCGAATTCACTGGGATCATTATTTCAGTCAGTGGCTGGCACATGCTTTGCCCCGTCATGATTTGGTGGTTGAAGAAAAACCCCAGTTCAGCCAATTGCCGTTGGAAGCAGATATTTTGGTTATTGCCGCTTCCCAGGCCAAGTCGGCTTGGCAAAAGCATCCACTTTGGCGTTATCTCAGCCCTTATACAGTGATTGAATTTAAATCTGTTTCAGATCCCTTTCGGGGCCATGATTTAGAAACGCTTTCAGCTTACGTTGCTCTGACCCATCGCCAGCATCAATTGGCATTGCAAGTCCAGGTGGGCGGCTGGCTGGTTGTTTCACGGCTGAACAAAGGCTTACGCCAACGTCTGCAAAACTATGGGATAGCACTTCAAAATCTGTTTCCTGGGTTTTGGCAGGCAGAAACGACCTTTTTTCCGCTGGTTGTGGTGGCATACGAAGAATTGCCAAACACGCCTGATTATTTTGAACTCAAGACATTTATGCGTGGCGGGAAAGAATTACAAGAGACCCTGCGTATGGGTTTACAGCAATTAGCGGGTAGTAATTTACAGAACGAATACCTTACAATAATTTCAGCGATACACAAACAGGAGGCCGAGGCTGTGATTCAAATCTTGGAAAGCGAAAAAGAAAACGTGGCCTGGGTGGTAGAGCAACTCCTGGAAAAATCCCCAGAACTGGGCGAAAAGATCCCCTTTATTCAAGCTCAGAAATCTTCAGGGTGGCTCAATGGCAAACAGGAAGGTCGACAGGAAGGTCGACAAGAAGGTCGGCAAGAAGGTAAACGCGAAGGCCTGCGTGAGACCGCCCGCCAGATGAAAGCGGATGGCATGCCTGTAGTCAGTATCTGCAAGTACACGGGTTTAAGCGAAGCGGAAGTCGCAGAGCTTTAGCTATTCAGTAAAAAGAAGTCCCTTCGCTGTGACTGGCCTGTAAGACCTCGCGGTAGGTTTAGGTTTTGGGCAAAAGGGGATACGAGCGCTCTCCGTCCCAGCGTAACACAAAGCTCAACCCCCGTACACCCGTGGCTTTGACCCGGTCGACAAAGGTCTGGGTCACCAAATAAAAATCTGCATCGGCAAACTTTTTAAAAAAGTGCAAATCTGCGGGGCGGTGTTGGGCAATGCTGGCATAGGTGGGATAGGGTTCACCGCAGTCAACGTGGGTGGGATAAATACGAAACAGATTCGGTTCGCCCTGGACATTTAAGACTGTCTTGGACTGATTGCCTCCAGAAATCAGCAAATCTGCCAGAGGATAAAAAGATTGAGGATAAAACACAATGGGAGGGAGACGCTCAAAATCATTCGCTTCTTTCCAGATAAAAGCTTCAAAAACATATATTTTGAGCGGATGGGCGTCTGGAATTGTATTATTCAAATACTCAGGCAGAACTGGCTGCCATTCCAAATGCTCTTGAATCGTTATTTCTCGCCACGTTTTGACGCTGTACAAATTCATCTAGAAGGCTCCCCCTCCCAGGCAAGAGTATAGTTGAATCCTTTTAATTGATGCTTTTGTATTACTTCACAAAAACGTTCTGAAACATAGATATGTGACTGCTTGTGTATGCGAAAATAATGCATATCGGGCTTCCAATACATGGATATAGCTTCATGAGTCAGATGGCCCTCTTCAAAAAAAGAATCAGGCGTTATTGATGGTGGAACAACACAATAAAATAACATTTGTTCATAAAAAAACTTATGAATATCACATTTTTCAATATTCATGAACTCTTTTAAAATATGAAAAGATCTTTCAGAGTAAAAACCATATAAATATAGAAACAGCTCTGGTTTATAGTCTAAAAATAAATTAAATCTAACTGCATCTAGTATGTTTGTTGTCTTTTTGGCCTTTGGATTATCCATCCAAAAATCGATTTGAAGTGGCTCTTGTGTCGTAATTAACCGAGCAAACATTTTTTCATTTGAATCTGAACCAAATGAGAGCGTAAAAATTTTCACGCTTAACGCCCTAAATACTGATCAATTAATTCACATAATCTCTCTAAATCTAATTCCTTTATTTTGACATATTCTGGCTTTTTAACCTGCCCATTTTCTACTTTGGCTTTATACTGGTTGTTAATATATGTCCGTTCCGCTTCGTTCAAACCAACTTTTCCTTTGCTATCATTATAAAGAATACGGTTTATTTCCACTTGACCCTGCCGAGGTCCGGTTTGACGGTTCAGAGAACTGCCATTGCCCTTCGCTACTTCAGCCTGTATCCGCTCTACATTGGGCACATTTGGATTCTGACGTAGATATTTACTAAAAAGTTACATTAGCCGACTGTGCCCGTCAATACGAGCAGCGGGCCAAGCAAGCTGTGAGCAAGATCCTGGTATCGTTAGCCAATCTCCGCTATAATTGAAGCGTTTCCACAAGAATTTCAGGATCAAGGATATTGCCGCGTGGGAAAATACCGGCCGGTGCCCCGGACGCTCTCAGATATTATCCGCAAAGTCACTCAGTCCGCCCCCGACCAGGAACCGACCGAGCTGCTGAGCCCTGAGCAATTGCGGGCGGCTGGCCAGGTTCCCATGCTGGACCCCAGTGTTTTGTTTCAGGGTGTGACCATTTTGCCCAGCCCTCCCCCGGAGGAGATCAAAACCCCCGATCAGCTCTTTGGCAAACAGGCCTTTGCCAAACCCGGCAAACCCTTAAAAGGGCTGGCCGAAATGCTGCCCGCACGCCGTCAACCCACCAGCCCGCTGCCCCCCCAGCGCGCCCAGCAAACCGATCGGCTCAGGGAATTGCCTGCCAATCCCAGCCGAGAGCTCCCTCCAGAACCCAGGCCAGAAGGCCCCAAAGAGCATTTACCAAAAGAGCCAAAGTCAGATCCGGGAACGCGCTAAAATGACCAAACCCCTGCTTTTTTATTCTGAGGAATACTTTAAACACCAGACGCCCGATCACCCGGAGTCGCCCCTGCGCCTGGAGAGCATTCTCAAACGCCTGCGCGAGAGCCGCCTGTGGGATGAATTGCCCCGCCGCACGCCCACCCCGATTGATCAAAACCTGCTCTTTGCCCTGCATGATCCGGCCTATGTGCGCATGTTGGAGCGCTTTTGCAGCTCAGCGGCCGAGGGCCAACGCATCGACGAAAATACTGTGGTGTCGGAGGGCTCTTACCGAGCGGCTATGCTGGCCGGGGGAGCGGCTGTGAATCTGGTCGATGCCCTCTTGGCAGGCGAGTGCCAAAGTGCCTTTTCGCTGGCCCGCCCACCGGGGCACCATGCCATGCCCGCTTATACCATGGGCTTTTGCCTGTTTAACAATATCGCTCTGGCGGCCCGCCGGGCCCTGGAGCAAGGCCTGCAACGGGTGATGATTCTCGATTGGGATGCCCACCACGGCAATGCCACCGAACACATGTTTTACAGCGATCCGCGTGTGCTCTTTGTCTCTTGGCACCAAACCCCCAATTGGCCCGGCACAGGCGCCCTCGAAGACCGGGGAGAGGGCGCGGGTTTTGGCACCAATGTCAATATTCCCATGCCGATGCGCTACGGCGACGCCGAGTATCTGCGCACCTTTAAAGAAATTATCGAACCCCTGACCGCTGCTTACAAACCCGAGCTGATTCTGGTCTCTGCGGGTTACGACGCCCATTTGGCAGATTTAATCACCAATATGGGCCTGACGGCGCGGGGCTTTTCGGAAATGACCGCCGAGGTGATGAAACTCGCCGAGCGCCACTGCAAAGGCCGCGTTGGCTTTGTGCTCGAAGGGGGCTATAACGTGACAGCCTTGGCCGCCTCGGTGGAGGGCACCCTGCAAACCCTGGTCAGAGAAGACGTGTTCACCCCCGAAGAGCCCTTTCTTGCGCTGGATGTCAAACACAACCCTACCGACCTCACCCATTTGATTGAAAAAGTCAAACTGATTCAACCCTTATTAAACGGAAGCAAAGTGATTGTTGCATGAAAAAGATTCTCGTTCTGACCAGCGGGGGCGATGCCCCCGGTATGAACACCGCCATTCGGGGCGTGGTGCGCGAAGCCAGCTTCAACGATATCCAGGTCTATGCCGCCCACGACGGCTTTCGGGGGTTGGTTGAAGGCAATATTTTGCCGCTCACCAACCAAGATATTGCGGGCACCCTGCAATTGGGTGGAACGATTCTGGGCACGGCCCGCTACCCCCGCTTTCAGGAAAAACCCTACCTGATGAAGGCCTACCAAAACCTGAAACACCGGGATATTGACGGCTTGGTGGTGATCGGGGGCAATGGCTCGCTGGCAGGCGCCCACGCCCTCTTCCTCGAAACGGGCATTCCTGTGGTCGGGATTCCGGGTTCGATCGACAATGACCTCAATGGCACAGATATGTGTGTGGGCGTCGATACCGCCCTCAATACGATTGTCTACAATGTCGACAAGATCAAAGACACCGCCAGCTCCCACAGCCGCCTGTTTGTGATTGAGGTGATGGGGCGCGATTGTGGCTATCTGGCCCTGCTCAGTGGCATGGCCTGTGGCGCCTTGACCGCCTTGATCCCCGAAAACCAAGCCGAATTTGACCCCGGTGATTTTTGCAATTTGATTCACAAGGCCTTCCGGCGCTCGAAAAAACACGCCATCGTGATCAAAGCGGAGGGGTTTACCCGCCTGAGCAATGCCGAACTGGAAACCGAACTGTCGGACTATCTCGCTGAACGCGGGATCGAAGATCTGGATATCCGCTTTACCCAGCTCGGCCATATTCAGCGCGGCGGCTCGCCATCGGCCTTTGATCGGGTCTTGAGCAGCAAAATGGGCATTCATGCCGTGCGCCAATTGGTCAACGGGGCCACAGATGTGATGATGGCCTTGGTGCGCAATGAGATCAGCACCTGCCCCCTGGCCGATGTCGGTCAAGGGCGCAAAGAGCGGATTTTGGCACTGTATCAGGAGTATATGGCCCAGGAATTCCTGATGGCCAAAAAACTCACGCCCAAGCATTAAGCCCGATTTATGCTGGCCGTTTTGCCGCCGGAACCCGATTGTGTGATCGGTCTGGGGCTGCTTGAACAGGCCCAGAATGACGTTTATCTCTTGAGCCAATTGATTGCCTTTTTAGACAGCCTCGGCCCTGATGGTGTCTTTGTCTTGCTTGGCCACGCATCCTGGGCCGGAGATCTGGCTCAATGGGCTGCCAGCACGCAGCCCCAGCGCTATTTGGGGCATTTTCCAGATATTTCGCTCTACAACGAGTCCCCGCAGAGTTATACCAATTTTTTTATTTACCTGCGCTATTGCCCCCTGCCAAGCGATCAGGCCATCACGTATGTGCTCTGTCTGCCCCCTGGCGACTATCTCAGCACCACCCGCAACCTGCTGCCCAAATTAAATTTTAAAGGCCGCTGGGTTTTGCCTTTTTTGCCCACAGGCCACTGGCCCAACCGGGATTTTGATCCCCCCCAGCCGCTGCTGATCCACACCGTGACCCGCTCTGGCACCTTGCGCTTTTGGCCCGTGTTGGAGAGTTTGCTCAAGGCCCTCGGGCGGCAGACTGCAGTGTGTGGCTATCCAGACGAAAACCGGCGGCTGATGTCTGGGTTGCGCTGGCCCGCTGAGCAACAGGTCAAAGCACTCCCGCTGAGCACGCTGACCGATCCTGTGGCCAGGATCCGCGCCAGCATGTGGGATCCTGCGCTGCGTTTTCCCAGCAGAGAGCAGATCCTGGCCTATTATTTGCACGAACTGGCCGATCTGGATTTTTACCAAGCACGGCTCTTGCATTGCCATGTCTTTGTGCCAATTGAGCCCTTTTTAAAACTCGAAAACACACGCCTGATCGCCCTGATGCGCGATCCCCGCGATGTGCTGATCAGCTTTTATTTCGCCTATCTCAACAAGGGCTATTTTTTGGATTATCAGCGCTACCAGACGGAATATCCCCAAACCCACAAAGAGGCGCTTTTGCAGAGCTTGGCCGAAAATGGCTGGCAATACCTGTCGTTTAATAAGCTGCTTGACTTTCCCGATCTCAAAACCCTGGCCCAGCACTATCTGACCTGCCTCAACAGCCCACAGGTCTACGTTGTGCGCTTTGAAGACCTGCACCAAGCCCCCGAAGCGACTTATCTCAAGCTCTTGACTACCCAGGGTCTCTTGGAGCAGCCCTATTACAGCCTCGCTCCAGAACAATTCAAACAGGCCCTGCGCCTGGAGGATTTTGAATTTCAAACCCAGGGGCGGCGCAAGCGGGGCCAAGCCATGGACCCCCAAGAGTTGAATTATGGCAGCCACCGCCGGGGCCTGGTGGGAGATTGGCAAGCGCACTTCACTCCCCAATTAAAAGAACAGCTCAAGGCCCTGATAGGCCCTGAGCTGATTCAATTGGGGTATGAAAGGGACTTGAACTGGTAAGCCTTGCCCAGCTTAAGCGCCTGGAGACGCGCTTGGGCTGGGAGAAGGACTTGGCGATGCCGCCAGTTCTTTCACACAGGCAGAGATCACACCGGGCAGAAGTTCGCCAAACTTCTTGTCATCAGACGCAACTGCAGGATCCTTTTTGAGTGCCTCTCCCACTTTGGTCGAAGCACAACCACAGATCTTCTCAGCTGCTTCTGCACCGGACTGCTTGGTCAGCTCATCCGTGCAGGATTTTTTGCTGCTGGCCACGACGGAATCTATCTCAGTGGCAGACAAATTGGGAGCTGCCTGATTGACTGCCGGGCTACACGCCGCGAGCCAAACACAGCTCACGAGCAGAATCATCTTACGCATAGTTTACCTCTTGAATCCTTTTCAATTGCCTATTTCTGCAGGGGCTTCATCGGCAAAGAGCCCATAAAGTCCTGTTTGCCCAGGTTGACACCACTTTCACGCAAAATGGCATAAGCCATGCTGAGGTGGAAATAAAAATTGGGAATCACAAATTCTTGGAAATATTCATCGCCAGTCATGTAGAGATCGGGCATAAACGGCAAGACAATCTGGCGCTCTGCCGCCCCAGCAAAATCGTCGGCCTGAAAGCTACGCAGATAATCGACAGTGGCATTGATGCGGGATTTGAGTTCGGCCACAGTGGTCTCATTGTCTTCGTTGACAGGGGCTTGGCGACCGCTCAGGCGCGAAGAGGCCAATTTGGCATTGTCACAGGCCGTCTGAATCTGTTTGGTCAAGTGAAACTGATCGGGAGCCAAACGCGAATTGAGGAAATTGGCGGGGTCACATTTGCGTTCAGCAGCATGGGCCTCGGCTTTGTCGAGCCAAGCACCAATATTGAGCAGCATTTTGGCGGCGTTCTGAAAAAAGGCATGGTACATGTGGGGATCTCCTAAAATAATTGAAGATGGAAATTCAAAGTGATCCCAGCTTACCACTGCTTGCGCTTGGCGCAAATCACCAATATGTTTGCTTAACGCAAATCATCCATATACACAATGATGATTGTGGTATTGTCATCGCCGCCGCGAATATTGGCCATATTGACCAGTTGATTACACGAGCGCCACTGGTCTTTGGCCTGAGTGACCACTTGGTGAATCTCGGGGTCTTTGACATGTTCCACCAGACCATCAGAGCAGAGCAGCAGACAATTGCCGGGCACAAAGGGCCGTTCGTAGAGATCGACTTCGACGTTGGGATAGGCCCCCAAAGAGCGGTAGATCAAATTGCGCTGGGGATGCACGGCGGCCTCTTCTTCGGTGATCTGGCCAATTTCGAGCAGGCGGCCCACCAAAGAGTGATCGCGGGTGACTTTTTCGATCTCCTGTTTGGCAATCAAATAGGCCCGGCTGTCGCCGACATGGCCCATATACATCATGCCCTGATAGACCACAGCAGCGGTCACCGTCGTGCCCATGCCCTGGTATTGGGGGTTGCGTTTGGCCGCATCGTAAATGCTGCGGTTGGCTTTTTTGATCGCCTCTTCGAGGATTTCGGGGATATTTAACTCGCGGCCCGGATTGTCTTTGAGCTGTTCAAAGCGGTGATTGATCACCTGGGAGACATCGCGGGTCGCCAGGGCGCTGGCGTATTCTCCGGCCTGGGCCCCGCCCATGCCATCGGCCACAATAAAAATGCCATAGCTCTGGCGCTGGGTCTGGCTGACATAGTGCCAGTCCTGCACGAAATAGCTGTCTTCGTTGGCCTCGCGCACCATGCCCACGTCGGTGATAAAACTGGCGTAAAAAGGTGTATTGTGGAAAAGTCCCAGAATCGCACGTTTGACTTCGTCGATATTCTGGTAGCGGTATTTGGGCTCCACATCGATCATTTTCATGATGATGCTGTTGATCTGGGGGTTGATATCCGGGACATAATACGTGACCTCAGGGAAGATCACCAGTCCGTCTTCGTCGCGGCGGTGGCGCAGGGGGCTGCAGCCGGTTACGAGTTCGTGCCAGATCACGCCCAGGGAATAAATATCTGCCCGCTCGTCAATCGTGTGTTTGCCCTGCTGCTCCAACTCTGGCGCAGAATAGCCGGGGGTATTGCTCTGCAGTGGGAACATAATCGGCAATTGCAGGGCGCGGCTGAAGCCTGTCAGGCGCACACGCTGAAAGTCGTGGGTGACCACAATGCAGCGCGGGTTGAGGTCGAGATGGACAATTTTGCGGCGGTGCAATTGGCTCAAAGACTGGCAGAGCTGGATCATCCAGTCGCAGGACTGGTGGACAGTGACTTTTTCTTTGGTCAGGAAAAAGCCCAAATCGCGGCCTTCGAGCTGCTCGATAATCAAATAATAGCGCTGGTTCTCTTCGAACATATCCACCGCTTTAACCACGGTCGGATAGCTGATCGAGCGCAGAATCGTAAATTCGTCATACCAGGGGTTTTTGAGCAGGCCCTGAGAGATGCGGCTTTTGCCACTGCGGCCCTGCTCTTTGACAATCACCGTCAAATTGGTGACTTCATCGGTGGCACGGTACAAACTGGCCCCGCTGCGCACCTCTAAAAAGGCATCAATCCGGTAGCGGTTGCGCAGTTTTGAGCCCGGCTCCAGATTGGGTTCCGAAGCACTGGACGAAGATCTTTGAAGATCGGATTTATCTGGTGCGGACACGTGCTGCGATTCCCTTTCCGGTTCAGTTTTTTGCCAAGAGCATCACGAGTAAAATCACAATGATGCTCAGCAGAACAATATTCAAGCGCAAAAGCCACTCTGCCGAAAAGAGCTTGTGCGAAAGCCCGAGTTTCATCAAAGCGGTCGAAATTCCACGGGACTGGATCGGTACTGTACCAGGAATTGTAGGCGGAGGGGAAGATCGCCGACTGCCGATCTTTTGCAAAGCCTCCATCATTTCACGGGCATTTTTAAACCGGGCCTCAGGTTCCATGCTCAAACAGCGGGCCACCAATTTTTCCATCGGGGGTGAAATTTTGGGGTTTTCTTCGCGCAGAGGCGGGAAGCTGAACGGCGCCTCACCCTGGGGATCGCGTCCGGTGAGCAAATGGTGCACAGTCGCTGCCAAAGCATAAATATCTGAACGCGGCTCCACCTGGCCCCGGTATTGTTCGGGAGGTGCATACCCCTGGGTGCCAATCATGGTCCCTTTTTTGGTTGGATTGAAGTGGCGGGCAATGCCAAAATCCACAACATAAATTTTGCCTTTTTTATTCAAGATCAAATTGGCGGGTTTCATGTCGCGGTAGACAATCGCCGGATCCTGTTCATGTAAATACGACAAAATCTCACAGATCTGCACGCTCCAGTCGAGCACCTCGTGCTCTTCAAAGGGGGCGTTGTCTTGGGCCAGCAGGCGCTGCTCTAAATCGGCCCCGTCGATATATTCCATCACCAAATAATGGCGATTGCCTTCGGTGAAGCGGTCGTAGACCTCGGGAATGCCCATGTGTTTGAGATTGGCCAGCATTTCGGCTTCGCGATCAAAATTGCTGGTGGCCGTACGCCGCTGATCGGGGTCGGTAAAATGGTCGAGCATTTCTTTGATCACCGCCACGCGGCGGGAAAAACGCAAATCGTCGGCCAGATAAATCGCGCCCATGCCACCTTGGCCAATTAATTTTGTGATCTGGTAGCGCCCCTGCAAAACCGCATTTTCGGGCAAAAGGGTCGGGCCGGCATCTTCATCGTCTTCGGGTTTGTAAGATTTGCGGGCGCGTACAGCAGATTGGGTGGCCTGCACACTTTGATTGGGATGGGTATGTGAGACCAGCGGGGCCCCACATTCATGGCAGTATTTATTGCCCAGAATATTTTTGGAGCCACAATAACGGCAATAGACCTGTTTGTCTTTGCGGGAACTGCTTGGACGTTGACCTGGACGCTGCCCACTGCCGGTCTCTGAGCCGGGTCGAAGGGGAGGGGGCGTTTCAGAGACAGATGGCGGAGCTGGCGGCGGAAGCGACTCAGATGGCTTTTCTGGAGCGAGTACATCAGTCTCTTCATCATCGGAGATCAACTCCACCAGACGCACGGGAGGGGCCGGGGGATCGTGGGCCAAAGGCGCACCACACTCACTGCAGTATTTTTCGCCAATCATATTGGCAAAACCGCAGGTGTGACAGATCAATTCTCGCGCCTCTTTGCTGGACACTTCAATCATTCAACAGCGCAACCGCATGCTCGATAATTTCTCTCGATAATTTCTCATTTAATGGTGTGAAATGCAGACAGGGTCAGTATATCACAGAGTAGCTCAGAGACAGAACACGCAAATTCCCTTGCCAAACCGGCTTTTTCTCACAGGTTTTTGAAATTACCCCAATTTTTCATTTTATCTTAAACTATCCTTATTTTTTCTCACGTCAGAAGCGCTTTCAAAGACCGCATAAATAATTATCACCGCGTTAAATTAAAAGAGGTTTGATCCATGAAGCACCGCAGCCTGTCCCTGTTACTCAGCTCCCTGTTACTGACTGCTTGTGGCAACAATGCCATGACAGGTGCTTATAACCCCTATGGACAGGCCGGATATGGTCAACAGGTAGGATACGGTCAAGCGGCTTATGGCCAGGCGGCTTATGGACAAACCCCCACAGGCCAAAGCGCCTATCAGCCCGGTTATGCTTCTTCGGTCTATGGCCAAACCGGCCAAACGGGCATGACGACCGGTTATACCGATCCCAGCCAACAAATGAACCCAGCAATCAATGGTTATGGCGCCCCTCAACAAGGCTATGCCACCCAGCCCGGTGCCCAAACGGGTTATCCCACTCAACCCACTGCCCAGACAGGTTATGCAAGCGCCCCTCAAACCACGCCAGCCAAAACCACCACAGCACAAAAAACAACCACACCCAGCAAAGCCACCACCGCTCCCAAAACCACCACACCGGCCAAAACCACAGCCACCACTCAGGTCGCCCAATTTTTAAGCAATGCCCGTCAGGCCATGGACAAGCTGCAGAGCCTGTCTGCCACGATTGCCAATTTTGAAAAAGGCACCCAGGCCGGCCAAGGCAAAATTCAGTATTATTACCGCAAACCCGGCCAAGTTAAAATTGATGTATTGCAGAGTTCGGATCCCAGCCGCAAAGGCATCAAACTGAGTTATCAAACCAATGGGGATCAGGTGCGCGCCCGTGCCACAGGCCTCTTGAGCTTGGTGCCTGTCACCCTTTCAATGAGCGATTCCAAGGTTAAATCCGGCCGGGGCTATTTAATTGGGCAAATCGACCTGACCTCAACGGTCACCCGCTTGACCCAGCCCAGTGCCACCACCAAGGTTTTAGGCAAAACCACCCAGAATGGCGCCGAAGTGATCGTGCTGGAAATCAAAACCCAAAACCATTTTGACAATCGCATCACCAAAGAGCACCTCGGTCTGGACGCCAAAACCTGGCTGCCCCGCTTGCACGAAATGTATGCAGGCACAGAATTGGTCTACGCCGCCAAACTGGAACAGATGGAAGTCAATCCCACCCTGGCCAGCAACGTCTTCGACATTTAAACCCGCAGCGCGTTTAAAAAGCGCGTTTGTCCAGCAAAGTCAGGCAGAAGTCTGACCTGAACCCAGTCTTCGTTGAGAAACAGAGACATGGTTTCGCTTGCCAGCGAGGTTTCCAATTCCAGCCACAACTGCCCCCCAGAGCGCAGCAAGTGCGGCCCCTGCTCAGCCAAAAGCCGGTAAAAGCGCAGCGGGTCTTCGCCAGGCGTGAGGGCCATTTGTGGCTCATAGAGCTGCACCTCGGGCGCAAGGGTTTGCCATTGCGCCAGTGGAACATATGGCGGGTTGGAAATCAGCAGATCCAATTCCAGGTCCAAGGCTAAAAATGGAGCCAGACCATCACCTTCTAAAAAAATCACCGCTTCATTTAGATGATTCAAAAGGGCATTTTCAGCCGCCAAAGCCAGGGCTGCTGCGGAGAGATCCGAGGCCCAGATCTGGCTTGCCTGCCTGCGCTTTTGCAATTCCTGGGCCAGGGCCAGGGCAATGGCTCCGCTGCCCGTACCAAAATCGGCGATCCGCAGCGCCTCAGAAATGGCGGGCAGGGTATTTAAAGCCAAATGCACCAATTCTTCGGTTTCGGGCCGGGGAATCAAGACCGCAGGGGTCACTTTGAGCAGCAAGCCACAAAAAGGCTGGTTGCCCAAAATATACTGCAGTGGTTCGTGGACCTGACGGCGGGCCAAAAGGGCCTGGGCCTGCTCCCATTGCAAAGGCGCCAGCAACAGGCCGGGTGACACACGCTGAGTCAAGGTCGAAAAACCCAGATGGTCTAAAATCCAACGGGTTTCGGCCTCAGCTTCGCTGGCTTCAAGGCCAAAACTGAGCAGAGCCCGCTCAATCTTCTGTTGGGCTTCAGCCAATTGCATCAAAGGCCGCCGGGCGCTGGCCTGTGCCAAAATAATGCCGCAGGGCCTGCACAATCCGCTCAGCAGCATGGCCATCGCCATAGGGATTGATCGCCTGGCTCATGGCCTGGTAAGCCACAGGGTCATCCAAGAGGCGAGAGGCTTCTGCCAGAATTTTTTCGGGTTCGGTACCGACCAATTTGGCTGTGCCCATGGCCACCCCTTCGGGGCGTTCGGTGGTTTCGCGCATCACCAAGACGGGTTTGCCCAGCGATGGCGCCTCTTCTTGGATTCCTCCCGAGTCGGTTAAGACCAAGCTCGAACGGCGAATTAAATCCATCAGCGGGATATAGTCCAGGGGCTCAACCAGCTGAATTTGGGGGTGGTTTTCGAGCAGGGGAAAGACCGTCTCGCGCACAATCGGATTGCGGTGCACCGGAAAAACCAAACGCAAATCAGCATAGCGCTCACAGAGCGCCAAGAGGGCCTGGCAAATCTGCGCCATCGGCGCGCCCCAATTTTCGCGGCGGTGGGCCGTCACCAAGACCAAACGCTGTCCTTGGCTCAAATCCAGGCCAATCGAAGCCGGGTAATTAAAATCCGGGTTGCGGTCATGCATGCGCAGAATGGCGTCAATCACGGTATTGCCGGTGCGGTAGATCCACTCAGATGGGATATTTTCAGCCAGCAAAGCCTGTTCGGCAATCGGGGTGGGGGCAAAATGCAGGCGCGTGAGCTGACCACACAAACGGCGGTTGATTTCTTCGGGAAAGGGGTTAAAGAGCTGATCGGTACGCAGCCCCGCTTCGACATGGCCAACCGGAATCTGCTGATAAGCGGCAGCCAAAGCCGTGACCATGACTGTGGTGGTATCGCCCTGCACCAGCACCATATCTGGCTTGTGCTCTGCCAAAACCGGCGAAATTGTGCTCATGAGCCGAGCGGTGAGATCGGGCAGGGTCTGGCGTGCTTGCATCAGATCGAGGTCGATATCCGGATCGATGCCAAAGGTCTGCATGAACATATCTGTCATTTCGCGGTGCTGGGCCGTGGTTAAGACCACACACTCGAATTCACTGCGTTTGAGTTCTTCGATGACCGGGAACATCTTGATAATTTCGGGACGGGTGCCAAAGACCACAAGGATTTTTTTCATCTTTTTTCCTGAACAACAGCCCCCGGCCTTTTGATCTGTACATTGGGTCTGTACAATAACCTATAGAGTCACCTACAGAGCGGCCTGAAGGGCTTGAATTTGCTGGTATTTTAGCATATTTCATGTTACAATCCACCATCTTTGAATTCGTGCCAATCGCCCGCTGGAGGAACCCCATGCCCTATACCCTGCGCATTCAGTCCCAGGCCTCACAAGATCGCCTGGAGCAGCTGATTGCCGCCCGCATGCTGCCGGAAACCGACAAACAGGCCCTGGACAAGCGCATTTGGGATCTCTTTGGTGAAACCTGGGCAATTATGTTTACCGACTTGGCCGGGTTCTCACGGCGGGTGGATGAATTTGGCATTATCCACTTTTTACAGACCATTTTCGAATCTCAGCGTCTGCTCATTCCCTGCATCGATGCCTACGACGGTATTTTGCTCAAACAAGAGGGCGACAGCATGTTGGTGATCTTTAAACGCCCCCAAAAGGCCCTGGAATGTGCCCTGGCGATGCAAAAGTCGTTACTTCCCTACAATGCTGACAGACCCGAGGCGGAGCAGGTCTTGCTCTGTATTGGGCTGGGTTATGGCGAAGTCCTCAAAATTGGCGATGCCGATGTCTTTGGAGCCGAGGTCAATGCCGCCTCCAAATTGGGCGAAGACACTGCCAAAGCCGGTGAAATCTTGGTGACAGGCACAGTGAAACAGGCTGCGCCCCTCGAAGGCCTGCACTTTGAACAGATCCACGAAACCATCCCTGGCACAGGCCAAGCATTTAAGGTCATCTACTGATGCTGCGCCCGCTCTTGCCCCCCCTCCTCTGTCTCTTGCTCACACTCCTCTTGAGCCTGCAACTGAATCTGAGCCCCGCCCTGGCGGCGCTCGAAACCGTTTCAACAGCAGGCAAGAGCCAAACCACAAACACCACACCCGCTCTCCCATCGCCGAACGCCGCCCCCCTGACTGTGGAGACCTACGCCGTCCTGCCCCCCGATCCCGTGCCCCCACCCCCACGCCCCTTCTGTGGAGAGGCCTGTTGGAGCGCCTCGTTTTTTCTGCCGGGCAGCGGCCAGCTGTTTTTGGGCGAATCCCTGCGCGGCTGGGGTTTTATGGCAGGCACCCTGATTGCCCCCTGGGCGATCTCCACCCTGACCATGGCCCTGCTCGAAATTGGCAAAGTGCCGGGCTGGAGCGGGGCCGAATTGCAACAGGCAGTGCCTTTTTTTATCGTCGCAGCGACCCTTGCGACGATCAGCATGTATATTTGGAATATTTTTGATGCCTATGGCGTGCAAAACGAAAAAAATGCAGCCTGGCAAAGCGCCTTCGAAAAAGCCTTAGAAGAGAACTGGGCCCAATGGCAACCCAAACTGGTGCAAACCCCTGTCAAAGGCCAAGAAAGCCATTGGCATTTTGAGGTTTTGCTGGGAAGTTTTTAAAAGCCCCGCGCCTGAGCGCGTTTGCATTTTGTCTCCCCATTCTGGGTATGTTAAGATAAGGTGAGGCATCGGCAGGAATGAGAGTCATGCCCTGCGGTAATAACCACAAAGGTATTTATCATGAATACGCGCAATCACACCAGCTCTGAGCGTTCTGCGGATCCCACCCGGACCGCTTCTGTTTTAAATCCGCTTTTCCAAGGCGTGGAAGCCGTGCTGGAACAGGGCATGCAATTGACAGCCGATCTGCTGATCGAAGGATTGAACCAAACCACACGGGTCCTCAACCGCAGTGAAGAATTGGGCCGCCAAGTGGGAAATCTCATGCAAAAGCTTGGAGATGCCCATCAAGAGACCCGTCACACGACCCAAATGCTGCTTAAAGAGAGCATTCAAGATGGCGTAATTCTCTGCAATGAATTCATTCACGGCATCGGTCAGGTCGCACGCAGCGCTATTCACGAAGTAGAAGAAATCGGCAAACAGGGGCAGACCATTGGTGGCAGCGTGCGCGACACCTTTCAGGATTTGCCCAACCCCTTTCGTACACGCTCGGCCCGCAAACCCAAAGGCAAAGAGCCCACCATCATACCAATAAGCATTCAGGATAATTAGAGGTACTATGAGCCAGGAAACCAAAGAACTAGCACTTATTCTGCGTGACCGCCTGCGTGAAAAGCAAAAATTGACTGAATATCACCGCCATGCTGTCAGCTATCTCTTCAAGGTCTTTGAAGAAATGATCAACGAAATGAAAGCAGATTTACAGGCTTACGGCGGCGATCCCAATCAGATCAAAATGTACAAAGCCCCTTCTGGCGATTATATCGTGCTTAAAATGGGCGATTCACTCAGCAGCGTCTTCTCGATGCCTGAGATCAAACTCTGCTCGGTCGAAGTCCAGGGCCAATCGGGTCTCTGTGGCCGCGTGGTGGTCTTCCAGGGCGATTACCGCAATCTCGAAATCGACGATCCCGAACAATTGTCCACGATCGAAGAAGACTCCCTGTTTATCTTCCCAGACAGCGTTTTGTACCACATCGTCTCACCCGTGGGTCTGCACCGCACAGACATTCCCCGCTTTGCCCATTTGGTGCTGAGCAAAATGATCCAAAAAGACGAAGCACATTACAGTCCGATCATGGACGAAATCGTGCACCAACAGGAAGCCAAATACCAATAATAATTAAACGCCGAATCTAAAGCGAAAGCAGACGATCGAGCGCCATCCCTATGGCTTTGTTTACAACGCCGTAGGGATGTTGTAATTTGAGCTTTTCGAGATGGGCAATGGCTTTGCGATTGCCCAATTTGCCCAGAGCATAAATCACTTGCTCCCGCACCAAATGGGAAGGATCGCGCAGGCCCTGAATCAGGCCGCCATAAGACCCCGGATTGGACAATTCGCCCAAGGCTTTGGCAGCTTCAAAACGCACTTCCCAATGGCCATGGCGCAGGTGTTTGAGTAAAATTTTGAGGGCCCGTTGATCGTGCAAAAGACCCAAAGCCAAGACCAAATGGGCCATAATTTCGGGCCGCTGTTCCTGTTTGAGCATGGAGATAATCGCAGTGACCGCATCTGCATTGCCGACCACGCCCAAGGTGCGTGCCGCATTGCGAACCACATAGGTATTGGGGTCTTTGAGGGCCTTGAGCAGGTATTTAACCATCTGGGAGTGGGGACGGCGCAGACGCAAGGCAATATCCAGCAAAGCCATAGCGGCATTGACCCTGACCAAATCCACCGGGTCCTGCAAGGCCTGACACAGGGGGGCAATCACGCTGCTGTCGCCCAAAGCACCCAAAGCGGCAATCACACTCACACGCACGTTTTCATTAAAAGCCTTGAGCTGTTTGAGCAAATAGGGCAATGCGGGCTGGTAATTTTTAAGTGCCAAAACGGAAGCCGCTTCAATTTTTACAAAGTCGTTGAAATCTCCCACTAACTGACACAGGCAATCTGCGCTTTCGCTGCCAGGGTAGCTCGCGAGGGTCAAAATGGCACTGCAGCGCACGACCACGTTTTCATCACTCTCAGCCAATCTGATCAGATGGGGCAGACAGCTCTCAATTTTTTGTTTGGAGAGCAAGACAGAGCAATACCAACGGGCCTTCCAGCTCTTGCTTTCGAGATAATAGACCACGTCTTCAAGACTGCGCGGCGGCGCGAGTTTGGTAAAGACATAAGGGTAAATTTCAGATGGCGAAAAATTGCGCAAGGCCCAAGCAGCGCTGAGACGCACATCCAGACTGGATTCCTGTAAAAGAGAGCGAAAGAGTGCTTCGATTGACTGCGGATCGCGCAAATAGCCCAAAACCCAAGCCACATTTTTGCGAATCTCTTCATCCACCGAAGCCAGGTATTCAATCAGGATCGGTGTTGCTGCGGTCCCCTGCTCCAAGAGCATTTGCACAGCATCGTTCAATTGCTCGAGATCTTCCGACTTGAGCAGTTGAACCCATTGCTGAATCGATTGACTTTCTGGCGGCAAGGCCTCAGCCTGCAGGGCTGGCTCTTGCTGCTGCAGTGGCAAAGAGGGCTGATTCATAGGCGGATTTAACGCTTTTTCAGGGGTTTGATGGAAACCACACGGCCATCGAGTAATTCCAAATCGGCCATCAGACCCGAACCTCTAAAAATAAAGCGGTCACCGACCTTGAGCGGATATTCACAGTGAATGCGCTTAACAGCAGCGCCACTGCAAAAAACAGCCTCTTTGAGAATCTGGGCGATTGACTCCGGCATATTCTCAAGAAAGGGCCGCAACTCTGCCGGGTTGAGCTGGTCCAGAGGCTTGTTGCGCAGGTATTTTTGCAAAACCCCAACCGAATCAGGAGAGGCAATCGCAGAAGAGAGTTCCTGGCTGAGAATATCTGAAAAAAGCATCGACATACTCGCTTTAACGCGGATCTCACCTTCGAGCTGCACAGTGGCAACAGATGCGCCCTGGGGTTGCTCCAAGCTGGGATCTTCGGACAGCTCGGCCACAGTTTAGATACTCCCCTTCTGGAATCTGGAGAGAATTTTGCGCACCAAAGGCACGTTTTCCATTTTCTTGAGAGGCATGAGGATAATGCCCTTGAACATATTGCGCTGAAACTCTTTTTCCTCTTCAATACGTCCGGCTACAAAGCGGTCGGTATTGGCGCGGGCATGCTCTTCGGAGAAGCCTGTGACTTCGCCGGTGGCTTCCCAGATGCCGTCATTGCAGGCATATTTGAGTTTTTGCTCAAGCTGTTTGGTATAGTCGATGCGCTTTTGGTAATTCTTGTAATAGATCGAGAGCATGAACAGCGCGCCACCGAGGGCATAAGCCGCCAATTTCATCGAATAACCCATGTTGAGCTTGCCATAGAGGATTTCCGAAGAAATAACCTTGAGGGCTTCACACATCATCTTGGGATCATCATCGTGGGGCGAAACAGCCATCAAACTGGTGACCAACATTTTGATCGCAGCCTGGGTCTGGATATCATTTTCTTTGGCCGCTTGCAGGGTGCCTTGGACAATTTCACGCACAATTTCGCGGAACTGTACCGAAAGAATATCTGGGGCCTCGGCCATGGCTTCAATCGACTGATTGAGCAAGACCTTTTGCATATTGCCCCCCATGCCATTGTCGCCATTGGGATCGGCATTGGCTGCGACGGCGGTAAACACGGCGGCGCCCACAGCCCCCAAGCTGTACATCGAAATCTGTTCGCGAATGCTGCGCTCTTGGGTCTTGGCGGCTGTCGATTGGTTGGAGATGCTGGGCTGGAATAAATCCTGAGACTGCCCATCGAGAACGGTGGCCCCTTTTAAGGAGCCCATATTCACACGGCGGCCATCAGAAGCAGAGGCCGAGGCCAAAGAGGGAACACCCCCACCGCCACCGGCAATGGCGGGCACACCCGACCCCCCACCGGGAATCGAGCCGCCACCCCCCGCGCGTTTGGCACCGGGTTGACGGGGACGGCGACGCTTGCGTTCT
The DNA here is from genome assembly GCA_051715345.1 of Candidatus Blackallbacteria bacterium. Classification (GTDB taxonomy): domain Bacteria; phylum Cyanobacteriota; class Sericytochromatia; order UBA7694; family UBA7694. The sequence continues at coordinate 93,824 of JBPXJQ010000024.1, forward strand.
CCGCCGCCTTCGCCTTCAGCTTCTTCTTCATCGCTGTCGCGCTCACCTTTGCGTTTGACTTTGTGGTCGCGATCATCTTTTTCGTTGGTATCGGTCTCTTTGTTACGGGTAATCGAAGAGGAGGGATTGTAATTATCGCCTTTGAACTGGGCAGACTCTTCTCCGGGGGGTTTGACGTCCAATTGATGGCGGGTGGCTTGTTCACTGTTGTAAACATTGGTCTGGCCATGGGGAGTAGAGGCCTGAGAGCCACCCTGATTGCCTTTGACCAGTTCATTCTTGGCAACGGGATTGTCAAACTGCGTTTTGGCAGGGGTGGCATCCGGGTTGCCAGCCGTTTTGGACGTTGTATGGTCCCTGGCATTGGTCTCAGTGGTCTGTGGATTCGTACTGTTCCGCTGGATTCGGGTAACCGCCATGGCTTAAATGACACTCCTACCTAAAAGTTCAATACCTGTCTATTACAAAGGGTTGTTCAACTACAATCTTACTACAGATCTCAAGCCAAATACAAACCGTCCAGGGGATCCTTACCCGCTTTGGGTCTGCTTTCCCGGCTTTTTTTGGGATATATTCTCAAATCTGTTCAGGTCCAGACCACGCACAGCCATGCAGAGGACAAATACAGAGCCGCAGCGTGAGGGGATTTAATTCAAACCAATTGTAATACGGTTTTTTGAGAAAAATTCAAACACCCGATCAATCCACACTATTGCAGGGGGATACTGCGCCATGTTACTAATAGAGTTCATTCAGAATTTGCAAATGATTTGCAAGTAATCGACAGGTCATCTACAAATGATTCGTTCTAATTTAAGCCACAGAGGGAAGCCCAATTATGTCGCTCAAAATCATGTCGCTCAAACAAATCAGTCTTGGACTCTGTCTCTTCAGCCTGGGTTTTAACGGCTGCAGCCAGGACAATCCCGTCAAAGTGCAGCCCAGCACAGTCCATGATGCCAATTTTGAGGTCACCTTTACGCTGACACTGGAAAATCGCTCAAGCCAAACCGCCTTAAAAACGGCTTTTTCGCCAGGGGTATGGCAAGTTTCAGCCCAGCCTTCGCTGTTCGAAATCGGCAAAAATGCCAGCGCAGAATTGCAGCGTCTGGCCGAAAGTGGCGAGACTGGCCCGCTGCAAAAAAGCCTGAGCAGCCAAACCCCCACCCTGCTGACTGGGGTCTGGAGTGAGACCCTGGCCCCCGGCCAAAAAGTGACGTTTAATTTTAAAGCCAAAGCGGGCCAAAAACTGAGCTTTGCCACGATGCTGGCCGAGAGCAACGATTTGCTTTTGGCCCCAGCCAATGGCAGTTTGGCGCTCTTTGACAGCCAAAACGAACCCCTCTCCGGCGACCTCAGCGCCCAACTCGAACTCTTTGACGCAGGCAGCGAAGTCAATCAAGCCCCAGGTCAAGGCAGTTTTCAATTCCCGCGCCAAAAAAGTGCCGACGAAGGCAGTGTCGAAACCAGCCCTGTACGTCTGCTCAAAGACGTCAAAGACGGCTTTCAATACCCGGCCGCTTCAGCCTTGGTCTCGCTCAAACTGGAAAACGATGACCACCACGAAGAAGCAGGGCACAGCCATTGAAGCAGCCCATTCAAAGACGCTTCAGCCTGGGCGTGGGGTTTTTGTGTTCGCTTTGGCTGTGTTCGCTCTGGGCCAGTCCAAGTTTGGCCCAAAGTTTGAATCAAAGCTCCCCTTCTCCAGTGCCAACAGAGTCACAAGAACCTGAAAGCACTGAAGAAGAGGTGATCACCCCCGCTGAGATCAGCGCCAGTGAAGCGCCTCCACTGGTCGATGACACAACCCAATCAAACCCTTTTAATTCCCCGTTTAGCCAGCAAAACTTTGTGCCAGATATTTCGCTGATTCTGGATCTCTCAGGCGGGCTGCGCAATCTCAGCAATGCGGGTTTTGAAGCGCTGCAATCGCCCCTCAAATTGCAGGGCAGCAGCAGTGGCCACGGCCACAGTTTAAATGCCCACAATGGCTTTAATTTAAACTATGCCGAACTCACCCTGCAGGCCCCAGCAGATCCCTTTTTTGATGTCTTTGCCACTTTTCACCTCTCCCCCTCAGAATTTGAAATCGAAGAGGCCTATTTCGCTTCGCGCGGCCTGCCCGGCAATTTTCAGATCAAGGCGGGTAAATTTCTCAGCCATTTTGGCCGTATCAACAACCAACACGCCCATTTCTGGAATTTTAACCAACTCCCGATGGTCTATGCGGACTTTTTGGGCGGCGAGGCCCTGAACGAAATTGGGGCCCAAGTCAGTTGGCTGGCTCCCACAGATTTTTTCCTCAATCTGGGCCTGGAGGTTTTGCAAGGCAGCAATGCCGAAAGCTTTGGCACAGCAGGTTTTAGCGTGGGCGATCAGCAATTAAAAGCCGTCGAATTGCCCAATCTGGCCGTGGCTTATGCCAAGACCTCAGTGGATCTGACCGACGATTTAGTGCTGTTGGGGGGACTGTCTTACGCTCAGGGCGGAACCCGGCACAGTGGCAGTGCCGAAGTGGCAACAGACGCCCATGTGCATCAACTGGCCCCCACGCCAATTGGGGCCTTTGCCGGCGGCAGCCGCCTCTTGGGGGCAGATTTGAGCCTGCGCTGGCTGATCGACTCCTACCGCGAATTGAGCTGGCAAAGCGAATTTTTGCACCGTTCACTCGATGGCAGCCGCTACGATGCCACCGGCCGCGTTCCCCTGGCCAAAGAGCAGTCGGGGCTGTATTCTGAACTGGTCTGGCGCTTTGATTGGCAATGGCGCACAGGTCTTCGACTGGATCTGGTCACCCGCAACGACAGTTGGGAAAATGCCCAACTCAAACCCGGAGCGACTTTGCTGCCCAGGTATACTGCGATGGTGGAATACCACCCCAGCGAGTTTTCCCGGCTGCGGCTGGAATACAATTACGATCTCACTCGCTTTGCGGATGGGGTGCAAACGCCGGTTCAATCGGTCTTTTTGAATTTAAATCTGGCCATGGGCGCGCATGGCGCCCATCAATTTTAGGATGGACATATGCAATTAAAGCTGTTTAAAGCCGCTCTTTGGAGCCCGCTGCTGGCACTTGCCCTGTTTAGCGCGTTTTGCGCTCCGGCCTGGGCCAAAGTAGAAGTGGTGACCACTTATCCGTATATTGCTGAGCTGGTCAAAGAAGTCGGCAAAGACAAAGTCCAGGTCAGTTCCCTGGCGCGGGGCGATTGGGACCCCCACTTTGTGGTCGCCCGCCCTTCGCTGATTGCCAAGCTGCGCAAAGCTGAATTATTGGTGATCAACGGCGCACAATTGGAAATCGGCTGGCTGCCCCCTTTGCTGCGCCAGGCCAACAATGCCAAAGTCCAACCCGGCCAGCCCGGCTTTTTGGAGCTTTCCAATTCCGTGCAGCTGATCCAAAAGCCCCAAAATGTCTCGCGCGCCCAAGGCGACGTACATCCCCAGGGCAACCCCCACTTTATTACCGATCCTCATTTGGTGCCGCCCCTGGCCAAAAGTGTGGCTGAAAAACTTTGCCAATTGGAGCCGGGCGACTGCAGCGACTTTCGCAGCAACCAGGCCCAGTTTAACCAGCGCTGGCAGACCAAACTCCAAGGCTGGGATGCCCAATTGAAAAAACTCAAAGGCAAAAAAGTGCTGGAATACCACCGCCTGCACGACTATCTGATGCAGCGCTATGGCCTGATTCTGGTCGGCACGGTCGAGCCGTTGCCGGGCATTCCTCCCAGCCCGGCCCACACGGCAGAAACCGTCACCCGGGCCAAAAAGGCAGGGGTCTCGCTCAATCTGCGCGGGGTCTACAATCCCGAACCCCCTTCGCGTTTTGTCTCGGAAAAAAGCGGGATTCCGCTGATCACGCTGCCCCACGACGTGGGGGCGGTGCCCGAAGCCAAAGACCTCTTCTCGCTCTTTGATACCTTGGTCAGCCGGCTGAGCCGATGATCGAGCTGCTCTGGCCAGCCTTTGCCGTCTCGCTGGTGCTGCTGGGCATTCACTCCTTTTTTGGGCTGGAGATCATCCGCCGGGGGATTATTTTTACCGACCTGGCGATTGGCCAATGGGCAGCTTTTGGCAGCGCACTCTGCCTGCTGCTCTGGGAGGGCCAGCATCTCTATCCCGTCTCGCTGGCCTTTGCCCTGCTCGGCGGCGGCCTGATTGGCCTGCTCTCGCGCAAAGGGGGGAATCAAGCTGAACCCCTGATTGGCCTGATGTATGCCCTGGGCATCGCGGGGGTGTTTTTGCTTTTGGCCAAATCTCCCCACGGCATGGAAGAGATCCAAAACCTGATGGCCTACGATATCCTGTTTACCCCCCTGGCTGAAGTGGGCAAAACCGCCCTGATCTATGCCGCCCTGGGCACCCTTTTGGCACTCACGCGCAAAATCCAGGGCCCGCTGCGCGAGGGCATTTTCTTTTTGAGCTTTGCTGCCACCGTGACCAGCTCGGTGAAATTGGCCGGGGTGCTGGTGGTCTTTGTGCTCTTGATTGGCCCGGCCCTGATCGCCCTCTATTTGCGCGTCAAACACACGCTTTGGGTGGCCTGGGGCCTGGGGCTGCTCTTGAACCTCGGAGCCTTGATCGCCTCTTATGTCTGGGACCTGCCCACGGGCTATGCCGTGGTGGCCGTGCAGGCCGGGGCCGCGCTTTTGGTGGGCAGTGTCTGTACCCTGTTGGGACGGCCCTTCAACGCCGCTCAGGGCCCGGAATCAGAACCCTGAGCGGCGTTGAAGGGCGTGTTATAATTCTCCGATGAATTCCAACTCAAACTCGCCGAGCTTGCCCAACTACCCGATTGAATCGTTGCTGGGCAGTGGGGGCTTTGGCAGCAGCTATCTGGCCCGGCGTCAAAGTGATGGTTTGGCCTGTGTGGTCAAAGTCTTGGCCTGGGACCGCTTAAAAGACTGGAAAAGCCTCGAACTCTTTGAGCGCGAGGCCAAGGTGCTGCAAGGCCTTTCTCATCCTCAGATTCCTCAATTCCTGGAGTATATTCAGCAAGATCAGACCCTGTGTTTGGTCCAGAGTTATGTTCCTGGTCAATCTCTGGAACAGTGGCTCAAACAAAAAGGCAATTTAACACACTCACACGTCCTCGATTTGGCCCTTTCTTTGACAGAAATCCTGGTCTATTTGCAAAAATTTTCCCCGCCTTTGATTCACAGAGATATCAAACCCGGTAATATTATTATCGACAACCGCGATCAGCCCCATTTGATTGACTTTGGCGCGGTACGCGACACCCTCAATCCAGCCTCCGAGGCAGGGGGTTCAACAGTTGTAGGTACCTTTGGTTATATGGCCCCTGAACAATTCCAAGGCAAGGCCTATCCAGCTTCAGATATCTACAGCCTGGGTGTGACCCTGATCTACGCCCTGACCCGCAAAGCGCCTGAAGAGCTGGAGAGCACAGGGCTGCAATTGAACTTTCGCCCCTGGGTAAAATTGCCTGAGGCCTTTGCCAACGTGCTCGAAAAGATGATCGCCCCCGATTGGCAACAACGCTACCCCGATGCCAAGGCCTTGCAGACAGACCTCTTGGCCCTCAAAGCGGGCAAGCCAACGTCTTTGCAGGTTCAAAAAAATGTCTGGACCGAGCCCCTGCCGGCCAAATACCGCACCTATTTGCTCCTGGGTGGGATCACTTTCTTGCTGTTTACCGTGTTTTGGCAGATGTTTTCGCCGGTCAGTCAAAAAAATCGGGAAGAGATCCGCAAAAAGATCGAACGCACCTATGAAGAGCAGTACCGGGAGAGATACGGGCCACTGCCGCAGAAGTCGCAGTAAGCAGAACCGTTGCTTCTTTTGGGAAAGCGTTATCAGGCGTGCTCGCCTGGCTTTTAATTTCAAAGCTGCGGTGATACTATCAGAAAAGCCGATCAAGAGAAGTGCCCTCTTCCTGCGAGTGGTCAGGCAGTTGACGGAGAATAAGGTTCCGAACGCCTTTCTGTGTTGTGCACCAAATAGCAGGGCACTCACTATGCCACGCCGTTTGGGATGACTCTTAAGGGGTTTGAGAGATGATTAAACGTTTTAATCAACTGATTTTATTATCTGTTTTGTTGTTTTCGTGTGGATGGGGTCCCAATGATTTTATTCCTACCCAACAACAGATTACAAATCTGGCCTGGTCTCCTGATGGTCAAAAGCTGGCTTTTATGTATGAAAATGATAAAGAAACCAACCACAATATCTCTTTTTATCGCAGCAGCCTGTATGTCATTAACGTGGATGGTACAGGTTTAAAACGCGTTCAGTTTAATCCTGAAAGCAGCTCTCCTTATTACTTACACAAAGTTTACGGGTGATCAGGCCGCATAGCAATCATAGTCTGACTCAGACCCTCCTTTTTTCCTCAAATGTGACTCGCGTTCATCAAAGATTCTTCCTAACAAACGCCATTTAGCCTGAAAAATACTCCAAGATGCCGCAGTTGGATTGACTTTCAACTCTAAACGAAGCAAGCAAAGATAAGCAATCATGCCCAAAGCAACAGAGCGCTCTACTCGCCCAGAATCCTTGGTCACTTGTATCTGTCCCAAACCCAAGCCACTTTTCAGCTCTTTGAACATCACTTCTGTTTGCCATCTTTTTTGGTATATTGCCAAAATCTCTCTGGTCGTCAAATTTGGGAGAGAGGTCAGTAGGACTCTTGTTGAGGCTGCAGAAGCGTTACGCCTCAGTTTGCTAAACACTACAATCACGTTTCCCAATTCATTCAGATTCAAGGATTCCTGTCTGGCATAAAACCAACGACGGCCTTTTCCCGAAGTGAGCCAAGTCCCTTTAAATTGCTGCTTTTGCAATCTTTGAATTCTTTCTTTTAAAGGCGTACCATCTGCCAAATTCCAGGTTTTGGCGCAAGCAATGACGTAATGCCATTTTAAGCCCTTCAGACAGCGAAAATTATCTTTGGAAGCGTAGGCTGCATCGGCGAGAAAGACAACCTGCTGAACCCAGCATGGAAGCATTTCTTTGACTTGAGGCAGCATGTCCCGCAACAGTGTGTTTTCTTTGACATAGCCAGGTGCATCTTTGGCTTTAACGAGCTTAAAAGCAACAGGAATGCGCCACTGCGACCAGTGAAATGAGACAACCAAAATGTGCAAGCCGAATAACCAGGGATCGTTTTTGGACTTTTTTCCTTTGCGGGCAAAAGGATTTAACTTGCTGCGTTTAGGGGCATCTGTCGCATCAACAATGACATAGCAAATACCATCAGCAGGAGCGGGCACCTTGCTCAAAACCAGTGATAGCAAGTGAAACCACAGTTTTTCACTGAACCAATATGCCGATGAAACAAAACGGGTCAGCATCTGGTAAGGAAGCGGCATGAAGCTATTCATTTGCCTCAAATTACCGGGGCCATGATGCAGCATCATGATCAAAAGTAGCCAGCAAAAGGTGTGAAAATGGCCCCACTGAAAGTGTTCTTTGAGCGGAGACATGGCATCTCGGTAAAAGCGGGGTAGGCAGGACATTCGGAACATGGTAAATTATCTCCAGGCCTTTGGAGGGTTGTTTGTTTTTTGTTTGCAAACCTAAACATAACGCACTTTAAAGGCCTTTTCAATTCTTCTGTTCCTCACATCATACCCCCGCAGGTATAAACTTTGTGTA
>JBPXJQ010000025.1:0-104179 GCA_051715345.1 Candidatus Blackallbacteria bacterium
TCCAGAACTGTGTGCTGAAATCGAGAAGGGATGTCAGGAAATTCTTCCAGATGTTTGAGAAAATAAACCCAGTTTTCTAACTGGTTGGCCAGTTCACTCTCTGCTTTGTGAAATTTAGGCATCTCTATGAAATAAAGCGCATACTTGTCATAAAAAACGCTGTTATGACGATTCTTCAGCTTGACCTCATGAAGAAAATCGGGATTGTTCTTGTCTTCATCAAACACAAAATCGAGGATCCCTACACAAAAAACGGATTTCAGCTCAAAACTCCAATGGCCTCTTTGAGCTTGCTCTTGAATTGGAAAGGTCGTGTAATACAGGGCTCTATCTTTGAAAAATTTCTGGTAGGCTTTCTGCATTTCAACAATGAAATAATTGCCCTGGGTGTCTTGGCAGTAAATATCGTATACCGCTCGGCGGTCTTCTTGCTCTGCTCCCAATTGCTCTGCATTGCGAAAATTCAGATCAGCTATCGGGTATTCAAGCGGCAGCAAGGAATTGAGAAAGTCTTTCAGCAGGGGTTTACTGGCTTCTTCGCCGAATAGCTTCTTGAAGCCAAAGTCTGTGAAGGGGTTGAAGTAACGCGCTTTCATAATAGGTTATTATACCACAGAATACACCCCTATGTTCAAATTTTGGGGGTTGTTTTTTCTCAAACATTCTAGAATTCATTCTTTGGTGTGCTTGGCTGACGTATTCATAAGTGTGGATAATTAGCGAGTGAAGAGCCGTTGTTCCGCAAATAAAATCAGATAACTATTGACCTTGTAAGAAGATTAAACAATAGAATAATTGATCTTCTATTGTTAGTTTTTTTTATGGAAATAAGCTTTTATTGTCCCAGGTGGAATACGAAATTCCAATCCAATTTTCTCATCAAAAATTATTATTTCTTTTTTACTATAAATTATATCATTTAATTTTTCTTTATTTTCAATCTCATATGTTACTTTTATTGTTTCATTAACTGATTTAGCATCAATTGATTCAATAAAGCCTGTAAAAAATAAAGGAAATTCAGACTCCAATATTAAATTGGAAGCATCAAATTCCTTCATTATCATTAAATCGATACCATAGTAATCAGCATATTTTTTTGCCCCTTTCTGGTATTGGTTTTTGGTAACCATAATTCCTTTATCAAAACCTAAATCATGAATTGCGGCCCAAAAATTTCTAACATGGCCAATTTTCACTTTGCTTTTATTAAATTTTTTGCATTCAATTGCAACTTTATTTATTCCATTTTTACCTTCTATTTCATAGTAGACATCTATTTGATGCTCGCAATTTGATTTACCAATAGGGCTGATATCATGTTGAACATTTATTACTCCAAACATTTCTTTCGCATCAAAAATTGTTTGGTAAATGCGTTGGGCTATTTTTTCATACTCCGTATTTTCATTAATTTTTTTATCTTTTTTTTCAGATTTTTCGTTTTTTTTTTCGTGGCATATTAACTACATTCCAATTAATAAATAACTTTTTTACCATTTTTCAAACAAAAATAGGATTTTAAATAATTATTCAATTATCATTGGTAAATAAATAATTCAGCTTAAAAATGATAGAAAATTATTGTATAGTTCATTTTTTGCATTTATTTTTAATAACTAAAAATATTGCCGTTGTCATTGCTAAGTTCAAATTTTTCTAAACCTTGTTTCACTTCAATTTTTTGATCCCAATTAATCCTTGAATTTTTTGCACCATCGGAAAAAGAGTATTCACCAGAGATAAACCAAGTACCGGGCTGAATTTCAATAGTTGCAGTTCCTGATAAGTCTGTTTTAAGCTTTAAACTCACAGGGTATTTTTTTCTCATTTCGGCCAATGCTTTATTAAGGTCAGGAGCAATAGCTATTTCTATTGCTCTTTTTGTGTCTTTTACAATACAATCAGCCATTTCATTATCACGCGCATAATACCCAAGTCTAAATTTACAGTTTTTCATAACAATATCTGATAATTTGTCAATTTTCTCTTTATTATCTTTAATTATTTTATTTTCTATTTCAGAGACTTTATATTGATTAATTTCAAAATTTGTTCTTGGGACTGGATGCACAGAACCATCAGATTTAATAACAGCCACGACTAACTTCACTTTAATTTTATTTATGGCTTTATTTGCGGCGACTGTCTTGAAACTATAAAAATTCGAGCCAAATGAATAGCTTGGCTGACTGCTCAGAAAAATTGATAAAATGCTAAAAAAACTAACAGTTAAATATTTCATTAAAACCTCTTTGAAAATTTATTTTATTACTCTCTTTATCCATTCAAAAAATCAAAAAACTTAGAAATAAATTAAAAAATTAAGTGTGATAATGAGATTTACATTTATAATCAGACAATTAATTAGAATCAGCTACAATACATACCCAAACATTTTGCTGTTGAAAGTTCTTTTTCGTTTAAAAATCCTTTTGAAACAGATTCAAAAAAACCAAAGCTGTACTTTTTTGCAGAATGTGTGATTGTTGAATAAAATAAATTATCTTTGTCTTGTTTACAAAAACCAACACCATCAGGGGCTTTTAAGTTACAAAACATATCAAGACGTTTAAGTTGCCAGGGTTCTATTTTTGCGGTTCCATACCCATAATTTCTGATTGTTTCAAGACTAAAATTTAGATTTGATAAGAGTAAAGGTGTGTTTTCATAATATCCACTTTCAATGATTTCGGTTGTAAGAAAATAAAGTTGATTTACTGTTGGATATTTATTGATAAGTGAATTTAATGATTTAATTACTCTATTTGCAGCATATATAGATGAATCTGCATTATCATATCCTCTTCTGAATGAATAAAGCTCAAAATCCTCTAAGTAAGACTTTAAATGGTTTTTTTCAATTTCTTCTTTTAAACTTTGAATTCGATCCATGTCTTTTGAAATAGCTGGATTAAAAGATAAAAAAATAAAAATAATAATAAATAAATATTTCATTAAAAATAAATGTCTCCAAGTCAACATATTAGAAATCGTATGGTTGACGGTCTTGCAAAATAAAATTGAGTTTATTTATTGATTCCATTAATAAAATGTTCAATTTCTTGAATATTTATTTTTGTAGTTACACGTATATTAAAATAATCCAATTTAAAATTATGATTCTCCTCATCAAAAGGATATCCTCTTTTATGACCCATATCTAACATTCTTGTGATCATATCTGTGCAAAAAGGGCAATTACTATTTGATCCAATTTCATATGGAGATATTGTAGAATGAGAAAATTTAATTTCTTGATTCTTAATTTTAAAGGCTTCTTCTAAAGCATTTAAAACAATTTTTTTTCCTAATGTATAAGAATTTTCAATTCCAGACATTTTTTTACCTATAATAATCTTTCATTTTCACACCTCTTGCGTCAGTCAAGAGGGTGGGCTGTTGGCAGGTAAACAGAGCCTTTTCATTTGATTGACTTTCATGCGCTTGATTTTGGGTTTACCTCACTGTATACTATTCAGAGCATAAAATCAAGGCGGCTAAAAAGCGCATAAATATTGAGCTTTGCTCTGTTTATCCTGGCAACTACTAATTATCCTGATCAGGATAATTCCAAATCTAACCCCTTCCCCAAAACCGCCTTCCCTTCATTTTTTCCCCTTACTTCCGACTATCATGCAAAAGATCAAGATAGCCTGACAGGCTAACACCCCATAAATGCATACTGGCCTGTCAGGATAATACACAAATTTGCAGCTTAGCCTGACAGCAGATCCCGTCAAAAATCAGGATAGCCTGATCTGGATAACACCACCCCAGCCCCAAACAGACCTATCATAGTAAAAAATTGAATCCAGTTCAAGTCTTGACAAAGAGACCCGCTTATATACATCAAAAGCACCCTTAAAGCAAGAAAGTGTACTCAAAATGTCACATTTCAATTCCAAACCTTGCCGATTCCCATCAAACCCGCTCCCCATGTGAATCCCTTCAGAAATAGCCCAGACAAATGCTGTAATTCGCCCCGAAGTGGGTAAAATAAAAAGCAGAAACGCAAACAGGAGGCCCTGCATGAATCCCCTCTTTGAAAAGTATTTCGCGCTGATAGAGTCCTTTTGCACCAACCCGGCTGACTTTGAGACCGTTTTGCACCCCGAATTCACGCAAATAGAATACCCCAACGCCATTACGCCGCGCACCGCCGTCAATGGCTTGCTCGATGTGGTGGCTGGGGCCGTGCGGGGCAAGGCCCTGCTCAGCAGCCAGAAGATCGAAGTCATAAACCTGATTGAGCAGGGTGATCAGGTCGTGATCGAGGCCCATTGGCAGGGCACCGTCGAGCACCCCAAGGGGCCCTTTCGCACTGGGCAGGTGATCGAAGCCTGGCTGTGCATGGTCTTTGTACTCAAAGAAGACAAAATCTGGCAGCAGCGCAATTACGACTGTTATCCCAGCTTCAGCTGAATCCGCGCTTCAGGCAAAACGTGCAGCCAGAGCAGCGCCAATCTCGGTCTTGAGCGAGGACAGCTTTTTGGCTTTGAGCTTCCAGACCGGGGCCAGCAGGCCATCCAGCAAAAGCACAGCCGTGCTGCGCTCACGCAGCAGATAGCAGATCAGGTAGTTTTCAGGATAGTCCAAATACCCTTGGCCCCAGCGGATAAGCCATTCTTCGGCCGTGCTGCGCAAACCCGCGCGGGCAGACAGAATGGCCCCACAGGCTGAGGCCTGAAAATAATTGTAGCCGATGGCTTTTTCAGTGGCGAAAAAATGGCTCAAGGCCGCCAAAGCCGCTTCAGGATCGCTTTCGGCCAGCAAAATGCCTTTGACCCGCAATTGGTTGCCACGCAAGGTCTGCCAGTCTTGGTCTTGAAACTGGCTCAAAAAGCTCTCCGACCACTGATTGCCAAACAGTCTGAGCCAGGTATCTTTTTCGATCTCAGCGATAGATTTGCGCGGAAAGGACACAGAGAAAGGGTCTTGGCCCTGGGTCTGCCAGATCAGGTCAAAGGCCCCATGGTAAAGCGCGCCGTCTTCCAGGGCGGGCCAGGCATAGCCCCAGAGGGTCTGCAAAAGCGTTTCGGCTTCAGACAAAAAACCAGCTGCGGCCCAGAAACAGGCCTGTTCAAGCAAAGAGATATACAGCTGCTCCAAGGGTTCTTTCTCAATTTGATTCAGCAGGCGTTTACTCATCACGCGGGCCCCCCTCTGTGTATATTTCCCATCATTTTCTCCGTCATTTTCTCCCTCATTCTGGCGAACACTATAACATGCAGCTATTTTTCAGCCAAGCAGAGGCGAGTCCCTGTGGTAAGCTGACTAAAATCGCGAATCGAAAGGAATCCCGCTTATGTCTATGCGGTCTATGCGCCACCTGCTCTGTCTCTCTTTGCTCTTGGGCAGTGCCTCTTTTGCTCCAGCCCCCGCTTCTGCCCAGGTTTTTTCCCCGGCCTGGGAGCAAATGCGCCAAGACTACGCCGAACGGGCCCTGATTCACAGATTTTACACAGCCTTTCAAAAGGGCGATGGGGCCACCATGGCTGCTGCTTACCACCCCGATGCCAGCTTCAGCGATCCGATCTTTGGACCGCTCAAAGGCAAAGAAATTGGCGCGATGTGGCAAATGCTGCTGGAGATCAGCCAAGGTCAGCTCAAAATTGAATACGATCAGGTCGATGTCAAAGCCGGTCAGGGCAAAGCCCATTGGGATGCCGCTTACCACTTCTCGGCCACGGGTCTGCCCGTCATGAATCACATCGATGCCCAATTCACCTTTAAAGACGGCCTGATCTACACCCACACCGACCATTTTGATATCCACCGCTGGAGCAGCCAGGCCCTGGGACTGCCGGGCTTTTTATTCGGCCATACGCCCTTCTTGCAAGACGCCATGCGCAAACAGGTCAAGGCCCGCTTGAGCGACTGGATCAAGGCCCATCCCTGAGCTGAGTCCCGACCAACTCACACGCTGGCAGCAGGGCTTGGTGGAATTTAACCAAGGGGCTTTTTTTGAGGCCCACGAAAGCCTTGAAGCTCTCTGGCGCAGCGACCTCACCCCCGCCCTCAAGACCGGGATCCAGGGCCTGATTCAGGTGGCGGTGGCCTGCGTCCACCTGCAGCGGGGCAATGAAAAAGGCGCGCAAGGTGTCTTGGCACGGGCCGCTAAGAATTTACGGGCCGGAGATCTGCCCCTAGGCCAAACCCTGAGCCAGCCCCAGCCCCTGCTCACAGCCATCTGCGCTTGGCAAGCTTGGCTTGACTTGGCTCCTGCAGAGCGGGGAACAGCGCCGCCCTGGCCGCAATTTTTGCTTTAAAACAGGGCAGACAAAAAAGAGGTGCAAACAATCCAAAAACATGGAATACTAAAAAGCATCAGCTCTGCGAACACCGAGGAGACAGGCCATGTTAACTGCCGAACTCAAATTGACCGACTCGCTTTTTGATGAAGTTGAAGCCAAATTAGAGGGTCTGGTCACAGCCTACCGCTCCACCGAATTGCCCAAAGCATCGTTGGATCCGGTGGTCTTAAAGCAGCTCAACAAAGATCAGGTCTTTCTCAAAAAGACCTGCGACAGCCTGCGTGAACAATTGAAGCAATTGGACAGCTCCCACCAGCACGAGACCACCCGCCTGCACCTCAATTTTGATCTGCTGCTGCAGCGTTTGGCCCATTTTGACGAGGCCCTGCGCATTTCAGAGGTGATCAAAGCCCTGAATGAACGGCTCAAGGCCGAAATTGCCGAGATCCGCGAGGCCAGCATTGCCCTGAGCAAACAGATCCTGCCTTATAACCTGCCCAAGTTTGAAGCGGGGCTGGAAATGTTTATGGACCGCTGCGATCAGGTCGCCGACCAGCTCGATGCCCTGGAGAACCAAAGCCAAGATATTGCGCCGCTGATGCCTTTGTACGAGCAGTGGATGTTTCTGGTCGAACAATTTGGCGAAATCCTCGACGAGCGCACCGAAATCCTCAAACCCAAAGTAGCGCAACCGGTATGAGACGCGCTTATTACACCCTCCCACTCCTGGCCCTGACTCTCTGGGGCTGCACGGCCACAGCCAGTGGCAATTGGAGCTTTTTTCAGGGCCTCAAATTGAGCAGCGGCAGTGCCTCTAGCCGGGTTGCCAATGGCCGAATCCAGATCAACTGGGAACGCACAGCAGAAAACCAAGTCAAAGTCACAGGCAATTTGGACTTTGACCTCGACAAGGTCTATTTGCGCCTGATGCGCAACCAGGGAATGGTCCACCAAGAGATTGTCAAACCCGACGCTGAGCGCAAATTTTCGGCGGTCTTGCCTGATCCGCAATTTGCCGATCATCTCTGTGTCGAAACGGATTGTTTTGACATATGAGCAAGCCCCCCACGCCGCCGACCATCTGTTCGCGTTGCAGCAAACGCCTGGGGCCCCAGGTTGTGCGCGCTGTGGGCAAACAGTTTCACCCAGCCTGTTTTGTCTGCGACAGCTGCAAAAAGCCGCTCGAAAAGAGCTTTGTGCCACGGGGCGAGCGCCTCTACCACGGGGAGTGCCACGACAAACTCTTTACCCCCAAATGCAGTGAATGTGGTTTGCCGATTCAAGGCTCGTATACCAAAGACGAGCGGGGCCGCTACCACACCGACTGTTACCGCACACTGCACAATCTCGTCTGCAGCCTCTGCCAGGGAGCAATTGAAGGCAGCTATCTCTACGATGGCTGGGGCCAAAAAGCCCACCCGGAACACGATCAGCACCCCACCGGCCAATGCCATGTCTGCGCCCGCCTGATGTCTCCAGCGGCGACCACTGGCAGCAAGGTGCTCAGTGATGGCCGCCTGCTCTGCAGCTTTTGCCACAGCGCTGAAATCCACGACTTTAGACAAATTCAGGCCGCCAAATTGGATGTGATCGCCCAAATGCAGGCCGTGGGCTTTGACTATATCCCCGACTATATCCAGGTCAAACTCGACGAAGACCAGCAATTGGTCAACCAGCGTCTGCGGGCCTCGGCCACGGGCAATATTCACGGTTATACCCGCACGGCCCAGCGCAATATTCCGGGCTATGGCCTGATTCTCGAACATGGCATTCATGTGCTCAGCGGCCTGCCCAAGGTGGCTTTTAAAGGCGTTTTGGCCCATGAACTTTTGCATGTTTGGATCAACGAGCGCCCGCTCAAACACCTCAGCCACGAACAGGTCGAAGGCTTTTGCAATTTGGGCAGTGCCCTGATCTGTCAAAATGCCCTCAAACACGAAGGCGATGAATTGGCCCGCGTGCTGCTGCAGCGCATGGACGAAGACCCCGATCCCGCTTATGGCCATGGCTACCGGGCCATGGCTTGGCGTCTGGAACAAATGGGCTGGCCCGCCCTGCTGCAGGCCCTGCAAAACCCCGACATTCCCCTGCCCGAGCCCGAGGCCAGTGTCACCCAGCCCCGCGCCAAACAGGCCCTTTTGCCCCCAGAATCCAGCAAAACGCCCGACAGAGCGAACCCCAACCCCAACCCCAAAACCATGAGCAGCGCCGAAAAACTGGCAGAGATCAAAGCCAAACTCGACCAACAGCGCATACAAAACAAACCCGCAGCAACAGCCACGCCAAACCCGTCACCCTCAGCCGCACGCCCCCTGAGCAAACCAGAAGGCGTCGCCCTGAGCGGAGCCGAAGGGCAACCCAAAACCGAGGTAGACCCAGATATTGCAGAGAAAATCCGGGCCCGCTTTGCGCAGCGCACACAGCAAAAACCCAATGCTGGCCCCAGCGGCAAATTGGGCAAGCTCAAAAAACCAGGCAAAAGTTGAAGCGCGTCGTCTTGTCCAGGCCGATTCTGTTTATGTCTCTGGTTCTGTTTCTGATCGCGGCATTGAAGCTCTCGCCCGCCCAGGCTCAAACTCAGGTTCCCGCCAAAATGAACTTCTGGAAAACCCAGCGCAAAGGGGCCAATTGTTTTAATCTGAGGCCCGAGATGGCCTGGTTTCAAGCGGCCAAAGCCCAGCGGCTGGGCTGGGTCCGTTTGGCGTACGACAAATGGCAAGGCCAGGAGCGCGACTTTTTGCTGGGCAATGCCGACCAGTTTCAACATCTCCAGCCCCAGGATTTGGCCCAGCTCAAACGGGTGCTTGATATGGCTCAGCAGGCCGGCGTCAAAGTGGTGATTAGCCCCTTAAGCCTGCCCGGCGCCCGCTGGCGGCAAAACAACAACGACCAAGCAGACCTCAGGCTCTGGCAGGACAAAGCCTATTGGCAACAAGCGGCGCTGTTTTGGCAAGAACTGGCCCAGGCCCTCAAAGATCACCCGGCGGTGGTGGGGTATAACCTGATCAACGAACCCACGCCCGAAATGGGCACCGGGCTCCCAGAGCAAGGCCCGGCACAGCGCTATCTCGATTGGTACGCCCGCTACCGCGGCAGCTCCCATGACTTGCCCGCCTTTTACCAAACCCTGATCACAGCCATCCGGCAAGTGGATCCAGAGACCCCCATTCTGCTGGATGCGGGTTGGTACGCCCAGCCCGCCGCGTTTGTCCATTGGCAACGGCTGTCAGACCCGTACCTGCTCTACGCCTTTCACATGTATGAGCCTTATGCCTTTACCAATCTTGCCAATTTTAAAGCCGGCCAGCCCTACCGCTATCCCGGCATGATCCCCCTGGAAAAAGAGCCCATCAACTGGAATGCAGCCGCTCTCAAGCGCCATTTGATGCCGTTTTTAGACTGGGCCCGCCAAGAAAAGCTGGCTCCCCATCAAATTGTGGCTTCAGAATTTGGCTGTTACCGCCGCAATCCCGGTTGTGCCCAGTATTTGCAGGATCTGATCCAACTTTGGAACCAAGAGCGCTTTCACTGGGCTTTTTATTCTTTTCGCGAAGATGAATGGGACGGCTATGATTACGAAGTGGGCACAGACCCACTGCCCGCCAGCTATTGGGAAGCCCTGGATCGGGGAGAACATCCCGAACCGCCACGCAAAGCCAATCCGCTCTTTGAGGTTCTGGCCAAGGAGTTTCGGGGCCCCGCAACGCAGCCCGACTGAAAAAAAACATATGAAAAAACCCGGCAGACAATAGGGGGGGGCGTCCGCCGGGTCAGGCCTTCAAGGATACCCCTGAGGGCACAAGCCTTGAAAACCAAACAAATTACTGCATCGCTGTCCTTCTTGAAGTCTTCGTTTCTGCCAGGCAACTTTCCTTTTCAGGTGCCTCAACCACTTTCAGTGTTTCTCCCTCACCTTGCGGCAAGAGCACTCTTAGCGGCCTGTATCTGACATCCACTATCCCACATTGCTGCGAGATCCTTCTACAAGGTTTCTGCGCCACTACAGGGTGTTCTCCCCTGTCGGCGTGTGTGCGAACAAACCTTTCGGCTCCTTCGCACCTTGGCGCTCCTGGCCTTTTTCAGACCTTCAACGCTTTGCACTCCAACAGAATCCTTTGCCTTGCGGCCAGTGACCCTCATGCGGTTACACCTTCAGGGTTTTGCACTTAACGGTTATCTGCCACTGTCACCAGCGCCTGCCGCTCTTGTCTTTTTTCCATTTCTGGCTGAGACTTCAGCGGTTTATGCCAACCGTTGCGTGTGTTGGGCGAACCCAACCTTGACCCTCTTGGGCGTTCATCCTTCCAGGGAATTCCCCTCTCAACCAGCGGCCACCTGCTTCCAGGTCGCTCCCGTTTTGCTGTTTCGACAACTTGACGGTTTTGTTCCGATTGAGAGTTGGCTTGCTCAAAGTGTTTTCACACCCGCTGCCGCCCCTCTGAGGCTTCTTGGCCCGGGTTCTCACCGGGTCCGTTTGCGACGCTTCTTCGATTGTTTTCCGAAGCTCGTATATTCATAATAAAACTTCTGGTTAAAAATGTCAAGAGTAGGCTAAAAAGAATTTAAGAAAAACTAAAAAATATTTAAAAGTAGGATAAGAATAGAACTGATACAGAACCGAAACAGAACCGACTTGCCTTCTCTGGAGGCCATGTTAAACTGAATCACGGCTGATGGGTTGCACCAGAATCATTGCTGCTGGCCACCTGCTAAGCCAAATTATTTGATCACAAAGGAAATTCGATTCATGTCTAAATTGATGATTCTCGGCAGCGCCCTGCTGGCCCTCTCCCTGACCGCTTGTGGCCCCAACCCCGCTGGCAGTGGTACCACCGCCGGTAACGGAACAACAACAGGTAACGGCACCACCACAGGCACTGGCTCCACAACAGGAACAGGCTCAGGTTCCACCGCCACAGGCACCGCCTCGATCATGGCCAGCAAAGCCACATATATCGCCTTCTTGAACTGCGCCAAAGGCAAAAGTGAAATCAGCGCCGACGCCAAAGCGGCCATCGATACCCAGATTGCCGCCCTGAGCCTGGTGCCCGACAGCACCTGGGCCGCTATTTCAGCCAATTACAGTGCCTCTCTCCAGACCAGCTACGCAGCCGCTCTGGCCTCTTGCAGCAGCGCAAAATAACCACCGCTTTACAAGCTAGAAGCCCTCTGTCTTCAAAAACAGAGGGCTTTTTCTTTTCTCCATCCAGCGCTTAAAGGTGCTTCCGCACCGCCTGGGCCACGGTCTCGCCCATCCAAACATAGGGATTGAGCAAATCACCCGGTGAGGGAATGAATGTCGAGCCGCTATTGGCCAGCATCACGTCAAAATTCGTGGCGTTGCGACTCCAGCCGTAGACCTCGGAGCCCAGCACGTCTTCCCATTTGTCTTCTTTTTGGGTTGTTTGACAGGCCTGGAAATACGTCATTTTGAGTTTTTTGCTGACTTCAGCTTTGTTCAGGTCTTCAGGCCCGAGCCAGCCGTGCTCTTCGTAGGTCGCCAGATCGCCTTCGCCACCGTGGCCGAGATAGACCATGCCTGCGGTATTGGGGTTGTAAAAAGCAGCTTTCATGTCTTCGCTGCTGGCCGTATTGTCGATCACGACCGTATAACCTTTGGCACGCAGCAGGGCCATTTCATCCTGTTGCAGGGCCTTGTTGGGCGCTCCCATGATCGGGTCAATCAGGGTGGATTTCCAGCCCTTGTCGGAATTGCCCAGGGCCCGCATAAAATACACCACTTCGCCTTTGTCTTTGCCAATCGGGGCTTGCAGATATTGGCCGCCTTGCAAACTCGCGCCATCATCGCCGACAAAATCCACCACACCCGCGGCTTTGCCCGAGGCATTGAGGGCAAACGACTCCCCCAGATTCAAATCGTCGAAATACGCACCATCATCAATTTTATACGCAGCAAAGCGACCATCGGCCTGTTGCACAATCGCGCCCTGAGAACCGGATTTGACAATTGCTTTTTGGGCGTCGAGGCGGTTGGTATAGCTGCCGCCAATTTGGCCTTGAGCGGTGATCGTGGCCTCACCCATTGTACTTTTCCAAGTTCCCAAACGCGTACCAGTGGCAATAGGCATAAAAATACCAACCTTTTTTAAATATTCACTTTTTTTTAGGGTATTTATTTTGAATCTAGAAGAATCATTTCGATTCTTTCGATAATGTATTATCGTCAGAAAGTTCCCATAAGCTGTGTGATTGCCTTGCGATTTAGACAAAATTTAGCATGAGCTTAATTGCCAAAACCAGAAAAAGGCTTTCTCTGTTGATTGACAAGGCTTTCAGCCTTTTTGCCCGAGTTATATCTTTGTTGGGGTGAACTTAGCTCAGGCTTAATACTTTTAGCGGTAGCCCCCTGCACAGGGCTGGGGTACAATGGCTGCAGATCGTGCTCCCAAAGGAGACCCTGCATGAATCCAATTCAAACCCTGCGCCTAACAGGACTGCTCGAAGGCCTGTCTTATCTGTTTTTACTCGGCATTGCCATGCCGCTCAAGTACATCGCCCACCAACCGCTGGCGGTCCAAATCGGGGGCTGGTTCCACGGCCTGTTTTTTGTGCTCTTCTGCTTTGCCCTGCTGCGGGCCAAACTCAGCTACAAATGGTCATTTTTTCAATCGGGACTGGCGTTTGCCGCCGCTTGGATTCCCTTTGGCACCTTTGTGCTCGATCGCAAACTCAAACAAATCGAAGCACCGGGGGAATAGCCCATGCAGAGCATGGATATGTTCGAGATTCTGCTCTATTCCGAAGCGGGCGCGGGTGAGGTCTTTAGCACACACCCGCTGGCCATTCCAGGCCTCGAAGGCGAACGTCCGCTGACCCTCTACTTGCCCCCAGACTACCTGCTCAATCCCGAAAAGACCTACCCCGTGGCCTATTTTTTCGATGGCCAAAACCTCTACGAAGGCCAAGACAGCGGCCCACCGGGTTGGAATTTGCACAGCATTCTCGATCAGCGCTTTGCCGAGGGCCTGGAGGTGCCGATTGCAGTGGGCATTCACCATGGACTCAACCGCGACGAAGAACTCTGCCCTTGGCCTGCCGAAAAAGGCCAAACCCCACGCGGCGACGCCCTGTTGCAATGGCTGGTCGAAGACTTACACCCCCAATTGGTCGAACAATTGCGCATCGATGACCGGCCCGAAATGCGGCTCGTGGGCGGCTCTTCTTTGGGCGGTCTCTTGGCATTGTATGCCGGTTTCAGTTATAGCGATTTCTTTGGCAAGGTCATGTCTATGTCCCCTTCGCTTTGGGTCGGCAATGGCGCCATCTACGACTATATCGCCGAGGCGGCATTTTTACACAACCTGGATTTTCTCAAATTGTATATCGACTGCGGGGCGCTCGAAGACGACGATGATCCCGAAGCCTGGAGTGATGAATACTGGGAGGAATCCGCGGACGACGAAGACGCCGAGGACGACGCTGACGACAACACCGACGAAACCACTCCCACAGAAACCAAGTCGGCTGCCGCCTTCTCTGTTCCCAATCAGGCAGCAAGCGACGACGATGCCAGCGCAGACAACGACGAAGACAATGAAGACGAGGACGAGCCAGAAGAGGAGGACGA
This sequence comes from Candidatus Blackallbacteria bacterium, assembly GCA_051715345.1. GTDB lineage: Bacteria > Cyanobacteriota > Sericytochromatia > UBA7694 > UBA7694. The sequence continues at coordinate 13,846 of JBPXJQ010000025.1, forward strand.
GGAAGAGTGGGACACAGACCCGCTCGAAGATGCCGAATACCTGGTTGAAATCCTCGAAGCCAAAGGCTTTGAAGACGGCGAGCACTTTCTCTGGGTGCCCGACCCCGAAGGCGAACACAACGAATGGCATTGGAGCAAACGCCTGCCTTTGGCATTGGCCTGGCTTTTTGAAGATGACGCCTCACTGGTAAACTAGAGCATCTTGCTCTCCAAGGAAGCCCTTCACATATGGAATTCGCGACACCGATCTTGATTGTCTTGGCTGCAGTGGCCCTGTTTTTGGCACTATTTAGTCGCAGTGTAAATAAATAGCGCTTGTTTTAGGCGCGAATGAGGATCCGGCCCCAACAGGCATCTACAGGCAAAGGCGGGCAGGTGGGCCCCAACTCAAAGCTTTGGCCTGGGTGTAAGAGATCGTGATACAGACCCGGCTGGATGCCCGCTGACAGTGGCAAGGCCACAGCCTGTTCGGCCATATTTACAGCCACAACCAAGTCTTGACGGCCTTGAATCGCAAAGGCCAATTGCTCCGAGCGCACACACAGCGGCAAATACACGCCCTGAAAGTATTCGCGGTGGCTTTTGCGCAACTGAATCAGGCGCTGAAAATCCTGCCAGAGAGGGGATGTTTGGGCCTGCTGCCACGCACTTTGCACCGACAGCGCAGGGCGCAGCGGGGCATCGTCGCCCCCGCGTTTTTCCCCCCAAAGGCCCCATTCACTGCCGGCATAAAGCGCCGGAATGCCAGGCATGCTCATCAGCAGCAGCGAAAGTGGAGCGAGGTGACGTTTGTCTTTGAGCAGGCTGGCCACGCGGTTGACGTCGTGGTTATCGGCAAAATTATACAGCGGTTTTTCACGGCACAGGCCCCCGGCCCCAAAGAGCCGTTCCAGGGCATGGGACAGTTCAAAGTAGTTTTTGTCGTTGTGGGCCGAGTGGAGCGCTTTGTAGCCTTCGTAATTGGTGACCGAATCGAGCAAGCCGGGTTCCAGAAAGGAGCGGTAGCCACCGTGAATCACCTCACCCAGCAGCCAAAAACCGGGTTTAATACGCTGACAATGGGCTGCCAGGGCCTTTAAAAAATCCGGTTCCAGGGCATAAGCCACATCCAGACGCAGGCCGTCGATTTCAAAGACGCGGATCCAGCTCGAAATGGCATCAAAGAGATAAGCCTGCACTTCTGGGTTGCGCAAATTGAGCTTGACCAATTCGCTGTGGCCTTCCCAGCAGGCATAGCCAAAGGCATCCCCCTGGCATGAGTGGCGGTTAAAATCCAGCTCAAACCAGCCTGTGTAGCGCGAATGTCTGCCGTTTTGGCACACATCAGCAAAGGCGAAAAAATCCCGGCCCACATGGTGAAAGACCCCGTCGAGCAAGACCTGAATCCCTGCGGCGTGTAAGTCTGAGATCAATGTTGTGAGATCGGGGTTCTGGCCCAGGCGGCGATCCAGCTGAAAATAGTCCACAGTATCGTAACCATGGCTCATGGATTCGAAGACCGGCCCCAAATACAGGGCCTCAATCCCCAATTTTTGCCAATAGGGCACCCATTCCCGCAATTGGGCCAAACGCGGGACCGGGGCGGCATGGGGCGTGTTCTGGGCCGGTGCCCCGCAGAGCCCGAGGGGATAGACATGGTAAAAACAGGCGGGTTGAAAGGGCTTGGGGTCTTGAGAGTTGAGTGGGCGAAAAACCGGCTGAATAGCCGATTGGGACTGAATCTGAGTGGCTGTAAAAGACATAAAAGAGACTCCTTGAGAGATGTTTAAAAATACAAAGTCATTTTCTATACCTACCGTTTGGTATAGTTCTGTGAAAAAAATTTTAAAGCTTACAAAACGTAGATCCCATACATATAATGTTTGACCAATTGGTGGATCTCCTGGCCCGAAAAGCCGACACCGGTGCGAGCGACATCGCGCTTTAACAGCGCCAGGGCCTGGTGATTTAAGCTGCCGGTTAAACTGCTTGCCAAAAATACCTCGTGGCCGCGCAGATTGCCGTGTTGGGGCACTGCCTGTATAAACAGTGTTTCGAGCAGATTTTGCAATTGCAAACGAAAGGGCTGAATCAAAGGCTCAGTTTCGTGTTCAGCGGGCAAGTAATTCATCGAGAGCATCAGGTAAAAAAAGTCGGGCTCGGCCTGGGCGCTCTCGAAATAGGCGGCGGCCACCTGCTCCAAGCTGGCGATCAGATCGCCCTGATAATCGGCTGCGCGCTCTAGGCGGGCCAGAAAAGCCGGGCTGTAGGTCGCCAAAATGGCACTGAGCAGGCCCTGTTTATGGCCAAAATAGTGGTAAAGTGTGGGTTTGCTCAGGCCTGCCGCAGTCACGATCTCCTGCACACCCACAGAGCTAAAGCCCCGGCGGGCAAAGAGCGAGAGCGCTGTTTGCAAGAGAATTTGGCGATTGTCTGAGTTGGATGATTTTGTCATAAATTCATTCTATACCGATTGGTATAGAATGGCAAGCAAAAATCTCCAAAGCAGTTTTTAAAGCAGTTTAAAAATGCCTTTAAGGGCTGTGCGGATCTTCTTTTCGGCATCCGCAGGCAAGAGCCAAACCTTGTCGGAACTGTCCCAGCGCGCGCCATCGATCTTTTTGATCAGGCGGATGCTCTTGGGATCGTAAGGCACCCCCAGCGCCACGCAGCCCTCTTGTTTGTCGAAGGTCACACGCGGGTGTTCAAAATCTGTCGCCAGACTCTCCAGTACCATGTCCACCATTTCGAGGCGCATTTCTGCGCGGGCCTCAGCTTTGGCGGCTTCGCGCCGGAAAAATTCGCGCAGGCCCTCGACGGTATCGCGCACGGCGTAGAGATTGCGTGGCGTAATCGGCAAAGACCAGGATTTGTCGGAGGGGTGGTATTGGGAGCCCTCAAACTGTTTGATCGAAGCGACCGCTGTTTTGTGGTAGGGAAAATTCAGGCCCAGATCGGTGTCGCTGAGTGTGACCGACACTTCGTCCAGATCGCCTTCGAGTGGGGCCAGAACCAGGGCTATCATGTCAGGAGAGAGTTTCTCGGCCTCTGGCGTGGCAGGTGTTTCTGCTTCTGATACAGACAATTCCGGGACCAAGACATATGGGCTCAACATAAAACAAGCGCCTCGTTTGTACAAATATATACATATTGTATCACAATGTATTCATTCGCACAAAGAGCAGCAATAAATACCAACCTAAGCGGCCCGGAGCTGGTTGACCCGCTCCATAAAAGCCGCAGTGCGATCATAATCGACCCCGTTTTGCCATTGGCCCAAGGTCTTCAAATCCGAGCCCACGATCAAAGCATCGGCCAAGGGCAAATAATCGTGTACATTTGCCCGGCTCACCCCCGAGCCCACCAGCACGGGTAAATCCACGCCGGCTTTGACAGCCTTAATCTCTGCCAGATCGGCCGTTTTGCCTGTGGCACTGCCGGTCAGAATCAGTCCATCACTGCGAAAAAAGGCCGCGGCCTGGGCTGTTTCGACAATATCCACATCTTGGGTTATCGCATGGGAGCTGTGTTTCTTTTTGATATCTGTTAAAACCAAAATATCTTGGGCCTCGATCTGCCGCCGGTAGCGCAGAAGTTCACCAGCACAGGCCATCATCGGGCCCTCGTCTGCCACATGGGCAAAGACAAAACCTTCAGCGCGAATAAATTGCATGCCAGCAGAGGCAGCCACCGCCAGCGCGGCCTGATTGGCCCCGGCCAGAATCTGAATGCCACAGGGAACCTTCCCGCAGCGCTGCTTGACGGCATGGGCCACAATGCTCATTTGCGCCACAATTTCGGGCCCCACCTCGCGGTTGAGATAGGGCAAATCGTGCATATTTTCAATCATCAGGGCATCGACCCCTGCGCGCAAATAAAGCTCAGCTTCTGCCAGGGCAGAATCCAAAACTGCAGCTGCTGGCCCCTGATAAGCAGGGGTACCGATCAAAGGCAAAAGGTGAATCATCGCAATCACAGGCTTGGGGGTGGTAAAAACCGTATCAAAACGCGGCATAGAAGTTCAACCTCTTTGGTTTTTGTTCAAGGGCTCTTCGGCCCCACGCATGAAAAAGGGAGTGGCCAAATCGCTATTATCGATCACAGAGCTGGCCAAGCGCCAGGGCTGGCAGGTTTCTAAGTAGATTTTTTGGCCGTCGACATAACGCCGCTGGCCGGGGGCTTCGGGGTCGGGGTCACTGCCATCGCGCAGGGCCAGGCGAGCCACAGAAACAGCAAAAGGCACGTCCAAAAACAGCGAAAAATCCCAATAGTTGCGCAATTCAGGTCTGTGCAAAAAAATGCCGTCCAAGAGCAAAACTGCGCCCGTTTGGGCTTGCTGCCAAGGCAAATCCAGGCGCTGATCCCAACGGTGATCAAAAACCGCCGGGCGGTAAGCCAAATTGCCTCCCGGCGAAAGCGGATCAAGCAGATTGGCTTTTAATTGGGAATAGTCATAAGAGTCCTCAAAAAAGCCCTGGGGTGAATCTTTGCCCTGGCGGTAGCGCACAGCCCTGGGGTGGTGAAAACCATCCACCGAAGCGCGGATCACCGGCACTCCCTGAGCCAGCAAACGCGCTTCCAATTCATGGGCCAGCGTGGTCTTGCCCGCCCCATCCACGCCATCGATGGCCACCCGCAACACAGGAGCCGGTTGAAGCCGGCTTATCTGGGTTGCCAATTGTGCCAAAACCATTGAGCGCGACACGTTTAGCTCTTTTCGCTTGAGAGAACAGCATCCCGCAGTGCAAAGAACTGGGTGCGGTGGGCTTCGATCTGTGCTGGATGACAGTTCAGACAGCGCCAAGGTTTGCCTTTGCCCGTTAACATCACCATCGTTGACTGTTTACAGGTTTTGCACAAAATGCCTTGATAAGCTTCACTGACAGGCTCAAACAAATCACAGTCCACCTCGGGCAAAAGCGCAGCCAAACGGGCGATTTCTTCCATTTCAAACTGATTGGAGAGCAACAGATACTTCAATTTTGGCAACTCTGTCAGGGCGTCTAAGCTGGGTTCTTCCAAAATGAGGGTCGTCAACATCAGGCGTTTAAGCTGTTTGAGCGCAGCCAGCGGAGCCAGACTTTTGATTTTGACTTTTTTTAAACTGTTGCGCTGCCCCGTAATACTCAGCGACGCCAGAGCGGTTAAGGGCTCCAGAAAACGCAAATCAGAGACCCCTGGATTGTTTTCAATTTCGAGATCCACCAGGGTCGTCAACTGGCTCAAAACCGATATAGGTTCAGCAGAAGGCGCACTGCCCAGATGCAAATACCTGAGCTTTTTTAATTGCAAAAGCGGTTCCAAAGAGCGCAGCGCCCCCCATTTGATATACAGGCTTTCCAACTGGGGCATCTGACAAGCCGCTTCAAACAGCGCTTGGGTCACTTTGGTCTGAAACCAGAGAATTTTGACCGAATCACAGCTGGGCAGCTTTTCACACCAAGCGGCCACCCACTTCTTTTGCTGGGACGCAGAAGCATTCGTTTGGGTACAGGCCAAAGACAAACGCTCACCGCCTTCAAAATCTGCAGGGTCTTGCAGCGAAGGCGGTGGAAAATTCAAAGCCGGGCGATGATACCAATAGCTTTGCCAGGGATGGATCTCCAGGCTGCGCGCGGCCATCTCGGCTTTGAATCCCTGCAGAAAGTCTTGCAGAACGCCTTCACTCATACAGGCCCATTGAGGCCCAAGACCTTCAAAAAGAAGGCATATTTAAACGCCACCTCTTTGAGATAATCGTAGCGGCCGGAGGCGCCCGCATGTCCGGCACTCATATTGGTGTGTAACATCAGCAGGTTTTGGTCGGTTTTGGTGGCGCGCAGCTTGGCGACAAATTTGGCGGGCTCCCAATACTTCACGCGGGGGTCGTTGAGGCCCGCCAGCACGAGCATATTCGGGTAGTTTTTGGCCGCAATATTGTCGTAAGGCGAGTAGGTCTTGATATAGTCGTAATACTCTTTTTGATTGGGATTGCCCCATTCGTCGTATTCGATCACGGTCAAAGGCAAACTCGGATCGAGCATGGTGCTCAGGGCATCGACAAAAGGCACATCGGCGATCACGCCCTGAAAGAGGTCCGGACGCAAATTGGTCACGGCTCCCATCAGCAGGCCACCGGCACTGCCACCTTCAATCACCAGCTTTTGGGGCGAGGTAAAGCCGTTTTTGATCAGGGCCTCGGCACTGGCGACAAAGTCGGTAAAGGTATTGCGTTTATTCAGCAATTTGCCATTGAGGTACCATTCACGGCCCAGGTCTTCACCGCCGCGAATATGGGCCAGGGCGTAGACAAAACCGCGTTCGAGCAGGGCAATCCGGTTGGCGTCAAAATCTGTGTCGGTGCTGGAGCCATAGGCCCCATAGCTGTAAAGCAGGGTCGGGTTCGTACCCGTTTTTTTGAGTCCGCGTTTGTAGATCAGCGAGACCGGCACACGCACGCCGTCGGGGGCTGTGGCGTAGATCCGCTCAGTCACATAGCGGCCCGCATCATACCCCGGCACCGGGGACTGTTTTTTCAGGGCCAATTCCTGGGTATTCAGGTCAATGTCAAAGACCGAAGGGGGAGTCAGCATCGAGGAATAGCCGACACGCAGCAGATTGCTATCGTGGTCCTGTTCAGCGGCGGGCCAAAGCGAGAAATGGTTCTCAGGAAAGCGCAGGGTCATCTGTTTGTCGGTCAGCAGGTGTTTGACCCGCACCTCTTGACGGGCATCTGTGCGGTAAATCAGTGCGGCCCAACTGTCAAAGACCTTGACCGATTCCAGCTTGGCCCCCTTTTGTTCCGGCACAAAATCTTTCCATTGGCTGCGAGCAGGATTGGCAATCGGGGCCTGTTTCAGGCTGAAATTGAGCGCACCGTCATTGCTGTGAATCAGAAAACGCGGGCCGCTGTCCTCGACATGGTATTCCAGGCCTTCGATCCGGGGCTGAATCATCACGGGGGTGCTGTCGGGCTGATGCGCAGGGATATAGCGGCATTCAGTTGTGGTCAGGCTCTCGATCTGGAGGATTAAATATTTGCCACTGGCGGTTTTGCCAATGTTCACGTTATAACGTTCATCGGGCTCTTCAAAGACCAACGTGTCTTTGGCCGCCTCTGTGCCCAGGCGGTGGCGGAAGAGGCGGTAGGGCCGATTGGCGGCGTCGATCACGTTATAAAAGAGGGTTTGGCTGTCAGCTGCCCACTCGACGGTGTAATAGGTATTGGGAATGCGTTCCGCCAATAATTGGCCTGTCTGCAAATCTTTGACCATCAGGGTAAAGGCCTCTGCGCCCGTGGTATCGAGTGAATAGGCCAAATAGCGCTGATCGGGGCTCACCTCATAAATACCCAGGGCCATAAAATCCTGGCCTTTGGCCTCGGTATTGAGATCGAGTAAAACCTCTTCAGGGCCATTCATACTGCCTTTGCGGCGGCAATAGACCGGGTAATTCTGACCCGCATCAATGCGCGAATAATAAAAATAATCACCCTTTTTGCGTGGCACGCTCTGATCTTTTTCAACCATGCGGCCCACCATCTCTTTGTAAAGGGATTTTTGCAAAGGCAGGGTATCTGCCATCTGGGCTTCGGTATAACTATTTTCAGCCTGCAGGTAGTTTAAAACACGGGGGTCTTCGGGATAATTGCGCAGCCAGAAATAGGGATCTTCGCGGTTATCACCGTGTAAGCTGAGGGTTTTGGGCTGAAGTGGGGCCTGCGGAGGCAGCGTTTCTGCTGCCTGGGCGGGAAATGGGGACAAGGTCATGATTAAAACTCCTGTGAGAAAAGTGGAACGAAGCAGGTGCAGGGTCGGGGCCAAGGGCTGAAACCGGGTATTTTTCCGCATCAGATTGATCCTCAAATTGATTTTTTTTCAGTGAACCACAAAAATTGACCCGATCACAACTGTGGGCCTCCCAGATAAGGCCCAAAATAGATTGAGGATTCTTTCTTGACGAATGGGCGGATCCTTGGCTATGCTTATAATTGACGCGGTGTGTACAAAGATCTTCAATCCCTTTTTTGCGCTTGTCACACAGCTACTTGCAAACGAACTCGCGATTTGAAAGGTAATACCATGTCTGAAAAAACTGGATTTCTCCGCAACCTCTTCCTCGGCGATGTGATTGAAGAAGTTATTTTTCCCTTCCCCCGCATGAAAGCCGAAGAGCAGGAAACCATTGAGATGATTTCCGCCAGCATCAAGGCCTTTGGCAAAAAAGTCAACCAAGACAAGATCGACAAAGACGAAAAACTGCCGCCTGAGCTGCTGGAAGAAATGAAAGAATTGGGCCTCTTTGGTCTGATCATCCCCGAAGAGCATGATGGCATTGGCCTGAGTGTCTCTGGTTACGCCCGCGTGCTCGAAGACCTGGCTGTGCTTGGCAGCGCCGTGGCAGCCACCGTAGGGGGCCACCAAAGCATTGGCATGAAAGGCCTGCTCTTGAGCGGCAACGATGCCCAGAAAAAGAAATACCTCTCCAAATTGGCCAGTGGCGAAATGATTGCCGCTTTTTGTTTGACCGAGCCCAATTCCGGTTCCGATGCGGCCAGTATCCGCACCCGCGCTGTCTTGAGCGAAGACGGCAGCCACTACATTCTCAACGGCGAAAAACAATTTATCACCAACGGTGGTTTTGCCGATTTTTACACCGTCTTTGCCCAAACAAGCATTGAAGAACAGGGCGTCAAACAGGACAAAATCACGGCCTTTATTGTCACCCGCGATCTCGGTGGCGTCAGCAGCGGCCCCGAAGAACAGAAATTGGGTTGGAAGGGTTCTTCCACCACCATGGTCTTCTTCGAAGATGTCAAAGTGCCCGTCGAAAATGTGATTGGTGAACCTGGCAAAGGCTTTAAAGTTGCTATGGAAATTCTCAACAATGGCCGTCTCAGCACCTCCACCGCCTCTTTTGGCGTGGCCAAAATGCTGATCGATATGAGCATCAAATACGCCAATGAGCGCAAACAATTTGGCAAAGAGATTGGCCAATTCGACATCATCAAAGAGAAGATCGCCAATATGTCGATGCTGGCCTATGGCATGCAGTGCTTGGGTTATATGACGGCCGGGATCGTCGATCGCGGTGTGACCGATTATTCCATCGAAGCCGCCGTCGCCAAGGTTTTCAGCACCGAATCGCTCTGGAAAATCTGCGACGAAGCCATGCAGATCCACGGCGGCATGGGTTATATGCGCGAATTGCCAATCGAACGCTTTATGCGCGATGCCCGTCTCGGTTTGATTATTGAAGGCACCAGCGAAATCTCCCGTGCCATGATCGCCCTTGAAGGCCTCAAAACCCTGGGCAAATTCCTGAAAAAAGCCGGTCTGCGCGGCTATGCCCAAAAAGCCTTTACCCCTGCCAAAATGACCAAGGCCCACCCGATCTTCAGCAAAGAAGTCAATCTCTTCTGCAAAGGTGTCGACAAACTCAGCGCCTACGCCATGCAATTGCTGCGGGTCTACAAAAAAGACGTGATCCTGCTGCAATTGCACCAGAAGCGCATTGCCGAAGCCGTCATAGATCTCTACGTGATGGCCGCAATGCTGTCGCGCACCACGGCGTTGCTTGAAGCTGGCAAGAGCAAAGAAGAGGCCAAAACCGAGATCTACATGACCCGTTCTTTCTGCCGTATGGCCTTTGAGCGGATCGAAAAGAACATGGATCAATTTGATCTCAACCACGACCATTACCTCGGACGTCTGGCCGACACCCTCTACGAAGATGGCGAGTTCGCTCCCAAAATCTTTGATCTGGGCAGCTTAGAAGATATGCCAGCCGCCAAAGAATTGGCCACCGCCACCCCCTGAGTTTGAAAGACAGCAAGGCCCGATCTGGTGATATCAGATCGGGCCTTTGTTATGATAAAGAGATGTCTCAATTTCCACACCATCAGACCTTGATCCAAAAATTGCTCACCCAGATCCAGCCGGATCCACGTTATCTGGGTCTGGCTGCGGGGGGCTCCTGGTCTGAAAAGCGCCTCGATCAGTGGTCCGATCTGGACCTGATTCTGTTCTGTGAGCCCCAGAGCCTGCCTACACTGCTGGCCACACGTGTGTCACTGGTGGCGCAATTGGGTGTTTTGCTTGAGAGTTTTAGTGGTCAACACCTGGGGGATGAACGCCTGTTGATCTGCCTCTTTGGGGACCCCTTGATGCAGGTGGGTTTAAAATGGATCGCTTTGCCCGATTATGTGCAGCGGGTCGAAGATCCTGAATTGCTCTGGGAGCGAGATTCACAGGTATCTCAGCTCTTGGCGGAGACCGCCGGTGCCTATCCGCAGCCAGATCTGGCCTGGATCGAAGCGCGTTTTTGGGTTTGGATCCACCACGGTGCACTCAAACTGGGCCGGGGAGAACTGCTTGAGCTGGCGGATCATTTGGGTTATTTACGCAATCAGGTACTCGGTCCGCTCTTGCTGATGCAATATGGACATCCGCCCCGGCGGGTCCGGCGGGTGGAAACAGACTTGCCACCCGCAGCCTTGGCCCGGCTTTTGCAGACCTTGGCGGCTCATGATCGCGAGGCCCAAGCCGAGGCGCTGAAGGCTGCTATCAGCCTCTACCGCGATTTACGTGTGTTCCACGGTTTGCCTGTCCAAGCCTGGAACCAGCAGGCAGAAAAAGCCGTGATGGAATTTTTCGAGGCCGTTCGCGGAAATAGGCCTGTGTTATAATTGCCGGAGACTTCTGAAATAACGCGAAATAGATATGTATAATAACAAAACCAAATCCAAAGCCCTTTTGAGTGATGCTGATGTATCAGCCCATCTTGAGGCGCTTGTTGAATTACTTGAAGAGAAAAAAGCGATTGATCTGGCCAGTTTAGATCTGCGCCAACGCTCCACCGTTGCCGATTACTTTGTGGTGGGTGGCGCCAACTCGCGTCCCCATGGCCAAGCACTGGTGGGAACCGTGCACCAATATGCCAAAGAGAAAGATTTACAGGTTTACAGCCTGGAAGGCCAAGGTGACGGCACCTGGATCTTGATCGATCTGGGCTTTCTCGTGGTGCATATCATGCAAGAAGAAGAACGCCGTTTTTACAATCTGGAAGAGCTGTGGAGCCATGCAGAAGCAAGCCATTAAAGCCGGTTTTAAACGAGCCCACCAACAGGGGATGACAATTTATGAAATCCTGACGGTGTGCGTAATTATCTCTGTGCTGGTCATGATTGCTGTGCCCAATTTTATTGCCAATAAAGATCGGGCCAACGACTCCCAAATCGAAAGTAACGCACGTACCCTGCGAATTATGCTTGAAACCTACAAAGTAGATCACAAGCTCTATCCTGAAGATCTGCGTACCTTGGGCTACGAAGCCACCAAAGAAAAATACAACAAAGCCATGACCAACCCCTATAGCCAAGCCAGTGGCGAAGTGGAAAGCGGCAAATGGGCGATTGACTACGTTGGCCCCACTGGTCCTGCGGGTATGGTCACTTATCAGCCCTTGGCTGGGGGCGATAAATATTATATTTTTGGCTATGCCAAAGACGGCTCTTTTCACAAAAAGAGCGGTAAAATTTTCACCATGAGCAATGGATAACTGAGCAATGGCTAAACAAAGACAATAAGGGAAAACAGAGATGGCAGAACGCAGCTACCGCCGCACCCAGTATTTTGTCAAACCGGACTTACAAACCAAATACGCCTTTATGTTTGTATTGGCCATTGGGGTGGGTCTCAATTTGGGGGTTATTCTGGCGCTATTGGCTCCGATGCTCAAAAATGACTCACCGGTTTTTCCTTTGCTCTATTTGCTCTTGGCCCTCTCCTTTGTGGTGCTCGTAGCGGGTATCAGCATTCTCTTTACCCACAAAATCGCTGGGCCGATCTTCAAGATCGAGCGCAGTTTTCGCCAGATCATCGACGAAAAAGATCTGAGCTTGCGTGTCTTTTTGCGCACAGATGACGAGTTGCAGGAATTGGCCGAAGAGATCAACCGCCTGCTGGAACATTTCCGCAACAGCCTCTTACTCGAAAACCAAAAAAGTGACGCCATTTTGGCCAAACTTGACTATGTGCTGGCCAATCTGGAGGGCGAAAATGCCCTGCCTGCAACTGAGATCCAAGAGCGTTTGGCCGATCTACGCCAAAAACTCGAGGATACGGGCCTAAAATACAAACTCAGGTAGCCAGATCCCGATCTCGTTCAAAACCGGATTTATTTTTCTAAACCCTTGTCAAGGCCATCGTTTTCCTATAAATTAGGAAGTCTTGGGGACTTCTTGGAATGACTCCGGTAAAAATGGGGTGCTTTTTGACCGCTTGGTCTGAGATGTAACTCACATCTGACTCTCATCTGGCTCAGATTTTTCCCGCAAAGCCGCTGAATATGGTAGACATCGCCCCAATCTATTGCTATACTTTGTTTCCTGAAATACCATTTTCATTATTCCGATTTATCCTGAATTTAAAGCTTGTAAACCAGTTGAGGAGGGATTCTCTTGCCTACGATCAATCAGTTAATCCGGAAACCTAGAAAAGCCGTGACTTATAAATCCAAGTCACCCGCTTTGAAACAATGCCCTCAGCGCAGAGGGGTTTGTACCCGTGTTTTTACCATGACACCGAAAAAACCGAACTCCGCCCTGCGCAAAGTGGCCCGTGTTCGTCTGACCAGCAAAATTGAAGTAACCGCTTATATTCCTGGCATTGGACACAACCTGCAGGAGCACTCCGTTGTGCTGATCCGCGGTGGCCGTGTCAAAGACTTGCCCGGCGTGCGTTACCACGTGGTTCGCGGCACCCTGGATACAGGTGGTGCCGTCAACAGAGCCCAAGGGCGCTCAAAATATGGCGCTAAACCGCCTAAGAAATCCAAAACAGCAGCGAAAAAGTAGTGAAAAGGTGATCCTATGCCCAGAAGAGCGAAAATCAAAAAGCGGATTCCAGCACCCGATGCCGTATACCGCAGTGAAATTCTTTCTAAATTTGTCAATTGCATGATGATGCGCGGCAAGAAGACCGTGGCTGAAAACATTGTTTATAAAGCCCTCGGTCGTGCTGAAGAAAAACTGAAAAAACCTGGCATTGAAATCTTCGAACAGGCACTTAAAAATGTTCGTCCGGTGATCGAAGTGAAACCCCGCCGTGTCGGTGGCGCTACCTATCAGGTTCCTGTTGAAGTAACCGACGAGCGCGGTATCGCTCTGGCGCTGCGCTGGGTCATCAAACACGCCCGCGCCCGCAATGGTAAATCCATGATTGAGCAGCTGTCGTCTGAACTCACGGATGCCTATAACAATACCGGCGCCAGTGTCAAGAAGCGCGAAGACACACATAAAATGGCCGATGCCAATCGGGCTTTCGCGCATTACCGCTATTAAAGGATACAGATTATGTCTAGGAAAGTAAAAATTGAAACCGTCCGCAATATTGGCATTGTTGCCCATATTGATGCCGGTAAGACCACCACGACAGAGCGCATTCTGTACTACACCGGCATGGTTCACAAAATCGGTGAAGTACACGACGGCACAGCCGTGACCGACTACATGGTACAAGAGCGCGAACGTGGGATCACCATCACCTCAGCTGCCATTACCTCCGAATGGAAAAACCACCGGATCAATATCATTGATACCCCTGGTCACGTGGACTTCACCGTTGAAGTAGAGCGCTCTTTGCGCGTACTCGATGGCATGGTCGGCGTCATTTGCGCAGTGGCCGGTGTACAGCCCCAGTCTGAAACCGTCTGGCGCCAAGCCAATCGCTACAAAGTTCCCCGTATTGCCTTCGTCAACAAAATGGACCGTCCCGGCGCCAACTTCGTTCGTGCCTTCGAAAAAGTGCGCGAGCGCTTGAATGACCGTGCGATTCCCGCCCAATTGCCCATCTTCCAAAACGAAGAATTCTTTGGCATCATCGATTTGATCACCGAAAAAGCCTACGGTTATTTTGATGACCTCGGTGAAGACATCCGTGAGATCCCCATTCCCGATGATATGCTCAAAGATGTGGAAAAATACCGCGAAGAGTTGATCGAAGCAGCCTCTGAAATGGATGACGAGCTGATCAACAAATACCTCGAAGGTGAAGCCATCGGCATTGATGAACTCAAAGCTGCAATCCGCAAATCTGTCATTGCCACCAAGATGACCCCCGTTTTCTGTGGCACCGCTTTTAAAAACAAAGGGGTTCAGCTCCTGCTGGATGCGGTTCTGGATTATCTGCCTGCACCATGCGATGTCGCTCCCGTCAAAGACATGTCCAAAGAAGACGAAGAAGTTTTGCTCTATCCCAAAGATGACGAGCCCTTCTCTGCCTTGGCGTTTAAGATCATCACTGATCCCTTTATTGGCAAACTGACCTTTATCCGTTGCTATTCTGGCACCCTGGAAAAAGGCAGCTATGTCTACAACTCCACCAAAGGCAATAAAGAGCGTATCTCCCGTCTGGTTCAGATGCGTGCCGATCAGCGTCTCGAAATCGATGCCGTGTATGCGGGCGATTTGGCTGCTGCCATCGGTCTGCGCAACACCACCACCGGTGACACCCTCTGTACGGAAGACAAACCTGTGCTCCTGGAGAGCATGGTCTTCCCCGAACCCGTGGTTTCTGTGGCCGTTGAGCCCAAGACCCAAGCCGACCGCGACAAGCTCTCTGCAGCTCTGGGCCGTCTGGCTGAAGAAGATCCCACCTTCCGCGTGAAAGTGGACCATGAGACCGGCGAAACAATTATTTCCGGCATGGGTGAATTGCACCTCGAGATCATCGCTGACCGTCTGGTTCGCGAATTCAACGTCGGCTGTAATGTTGGTAAACCTCAGATTTCTTACCGCGAAACCATTCGCAACAAGATTGAAAATGAGACCAAGTTTATCAAACAATCCGGCGGTCGCGGTCAATATGCACATATCCGTGTTCGTATGGAACCCCTTCCCGCTGATTCAGATGAGTCGTTTGTCTTCGTCAGCGAAGTGGTCGGGGGTGTTATTCCCAAAGAATACATTCCTGCCGTTGAAGGTGGCATGCGTGATGCCATGACCTCAGGCGTCGTTGCTGGTTTTCCTGCAATTGGCATCAAAGTGACCCTGTACGATGGTTCTTATCACGAAGTTGACTCTTCTGATATGGCCTTCCGGATCGCTGGTTCAATGGGCTTCAAAGAATCTATGCGCAAAGCCAACCCCTATCTGTTGGAACCCCGCATGAGCCTCGAAGTTATTGTGCCCGAAAATAATATGGGTGACGTCATGGGCGACCTTCAAGGCCGTCGTCGTGGCGAACTCAAGAGCATGGAAGCCGAAGATGGTGGCCTCCAGAAAATTCATGCATCTGTTCCCTTGGCCGAAATGTTCGGCTACGCAACCGATGTACGGTCCATGACACAAGGCCGTGGGACCTTCAGTATGGAGTTCTCACACTATGCCGAAGTACCTAAGAACGTGGCCGAAGCCGTAGTGTATCAATCCGGCGCTGCTAAAGCAAAGGCATAGATATGCTATAGACACTTGGCCTAAGATTGATTAAAATTGATCTTAGGCCAAGTTAAATATAAGTTAACCCAATCAAAATTATATTGTGACCTAGGAGATTCAGTATGGCGAGAGAAAAATTTGAACGAAATAAACCGCACGTCAATATCGGCACAATTGGCCACGTTGACCACGGTAAAACAACCCTGACTGCAGCTATTACCATGACATTGGCAGCAGCCGGTGGTGGTCTGGCTCGTGGCTACGACCAAATTGACAATGCCCCCGAAGAAAAAGCCCGTGGTATTACCATTAATACCAGCCACGTGGAATATGAAACCACAAAACGGCACTATGCTCACGTGGACTGCCCTGGCCACGCTGACTACATCAAGAACATGATTACTGGTGCAGCTCAGATGGACGGCGCTATCTTGGTTGTGTCCGCAGCTGACGGCCCCATGCCCCAGACCCGCGAACATATCCTCTTGGCCCGCCAGGTAGGCGTTCCCAGCATGGTTTGCTTCCTCAACAAGATCGACCAGGTAGATGACCCTGAGCTGATCGAGTTGGTTGAAATGGAACTGCGCGAACTGTTGACCGAATATGACTTCCCCGGCGATGATATCCCCATCGTAGCTGGTTCTGGCTTTAAAGCCATGGAAGCCATGACTGGCAACCCCAAAACCCAACGCGGTGAAAACGAATGGGTCGACAAAGTCTGGGCCCTGATGGACGCCGTTGACTCTTACATTCCCGATCCCGCCCGTGACGTCGACAAACCCCTGCTGATGGCAGTGGAAGATGTCTTCACCATCACTGGTCGTGGTACCGTAGCAACTGGCCGTATCGAACGCGGTCGCTGCAAAGTCGGTGAAGAAGTTGAAATCGTCGGTCTCGGCGATACCCGTAAAACAGTTGTAACCGGTGTGGAAATGTTCCGCAAAACCCTGGACGAAGGTCTGGCTGGTGACAACGTGGGTATCCTGATGCGCGGTATCAGCAAAGATGACGTGGAGCGCGGCCAGGTTGTTGCTAAACCCGGTTCAATCAAGCCCCACAATCACTTCAATGCACAGGTTTACGTCTTGAAGAAAGAGGAAGGTGGCCGTCACACCCCCTTCTTCCCTGGCTATCGTCCTCAGTTCTATGTCCGTACCACCGACGTAACCGGCGAGTGCAAACTCCCCGAAGGCGTAGAGATGGTCATGCCTGGCGACAATATCGGAATGGTAGTTGTCCTGCAGAAGCCGGTCGCTATCGAAGAAGGGATGCGTTTCGCGATTCGTGAAGGTGGCCGTACGGTCGGTTCAGGCGTCGTAAGCAAAATCCTGGAAGACATTAAAGAAGAAGAATAAGGATTGTTAGTATGGCTGGTCAAAAAATCAGAATTAGGTTAAAGTCCTACGATCATCGTTTGCTGGATGAGTCCGCTCGTCGTATTGTGGACACAGCTCGCCGTACCGACGCCAAGGTGGTAGGTCCGGTCCCGCTGCCGATTCGCAAGCACATTTTTTGTGTGCTTCGTTCTCCACACGTGGATAAAAAATCTCGAGAACATTTCGAGATTCGCACCCACAAGCGCTTGCTGGATATTCTGGAACCCTCCACGAAGACGGTTGATGCGCTGATGCACATGGACCTGCCTGCTGGCGTCGATATTGAAGTAAAGCTGTAGTCCAGACTACAGTTGCAAAAGAAGAAAGTAAGGAGACATAACCCCGATGAGTTCTACTGTAGGACTTATAGGTACCAAACTGGGGATGACACATGTCTTCGATGAAACGGGAAACAGTGTGCCGGTTACGGTTATCCAAGCCGGCCCCTGTCCGATCGTCCAGATCAAAAAGCCGGATACCGATGGGTATTCGGCTTTGCAAGTCGGATTTTCGCCTGTTCCGAAGCACCGTGTGAATAAACCACAGCAAGGTCATTTTAAAAAAGCGGGTGTCCATACAACTCGACGCCTGGTTGAATTCCGCCTCCAAAGCATTGAAGGTTTTGAAGTTGGCAGCGAGCTGACCGTTGGTCAGTTTGAAGCCGGTCAATCCGTCAACGTTCAAGGCCGCCAGATTGGCAAGGGCTTTATGGGTGCCACCAAACGCCACCACTTCGGTCGTGGTCCGATGAGTCACGGTTCTAAATCGCACCGCATCCCCGGTTCGATTGGTGCCGGTACCACCCCTGGCCGTGTTTACAAAGGTGTCAAAATGTCTGGTCGCAAACCCAATAAGGTCACGACTGTTAAACATATTGAAATCGTCAAAGTAGACGCCGAACGCAATCTGTTGCTGGTCAAAGGTTCGATCCCCGGTTCGACCGGAGCCCAGGTTAAAATTGTACCCGTTAAATTAGGAGGACAGCCCTGATGTCAGCACTTAAAAAGTATGATGGTCAAGGATTTGGCAGCATTGAAGCCACAGATCTGCTCTGGGGCGCTGAGCCCAATACCGATTTGATGCACATGGCTGCTGTCCGCCAGTTGAACAATGCCCGTGTAGGCACTGCCTGCACCAAAACCCGTATGGAAGTTGCCGGGGGCGGTAGAAAGCCCTGGAAACAAAAAGGCACAGGCCGCGCACGCGCTGGCAGCCGTACCTCGTCAATTTGGCGTGGGGGCGGTGTATCTTTTGGTCCTAAACCCCGCAGCTTTGCAACCAGCCTGAACCGCAAAATGGCTGCCCGTGCATTGAGTTCTGCCCTGTCCGCCCAGCGTGAACAGGTCGTGGTTGTTGCTGATTCACTTTTGAATCTGAACAAAACCGCTGAATTCAACGCTCTGCTCGGCAAAATGGGTCTGGCGAATCAAAAAGTTTTGGTGGTAGCCGATTACAATGAAGCCCTCCACCGTGTGACCCGCAACCTCCGTCAGGTGTCTGTGGTGAGTCCCAAAAACGTGGGTGTGGTCGATGTACTCGATCATCAAGCCCTCGTGATTGCTGAAGGCTCACTGTCATTACTCGAAGGAAGGTTTGTATAATGGATCCTTATACAATTGTGAAGTATCCCCTGATCACTGAAAAATCCACCCTTTTGGGTGCAGACAATCAGTACGTCTTTGAAGTGGATACCAAAGCAAATAAAGTTGAGATTGCCAAAGCTGTCGCATCCATTTTTAAAGTGGAAGTGGATAAGGTGCGCACCCTCAATGTGAAGCCGGAGCAACGGGCCTTTGGGAGCCGTGCACGCAAGCGGAAACTCCGCAAAAAAGCAATTGTGACCCTCAAAGCCGGTCACAAAATTGATCTCGCTATTTAAGAAAGTGGTGAAACACTATGGGTATTCGAGTTTTAAAACCAACAACTGCCGGCCAGCGCAATATGAGTCGGCTTACATATGAGGAAATCACTACCTCTACGCCCGAAAAATCACTGCTGGCACCCCTGAAGAAAACAGGTGGTCGCAACAATACCGGACGGATTACATCCCGTTTCCGGGGAGGCGGCCACAAACGTCACTACCGTTTGATTGATTTTAAGCGCAACAAAGAGAGTGTACCGGCCAAAGTGGCAACGATCGAATACGATCCTAACCGCACGGCCAATATTGCTCTGCTTCACTATGCAGATGGTGAAAAGCGCTATATCTTGGCCCCCCAGGGTCTGCAAGTCGGTGATGAAATTTTAGCTGGTGAAGGGGCCGATATTAAACCCGGTCACGCCATGCAGCTGAAAGATATTCCTCTGGGTACAGTGATTCATAACGTGGAACTCCAGCCCGGTCGGGGCGGACAGTTGGCCCGTGCGGCCGGCACATCTGCTCAGCTCGTGGCCAAGGACGGTGAATACGTTCAAATCAAGCTGCCTTCTGGTGAAGTGCGTATGGTTTCCAAAAATTGCCGGGCTACCATTGGTGCTCTGGGCAATGCGGATTTCAAAAACGTTTCGATAGGCAAAGCCGGTCGCAAACGTCACATGGGCCGTCGGCCTCATAACCGCGGCGTGGTAATGAACCCCTGCGATCACCCCCATGGTGGTGGTGAAGGCAAAGCTCCCGTTGGGGGCAAGGCACAGACTCCTTGGGGTCAGCCTGCAATGGGTTTCCGTACCCGCAAGAAAAAACCGAGCGACCGCTTCATTACTCAGAAGCGTGTTAGCCGCAATGCACGATAAAGGAGACAGCGACGAATGAGCCGTTCTGTAAAAAAGGGACCTTTTATTCAAGAAAAGCTGCTCAAGAAAATTGAGCGCATGAATGATAAAAACGAGAAGCGCGTAATTAAAACCTGGTCCCGCGCATCCACCATTACACCGGATATGATCGGACACACTATTGCCGTCTACAACGGCCGCAAACATGTGCCCATCTTTGTGACTGAGAACATGGTCGACTATCGCCTGGGTGAGTTCGTTCCCACCCGTATGTTCCGTGGCCACGCCGGTGAAAAAACCGTATCACGCCGATAGAATGAGGAACATACCGTGAGTAACCCAGTAAAAGTCAAGGCTATAGCCAAGAATGTCAGCATGTCACCCTTCAAGCTGAGACGGGTGATGAATCTGGTCCGGGGAATGAATGGCTTAGATGCATTGGACCACCTCAAGTTCATGCCCCACAAAGCCGCCCGTATCATCGAAAAGGTTCTCCACTCTGCGCTTTCAAACGCAGAAAACAACAATATGTTGGATGTGGAAGAGCTCTATGTGGTCGAAGCATTTGTAGATGGTGGCCGTACGCTGCGCCGGGTTCAACCCCGTGCCCAGGGTCGTGCTTACCAGATCAAAAAACGCTCCAGCCACGTCACCATCGCCGTTGGGCCGAAGAAGAAGTAAGGAGACAATATGGGCCAGAAAGTACACCCAATCGGATTTCGGTTGGGCATTACCAAAAATTGGAAAAGCCGTTGGTTTTCCCCCAAGAACTATCCCGATCTGATCCAAGAAGATCGCCGTATTCGTGAAATTGTCAAAAAACAGCTGTCTGCCGCAGGCATTGCTGATATTGAAGTTGAACGTAAATCGAACCAAGTTGAAGTCACCATTCAGACTGCTAAGCCCGGCATGGTTGTCGGTCGCGGTGGCAAAAACATCGAAGAACTGCGTCAGAAACTCTTCCAAGAACTGAACAAAAAAGTTCAGATGAACGTGCAAGAAGTGAAGTCTGTTGAAACCAACGCCCAGCTGATCGCTGAAGCGGCCGCTCAACAGCTCGAAAAACGCGTGGCGTTTCGCCGCGTGATGAAGCAGTCCATGACCCGCGCCATGAATTCAGGTGCCCAAGGCATCAAAATCATGATCGCAGGCCGTCTCGGCGGTGCAGATATTGCCCGTACAGAATGGCTGCGTGAAGGCCGGATTCCGTTGCACACCCTGCGTGCAGATATCGATTATGGCTTCTTCGAAGCCAAGACCGTGTTTGGCATTATCGGTATCAAAGTTTGGGTCTACAACGGCGAAAAGCTGAGAGAAAAAGAGTCGAAAAAAGAGGTCCCCTCCAATGCTAATGCCTAAACGTACTAAGTACAGAAAGCAGATGCGGGGCCGCATGAAGGGCAAGGAAACCCGTGGTACGACTGTCGCCTTTGGCGAATTCGGACTGCAAGGTCTGGAGCCTGCCTGGATTACCGCCCGCCAAATTGAGGCTGCCCGTCGCGCCATGACCCGTTCTGTCCGTCGTGGTGGGAAAGTGCATATCCGTGTTTTCCCCGACAAGCCAATCACAGCAAAACCCGCCGAAACCCGCATGGGTAGCGGCAAAGGTTCACCTGAGTATTGGGTAGCCGTTGTCAAACCCGGTCGTGTTTTATTTGAACTCGCTGGGGTTCCCGAAGAAGTAGCCCGCAAGGCTATGCGTTTGGCCAGTGCCAAATTGCCAATCAAGACCCGCTTTGTCAGTCGCGCTGAACAAGAAGCAGCTGCCACTGAAACCGCGGAAGGAGGCGAAGAATAAGATGTCTAAGCAAGAAATCAGTCGTTTGCGCGAACTTTCCCAGCAGGAATTGCTGGATGAGCGTCAGGAAGCCAAACAGGAACTTTTTAATCTGAAGTTCCAGTGGATGGCGACACGTCAGCTTTCCAACACCGCCCGTCTGCGTCTGTTACGGCAAAAAGTTGCCCGTATCAACACCCTGTTGCGGGAACGTGAATTGGAAGGAGAAGAAGTCAATGCCTAAACGTGTACTGACCGGCAAGGTCGTCAGTGACAAAATGCAAAAAACCCGTGTGGCCGAAGTCGAGCGCTTCCCCACACACCCCATCTACAAAAAGGTACAATCCCGCAGAAAGCGCTACAAGTTCCATGACGAACAAGAGCTCTCCAAAGCTGGTGATCTGGTCCGCATTGTGGAGTGCCGCCCCATGAGCCGTGACAAACACTTCCGTCTTTTGGAAGTTGTTGAGTCCGGATTGGATTAATAAGGAGTTAGTTATGATTCAGCAAGAAAGTCGTCTCGCTGTGGCTGACAACACCGGCGCAAAAGAACTGCTCTGCATCACCGTGCTCGGCAGCTCTGGCCGTCGTTACGCTCATGTGGGTGACACGATTGTCGCCGTCGTCAAAGAAGCCACTCCCAATATGCCTGTCAAAAAAAGCCAGGTTGTCAAAGCCGTCATCGTGCGTACCAAGCACCAGATCCATCGCAAAGATGGTTCGCGGATTCGCTTTGATGAAAATGCCGCCGTGATTGTCAACAATGATGGCAATCCGATTGGTACCCGTGTTTTTGGCCCTGTGGCCCGTGAACTTCGGGAAAAGAACTATATGAAAATTGTCTCACTTGCCCCGGAGGTTCTTTAAATATGGCATCCAATAAAACTGATAAAGAGTACCGTCGTCTGACGATTAAAAAAGGCGATCAGGTGGTTGTTATTTCCGGTCGCGATGCAGATCGTGGTAAGGTAGGTAAGGTTCTGCGCGTTCTGCCCAAAACCGACCGTGTTGTTGTAGAAGGTGTTGGCATGGTGACCCGTCACCAAAAGCCCACTATGCAAGGCCAAAAGGGTTCTCTCGTTAGAAAAGAAGCCCCCATTCAACGCTCCCGCGTAATGCTCTATGATGCAAGTCTCAAAAAAGGCGTGCGGACCGGCAGCAAAACTCTGGAAAACGGCCAAAAAGTCCGTGTCTCTCAAAAATCGGGCGAAACGCTCGACAATTAATTAATTTAAAATATCTTGAAGGAGTAGCTAAGTATGGTTGCAGAAGCAAAACCAAGACTTAAGCAGTTCTACCGCGAGCAAGTGGTTCCCAAGCTCAAAGACGAGTTTCAGTACGCCAACGTTATGGACGTGCCCAAACTTGACAAAATCGTGGTCAGTATCGGTTTGGGTGAATATATTCTCAATCACAAAGCCCTGGAATTTGCCCAGACAGATTTGGCCACCATCACCGGTCAAAAGCCGATTGTGGTCAAAGCAAAAAAATCCATTGCCAACTTCAAACTGCGCCAGGGCATGCCCATCGGTTTGAAAGTCACCCTGCGTGGTGATCGTATGTATGAATTCCTGGATCGCCTCGTCTCCCTGGCTCTGCCCCGGATTCGTGACTTCCGCGGAGTTTCCAACAAAGCTTTCGATCAACGTGGCAATTACACCATTGGTCTTAAAGAACAGCTGATCTTCCCCGAAATCAGCTACGATAAGGTCGACAAAGTGCGCGGTATGAACATCACCTTCGTAACCTCCGCCAAAAACGACCAAGAAGCTCACGCTCTGCTCAAACATTTTGGAATGCCGTTTCGGAAGTAGGAGACAATTATGGCAAAAACATCAATGATTGAAAAATCCAAGCGCCCCGCAAAATACAAAGTGCGTCAGCACAACCGTTGTCGTACCTGTGGCCGCCCCAAAGCCTATTATCGCTATTTTGGCCTCTGCCGCATTTGCTTGCGCGAAAATGCTCACAAGGGTGTATTGCCCGGTGTGAAGAAGTCCAGTTGGTAAGAGGAGAAATAGTATGGTTACAGATCCTATCAGTGATATGCTTACCCGGGTCCGCAATGCCCTGATGCTGCGCAAAGACTCCGTGGAAGTACCGCATTCCAAAATTAAAAAAGAAGTGTCACGGGTTTTAAAAGAAAACGGCTATATTACCGATTTCTTTGAAGTCAGTGATGACAAATTCAAGAAAATCAAATTGGTTCTCAAGTACCACGACGGCCGCTCCGTAATTCAGGGCCTCAAACGCGTCAGCACCCCCGGTCGCCGCGTGTATGTTGGAACCCAAGAAGTACCGCGCGTGATGGGCGGAATGGGCGTGGCTGTGGTCTCTACCTCCCGTGGCATTCTTACCGGTCACCAGGCCCGTCGTCTCAAAGTCGGCGGCGAATTACTGTGTTATGTATGGTAGGTAAAAGCAATGTCTCGAATTGGTAAAAAACCCATTACACTGGCCAAAGCCACCGTTGAAGTCAGTGGCAATACCGTCAAAGTCAAAGGCCCCAAAGGCGAACTGTCTCAGGATATCCGTGATGAAGTCTCGATCGAGGTTCTCGATGGTGTCTTGCACGTAAGCCGCAAAAATGACAGCAAACAGGCTCGTGCACTGCATGGTCTCTATCGCTCTCTGCTGGCCAACATGGTAGAAGGCGTGAACAACGGCTTCTCCAAATCCCTCGAAATGATTGGGGTCGGTTATAAAGCCGCTCTCAAAGGAACCAGCCTGGTTTTGAACGTAGGCTATTCCCACCCTGTGGAGATTGAAGCGCCTCCCGGCATCGTCCTCGAAACAGAAGGCCCCACCCGTATCCATGTCAAAGGCATTGATAAGGGCGAGGTCGGTAACGTCGCTGCCAAAATCCGCGCTGTGCGCAAACCCGAGCCTTACAAAGGCAAAGGGATCCGGTATGTGGGCGAAGTCGTCCGCAGAAAAGCCGGCAAATCAGGTAAG
The DNA here is from genome assembly GCA_051715345.1 of Candidatus Blackallbacteria bacterium. Lineage (GTDB taxonomy): Bacteria > Cyanobacteriota > Sericytochromatia > UBA7694 > UBA7694. The sequence goes on from JBPXJQ010000025.1 coordinate 38,060, forward strand.
AAGTAGTCGGAGGCCATAAAAAATGAGTATTGAAACACGTCGTGCTGAGCGCAAGCGCCGGCACGTTCGTTCCCGTAAAAACCTCAGCGGTACCGCTGAACGTCCCCGTCTGGCCGTATTCCGCAGCCATCAGCATATTTACGCTCAGATTATCAACGATGAGCAAGGCCATACCTTGGCTGCAGCATCTTCCGTTGAGCCCGAAGTCAAAAAAGAAGCTGAATACTTTGGCAATATTGATGGTGCCAAAGTCATCGGTGCCCGGATTGCTAAAAAAGCCTTGGAACAGGGAATCACCCAGGTGGTTTTTGACCGCGGTGGCAATAAGTACCATGGCCGTGTTGCGGCTCTGGCTGATGCTGCCCGTGAAAACGGTCTGAGTTTCTAAGGAATTGAGAGGAAATTAGAACGTGGTCAAAAAACAAAACGAAACCGATTCCCAGTGGACTGAAAAAGTCGTCCAGGTCCGCCGTGTGACCAAAGTAGTCAAAGGCGGAAAACGCCTTAGTTTCCGAGTTATCACCATTGTTGGTGATGGCGAAGGCAAAGTTGGTGTAGGTGTTGGCAAATCAGCTGACGTCGTAGGTGCCATTCAAAAAGGCATGTCCGACGCCCGTAAAAATCTGATTGATGTGCCCATCGTCGAAACAACGATCCCTCATCCGGTAACATCTCGCTTTGGCTCTGCCAGCGTGCTGGTTAAACCGGCCCGTCAAGGTACCGGTGTTATTGCCGGTGGTGCGGTGCGCATTGTACTTGAAGCTGCAGGCATCAAAAATGCCACAGCCAAGTGCTTGGGTTCCAAATCCCCCTTGAACAATGCCCGTGCTGCGGTTCAGGCTCTGCAAGAACTCCGCACCATTGAGCAGATTTCCGAATCCCGTGGCTTGAGTGCAAAAGAAGTACTCCGCGGCCGCCCAGTCTGATAAAAAGGAATTTTTGACATGAAACTGCAGGATTTATCTCGCAATACAAAACGCGCCAAACGCAAACGCGTTGGCCGTGGTATGGGTTCGGGTATGGGTAAAACCGCTACCCGTGGCCACCGTGGTCAAGGCCAACGCTCAGGCCCCGAGAAAAAAGCCGGTTTTGAAGGCGGCCAGATGCCCCTTTATCGCCGTCTTCCCAAGAAAAAACACTTTGTGATCCCCTATCGTTCGAACTGGGCGATCATCAATGTGGGTGCCCTCAACAGGCTCTTTGAAGCCGGTTCAACCGTGGATTTTGCAGCTTTGGCTGCGAAAAGCGTGATTGATCACCGTGCTGACGGTGTCCGTATCTTGGGTCACGGTGAACTGACCGTTGCCTTGAATATTACAGCCAGCTACGTCACTCCTTCTGCCAAGGAAAAGATCGAAGCTGCAGGTGGTTCCATTCAACTCGTATGAAACGAGAACAAGCTTTACGCCCGGAAGTCCTCATGGAAATGTGGCAGGCTTCCGGGCTTAAATTTAAGATCTTTTTTACCCTGGGGATGATTTTCCTGGTAAGATTTGGCGTTCAGATTCCCGTCAGCGGGCTGGACGCCAATATTATTGCCAATCTCTTCCGCCAGGGTAGTTTGCTTCAATTTGTGGACCTCTTCGCAGGGGGCGCCCTGGCCAAGTTTTCAGTTCTGGCCATGGGCATTTTGCCGTATATCAACGCCTCGATTATTATGCAGTTGATGGGTACGGTCATACCCAAGCTAGAGGAATTACAAAAAGAAGGCGGAGAGGCCGGGCGAAGGCAGATCGCTCAGTTTACCCGCGTCCTGACCATTATTTTGGGTTCCGTACAAGCCGTGGGGATGTCGGTCTGGCTCTGGCGCAGTGGTGCCGTTCCCAGCCATCCCGCTACCGGCAGTATGCCGCTTTTGTTCATTATCAATACCACGGTTTTGCTAGTAGCAGGGACCGTTTTGGTGATGTGGATCGGCGAAATGATGACTGAGTATGGTATTGGCAACGGTGCCTCGCTCTTGATTTTCATCGGGATCGTCGCAGCCATTCCCCAATACATCCAAAACACGGTTGAATTGGTCAATCAGGGTGCCTCCAACTGGTTTGCTGTCGGAACCTTGGTGGCCTCTTATCTGGCGCTTCTGGTCGTGATTGTCTATGCCTCTGAAGGGGCACGCAAAATCCCTGTGCAGTCGGCAAAAAAACAGGTGGGCAACCGGATGTACGGTGGCCGTGGTACCTATTTGCCTTTCCGTATTACCCAGGGTGGCGTAATGCCTGTTATTTTCGCCTCATCGGTGTTGCTCTTTCCGGCCACGATTCAGCAATTTGCACCCAATGCAAAAGTCTTGAAAACCATCACGGATTTTCTCACCCAACAGCCGGGGTACGGCATTTTCTTTACCTCGCTGATCTTTTTCTTTGCCTTTTTCTACGCTTCGCTGGTGCTCAATCCCCAGGAAATTGCCAATAACCTCAAGCGCTACGGCAGCTATATTCCGGGCTACCGTCCGGGCCGCCCAACCGCTGAGTACCTCGACATGGTCCTGAAACGGATCACGTTTTGTGGTGCAATCTTCTTGGCTTTGATTGTGGTTTTCCCCATGCTCATGGTTGAAATTACCGGTGTCACGACACTGGAACGGGTGGGCAGTACCGCGATTCTGATCATGGTCGGTGTGGCAATTGACCTCTTTAATCAATTGCAAACCCATCTCTTAGCAAGACAGTACGAAGGATTTACCACATGAGTAACGGTATTCATCTGATTTTCCTGGGCGCCCCCGGTGCCGGTAAAGGCACCCAGGCCCATGTCATTGCCGAACAGTATCAGGCAGCCCACGTTTCAACAGGGGATATTCTGCGTCAAGCGGCCCGCGAGGGCACCGAAATGGGACTCAAAGCCAAGGCCTTTATGGACCAAGGTGCACTGGTTCCCGATGAGGTGATTATTGGCTTGATTCGTGAACGCTTGACCCATGCGGATTTCCCCAAGAATTGGATCATGGATGGATTCCCCCGCACTCTGGCACAGGCCCAGGCCCTCGATCAATTGCTGACTGAAATTGGCCAGGATCTGACTGCCGTGCTGAATATTGATGTGCCACTGGATCTGCTGATGGATCGTCTGACTTTGCGCAGAACCTGCCGCAAAACGGGCAAGATCTTCAATCTGAAGTTCAATCCACCTGAAGATCCCAGTCTGTATGATCTCTATCAGCGCGACGACGATAAACCCGAAGCGGTTGAAAAACGCCTGCAGGTCTATCAAGAGCAAACCCAACCGCTGATTGCCTATTATGAAAAGACCGGCAAATTAGCAGATATCCAGGGCGATCTCGAAGTAACCCAGGTGACTGAAGCCATTCAGGAAGTCGTCAATCAGCGCAATCGCTGAAAACACGTCATCGTTTAAGCCCTCCATCATAGGAGGGCTTTTTTCTTTGTCCGGGATCATTGTTTGGCGGCATTTCAACTGCTAAACTCAATCACATCACCTGTCAAAGGAAGCCCACCCCATGAAAAAATCCACCCTAAAAAAAGCCTTTTTATTCGGCTTACCCACCCTGTTAACCACAGCATTGCTCAGCGCAACACCGGTCGAGGCATCTTCGATTCCCAAAGCCGATGCCGACCGCTCATCCTTTGCCTTTGGCATTGGTCCCAGTGCCGCCCTCGATCTGGAGTTATTTCCCAGAACCACGCTGGGCGTTTCTGCAGGTCTGCCCTTTCTGGTCAATGGCTGGACCGACCTCAGCAGCCGCTACGACGTGCGCCTGATGACCAATCTCTACCACGACCGCCACTATTACCACGACGGGGGCTTTTCCCTGAGTTTGCTCCTGGGGGTCTGGGGTGATGCCAATTTTCGCGATCTGAGCGTATCACGTTGGCTCGGCATCGAAATTGGGGTGGCCATGGCCTACCGTTTCAATGAACATGTGACCGCCCGTTTAAATCTGGTTCCGGGATATAACTTTTTTAACGGCAATCTCAACCAATTGGTCTTCCAAAACTTTTTCCCACCGGCCGCAGGTGCTGAAGTCGCTTGGCATATCAGCCCCAATTTAGAGGCGACCCTCGGTTATAACGGCCAAGGAGATATTCTCGGCTTCCGTTTCCGGATCTAATTTTAAGGGGCCTAAAAATCGCCGGTTAAATAGCTGGAGCGCAATTGGATTTGTCTGATGCGGTGATTGCCGCCATCTGCCAAAAACAAACTGTTGCTCCGGCTGTCATAAACCAATCCCTGGGGCAGATTGAATTGCGCCACGGCAGGGTTGCCATCAGCGAAACCCTGTACCCCAGTTCCAATCAGGGTTTCGAGCTTATTTTCAGCCAAAACCCGCAAGCGGTGATTGCCTGTGTCGCTGATAAAGATCACCCCAGCAGGCCCACAGGCCACCCCTCTGGGTTCGCGCAATTGGGCCTCACGGGCTGGACCTTCGCGAAATCCAGCCGTGCCAGTTCCTGCCACAGTACTCACCCAACCTTCAGGCGTAAGTTTGCGAATTGCGTGATTAAAAGTATCTGCAATATAGAGATTGCCATCATGATCCAATGCAAGTCCCGTCGGAAAATGGAAACGGGCTTGGCTTCTGACACCATCGACAAAACCTGCTTGACCATTGCCAGCCAGAGTGGAGACGGTCCCCTGGGGCGAAATCACACGAATGGCGTGGTTATCGGTATCAGCAACATAGATCTGGCCCGCAGTTCCCCGCAGCAAGCTCTGTGGGCGATTAAAACGCGCCACAGCCGGGTTGCCATCTAAAAAGCCCGCTTGTCCTGTGCCCACCCAACTCAAAACCCAACCCTGTTTAAAGACCCGAATGCGGTGATTATTGCTGTCGGCAATCAGCCACTCAGAAAGCCCTGCAGGCGCCAAGCCATGGGGCTGATTAAAGCGGGCTTCCAGGGACACACCATCCATATACGCCCCCAAAAATTCGCCATTCCACCAATTCCAATCACGTCCCGCCAGGGTTTGCACCTTTTGGTCAGAAATCCGGCGCAGGCGGTGACTGTCACGCTCAGTAAAATAGAGTTCTTCACCCTGTTGAACCAATTGGGTAGGGTAATTCAAATTGGCTTCGGCCCGATCCGCATCGCGGTTGCCAATCCAACCATTGCCTGCCAAAGTACTGGCGTAGGCCCTGTGAAAAGAATCATTCAACGAAGCCTTTTGAGCTATTTGGCTGGCTGAACCCTGTTCAAGTTCAGGCCCTGTTTCAGACTGAGACACTTCAGTGAGTAACAGTTTTTGGACAATTTTTCCGGTTTCTTGTTTTAAAATTTGGCCCAGGGGACAAGCACAATCGCGGTATTCTTCTTTGATAATCTGGCCTTTTTCCACGTCCAAAATGCGCAGATTGAGAATATACAACGCTTCAAATTGGCTAAAACCGCCACTGATCAGGTATTTGACACCCAATAACTTGCCCAACTGAGCGCTGCAATCCAGATTAGCGCCACAGGCGTACAGGGATTGTTGAAATCCTTGCTCGTTTAATATCGCCTGCATTTTTTCGCGTTCCAGCACAGTGTATTGCTGGCTCTGTAAAACGTGGGCCCGGATCCGATCCGTAACAATACTGGCCTGGTCAGCAGAAATACCTCCTTTGGCATCCAGCTCAAGCACAGCCAAAACGGGCAAAGCCTTGGCCAAAACAGGCTCAGCACAGAAACAAACCCATGCCAACAAAACAAGAAAATACCCTATCTTCATACAATCTTTACCTCGGGATTACCCTTAAGACGCGACATCTCAGTCAGCGGTTCCGATTTTGGGGCCATAAACAGCAAAAATTTAGGCTGAATTGGGATCAAGACGCCCAGCACAGCTTGTAAAGCTATTTTTAAGTGCTATAATTAAAATACTCTTTTTATATGGGTAACTAACACGTGAAAAACAAAATTGCAAATTCGGTTCTGAGTACTGTACTGGCAACAGTCACTGTTTCTCTGCTGGCTGCCTGTGGAACCCCACAGACTGTTTCAACTGCCAGCACCGTCAATGCCTCTTCCCTGCAGACCGCCGCAACGGCAACTCTGGCTCCAATTGAAGTTCAGAGTATTCCTGGCTATGCGATCAAACCCTCTTTGGGTAGCGCCAGCGTCACCGGGCAATTAAAAATTCCCGCCAATCTGATTCTCTCTGATACAGATCTGAGTTCGATCACCGCTCCGCCCCAAGGGATTACTGCACCGCCCCAAGGCATTACCGCTCCCCCTCAAGGGATCACGGCACCGCCCCAGGGCATTACTGCTCCGCCCCTTGGCCTGCTTCCTGCCCAGTCGATTTTCGGCATTCGTTCCGTCAAGTCGTCGGGTCTCGCAGCCGGATTCTGGGCTGAGTTTTTCCGCGATAATTTTAAGTTGGTCGTGCCTGAACTTGGGCAACAGGCCTTCGTAAACAGCACCGTTCTTCAGTACATCAACGGTCAGCCCTATTTTGTGGCCAGCTATGTGCTGCCCAAAGTCAGCCCCAATCAGACCTATACGGTAGAAGCCAAACACCCGCTCATGAGCCTGCGCTCAACCTTGAGCACCGGTGAAGCAGGCCAGACTGCCGCTTCTGATTTGGACTTGGGTTCAACCGCTGTTGATCTGGTCAAAAAAGCTGCACAGACCCGCAATAAAAAGGTCAATTTGGCTTATCTCAACCAGAGCATGAAAGAACTGGAAAACATCTCCAGTGCCCTGCAAAAACGCTACAAAGGCAGTATCAGCGAAGCTGAATTGCAAAAAGTGGTCAATAGCTACGTAGACAGCATCCCTGCTTACTCTGAGCCCACTTCGATTCGCGTCGAAGGCGAGCGCCAGCTGAAAGTGAAAAAGGGAGCCACCTTACAGCTTTCTGCCACCACCTTATTCGCCAATCAGCAAAAGACCCAAGCTGTTCACTGGCGTACCCAACAGGGAGACGTGGTAAATGTCCTGGCTGACGGAACCATCCTCGGCGTTAAATCCGGTTCCTCCGTCCTGGAAGCCATCTCCGTTGACAATCCGGCCCTGAAAGATCAGATTCGGATTGACGTCATCAATTAAATTTCTCTTTCTGTGAAATTTGAGTTTAAAAGATTAAGGCGAGCCCCCGTGCTCGCCTTGAGCTTTTTGTCTTTTTCCTGCAATCCTCCCAACAGCCCCCCGATCGAACCTCCCGTTGTCAAATTGGGGGTTGCGGTGCCCTTGACCGGCTCCTTGGCAGCCAGGGGGCCTTCTCGGCGCAAAGCGGCTGAATTGGCTGCCGAACATCTCAATCAGGTCGGAGGCGTCGATAGCAAACAAATCAAACTCTTCCATGTCGACTCCGCCACCAGCGGGCCAATTGCCGCTCAGCGTGTACGCGAGATGTTTGTCCAAAACCCGGATATCCAGGCCTTAATAGGGCCCTCTGGCAGCCAAGAGAGCCGGGATGTGCTGACCGTGATGAAAGAAAAACAAAAACCGATGATCTCCCCGGCATCAACCTCCGCCCTGTTTTCAAACATTGATGATGGCGGTTATTTCTTTCGCACAGTGCCCTCAGACGCTTTTCAGGGCCAAATTCTGGCGGCCAAAATCCGCGAATTTGGCTTTAAAAAAGTCGCCACCCTCTATGTCGACAATACCTATGGTCAATCTTTAAATGACGTGCTCAAAGCCGATTTGGACAAACACCAGATTCAGGTTCTGGCCCAGATCAAATACCCCGAAGCCGTCAAACCCGATTATGATGCTGAGATCAAACAATTGCTGAGCCAATCGGTGGATGCGGTCTGTTTTATTGGCTATCCCGGTGAGGCCCCCGGTATCTTTAATGCCTGGCTCAAAAGCGGCTTGGTACCTCAGCTCAAGTGGTTCTTTTCCGATGGCCTCAAAGCCGCTGAAATTGTACAAGGGGTCAGCAGCCCCGAAAAACTCGACACCTCTTTGGGAGCGATTCCCGCCTCTTCCTCACAAATGGCTGATGCCCAATTTTTTCAAGAGGCCTATATCCAACGCTATGGCGATTTTCCGGTCTCTTATGCCGCAAATACCTATGATGCCTTGATTTTATCTGCACTGGCCCTGCAGCGGACCCGTTTTTCCCAGACCAAAGATCTGCGCCAAGCCATTCGCGAGGTGGCCAGTCCACCTGGCACCCAAATCCGCCCAGGCAAAGACGGGCTTAAACAGGCCTTGCAACTCTTGGCCAAAGGCGAAGATATCGACTACCAGGGTGTCTCTGGCGATCTGAATATGGACGAAGTCGGTGATGTGCGCAATGATTATGAGATCTGGACGCTCAAAAATGGCTTTATTTTAAGGGTCGAGACCTTCTCCATCGCGGGTCTCGATGACAAAAAAGCGGGGGCCCTGTCAGAGCCCCCCAAAGCCTAAGTCACCGAGGTCATTTGACCCGGATGGTATTTGGAAATTCCTTGGCTGTCCCAGTGAATGTGAATGCAATTTCGGCCTGAGCCTTTGCACTTGTACAGGGCGTCATCCGCCCGGCGCACCAGGTCTTCGGATTTGAGATCACGGGGGGTGTATTGTGCCACGCCAATGCTGGTGGTGATCTGACGAATCGGATTGCCTTCGAGATCGTAGAGCTGCATCGACTCCACCACTTTGCGAATTTTTTCAGCCGCAATGGCCGCTTGATCCGCTTTGGTATCGGGCAAAATCACGACCATTTCTTCGCCACCATAGCGCACAGGCATGTCTGTGCGGCGTACCGTTTTGGCCAAAACCTGACCAAAACTTGCCAAAACCTGGTCGCCAACCTGGTGACCATAGGTATCGTTGAAGCTCTTAAAATGGTCAATGTCCATCAGCAGAATCGAGAAAGGTTTGTCGGGGTTGCGCTGGCAGCGCTGGAATTCTTTCATCAACAATTCATCAAAATAACGGCGGTTGTAAAGGCCTGTGAGCTTGTCAAAATTGGCCTGACGGTGCAATTTGGTCACATCTGTCAGCACCATAACGACCCCAGTGACCTCGGCCCGTTTGTCGATAACCGGCGTGAGCGAAAGGTGGTAAACGCCCCACTCGGTTGTGACTTGCACTTCTTTTTGCTTGCGCCGAAAGACCGTGGTCTGCCAAATATCCTGCCATTGCTGCGACTGCATATTAAAAACCCGGCCCAGCAATTGGATAATATTGGCATGGGTCAGATTGAGATCTTCTGACAGGCGCAGGGTATGTACAAAATTTTCATTGTAAAAATTGATCTCGCCCAATTGATTGCAAACCACCACCGGATTGGTTGTACTCTGCAAAACCGTTTGGAAAAACAGGGCATCGTCCTGGGTTTGTTTACGCAATTGGCGCAGGGCCTCAATTTTTTCCTCTACCCCCGGAATCAGGTCGCGAGCAGGGCCCTCTTTGATAAAGGTCTGGGTCAGAGCAGTGGTGGCTGCATTGTGGATATTTTCCAAGAGCTGCCCAGAGAGATCGTCCATTTCCAATTTAACAGGATAAAAAATCTCAAAAATGCCAATCAGTTGGCGGTGGGGATCAAAGAAAGGCAAGAGTACAAATTGGCTGTCTTTGAGCTGAGCATAGCGGCGTTTAAAGTCGAGATGGGTGGTATAAGCCTCTTTGAGAGAATCGGGCAAACGCTGAAAATCCAGGGGAACCGCACGCACAGGCACTTCTTGGGGAGACAGGGCCTGATAATAAGGCGGCAAGTGTTCATACCGGGTGGGCAGGTCCTTTTCATCCAATTCTTCGTCTGAATCGCCCTGGCCGTCTTCGGTGTATTTGCCATCGCGGCTTTTGACCTCGCGCAGAACCATTTGCTTTTTATCGCTGTTATACTCGCGGTAGCAGACCCAGGCCGCCTGGCTGATATACAAAAGAGCCGTCAGGGTGTGTTCAATTTTTTGATTAAAATTCTGCTTGGGGGTCTTGCGCTGATCTTCTTGAATGCCTTGAATCTGTTCGTTCAACGCCAAATTTGAGCGCACCGAGATCATAATCGTGACCCCAGCGCCCATCATAATGCTGAAACAGAAAACAGGCACAATATCGATCAAAAGATGGGCCACATTAAACAAAATGAAACCCATCAAGAGTGAAAAAACCGACAGGCCCGTCAAAATAGCCCATTGATGGGAGATCGCAAATCGCGGCAAAAACAGACCTGCACTGGCCCCGATCAAGAGCAGAACAATAATCACCACCATCGGACTGGCATGGTACAGGGGCTTTTTGTCGATCAAACTCTGGATCAGATGGGCCTGAATTTCAATCCCGTACATGGGTTTACTGGCCTGATCACCAAATGGGCTTGTGGTGACATCCCCAAGCGTCGGGGAATAGACCCCAATCAAAACCACTTTGTTTTTAAAATTGATCTTGGTATTGCCAGCCACAGCATCGGCAAACGAGACCATTGGGAAAAATCCAGGCGGCCCCTGATAATGCAGGCGAATCAGATCACTCTCCAGAGGAAAACGGCTGTGTTTGCCCAAGAGCATCTGCCCTTCCTGAATCTGGATATCTGAAGCCTCCAGGCCGAGGTAGAGCCGTGCCAATTCCAGCCCCATTGGAAAAATCACCTGACGGGGCACTGCTTTTTGGTTGATCGCCTGGGCCTCAATAAAATGAGTTGTATCTCCAGGATAAGAAGAGACGTTGCCCAAAGCGTAAATCAGCTCCTGCAATTTGGGCATGGGGGCATTGGTATTGCCGTTAGAATAATCGTAGAAAAAGGGCATCACCACATTTTTACTTTTGGCCACAGCATCAAAGAGCTGTTGATCGACTTTGGGATCTTTATTGGGTGAGCCAAAGAGAATATTAAAACCCACCGCCTTGGCCCCTTGCTCTGAAAGCCGATTCAAAAATTTGGCATATTCTGTACGGGCAATCGGATAGCCCATTTTGGCAGTAGAGGCATCATCAAGGCCCACCAAAACAATATCGGGATGAGGTTTGGCGTTGATAAAACGGGTTTTGAAATAGGAGTCTTGGATCGTGCTTTCAAGCCCCTGCATTCCCCCCCCCAGATAAGCACTGATCAGCAAAAGGGCAAACAAGACACCCATCATACTGACAAAGACCGGGGTATTTTTTAGAAAAACGCTTTTAAATTGCTGCTTCACTATTGCTTACGTTGTCCCATTATTGATCCAATGATTCGCTCTCTTCGGTTCTACTAGTTTAACCCAAAAGCCCGAGTATACCAAGCTCTGCCCTTCAGATGGATTGGTGTCTTTTGATAGAATCAGGCATAATGAATATATCACCAGACAAAGGAAGATAAACGTGTTACGCAAATTTACGTTTGCCCTGCTCATCAGCTTGGCGTTGCCCGCCCTGGCGTTGGCCAAACAAAACTTTATTCCCGGTCAAAGCGTGGCTCAAGTCAATCTGGGAACCCCAGATAAAACCGGCATTCAGCAATTGAGCAAAACCCTGGGCCAAAAACCGGCTGTCAGCGGCAAAGACACAGAGTACGAAGGTCAGACCGTCTATTATTATTATTTTGGCAAAAAAGATCCCACCAATCAGAATTACGCCCTGCAGGTCTACAGCGATGTCAAACATAAAATCTTTATCTTTGAAATCAACAGCCCAGATTTTGCAACGCCCGAAGGCATTCATGTGGGTTCCAGCGAAGCCGAATTGGTCAAAGCTTATGGCAATAAACTGAAAAAACTACAGCGGGGTGCCATCTATCTCAAATACAGTTTGGGCGGCCGCAAAGGCACCGACTTTTATGTTAAAAATCAAAAAGTCAGCCAAATTCTGGTCCGCGATTATTAATACCCTCATTCATACAATGGTCTCTAAAGGGAGGATAGAATCTTGAAAAAATGGTTTTTAAGCTTGAGTCTGCTGATTGTGAGCCTGCCCGCCCAGGCGGTTTCGCTGGAACAGGACTTTCAACTCTCACCGATCAGTCCTCCCAAGGCCAACGGTGTTGAGCTGCAATGGTCCCAAGCTGCGGAAACGGAGCCAGGACTGGAATTGCCGTTTGTCTCACTTTCCGATAAACAAGTGTTGACCGATCTCAAAGGCACCTGGATTTCACTTTTGTCTTCAACCCGGCCCAAAGCCACCGTTTCATTAAATCTCGAACTCAATGGGCGCTCGGTTTACCAGAGCAGTTTAAACACCTCAAAAGGTCTGAGCTTGCCTTCGATCCCCCTCAAACCAGGAAAGAATGAGCTGACGCTCACCCTGGACGACACAGGTTCTCAACCCCAGACCCAAAAATTCACCCTTTACAATCTGGGCCCCCCACCCGCCACGACCTTTGCGCTGGTGGACAAATACAATTTTACCCTCTATTATGTCCAGGATCAGATCCTCAAGAAAATCTACCCCATAGCCACAGGACGCCCCCGTACCCCCACCCCTTTGGGTCTGTTTATCATGGCACGCAAAGAAGTCATGCCTTATGCCAATACCGGTTGGGGCGTGCGGCGCATGTTGATCTATACCCCGGCAGAATACGCGCGCGGACATTGGGCAGGTTACGCGGTGCATGGCACCAACAATCCTGCCAGCATTGGCACAGAAGCATCACATGGCTGTGTGCGTATGTTCAACAGAGACGTGACAGAGCTATCGCAAATGATGCCCCTGCAAACCCCTGTCTTGATTCGCGAGCAATTGCCTTTTTATATCGAGAAGCTCTAAATTTAAAGCTTTAAACCACGCGGGCTAAGCCATCACCGTGTCATCTTGCTGGGTCAACTCTTCGAGTTTGGCCTGCTGGTCAGCGGTGATCATGGCGTCGATCAACTCGTGTACATCGCCATTGAGAATCTCTGGCAATTTGTACAGGGTCAATTTAATCCGATGGTCGGTCACGCGGCCTTCAGGGAAGTTATAGGTGCGAATGCGTTCACTGCGGTCGCCGCTGCCCACCTGGGATTTGCGCGCGTCTGCGCGTTCATCGTGTTGGGCCTGGGTCAGGCGATCCAACATTTTGGTTTTGAGCATAATCATCGCCTTCATGCGGTTCTGCAATTGTGAGCGTTCTTCTTGGCAGGCCACAACAATCCCGGTTGGCACGTGGGTGATCCGCACAGCCGTCTCAACCTTGTTCACGTTCTGGCCACCTGCGCCACCTGAACGGAAGGTGTCCATCTGCAAATCGGCAGGGTTGATCTCGATATCGATATCTTCGGCTTCAGCCATCACAGCCACGGTCGCAGCTGAAGTGTGAATCCGGCCAGAGGCTTCGGTATCGGGCACACGCTGCACCCGGTGTACCCCAGATTCATATTTGAGATAGCTATAAACGCTGTCCCCTTCGATCGACATCACCGCCTCTTTGATCCCGTTGAGACCGGTTTCGTTGACCGAAAGCAGAGTGGTTTTCCATTTTTTGGACTCGGCAAAGCGGGTGTACATGCGCACCAAATCGGCCGCAAAGAGCGCAGCTTCTTCGCCCCCCGTACCAGCCCGCACTTCAAGCAGAATATTTTTCTCGTCGTTGGGATCTTTGGGTAAAAGCAGCAACTGCAAATGCTTTTCCAATTTGACTTGGCGCTCAGACAATTCAGCCAACTCAGCTTGAATCAATTCCCGCATATCGGGGTCTTGTTCTTCTCGCACCATTTCTTGGGTATTGGCCAAATCTTGATTGACCTTTTCCAGCTCGTGGTAAATGCCAACTTTTTCTTCAAGCTCCGCGTGAGCCTTGGCATATTTACGAAAGCGCTCCTGATCACGAATCACATCAGGATCTGACAAAAGCTCTGTCAGTTCCTGATGCTTGTGGACAATGGCTTCAAACGGGGCGATCACGATTTCAGCGATTCAGACATTTCTTGAATCAGCGAAAGGGCTTTGGCCACAGAGGCTTTCATATCAGAAACGCGCTGACTTTCCTGACGGATTTCGTCAACCAATTGATTCAAGGTGGCCAAATTAAAATCATCTGCGCCTTGGGAGAGGGAACTGCTTTGGGGCTCAGAATAGCTCTCTTCAGCCACAACAACGGCTTCAGCGACAGCTTCTTCTTCAGCTTCATCAAAGGCAGGGTAAGCGTCTAGTTCTTCTTCGACCAACTCGGTTTCGTCGGCATAAGCAACTTCGGCAGCGGGCTCATCGGCAGGCGCGACATCTGATTCAGCGTATTCCATTTCGGAGGCTTCTTCGGCAACGTCCTCAACGACTTCTTCGGCGGCTTCAGCCACAAATTCAGTGGGTTCCTCATCGGTGGGAAACATATTGTCGAGTTCAGCATCCAGAGAGGCAACATCAGCCGACGCGTCGGCCATGATCTCGACTGGCTCATCGGTGGGGAACATACCGTCCAAGGCTTCATCCAGAGAAGGATCAGTGTGTGTGTTCATTTCTTCGTCTTCCCAGACTTGGGTTTCGGAATCGCTCATGGGGTTATTTCTCTCTTCCCGAATTTGGTGAAATTGTTTATGAAAGACTCTATGAAAAACTATTATAGCATAGCATATTCCACTGCCAAGCAAGTCAGAATGAGCTTCAGAGCCTCTGCAAGGAATCTTTTTTCTTGTGCTCCCATGTTATAATCTTGCTGATTCTTACCATCTCACCCCTCTCAGGGATAATCAGGCCATGGCCGCAGAAAGCAGAAGCGAAGACTACCTCAAGCACCTGGCTCAGATTTGCAGCAACTGTACCCGCTGCGAATTGCACAAGGGCCGCAATTTAAGTGTTTTTTCCGATGGCAATCCCAACGCCCGTCTGATGATCGTCGGTGAGGGCCCTGGCCAAAACGAAGATCAGACAGGTCTGCCCTTTGTGGGCAAAGCGGGACAATTACTCACCCGCATGTTGAACGCGGTGGGCTTTGATCGCCAGCAAGACACCTATATCGCCAATGTGGTCAAATGCCGGCCGCCCAGCAACCGTACTCCCACACAGGCCGAAATGGCCGCCTGTTTCCCCTATTTAAAACGACAGATCCAAGCGGTGCAGCCCCTGATTTTGGTTTTAACCGGCGCCACAGCGGTCAAAGGTGTTCTCGCCGATCCACGTCCCATCAGCCGCATGCGTGGCGAGTGGATTTTGCGCCAAAATATTTGGTGCATGGCCACTTTTCACCCTTCTTTTCTCTTGCGCAACGAATCCAAAGAAAAGGGTTCGCCCAAGTGGCTGGCCTGGCAGGATTTCAAGGAAATCCGGCGCAAATATCAAGAATTGACACACCTGTCAGCTCCGACAGAGTGATTCAGTCAGCCCATTTAGCTTGTTCTTTTCTTCTGGTCGCAGCCGGGAGATTGTGTTAAAATTCCCTGGCATGAGTAAGAATACGCCTTATTTATTGGCCTTGAACTTCCAGCAGAACTTTTCACAAAGCCCCCTGTTGAATCAACGCTTACTCAGAAGATTTTCATCAAGCAAAACAAAAGGAGAACGGTTGTGCAGCCTGCCTTAGCAACAGAACATCCACCAGCGACCAACGAGCACAGCTCCACGGAGCACAGCAGCACGTCCACCACGGAACACAGCTCCTCCTCCAGCACGGAGCACAACAGCGCGTCCACCACGGAACACAGCGCAACCTCCAGCACGGAGCATTCCAGTACCACGACCACAGAACACGCCACAAGCACAGAACACAGCAGCGACGGCCATGCCGCAGCCGGTGGTGAACACGCAGCCCCAGGCTCAACCTACCATCCCCCCGGCCATTTTAATCTGCAAGTGGGAGGTGTTAAAGTTCACTTCGACACCCTTTTGGGCAGTTGGTTGGTCATGGCCTTTATTATCACTTTGGCTTTTACAGCCACTCGCCAACTCAGCAAAAAGCCAGCCAAAAAACAAGTTTTCTTTGAATCCCTCGTCGATTTGGCCCATGGCATTGTCAAAGCACAGGTCAGCAAAGAGACCTTCCGCTATGTCCCTTTGATCGGCACAATCTTTCTGTTTGTGCTCTGCTGCAATTGGATGGGGCTTTTGCCCTGGCGTGTGCTCGAGTTAATGGGCACGCCCCATGGTTTTGAAATTGCCTCCCCCACCAACGATGTCAACACCAACGGCGCTCTGGCGATCATCTCCGTGGCCTCTTATTGGTATTTTGGCATCCGCAAAAAGGGTCTGGCCCACTTCAAGCATTATTTTCAGCCGATGTGGTTCCTCTTCCCCCTGAACATGATGGAAGATATCACCCGTCCGCTCTCCTTGACTTTCCGTTTGTTCGGCAATATTATCGGCGGCGAAATTGTAATGGGCATTCTGCTCTTCTTAACTGCTCCGCTGATTATTACCGGTGTGGTGGTGCTGCCCATGATCGCCATGGAAGTCTTGGTCGGTTTTATCCAGGCCTTCATCTTCTCGATGTTGACCGCCTCTTATATTGGGGCTGTGGTCGCAGAACACCATTAGAACCTGAATCTATTTTTAAAAGCGGAAGACTTTTTACTTAAAAGTCTTCCGCTTTTTTTTAGTTCGAGATTAGCGCTCTGGATGCACGAGTGATAACGGCTCAAGTTGAATCAGCATCTAATAATCGCCCGATAATCGCCCAGAACAAATCACAGTCCCAAAACTCAGGAATTTAAAAAACTAAGTTTTTTTTAAATTCAGATAGAAAATTCCCTTGACACTTCAAATCGGATCGTTCATCATGAATACATGTATCAGCACTCTATGTGAGTGAGTGCTAAACATAAACAACAAACAAACGTATCCTAAGTAGACTGATGCAAAGCGCCTTTCATGCGCAAAAGCTTTAAAAGATACTTTAGAATATGCCAAATTTTATGGAGGTCCTAGACATCATGGCAAAGACATTTTTGAAGCCCCTGGGCGACCGGGTGGTTGTAAAAGTAGTTGAAGGTGAAGATAAAACCAGCGGTGGCATTTTGCTGCCCCAAACCGCCAAAGAAAAACCCCAGGAAGCCGAAGTGCTGGCTGTGGGTCCCGGCAAAATGCTGGAAGATGGCAAACGCTCTTCGATGGAAGTGCGTGAAGGTGATCGCGTGATCTTTGCCAAATACGGCGGAACCGAAGTGAAATCCCAAGGCGAAGAACTTCTGATTATTTCAGAAAAAGACATTCTCGCCATCGTTGAAAGATAATCAGGAGGAAATAATCCAATGGCTAAGCAAATCGTACACAGTGAAGATGCACGTCACGCCCTCGAGCGCGGCGTCAATGCGGTAGCAGATACCGTCAAAGTGACCCTCGGACCCCGTGGCCGCAACGTGGTTCTCGAAAAGAAATTCGGTGCTCCCCAGATCATCAACGATGGTGTCACCATCGCCAAAGAAATCGAACTCGAAGATCCGATCGAAAACACCGGCGCTCAGCTGGTCAAAGAAGTTTGCAGCAAAACCAATGATGTTGCTGGCGACGGCACCACCACCTCCGCAGTTCTGGCCCAGGCCATGATCCGCGAAGGTCTGAAAAACGTCACCGCCGGTGCCAACCCGATCTTCGTCAAACGCGGAATCGAAAAAGCAGTGGCCATCGCCGTGGAAGAAATCCGCAGCGTCTCCAAACCCATCGAAGGCAAAGTGGCCATCAGCCAAGTTGCCACCATTTCTGCCGGCAACGACACCACCGTGGGCAGCCTGATCGCTGAAGCCATGGAAGCCGTTGGCAAAGATGGCGTCATCACCGTTGAAGAATCCAAAGGTCTCTCCACCGAACTCGAAGTGGTTGAAGGCATGCAGTTCGACAAAGGTTATGTCTCCGCTTATATGGTGACCGACTCCGACAAAATGGAAGCCGTTTACGAAGAAGCCCACATCCTGCTGACCGACCGCAAGATCAGCGCCGTGGCCGACCTCGTGCCCGTACTCGAAAAAGTCGCTCGCTCTGGCCGTCCTTTGGTCATCATCGCTGAAGACGTCGAAGGCGAAGCCCTGGCTACCCTGATTGTCAACAAACTCCGTGGCGTGCTCAACAGCGTCGCTGTCAAAGCCCCTGGCTTTGGCGATCGCCGCAAAGCCATGCTGGAAGACATCGCCATCCTGACCGGTGGCCAAGTCATCAGCGAAGACATCGGTCTGAAACTCGACAACATGACCGTCGAAATGCTGGGTTATGCCCGCCAGATCAAAGTCTCCAAAGACAAAACCACCATCGTTGCCGGTGGCGACAATAAAGAAGCCGTCGACAAACGTATCGCTCAGATTCGCCGTCAGGTTGAAGACACCGACTCCGAATTCGATCGTGAAAAACTGCAAGAGCGTTTGGCCAAACTTTCAGGCGGCGTTGCTGTCATCCAAGTGGGTGCTGCTACCGAAACCGAACTGAAAGACCGCAAACTGCGCATCGAAGATGCTCTGTCTGCCACCAAAGCCGCTGTTGAAGAAGGCATTGTTGCTGGCGGTGGTACCGCTCTGCTGCAGATCTCTACCAACCTCAAAGCCTATGCTTTGGCCAACGAAAAAGAACTCAGCTCTGATGAAAAAGTCGGCTTCAACATCGTGATTCGTTCACTTGAAGCTCCTCTGCGTCAGATCGCTGAAAACGCTGGTGAAGAAGGCGCTGTCATCGTTCAGCAAGTTCGCAACGCTGAGCAAGGTGTTGGCTACAACGCCCTGGATCGCCGTTTCGAAAACATGATCCAAGCCGGTATTGTTGACCCTGCCAAAGTTGTTCGCGCAGCTCTGCAGAATGCAGCCAGTATCGCAGCCATGCTGCTGACCACCGAAGCCCTTGTCGTCGAAAAGCTCGACAAGAAATCCGGTGGCGGAGACCCCATGGGTGGCATGGGCGGAATGGGCGGCATGGGCGGAATGATGTAGTTTTAACTACACACGTCCCTGCGCTCTAAGCACAAGCTTAAGCAAAATCTAAGAGGCCTCAAATTGAGGCCTCTTTTTCATTTGGTACTTTACAATCAAAAAGCTCTGTTTTTTATTTTACGCTCAGGTCCTTGTAAGCGGCAGGCACATTGAGTCCTGGGTGGACCCAATCAAAAATTTGGTAACCTCTGAATTGATCCAGCGTGACCTTTTTGACGGTTTGCTCTGCACTTAAACCGGCTTGAATGGCACTTTGCACCTGCATTTTGACAGCATCCAGATAATTGAGGTGCCAATCAATATCCGCTTTTTTCATCGGAATCCCATGTCCAGGTACAACCGTGACGTCATCGGGTAAAAAATCATACATGGCCTGAAGACTTTGACGGGTTTCAACAAAATGACCATCTAATAGCCAGGGCAAAGCCGGTTTATGTGCCAGGATTGGATTTCCAGTCCACATGGTTTTAGCGCGTTGATCCCAGACAAACAGATCACCACCGGTTTGAGCAAAACCAAAATCAATGATTTTCACTTGACGTCCCCCCAGATCAAGGGTGTAAGTTTCGCCTTTTTTAACAATGATATCGGCTTTTCGCAATTGGATTTCTTCAATGCCTCGCCCTTTGCCAAAATTGGCGATCATGAAGGCTTTGTCCTTCTCCAAATTTGCGGCCAGATATGACTGGGTATGTGCATGTTGAATGATCTGTGTTTGCTGTGACAGATACATATTTCCATAGCTATGATCACCATGGTAACTCGTATTAACAGCATAAAGAATCGGTTTATCCGTCACCTTTTTTATCAAATTCCGGGCCTGTTGGCTTAGTTTTTCATTGAGCATGGTATCGATCATCAAGACACCTTTATCGCCGACAATAAATCCACCCGAAGTAGCCATCGGAATCCCTTGGGAAATCCCCTGTGTACCGCGTGAATCTACAATCGCGTAGACATTCTCAGCTAATTTTTGGCTTTCAAGCACCACGGTATTGGCTTCCCAAATGGGCGGGGTTTCTTTGCTCTCCGCTGCAGATGACTGGGGCTGACTGTTTGCCAAAGAGGCATTCTGACAGGCCAGTAACAGCAGAGATAAACTGAGTGAAAAAGCAGTAAACATATATTTTTTCATATGAAATCCTTTTAAAGTTGATGTATGGCTTGTGACTAGCATATTATGTAAATTAATAAACATAAATTAGGAAAAAAGAAACTTATTGTTTCTAAAATATGCATAATATAAAAATCATAGAATCGATGATGATCTACGCAAAGCTGGTGGAGTGTGAAAGTTTTACAGCGGCAGGTGAAGCGTTGGGGCTTTCCAAATCTGTCGTTAGCAAGCAAATCACCCATTTGGAGCAGCACCTGGGGGTGAAGTTGCTCAACCGAACCACCCGCCGCCTACATATGACCGAAGCTGGAAACATGTTTTATCTGTACTGTCAGAGAATTGCCAGAGAAGCCAATGAAGCACAATTGGCGATTGGGCCACTGCAAAACACGCCCCAGGGCCTGCTGCGCATTGGCGCCCCTCAAAGTATCGGCATGTCTCTGCTTCCAGATACGATTTCAAAATTTCATCGCAAATACCCAAAGGTAAGTATCGAAATTCAAATTTCGGGACGCCACATCGATTTAATTGAAGAAGGCTATGATTTAGCTTTGCGCTTCTTTCATGAGAAAAAACGTCAAGATACCAGCCTGAAAGCCCGTAAAATAACCGAATGTCAATTTATCATCTGTGCGTCTCCGACGTATTTGCAAACATCTCCCCCATTAGAGCAACCGACAGATCTGATCGCTCATAATGCCTTGATCTATACCCAACGACACAATTCAGATCAATGGCTCTTTCAAGATAAATCTGGACACACGACCGCGATCAAAGTGAATGGAAACCTCAGGTCAAATGATGCCAATTTATTATTATCGTCTGCATTAGCCGGTCATGGGACGATGTTTGGACCTGATTTTATGTTCAAGAAATATTTAAAGAGTCAAGAATTGCAGCAAATACTTGAGGAGTATTACCTGCCCCCCAGTACTTTGTATGCGGTGTATCCCAACAGTCAATTTGTGCCCTTAAAAATTCGGGCGTTTATTGATTTTTTAGTTCAGGAATGGAAGTCAGCTTGACGTTGCGTAAACGCCCTTTCACGATGGCCAAATTGCCTCCGCTGGCAACAGTATCAACAGAGGCCCCTTTTCCTTTGGTACAATTTGCCTATGCAACTGCTTCGTTTGATGCAAAATTATTTCCCCCCTGCCGTTCTGGATTTGCTCCAGCAGACGGGCCAAAGTGCTGCCGATTTAAATCTCAAGGTCTACCTGATCGGCGGCAGCATCCGCGATCTGCTCTTGCCCCACCGCGCGTTTGATTGGGACATCGATCTGGTGGTTGAAAACCAGGGAGAAGAAGCACGCGCAGAAACACAGGCAGAAGTCCTGGCGCGCGAATTACAGAACCGCTTGGGCGGTCAATTGCAGGTCTTTAAACAATATGGCACCGCAAAATTGGGCAAATTCAAGTCCGATGAGCGTCTGCAATTGGACATCGCAACAGCCCGAACGGAAAGTTATGCCTATCCAGGCGCCAATCCAGAGGTGGCTTTCAGCGATTTACACGCCGATCTCGACCGCCGCGATTTTAGTGTTAACGCCTTGGCTATAGCCCTTTTGCCAGACAATTTTGGCCAATTGATCGATTATTTTGAGGGCTATCACGATTTGCAACACCGCCACTTGCGCACCCTGCACCCAGATAAGTTTCGCGAAGATCCTGTCCGTGCTTGGCGGGCCTGTCGCCTCGAACAGGCACTGGATTTTCAGATCGAAAGCGAGACGGCTGAGTTGATTGCAGACACAATGAAGAGCAGTATTTTTGATGGTTTCTGCTCAGCCCGGATCCGGGTTGAACTGCGCAAAGTACTGAGTTTTGACGACCCAATTCCCTGCCTTTTGCGTTTGTCAGAGCTGGGGGTTTTGCGCTGCCTGGATCCCCATTTGAAACTGAATGAGACACTGCTGGACGCCTTGAACCGTCTGGAACAGTGGCAGCCCTGGTTTGCAGAGGCCCACGATGCCTGGGCAGCGCCCCTTTGCCTCTTGCTCGAAGCGGTCCCGCTAGAAAAACGCTCAGCCCTGTTGCCCAAACTGGAGTTGAATCAACACCAATTGCGTTCCTGGCTGGCCTTTGAACAAAAAAGCCAGACTTATTTACAAAAAGACTGGCTGAAAATGCCCCCCAGCGCCATTTATGCATCGCTCAAAGAGATTCCCGATCTGACGCTTTGGCTCTGGCTGGCACGTTATCCAGAGAGCCCACTGGCGCTTGCGATTGAACGCTTTTGGCTGGAGTGGCGTAACCTCAAGCCTTTTTTAACGGGCCATGAACTCAAACAATGGCTCAAACCTGGCCCACACATGCGGGCCCTTTTAAACGAATTGCTGCGGGCCCGACTCGACGGGAACACCCACAGCCGCGAAGACGAAATGACCCTGGCTCAAAAACTGATCCAGCAAAGACAAGAGGTAGTATGATCTTTCGCTCAAACCCATTGGATCTGTTGATCCTGATTCCCCTATTTATTATTTCGATCACCATGCACGAGGCCGCCCATGCTTATGCCGCTCATGCCTTTGGCGACGATACGGCCGCCAAAGACGGCCGTTTGACCCTAAACCCCTTGGCCCATTTGGATCCCTTGGGGGCCATTATGGTGCTGCTGGTCGGTTTTGGCTGGGCCAAACCGGTACCTGTAGATCCGCGCAATTTACGCAACCCCAATTGGCAGATGCCAGCGGTGGCTGCAGCCGGTCCTTTGGCCAATCTCGTGTTGGCGATAATCAGCATAGTTTTACTGATTCTGAGCACCCACACGGGCCAAACTTTTTTTGCTGAACCCCTGTTTCTCTCTGCCTCGTTAAATTTGCTGCTGATGCTATTTAATCTGGTGCCCCTTCCCCCTTTGGATGGCGCGGGCATTTTAAGGGGCTTTTTACCCCGGCCTTTGCAGTTCAAACTTGATGAACTCGGTGCTTATGGGCCTGTGATTCTGATCATTCTGGTCTTTGTTCCTGGCGTCAAAGACGTCTTCTTTGGCACCCTCTATGGCATGGCCAAATTTATTTTTGAATTTTTGATGGGCCTGTTTGCCTTTTTGGGCTAAAACCCAGGAGCCCATTTTGAGATTTACTTTGCTCTGAATTTAAGATATGATTAAAACAAATCGATTTTTTTGTGATGGTTAGCATGAATCTGATCAAATCCAAACGTCTTACTGCGGTTTTTCAGCTGATAACCGCCTCTCTCTTTGTCTTTTCTTGTCAAACGGTTGTACCTCAGCCTCAGAACCAAG
This sequence comes from Candidatus Blackallbacteria bacterium, assembly GCA_051715345.1. Lineage (GTDB taxonomy): Bacteria > Cyanobacteriota > Sericytochromatia > UBA7694 > UBA7694. Next base: position 61,034 of record JBPXJQ010000025.1, read on the forward strand.
CTCCCGCAGCTGTTTCTCGTCTGAGCGCAACGGCTGTGCGCCCAACCCCCAATCAATTTATGTGGGGCGTCTCGTCGGCAGGTTATCAGGCCGAAGGCAATGAGACCAACAGCCAATGGTATTTTTGGGAACAAGCTGGCAAAACCAAACACCGCAGCGGCAAAGCTGTGGATTTTTACAACCGCTATGAAGAAGATATTCTGCTCGCCAAGCAAATGGGCGTCAATTCCTTCCGCATGAGTGTGGAGTGGAGCCGGGTGGAGCCCCAACCTGGGGTTTTTGACGAAGCCCAGATTGCCCATTACCGCAAAATCGTACAAACTGTGCGCAAACATGGCATGGAGCCATTGGTGACCCTGGTGCATTTTACCTATCCCCAATGGCTTGATATCGACAGTGATCGCGATGGCCTGAGAAGCTGGGAAGATCCCGATAGCATTGATGCCTACCTGCGTTATACCGATAAAATAGCGCGCGCCCTCAGCAGCGACGTACGCTATTGGATCACCTTCAACGAGCCCAATATCTGGTTGCCGATTGCCCACCTCTTTGGAAAAACCCCACCTGGCACCCGCTCACCGTTGGGCTTTCTGCGCTCAGGTTGGAATGTCTTAAAAGCCCATGCCCGTGCCTATGACCGCCTTCATGGTATCAATCCCCAGGCCATGGTCTCTTCAAATATTTTCCAATTCCAATACAATCCCTTTGCCAAGAGCCCCAAATCGTTTGCCGCCTCTCCCGAGGCCATGAACGCCCGCACAATTGAAGCTTTTGCCGACAGCGATTGGTTCATGGATGGCCTCAAAAGTGGGGATTATGCCTACGGCATTCACGCCCAACAATTGTTTAAACCCTCTCACTATGCCAGCGAGGCCTCAGCCCGCAACAATGGCACGGTCGCACTCTTGGGCCGTTTTGACTATGTTGCGTTTGACTATTATTACCGTTTTACCAAACTGGAACAGGTCATGAACGCGCATGAAACTTGGCGGATGCCGATTTATCCCGAAGGCCTTTACAATGTGCTGATGGATTATCACCGCCGCTTTAATAAACCGATTGTGATTGCCGAAAACGGCATTGGGCTCTTCCAAAACAAGCCCCGTGCTGATGGCTGGAAACGGGCAGATCATATCGTGCACCACGTCTACCACATGCAGCGCGCAATGCAAGACGGCGCCAAGGTGATTGGCTATTATCATTGGTCGATCACCGACAATTACGAGTGGGGCGATTACGACTCCGCCTTCGGGCTCTATCGTGTCGATGCTCTCAACGATCCCAGCCTGACACGCATTCCCACCGATGGAGTCGAGGCCTATCGTTCGGTAATTGCAGCCAAAGGAGCCACCCCGCTGCTCCAGCAGAAATACCCAGGCCCAGTCAATCGCTAGGATATTTGATAATAGCGATTAAAGTCGTCAAAGATACATATTTACAGCAATACATAGCACCAAAGAAATAGAAAGATTATCATTTATGGGTTTTGTTCAAGAATTTAAAGAATTTGCCATGAAAGGCAATGTCATAGATCTCGCTGTCGGCGTCATCATTGGTGGGGCCTTTGGCAAAATCACCAATTCAGTGGTGGCTGACGTCTTTATGCCTCCCTTGGGATTGCTGACCGGTGGCGTCAATTTTACGGATATCAAAATCCCGCTCAAAGCGGCGGTGACCGATGCAGCCGGAAAAATCACGGCTCAGGCCGTGACGATCAATATCGGCACTTTTTTACAAACGGTGTTTGACTTCACCTTGATGGCCCTGGCAGTCTTTGTGATGATCAAATTATTAAATAATCTCAAGAAAAAAGAAGAAGCCAAACCAGCTGCTCCAGCCGCCCCACCGGAGCCCAGCAAAGAAGAGATTTTGTTAACCGAGATCCGCGACGCTCTGCGGGCAAGCTTAAAATAGCATCTCCAGATCTAAAATCTGGTATCAGCCAGCAGGGAGCACTCTCTGCTGGCTTTCTGCTTTTTGATAAACATCAATCAATTGGGTGCAGGAACAGCCCCCGTTGAGAAACCCCAGGCCTCAAGATAGTAAAAGCCCCGTCTTTAGCCAAAGACTTGGCAATCGCTGAGGAGAAATCTATGTGCCCTATTGTATCTGGCTATTCTGAGTCTTTGGTCAATCGAAACAGCTCTGTTTCAGATGCCGCCAAAGGTCTGCGTTCTGGAAGTATCGCCAGAGCTGGGCAAAGCTGGAGTTCAATTGAAACACAGGCCCCTCCCCAGGCCCCAGGCTCAGAATCCGCAACACTCCCCGAACTCCCCATCTCCCCCGAAACAGCTGAACTGGCATTTGATTCGGATTTAGAGGGGCAGTGGCAAGGAACAGGGAGGGAACAAGCCGATTTTCAACCTTCTCAACTCGCTTTTGGGCTACGCGAAAAAAATCAGCGTTTTGAATTCAGTCAAAGCCTCAAACAGGATTTAAAAAGTGCTTCGGCCACCATCCCTGAGCACGGGAAATCTGGCGAGAGAAGCTATACCGCGGGTCATCTGAGTCTGGCGTCCACAGCCCAAATCAAAGATGAACTCGGCAAAGAATGGCTGGTCTTGGAACAGAGTTTCAGCGCATCAGACAGCGGAGAGCAAGCGCGTTCGGGCTTGGCCCGTTACCAAGCCACACAGGCCCTTCAGGTTTCGGGGGCTTGGTCAAGCAACCCGACCAACCAAAGTCGTAGCTTGGGAGTGGCGTATCTGCCGTCAACAGAAGAAGCACCCGATCCGCTTTCATTCTCACTGCTCACCACACAGACCGAGACGGCTGAGCAAAAAACAGAGGCCCAAAACCTGCATTTGCAATACGACCAAAGCCATTTGACTTATGCCCATGAGCGCAGCAAGCCCCTTCAAACAATGACAGGGTCAATAGCCCCCCAAACCATGCAAGAGCTTGGGGTCGGTAGCACAATTCAAACGCTCTCTTTCGGCCTCAATCAACGGGAGACCATCGCTGAATTTTTCAATCTGGATGCACAGACGGGATTTCTCAATTGGCAGCTCAACGAAAGCAGCCAAATCCAGCTCAATCACAGCCGTGAAGTACTCAGCGAAGGCAGTCTTCCGGCCACAGTCAGCGAGTCGAATCAAATCACACTCAAACACAGTTTTGACCCAGAAACCAGCGGGGAATTGAGCTATCTGAACAAACCCCAAGTATCAGAACTCTTTTCAGGAAAATGGAGCGATAGCCAATGGGAAGGCGCCTTCGAGCGCGAGCGCAATCACAAAGACCCAAGCTTGAGCCAAACCCGTTACCAACTCAGTTACGCCACTCAAAGCCTGCAAGAACAGCCCCTGGCACTGGAGTGCCGCGTTTCACTCTTAGAACGGTCAAATGGGAAAGAATGGGATGGAAATCTGCGTCTCTATGGAACAGAGCTTAAAGAATCTGCTTTTGAGGCCAGCTTGAATGTGGGTTCCAACACACCACCCACACTCAAGTTCAACTACAACCAGGACTTTTAGCCTGCAAACGAAATAATCTGGCTGATACCTTTACCGGCTGAACGGCGGTTGTCCATGGCCGATTGCAATTCTGCGGCTGTGCGCACCTGATTGGGACCACGGGCAGGATCATCGACAATAAAGGTGCCATCGGGATTGACCCCTTTGATCACGGTATAGTGGCCCGCTGTGCCGCCAAAACCGCCGGTCAGCAAAACAACTTTTTCACCCTTGTCGAGCTTTGCTTTGATCTGGGCCAGGGCCTGCTGACTGTTTGCGGGCAGCGATTCGGTGGTAGAGGTCACTGTACGGCCTTGGGCTGCTGCCTGTTTTTTGACGGCTGCAGCCAATTGCTCGGTGCCAATGGCAAAGGCACCGCCTTCGTTGCCACTGGTCGAAACACGTCCCCCCACCATTTGGCGAATTTCATGCATCGAAGGTGCTGGCAAACCCAATTGTTTCATGATCATCGAAGCCGAAGCCGGGCCACAATTGGCCTGAGACTCACGGAGATGGGTTGCTCCCAAACCACGTTCGGACCATTGGGAAGTAAATGTACCCGTGTCACCCGGGGCAGTGGGGGGATTGCCGACACCCGTTGTCCCACCCGCACCAGGTGTACCCGGCATTTGAAAGTCGCCGGTTGGCGCAAAACAAGCCCCAGGACGGCCTTGAACATCAACTTGGCAGTCAGATTCCTGGGCCTGTTCAGAAGAAGGCACCCAGGAAAAGAGGTTTTTGAAAAAGTCGCCAATTGAACCAAAGAAAGATTTGTCTTCAACGGGATTGGCGGCATCTTTAAACTGGCTGAAGAGTTCATTCACCAATTGCGAGTCTTTGAGACCACCCGCCATTTTCTCCAACTCGGCCATCTCACTTTTTTCAAGAACGCCGTTATTGAAAAAGCCCACATTGGTAAAGTCTTTCATTTTGTCGGCAAGTTTGAGAAAGGCAGCTTTCTCAGACTCAGGCACATCCAGGCCTTTGACCAATTGCTTCAGATCTTTGAGTTCGTCGCGGGAGATCTTGCCGTCTGAGGTAATCTGCTGAAGTTGATTGACAAATGTGGGATTGAGAGGTTGAGAGGGGCCGACCTGCATGGGCAAAACTCCTTAAAAAATATAAACTAGTTTCTTTATACCCTGCCCCTGTAAAATAATTCGGCAAGACTTGAAAAACCAGTTTAAGCTTTGTTTATTTTTTCTAAATCTATCAGAACTTGAGCCGTGCGGCTGCGTTTGTAACTGTCAATTTCTTTCAAGGCCTTGACCTCTCCCGCTTTGGCCCGTGTGACCATTTTTTTCTGATTGAGCGGCGACAGGTCCAATTGAATGGGCGGTGCAGCTGGCAATTCAGCAGAGGGCCCACCCACTTTTTTACGGGCATGAAAATCGGAAAAGATGGTCTGAATGTCTTCCCAGGAAGGGGAGTGGCTCCACAAGGCTTCTTCGGCCAAAAGATGCTGAAGTGGAAATACCGCCAGTTTTTCCAAAGCTTCGTGTTCTTCTAAAAGCAAGGTCACTTTTTTTAAAGCCAAAATATCTTGGGCCAACCGGGTCAACTTCCCCCATTCAGCCCAAGCCAAACGCTCAACCCGCAGCAATTTGGCCAAAATCGTCGAAGATGCGGTTTTGCGATCTTTAAACAGCGACAACTGCTGGTTGATACGCTCTATCTCCTGCAAATGCTGCGCCAGGATCTGACAAATGGCCGTCCAGCGTTCAGCCAAGGTGCGAATGACCGACTTGTGATCGGTTTCGTAATGCTGGGCCACTTGGTGAATAAAGAGTTTGGCCAGGGTCTCTTTTTGGCGCAAGACTTGCTCTGGCAGAATTTGGGGGGGAGCTTCCACCAGTTTTTGATAGAGCCGATGGACCCGTTCGGCAAAGAGAAAGGTCTGGGCAATGGCATCTTCGACATCTTCAGCAGGCAAATCAATGCCAATTTGCGTCAATAGACGGTAGACATAGGCAATATCACTTTGGGTCATGAAGTTTTCGGGTGTGGCGGCAAAAAGCGCCGCAATAATAAACTCCATGATTACCTGTGGGCTATTGCTCAAACGCAGCAGAGAAAGCAGTTCTGGCCGAAGCCAGTCGGTTTCGGGACTTTCACCCGATTGAGCAGCCATTTGAACATAGACCTGTTTAATCGAAGCTCTGAAGACATCCATATCAATCTGCAGGGCCTGTTTTTTGACCTCGGGCTTGTCTTCTTCAATCCCTTCGGCCCCAAAGCGATTTAAGAGACCCGAAAGGGCACCAAATTTGAGGTCAAAGCTCTCATCACGGGCTTCTTCAACAGTTTTGCGTTTGGGTGGGGGATTGCTGCCCGGTTTTTCATAACCGACCCGAATCGTCTCGGGCTGGGTATAGTCAAACTCTTCCTCCTCGTCATCGCCCTCCCAATCATCTTCCCAATCCTCTTCAAAAGAGGCTTCCTGGGCATCTCGCGACACGGTCTCTTCCTGCTGAGGCTCTTTGCCCATCAAGGTATTGAGCAGATTTTTGGTCTCCCCGAGGGGAGTATCGTCCATGAATTTTTTGGCTTTTTCGAGAAACTGATTACGCAATTGGTGGTGCTGACCACGGGCCATCGGCTTTTCAGCCTTGACATGCTCTTCATCGGATTTGGAAAAATATTCGCCGCTGCTGTCTTTGGCCATCTTTAATGGGTCCCCTGTTCCACTTCTGCAGAAACAGACTCCCGCTCTGCCACATCTTCGGGTTCAGCCAAATAGGTCAGATAGATATAGCGTAGAATCGAGCGCAAAATGGCAGCCACGGGCACCCCAAACAGCAGCCCCACAGCCCCAAAGAAATGCTCTCCAACCACAATCGAAAAGACAATGATCGCCGGGTGTAACTCAACGGTATGCCCCAGAATTTTGGGATTGAGAAAATTGGCTTCGATCAGATGAATAATAATAATCACACCAATCACGGCCAGAGCCGTGAGCCAGGATTGGGTCAGGGCAATAATCACAGCAGGAACCGTGCTGATCACCGCCCCAAAGACCGGAATCAAACTAAAGATACCAGCAACAAAACCGATGGTGATCGCAAATTTGACATTGAGCAACAACAATCCCAGGGTGGTCAAGGTGCCATTGATCAAACAGATCAGCAATTGCCCGCGAATTGTGCCACTCAGATCGCGGTCGATGGCATGTACCAAATCCAGCACCAGAGGACGGTAGCGCTTGGGAATCAGCTGACTCAGCTCCACTTTAATGCGGGGCAAATCGATCAAGACAAAGGCGGTCACAATAAAGATCACCAAAAAAGTGCTCAGGGCCGAAAAGAGCAATTTGATCAGGGTTTGTACATGACTCACCATGGATTCTATCTGCCCTTTGCCCGCTTTGATCACAGTTTCTAAACCCTGAGCAAGATAGGTTTCGACATCCAGATGCAAACCAAATTTGGTATTGTAAAACTCGGCCTGATGTACCAAAGAGGGCAGGGTTACTGCCCTGAAATGCTCAAGCTGATGGGGCAAATCCCGGCCCATGCGCAGAACTTCTTGGTAAAGTGGCGGCAAGACAATCAAGCCCAAAATCGCCACGCCCAAAAACACAAAGATATAGACCAGCATCACAGTGATGCCACGGGGCAAGGTGCGCCCTAAAAATTTTTGTTTGGAAAGATAATCCACCAAAGGGGCGAGCAAATAGACAAACAGCCCACTGAAAACAAAGGGCAATAAAATTTCATGGATCAAATATAAAAGACCTGCCAGAGCGGCGGTAAAAAAGAGAAATATCCAGCGTTTGGTTTTGGGGTTCATCACTTCTCAGGCTTTGTTTGCGCAGATTTTACCAAGTATAGCATTTGGAGGGCAAGTTCAACCTGACTTGCCTGTTAAAATGAAGGCATGCAGCTCAGTGAACAACTCAAACACCTGCCATCTCAGCCCGGCGTCTATTTAATGAAAGGCGCAGAAGGGCAATTGCTGTATATTGGCAAGGCCCGTTCGCTGGCCCACCGCGTGCGCTCGTATTTTCAGACCGGCCGACCTTTGCATGGGCCCAAAATCGAAAAAATGGTTGAATTGGTGACCCAGATCGAAACCATTTTGACAGATACCGAGGTCGAGGCCCTGGTCCTCGAAGAGCAGTTGATCCGCCAACACCAGCCCCGCTACAATACCCTGCTCAAAAACAGCAAAGGTTTTCCGTATATCCGCATCACCTGGCAAGACGCTTATCCCCGCGTCGAGATGGTCCGGCAGCGTACGGCCAAAGACAAATCCCTGTATTTTGGGCCCTACCCCAGTGCCAGTGCGGTCAACAGCCTGCTCTACGCTGTGCGTGAGATTTTCCCGGTCGAAAAATGCAAAGACCCCCGCAAAGAAAAACAGGTCTGCATTTATTACCAGATCAAGCGCTGTCTGGGCCACTGTCAAAAGAAAGTCAGCTCCGAAGACTACAAAGATATGCTGCAGGACATTCGCCTGTTTTTAGAGGGCAAATCTCCGATCTTGCGCGAAAAACTCGAAGCGCGCATGCGCCAACATGCAGGTCTGATGCAATACGAACAGGCCGCCCAATTGCGCGATACCCTCGGTGCCTTGCAGCGCTTTATTGTGCCGGCGGGCAAACAAAAAATTGTCGGCAATCCCGAATGGAACCTGGATCTGATTCACATTGCCCGCAATGCCCTGCTCTGCCATGTGGTGGTCTTTCAGGTGCGCGAGGGCCTGCTGCAAACCCCGCTGCCCCACACTTTTGCGATTCGCCAACAGGACGAAACCGCAGAGATTTTAACCCGCTTTCTCTACCAATTTTATTCGCGTGATATCGAAGTGCCACCAGAGATCTTGCTGCCCCAAGAAATCGAGGAGAGTGAGATTCTGGCACTGTGGTTGCGCGAGAAACGTGGAAGCAAAGTCAGCCTGGGGTATCCCCAGCGCGGCGACAAAAAAGCCCTGCTCGAAATGGTCGGCAAAAATGTCGAGCAGGGCCTGAAAAAAGCCGAACAAGACAGCCATTACGATCTGGCCGTGGAAGGCCTCGAAGAACTGCGCCAATTGCTGCAATTGGAACAGGCCCCGGCTTTGATCGAGGGCTTTGACATCTCCCATTTTCAGGGCCAAGAGACGGTGGCTTCGCTGGTGGTACTCGAAAACGGCATGAGTGCCCGCTCGCTCTACCGGCGTTACAAGATTCGCAGCGCCGAAGGCGTGCCCAACGACTTTGTCTCGATGGAAGAAGTGGTCACACGCCGCTACCGCAAGCTGGCCCAGGCAGGTTTGGCCTTTCCCGATCTGATTCTGATCGATGGCGGCAAAGGCCAAGTCAGCGCCGCCATGCGCGCCTTTGACAAAGCAGGACTGACACCGCCTGCCCTGGTCGGCTTGGCCAAACGCGAAGAGCTGCTGATCTTTCCCGATCGCAGCGAGCCCGTGCGCCTGCCGCGCCATTCACCCGCGCTCAAGCTTTTGATGCAATTGCGCGATGAGGCCCACCGCTTTGCGCTGACCTACCACCGCAGTTTGCGCAGCAAACGCACCCTCACGTCTGAACTCGACGGCATTGAAGGCATTGGCCCCCACCGCCGCCGCCATTTATTGCAGGTCTTTGGTTCTGTCGATAAAATTAAAGCAGCAGAGATTCAAGAACTAATGCTGACAGGGGGCCTGCCCCGCAAAGTCGCCCAAACCGTTTATTATCACTTCAGGAAAACACACCTCTCATGAGCCGCAAGTTTCGCAAAAACTACAAAAAATTCGTTGTTTGGGGCATTATTGCCTCTTTGGTGCTGAGTATCATCTTTAGTTTGGTTGTCTCCATGGCCACGATTTTTGTACAATAAAGATATGACATCTCCTTTCTCTTTTCATAAACTCACGTTAATCGCCTCAGCCGGGCTGATGCTGGCGCTGTCGCTGTCTGCGACCGCGCCCTCTTTAAGCGCGCCTTCTAGCCAAAAAGTGCGCTCCCAGGTGCAAGAATTTAAGAACAACGAAGTGCGCATCAAAGAGCTGAAAAACAAGATCCAAGAGCTGGAAAAAAAGGCGAAAAACTCCAAAGAGAATATCTCGGAGATTCAACAGGAGCTGGAAAAAACCAAGCTCGAACTCGACAAAACCAACCGCCGCTACGAGGTCGCCCACAAAGAGGTCGAGGTGATCACCAAACAATTGCTGCGGGCTGAGCAGAGCTGGGAAAGCCGCCTCGACGCCTCGCAAGATCGCCTGCGGGAAATGTACAAATTGCGCCGCTATTCCCAGACCAATCAATTGGTCGAAGCCCAAAACCTCTCCAGTTTTATGCGCCGCCTGACCTATTTCCGCTATTTGGCCAAACAGGACCAAAACATGTTGGACGAAATGCGCCTGGCCAAAGAAAAGCTCGAACGCTACCAATACCAGCAAATGCTCAAGCGCCAGATTCTTGGCAAAAAAGCCCACGAACAGGCCCAGGCCAAAGCCCTGCACGAATACCAAAAGAAAAAAGAGCAGCAATACCTGGCCCGCGTGCAAAAAGAAAAGGCCGTCTACGAAAAAGAGATGAATGCCTTAGAAGCCGAGTCACGCCGCATTGCCGAATATCTGCGCCAGCTCTACGCCGCCCGCAGCGGAGGCGGCAGCCGCATGAGTTCGGTTCCCCTCGGCAGTGGCCGCTTTACCTCGCCGGTGCCCGGCGCGGTCATGACCTCGCCCTTCGGCTGGCGCACCCACCCGATTTTTGGCACGGCCCGCTTGCACACCGGGATTGACTTTGGAGTTGGTTCTGGCACACCAATTCGGGCCGCCGACCACGGCGTGGTGATCGACGCCTCCTGGATGGGTGGCTATGGCAAAGCGGTCATGGTTGATCATGGCCAGGGCCTGGTCACGCTCTACGCCCACACCTCGGCTTATTACGTGACCGTCGGCCAGCGCGTCCGCAAAGGTCAGATTATTGCCGCCGTGGGCAGCACAGGTTATAGCACCGGCCCCCACTTGCACCTTGAGGTGCGCAAAAACGGGAATCCGATTGATCCACGGCCTTTCTTTTAAATCTGCTAAATCTGCTAAATCTGTTTTAAACGCTGCCCAGGTCTATTTCGGCAAATACTTTTTCAGCTCGCGGCCAATGCTCTCAGGGCTGTCTTGGGGGGCGTAGCGCTTGATCACCTTGCCATTGGCATCGACCAAAAATTTGGTGAAATTCCATTTCACATCTTTGCTGCCCAAAAGACCCGGAGCCTGGGTTTTGAGGTAATCGTAAAGCGGGTGGGAATGGGAGCCATTGACGTCGATCTTGGCAAACATTGGAAAGCTAACACCATAATTCAATTGGCAAAAAGAGGCAATCTCGGCTTCGTTGCCGGGCTCCTGGGCGCCAAACTGGTTGCAGGGAAAGCCCAAAATTTCCAGACCTTGCGCATGGTATTCTTTGTAGATTTTTTCCAAGCCATCGTATTGGGGGGTAAAACCGCATTTGCTGGCGGTGTTGACGATCAGCAGCACCTTGCCTTGGTAGGTCTCCAAGGGAACCGTTTCACCTTGGATATTTTTGACTTCAAATTGATAAATAGCAGGGCTCATAGACATTCTCCTCTTGCACGAATCTGTTACACGTTTCTTTGCACGTTTGCACCCATAGGCTCACCATAACATGGGTGCAAGCCTGACTTAAAGCAGACTCAGGCGATCTCAAAACAGGCGGCCAGGGCCGGTGCTCCGTATTCCGCCGCGCCCACCCTCACGCTTAAATTGGACAAAATCTGAATATCACACGGGTTGTGGGTGTGGCCGGCCAGTACTTTGAGTTGGCTTTGGGGATAGAGTGGCAGGAGCTCTGCGAGCAAATCCCCCACGGCTTTGCAGGTAAAGTGTGGGGCCCAATTGTCATCGGCGATTTCTGTGCCATAGAGACAGGCTTCGCGAAAAGGCGGAGGGTGCATCAACAAATAGACCTGCTGAAATTCCTGTAAAGCCTGCTTTAAGCGGGGCCGCAACCAAGCCGCAGCCTCATCACCAAGTTGGTTCAAAAGCGTCAAACGCCCGGATTCACCGGCTTCGGCAAATTCTGAAATCAGGCGATAGTCTTTGAGTTTGATCGTCGAAGTGGCATAATCGCCGTGGCGGCCATCGGACCAGCCATCATGGCCAAGCAGGCAGGTGGAGTTGGAGAGCGGAACCAAGCCAGAAGCGGGCATCCAGCGCAACCATTCAGATTGCTGACTTAAGCTGGTCATGGCCCTGCGCACTTCAGCGATGCTGCCATGGTAATAATCGTGATTGCCCAAGATAAAATAGATGGGAATCTGCAGTTCTGCTGCCAAGTCAGACAAATAACCCGCCACATTCTGGGACTCAGCCAGATCGCCTGTCAGGCACAGGGCCTGAGGGTTTTGGGCCTGAATGCTGTGCGCAAAAGCAGCAATCACCTCGGCATCGCAATGATCGAGGTGAATATCAGTGGCCCAGGCCAAAAGTCCTGCCATGTAATCTAAAAAACAACCAATTCCTGATGCGAGCCAGGGAAGGCGATATCTTCAATCCGGTAGGTCACCCCATCGGGATTAAAACGCACGCGGCTGACGCGGTTCTGCTGATTGTGAGAGACATAGAGCTGTTGGCCGTCTTGCGAAAGCGCAGCATAGCGAGGAAGAGCGTGGGGCAAGGTAATCGGGGACAAGCGGTTGATCTGTTTGTCTTCGATCTGGTAGCGCTCAATTTTATCGTTGATACTGGCAAAGATCGAACGGCCATTGCGGGAGATCAGGCCACTGTAGAGGTAGTTCTCGGAGCCTTTGGCCTGGGCAGTTTTATAATCCAGCTCACCTGTTTTGTAATTAAACGAGTAATTGACAGAATAGGTCTGACGGCTGGCCAGATTTACGGTGGTACGGGTCATCGATGCGGCACCAAAGTGCAAAATCTGCAAATCTTGGGTCTGGGCGCCATATTGCAAGGTGCCTGGCTGAAAATCATAGACCACAGGCTGCCAGCCATAGGCCCGCAGATCGTAGCTAAACAGGGCGGGACGTTTGTTTTGCATGCCCACCGCATAGAGTTTGCCATTTTGAATGAGAAAATCTTCGGTTTCAAGGCCCACTTGAGAAAAAGACAGCAGGCGGCGAACCTGACCATCGAGGACATTCACTTCGTAGAGGGTTTGATCGGTACTGCCTTGGGCGACAGAATTGACATAGAGTTTGCCTTCGGCTTGGACGCCATCCATGCTTTTGACTTTGCCTGGCACCATCACCGAGCGCACGCCCTGTTGGTTCAGATCGAGAATTTTGACAATCGAGTGGCCTTCACGGGCTTCGATACTACAGAGATAGCGGTCTTGACTCTTGGCGGCCTGGGCTGGCGCGGTATTTAAAGCCCTGACTTGAGCGGGGGCCAAAACGGGAGCGGCGGAACAGGCTGTGATCAAGCTGCTGATAACGAGGGTCAGCGAAAGAAACGCTGGAATTTTGAATACGGACATTGCGATTAACCCAAAATAAACTTTATCGTTTTTTTACTAGTTTTTTACTATGTCTTAATCTTATCATAATCATTTTTAAAAGAAAAGATCCGTTTGCCCATTTTTTTAGATTTTCGGGGTTATTTTTGCCAAAATCCGGTTTTTGAGGATCTTCAAACGGTGGCAAAACGGGATGGGAAGCCCAATAGGGAAATACCAACTCAGATCCAAAAAATGTATAAAAACCTGCCGAAACAGGTTTTTATGGTAAATATTGAGATCGGTTCGTGCTTCGACGCAGTTCAGAGTTTATCTTCGCTGTGTTCCCTGAGCGGAGTCAATTGCTCCCTGAGCATACCCCTGAGCCTGGACTCCACCGAGCTAGCCGAAGTATCGGAGGGAACTTTATTCCAGCGTTTTGGTAATCTTGCTCTTGAGCAAGGTAAACAGACCAGAGGCTTTGTACGCTTTGTCGAGCAATAAGCTGCCAACAGCGCCACCGGCCACAGCCGCGATGGTGATCGGCAGTCCACCGGCTCCAGCGAGGGTCACGCCCAGGCTGGCCATGCCAGAGAAAACACTGGCACCCATCCCGGATAAAAAGCCACCGACCGTATCAGCGGCGACATTGCCCACGGCCTCTTTGGCAGTTTGGCGACCGGAGATGGTTTCAAAGGTATTGGCGAATAAAGAAGTACCGGCATTGATGGCGCTGGAGATGCCGCCTGCTTTGATTGAAATGACACCCACCTGTTTGAGACCACCCGCCAGACCTTTAAAGGCCTGACCAAACTGGCCATTGACGATGCCACTTTTGACATTCTGATAAGTGGTGTGGGTGATGGTGGCCACTTCGCCACCGTAGCGATAGCCAACATAGCCACCGGAAAGGGTGCGGCCAACCAAGCTGCCGATGGCCGAAAAGCCACGGGGATTATTGCTGAAAGAAGTGGTGTCCTGATAGACATAGCCACCACCGTCTTTGATACCGGTGAGCTGGGCAACAACTTTGTTATAGCGATTTTGTTCAGCTGTGTCAGGGACATAGCCGTACTCCATCTTTTTGTCGAGCTTCTTGGCCCATTCAATCTCCTCACGGGAGACAGGCGCCATCACCGGCGCGGTAACGGTACCGGCGGCGGGACTCTTACCCAGGGCGGGCAGAGAAGGCGTAGTGGGGAGAGCGCTTAAAGTTGTCATTGTGTTTATTAACCTGTTTAAGTTATCGAAAGAACAGGTTAAGATCTTGCTTGTTTTTAGTTAAGAAAACCCTTTATTTTTGGGGCTTTGATGCCACTTAAACAGAAAAAAAAGACCTAAAAAAAAGACCTGGTCTGCAAGATGCAGTTCCAGGTCAGAGGGAGTAATGTAGAGTTAAAAGTGTTTTAGCTTAAAAGGAGTCAGTCAGGGGCTTGGCGAGTTGGCCGCCGAGCACGCCACCCACAGCACCAAAGGCCACGGTGGCAATGGTTAAAGGAATACCGGCGAGGCCCAGAGAACCCAAGGCCAGATTGCCCAGACCGCCAATGGTGACGGCACCGAGACCGCCCACGGCACCACCGATGGTGTCTTTCATGACATTGCTTACCGCTGTGCTGCCATCGGTGCTGCCAGAGGCAATGCCCACACCGTTGGTCACAACGGAGACACCGGCACTGACCAAAGCCGACAGACCTGCGCCTTTGAGACCAGTCAAAGCGGTGTTTTTCAGACCTGTCATAAAGGTCTTACCGAAAATAGATTTGATATTCTGGCCCATCTGATTGCCCAGTTTGTGGGCGGCAAAACCGCCACCTGCAGCATTGGCCACCATTGAACCAATTGAAGAGAAATCGCCACCAAAAGCACCACCGCCTGTATCGCCGGTCGAAGGGGTATAAGGTGAATAAGGGGTGTAGTTGCTGGTTTGTACGCTGGGAGCAGTAGCCGTATAGGGATTGGATCCAATGCTTGTTAAACTCATTTTGATAACTCCATTACTCTTTTAAAATCTTTTTAATATCTTGGTAAAATCTTTAAAACCGTGTAGTTCTTGAAACGAGAAACTAATAACCGTAGGCAGGCTGTTGGTAATAACCCGCAGGTGCAACGGGATCGGTTCCGCCAAAAGCTTTGCGCATCGTTCCCGCGAGGTTATCGCGCAGACCGCTGGAATTGTAGAGGTAGTTCACACCGACCGAGCCCAGGGCTCCAGCCGCAGCCGCAGCAACGGTTAATGGGATACCCGCCAAACCGAAGGAACGCAGAGCCAAGCTGCCCAAGCCAGCACTGATACCTGCACCTGCACCGCCGAGCAAACCACCCACAGTATCTGCAGCCACATTGCCACCGGCATCGGCTTTGCTCATTTCTCCGCGGGCAGCGGCTGCGCCGTTTTGCACACCGGAGATCAGACCGCTGACCAAACCGCCAATACCTGCCGATTTGAGCGTGGCCATACCTAAATTTTTGAAGCCTGCGCCCATGCCTTGACTTTTAAAGGACTTAAAGGCATCAGAGACTTGATTGTGCATCATGCCACCGGTGATACCACCAGAGAGAATGCCACTGATCAGATTAAATCCATTGCCTGTGGTACTGACAGGATAAACAGAAGGAGGATAAGGCTGGGTCTGTTGGTAGCTATCGCCAGAAAAGACCCCTGCGACCTGATTGATCGCGCTATCTACGGCATAGACTGCGGGAACCATAGTATTGACAGCGCCTTGAACAGCACCAGCTGTATAAACTGCCTGATTAAATCCATTGACCAATCCGTCAATTCCACTCATGGTTCAATCTCCTTTGATCTTCTGTTAACCGTAAATTTGTTTTCTTAGTTTAAATATCGCCAAGGCCCCCGAGATCTTGTGAGAGCAAGGTTAAGGCGCCATTAATCTTAGAGGAAGTTTTGAATAATAAATTTTAAGGCAGGATTAAGCCTGAATAATAGAAGCAAATTATTCGAACCAAGCCGAAACACAAATAAGGCTATTATTTGCATTGACACCTTTTCCCAAGAGAATTAAATCCCTGTCATTGAAAGATTAACAAAGCATGAAGGTGCTGTTGTGCACAGCAATAACCCGATCTTAACCACGAAAACAGGGCCAATAAAAAAGCAGACACACAATGTGGTCTGCCGAGGGAGTATGAGATGAGTCAGAAATTTAAATTTAAGAAGGGCTGTTGCCTTCCATTTTGGGATCCTGTGCTTCTGTTTCGGGATTGCGGCCTTTGTGCAATAAATGGCCCATCAAAGTACCGCCAGCGGCTCCCAAAGCCACAGTGGCAATGGTTAAAGGCAGGCCTACGACACCAAACGAAGCGAGGGCCAGATTGCCAGCCCCACCGATGGTCACTGCACCCAAACCGCCAATGGTACCGGTCATGGTATCTGAGAGCACATTGCTGATCGCAGTCTGAGAATCGGTTTTGCCTTTGACCACACCCAGGCCGTTGGTAATCGCGGAAGTACCGGCACTGATCAAACCAGCCAGGCCAGCCCCACGAATTCCGGACATCGCCAAACCTTTGGCATTGACCAACGCACTTTCGGTTCCAGCAGGACCCCCATTTTTGAGTCCGAGATAGACTTCTTTCATCTGGGTGCCCATCTGAGCGCCATAGCGATAGGTAGCAAAGCCGCTGCCTACCGCATGTCCCGCCAAACGGCCCGTCAAAGCCAGGGTATCGGCATTGAGAAAGCTTGAGGCTTTGGTGGTTTCTGCTGATTCACCAGAAGAGACCGGCAAAGTAACAGAAGCGCCCGAAGACTTCGGAACTTCATAACCTGCGCGGGTGAGAATCGAGCTGACAGCCGTTAATTCCATAATTCCATTCATTCTTTTTCAATCATTTTGCCAACAAGACGACAGCGTTAGCTCTCTAACGCTGTCTCTTCAGCAAGCTCACCTGCGCAAGTCAGGTGAATCTTGCTCACTTATCTGTAATAACCGTTTTGGGGAGCATAGCCCTGGTTGTAGTTATAGCCCTGGTTATAACCCTGATTGTAGTTATAACCACCTTGGTTGTAACCCTGGTTATAGCCATAATTGCTGCTGCCGCCGCCAAACATACTTCTGAGGCTATTGGCCAAGCCATCGCGGGCACCACTCATTTGATAGAGCAAGCTGGCACCTGTGGCACCCACTGCACCGGCTACCGCAGCACCGATCGTCAGACCGATACCTGCCGCACCCATGCCGCTCAGAGCCAAACCAGCTGCACCAGCTGCAATGCCGCCGGTTGCACCGGCGAGGAGACCGCCGACAGTATCCGCAGCGATATTGCCACCGGCATCAGCAGACGATTGCATACCTTTGGAAACCAAGGAGATATTTTTAGCCGCAGAAATAACACCTGTCACAGCGGCACCAATGCCACCGGCTTTGAGCGAAGACATACCCAAAGCTTTGAATCCGGCACCGGTTTGACCGGCTTTAATGGTTTTGATTGCCTCAGAAGCAGACTGATGGGTCATGGCACCAGCGACACCACCTGCCAGCATGTTGCCAATAATACCCACTTTGCCATCTTCCAAAGAGCCCACCGGCATGGGCGGGTAAACAGGGTAAGCGGGATAAGGATTATAAGGGGTGTACTGGTCACCTGTAAAAACAGAAGCGACTTGGTTGATTGCACCGTCTACAGCGTAAACGGCAGGGGCCAGCGCATCAGCTGCAC
This sequence comes from Candidatus Blackallbacteria bacterium, assembly GCA_051715345.1. Lineage (GTDB taxonomy): Bacteria > Cyanobacteriota > Sericytochromatia > UBA7694 > UBA7694. The sequence goes on from JBPXJQ010000025.1 coordinate 78,566, forward strand.
CCTGGATTGCTCCCACGGTCTGAGTAACCTGGTTGAGGCCATTGATAAATCCGGCAATTCCGTCGAGTCCACCCATTTTTTTGTCTCCTTGATCTGAGGTGTAAGTTCTGCGTGTTACTGCGTACTGTACATATCCGCGATCAAGATTAATATCTTGTGTGCTCAAGATTAAGGGATGGTTAATGCTTGGAGAAACTTAGGGTAAAGATCTTAAAGGTTAAGTTAACGTGGCGTAATTGAATACTTAAATCAGCTATTCAGCCTGCAAACAGAAACTCAGATCTTGAGACTCTGAGCCGTATTGAACCCCATTGAGCTTCAATTCAAGCTTTTGACCTTTTTCAAGGGCAAAGAAAGGGAATGGCAAAATACCTGTCTGTTTGGCTTGAGGCAAAATGGGATAGGCCCCAAACAGCGTGCGGGTCACCTCACCCAAGGCCGCAGCTCGGTCCAGCATGGTTTCGGGGCTATTGACAGCTCCCGCTGGCCAACGCTGTTTAAAATAAACGAGAGGGAAAGGAGTCAGAACCTGGCTTGAGGGCAAAACCAATGTGACTTGCTCAGGTTGCAGTTTTAAAATCGCTGCTTGTTTATTTTCAGCTGTCAGCTCAAATAAAAGCGTCTGCCGGGTATAGGGCAAGACATAGCGCACAGTGCGCCCCAAAATATTTTGAGACGAGGGCAGAGGATAGGCCTTGCCTTTAAAAGCCAAGCTGAACTTAAACTTTTCAGTTTCCAATTGGAGGGGTTCTGTCTGACTAGCGGCCGCTTGTTGACAGCCGATCAAACGAAAAGAAGCAGGCTCAGTCTCGATTTTTTCCTGCCCCAGACTGTAACAACCGGATAAAAGCAGGACAAAAGAGCTGATAAGAGCGGGCTTAAACCACTTTTTCCTTGAGATGAAGGCGGTCATAAATATGAATCTTATTTTTTTCTAGTTTGATCAGACCGTCATCCTGAAAATCCATCAGGACACGGGTCAGGGTTTCCCGCGAGGTACCAGCCAAGCTGGCAAATTCTTGACGGGTAATTTTGTGTGAAACAGTGATGTTTTTGTCTTGGCCGGGGGCATGGGACTCGGCCAGATTGAGTAAAACCTGGGCCACACGGCCGGGCGCACTTAAAAAAGCCAAACTCTCAACGTGTTTGTCGGTTTTGCGCAGACGCTCACAGAGGGTGACCATGATCTTTAAAGACATTTCGGGATTTTCTCGCAAGAGGCGAATAAAGTCATCGCGGCTGATCATCACCACACTGACATTGTCCAAAGCAATGGCCGTGGCCGAGCGGGGCTCACCATCGATCAAAGAAACTTCGCCAAAGAAATCTCCCTGGTGCAAAAGGCCCAAAATATGCTCACGGCCATCATCAGCCATAATGACAATTTTGACCGAGCCCGTGACAATAATATACAAACTGCCGCCCAGATCACCCTCGTAAAAAATCACCTGGCCGCGATCAAAGCGGCGCTCCCGCGCAATCTGAGCCAATTGAGTCAGCTCTTCTTTGGAGAGGTTATTAAAGAGGGTGCCTTCAGCAAAAAACGTTGCTAGCTTTTCAAAATTCATGGTGAGACGCTCTACTTCCTTTGCAAACATTATAAACCATAAGACCCAATGCTGGGGAGGAGCGTTCGAACAGGTTAAAATACAAGCAATGTTCAAAAAACCTTTTCTGCGCTTAGAGCCGACTTTTTTTTGCCGCCCTGTGACCACGGTCGCCCGCGATTTATTGGGAGCCGTCTTGGTTCATGAAAGGTGTATTGGCCAAATTGTCGAAACAGAGGCCTACCACGAAAGTGAAGCGGCTTGCCATGCCTGGCAGGGCAGACGTTCAATGCGCAATAGGTCGATGTTTGCCGAGCCTGGCACAATATATATCTATCGCATTCATCAGGTTTTTTGTCTCAATTTTTCGGCGGAAGCGCGTGACATTGGCGCAGCAGTATTAATTCGCGGGCTAGAGCCGCTCGCAGGTCTCGAAAAAATGCGAGAAAGGCGTCCCAAAGCCAAAAATACAGCAGATTTGCTCAATGGTCCTGGCAAAATTTGTCAAGCCTTTGATCTCAATCTCAGCCTCGATGGTCAATCGGTCTGTTCACCCGAGACAAAGTTATATCTCTTAAAAGGAAATGTTTATCCAGATGCAGCGATCTGCACCACCCCCCGGATCGGCATCTCCAAAGCGAAAGATCTGCCCTGGCGCTATTGGGTCAATCCCTCAGAACGGGTGATTCCCTAAAATCAGACACCAGAAGCGGTATAATTGAAGCCAGCGATATGTATTCAGCTCGACTTCAGGACCTGAGTACCCCCAAAGGAGACAAGCTATGGCCCTAAACGATCGACAAATCCGTCCCCCCAGTTTCAGCGCAATGGTTGGCATTGTGGTGGGTCTGGCCGTTTTAATTTTTGCCAGCGCCAGCGTGGTGATTGTGCCCGCCGGTGAACGTGCGGTTATTTTTGACAATTTTCGCGGTGTTTTGCCGGGTGTGCGCGGAGAAGGCATGACCTTTGTCTTGCCTTTTGTGCAAAAAGCCATCAAATATGACATCAAAACCCAAACCTTTAACGTGGGCACCTCCGATGCCGAACAGACCAGTGGGGGCTACAATGAACCCGCCATTGAGGCCCGTACGGCTGATGGTCAAACCGTTCAAGTGGAACTCTCTGTCCGTTTTCAACCCCACACAGATCAATTGTCCAAGCTGCACCAAGAAATTGGCCCGAGCTATGTTTTCAAAATCATTATCCCCGAAATTCGCAGCGTGGTGCGCACCGTCATTGGTCTTTACAACGTGATGGACGTCTATTCCTCCAAACGCATTGAAATTCAAAAGCAGATGGAAGCGACCCTGCGCAAAAGTTTTGCCCGCTATTATATCGAGTTAAACGAAGTGCTGATTCGCAATACCCGTTTCTCAGAAGAATACCAAAAGGCAATTGAAGCCAAACAGGTGGCTCTGCAAGATGCTCAGCGCATGCAATATGTGCTGCAAAAAGAGCATCAGGAAAAAGCGCGCAAGATCGTCGAAGCCGAAGGGGAAGCAAAATCGATGGAAATCCGTGGACGGGCCCTGGCAGCCAATCCCCGTCTGATTCAATACGAATATGTGCAAAAACTGGCACCGGGCATCAAAGGTGTGATCACCGATCAAAAGACAATCATGAACTTCAGCAATTTGTTTGAGTCTGATACCAAAGGCAATTAATTGATGTTTGGGCGATTCAAGAGGCAATGGCGGCTGGCAGGATTTCTGCTGGCGGCCAGCCTTTTGCTGAACAGCAGCCAGGACGGTTGGGCGCAAAACCAACCTGCTAGCCAGCGTCCGAAAACACCGCCTCGGCAGACCAAACCGCCAGAACCCCGCGCCGTGCCACCGCGCAATGTCAAAAGTGAAGATCGGGTCAAGATCTACGCCGACAAAGCGATCTACAAAAAGCAGGAGAAACAGGCACGGGCGATTGGCCATGTCAAAGTGCTGCAAGACAATACCACTATTTACGCCGACGAAATGGTCTATTTTGAAGACAAAAAACAATCAGTCGTTAACGATGGCGTCAAAATTGTGCAAGAGAACAAAAAGCAGGAAAAAGGCCGGGTCACCACCATTACCGCAGTCAAAATGACGGCCTTTCATCAAGAGAAACGCCTGTTTTTAGAGCAAGAAGTGCGCATGGATCGGGAAGCCTACCCCAAACCCATTCCCGAAAATTTTGCCATCAGCAAAGCTGAAAAACGGCGCCGCACCGAAGAGGCCCTGAAAAAAGTCCGAACCGTGGTCACCGCCGATCAAATGGAGTATTTCACCAAAACAGAAAACGCCAATTTAATCGGCAACGTGGTTGTTTTGCAAAAAGAGAAAAAGCTGATGGGCAAAAGAGCCTTTATTCGCGGTGAAGCCGACGGAGACACCATCACCCTCGAAGAAAATGCCCAGGTGATTCAGCTCAACGGCAATTGGTTGGTAGACAATAAAATCATCAAACCCGATGACAAAGACGAAGAGAAAAAGCGCCTGCTGCGCGAAAAACTGACGATTGACGCCGACAAAATTGTCCTCTATCGCGCCACAGATGATCTTGAGGCCACCGGCAAAGTCAAAATCGTGCAAAAGGTCGGCGGCAAAGAGCGCGTGGCCACAGGCGACAAAGCCAGTTACAGCGAAACCAAACAAACGGCAATTTTAACCGGCAATGTACGCATTCAACGCGAAAACGGCGATTGGCTAACTGCTCAAGAAGCGATTTTTTATACCGACAAAGAAAATTTTGAAGCGATTGGCACCGAAAACCAGCAGGTCATCTCTGAATTTACACTGGATGAAAACGATCAACGCAGCAGCAAAGAGCCGATCAACGATCCCCTGGCAGATTTGGACCTCAATGGTCACTTGCCTGGTCCCCACCTGCCCGGCTGGCTGCGCAAAAGTGGGCGTCCCTCTGGTACCGAGCCAAATACCAGTATTACCCCGCGGCCAGATACCCCCCCCCAGTCGCCCAGTAACCCTTCCAGCAGCCCCGCCAAGCCTGTGCCGAGCGGCAAACCCACACCCAAGCCATTGGTTTCCCCGACCCCATCAGGTGCTGGGCGCCCGAGCCCGACAGCTTCGCAAAGCCCAAGCGCTCCCCCATCGCCGGCCCCCAATCAGCCCAGCGGAAACGCGCCCTCGCCCACCCCGGTTGAATCCAGCTTTAAGGTCGAAATTTAGCCTGCGCTAAGGGCCAACGCCCACAGTTTCAGGAGTCGGGGTTTTACCTGACAGGGGTTTGAGCAGAGAGCCCAAGACCCGCTGCCGGGCTGTCAACAATTGGCGGAGTTTGTAGGTTTCATGACTGGCTTGGCCCTGCAGGTTGTTTTGATGGGTCGCTGCGTCGACAATTTGCACCTCGTAGGGAAAGAAAAAACGGTAATAGGGTCTCACCGTTTTAAATTCCCGCTGCAAACGCCGATTGGGCAAGGCGTCTTCTTGCACATACTCCATAAAAGGCGCCAAAGGACTCGCAACGCGCACAAGATGCCTGACCGTAAATTGGATCGATCGGTATTGTTTGCTGGTATGGGGGTTGCGATTAAAGAGATGGTGAATTTGGCGAGAGGTCAACGTATCGCGGTTTTGGGCATCATCACGCAGGCTCTGCTCCAACTCTTCCAGCGACATTTTCCCCTCTTCATAGCGTTTAAAAATCTGTTTGAAACTCTGTTTAAATTTTTCGAGATTGAGCAGGGTATTGACCGAACGACTGGGTTTGACATTGGGAAAAGTCACCAGATGTTTCTCGCGCAGAAATTTCAGCACCAACAAAGCATCGAGTCGATCACGGGTGACAAAACGCACCCCCATGCGGTCAAAGAGGTCAGCTGCCACATTTTCCCGTTTGTGCAAAAGTTTCAAAAGAGCAGAATCCCGGTCTTTGCCGGCTTTGACCTGAAAATCCACCAAGGGAATATGAAAATCGGAGGCCTTGCCCAAAATGATCTGGTCCCCCACGATCTGCAATTGTTGATAATAAGGTGTGAGAATTTGTTCTTGAATCGCCGTGAAAAAATTGGCAGAGAGATCATTCACAATATGTGAAAGCGTGTGCATCACACGCAAAGTAGCACAGGCCCAGCGCTGCACGAGAGAACGGGGATGTTTCGACGCCAGGATCAGCAGGTTAACGACCCCCGACTTGCGAATCACATCAGGAATCTGCAATGGCGCATAAGCGTCATTCCCCAGGCCATCAAGAAAATAGGTTTGAATAAAATCCAAAGCCTCCGTCTTGATTTTGGCCAAGTCCTCAGCATCATCGGGATGGTTCAGGTCGTAGCCGTAATTTAAAATAAATTCGTGCGCATCCTGGGCATCCGCCACCGCCAAACGGGTCAGATCAATCGGAGAGCTGTTGGCAATCAAAACGTCGAGAATGCCCCATTGATCGCGCTTTAGGCGCTCCAAATATGGAATAAAAGAAGTCAAAAGCTGAATATCCTCTCTTTAATCACACCCATGCAGCCAATGCTCGACAGCTTCAGAGAAGCCATCCTGGCAATGACTGGCCACTTCACGGTAATGCTGACGCAAATCGGAAGGAGCGTTGGCGACCACGCAAGCCGAGCCAGCCCAAGCCAATAGGTCCACATCATTATAATCGTTTCCCACCGCGAGAACCTGCTCCCGTTGCAATTGATGTAAATTTACCAACCAATCGCTGGTTTGGCTTTTGCTAATATGCCTGGGAAAGACCTCCAACCAACCAGAAACCATGTCCAAAGGAGAAGTTGCCCGAATGATCTGGTATTGGGGCCAGTTTGTCACCAGCCAATCAAAGCGCTGCATCGTCTCCTCCGGTGGGGTAATGATCAAAATCCCCGTGATCTCATCCCAAGGCAACACGTCTGTTTTCCAGGGCTGAAAATAACCCGGATACAAAGCCAAACGGCTGAAAAAGTCCGGGTTGGCTGCTGTGTTTTGGCGATAGACAAAATGATGATTCTCAGGCATGGGGGCATGCACCATAAAATCCATTTGCTCCGCTTGAAGGGCCGTTAAAAGCGGTTGAATCTCTGAGCTTTGCAAATGGGCCGAAAAAATCAACTCCTGTGTGGCCCAATCCATCACCCCGGCACCGGTCGAAAAGATCAAATAATCGATCGGGAAATCAGGGGCAATCGCTTTTCGGGCAGAGAAAAGTGTGCGACCAGTGGCAATACTCCTGAGAATTCCGCGTTCGCCCAAATGCTCCAAGCATTTGCGGTTGCGTGGGCTGCAAAGCGCGTTCTTGTCGAGCAAGGTACCGTCCAAGTCTGTAATCAGGGCTGCTGGCCTCATAGAAACTCCTTCATGCGATAAATTCAGGCTTAAAAAAATTGGTTTCCCATCTGGAAACAAGGTATGATATATAGTATGGCAAAAAATGTGTCGAAAATAAAATTGGGTGTGGTAAATGGCTGGATCTGAGCAGCAGTCTTCCGATCAGTTCAGTCTGGTTTCGCTTGAAAATTCACAGAAAGCGGCCAGTTCTTATTCCAATATGAGTCGGCGTGCACGGGGCGAATCCGAGAGCACACTGAGCATCAATGAAGACGAAGAAAAAGAAAAAGCGGCAGCCCCCAAACCGCCGCCTCCCCCCAAGAAGAAAGAGCCCGCTGGCAACAGTGGTGGCAAATCGGGCCAGAAAAAGTCCCCCAGCAAACCGCCCCCTGTCGACGGAGATCGCCTTGATCAATCGATTGATGATGTATTGGCGCGGCTCGAAGAATTCAATCAATTGGTAGGCACCCTTGTTGGCAATATTAGCCAGGCCAGTCGCAACCTCTTCTTGGTGATCATGACTCCCCTCATTCCGATCTTAAATAGCTTGCTTAAGCTCTTGAACGGCCCAATTCAGTTTATTAATCTGCTCGCCCGCAAGGTCAACGACAAAATGGGCAACAAACGTGGAGGCAGCGCGGGCAACAATCAGAGAAACAACGCAGGCAACAGTGATATCGATGCCGATGGTGCTCCAATGGAAGAGGAAGCCGATGCCCCGCCACCGCCCGACATCAACGCCAAACACGCAAATTATTCGGATATGCTCGAATTAAATATTGTCTTTACCGACAATATGAAAAAACCCCTCTACAAGAAAAAGCCCAATGCCCCCAGTACACGCATGGGAGCCATGGAAGAAGACCTGATTATGTCCAATGCCATTTTGGCGATCAACGAATGCGCTGAATTCACGCTGGAACTGCCGAACCCCACAACAGGCCTGTATGCCGGGCAACGGATTTATGATATTATGGCAAATGTAACAAAAGAAGATGTGGCTATTTTTCTGGGTTTTGTCAAAGCTTTTCCCGGAAAATACATTGGTAAAGAATGGAAAATTTCTGAGACCTTTGCCACTTGGTTGATTAACAACGCACCCATCTCGGAGTAACCCATGAAAAGTTTGATCATTGCGCTGATTGCAGCATCGGGAGGGCTTTACGCTCTCTTCAATTTCAGTGTTTTGCGCAAAATTCTTGGGAATACCCGCGAACTCAAGAAATATCATCTGTGAGGGCCCCATGAAACGCATTTTTTCACTTGCACTTTCTGCACTGATCTTGTCCGCAGGCACGTCTGCAGCTCAGGCTTACCCCTCCAATTTGGTAGAACTGATTCTTGAAAAAAAAGTGATGGGCGCAATGCAACCCGGCAATCGCCCCGTGATTCGTCCAGCCAAACTTGAAACCCAAGGTTTCAGCTCCAATCCCACCCCCCATCCAGCTCCCCGTGGCACAGCCCCCCAAGCGCACAGTCTGCTTAAAAATTACCGCATCTTGGAACAGTCTTCGAGTTTTCATTCGCTGATCAGCGTGACCGATGCCAAAAGTGGCCAAGAAATTCACCGCATCTCGGTGGGTCGTCGCGCTCAGCGGATCTTGGGCAACCCCGGTACCAACCGCCTCTACGTCCTCTGCGGTGGTTATTTTGGCAGTATTTGGGAAATTGATACCGTGAATGATGTCGTTGTCCGCAAATTGGGCACGATGAGCCCAGAGCGCGGGCTGGCACCGCTCTGGAACCCACAAGACATGGCGCTATTGCCCACAGGCAATACCTTGGCTGTGGCCTCGGGCCAACTCCGCCTGATCGATCTCAGCTCCGGACAAGTCAAAACCATGTTGGATCTGCCCGAAGAGGCCGTCGAAGTCAAGCGCCTCTATCCCCTCTCCAAACAGACTTTGGCCCTGGTTTCGCGCAACAAAACAGGCGGAACCGTCTACCACACCTTTGACATTGCCAGCGAAAGCTTCAAAAAAGCTGGCTATCTGGGCGCCCCGCGCATCAATCCCGTGATCACCTCTCTGCCCGCCCCCAAAGCCTATTACAAATTGCCCAGTGTGACCCGCTCTGGTTTTGTCGCCAGCCGCAACAGCGACTTCATTCACATGGTCGATCTGCAAGATCTGCGCACCGCAGCCATTATCCCCGTTGACTTTAGCGTCGATGATTTGCTTTTGACCAGTGATCGCCGCCGCCTCTTTGCTTACCACCGCCGTTTTGGCCAAATTTCGGTGATTGAACTCAATCCCAATTCGCCCAATCAATTCTCGGTGATCCAACGCATTCGCGACAAACGCTTCCAAAGCACCCCCGAAAAACCGATGTATTTGGCTCAATCCTTTGATCAGGTCTATCTCTGGGATGGCTATTCCCAGATCAAAACCAGTATCGACCGGCATTCGCTCTTTGTGAAGATGAACGTGCCTTTTGCGGTGCAACTGCATATGCCCGGAGAGCAGATCTGGAATTCTGATCCGACCCACAAACGCTTTTACCTTAAAAACGGCGATCTTTTCATGGAATACGGCAAAGGCGGCCCCACCACCTTGCCAGCCAGAATTGAGACCGGCGGCAATATAGCTGCTTTGGTCATGTCCCCTGATCGCCGCAAATTGTATTATTTGCAGCCTGATCAACAAAAACTGATTGCCATGGATGCCTTTTCCCATCAGGTCATCGGCGAATTAAACGTGGGCAAAAACCCCCGTTCACTCAGCGTCTCTTACAAAGGGGATCGCCTCTTTGTCCTCAATGCCGATGAAGGCAGCATTCAAGTCGTCGAGACCCAAAAATTGACCTCCCTGAAAACCCTGGGTCTGGAAATTGGTATCTTTCAACCCCAGGTGATTTGGGTTTACGATGACAAAATGGCCCAATTGGTCCAGATTGAACTCCCCCGATTTTTGACCGACGTGGCGCGGATGGTGGGGTAAATGGCTTCCTTTCTTGTGGAGCCCATGAACCCTGAACATATTGCCAGGGTCGCTGAGCTTGAAAAAATCTGTTTTGGTAACCAATGGACACCCACTCATTTTGGCCGGGAGCTGGAGAATCCGCGTTGCCACTATTTTGTTATTCTGGGCAACGCCAAGCTGCTGGGATACATCGGCTATTGGCAGATTCTCGAAGAAGCCCATATCACCAGCGTGGCGATCCAACCCGAACACCGCAAGCATTATTTGGCTCAACGCCTGCTCTGCCGTATGTTAGAGGACTGTCTTGAAAAAGGGGTACAGTGGATCACGCTTGAAGTCAAAGCCACAAATTTCCCAGCCCAAAAACTCTACGAAAAGTTTGGATTTACAGTCAAAGGCCGACGTAAAAATTATTACCAAGCAGAAAAACAAGATGCTTTGATCATGTGGACAGAGAATATCGGCGATGAGAATTACCGCGCTCTGTTAGACAAATTAAAAGCAGAAATTCCTGTTTTACACTAAATGAGTTATCATACCATCTAAACAACGAAACGAGGGAAGCTAACCATGCTCAAGAAGGCCACATCTTTGCTGGGGGCAGCAACCGTATTTATGCTTTTAACAGGCTGCGGCGGCAACGAAATTGAAAAAGTCATTCAGGAAAACCTCAAAGGTCTGCAAGAGCAGAATGTAGACAAGGTCATGAATACCATCGACCGCCAGTCCCCAGTCTATGATGCGACCAAAGATCAAGTCACTCAACTGATTAAAGACTACAACCTCGAATTTAAAGTCGAATCTCTGGATATCATCGAACAGCCTGCCAACGAAAAACAGCAGATGGAAAAAGCCAAAGCTGAAAGCCAGGATGCACTTGGCGTGACCGAAGAACTCGCAGGTATGATCACCGAAGATGACCGCGATAAAGCTGCTGAAGCCAGAAAGAAAAAAGAACTGGCAGAAAGCAAACGTCCACTCGTAGCAAAAGTCAAAGTGGTCCAGATTACCCGCCAAAAGAAAAGCAATGCCAGTAAATTTGTCGATAACCGTGTCTTGGTGGTACATACATTGCACAAATATCCCACCGATGAAAAACCGACCTGGAAAATTTACAGCAGCGATATTCGTTCCGTCAATTTTCTTCCCCAAAGCTAAATCCGGCTTGACTTAACAAGACTCCCGGGGATGTTAACACGACAGCCCCGGGCTTTTGAATGAGCAGATAAAGGACACTTTTATGGAAACCCTCAAACGCGCTCTGCGCAAAAGCAGCCCCGAAAAATTCCGATTGTTGACCGATCTGGTCGAAACCTCGATTGATGGCACCCGGGATATCTTTGTCAATCGCCCCCTAAACATGTCTCAAATTCACTATATTGGCTTTGACATGGACTATACTTTGGCGATTTACAACAAACACGCGATTGAAGAATTGGCCTTTGTTAAAACCCTCGAAAAACTGGTTGAGCTCAAAGCCTACCCTGCTGAAATTTTAGAACTCACCTATCACGACGACCGGATCATTCGCGGTTTGCTGGTCGACTATCAAAAGGGCAACCTGATTAAAATCAACCGCTTTAAACAGGTCTGCCGGGTTCAACATGGCACCCAAGATCTTGAAACCAGTGTCTACTTTAACGATAAAATCGATCAATCGGATCCGCAACGATTTTCCTCTGTAGACACCCTTTTCTCTCTGCCTGAAGCCTATTTATACGTACTCTTGGTTGATCTGGTCGAAAACAAAGTCTTAAACGATCGCAGTTACACCCAAATTTATGAAGACATTCGCTACTGTATAGACATGACCCATCGCGATGGGTCGCTTAAATCAGATATTCTCAGGGATATTGGTAAATATGTCTACAAAGACCCCCATCTCTCATTGACATTGGACAAACTCAGAGAGAGTGATAAAAAGCTGTTTTTGCTGACCAATTCTGAGTATTATTATACCGATATGATCATGGAATATCTGCTCGACACCGACAGTCTGCACTACAGTTCTTGGCGTGACTATTTTGAGATCGTAATCGTCAACGCCCGCAAACCTGGTTTTTTCAAAGAGAACACCCCCTTTTACCGCGTGGACGAAGTCACCCACGAAGAGACACTCATGGACGAAGTCAGCTTTGATCGCAAAGGCATATACAGCAAAGGCAATTACATCTCTTTCGAAAAACTGATCCAGGCCAAAGGCAACGAGGTGCTGTATATCGGAGACCATATCTTTGGCGATGTGATGCGTTCAGACAAAGATTCCAATTGGCGGACCGTACTGGTGGTGCAGGAATTAGAAGACGAGCTCTCTGTCACCGCCGAAGTGCGCGAAAAATACCAACGCCTGAGACGCTTAAGCAATAAATGGGACAAACTGCATTATGAACTGCATATTTTCTCAAGCCAACTCAATACCCTGCAAAATCTTGAATTGTCGCTGCGTGAATTGACTCCCGCTGAAAGCAAAGCGCTCGAAAAAACCCGCGAGGAACTGGAAGAAGGCATCAAACGCTGCCACAAAGAAATGGAAAAAACAGAGACCAAAGTCCACAACCTGCGCCAGGAAATCAGCAGCCAATACCACCCAGTCTGGGGTCCGCTCTTCCATGATGGCGACGAGATTTCGCGTTTTGGCGATCAGGTCAGGGATTATGCCAGTTTGTACACCAGCCGGGTCAGCAATTTCTTTTTCTACCCGATTGACCGCTATTACAAGTCGCTGCGGGACATCATGCCCCACGACCGCTGGCTAGAACTGTCAAATTAAAGCGGGTTGAGGGGCTTCCCGCCCCTAGATATGCTCGTCGTGACTGTATTCTTCGGCCTGAAAATCAGCGGGGCGAGAGAAACGGTCTTCGCGCAATTGAATATTTTTAATGCGGTCCACCCGAAACAGGCGAATGTCCTCACGCCAGCGGCAATAGCCCATGAGAATATGGTAATTGTAGCGCTTCTCTAAGAAATAAGGCTCAACATCGCGGGTATTGACCTCTTCGCGGTCCATCGAATAATAATCGATGCGCAATACCTGCTGCTCATCCAAAGCCAATTGGATTTTGGGCAGGATCGATTCAATATCATACATGGGGTGGCTATAATCGGTCACACCCACATTGCGAATCGGCACTTCAGGTAAAAAGCTGTTGATCAATTCATCGAGGACATCATCGGTTAAACGGGCATATTGATCACCCACCGCCGATTCCAGCTTTTGCAACAGGGCTCCCATTTCCTTTTGTCCGAACATAAAGGATTCAATCCGAATCGACTCTAAAAACTCATGGCTGAGTTTGGCGCTGAGAAGCAAAAACAGGGCCTCAGACAACTTCAGGTCAAGCTGAAGGCGTGGCAGCGAAGACATGGGGTATGTGCATCCTTTCAGGAAAGTGGCAAATGGGGGCAGCAGGGTTCGAACCTGCGACCAAACGATTATGAGTCGTCCGCTCTACCGCTGAGCTATGCCCCCAAGAAACGGGAAGCATTATACCACACTCAAAAGGCCTGATCTTCGAAATAACCCAGTTCGCGATCGCGCTTGGCTTTGGCTGCTGCTGCGGCGGCGGCGGCATCTGAGCCCCCTCCACCGATAGCGCCCGGAAGACCTGCTTTGGTCCCCGGCTTAACAGCGGGCAAAGCGGGAGCCGTGGTTGGTTTTTTGAGCGGTTTGGGAGGAGGCAGCCGTTTATTGGCAGATTTATTAATCGTAAGCTGGTTCTTTTTATTGACCTGGGGCAGGGCTTTTTTGTCTTTGTTTTTACCGGTGAGGCCCCCTTCTCCGAACATGCCTTTGCCAAAGCTGGGAAAGTCAATCGAGACAGCAGAAAAACTTGTACCTTTGGGATCGCGGACAAAATGACCCAAATAGCTAAAAGTGGCCACAGAAATTTGCAGCAACCATTTAATGGCAAACCAGACCACCAAAAACAGGCGGCCGAAGATCTTGACGCCCCTGACCAGACCGTCGAGAATCGCTTTGGTTACGGGTGAGCGGCCAATCGCAAGCAAAACCTTGTTCACACCCCAAATGATGCCAACGAGCCCTTTACTCACAAACTGAATCGAAGCCGCCATAGCGCGAATGATCTTGCTATTGGCCAATTGCACAATAAACCACGTGGCCATGCGAATACTGCGCGCAATGCCTTTGTCGACCAAGCGGATCAACTCCATGCTCCAGTCTTTGACAACGCGGTTGGCCTGCCTCGCTCCATAGACCATGATGGAGTTATTAAAGGTATCACCCGCCTGTTTCATGGCTTGCTCTACTTCACCGGCAAAGTCCACCTCGACTTCGGGCAAATCATCATCCTCTTCAGCCACCTCGTATTCATCAAGGTCGGCGGCTTTTTCGCCCTCTGGCAGACCTGCTTCAAGGGTTTTTAGTACTTCGTCAAGAATCGCAACCGGGGCTTTACCAACAGAGGTTTGAATATACAGGTAAAACTTAAAATTGCTTTTGGAGCCCGTAAATTCGTGAATAAAACCAACGTGTGAAGAGGGGGTGCCTGGGAGATAAAAAATCGCAAGCAATTTCATGCGATCGGTTTTTTTACGCTGCTGGGCTACTTTTTTGCGAAAATCGGGTGGCAAAAGCTGATTCAGAACCACGCGCAAACGGGGATTGACGGGGCGAATCACAATCCCGGCCTTTTTTAAGCTTTCAGGGATTTCATCTTTATAGGCAGGCAAGGGAGCTGGGTGAATGGCGTGTCCGAGGGGGGTATTGCTCAGCTCTGCGGCAAAACCTGCGCGCCACTGAATCCCTTTGACTTTAAACGAAACCGTTTGCACATTGCGGTTTTCCGATGACTGCAACGCCAGTGTATCGTCGCCGGTATTGGACTCTGCCACCGAACGAAAACTGGGTTGTGTGCGGGTCTGGGCAGTGTCTTTATAAGCAGTCCCAATTACCTGACGGCTGGGAGCAATCAGGGTTTCGTCGTCGATATCGTCTTCGGTAAACGGATCCATGGGGTTCATCTGCGCAGCGATCACGCGCTGAGGAACTTTTTTTTCTTTGAGCGTTTGGGTAAAACGTTTGCCTTCAGGCTGATAAGCGGTTTTGGTGCGGGTCAGCGCCAGAGAGTCTTCTGCGGTCTGGTAAGACCCTGCAGGAGAGGCATCACTTTCGCTTTGCTCGGGTGATTCCGGTTTGCTATCTTCTTCGTCAGCCATGGGTCCCTCTGCTTATTTTAAAAACTGCCAGTTTACACGGACTTTGATCTAGATTATAACATACTTCCCACCCCCCCCATTCAAGTTGGCATGAGGGCCAGAATTAAGGTAAAATGAGGTTTGTCTGCTAAAGTAAGGGCGTCAAAAAAAGCGTCAAAAAAAGCGTCGAAAAAAGCTTTAAGAAAACCTTGAAGAAAAGCTTCAAAAAAAGACCTTCAACCCCCAAAATCAAGCAGCCAAAAAACGGCGATCAAGAAACGTCGCCTGAAACCCCCGAAACAGGTAGCTATGCTCGAACAAAAAGAAAAGAATCTGGAAACCCTCTTGCCTGCTGATTTGCCTGCTGAAGAGAGTTCATCCGCGATCGTGACCGCCGAATACAACGCCGCTGACATCCAAGTTTTGGAAGGCCTTGAGCCCGTCCGCAAACGCCCAGGCATGTATATTGGCAGCACTGGAGAAACAGGGCTTCACCACCTCGTCTACGAAGTTGTGGATAATTCGATCGACGAAGCCATGGCCGGGCATTGTACAGACATCGCGATCACCTTGCAAGCCGATGGCTGTGTGATGGTTGAAGACAACGGCCGAGGCATTCCTGTCGACATCGTACAAAAAACGGGAAAATCAGCACTTGAAACTGTCATGACCGTTTTACACGCTGGCGGCAAATTTGGCGAAGGCGGCTATAAAGTTTCGGGTGGTTTGCACGGCGTCGGGATTTCGGTCGTCAACGCCCTGAGTGAATTTTGCGAAGTTCACGTCAAACGCAATGGTAACGTCTATTTCCAACGCTTTGAGCGGGGAATTGCCCAGGGAGAAATTGCCCTCATTCAAGAAGGCATCGAAGGCACAGGCACCACTGTCCGCTTTTTGCCCGATGGTCAGATCATGGAGACCCTCGAATTCAAACCCGAAATTCTCTCGAAGCGTTTTCAAGAACTGGCCTTCCTCAATAAAGGCATTACAATCAGCTTTACCGCAATCAAAAAAGATCCCGAAACCGGCGAAGAGCAAACACAGCGCGAAGTCTTTCACCACACAGGTGGCGTCATCGACTTTGTGATGCACCTGAACGAAAGCAAAGAAGCGCTTTACCCTCAGCCCCTGTATATTCACGGTGAAAAAGACAAGGTCATTGTTGAAGTTGCCATTCAGCACAGCACGGCGTACACCGAAAATGTGCAGAGCTTTGTCAACAGCATCAACACCATCCAAGGTGGTACCCATGTTACGGGCTTCAGATCGGCATTGACGCGCATCATCAACGAATATGCCCGCCGTGTCAATTTGCTCAAAGAGGGCGAGGAAAATCTAACCGGCGATGATACCCGTGAAGGCTTAACGGCAATCATCAATGTTAAAATTCCCGATCCCCAATTCGAAGGCCAAACCAAAGCCAAACTCGGCAACACCGAAGCCCGCAGTGCTGTTGAGCAGGTGATGGCTGAGGGGCTCTTGGATTATATGGACCGCAACCCCAACGAAGCCAAATTATTGGTCACCAAGGCACTTGATGCCTGTCGGGCCCGTTTGGCAGCAAAAAAAGCCCGTGAATTGGTGCGGCGCAAATCCGTTTTGGAATCGACCACTTTGCCAGGCAAATTGGCTGACTGCAGCGAAAAAGATCCTGCCAATAGCGAGTTATTCCTGGTCGAAGGCGATTCAGCCGGTGGTTCCGCCAAACAGGGCCGCGACCGCCACTTTCAAGCAATTTTGCCCTTGCGCGGTAAAATTCTGAATATTGAAAAAGCCCGCGAAGACAAAATTTACGGCAATAACGAAATTCAGGCTATTCTGGTCGCAACCGGCATAGCAGCAGCCAAAGATGCGGCAGAAAATGCCCGCAACGGCAGCGAAGAAGACGATGAAAGCCGTGAAATGGCTTTTGATGTGAGCAAATTGCGCTACCACAAAATTATCATCATGACCGACGCCGACGTCGATGGAGCGCATATCCGCACCCTGTTGCTGACCTTTTTCTATCGCTTTGCCCGTCCGCTTGTCGATCAGGGCTTTGTCTACGTGGCCCAACCCCCCTTGTTTAAAGTGGAAGTGGGTCAAAAAGTTAAATATGTCTACAATGAGCGCGAGCTCAATGAGTATTTGGCTGAGGTCAAACGCAAAAACGTTTCAGTCTCACGCTTTAAAGGTCTCGGCGAAATGATGCCCGATCAGCTTTGGGACACGGCTATGGATCCAGCCAAACGCACCCTGCTTCAGGTCAAGGTGGACGATGCCGTTGAAGCCGATCGGATCTTTACGATTTTGATGGGCAGCAAAGTTGAAACCCGTCGCGAATTTATTGAAAAATACGCCCGCGAAGTGAAAAACCTGGACGTTTAACCCAGCTTTACTTACTTAATTTTTTATTTACAAAAAAGTCCCCTGAAGACAGAAAGATCTGTCTTGGGGGATTTTTTCATTTGAGCAATTGGGTGTAATAAAAGCAGCTTAAGTTTGAGAGAATGCTGAAAAAGGTAATCAGGCTGGAGATTGAGAAGGGTTAAACAAATGAAAGGTTAAACAAAACAAGGGCTGAAAGGGTGTTTATTAACTCAAGATTAATCACTAAGCTGAGATTAAGGGATTTAAATTTATCTGAACCAATAATTGTAATTGCCGACAGCCCGACTCTGAACCGCTGTGGGGCGGATATCAATCTGGTCTGTCGCGGTTCCCACCATGGATGCAATTGGCTTTGCGACCGTTGCAATCGCCGCCACCGGCGGCACAAACATACCAACCAGGCCGAGAATGGTTCCCATATCGCGGATGAACGAACCAAACTGTTTGGCGAAAACCTTGCCTTCACTGGGCGGCGTGTAGTATCTGGCTGAAGTCAAAACGGAGCTTTGACGAAAGGTATCCCGAGGCATTCCCGCAATAGCATTGGGGTTATAACTGGCCCGGTACCTTCTTGCCATCTCATCGACGACCGAGTACTGTGAATAGGCGTAATTGGCCCTGATAGTAGGTGAGTGGTTGGTTATCATAAGAATAAATATAAACCTTTCATAGGTATCTTATCTTAACCAAAGCCCCGATCCTTGTCAGCTGTTATTTAAGCGACGGCAAACACACGGTTAAATAAAGGTTAATTTTAAAGCTATGTTAATCTTGGGATTGGACACGACACAGCCCACACTTCAAATTGCTCTGCTCGGAGAGAGCCAAAAATTCTTCGTTGGCGAGCAGTTTGTCAACAAGATGGAATCCTTGCCTGGCGTGCTTAAGCGCCTATTCGAAAGTTATGATTTGCAGCCCCAAGCGCTCACTGCAATCGGCATTATTAACGGCCCAGGAAATTACACAGGCATTCGCGCAGGTATGATGGTGGTTAAAACTTTAACCTATCGTTATCAGATCCCCCTCTATGGAATGAGCAAATTGGAAGCCGCTTTGTACAGCCTGCGCAGTCTCAATACACCCCTAAGCCCGATCTTTAATGTTCGTCAGGGCCAAATCTACACAGGTCTAGGGCAATGGCAAGCTGGACAAGCCTGTTATCTGGTTGAGCCTTGCAGCAAGAGCTTGCCCGATTGGCTCAACCAATTGGACGAACAAGGGTTATCAGCTCTGCTCTGCCGTGCCGAGCCATTTGAGGGTGAATGGACCAGTGAAAGGACCTGGCTGCCCTTGGGAAATCTGGCGGGAGCCGTCGCAGCCTGGACCCAGGAGCAACTCAAAGGGGGGCATCCTCCCGACAACGAAGTTGCGCCCTTTTACATTCGGCCAGCAGTTCAAACGGGAACTGCGCAGGCGCTCCCAGCCAAAGCAAACCCGAATTGATTTGGCCTGTTCAAAAGCCAGAGCGGGTGTTCACGCCCTTTCTTTTGGTATTCGTTGCTTAACTTAAGTTGGAAATCTCTTATAAGCGGGTTATCATAACAGTAGTTTTGAGTGCGCACCAAGGATAAAAGCTGCCCGTGTATTTGTTTCATCTCAGTAATTTGCCCTTTGCCCTGATGTTAGGTATTTCTATTCTCCTGTTGGCTTTACAAGGGCTGGGGAGCGATCATGATTCAAGCCAACCCGCAGAAGGCACAGAAACCGATCTGGAGAATCCCTGGCTGGGCCTGATCAATGTTGGTCGATTGCCCTTTTCACTGGTCTTGGTGCTCTTCTTTTTTAATTGGGGCTCCGCAGGACTGTTGCTCAACACGGGACTGTCGATCTACTTGCAAGCTCATCCCACTTGGCTCTTTCTGCTGCTTTTTCCCGTCAGTCTTTTGCC
The DNA here is from genome assembly GCA_051715345.1 of Candidatus Blackallbacteria bacterium. Classification (GTDB taxonomy): domain Bacteria; phylum Cyanobacteriota; class Sericytochromatia; order UBA7694; family UBA7694. Next base: position 97,701 of record JBPXJQ010000025.1, read on the forward strand.
CGCAGTGGCGCTCACCCGGATTTGCTCTCAGGGTCTTGCACGGATTTTTCAAGAGAACACTGCTGCAATCATGCCAGACGAATTGATTGGCTGTGTTGGTACCGTGATCTCAGGCCAAGTCCCTGATTCTCCAATCAAAGGACTCGGTCGGGCCCATGTTTACAGTGAACATGGCACACTTTTGCAGATTTCGTGTTTGGCAGAAGAAGGATGTGAAGCCCCTCAAAAAAACCAGACAATTTTTGTCACAGGGTATACCCCAGAGACGCGTAGCTACCGTGTGTTGCGCTATGAAAGTGACGATTTTTTTGCCTATTTGGGCAGCAATCAGTCAAGCAAGCTCAGCCTTGAGACCAGACTTCAAAAGAGTCAACAAGAATTACACAAAGCAATTAAGAACGAAATAAAAACAGAGGAAATGAATAAATGAGCGATATGGTCGTCCTAATCTCGGGGCTCTTGGGCCTGGTGGTAGCCATCGGCATCGGCCTGATGATTGCCGCCGCCAAACTCTATATCAAAACCCCCAGCAGTCGAGCCTTTGTGCGTACGGGCAGTGGCAAAGCCAAGGTCGTTTTGGATGGCGGTAGTTGGGTGATCCCACTCTTACACGAACTGCGTTGGGTCTCCCTCGAAACCATGCGCATCGAAGTCAAGCGCAGCAGCGAAGCGGCTTTAATTACGGGAGACAAGTTGCGTGCAGATGTCTCCGCTGAGTTTTATATCCGCGTAGAACCCACCGAACAACAGATTCTCGCAGCCTCACGCAGCCTGGGCAATCGCTCAGTCTCTGAAGAAGACGTCGACAATCTAATTGCCCCCAAATTGATCAGCGCTCTGCGCAGTGTTGCCGCCCAAAAGACGCTAATGGAATTGCATGAAAAACGCGACGATTTTGCCGATGCGGTTCATAATATCGTCAAAAATGAACTGGACGAGAACGGTTTACTTCTAGAAACCGTCACCATCAGCAATTTGGATGCATCCACCTTCCGCAGCGATGAAAATTATTTCGACGCCCAAGGGGTCAGCCATATTACTGAAACGATCCAAAAAGCCTCCAGCCGCAAAAACGAAATCGAGCAAGTCACCAAAGAATCGATTGCCCGTAAAAACGTTGAAACCCGCAAGGCCATTCTCTTATTGGATCGGGAGCAAAAAGAGGCTGAGCTTCAGCAAGAGCTGGAGATCAACCGCATGGAGATCGAACAGCGTCGCCAAATTGAATCCGAAACAGCCGAAAAAACATCATCCCAGGAACGGGTCAAAATTACCCAACAACAATCAGTCGATGAAGCCAAAATCAAACAGGAACTGGCAGTTAAAAATGCCCAGATCAATTCTGAAATTCAGTTGATCGAACGAGCGCGCGAAAAAGACACGGCGGCAGAATTGGCCAAGGTCGCGATTGAAAAGGCAAAGATCAAAGCGGAGATCGAAATTGTCGATCAGAAAAAAGAGAAAGAAGTCGCAGCCGCTCAGGCCCAGACAGAAGTCTTACGCAAAGAAAAAGAGCGGCTTGAATTTGAAGCTGAGCGCGAAAGGGCCCGGCAAGAGGTTTTAAGCGCCGAAGAAGTGGTCAAAGCCCGCCGCATGGCCGAAATTGAGATCATCGAGGCCCAAGCTTCCGCAGGCAAAGAAAAAGTCTCACGCGAAATGGAAATCGAAGTCCAGGCCCTAAAATTACAGCGCGAAGCCCAAGCCAAATTTGAGGCTTCTGACTTGGAGGCCAAAGCGATTGAGCGTCTGGCCCAGGCCGAGTTGGCGCGGGCTCAAGCAGCAGCGGAAGGCGAACGCCTGATGTTGCAGGCCAAAAGTCTTTTGGGCACCAATTTGCTGCTGCAGGAATTGATTCAAGTGCTGCCCGATATCGCCCGTGAGTTGGTTTCTCCTGTGGGAAAAATCAACGATATCAAATTGATCCAAATGGGGGGATTCAATGGCAGTGAAGCCAAAACAGGTCTGGGAGAAACGCTCTTGCGTTCAACCATGCTCTATCCGATCTTAAAGGAGTTAATGGATACCCAGGGTCTGGATCTGAATCAATTGCTCAAAGATCTGGTCGGCAAAGTCAGTAATTCAGGGCCAGAAGCAGCGCCATCAACAGCTGTTGTTCCCGTCCAAGCAACAACGGCAAACGCAAAGTCAGCAAAGGCTTAAACACAGCCTACCGCTTTACATGGCCCCGATGAAATCATCGGGGCCATGTTATAATGAGGCAGATCCCGTGAGGCAAGGCTCCTATTCATACAAGGTGAAGGCAATGGCTGCAGAATTCTTTCCCATTTATTATATAAGTCCGGTTTTTGATACCCTGATCTCCCAAATTAAACCCATCTTGCAAGAGCGCTTTGCTTTTCATCCCATGCACACCCCTGATCTGGAAAAAGCCGACTTTAGCTCTCCCCAGATTTTGCTCTGTGGCCAACCTGAGTTTGAAGTCCTTCAGCGGCGCACCGATCTCTCTTCGGCTTTGGCCACCGTGTTGTCGCTCGAAGCCGATCAGCCATTCCAAACAGAATGGTCGGATTTGCCTTGGCTGGCTGAGTACAGCCAAGAAAAAATCACCCCTGAACGCTTGACCTTTATCTTAAATCGCCTCTACAGCATCAGTCTGACACAGCAAGAAATGGTGCGTCTGGCAGCTCAAATCGACAAACAGCATCACCGTCTGCAAGATCTCAATGAAATTGGTCTGGCTCTTTCTACCGAGCGCAATTTGGATACCCTGATGGATAAAATTCTCAAAAGCAGTATGGAGATCACAGCCTCGGATTCCGGCAGTCTCTATTTGGTCGAAACCCGCCCAGGTATTGAAGAAGATGCCCAAAACCCGTTCGCAAACAAAGGTCTGCGGTTTAAATGGGCCCGCAATATGAGCTTAAAAGTTGATTTCAGTGAATTTTCGATGGATATCAATGAAAAAAGCATAGCAGGATATGTGGCCCTGAGTGGAAAATCTCTGAATATCCCAAATGTTTACACCCTGGACGAAAATTACCCCTTTAATTTCAACCAAAGCTACGACAAAAACACGGGTTACCACTCCCAATCAATGCTTACCGTACCCATGCACAACCCCAAAGGGGAGATCATTGGCATTCTGCAAATGATCAACAAAAAACAGCATTGGCAAAATGCCCTGGAACTCAAAGACAAAGACAGTCTACATCGAGAAATCCAGACCTTTGCAAGCGAAGACGAAAGCCTGCTCTCGTCTCTGGCCAGCCAAGCAGCTGTCGCAATTGAAAATGCCCGCCTCTATGAAGCCATACAATCCCTGTTTGAGGGTTTTATCCGGGCTTCAGTTCAGGCAATTGAGTCTCGCGATCCCACCACATCTGGTCACTCTGAACGGGTAGCCGTCTTAACCGTCGGGCTGGCAGAAAAATTGGATCAAGTCACTGAAGGCCCTTATCAGCGGGTGCGTTTTAGTCGTCAAGAACTGAAAGAAATTCAATATGCCTCTCTCTTGCACGATTTTGGGAAAATTGGCGTGCGTGAAAATGTCTTGGTCAAAGCCGAAAAACTCTATCCCGACGAATTGGAAACCATCAAACACCGCTTTGACATGATCCGCAAAGGCCTGGAAAACGAATACAATCTGCGCAAGCTCCAGTATTTGTTAGAATTGGACAAAGCCAAAGCCCTGCAACTCTTTCCCAGTTTGGAAGCCGAGTTTTATCAACGTTATGCAGATCTTGAGGCCGATTTCCAATTGATTCTGCAGACCAATCGTCCCACAGTTTTGGCCCAAGAAACTTCGCAAAAGCTCCAAGAGATTCAACAGCGCATTTTCACCTTTAACGAAAAAGAATTGCCCCTTTTAACGCCGTTTGAACTCTCGCGCCTGTCGATTGTCAAAGGCTCCCTCGACCAAGAAGAGCGCCTGGAAATCGAATCCCACGTCACCCATACCTTTGAATTTTTGAGCCAGATTCCCTGGACCAGCGAGCTAAAAAATGTGCCGCAAATTGCCTATGCCCACCACGAAAAGCTGAATAGCCGGGGCTATCCACGCGGCCTGAGCGCAGAAGAAATTCCTGTCCAGTCCAAAATGATGACCATTTCGGATATTTATGATGCCTTGACAGCCAGTGATCGCCCCTATAAAAAAGCCCTGCCCATTTCCAAAGCGCTGGATATTTTGGGCTTTGAAGTCAAAGACGGAATGCTCGACGCTGAACTCTACAAAATCTTTGTCGAGTCCAAAGTCTATGAATTGATCCACAAAGAGAGCTAAGGAGGGAAAGCTAAAAGGGTTTATCACCTTGATAAATCGATGCAATTCCCAAACTCAGCGGGGTATAGCCCACGTTTTTAAAACCAGCGGCAATCAAGTGGTCACAGAAATCTTGACCGCAGGGAAAGGTTTCTATCGTTTCATTTAAATAGCGATAGGCAGCACCATCTCCAGAAATCAGCCCACCAATTTGGGGCAAAATATGACGCAGATAGAGCAAATAGCTTTGACGCATCAGAGCTTGGGGGGGCAAAGAAAATTCCAAAATCAGAACCCGTCCCCCTGGAGTCAAAACCCGCATCATTTCCCTCATACACAGGTCTACATCCAAGACATTGCGAATCCCGAATGCCATTGTAATCACATCGTAAGTCCCGTTTTCGAGGGGAATATGACAGGCATCTCCAAGTTTGAGCTCGGCCCGATTTTTGATCGGAAGAGCCTGTATTTTGTCACGGCCTTTGGCCAACATTTGCTCGGACAAATCCAAACCAAGCGCAGATTGAATACCCGAATTGTGCTGACACAATTCAATCAAAACATCCGCTGTGCCCGTTGCGAGGTCAAGCAATTTTAGATCTGCCTGTGCAGGTAATTTTTCTGCTAATTGGCGACGCCAATGATAATCAATACCCAGTGAAAGCGTATGATTCAAAAAATCATAGCGGTGGGCAATGCGATCAAACATTTGCCAAACATGCTGGCGACTAGGAGTGGAGCGTGTATCTGTTGACATACCCCTCAGTATATTACAGAGACAAAGCCAAGCGTAAGCAGAAGTGTGAGGAGATCTGCTTTGTCTAAACCAGCTTGAAATAAAGGACTCATCTGATTTATGATAATTTTAATCACGCTCTGTACCGGAGAACTTTATGCCCGGATCCGTTTCACACACCCATGTGCGCAGCTTGTTCAGCTTAGAACGCGAAATCGAAATTGACCTTTTGCACATTTCAACGGGCCCTCGCTCCAGCAAGCGCCCTCAGCCGGCCCCTCCCCAACCGGACCTCGGTCCCAAAGACCAGCTTCAGCTCTCTGAAGCTGTTCCTACGCAGACTCAGCGTTTGCAATTCCCCCCCCATTAACCGCCTTCATTTTGTCCCAGAGTTTTAAAGATATTTTTCGTTTTATTTAAATCTTTATTTTTGCCCACAGTCTTGCTTCAGTTTTTCACGACAAGGATGACGTGGCAACGTGTGTCATAAAAAGTATTAAGTTAAGCACAGAGATGAGGGTTGAAAGTTATGAAGTACAGCAAAATGCTGTTCGCACCAATTTGCCTGGCACTGGTTTTGATGAGTTGTTCGCAACCCGCTCCCAATACTCCCGCCCCCGCCGTTGCACAGCCTCAAACACCTGTTTCGCCCCCCTCAGTCGCACCCATTGTCCCAGATAAAACGCTCAGTATTGCCACAATTCAACGTCTGTTGACCAGCGGTGAACTGAAAATGCAGGTAGGAGAAGAGCTGATGCTCTTGGGCGAAGTTGAAATGAGCGATAAAAGCAAAATCAGCTTTGACAGCCTGCAAAATCAATTAAAAATCGAAAACCTCAAACCCGAACTTTTAAATTTAAATACCTCTCAGCGGCTGGTCAAAGCCCTCAAAGCGGGCACTGCAGAAGTGAGAATCACCCCCATTGCCAACCAAGCGTTGGGACTCACGGTTAAAATTACGATCCAAGCTCCGCCACCAGCGATTGATCCCAATGTGGCCCTGGTAGAACTGGAGATCGGTTAATGCGTATTTGGGCCCTTCTGTTTTCGCTCCTGCTCTTTTTAAGCGCCTGTCAGAACGAGAAAAATCCACCGGCTTTGACAGCCAATCCACCGCAGGCGCAGATCAAATCTGAAGATGCAACTGCAGCAGTTGGGCTCACCATTCATTGGCCAGTTTCAGAAAAATTTGGCATCAAAGCCATTCCTACGACCACCGAAGAATTGTTAATCGAGATTACTGAAACGGGCAGCAATAAAAATCTCTATCGCACCACGATCGCTCGCACAGAAGTGCTCAAAGATCAGGTGAATAAACAGATCCGAATTGATATGCAGGGCAGTCCCAAAAAAGAAGTCACCATCTTTGTCTCTGCCAAGGACAAACTCAAAGCCATTGTGGCGTCAGCCAAGCACCCAATGACCCTCAAAGCAGGTGAAGTCAACCGTGCCCAAATCAAAGTCCAATTAACACCAGAAGCCGTGACCATTGGTGGCGGTGGCGGCGGTGGTGGCGGCGGT
>JBPXJQ010000026.1:0-133351 GCA_051715345.1 Candidatus Blackallbacteria bacterium
CCAGGCCACCGCCAATGCCCAAGACGCGATCAATCTGATCTCAACCGCTGAATCGGGCCTGGATCAAACCTCGCAGATTTTGCAGCGCATGCGCGAATTGTCGATTCAATCCGCCAACGACACCTTGGTCAATACCGACCGGTCCAAGATCCAAGAGGAGATCAACCAGCTCCGCCTCGAACTGACCCGCATTGCCGAGACCACTGAATATAACACCCGCAGCCTGCTCGATGGCAGTATTGCCAATGCCACGGCCAAAGTGGATCCCGTTGGCGAGATCAAACAAAACCTGAGAGTCGGCAATACGGGCAGCAACACTGGGCTTTCAGACTTTTTTGAGCAAATTAACAGCGCCTTTATTGCTGCCCAGCCCCAAGGCATTGCCTTTGAAAACAACCGTCTGGTTTTGTACACCATTGGCAACGTGGTTGTGGATGTAGAGCCCACAGTTGATGTGGCCTTTGAATTTAAAATTGTAAGTTATCAAGCCAATAGCAGTGCGCCTGTCAGTGTCGCCATCAATGTCTATAACTCGATCTCAGGCTTTTTATACAGTGTTGATCCCCTGGTCAGCGCCTCATTTGCGGATCAAGGGGGTTTGGAAGGTTTTGCCGTGGGCCATTTGGGCCAAACACAGGCTTTGCTGGACTTACCTGTTTTACCGCCCCCACAGGGCAATAATGTGGGTTTTAATATGGGCTATGTCGCCATATCCAACGCTTTAACTCTTTCAGATATTGGTAAAAGTGCGGTCATTCAAATTACCCCCCGCCGCGACCCTGTCACCACCGACAGCGCTCTGACTTTTCATGTCGGGGCCAACGAAGGGCAGTTCCTGAAAATGGGCGTACAAGACATGCGCGCCAAGGCCCTGCGCATGGAAACCCTCAATATCCTCGGCAGCACCGACCAAGACAGCCGACTCAAGGCCCAAAACGCGATTGGCGCGATTGACGCCGCCCTGGACTATGTCAACACCAACCGCTCCCGTTTGGGCGCTTTTCAGAATCGCCTCGAATACACCATTCAAAACCTGCAGGTTTCCAAAGAAAACCTCACGGCTTCCGAATCGCGCATCCGCGATGCAGATATTGCCGCAGAAACTGCGAATTTGACCCGTGCCCAGATTTTGGTGCAGGCCGGCACCTCGATTCTCAGCCAAGCCAATGTGGCCCCCCAATCGGCACTTAATCTTCTGAGAGGTTAAAACAGGCCCATTCGCAGCTATAATAAATAAATAGCGCTTCGTTCAGGCCAATTTAAGGGAGACAAAAATCTATCGCCCTGCGTATCAACGTCAATCTGAGTTCTTTAAATGCCCAGCGCAATCTGGACAAGAGCGGTAACCAACTGGCCAAAACCTTGGAGCGCCTGTCTTCGGGTTTGCGTATCAATCGCGCTGCCGACGATGCTGCCGGATTGGCCATCTCCGAAAAATTGCGCACCCAAATCAAGGGCTTTGCACAGGCCAATAACAATGCCCAAGATGGCGTGCAATTGGTGCAAACCGCTGAAGGGGGCTTGGAACAAATCTCAGGCATTTTGCAGCGCATGCGCGAATTGAGTATTCAATCGGCCAGCGATAGCTTGGTTAATAGCGACAGGGCCAAAATTCAAACCGAGATTGAGCAATTGCGCACAGAAATTACCCGCATTGCCCACACCACCGAATTTAATACCCGCAAATTGCTCAATGGCAGTATTCAATCTTCCCAGTTTGATTTTCAAGACGCACGGGCCGTTTTGACCAATAATATTCGGGTGGGAGACACCCTGGCTTTGCCCTTTGACATTCGCGATTTTGTTGCGGGCATTCAGACCTTGGCCCTCAATGCCACCGTTGATCAGGCCATTTCTCTGAAAGTGGTGAATATCTCTGCAACCCTCAACCAAGTCGGCTTAGAAGTGCGTTCATCGGTCTTTGGGGTCTTGACCCAACTCCAGGATTTGCCGGGCCTCGCAAGCACCAGTTTTGGCATCTCGCTCTTGGGGCCCAGCTCCAACGCCAGCCTATTGACCTTGGATATTAACAAAGGGGGGTTCATCAGCGGAGCGATTGACCGAGCCACTCCCTTCAGCAGTTTGATCCTGACCGAACGCCTGAATCAAGTGAGTGCCGGAAACCTGAGTCTAACGGTGGGCGGCACCGCCTATTCGATTGCGGTCAATCCCAACAGCGACACGATCAACAGTATTCAGGCCCAAATCAACGCCCTCTCCAATGCCACCCACACCTTTAGCGCGGGTTTTGATGATATCAACAGCCGCTTTCAGATCACGGTCACCCGCACCACCAACCCCCAAACCAATACCTATTCCAGCAACAGCAATTATTCCAGCACGCCACCCGTTGCTTACAGTGGCGCAGCCCCCGCACCGTCTCCCTACCCCGCTCTCAGTCTGCCTGCCATTGGCACCGAATTTGCAGCTGTCGTCGATTTTGCCAATTTAAATGCCCTGGGCCACAATTCCAGTCTGGCGATCAATGCAGCGGGCGGCTTGAATGGGGTGCTCGGCGGCGTCAACACCCTGGCAGGCAATGATCGCCGCATTGTGGGATACAGCACCAATACCTATACAGGCACCCCCACTTATGCGGGCCCCAATTCCAACTATAATTTGACCACCACCGTCGATTTCAGCCAGATCAGCACCGTTTCGATCAATCAATCGGCCAATGGGGGACTGATTGCCGCAGCGACTTGGCAGGCACAGGGCCATGTCTTTGGGGCCGACAACTTAAATATCGCTGTCACCGACGCCAATGGGGCTGCTCAAGCCGTCTCTGTGGCTGTACTGGACAGCGAAACGGTGGCCACCACCCTCAACAATATCCAAGTGGCCCTGAATGGAATTGCCACAGCCGGAGACAGTTATGCCGTGAGTTTGGGGGCAGGCAATACCCTGCAGATCAGCCACAGTGTCACCCAAAATTACGCAGCAGGGGTCGCCACCCGCTCACAAACCCAGGCTTTTACCCCCGCCAATGCGCCCATCCCCTTTGGCGGCACCACAGGTCCCGCCAATTTTGGCCCCGGCAGCCCAGGCATTGGGGCCTTTTTCTCCAATCCAGGTGGGGTCGCCCCAGAATTTGATCTCTCACTGAGTTTTGGCGGCAATAGCAATTTGGAGAATGCCCTCTTTTTAAACAATGTGGCCGATAACGCAGATACCCGCAGCAATACCTATCGCGGCACAATTACCTCCATCGGTGCCGATTTATACCAATTGACCACCACGCAAACGGAGGTTCACAATGCAGGCAATAACAATGTCCAGAGCAGTGTCGCCATCGGAGGGCCTTTTAATTTAACCGAAGCGGATATCGGCAAAGAGGTGGTGGTTCAAATTTTTGCCGAACGCAAAGAGGTGCGCGAAGATCGGGCCCTGACGCTGCATATTGGGGCCAATGAAGGCCAGTTCCTCAAAATGGGCATCGAAGAGATGAGCGCCAGGGCCTTGCGCATTGAAAGCCTCAACCTGTTGGGCTCCAGCGATGCCGACTCACACCTCAAAGCCCAAAACGCAATCGGCATCTTGGGCGAAGCCCTGGATCAGGTCAATTTACAGCGCAGCCGCCTGGGGGCTTACCAAAACCGCTTGGAATACACGATTCAAAACCTGCAAATTTCCCGTGAAAACCTCACCGCCGCCGAGTCGCGGATCCGTGATGCCGATATTGCCGCAGAGACCGCCAACCTGACCCGTGCTCAGATTTTGCTGCAAGCTGGCACGTCCGTACTGTCCCAGGCCAATCTGGCCCCGCAATCAGCCTTGAATCTCTTGGGTTAAACGGCCAAGGGGCGCTTTGGGTTCGATTCAATTGATAAGCCCCAACTTTTAGATTATAATTTTTGATAGACAAAGATGATTATAATCAAAACAAATGAGCCCCCTTTATGAACCTGAGAGATCTGGAATATTTAATTGCACTGGATGAGTTGCGCCATTTTCGCAAAGCAGCGGAAAAGTGTTATGTCAGCCAGCCCACCCTCAGTGGCCAACTCAAAAAATTGGAGCAGGAATTGGGTGTGCAATTGGTCGAGCGCACCCGCCACAAGGTCTTTCTCACCCCCGTCGGGACAGAAGTGGTCAAAAAAGCCCGTCAGATCATGCAGGATGTAGAGTATATTCAAGAGTTGGCCCAATTGGCAGGAGATCCCCTGCGGGGACCACTGCGAATTGGCCTGATTCCCACCCTCGGCCCCTATTTATTGCCGCTGATCATTCCCGCCATTCGCCAGGGATTGCCCGGTCTGGAACTGTATTTGCACGAAATTCAAACGGGCACGCTGATGGAGAAATTGGCAAGTGGTGAATTGGATGTGGGGCTGCTGGCTCTGCCGATCGAAGCCGAGCATATGCAAAGCTCCGTTTTATTTGAAGAGCATTTCTGGCTCGCGGTTCCCGAAGCCCACAAATTGGCAAGCCAAACCCAAATTCAGCTCCAACAATTGGCCCAGGAGAGTATTTTGCTATTGGACGACGGCCACTGTCTGCGCGATCAGGCCCTGGATGTCTGCACCATGGCCGGTGCGCGTGAAAAAGCCAATTTTCGTGGCACCAGCCTGGAAACGCTCAAACACATGGTCAGCTCTGGCAATGGCGTGACCTTGATCCCCCGTTTGGCCATCCTCAAAACCGATCCAGACAATGCACAGGTGCGCTATTTGCCGTTTGAAAAACCAGCTCCTTCGCGTCAAATTGGGCTGATCTACCGCAAAAGTTCGCCACGCAAAAACTGTTTTGAAAGCCTCGGTCAAATTATCCAAAACGCAGTCAAAGAAAGGCTCTTCTAACCATGTGGAATCCAGAACATTATCAAAAAGCCATGCTCTTTGCGGGCATTGCCCACGCCGACCAACACTTTCCAGGGACCGAAGCCGCATATGTTGTCCATCTGGCTCAGGTGGCCATGGAAATCCAATATGCCTGGACCCTCGCCCCCGGCGACTGGAATGTCGATCTGGCCCTGCAATGTGCCCTTTTGCACGACAGTCTCGAAGACACGCCCACTCCTTATGACACCCTTGAAGCCACTTTTGGCAGAGAGGTGGCCCAAGGGGTATCGGCCCTGAGCAAAAACGCAGACCTGCCCAAAGCCGAACAAATGAGCGACTCACTCAAACGCATTAAGAGCCAACCCCCAGAAATTGCCATGGTCAAATTGGCCGATCGCATCACCAATTTGCAGTCACCCCCGCCCCATTGGGACAGCGCCAAAATTGCCAAATACCAAGCGGAAGCCCGTTTGATTCACGATGAATTGAGTTTTGCCAACCCCTTTTTGGCCCAACGCCTGATGGCCAAAATTGAGGCTTATGCTGATTTTTTAAGCCGCTGAGAGGCTGAACTTGACCTGTATCAAAGCCCCAAAGCGAAAAGCGTGTTATACCTCTTGCAGAGTTTGATCATGCAGGAGCTATTATGCCAGAATTGCCCTCTCCCAAAGCCTGGTTTTTGGGCCCCAAGGCCGAAAATCAGGAGTTTTTTGAACGCACACTCTTAGAGAGTTTTCGCGATTATTGTTATTGGCGGCGCAATTTCCATCCCGAAGACCAGGCCTATATCCGCTCTGAAGACCGCTTAAAACCTGAATTTTTAGACTACCAAGAGGTGCTCAGCGATCGCCTGTTTGAAATGCTCTCTCAGTTAAAAAAGAGTATGCCTTTCTTCAGCCCGCGTTATTTGGGCCATATGGTCAAAGATCTGCTCATGCCAGGCACCTTGGGCTATATCGCAGCCATGTTTTACAACCAAAACAATATCACCCAGGAATCGGCCACCATTACCACCCGCTTTGAAGCAGAAGCACTCAAGATAATCGTCAAAATGCTCGGCTACAGCGAAGATCAAGCTTGGGGGCATCTCTGTTCTGGGGGCACAGTCGCCAATATGGAGGCCCTCTGGGTGGCCCGCAACGTGCGGCTTTTTCCCTGGCAGGTGGCCTTGGCCTGTCACCGGGCCGAGCCCGAAGCGCAAATTCGGCTAAAACAGTGGGTCAACACCCATCAACCCGATTTTCCCTGGCAAAATCCCGCACTTTTAAATGTGCAAGCAACCCTCGATCTGCACACCCAACTCTATCAGTCGCTGGCATTAGAACCTGAACTGGCCAACGTGCTCCACCAAAATTCGGTGGTCCACCTGGGTCTGCTGTCTTTTGCCAGGGCCTGTCAAACAGAGTTGGGGGCCCCAGCCTGGAATTTACGTGTGGCCTATAGCCAAAACGCCCATTATTCGATGCGCAAAAGCCTGGGGCTTTTGGGTTTGGGAGAAGAAGCGGCTTTAAAAATTGCCTTGGACTCAGATTTGCGCATGGATTTAAACGATTTGGAACGGGTCTTGAACCAATTGGATCACAGTGATCTCTTATTGGCTGTGGTGGGGGTCTATGGCTCCACCGAAGAGGGCGCCATCGACGATTTTGAGGCCCTGGACCAATTGCGCAAAAAACGTGAAAAGGCAGGACTCACCTCATTTTGGCTCCATGCCGATGCCTGTTATGGGGGTTATGCCCTGTCTCTCTTGGCCCAAAACGATTCCAGCTGCGAAACAGAGCCCAAAAGTGAAGCAGAGATGGAACCCGCAGCCTCTTTACAGACCTTTTTGCAATCAGTGGCGAAAACAGCCCAAGCCCGCAGCAACGAAAAGGGATTTTGGGCTTGGAACCTCTCTCGTTGTCAGCGCTGGCTGAACGTCTCACAGGCTTTGTCTCTGGCCGACTCCATCTCACTCGATCCACACAAACTGGGCTATTTGCCCTATCCAGCCGGTTCTGTCGCTTATCGGGATTACCGTTCACGTGAATTCATCCGCTGTGAGGCCCCGTATCTCAACAGCGAAGTGGTGGCAGAAACCCAGGCCTGGAACACCCCTTACCCGGGCAAATACACGCTCGAAGGCTCCCGTCCAGGTGCAACTTCAGCGGCCATCTGGCTGGCTCACCAGACCGTGCCCCTCAATCGGCAGGGCCACGGACGACTGGTTGCGGGCACCTTGGTAAGCACCGTCTATTTACAAGAAATGCTCAAAGCAGTGATCGCCCAAGAATTATCCGGCATTCAGTGCGTCTTTCTCAGCCCTGAGCCGGATTTAAATATCCTCTGCTACGGTTTTACAGGCAGTTGGCAAGGCCAGTCGCTCAGCCTGCAAGAGACCAATTTTTTGGTCGAGGAACTCTATCAGCGTTTACTCGCACGCGAGGTACAGCCCCAACAAACCCAAGATTTTATTGTCTCAATGACCCGTCTTGAAAGCAGCACCTATAGCAAAAGCCAATTAGAAAGCTATTGGCGTCGCCTTTCTGGAGATCCCTTGGCCAGTTTGGGAGCGGAAAAAGGATTGGCTTTCATCCGCACAGTGGTGATGGATCCCTTCTTAATCGAAGCCGTCACCCGCGCAGACTTCCAGTCGCAGACAGTTTCTTTGTGTCGGCTCTTTGCCCTGACCCTGAGCCAACAGCTCAAACAAATCTTGACCCTTTTGAGGACTTAAAATCGGAGAAAAGGCCTGATTCTGCTTGGATTGCAGGCCTTCCCGTGCTAAAGTATGGCTAAAGTGCAAAAGAACCGGAGCAGTGGCATGGCCTATTTACTCGATGACTTCAGCCGAGAAGACGGTGTCTCCCTGTTTGGGACAGAGTGGATCCTCTTTTCTGACACGGTGATGGGTGGAGAATCTCAGGCCTATAGCCAAAGATGCAAAAGTGATAAAGGCAGCTGTCTGGAGCTGGGGGGAAATGTGAGCCTGGCCCATCGGGGGGGCTTCATCCAATTGGCATTGCCCTTGGTTCACTCCCGTTACATCTTTGACGCCCGTCATTTTCAGGGCGTACACCTGGTGGCCCGCGCAGATCAGCCCGAGGGCTGGTTTATTCACCTGCGCACACGCGAATTGAGTATGCCCTGGCAACATTACCGGGCCGTTTTTTTTCCCACCCCCGACTGGGCCATTCACACCATTCCCTTTGAATTGTTTTATCCAGTCAGCACCAGCCATCCGCTCAATTTAGAGCGGCTGACCCGGATTGGCATTGTGGCAGGTCAACGCGAATTTAAAGCCGCGATTCAAATCCAAGAAGTGGGTTTTTATCCCGGTTAGGGATGCGGCCGCAGGCTAAAGTTTTAAAATGCTGACCAGCCAAGCAGGTGCCGTTTGATCGCACAAACTATAAAGGCTGGCTTCGATTTTCTCGATCTGCCAGCCCGATTGAAAGTATTTTTCCAGCTCTTTGCGTGAGAGCGGATAGAGGTCCGCTGAGCTGATTTCGTCGTTTTCACTCAGACACAAGATATACAACCGACTGCCCGGAAACATAACATGGGCCAAGCCAGAGAGGTATTTTTTGCGCTCTTTGTCGTTCAAAGAGTGAAAGAGCCCACTGTCGATCACTGTGTGAAAGCCTTCACCCAAGACATCCAATTCCAGGGCATTGCCAACCACAAACGTGGCTTCCAAGGTCTGCTTTTGGGCCTGTTCACGGGCGATTCTGATCAGAGCCTGGTCGTGGTCGATGCCCCAAACCATATGGCCACGCGAGGCCAAGAGCAAGGTGTTTTCACCACAGCCACAGCCGACGTCCAAAACGTCGCCAACAATCATTTCTTGATTGGCGAGGGATTCAATCACAGGTTGGGGTTTGCCAATAGCCCAGGTAAAGGCTGAGAGGGGATCTTCAGAAAGAAGATTGACGGGAGAAAGTGTTGGGCGGACTTTTGTCGCTCTTGGCATAGTCTAAAGAAGGTCTCCGGTTTTATAACTGTGAACCTTATTGTACCGGGACTTGGGCACATTCATGTGACAAAATAACAACAATTAGATAGAGGGAACATTTGTATCTCTTTATCCCGTCAAAGATACAGATTCCCCCACTTTCAACCCGTGCGCGTTTCTGCCGCCATCAGAGGAGATAAAACGATGAAAAAAAGCCATTTGGCGAGATTAGGTGCATTTTGTTTGAGTTATCAACTTTTATTTGCCTGTGGTATCTTCAATGCCTCTCCTTTTAAAGACAAAGAACCTGTTCGAGTCAGTGGCCAGATCCAAACAGCGGAAGGCAGCCCTTATCAGGGCCGTGTGAAAGTCGTCAGCGCGCGCGAAACGTATTCCCCCGAGACAGATGCCCAAGGCCGCTTCAGCTTGGATTTATTGGGATTTGAAACCAAAGGGGGTTTGGGCCAGGCAACAGAGATTCAATTTTCAGCCAGCCACCCCGATGGCAGCGAGGTCAGCCAGTCCAAAGCCCTGCTCAAAAATGAAAAGGAACTTCCCCCCATGCGTTTTTGGAATGGTCTCAGCAGCCCCGAGCCCAATCAAACACTGACAGAGGCACCACGTTTTAGCTGGATAAGTACATCCACCCCCGCCCCAAAATACCAAGTAGCGGTCATCCATGCCCGTGTCGGCACAATTTGGAGCAAGGAGAGCACGGGCAGTGTTGCAGGCCCTCTGCCACTGGAATTATTGGAAAACCAGAGCAGCTATACCTGGCGTGTGACAGCCCTTTACCCAGACTACCAGGCCAAAAGCAGTGTTCGCTCCTTTCGCACAGGCGATTTACATACCGTCTTGCCGATTCAGTCTGTGCAAATTGCAGGCCAAAACAAACCTCCGTTTTTTGACGGTTTTTACCAATCCGAGCTGAAAGACAGCCTGGATCTCAATCCCAATCAGCCGGTAGACCTGGTTGTGGATTTGGGCAAATCCCAGGCACTGGGCACAATGATCATCGCCAGCAGTGGTTTTTCTGCCAATCTGAAGGTCTATGCGGGAGAAAGTCCCGAAAAAACAAGCACGCCTTTGATTCAAGAGGCGATAAATGATTATCAGGTCATGACCTTTCCGGAAGGAGCCAAAGCTCGTTATATTGTAGTGGCACTTTCTGGTCGCAGCGGTTTTCGCAGTATTGAGGAAATTCGGGTTTTGGCCCCCAAACCTTAAAAATGAAATAATACATTGCACAAAAAAAAGGAAATACTATGCAGTTTGTCTGTCTTTCTCCCCACTTTCCTGAAAATTTCCAGCTCTTCTGGCAACGTCTGAATGAAGCAGGCGTGAAGGTCTTGGGGATCGCCGATTGCCCTTGGGAGGAACTCAGCCCACAAATCAAAAACGCGCTGACAGAGTATTACAAGGTAGAAGACATGCACAACCGCTCCCAATTGGAAGCGGCTTGCCAGCACTTTATTGATCGCCATGGCCCGATTGATCGGCTCGAATCCCACAATGAATACTGGCTCGAAACGGAGGCCCATCTGCGCTCCAAATTTGACATTCCCGGCCCCAGGGAAGAAAGTATTCGCGATATCAAAAGCAAAGAGCGCATGAAAGAGATCTACCGCCAGGGGGGGATTCCCGTTGCAGCAGGTCAAGTGGTTCAGGGAGAAGCCGATTGCCGCCGATTTATCGCCGAGGTGGGCTTTCCGGTGGTGGTCAAACCAGATATTGGGGTCGGTGCCGCCCAAACCTGGAAATTAGAGTCGGAGGCCGATCTGACGCATTTTCTCAACCAGGCCGGAGATACCGCTTATCTGATGGAAGAATTCATCCAAGGCGATCTCTATTCTTATGATGGTTTAACCAATGCCCAGGGCGAAGTCGTGACTGCGTTCTCCCAATACTTCAGCAATGGCATCATGACCGTGGTCAACCAGGATCTGGATCTCTATCACATGGTTTTGCGGGAGATTCCCCCAGAACTAGAAGCGCTGGGCCAAAAAGTCGTTAAAATTTTTGGTATTCGCGGGCGCTTTTTTCACTTTGAATTTTTCAAAAAGCCCAACGGTCAATGGGTTGCACTTGAAGTGAATATCCGCCCACCGGGCGGTTTATCCATGGATTTGTTTAATTTTGCCAAAGACTGGGATCTCTACAAAGGCTATGCCGAAATGCTGTTGACAAACCAATTGACCCAACCTGCCTGCCGCAACGAATATGTGGCTTATGTGGGCAGAAAACATGGCAAAAATTACCAATTGGATCACGCGGCCATTTTGGCACAGTTTTCTGGAGAGTTGATTCATCAGCAGCCCATGGCCGAAATTTTTTATCCGGTTATGGGCCATACAGGTTATGTTGTACGTTCGGCAGAACGGGAACACTTACAAAACGTGATCAACGCCATTCACGCCACGTGCTGAGCGAGTTAACAATACGCAGCAGCATTCTGTCATGACTCTCTCAGCAAGCAATTCCAGCAAGATAACCTGACTGGCGCAGGTTATCTTGCTCGGTTAAAATCTCAGTTACTCGCCAGTGGCCTGTTTGATGGCCTGGTTGGTTTGGCTGGTAATCCCATTCATCCATTCACCCAATTTTATGGCGGCGTGGGCAGCACCGGCTGTCACCAAAGCCCCCACAGTCACGGCCCCAGTGGGTATGGCAGCAGGCAACGCAACGATGCTGGCAGCTTCTGCAGCCATGGCAGTGCCTCCAACAGCAGCGGTACCCAATGCGACATTGCGCAAGGTACGTAAGCTGTCCAGGGTCTTAGAAGCACTGCTCTCTTCTGTTTTTTGAACCGGGCCAGCACCAGTCACTTTATTTACATTTTGCATAAAATCACGTCCCTTCGGAAATAAAAAGCTTAATCAAACAAGGAGACAACCGCTTCAGCAGAACCCTGCTGAACCAAAGCTGTTTTAAGAGCATCTACCTGCATATGTTCTAGAGCAACTGAAGCCACGGTACGGGTTTCAGCAGAGACCAAACCCAGACGCTGTTGTAAAAGCGCAGTGGCCTGATCAATCTGGGCAAAGAGCATCACCACATTCTGTAATAATTGCTCGTCGGGCCGATAGGCATACTCACGGGCCTCAAGAGCGGCCCCAATCATCACATCCAGACAGGCCAGCAAGCCGGGTAAAATGACTTTTTCCCATTCCACGCGATCTGCGGCTTTGACGGAAGTTGATTTTAATTGATTTTTTTTGTGTTCGCAGACCTCAACCGAACGACCCAAACCGTGCAGATAGTCGTCTACAGAGATCTGATTCTCTTTATAGGCTTTGATTAAAGGAATAATTCCCTGTGGTAATGACATATTCCCGACGAATAAATTCAGATTTGAGTCTGGTTTTCTGTGTTAAAATCTGCTTTTCTAGGTTAAAAAATGAAAAATCGATTAAATCAAAAAAAACCAAGATGCGTCTATCTCTATCGTACAATAAAATCAGCCCATTTTGTGATCTTTATTTCAGCTGAGAAAAAAGCCAATGAAAAAATCAGTCCGCTTGGGCCACAGGTTCACCTTCGGGCGTTAAAACCTGATGGCTCTGATAGTGAATGCCACCATTTTTGAGTTCTCCCACCATCTGGATAAAAGTCCCATTTTCGCCGGGATATTTGCCCAAAATCGTGACCATGTACTTTTTCTTTTGGCTGGCACTAAAAACACTCATCACAAACAGTGCCTCTTCAATCATCAGCACCTGTCCAATGATTTCAACCGCATTTTCTTTAATCAAGGTCCGGCGCAAATTGGCGATTTTAATCGTGGGAGACTCATCAATCTGGCGGTACTGCGCTGCTTTTTGTGAATAAGTGGGCCAAAAAGCAAACATAATCTCACGCTCCAGAAACTTCTGGATCGGGTATTTGTTTTGCAAATCGCGGCGACGTTCGTCTTCAAACTTGTACTTAAAGCCTTCAATTTCAATCACGCCACGCTTTTTGCGGGGATCCACCTCGACAATGGTGCCTTTGGCCATGCCGATCGCCCGCTGAAAATCTTGGGTCAGCGGGTGTTCAGGCAAGAGGAAAAGCGACTCTTGAATAGCAATTGTCGGGCTTTGACGACGAGGAGGCCGGGAGCGATCAAAGTCCCTGCGGGGATAGCGATTGTCGCGGTTATAACCACCGCCACCGCCGCTTTCGCGGTTTTGATAACGGTTATGGCCGCCGCCACTGCCGCCATCACGGCTTTGATAACGATTATAGCCACCACCGCCGCCTTCGCGGTTGTAATTGCCGCCTTCGCGGTTGGAATAACGGTTATCGGGATGTGGCTCTGACTCATTCCCGCGCTGTTGGGAATCTTCAAAACTGGACTCGTTTTCGGAATGACGCTCGTGGGAATACTGATCTTGGGAATGACGGTCTTGGTATGTCATAGCTTTCTCTCCCGGATTGGTTCTCTTATTATACCCTAATCACCTGATATTATTCAGGCTTTGAAAGTGCGGTTTTATGATTCACACTTTGCTGTACAAGCCTGTTTATCACCACGTTTACAGGCCTGTTGAAAGTCCGCTTGTGCCTTGGGACAGTTTTTGAGCATCATCCAGGCTGTACCCCGGTTAAACCAAACGGAGGTCAAACCTGGGTCAAGGGTCAGAGCTTGGGTATATTCTTTAATTGCAGCAGAGTACTTCTGTTGGGAAAAATAGATCCGGCCACGCCGTGCAAAGATTTGGGGGTCTTTGGGAGCCAGTTTATAGGCCTGCTCCAAGTCAGCCAAAGCCAGTTCGGATTTTCCGTTGGCCAGATAACTGAGTGCCCGATTGGTATACGCTTTGACATATTTGGGATCGATTTTTAATGCGGCTTCAAAGTCCTGAATCGCCTCAGTTTGTTTTTTGAGATGCTGATAAACCACCCCCCGATTGTGGAGCTGAATGGCATCTTGGGGCATCAACTGCACAGCCAGATTCAAATCTTCCAAGGCCAATTCAAACTTGCCCAAATGGGTATAGATCAGCCCCCGATTACCGTAGGCCTCTCCATCGGTGGGAACCTGTTCAATCGCACTTGAGTAGTCTTTTAAGGCTTCTTGGTACTTTTTCAGACGGCTATAAGCACCCGCCCGGTTAAAATAGGCATCGGCATGTTTGGGATCCTGTTTGATCACCTGGGAATAGGCCTCAATCGCTTTGGCAAATTCGCCTTTGCTCAAAAAGGTATTGGCTTGATTATAAAAGGTCTCGATGTCAGCCGCCTGCACCCCCCAGGCCGAAGTTAAAATCAATCCCAACAGAGCTACATGTTTAAGGCGCATCTTTAGCTGCATCTTTGGCCGCATCCCATCTTCTCTCAGACATCGTATTTTGTCTGTTATTCTAACATGAACCCAGACCAGCCATACGTGAACTCCGTACTTTCGATCTCTGCCTGTAAAAACAGCGCCAAGAAAACCGTTTTAGCGTAAACTGAAGAGCAAGCTGTGCCTTAAAAGGAGCCCGTCTATGTCTGAAGATTCCACCCCTTCTCCCGCAGAAAATCTCTATCCCTTTGACCCGATTTTTGCTGAAGCCCTTTTGACCTGGGTCGGCTCTTTTCAAGAAAGCTTTTTCTGGTGCGCCAAGAAACAATTTCCACTTGAACCTCAGATTTTTGAACAATGGCATATCGATCACGACATACATCCCTATCTGCTGGTGGAAGACGAGGAGGCCATTGCCTATGGTGAAGTGTCTTTCGCCAGTGGCAGCGAAGAAGCCGAACTCATGCGTCTCTTGGTTCACCCCGAGTGGCGTGGCAAGGGCGTTGGCGGACGCCTGATTCAGGCCTTACTCGAGACCCTTGATGCCCAATCCGTCAAAGAGGTCATGGCCCACATTAACCCTCAAAACGATGCTTCACGCCGCATTCTCGAAAAGCAGGGATTTGTCAGAATTCCCCCTGAACGGGAAACAGAACTCAATCAATGGGAAGCCCAGGCTTTTGAATGGTGGAGTTATGCCTTCCCCACCGCCCGCTGATGAGGTCTATCGCCGGGCCCTGGTAGACACAGCCTCGGTTCCCCGTGCAATTTTGCTGCTCTATGATCGCCTGGTTCTCTTGCTGGAACAGGCCTTGGCACTGAGCCGTGTCAATGGCAACCAAGCCCGAGAGCTGCTGGCATTGGCCAGTCAGGTCTTAACCCATTTACTCGCGATTTTTACGCTTTCAGACGATCAGGCCTATCAAGAACTCTATCTCAGCCATGAATATCTGGCACAAGCCATTCAACAGGAATTTCGGCGAGGCGGAACCTATTCACAGGGCATTGCTGAAGTTTTAAATACCTTCAAAGATTATCGGCATTCTTGGCGCAAAGGGCTTAAAATTCGTTCTCGTAAAAGCAAGCGGCCAGGCCCCCTCAACGTCAGACAAAAAGCGGAAGACTTGCTGAATTAGAGCGCAGAGGGGTGCGTGAGCACGCGATCTTATCGGCCCTTCCCCCCCCGTCTAATTCAGCATTCATGCTAGAATGCAACATCAAAGTCCATGAGAAAGGAAGCTCTCAAACGCCGTTCATGCCAGCCATAACGCGTTGAGTTATTTTTAAGCTATGAAAATTATTTACACCAAAACAGATGAAGCCCCCATGCTTGCCACTGCCTCATTTTTGCCGATTGTGAAGGCCATTGCCTCGAGTGCAAATATTGAGATTGAAACCCGCGACATTTCCTTGGCAGGCCGTATTCTGGCCAATTTTTCTGAGTATTTGCAACCAGAACAGCAGGTCTCTGACGCCTTGAGTGAATTGGGTGAACTGGCCAAAACCCCAGAAGCCAACATCATCAAATTGCCCAATGTTTCAGCTTCTGTTCCCCAGTTAAAAACGGCAATTGCAGAGCTTCAGTCTCAGGGTTACGCCCTGCCTGATTATCCCGAAGAACCCCAAAATGAAGCAGAAGCCACGATTAAAAAGCGCTATGCCAAAGTCTTGGGCTCGGCAGTCAATCCTGTTTTGCGTGAAGGCAACTCGGACCGCCGCGTGGCTGCTGCGGTCAAAGCCTATGCCAAAGCACACCCCCATTCGATGGGTGCCTGGAGTTCGGACTCAAAAACCCGTGTCGTGCATATGGCTGAAGGCGATTTTTATGGCAGTGAAGTCTCTGCCACCATGGACAGTGATTGCCAAGTTCGGATTGAATTTGTCTCAGCAGACGGTGAAGTCAAAATCTTAAAAGACAATTTGCAGCTCTTAAAGGGTGAGGTGATTGATGCCTCCCGCATGGAGGTCGCCAAACTGCGCGCATTTTTCGCAGACGCGATTCAACAGACCCAGTCTGAAGATGCCTTGCTCTCCTTGCACCTCAAAGCCACCATGATGAAGGTCTCTGACCCGGTTATTTTTGGGCATTGTGTGCAGGTCTATTACCAAGAGGTCTTTGAAAAATACGCTGAAACCTTTGAAAAACTGGGTATAGACCCCAGCAATGGCCTCGGTGATGTCTACGGCAAAATCGCCAGCCTGCCCGAAGCCGAAAAAAGTGAGATTGAAAATGCCCTGCAGGCCGTTTATCAGCACCGTCCCGCCTTGGCAATGGTCGACTCAGACAAAGGCATTACCAACTTGCATGTACCCAGTGACACCATTGTAGACGCCTCCATGCCCGCGATGATCCGGGGGGGTGGTAAAATGTGGGGGCCCGACGGCAAAGAAAAAGACACAGTGGCCATGCTGCCCGACCGCTGCTACGCTGGCATTTACCAGGCCGTGATTGAAGACTGCAAAGCCCATGGCAAATTTGACGTCTCAACCATGGGCAATGTGGCCAATGTTGGCCTGATGGCCCAAAAAGCCGAAGAATACGGCTCCCATGACAAAACCTTTATTGTCGCTGGCGATGGCGTGGTTCGTGTGCTGAAAGGCGATGAAAAAGTCTTTGAACACACAGTTGCCAAAGGGGATATCTGGAGAATGTGCCAGACCAAAGACGTGGCGATCAAAGACTGGGTCAAATTGGCCGTCAACCGTTCACGCGCCACAGGCAGCCCTGCCATTTTCTGGCTGGATCAGCAGCGGGCCCACGACGCAGAGCTGATCAAAAAGGTCGAAGCCTATTTGCCCGAGCACAATACCCATGGCCTGGAGATCAAAATTCTGGCGCCGGTCGCCGCAATTACCTACAGTCTGGAACGTATCCGCAAGGGCCAAGACACGATTTCTGTCACGGGCAACGTCTTGCGTGACTACCTCACCGACCTCTTCCCGATTTTGGAATTGGGCACTTCTGCCAAAATGCTCTCAATTGTGCCCTTGCTGGCAGGGGGAGGCATGTATGAAACCGGCGCCGGTGGATCGGCCCCCAAACATGTGCAACAATTTCAAAAAGAAAACCACCTGCGCTGGGATTCGCTCGGGGAGTTCTTGGCTCTGGCGGTGTCGATCGAAGACTACGCAACGCACACGGGCAATGCCAAAGCCAAAGTCATGGCCAAGGCCCTTGATGCGGCCAATAGCCAGTATTTAACCAGCAATAAATCGCCTTCGCGCAAAGTTCATCAACTCGACAACCGCGGCAGCCATTTTTATCTGGGCCTGTACTGGGTCCAGGCCTTGGCCCTGCAAGAGGAAGATGCTGAATTAAAGGCCAAATTTGGCCCCATTGCTGAACAACTCAGCAGCCAAGAGGACAAAATCGTGGCTGAACTGATCGAAGTTCAGGGCTCTCCCGTCGACATGGGGGGATATTACCATCCCGATGATGAAAAACTGGCACAAGCCATGCGTCCCAGCCAAACCCTTAATCAGATTTTGGCCAGCATCTAATTTTTCAGTTATAAATTTCAATCAATTTGTGGTTGAAATTTCAACAGACCCCTTTTCAGGGGTCTGTTTTCGTTTAAACTAAAAGTATCACTTGAAACTAAGCGCTGAGAGTTATTTTGGAACAAACAATACATTGGCGAGATCTGTTGCGTGCCTTACCAGATGTGGCCTGGGTCAAAGATCTTTTGGGCCAATACCAGGCCTGCAACTTGCGTTTTGAAACATTATTGGGTCTCTCTGAAGCCGCGATTTTGGGAAAAACCGATCAAGACTTAAAGACACCCGCTTTGTCTCCCTTTTTTGATGCCCTGCGCCAAAATCAAACTGCACCGCAACAATTCGAAGTGACCTTTGCCCAAGATCAACACCAAGAATACCTCGAAGTCCAACAAATCCCCATTCACAATGCACACAAACAGGCCATCGGCAGCTTGGGCATCGGGCGCAATATCACCTATTTGCATGAATTATTGGAATCCATGCAAGACGGGTTTGTGGCCTTGGATGCAGATTGGCGCTACCGCTATGTCAACCAACGGGCAGCCCAATTTTTAAATCACAGCCCCGCTTCTCTCTTGGGCAAAAATATCTGGCAGGTTTTTCCCGAAGGGGTGGGAGAGAGTTTTGAAGCCGCTTATCACACGGCCATGAACACCCGCCAAACGCTGCGCATAGAAAGTTATTTTGCCCCTTGGCGTTGCTGGTTTGAAAATCGCATCTACCCCACACAAACAGGAATTTCGATTTTTTTTACAGATATTACTGAGCAAAAAGAGCGCGAATTGCAAGAACAATTGCGCCTGAATATGTTCGAAAAACTGCTGCAAGGAGAACCTTTACAGGCGATCTTAGCGGCCCTGATCACCGCTTACGAGCAACTCTTTCCCGAGACGGTCTGTTCGATATTATTGGTCAATACCCGCAATCAAACCCTGAATCGGGGCGTGGCCCCCCATTTGCCCGAATATATCTCGAAGGCCTTAGACAAGCTCCCGCTCACCTCGGGCAAAGGTCCCTGTTGCACCGCCGCCTTGACAGGCAAATCGGTGACCACTGAAAATATCCAAAATTCAGCTTGGTCGGAGAATTACAAAGCCCTTTTGCACAAAGCGGGCCTGGCGGCCTGTTGGTCCGAACCCATTCTCGGAACAGACAAAGAAGTCTTGGGGACCTTTGCAATTTATCGCGCGCAAGTGGGCCTGCCCAGCGAGGCAGAAAAAAAATTCATTGCCTCAGTTGTGCAATTGGCCAGTTTGGCCCTGGAAAGAAACAAAACAACCCACTTGCTCAGCGAAAGTGAAAACAGTTACCGCACCTTGATCAATACCATTCCCGATTTGGTCTGGCTGAAAGATCCACAGGGGCGTTATTTGATGTGCAATTCACGTTTTGAAGCATTCTGTGGCAGCACTGAAGCCAGGCTCAAAGGCAAAACTGACTTTGATTTTGTCGAGAGAGAATTGGCTGAGTTTTTCAGGGCCCACGACCAAGCGGTCTTGAATGCCGGAAAATCGCTCAGCAATGAAGAAGAGCTGACCTTTCAATCCGATGGTTATACAGGCATCTTTGAGACCATCAAAACCCCGATGTTTTCTCAAGAAGGAGAAGTATTGGGCGTTTTGGGAGTGGCACGGGATATCAGCAAAACCAAGTCCGCTTTGCAATCGCTGCAAGAGCGAGAAGCCCTGATCGCCACGATGTTTAACCAAACCACCGACTCAATACTTTTGGTCAACCCTGAGACCCAGAAATTTGTCGATTTTAATGATACCGCCTGCCAAAATTTGGGCTATTCACGCGAAGAATTCAGCCAGCTCCACGTCGGGGATATCCAAGCAGCTTTAGGCCCAGACAAACGCGGTCAGCTCGTTCGCGCAGTACAGTCAGGGCAATCGTTTAATTTTGAAACCCATCACAGACGCAAAGACGGCAGCCTCAGAGAGATTGAATTGACTCTGCGGCCCATTGCCCTGGCTGGCGAAAAACTCATCTCAGCTGTGTGGCGAGACATTACCGAGGCCAAAGAAGCCAAAGCGGAACTGGCTCGCTATCACCACCATCTCGAAGAACTGGTCAATTCGCGCACACAGGCCCTGCAAGCCAGCGAATACCGCTTTCGAAAATTGGTCGAAGACATCAAACAAGACTATATCTTCTTTTCAGTTGGAGAGGGCCAGTGTATTACCTATCTCAGTCCCTCGGCAGAAGAATTTTTGGGTCAAAAAATGGAAGCCATGCTCGGCAAACCCTGGTATGAAGTCTTTCAGCTGGGGGCTTCAGCCCAAAATCTGGGAGAGCAAATTATGCTCCAAATGCAGAAGGGCGAAACGCCCCCGCCCTTTGAAATCGAGGTTGAACTCAGGGGACAAAAACAGACCTTGGAGATTACCGAACATATTCGCTATTCCCCCACGGGAAACCTGATCGGTGGAGAAGGGGTGATCAAAAATATCACCCGCCAAAAGCGGATTGAAGTGGAACTGCGCGAAGCCAAAGACAAAGCAGAAAAGGCCTCACAGGCCAAATCGCTGTTTTTGGCCAATATGAGCCACGAAATTCGCACCCCTCTCAATGTGATTCTCGGCTTCAGTGAAATGATGCAGGAAAAAATTCAAGACTCACGTTACCAGAATTTCCTGCAGGCCATCAACAGCAGTGGCAAAACCCTCTTAAATATCATCAACGATATCCTAGATTTAAGCAAAATCGAAGCGGGAAAACTGCAATTAACCCTTCAAAATGTGAGTTTAAAAGCGCTCTTTCAAGATTTGGAGATTCTTTTGCGCTTCTCCTTTGAGAAAAAAGGCCTCAACTTTCGTTTAATCCTCGCTGAAGATCTCCCCCCTCTCCTCTTACTCGACGCTCTGCGCCTGCGCCAGATTTTATTAAATCTGCTCTACAATGCCCTCAAATTTACCCACACAGGGGAGGTCTGTTTAAGTGCCAGCTATCAGGCGCTGAATCCAGAGAGTGGAGAGCTTTGTTTGCGCGTCAAAGACACAGGCATTGGAATTGCACCCGAGTTTCAAGAGCGAATCTTTGAAGCCTTTGAACAAGCGGAAAATGAAAACGAGTTTTCGGGAGGAACTGGGCTGGGCTTGGCCATTTCAATGCAATTGATTAAATTGATGCAAGGCAAATTGACGCTCGAAAGCGCCCTGGGGAAAGGCTCAACCTTTCAGATTGTCTTACCGCAGGTCAAAAAAGCCCCTGAAACAACCGCATTTAAACCAGAAAAGACAGATGCAAATGAGCGAGCCTTTGAATTTGCCCCCGCCAAACTCCTGGTCGCAGACGATGTGCCACAAAATCTCGATTTGCTTCAGGCCTATCTGGAAACCAGCCCACTGCAAATAAAGACCGCCCAAAATGGTCAAGAAGCATACGAACAAGCCCTGTCTGATTTACCGGATCTGATTTTAATGGATATCAAAATGCCCGTCCTCAACGGCATCGAAACGTTGGAGCTGCTCAAAGCCAATCCCAAGACCCGAGCCATCCCTGTGGTGGCTTTAACAGCTTACTCTCTGCGACAAGAGCGCGAAAGCCTCTTAAACAAAGGCTTTGATGGCTATCTACAAAAGCCGATCAGCAAAGATGAACTGCTGGACTGCCTAAAAACCTTTTTAAAAGGTCAGACACACGCCCCCCATCCAGAGGCAAGGCCCACGCCAATCGCCGCGCAAACGCCCACATTTGAACAGGACAGCCCAGAGCAGTTAGAACAATTTCAGACGCTCTTAGAGCAAGATTGGCTGCCCCGTTGGAAAGACATTCAAGATTCGCTCATTTTAGACGAGCTTGAGTCTTTTGCCCAAGATCTCATCACCCTGGCGGAGCACCACAAGCAGCCCACACTCAAGGATTATGCAAAGCAGCTACTCAACGATGTTGAAAGCTTTGTTTTGGAATCCGCCCAAGAGCGCTTAAAGGCCTTTCCCAACTTGGTGCAAGGCCTAAATCGCGCTGGACAGTTTTAGTTGAAAACAGGTTCCCCGCCCTGGCTCGGTGGTAAAACTCAACTCGGCATTTAACATATCCGCCAAACGTCTCACAATCGCCAAACCCAGGCCGGTTGAATTCTCTCCAGCCGTGGGCTGGGCCGAAAGCCGAGCGAATTTTTGAAACATCAGGTCCTGATCTTTGGCATTAAAACCCGGCCCCTGATCTTCGATATCGAGCAAAAGACCGTCTTTGAGCACCGTATAACGCACCCAAATCTGCTTGCCACTTTGCGAGAACTTAAGCGCATTCGAGAGCAAATTATCGAGCAACTGAAACAAAAGCAGGGGATCTGTTTTGAGTTTTAATTCGGACTCAGGCTCAGAAATAAACAATTGAATTTCTTTTTTTTCGGCCTGGGGCAAATAGCTCTTGCGCAAGCGGCTAAAAATTTCTTGCAGGGACCACTCCTGCCATTGGGGCTGGATTCGGCCACTTTCGATTTTGTTGACATCGAGAAAATTGGTAATAATCAGGAGCATGCGATTGGCATCTTGATAAATATGATCGGCATAATTCAAGACTTTTTCGGGGGAAAGTTCCCCATTGCGAATCTGAATCATCTCCGCCATCAATAGAATTGAAGCCAGCGGGTTTTTAAGATCGTGAGCCGCCAAATTGAGAATTTGGTCTTTTTCTTGATTCAGGGCACTCAGGCGCTCGGTATGTTCAATAATGGTATCGCGGGCCAATTTGAGTTCAAGATGGGTTTTGACCCGGGCAATCAATTCACTGGTATTAAACGGTTTGGTGACATAGTCCACACCGCCGGCCTCAAAGCCCTTGAGAATATCTTCACTTTCGGTTCGGGCGGTGAGAAAAATCAGGGGAATGGCCTGGGTTTCTGGCTGGGCTTTGAGCCGCTTGGCCACTTCATAGCCATCCATTTCAGGCATCATGATATCGCACAGAATCAAGTCAGGTTGTACCTGTTGCAAAATACGCAATGCAGCAGCTCCGCTGCCCGCGCCAGAAATGCGAAAGCCCTCTTGGCGCAAGGCTTCTGAGAGAACCTGCAAATTCTGAACAACATCATCGATCAAAAAAATCAAGGGAGCAGGTTTATTATCAACAGCTAAAGAAGAATTCATCGGCCCATTTTCTCTCTAAACTATAATCTTATCCGACGCTGTCAGTATACTGTTTGGAATCCAAATAGGCAAAGCCCTGAGCGTCTTTTGTAGCGAACATGTTAAAATGGGGATTGATATGACTATAACTAAAAATTTAGCCGCAACTTTGGCCGGATTTTTAAGCAATGAGTGGACAGAAATGAGGGAGGAGAGTGGCAGGATAATGGCTATCCTCCACCGCAATATTTCTGATGGAAATAAGAACTGAACGCAATATTCTCATGATTGATGACGAGCCCTATTTTTCTGAGCTCGTCAAAGATATTCTGACAGGTGCCCACTGTACCATTACCACGTTTTCAGACCCCCACGCGGGTTTGCGTGAGGCCTTGATGCGCAACGATTTGGATCTGATTTTACTCGATATTGAAATGCCCGAACTCAATGGGCTCGAAATTTTGCGTCAACTCAAAAAATCACACAATCACAAAGTGCCGATTATGATGTTTACCGCCCATGCGGAAATGGAAGTCGTGAGAACAGCTTTAAATCTGGGCGCGCAGGATTATCTGCTCAAACCCTTTTCCGTCAAGCCGTTTGTCAACCGTCTGAATAAGCTGTTGCAAACGGATGTGTTTAAACATATCCCCGCCAGCGAGGGCATTGAGAACTCCGAACGCCCCAAAAGCCCTCACCCGCAACCCCTGATCCTCTACTTAGAGACCGACCCTGAAGCCATTCTGGCACTCGAAGAAATCCTCAACGATTCTGTCTGCCAATTGGTCATTTGTCAGGATCCTGCATTGTCAAAACAAGCCCTGGAAGAGCAAGACCCAGACTTAATTCTGATGGGATTGGGCTCAAACAAAGATGACCTTCGCGATTTAGCAGCCCTGCGCCAACTCAAACCCAAAACACCCCTGATCGTGCTGACAAGCGATCCGACAGACCCGACCCGCACAGAGGCAAACAAACACCAGCTCAGTGCCTATCTACAAAAACCCTATCCCATTCATGTCTTGATTGGCCAACTTGAAAAAGCCCTGCAGATTCCGCTTTTTGCAGGGAAGAGTTGAAACAGACAAGTAGAGAATAATAAAACCCTATGTCTGCACAGATATTAATCATTGACGACGACCCTTCGATTCGGCGAATCTCTGGTGAGATTTTGGCCGAAGAGGGATATCAAATTGCCTATGCAACCAACGTGAGCGAAGGCATTGCCCAATTGCGCAAACTCAAACCAGACCTGATTCTCTGTGATGTGATGATGCCCGATGGCAATGGCTATGATGTGCTAGATGCCTTACAACACCTGGATCAGCCCATGACGCCTTTTATTCTGATGTCAGCCGAGGCTATTTTTCCTGAAGATATTCGCAAAGGCATGCGCAGCGGTGCCGATGACTATTTGGTGAAACCGTTTCGGCTTCAAGATTTGCTCGAATCAGTGCGGGTGCGTTTGAATCGACAACAACAATTTCAGAATCTGCTCAATGTATTTAAGTCAACCCCCGGATTGCCCCCTTTTTTGCATGGCTCAGAACAAGATTTAATGGAATTATTGACCGTGGCTCCGCCCCCGTTTTTGGTCGCTCTGCGGCTAGACAATCACGAACGGTTTCAGCGCACCTTTGGCCGAGAAGGGGCTCAATTGCTCTATCATTCGGTCTTTCAACGGCTTCGGACTCTGCCTGCCCTCAAAGCGGTGGATTTTTATGCCAGCGACCAAGCCTATCAAATTTATCTCTGTCCCCACACCCTCAGCGCCTTACCAGAAGCCGAACTCAATCACGAAATTCAAGTCGCGTTCGAAGAGCCTTTTTCCTTTCAACGCTATCAACTGCACCTGCATAGCAGTCTGGGCTGGGTGTATCATGAGATCTCCTTGCTGCCCGAACTCTGGCTCGAACGTGCCAATTTGGCTCTCTACCAGTCTCGTCTACAGGGAGGTAGTACCAGCACGGTCTTTCAGCCCCAAATGGAGAGCAAATTGCACGAAAGCCTGCACTGGGAAGCCGAACTCCAACTGGCCCTCAACGAAAAACGTTTTGAACTGCATTACCAACCCCAGTTTGAACTCAAGACTGGGCGGATTGTCGCCTTAGAAGCCCTCTTGCGGATGCGTCACCCTGAGTTTGGCATGATTCCGCCCAGTGATTTTATCCCCGTGGCAGAAGAGAGTGGCTTGATTGTGCCCATTGGCACCTGGGTCTTAAACGAAGCCTGCCATATGCTGTCTCGGTTGCACGAACTTGGGCACCGCGATTTGCGTATGGCGGTCAATGTCTCTCTGCTGCAATTTTTGACCCCCGACTTTGCCCAAATCGTGGCCCAGACCATCGCTGAAAGTGGCATTCCTGCTGAAAAACTAGAGTTAGAATTGACCGAAAGCCTCTTAATTGACAATTTCCGTCAGATGCTGACCTTATTAACCCAACTCAAAGACACAGGCCTGACTTTGGCCGTCGATGATTTTGGGACCGGCTATTCTTCGCTCTATTATCTCCATCAATTGCCCTTTGATACCCTCAAGATCGACCAGGCCTTTGTCAGACCGCTGCAAAAAGGCAAGCCCAATACAAGTGCCATTCCCCGTGCAATTGTAGAGATGGCCCATGCCATGGACATGACCGCCCTGGCCGAAGGCATTGAAAACGAAGAACAAATGCAAATCTTGGACACGTTGGGCTGCGATCAGGGCCAGGGCTATTATATCTCGCGTCCCTTGCCAGAGCCCTTGTTATATGAGTTGCTGCGCGTTCAATGTCCATGAGCCAAGACCTTTGGGATTTATCGGCCTTAAAACCAGTCTCAAAAGCAGCAGCTCTGGCCTATCGAGAAAAACTGCGTGGTTTGACCGAAGTAGTCGACCAAACCTTGACAGAATACCCGAATATAACCCAATTGCTGGGGAACAACCCGCTTCAAGTCATGTATACCAATCACAGCAACCATGCCCTGTTTATTGCCGGTGTCTTGCAATTAAATGAGTTCAATCTGCTCAGCAATCTTTTGCCGTGGGTCTATCGCTCATACCATGCCCGTGGTTTTGACTACGCCTATTTTCCCCTTGAGCTAAAGGCCTGGAAAAAAGCCCTGATCAGCCTTTTAACGCCTGCTTTGTCAGCCGAAATACTGCCACTCTACGATTGGATGCTTAACGCACATGAGAAGCTGATCACAGCTGCGGAAATACCCACAGAGCCCCCGGCGTTGGGTCTCAGCCCGGAACGTCAAGATCAGATCAAACAACTGCTTATTTACTTATTAAAGGGCGATCGCAAGGCCAGTCAAAACTGGTTAGAGGCTTTACAGAGCGAGCAATCGCTTTCACTCTCAGAAATGTATCTCGAATTGCTTCAACCCGCCATGCAGCAAGTGGGTCTGCTCTGGGAAGAGGGAAAAATTTCAGTTGCCCAGGAGCATTTGGCATCCGCCCTGGTCTCGCGACTGATGGTGAGCATCTACGGCAGCCAAGACCTCGACACAACACCCACCCGCGGAAAAGTGCTGATCACCACTGCGCCAAACGAATTCCACGCCATGGGGGCCTGGATGCTCTCTGATCTGCTTGAGCAAGATGGCTGGGAAACCCGTTATTTAGGCTCAAATACCCCAATTAAAGATATTTTAGAATACCTAGAAGAAGAGAAGCCAGATATTTTAGCAATTTCTGTAGCCATCCCCTTTAATCTCGACCAAGCAGATCAGTTGATTCGCCAAGTTCGCAGTCAACAACAATTTTCTCAGCTCCGCATTATGCTGGGAGGCCAGGCTTTCAGCTATCACGAGCGTCTCTGGGAATCACTCGGTGCTGATGGCTATGCCAGCAATGCCCGCGAGGCCGTTAAATTGGCAGCCCAATGGCAGAAAGCTTGAATTTGGACCTGTTTTCTGAAACGCATTATCGCGATTTTTGGCAGAAATACCTGGAAAAGGAGTCACGAATTGCAGTTTGGGTGACAGATCGCCAACTGCAGATTCTGAAGCTGAATCAAGGAGCGCTCTCCTTGCTGGGCCAGGAATCAGGCCCGCCCGCTCACCTGGATAGCTGGTTAGATACTGAGAGCCAAAAACGGCTCAGGCAACTCGACCCAGGTGAATATGCTCAGTTGCCCCTGGATTTTGAACTCCCGAAACACCACTCTTTTCAGCTCTATTGCAGCGTCAAGGTCAGTGATGATCAGATCCTGATCATGGGCGAAAGCCACTTGCTGACCCAAGCAGATTACCTCGAACAAATCAGCTCACTTTATACAGAATTGATTTCAACTTCGCGAAATTTGATGCGCGAAAAACGCCAATTACAAAAGCTACGTCAAGCCTCAGACCTTCTCAATCAACAATTACAGGCCCATCTTGAGGTCAAGAACAGCGAATTGTCTCAGACCTTTGATCTGCTCAGCCAAGAACAAGTACACGTGAAAAATCTGAAAGAAAAAGCAGAAATGGCTCAGCAAGCAAAAAAAGAACTGCTCAGACATATTTCACACGAATTTCGAACCCCCCTCAACAGCATTCTCGGTTATGCACAGATTTTACGCAAACACCTCCCTCCCCAACAATGGATCTATGCCGAACAAATTATCAAGAGCGGCCAAGCAGAACTCAGCTATGTCGAAAACCTCTTGGCCTTGATGCGGCTTGAAAAAGAGGAATTGCCTGTTTTACCTCAAGCCCTGGCGCTGGCTGATTGGCTGAAAGCACAAATGGAGCTATTCAGCGAGCGTTGTCTGGCCCAAAATACAGAATTCAAGCTGCAAACAGACCCCCTGCCTGAGCAATGTTTTTTCAAAGGCGATCTGTTCCAACAATTGCTGGCAAGACTGTTCGAGCATGTCCTCACAAATGCCGAAAAGAAAAAAATTACGCTCACAATCAAATGCCATTTTCACCCACAGACCTTTGATTTTTTGCTTAAGCTCAGCGACACGGGCCAGGAAATTGCCAGCGAAGAAATGCGCTTGATTTTCGCCAACCAAGAAATGAGCTTTCAAGACGGTATTTTGAATTCTCGCTCCAGTTTGCTCAATTTGGTTTTGTGCAGGTATCTGGCCAATGCGCTGGGAGGCAGCCTGAACTACCATTACAGCGGTCAGAATGATATCTCGCTAATTTTGCCCGCGATTAAATATTCGGGTCGCTCCTTGCAGATAGCCACTTTCCCAAAGACAGCCCATTCAGCCGCTCTGTCGTTGGCACAGGTACAGTCGACGTTTCACGCCGAAGCGCTGTTGCCACTCTGGGAAAAGGTCAAAGAAACACTCGTTCTCGATGAGCTTGATCTCTTTATTCAAGCCCTGGAGGAACAGAAGCACAAAGAGCCGCAAATATTGAAATACACTCAGGAGCTGCGCCAAAAATGGCAAAATTTTGAACTGGAGGAACTGAGCGCACAACTGAAACAATTCCCCGATTTAATCTCAAATTTAACCCTATCTCCACCACCTGACAGAATAGAAATTCAGCCAGAGTGATAAAATACCCACAGGAAACAAAAATAATGTCAGAACCAAAACGCATTTTACTCGTAGATGATCAAGCCACCTTTGCCAAAGCGATCGAAATTGCCCTGGCGGATACGGGCTGTGAGATAAAGAGTTTTACAGATCCAGAGCTGGGCTTGCAAAAGGCCCTGTCCGAATCCTGGGATCTGCTCCTCCTGGATATGCATATGCCGGTCATGAACGGGGTTGAATTTTTACACCGCCTGCGTGAAGCGGGCTGCCAGATACATACCGTGGTCATGACCTCAGACAGCAGTCTGATGCCGATTCAAGATATTGAACCCTATCATGTGGAAGCCTTTGTCCTCAAACCGATTCAATTACATGATTTTTCAGATTTGCTTGAAAAACTGATTGGCATTTCGCTTTTTCCCAAAGGCCATGAAAGAACTGTAAATGACGCCCCTTAAACACAGGAATTTCAGTTCGTCTCATTTACGGAACCTGCGATGCAACAAGCCCAACACGACAATCTAGCACTCCAAGGCCTGCTGCAGAGTCTCGATGATCTGGTCTTTCTGCTCGATCAAGAGGGCCGGTTTATCCACCATTGGGTGCGTCCCGAACAGTGGCCCCATCTGTTTGTGCCCCCAGAAGAATTTTTGGGAAAAAGGCTCCAAGAGGTCTTGCCCGAAGCACTCTCGCAACAATTTTTACCGCTGTTTCAAGCAACCCTGGCGGGAGAAAAGACGCAGGCCTACGAATACCCTTCCCCCGATCAGCAATACTGGTACAGTGTGGTCTTTCGTTTAATCCCAAACTCTCCCGGTTACTTGATTGCCCGGATTCAAGACATCACCGAAAAACGGCGCTACCAGGAAGCCCTAGAAGATGAAGTCAAACTGCGGACAGAAGCGTTGACTGACGTGATCCAAAATCTGCACAAAAGTGAAAACATTCTCAACGCCAGCCAGCAAATCAGTCACATTGGCGGCTGGGAATACGATCTGGAAAAACAAACCATGTGGTGGAGTGATGAGCTCTATCGGATTCACGGCCTGCCGGTGGATCGCCACTCCCATGATGTTCAAAAGCATGTCTCTGAAAGTTTAAATTGTTATGCCCCTGCTGCCCGCGAGGAACTGGCCTCGCTCTTTCCCCGAGCCATTCAAGGCGAAGGCTATGAGCGGGTTTGTGCCTTTAAGAGCTACGACGGCCAAGATAAATGGGTACATCTGGTCACCACCCCCGTCCAGGAAGAAGGCAAAATTGCCCGCGTTTACGGCATTGTCGCAGATATCTCAGCGCACAAACGCCAAGAACTTGAGCAGGAAAAGAACCTGGCCGCTCTGCGAATCAGCCAGCTCCGGCTAGAAACAGCACAAAAACTTGCTTTTATGGGAGATTGGGAGCTCGACCACCTCACAGGCAAAGCCTATTGGTCAGCAACGGTCTACCAGATTTTTGAAGTAGACCCCCAGCAGTTTAGCCCTTCTCTGGCGGGATTTTTAAACACCCTTCACCCAGAAGACAGGGACTCGGTCGAAGCGGCATTTAAGGAAGCCATCCAAAACAAAGAGCCCTATGATATCGTGCACCGCCTGCTTTTGGCCGATGGCCGAATCAAATATGTGCGCGAAATTGGCTACACAGAATATGATACCGCTCAGCAGCCTTTGATCACCCGGGGCGCGGTACAGGACATCACCCTGCTGAAACAGACCGAAATCGCCCTGAGCACAGCCAAAGCATTTGCAGAAAGGGCCTCACGCTCCAAAAGTCTATTTTTGGCGAATATGTCCCACGAGATTCGCACGCCCATGAATGCCATTCTGGGCTTCAGCCAATTATTAAAAGAAGAAATTACCGATCCCCGCTGGAAACGCTACCTGAAAATCATTCACAACAGCGGCGAAGCCCTGCTCAACCTGATCAACGATATCCTTGATATCTCCAAAATCGAAGCCGGCA
Organism: Candidatus Blackallbacteria bacterium; assembly: GCA_051715345.1. GTDB lineage: Bacteria > Cyanobacteriota > Sericytochromatia > UBA7694 > UBA7694. The sequence continues at coordinate 29,979 of JBPXJQ010000026.1, forward strand.
AACTGGAATTGCACCTGGAACCCTTGGCCTTGACTCCCCTGCTGACCGAATTACAAGAATTGCTCAGCCCTGAGTTCGAAAAAAAACAGATTCAATTGAGTACAAAGATCGCCCCTGACGTTCCAGAATGGGCCATGCTCGACGGCTTCCGTCTGCGTCAGGTTTTGCTCAATTTGCTCAGCAATGCGCTCAAATTCACCCGTCAGGGCTCGGTCACGGTGAGCCTGGACTACGAACAAAGCCCTTCCCAAGGGGACAAACTGCGATTCAAAGTCAGCGATACGGGCATCGGCATCGCCCCCGAATTGCGGGAACGGATCTTTGAAGCCTTTGAACAGGCCAATACCTCTTATCGCAAAGATGTCGCAGGAGCAGGGCTGGGACTCTCGATCTCTCACCAATTGGCCCATTTGATGGGCGGTCAACTGGCAGTGCAAAGCCAAGTGGAACAGGGCTCGGTCTTCAGCCTGACTCTTCCTTTTGAGCCAGGCAAACAAGCCCACCCCAAAAGCGAGATACCCCCGCCCCAACCAACCCAGATCACTCCCTCTCGTCTGCTGATCGCCGACGATGTCAGCGACAATTTGTTTTTACTTGAAGCCATGCTCGAAACCTACCCACTGCAGATTTGGACAGCCCAAAACGGTCAAGAGGCCTGCGATTTGGCCGAAAAATACCAACCCGATCTGATTTTAATGGATATTAAAATGCCCATCATGGATGGCACAGAGGCCCTGAAACAATTGCGGGCCCGCCCGAGCACCCGTGCCATTCCCGTGGTGGCACTGACCGCCTTTTCGCTCCAAAACGAGCAGGAAAACCTGCTTGAAATGGGCTTTGACGCCTATCTGAGCAAACCGGTTCGGCAAGAGTCGCTCCTGGAAACCCTGTGGCGTTTTTTGGGCGCCCACACGGCCCCTCAGCAAGAAAACACGGGCCCAAACCAAGCTCAAGATAGGGCCGGGTTGCCTGAGGCACAGACCCAGACCCCCTTGATTCTGACAGAAAAAGAAAAAGCCGAACTCTCCGAAACGCTGTTAAACCGTTGGCTGCCCGAAGCACAAAGTCTCCAAAAAAACATGGTGATCAACGAAATGGAAGAATTTGCCCATGCCTTGCAACAGGTGGCAGAGCGCCTAAGTCGGCAAACACTCCAAACATTGTGCCAGCAACTGCAAGAACAGCTATCCTGCTTTGAACTCGAAGCGGCTCAGCAAAGTTTGAACCAGATTATCCAGGTCTTGCAACAGAAACAACAAACAGGGTACCAAACATGAAACTTCTGATTGTGGATGACGAAGAAAATGCACGGGTTTTACTTGAACATTTTTTTGAAAGCGAAGGCCACATTACATGGAGTGCCTCAAACGGACAAGCAGCACTGGAACAAGCCCGAAAAGCCCTCCCAGATTTAATTTTATCGGATATCATGATGCCCATCATGGATGGGTTTGAACTCTGCCGCCAACTCAAACAAGATCCCCAATTGAAAGCCATTCCGCTGGTCTTTTATACAGCCACCTTTCTCGAATCTCACGATCGGCAACTCGCAGAGAGTCTGGGTGCCCACAGCTTTCTCGAAAAGCCGATGGAGCTGGAGACACTTTTGGCAACCTTGCTCGCGATACTCAAAGACAGCCAACTCCTCCTCCCAAAAAAAACCACTCACGAAGCGCAAAAAGACTATGCCCATAGCATGGCATTTAAACTAAGCCAAAAACAAAATGAATTAATTAAAAATGAGCGCCAATTTCAGGAAGTTCTCGATTTTGCCCCCGTGGCAATGGCCCTCTCGACGCCAACAGGTGAAATTATCAAACTCAATCGCCAGCACCAAGCCCTGTTTGGCTATCTCCCTGAAGAATTGCCCGATGTCGCCACTTGGTGGCAAAAGGCCTATCCCGATCCGGTTTATCGGGAAAAAGTACGTTTAGATTGGGAAAAACTGAGCCAATCGGAGAAATTCGAATACGAAGCCCAGGTCTGCTGCAAAGATGGCCAAAAACGTGAAGTTCGCTTCTACTCTCAAAAAATAGGGGATTTTGATGTTCTCGCTTTTATCGATCAAAGTGCCCACAAACACCGGGAATCAGAATTGCTGCAAAGCCTGCGTACCAGCGAACGCATTCTCAACGCGACCCAAGCACTCAGCAAAGTAGGGGGTTGGGAATACGATCTCTCAACTCAGAGCATCTGGTGGACCGATGAACTCTATTCTCTGCACGGCCTGACAGTGGATCGCCAATCACGGCAGACCCAAGTGTTTGTCGAAACCAGTTTAAGTTGTTACCAGCCCGAAGCGGCCCAGCTTGAACTCGCCCAGTTATACCAACGTTGCTTGGAAAATGGCGAAAGTTATGATCGCGAATATCGCTTTCAACCCTATCAGGGCCCTGAAATCTGGGTGAGAACCGTGACCCAAGCGGTCACAGAGCAGGGAAAGACAGTCAGAATCATCGGCGCGGTCATGGATATCACCGCACGCAAACAGGCTGCAGCAGAACTGCAAAAAGCAAAAGAGCGGGCCGAACAAGCCGCTCACGCCAAATCTACTTTTTTGGCGAATATGTCCCACGAGATTCGCACACCCATGAACGCCATTCTGGGCTTCAGCCAATTGCTGACAGAACAAAACACCGATCCAAAATGGCAGCGCTATCTGAGCGCGATCAATAACAGTGGCCAAAGCTTATTGAGAATCATCAATGATATTCTCGATCTCAGCAAAATCGAAGCAGGAAAAATCGAAATCCAGACCCATCCTCTGCAATTGAGCCAATTGTGCCAAGAATTAAGCACGCTGATGTCGCTCTCATTTGAGCAAAAAGGACTGCACTTCGAGATTATTCAACACAATTGCCCTGAATGGCTCGAATTGGATGGCCTGCGCCTGCGCCAAATTTTGCTCAATCTGCTCAGCAATGCACTCAAATTTACCCCCGAGGGCCGGGTCAGTTTGGAAATCATTTGCCTGTCCGAAAACGACATCTGTTGCGAATTGCAGCTCAAAATCTCAGATACGGGAATTGGCATTAGTCCCGAACAAAGAACCCATATTTTTGAACCCTTTAAACAATTTACACAAATCAGCGGAACGGGGTTGGGTCTGACAATTTCAAATTCACTGGTGCAGCTGATGGGGGGCATCTTGTTGCTGGAGAGCCAACTTGGCAGCGGCTCGATCTTTACGGTGAAATTGCCCCGGGTCAAGCGGGTCTCAGAGCTGGAAACGGAAAGGGTCGAAGATCAATTGCATCCGCAACATTTTAAACCCGCCACACTCTTGATCGCCGATGATATTGAGGTCAATTTGCTCCTGCTCGAAGAGATACTCAAACCTTTTCCATTTACCGTCTATAGCGCTCACAATGGTTTAGAAGCCAGCCAACAGGCCGCAAAGGTCCTGCCGGATCTGATTTTGATGGATATCAAAATGCCGGTCATGAATGGCATAGAGGCCTTACACACGTTGCGAACAAATCCCTTGACGGCCAAAATCCCCGTGATAGCCCTGACCGCATTCTCTCTCACGACCGAGCGAAAAACACTGCTGGAAGAAGGATTTGATGGCTATCTGAGTAAACCGATTGCCTTGCCTGAACTGCTTAAGCTCCTTCAGAGCTATCTTGAGGTCTCACCCATCCCTGCAAAAGCACCGACTGAAAGCACAAGCTTAAAACAGATTCAAATCCCCCTGTTCCAAGCACCGCTGGGACAAGAACTGAAAGAAGTCTGGCTTCCGCGCTGGGAGAGCGTTCACAACTCGATGATTTTGGACGAGTTTGAAATCTTTGCAATAGAGCTAAGTGAATGGGCAAAAACCAACGACGTGCCTCAAATCGCAAGTTGGGCGGAAAAAATTCTCAAACAGACCCGCAGCTTTGCGCTGGAAGAAGCCCAAGCCAACTTGGCTGAATTCCCTCAATTGCTCGAAGCGCTCAACGCAAATCCTGATTGAGAAAATCCCGAAGGGCCTCAGCCATCTGAACAAGACAAGCATGAGCGGATTCCAGCTCCAGTCCGGCCAGGAATTGACGGGCCCGCAGCAAAATCGCCGTCCACTCAGATAAACAAAAAGGGGCCAAATAAGCGAGACAGTCGTCGATACACTGCTCCAGGTCATCCAGAATAAAGACCGTTTGGTGGCTCTCAAGCAGGGGCAGAAGGTGGGTCTGAATCATGACCCGCAACGCAGATTTTTGCTCCTGAGAGAGTGGCTTTTGGGCTTCGCCTGAGACCTTTTCCAAATTCTGAGACCCAGGTTCTGAATCCTGCGCCAGATAGTGTGAGAGCAAACGCAAAAGCGCCTGCTTTTCAAACGGCTTGCGCAAATAGGCATCAAATCCCGTTTGTAGCAGTAATTCTTCATCCTGATTGAGACTAAACGCCGTCAAGGCAATAATCGGAATCAGACGGGTTTTCTCCTGTTTGCGCAGGTATTTTAACGCTTCGGTGCCATCCATAATCGGCATTTTGATATCCATCAAAATCAAATCGGGTTGGTATTTCTCGGCCAAGATACAGGCTTCGTGGCCATTCGCTGCAGTGTAAATTTTAAAGGGATACGGCTCTAACAGGCTGCGGGTCAAAAGTAAATTGCTCTCAACATCATCGGCCATCAACAGACAAGCAGGGCGGAAATTGCCGACATCAGTTTGCAAGAATGGACCACCACCCAACATTTGCTGAGAAACCTCAACAGTTTCAAACAACAGGCTAAAAGTGGCGCCACGCCCCTTTTCACTCTGAACCCCCAAACGGGCCTTCATCATTTCAGCCAATTGACGGGCAATCGTCAACCCCAGCCCCGTCCCCCCCTGGGCAACAGCAGAAACCTGTTCAAAAGCGCCAAAAATCAAGGTCTGCTCTTCCGGCGAAATTCCGATACCGGTATCAGAGACAGACAGACTCAACTGCCCCAGCCCCTCGGAAAGAGGGGAAAAAGCACAGATGAGTTCAACCCCTCCCTGCGCCGTAAACTTCAAGGCATTGCCCAAAAGGTTGAGCAAAATCTGTTGCAATCTCACACTGTCCAACGTCAACCACTCAGGCAATTGGGGCGGTATGGTCAATTTAAAATACAGGCCTTTGCGTTCAAACGAAAGTGTCAGCAGCGCGTGAGTATCCTGCAATAATTGCCTGAGATTGACCGGAGCCAAGTGCAATTGAAGTTTGCCAGATTCAATTTTAGACAGATCGAGAATATCGTTGATCAGTCGCATCAGGGCTTCGCCACTGTGAACAATGGTATCGAGAAATTTTTGCTGTCGGGGATCTTGGCTTTGATCGTGTAATAATTGGCTAAACCCCAGAATGGCGTTCATGGGCGTGCGAATCTCGTGAGACATATTCGCCAAAAACAGACTTTTGGAATGATTGGCGCGCTCGGCCTGATCACGGGCCTGTATCAGAGAAGACTGAATGTCCAAACGGGTGATGTATTGCTCCAATAAACGATGCAGGGTCTCAGCCAAACTCTTTACGTTTTCGGGCAAAACCGCCAACTCAGGCTGCAAAGAACACACGCAGAGACAGGCTTTGTGCTGTCCGGCCACCCGTATCGGCAAACAATAAAAGCAGCCTTCGGTCGGCCCCAAACTCAGCTCAGACGCCAACATCAAGCGAAACTGAAAATCCAAATTGGGAAAAAGGACCTGGGCTTGCATTAACGCCGTCAAAGGATGTTTGAGTTCTTCGAGTGGGGTATCGCCCTGCAAAAGCGAAGCCACCTGATTGAGAAATTGCAGCTCTTTTAACCTGGCTTGTAAGTTTTGAACGACCAAAGTGAGTTCTTGTGTGCGCTGACTCACTTCACTCTCAAGCGCATTATTCAGGGTAAGCAAAGCATCTTGGCTTAAAATCCGTTCACGGGTACGCAGCAAAATGGTCATGACATTCTGCATCAGTAAGATCTCTTCAGGCAGCAAAGCCAAATCAAGGGTCCGATCGAGAAAAACCTGGAGAGAGCCCAAAACCTCACCCGCATCCTCAATGGGTCGTTTGAATACGGGTTGAGCGTCTTCAGCCCAGGGACTGCTGCGGTAAACATGGCCTTCCAATTGCAACGCTATTTGGGTCTGATCTGGAGAACAAAAAGCGGCTGGCAATTGAGCCACAACCTGGGCATAAAATTCACTCAGGTCTTGCCATTTGAATGAAGCCAATTCTGAAATTTGCTGAAGACAGTGCATCTCTTTGATGCGTTCTTGCAAGGCTTGCTCTGAGCGGTGTTTTTTGAGCAATTGCCAGACGTACTCCGAAAGCAATTGCAATTGAATGGTATCGGTTTCAGAATAATCACTTGATTTATTGCCCACCCCCAGAATCAAACGCGCCTGTTCGTTATCCAACACGGGCACACTCATGTGGCGAACCAGCGCGAAATGGCCGTCAGGCAATCCCTTTTTACTTGCGAGCGCGGGATAATCATTGTGAATCATAGGCTGTTTTAAACGGGCACAATCGGCCCAGACTCCCGCTGCTGAAAGGGGATATTGACGCTCATAAACCGTGTGACCCTGTGTGTGCACACCTTGGAACCAACTCCCCAAGCTCAGGGTTTCTTGGTCTTCGCTGACAAAATGAATATAGCCGATTTCACTCTGGGTCAGCTCCACAGCTTTTTCGAGGCCCGCATCAATCAGGCTTTGTTCAGTCTTAAAGGGGGTTGAGTTTAGCTCATGCATGGCCTGCAAGCGCTTTAATATCAATTGCTGATGGGCTTCTGCCTCTTGACGCGCTTCGAGGCTCCGCCCGAGGGTCATGACCTTGCGCGTCTCGCCCTCAAGAAAGGGTTGGCTGTGCATTTCATAGAGTTTTTTATCGCCATCAGCAGTTTTTAGCCATTTGACAAAGATCAGCCCCTCGCCCTGCAGCAAGTGTTCGACTTCCAGCGCGATTTCGGGCAATTGTTCATCCACCACCAGATCCCACGGCCCCATGCGCAAAAGCTCCGCTTCAGAAAAACCCAATTGACGACAGGCAGCCGGGTTGACCTGTTCAAAATGACCGCTTTCTGAAGGCGTTGAGACAAGGGTATGCACAAAGATCAGATCTTCGCTGATCCGAAAAAGTTGCTCGCAGCGGGATTGAACCTCACGGGTTTGCTGCTGGGCATACATCAATTGTGAAATATCCTGACAGGCTCCTTGCAAACGGATCACGCTGCCTTGTGGGTCCAAAACAACATCCCCAAAGGTCTGCAGCCAACAAACTTCGCCCCCAGACTTCAAAATTCGGTATTGGTGGTTAAAAGGGCTTTTTTCCTGCAGACTATGCAGAATATCCGCCTCAATCCGGGGGCGATCATCGGGGTGAATATAACCCAAATAACCCTGCAAAGTCGGGGTAAACAGCTCAGGGCTGAGACCAAAGATTTTAAAAAGATGGGCCGACCAAGTGAGCCGATCTGCTTGCAAATCTGATTCCCAGGTGCCGATGGCCAGATGCTGCTGAAACAGATCGGGCAAATTCACTGTGGTTTCGGAATGGGAGGCTTCTATCATGGCTGGCTCAATCAGTTTCTATCTTCAACAAATAGACAAAACAATTGATGCAAATTATAACACAGGCCCAGATTCTGCCTTTAAGCTGAATCGCTCCCCGTTAATTAAAACTTATGCCCCAAACTGAAGTGAATTTGACCTGCTTCCAACAAATTAGACCAACCCAGGGTTTGAAAGTCGCGCACACCATAGTCCAAACGCAGCAGGCCCATTGGCGTTTCAAAGCGCAAACCCGCCCCCACCCCGTATTTCCACGGCCCTGTGCTGACCTGAGAGCCAAAGAAATTGCCCAAATCAGCAAAGAGCACCCCCGAAATCGGGGCAAAGATCGGGAAGCGCGCCTCGGCACTCCCAATCAGGTATTGTTTGCCCACCAACGCGCCGTTTTCTTGCCAGCCGCGAATGGCGCTGAAACCGGTGCCCAAAAACTGCTCGTAGATGGGGTGATTGCCCAGAAGCGCTCCACCTTGCACCCCGAGGGCCACAGTCATCCATTCCGCCATGGGCAAATAGGTACTGAGATTGCCCGCCACCCGCAGCCAAGAGCTATCACCCCAAACGGGTTGGGCATTGAGCGAGCCATAGACCCCCTGTTTGGGATTGAGCAGGGAATCGCGGGTATCAAAACTCAAAGTCCCACCCGCACTAAAAAGCACGTCGGTGGCACTGTAACGCCCACTGAGCGAAAGATCTTTTTGCGGCGTACCCGAAAAATTGGTCAGGCCCACCTGCTCAGCGGTGAGTGAGAGCTGACCGCGCCAGGGCGAATAAATATCTCCCAGCGGCCGGCCCAGATTGAGGCTGACCCCGGTGCGGGTCTGCAAGAGCCCATTGCTGAGGTCCACACCCAGGGCAGGACTTTCAATGCCATAAAACAGGGGGGTGCGTTCGCTGAACAAACTGGCTCCGAGGCCTGTGCGGCTCTCCAAGAACCAGGGTTCAAAGAAGTCAATCCGCCCGGACAAGCTGCGCTGAGACTGGGCGGGATTGCCCGAAAAAAGCCGGGTCACGTCGAGACCTGCCTGCAATTGCACATTCAAATTGCGGCCTTCGCCGAAGAGATTGGTATCGGTATAATGCACCCCGCCAATCACGCCATCGCGGTTATTCAGGCCAAAATTAAAGCCGACATCACCGGTTTTCTTTTCTTTGACCTGCAGCACCAGTCGGGTCTGGTGGGGGTCCAAATAGCCCTCTTCGGGCATTAAATTGACCTCTTCAAAATAATTCAGGCGGCGCAGGCGCATCAGATCCATTTCAAAGTCTTGGCGTTTAAAGATTTGACCCGCTTTGAGTGAGACCTCACGCAGAATGACCTTCTCTTGGGTGCGCTCATTGCCGCTCACACGCAGATTTTCAATCCGGCCGGGATGTAATTTAAGATGCAATTTGCCCTCGGCATCCAGCATTTCTTGCTCCTGCATGACCAGCTCCAGATGCGCCAAGCTGTAGCCTGCCGAGCGCAGCGGGCTGTCGATTTGCTCCTTGGCCTTTTGCAATTCAGCCAGATTTAAGACCTGGCCGCTCAAGGCCAGAAAGGGTTTGAGCAAGACATCTTCAGGCAACAATTCCGACTCGGCATCCAAGACCACGCCTTGCAAAGTGGGATTGTCTTTGACGTAAATCAGCAGCTCGTATTTGCCCCCGCCTTGGGCCACCAAACGCGGGGTGACATCGGCAAACCAGCCCAGGGCAATCACCCGCTGCCGGTCTTTTTCGAGGGCCTCGGGCGTGGTTTCGTCGCCAGGTTGGGTAAAAAGAGAAAGCCGAATGGCGTCTTCAAAGCGGCTGCCAATCACGGTGATCTTGGAAATTTTGATCAGGGCGGGCACCAGCGGATTGCGGTTTTCGAGTTGGTAGGTCTCTGTTTGTGCGCCTGCAGGTGCAGGCAAAAGCAAAACATGCACAGACAAAACACAGAGAGAACAGAGCCAAGCAGGAGACAAAACAAGGGAAACAGAGGAAAGAGGGGAGTGCAATCGAGACATGGGATTCCTTTCTAAAATGGAGCATGGGTGTGTGTGGCGCGAACGTCTCCCAGAAAAGACACAGGTCTTGGGGGAAGTGTTCAGGTTTTAAAGAATATTTTCAAAACAGGCCGGAACCTTTTTCGTTACATAAACGTCATCTAAATATTCCCGTTTTGTTTTTCCAATTGAATCCCCGCTATCTTTATCCATTGAGCAGGAGAACCCTTCGATGCTGACACATACCCCTTTTTTGACTTTTTTTGGCTCCCACAAACGCCTTTTGGTACTCTCTCTCTGTGCCCTGAGCTTGAGTACAGTGAGTTGCCAAGGCACCGGACCGTCTCCAGGCGCCACTACTGGCAGCTTGCTGCAGCCCGGTATTCCGTTTATGGGCGTCAACCGCAGTGGCGGCGGCAATTTGCGCGTCGCCGCCTTGGTGGCCCCTGAGTTGGTGCCCGCCCTCTGTGCCCCGCAAGAGGTGCGCCCGGCCAGCAGCAATGCCGAGATCGAGCGAGAGTACCGGGGCTACCTCGAAAAGGCCCTGGCCCTGCGCCAGCAACAGCTCGACCTGACGCGGCGCTACCAGCAAGACACCAGCCGCGAATTGAGTGATCAGCGCAAAGATACGCCGAGCACGGCACCTTCGTTTGCTGCCCCTGTATCAAACCCCACCCCAGTGCCTGCAGCAAGCCCCACGCCAATGCCTGCGTATACAAACACACCCTTCACCTCTGATAATAAATATCCACTCCCAGCCGCAACCTCAGATATTTCAATCATTGAAAGAAGCAGCATGAACGGTAAGGTCTTTGACGGCAGCCAAAAACCTGTCGATGGCGCCCGTGTCGTGGCCCGCTCACTGAATGGCTCAGTGCCTTATGAAGCTGAAACAGTCACCGCTGGAGGAACCTACGCCTTTAACAATTTGCCCTCGGGGGTACAAATCGAAATTGTGGTCGAAAAACCGGGCCTGGGCACGCGCAAACGGGTGGAGGTGATCAAATCCAATAAACAGGGTGACCCCAATGCCAACCGCTATGATTTTGGCTCCGATGGCAGCAACTATGCTTTTTCAGCAGGCTATAACGGCATTTCGGATCAACCCGAAGTCACTTCTGCTGCTTGGTTGCGTAGCAGCTATACCGAAGCCCCTCAAGGTTTAGAACTGCGCTTCAGTGAGTCCATGGATCGGGCCTCGGTTGAAAAAAATTTGGCCTTACATCTGCGCAATAACGGCGCATTGGCAGCACAGGTGGTCAGTCCGAATCAGCTCAAATTTGTCTGGTCGCCGGATGAAAGGGTGGTTCAGATTCAATTGCCTGCGGGGCTGAGTTTGGAGAGTGATCTGAGTCAATATGCCTGGGGCCTGCAAGCGGGAGATGGCAAAATTCTGGATAAAACCGGCGTGGCGCGCAGCGAAAAATACTTCAAACTCACCGATGGCGATTATGAAGCCATACTCTATCCCAACCGGCTCGGCAGTGTTCCTCCCACAGCCCAACCCAGTAGCTTGCCCAGTATCACCCCTGTCCCGAGCAGGAGTCCCGGCCCAACTGCAACACCCTACATACAACCCACTCCTTGGCCAACGCCCACACCCACCCCCGAACCGACAGCGACTCCCACACCCCTTCCCACGCCGACGCCCACCCCTTTGCCAGAGCCCAGCCAATTGCGTGACTTTTTCTATTTTTCTTACGACGACTCCGCCAGCACCGCAGCGGTTGAATTGGTCAAAGAAAAACTCAACGGGGGCCAAATGCCCGAAGCCAGCTTGGCCCGCCCTTGGGAGTTTTTAAACCGGATTCACTTTCCTTACGAGAACCAAGAAGAAACCGGCCTGTTTAAGGTCAGCATGGGGATGGATCGGATTGCCGATCCCGAAAACCCCTTTCTCGACAGCTACGATCTGGGTGTGCATGTGACCGCGCCCGCTCTCTGCCGCCAGGCCCGCCCGCCGATGGTGCTGACGCTGGTGATTGATGTCTCGGGTTCGATGAACGAAATTGAAATGGGCAGCTATGATGAAATTCGAAACCGGCTCAATAAGCTCGAACTGGCACGCAAAGGTTTATACCGCCTAAAACAAGAATTGGTTCCGGGTGATGTGGTCAATATAGTGACCTTTTCAGACACTGCAGCGACCAAAGCCGAAAACCTGCAAATGCCCGAAGCCAATGCCACACTGAACCAACAAATTGAAGGCCTGCGCCCCGAAGGAGGCACCAACCTCAACGCCGGTCTGCAAGAGGGTTATCGCATTGCCCGCAAATATTACCAACCCGACAAGACCAACCGCGTCTTGCTATTGACCGATGCCTACGCCAACCAGGGTGAGGTTGATCCCCTTATGGTCTCACGGCAGACCCAGATCAACGACAAAGCAGGTATTTATTTCTCGGGCCTGGGCTTTGGGGCCGGTTTTAATGAGGCCTTTCTCAACCAATTGACCGAAGTGGGCAAAGGTTCTTATTACGCAATTGTCAATGAAGAAGATGCCACACGGGCCTTTGGGGAGCGCTTTCTGGCTCTGACCCACGCAGCCGCCCGCAATCTGCGCTTTAAACTCGACTACCCAGCTTGGCTCAAACACGGCGAAAGCGCCGCAGAAGAGGTCTCGATGGTGGCCGAGGGTGTGCAACCGACCCATTTTTCGTTTAATACCTCGCAGTTCTTTTTGGAGCGTTTTCGGGCCAATAAAAACCCCAACAAAGCCAGCGATACATTGCGCCTGGAGATTAGCTATACCCTGCCCAGCACGGGCGAAAAGCGCACAGAGGTTTACGAAAAGCCGCTTTCAGAGCTGCTGGGCAAAGAACAGGCCAGCATCCAGAATGCGCGTTTGATCACGGCTTTGACAGGTTTGATTCAAGGCAATCTGAGCCCCGAGCGGGTGCGCAAAGAAATCAGCAATCTAAAAAATTAAAGCTGCTCAAAAGCCAAAGCGCGTTTGCGCTTGGAGACCCGCACTTGGCACGGCAGGTTCAGGGCTTTGCCTGTATCTGCCGCTGCCAAGTGGCAAACGGCCTCCAGATGACGGCTGGTAAAAACCTTCCACTCCCCCAAGAGCTGGGTCAGGGCCATTTTGACCAATCTGCGTTGCAGGGCCTGAGCATAGCCCTGAAAAAGTCTTAAATCCAGCAAGACAATGTTTGCCTCTTGTTTGAGACAGGCCCCTGCCGCTTCAGTGGTGAGTTCTGCCAGCCAGGCCTGCTCGTCTTGCCAGAGCAGGGCATGTTCAGCCCAATGTTGATCCAAGCGGGCATTTTCTTGGCGCAGCAAAGGCATAACCTGGTGGCGCAGGCGGTTGCGGAAAAAATCCAACTCAGCATTGCTGGGGTCTTCGCGCCAATTGAGTTGATGAAAAGCCGCATAAGCGTCTAAACTCGGGCGGGTTTGGCTGAGCAACGGGCGAATCAAACGAATTCCCGCACGGCTCTGCAAAGGGGCCATGCCCCCCAATCCTGCCAGAGAACCACGCACCAGCCGCATCAGCATCCCTTCGGCCTGATCACTGGCGGTATGGGCTGTCGCCAAGCAATTAAAACCCTGCTCAGCCGCCAAATTCAATAGCCAATCGTAGCGCAGCTCGCGGGCCACGGCTTCCAAAGAGCTTTGCGGGCTCTGGGCATGCTGCTCAGCCACATCCACCCGGGTCTGCCAAAAGGGAATCTGAGCGGTCTGACAAAATGCAGCCAGCCATGCCGCATCAGCGCCTGAATCAGGTCTCAGCCCATGGTCGAGATGGGCCACCCCCCAATCCAAGCCATATTTTTGCCTGCCAAAGCGCTTAAAAAAATCCAACAACAGCATCGAGTCGAGCCCGCCCGAAACCGCCAAAAGCACCCGACTCCCGACAGGCAAAAGCTGCTGCTGCTGAATAAACAGAAACAGATCAGAACAAAAGCGCCGATCCGAAAAAGGCATCAATAGCCGTATTTGCTGCGGCGAACACCCAAAATTTCGTCCAACTCCGCCATCACTGAACGCAACATGCGGGTCTTTTTGTTGTGAGGCAAAAAGGCACTCTTAAAGCCGTTGATCAGGATATTGGCGATATCGTGCACGTCAAAGTCAAAGAGCTGAGCCGCCAGATAGAGTTCATCGGTCACGGTGGTATTGGAGATCAGGCGATTGTCCGTGTTGATCGTGACACGCAAACCAAGATCGTAGTATTTTTTCAATGGGTGATTTTCGAGTTTATCTATCGCTTTGGTCTGCAAATTGGAGTTGAGGCAGATCTCCAGGGGAATGCGATGGTCGTTGACATAATTGAGCAGATCGCGGTCTTCGATCAAGCGGGTGCCATGACCAATGCGGTGGGCCCCACAATAGTGAATCGCCTGAGCAATACTATTGGGTCCAAAGGCCTCGCCAGCATGAATGGTGCAATTGATATTTTCATTCAGGATCAATTCAAAGGCCTCTTTGTGATCTTTGGCAGGATTGTCGTATTCTGCCCCAGCCAGGTCAAAGGCAACCACACCGCGATTTTTAAAGCTGATGGTGAGACCCGCCAAGTCGAGTGAGCTTTCCGGACTGATGTGGCGAATCCCACACACAATCACACCGGTAATGATATCGTATTGGCGCTCAGCGTCGGCCAGCCCCTGCAAAACCGCTTTGACAATCTGGTGCATTGAGAGGCCATTTTTGGTGTGCAGCAACGGGCAAAAGCGCACTTCCAGGTATTTGACATTTTCGCGGGCTGAATCTTCGGCCAGTTCAAAAGCTGTGCGGCGCAGAGAGTCGAAGTCTTGCAAGACCGAGAGCGTGATATCAAAGGCCTGCAGGTATTGTTCGAGACTTTCACAGTCCTCACCGACCTGCACCAATTTGCGCAGCCCTTCTGCATCGGAGGCCGGCAAGACAATGCCTTTTTGGCTGGCAATCTCGAGCATCGTCTCGACCCGCATCGAGCCATCGAGATGCACATGTAAGTCGGTCTTGGGGAGCTGGAGCAAGATGTCCCGTGTGGGTAATTGTTTAGGCATCTATTCGCCCTACTTTCTTCGCGTTTCTGTTTTTTTAATTCTTTTCATTTTAGCAGAGAGGGGAGGGTAAACAGGTTTTAAGCATATCCCCTTACACATTTCCCTCACTTGATCTATAATTTTTATTCTGACAGCATTGGTATGCGATCAGACTGAAAAAGTAACTGTAAAAAGATGGATTTTGCGCCCAAGAAAAAAATGCAAAGACTGTAAAGATATCGTGGAAACCTGAAGAAGCGAAACAGGGTCCGCCCCTGGTCGGGACAAAATCCCCCCGGTAGCCATTTAATTTTCGGCTCCGGCGTTTCAACATCTGCTTCGACCCCCGGCATGTCTCCTTCAGGGAAATCGTTACAATCCTTCATTTTGCCCTTAGCACGAACTCCAGAGCGCTTTGATGAGACTAAATTTTCATTAACGTTCTACTTTTGTTTAGTAAAAGATCGTGTATAATGTGGTATCTGAATTGTGTGATATTTGATTTTGATGTTTACACGTAGATATTTACATAATTGTGTACCCGCGTCGCTTCTCACGCCCTGTTCAAACAGACTTTGATTGAGATGGGTTTTGTTAAAACAGAATCTGTAAAGACATCGTCGCCGTTCGAAACAGAGCAGAGAAAATTCGCAGTACCTAAAAATTGTATGTCCATGACTGTGGAGCTTTCAACTCAGGTATCAGATTGTTGAAAATTAGAAGGATAAAGGAGGTCGGCGACTTCCCCTCGGAGAGTACGTCGCCCGAATTATATGGCACCACCACCAGCTAAAAAAGGAAAAGGCAAGGGCAAAGAAGTCACTGCCCTGATCAAGCTGCAAATTAATGCAGGCAAAGCAAACCCCGCTCCGCCCATCGGTCCGGCTCTCGGCCAACATGGCGTGAACATCATGGAGTTCTGCAAAGCCTACAATGATCGCACCAAAGATCAGGTAGGCATGATTATTCCTGTTGAGATCAGTGTCTATGATGACCGCTCTTTTACCTTTGTTACCAAGACTCCACCCGCCTCTGCGTTGATCAAGAAAGCTCTCAAGATCGAAAGTGGCTCTGCTAATCCCCAAAAAACCATTGTTGGCACTTTAACCTCTGACCAAGTCAGAGAAATTGCCCAGGCCAAAATGCCTGACCTCAATGCGCGGGATATGGCTGCAGCCATCAAGATGATTGAGGGCTCTGCTCACAGCATGGGCGTGGCTGTTAAATAACAGGATAAAGGACTGAGCCATGGCACGTTTGAGTAAAAGACAAAAACAGATGAATGAACTGGTGGGAGACCAGACCCAATTTTCTCCCTCTGAGGCTGTAGAACTGGTTAAAAAAACCAGCTTGGCCAAATTTGATGAAACCGTGGAAGTCGCCTTTTGTTTGGGCATTAACCCCAAACATGCTGATCAGCAGGTACGTTCCACCGTCTCACTGCCCGAAGGTACGGGTCAAACCGTCCGCGTGGTCGTAGCAGCCAAAGGCCCTGCAATCAAAGCCGCTGTTGAAGCAGGGGCCGTTGATGCTGGTGCTGATGAGTTGATTGAAAAAATTCAAGGCGGCTGGTTCGATTTCGACGTTCTGATTGCTACCGCCGATATGATGGCCCCGCTGTCCAAGCTGGGTAAGATTCTCGGCCCCAAAAAACTGATGCCAAACCCCAAAGCAGGTACCGTTGTTGCTCCTTCACCTGATGCAGTGAGCAAAGCTGTGACTGAATTCAAGGGTGGGAAAGTGGAATTCCGCAATGATCGCCAAGGCAATGTGCACGTGGCGATTGGCAAATCCTCTTTCGAATCGATTCGCCTCATGCGCAATCTGGCAGCCGTTTACAGTGCCATCATGAAAGTCAAGCCTTCTGCCGCAAAAGGTCAATACATCAAAACCTTCGCCCTGTCTGCAACGATGGGTCCTGGTTTGCATGTCGATCTTGGCCGGTTGAATGAACTATCTGCGGTTGAATAAGGAGAAAAACGATGGTTACTCTGGCCCAGAAACAAGAACGGATTGTTGAACTTAAAGATCAATTTTCCCGTACAAAATTGGCAATGGTCTCTGATTACAGAGGTCTGAATGTCAAAGAAATGAGCGAGTTGCGTCGTCGTCTGCAAGATGCAGGTGGAGACTACACAGTGGCCAAGAACACCCTTGTCCGCCGTGCGCTTCAGGAAACTGAAGGCATGCCCGCAATCGACAGTTACCTCGAGGGTCCCACGGCCTTGGTTTTTGGATTTAACGATCCAGTCACCCCAGTCAAGACACTCTTGGACTTTTTCAAGGAAAAGAAAAAAGAACTTGAAATTCGCGGTGGCATTGTAGAAGGCAAGGCAGTTTCTGCCAAAGATCTGCATCAAATCGCAACCCTGCCCAGTCGTGAAGAGATGGTGGCCAAATTGTTGGGCTCCATGCAATCTCCCGCTCAGGGCGTCGTCATCACCCTTTCTGGGGTGGCCCGGAATCTGGTCTATGCACTGGAAGCCGTTCGCAAACAAAAAGAAGAAAACAGTTAATCGAGAAGGAGCATTACAATGGCTACTCTGACCAAAGAAGATATCGTTGAAGCAGTCGGCAGCATGAGCTTGCTGGAAGTCGCTGATCTGGTGAAAATGTTTGAAGATAAATTCGGTGTTTCTGCTGCTGCCCCCGTGGCCGTAGCTGCTGCCGGCCCCGCTGCCGCTGCTGCTGAAGAAGAAAAAACCGATTTCGACGTCATCCTGGCTGACGCTGGCGCCAATAAAATCAAGGTACTGAAAGTCGTTCGCGAACTGACTGGCCTTGGTTTGAAAGAAGCCAAAGAGCTGGTTGACACCCTGCCCAAGCCCGTTAAAGAAGGCGCAAGCAAAGAAGAAGCTGAAGCCATCAAAGCCCAGCTCGAAGCTGAAGGCGGCAAAGTCGAAATCAAATAAAAGCCTGTCCTCGGACATGCATTTGATCGACACGCATACCCACCTCAATCTCGACGACTACAAAGACGATCGACCTGAGGTCATACAAAGGGCTCTCGATGAGGGACTGATCCGGATGTTACTTCCGGGCGTCACTCTCGAGAGCTGTCTTTCTGCTTTGGAATTGGCACAGCGCTATCCAGGTTTGCTCTATTGTGGTTTGGGAATTCACCCTCAAGACGCACATACCTGGAACGCCGAGACGGAAGCGCAATTGTTGGAATGGTCAGCTTCTGCGAATGTGGTGGCCATTGGTGAAACGGGCTTGGATTATTATTGGGACAGCTCACCACCTGAGGTACAGCACCACAGTCTGCGCAAACAAATTCAACTGGCCCACCAATTGGATCTGCCCCTGATCTTACATGTTCGCGACAAACAAGACAGCCGCAAGGCCTATGAAGATCTGCTCACCATCCTCAAAGAGGAGGACGCCCAAGAAGTGGGAGGGGTGATGCATTGTTTTTCGGGAGATTTGGCCTTTGCCCAGGCGGCGATTGAGATGAATTTTTTTCTGGCTTTTGGGGGAGTTTTAACCTTCCGCAGCGCGCAAAACCTGCAGGCCATTGCCAAAGAAATCGATACGGAACACCTTTTGCTCGAAACCGACAGCCCCTGGCTGGCACCGGTTCCCCACCGAGGCAAACGCAATGAACCGGCTTATTTGTCCCAGGTGCTGCACCAATTGGCTCAGCTCAAAGCGGTGGAGCCCGAAGACATCGCCCAAATCACCACCGAAAATGCCCGCCTGCTCTTTCGCTTTTAAAAACAGATCCACTTTGTCCAAGTCCGCCTGATCTGTTCATTTGCTCGATTTCATGCTAGTTTGTTACAGTACAACACGGTAAAAACATGACACACTCATTGTATCCAACCCCCCTTATATCGGCCCGTCAAATAGCTGGGACAGAACAGCTGGAACAGGCGCTATGAAATATTTTAAGGCCTCATTTTTTGTCACCCTGATCGGTTTGATCTGCGCTTTCCTCTGGGGCGGCGGCGTCGGTGTTTTGATTGCCGCTATTTTAAGCGTGATGGAAGTCAGCC
Organism: Candidatus Blackallbacteria bacterium; assembly: GCA_051715345.1. Lineage (GTDB taxonomy): Bacteria > Cyanobacteriota > Sericytochromatia > UBA7694 > UBA7694. Next base: position 48,425 of record JBPXJQ010000026.1, read on the forward strand.
TCTCGTTTGACAATGCCGTCGTCAACGCCTCGGTTCTCAAAACCATGGACGATAAATGGCGCAGGCGCTTTTTAGTTTGGGGCATGTTGATCGCCGTTTTTGGTATGCGCTTGGTTTTTCCAGTGCTGATTGTGGCGATCGCAACCGGCCATGGTCTGGTAGATGTGACGATGATGGCGCTAAACAGCCCCAAAGAATACGCCCATCAACTGGAAAAGTCCCATGTTTCAATCGCAGCCTTCGGCGGCATGTTTCTCTTACTGGTCTTTCTTTCGTTCGTCCTGGACGACAATAAAGAAGTTCACTGGATTCACATCTTGGAATCGGGGCTGTCCAAAGTGGGCAAACTCGAATCGATTGAAGTGGTTGTGGCAATTATCATTTTGATGATTGCCCAAGGTTTTGTTCCCGAGCACGATCGCATAACCGTCATGCTTTCAGGCCTGTTTGGGGTTGTGCTCTTTGTTTTGGTTGGCAGTTTTGCCACCTTGTTTGAATCCCAGGGTCTGGAAAACATGATTGGTACGACTGCCAAAAATGCAGGCGCCATGAGTTTTGTTTATCTGGAAATTCTGGATGCGTCCTTTTCATTGGACGGGGTTGTCGGCGCTTTTGCGATTACCTCTGACGTGGTAATCATTATGGTGGGTTTGGCCATCGGCGCCATGTTTGTGCGATCTTTGACGATTTTTCTGGTTGAAAAAGAAACCCTGGATCAGTATATCTACCTCGAACATGGGGCTCATTATGCGATCGGCGCCTTGGCCATGATTATGCTCGCCAGCATTGTCATCCATATTTCTGAAGTGATTACTGGCTTTATTGGTTTAGCGTTTATTGTGCTCTCACTGATCTCTTCTGTGATCAGCAAACGCAAGGAACAGGTCAGCGTTTAAGATACAGGCCCATCTCAAGTAGAGATGGGCCTTTTTGATTTAAAAGTAAATTTGCCTCTGTTTGATTGAGTCTGAATCTTTAAAGTCTGAATGTAAGGGATGACGGTATGGAAAAATTAATCAGTTTTGTTGGGCTGTTTGTGATGCTCGGGATTGCATTTTTATTTTGTAAACCTGAACACCGCAAACATATCAACCTGCGGGTGGTGGTTGCGGGCACCCTGATGCAGATCATTTTTGCCCTTTTGATTCTCAAAACCCCTGTCAAAATGGTCTTTTCTTGGGCCAATGACGCCATCGGTACTTTGCTCAATTTCACCCTGGAGGGCTCCAAATTTATCTTTGGCACCCTCGTAGATATGGATAAATTTGGCATGATTTTTGCCTTTGGGGTTTTGCCCACAATCATCTTTTTCTCGTCGTTGATGACCGTTTTGTATTACCTCGGTGTGATGCAAGCGGTGATCAATGTGATTGCCAAACTCATGTCCAAAACCATGAAAACCAGCGGCGCAGAAACCCTCTCTGCAGCCGCCAATATTTTTGTTGGCCAAACCGAAGCGCCTTTGGTAATCAAACCCTTTGTCGAAAAAATGACCCAGTCCGAGCTAATGGCCGTCATGGTTGGCGGTATGGCCACGGTCGCAGGCGGCGTAATGGCTGCCTATGTGGGCATGTTGCGCGGCAATTTTCCTGAAATTGCTGGCCATTTGATGGCGGCCAGCGTGATGTCGGCCCCTGCCGCCTTGGTCATGGCCAAAATCATGGTACCCGAAACCGAAGTGCCCGAAACAGCAGGTGCAGAGGCCAAACTTGAAGTTGAAAGCATCGACGCCAACGTGATCGATGCCGCCGCCCGTGGAGCTGGTGAAGGCCTGCAATTGGCCCTGAACGTGGCCGCCATGTTGCTGGCATTTATTGCCCTGATTGCCATGGTCAATTTTGGCGTCAAAACCCTGGGCGGCTGGGTTGGTCTGCCCTTCCTCTCACTTGAGGTGATCTTTGGCTGGCTGTTTGCGCCCCTGGCGTTTATCATGGGGGTGCCCTGGCAAGACGCGGGTGTGATCGGCACCTTGCTCGGCCAAAAGACGATCGTCAACGAATTTGTGGCTTACGCCAATCTCTCTGAAATTATCAAACCCGGTGGGGTTGATATCAGCGAGCGCTCAAAAGTGATCATTACCTACGCGCTCTGCGGCTTCTCCAACTTGAGTTCAATTGCGATTCAAGTCGGTGGCATTGGTGGGATTGCCCCCAGCCGCCGAGGTGACTTGGCCCGCCTGGGTATTCGGGCCGTGATTGCAGGCTCATTGGCCTGTTTTATGACCGCCACAATTGCGGGTATGTTGGTTTAAACCACTTAATGCACGCAGAATTAAAGGGTCTTGGGGATATCTCCGAGACCCTTTTCTTGCCTTTTTATGCCCGTGTGATCGAAAGCCGCAGCCAAAAACCGATTCTCAAAGACCCGGCAGCAGAGGCGCTGGCGGATGCGTTTTTGCCCCTGTTTTATCACTCTGAACGCCCGCTTTATCGGCATTTTTCACGCGGAAAAATGAATCCGCTGATGGTCAGTGCCCTGGTTTTGCGCACCCGTTATTTTGACCAATTGACCCGGCACTACCTGCAACGCTTTCCCCAAGGCCAGGTGGTGAGCCTGGGCGTAGGGCTAGACACCCGCTTTTCGCGCTGCGACAATGGCCAAGCCTCTTGGGTCGAATTGGATTTGCCGCCGGTGATGGCCTTGCGGGCCCAATTGTTTGAATCGGCGCCCCGCACGACCCGTTTGACCCAATCTGTGCTTGAGCACCACTGGTTTGAGGCCCTGCCACCTTGCTCTGTGCCCCGGCTGTTTTTGGCCGAAGGGCTGTTTATGTATTTGCCCGAAACAGAGCTGTTTGAACTTTTAAACGCCATGCAAACGGCATTTAAAGAGAGTGAACTGGTCTGTGAAATGGCTTCGCGCTACTTTGTCAAAAACTGGGGTTGGGTGATTCGCAATATATTGCAAAATCACTTTCACATGCGCGTTCAAGCCAAATTCCACTCGGGCTTGGGCTCAGCTCAGCAACTGGAAACCCTGGTACCCGGCTTACATGTTTTGGATGAATGGAGCTATTTGGATGAAAAACAGGAACTCAAAATGCTGAGTTTGCTGCGGTTTATTCCTTTGATTCGGCGCTTTATGTGGAGCCTGCACAGCCGCTTCTAAGCCGTTTTTTAGCAAAGACAGCCAGGGCCTATATGTGGTCAAAGGAAATTTCTAGAGTCTGAGCCCAAATTCAGGAGCAGTGCTTCAGGGGGCTTCGATGCCCATCTCGGACAATTTGTCGAGGGCCTCTTGGGCCAGGGCACGCACATCCACAGGTTGATCTGCCTGTTTTGAGATTTTTTCCAGAATGGGAATTGAGTTGGGATCTTTAAAATCCGCAATCGTGCTACAGAGGGTCATTTTGACCATGGTATCGTCTTCGGTTTTGAGCAATTTAATCAGGTATTTGGAGACCTTTTTATCGCCGATTTTCCAGAGGGCTTCCACAGCAGCTTCGCGAATGAAGGGGCTGGGGCTGCGCAACAATTGCAAAATAGCAGGAATCAGTTCGCGGGAGTTGCCGCGCATGTCGCCGAGAGCACGAATAATTGCAATTTGGGCATCGGTGCGGCCCCGGTTGACCAAGAGAGCCTGTAAAAGGCGTTTAGCGCTGGATTTTTGGTTAATCCTGGCAATTGCGTTGGCCGATGTCATGCGCACCTGGGTGCTGAGATCTTTGACCAAAGAGGTGTGCAATTGCTCGAGCGCGCTCGGATCTGCAATCATTCCCAATTCAGTGGCTGCGCGGGAGCGCACGTACTGATTGCGCTCTGTGGTCAAGACCAACAAGAGCCTTTTTACTTCAGCTTTTTCAACAGCTGAAATCTGGGGTGCTGCCTGCACTGGGGCCTGAAGCATAACTCCAGGCATTCCCAGAAAAGCCAGACAGACGCCCCCAGATATCAAATGTTTGCCAAGTGATGTATAGGTCATGCATTCATTGTACTGGATTCCCGCCAGAGGTGCAATCAGAGCGGCAATTGTTCTTGGGGAGCGGGGCCCGTATATCGGGCTCGGGGCCGAATCAGACGCTTGAGTGCATATTCCTCTTGCAAATGGGCCAGCCAGCCCCCAGCCCGACCCAAAGCAAAAATCGCCGGGGCGCAGGACAAAGGCAAACCGAGCAAACGGCAAAGCGCCACCAAGGCAAAGTCGAGACTGGGAAGCTCGCCACTCAATGCCAGCACAGATTCAGCCACAGTGCTGAGCAAATCGCCCTGGACAGAGGGGGCCAACTCCGCGTGGAAAGAGCTGTTCAGTGCCAACCAACGGGGATCCCCCTCAGGGTAGAGGGGATGCCCAAAGCCATAAAGCGGCTCCCCCCGTTGCAGGCGATTTTTGAGAGCCACAGCCGGTGAATCTGAGCGCTCACATTCCTGTAAGAGGGCTTCGACCCGCGCCCAGGCCCCGCCGTGGCGCGTTCCACTGAAACAGGCCAAACCCGCCAGCAAAGCCTGCACCGGATGGCTGCCCGCCGAAGCTGCACAGCGCACGCCAAAACTCGAGATATTCAATTCATGTTCGGCACAGAGAATCAGGGCCTGGTTCAACAGTGGAGCTGCGGCAGTTGAATCAGGCAGCCAGCTTTCAGCCAAAGTCTGCGCCAGCCCAGCAGGGCCGGGATAATTCCCACAGAGGATCTGGGTCATCAAAGCCAGAATCTGTGTGCCCGTTCTCACACTGCCCTCTGGGCGCAGATCCCAACAGCGGGGCTCTGCCCCCGCCAAGGCCAGTAGCCCAGCTTGCATCGCCAAAAGGGGATCCGCCAAGGGGTCAAACAGAGGAGCTGCGTCACGCTTAAGCGCCGACAAGGCCGCTAAGCTCTCAAGTGCCCCGCCCCAATCGGGAGGCGGGCATTGCCAGAGCAAGGCCAAAACAGATTCAAAGGTCTGGCTTTGGCTTAATTCACAGGCATTTTGACCCCGGTAATAAAATTGTCCCGCTTGAATCAAACAGATCTCCGAATCCAGCAGCGGAGCCCCCCAATCCAATGAGCGCGAAACCACCTGTTCGGGTGATTTTCTCAGCTCTTTCCGCCCGAGCAAGGTTTCGACATCTTCAGCGTTATAGCGTTTGCTGCGGGAATGTGACAGGTCTTCAGAGCGTACAGAACGGATCAGGCCCCGACTGACATAGGCATACAGCGTGGCGGGGGCAATGCCCAAACGGGCACAGACCTCTTGCGAGGAGAGATAGCTTTGCGAAACGCCCATTTAAACACCCGCTTGTTATATTGATTTATCAATCAAGATTGACTATATACAATCAATATATCAATAATAAGCTCAGCACTCAAGAGGCGGCCCAATCGCCTTCATGCGGTGCTCAGATCATCCCTTCAGAAAAGGAAGACAAACAGATGAAGACTGCAATCGCTCCCTCACCCACAGGCCTTGAGCAGGTGGTGGCCTGTGAAACCCGATTGAGCCATGTCGATGGCGAAAAAGGCCAGCTTTGGCTGCGCGGCCTGACCCTTGAACAGGCTGTAAACAGCTTGGATTGGCAGGGCCTGATTGGCCTGCTCTGGCAAGATCTCTGCCCCGTGCCAACCCAAGCCGAATTCGGCTTGGCCCGCACCCAGGCCTTTGAGCATCTCACCCCCTTTTGGCCCCATCTGCAAAACTTAAAGGCTTTCGAAGCCCTGCGTGCAGGGCTGGATCTCTTACCGGGTGAGCCCCAAGCCTGCGACTTACTCTCGGCCGCCCAGGTGCTGCTGGCCGGCTGGTTGCGGCTGCAGAGTGGCCAAAGCCCGCTCTGCCCGGCACCCGAAAATGAAGCTGTGACCGATTTTGGCCGGATGATCACCGGAAAAATACCCGATTCAAGTTGGGTTCAAGCATTAACCCACTATTGGGTCAGCGTCAGTGACCACGGCTTGAATGCCTCCACCTTTGCCGCCCGTGTGATTGCCTCAACCCGCTCGGATCTGCGTTCGGCAGTTTTGGGAGCCCTGGGCGCCTTAAAAGGACCGTTACACGGTGGCGCACCAGGTCCCGTGCTGGATATGCTCGACGCGATTGGCAGTCCAGAACGGGCCCGCCCCTGGCTTGAAGCTGAGTTGGCAGCTGGGCAAAGGCTGATGGGCTTTGGCCACCGCATTTACCGGGTGCGCGATCCCCGCGCGGATGTGCTGCGCCAGGCCTTGCAAACTTGGCAAAATAGCCACGACAACAGCAACGACAGAAACCCACGACTGGCCCTGGCCCGCAGTGTCGAAAGCGTGGCGCTGGAAATGCTGAGCGCACATAAACCCGAGCGCAAACTAGAGACCAATGTCGAGTTTTACACAGCCCTTTTACTCGAATCGCTGGGCTTTGAGCGAGAGGTCTTTACCCCTCTCTTTGCCCTGGGCCGCTTGGCCGGCTGGACTGCCCATGCCTGCGAACAGAATCTGTATGGGCGCTTGATCCGCCCCCAATCACGTTATATTGGCCCACCTGCTGCGGACGCTGGGCAAGGAGTTTGATCCCGCAGTAAACTGGGTGAACCCAATCTGATTTTAGCTTTTTAAATTTTAGGAGACCCCTGAATCATGCAAAAAACCAAGCAAAAAACCAAGTTTAACCGTTTTTCGCTCCCTCTCTTGGCAGCCGTCTTGCTCGTGGTCGGCCACACCTCACCCGCCCAATCAAATGGGCAAACCCACTTGCAGGCCAAATCTGCAGCCAAATCCGCAGCCAAATCCGCAGCCAAATTCCAGCTCAAAACCCTGGCCATTGACTACAAAGACGGAAATCAGGTGCTGCAAGGCTATCTGGCTTACAATGCCGCCCAAACGGGCAAACGCCCAGCGGTCATGCTCGTACATGATTGGATTGGCGTCAACCCCAATGTCAAAAAACGGGCCGAGCAACTCGCAGAAATGGGCTATGTCGCCTTTGCTGCAGATATCTATGGCAAAGGGGTCCACCCCAAGCCCCCCCAAGAAGCAGGGCAAATGGCCGGCAAATACAAAGCCGATCGGTCGCTCTTTCGCTCGCGCCTCAAAGCGGGCTATCAAATCCTGCTCAACCAACCCCAATCAGATCCGGCCAAAACGGCAGCTATTGGCTATTGTTTTGGCGGCACAGGCGTGTTGGAACTGGCCCGCACCGGCGCCGATCTCAAAGGCATTGTCAGCTTTCATGGCGGCCTCGACAGCCCCACCCCCGCTGATGGCAAAAATATCAAAGGCAAGGTCCTGATTTTACACGGAGCCGCAGATCCCTTTGTGCCAGCCAAAGAAATTGAGGCCTTTGGTGCTGAAATGAACGCCGCCAAAGTCGATTGGCAGATGATCTCTTATAGCGGCGCCGTCCACGCCTTTACGATCAAAGAGGCAGGCAACGACCCCAGCACGGGCGCGGCTTACAATGAGAGCGCGGATCGCCGCTCCTGGGAAGCAATGAAACTGTTTTTTGGCGAAATTTTCAAATAAATTGGGTCTTTAATCAGCACGGGTCAGACAAATGAGATGGTTCAACATCCTTCTGACCCGTGTTTGTTTCATGTTCAACAATGATATACTTCGCGTCTCTGCCTTTGAGAGGAACCTTGTTCAGGGGAGTTAGCCATTTTAGCCAATCAAATGACCCTTGCTGTCATCGACGACGACGAAACTCTCTTGACTGCCCTGGTCGCACTTTTAAGTGAAGCACATTACCATGTTTTAACAGCAAAGAATGGCTCAGAGGCCTTGGCACTGCTTAAAAAGCAGACACCACAACTGTTGATTTGTGATCTGGGTTTGCCCGATATCAACGGCCTCGACTTGTGCAAAGAGATCAAAGAAATTTTTCCTGCCCTGCCGTTTCTATTTTTGTCGGGCTCTGACAGCGAATTGGACATGGTTCTGGCATTTGAAACCGGTGCCCAGGATTATATTACCAAGCCCTTTCGAGAACGGGAGTTTTTGGCCCGCATTAAAGGTATTTTGGCCAGGCCCCAAGAAAATACCCAATCCCAAGCCCTCGCGCCCAGCCAAGCCACGGTGATTGAGCAAGATCATCTCAAAATTGATTCGATCACCCGGCGGGTATCGGTGGACAATCAGACCAAAGAATTTACCAAAAAAGAATTTGACCTGCTCTTTCTCTTGGCTTCAGCCCCCAATCAGATTTTTACCAGAGATATGATTTTGGCCCATATTTGGGAAAATAATCTGGAAGTCAAAGATCGGATTGTCGATATTCATATCAGCAATATCCGCGACAAAATTGAGCCCGATCGCGCAAACCCAGCTTATATCCAAACCGTCAGAGGCATCGGCTATCGCTTTGTGACAGACAATTTGCTGTCCAGCTAAACACGGAGACTTTCGCTGATCGCCTTTGTGATCGGGACCGAAGGGAGTGTGTCTTGGAAAGGTTGGAAGTAAATGAAAAAGGTGCTGCCTTGGCCTGTTTTACTTTTGACATCCAGGTATCCCTGGTATTGTTTGATAATCCCATAGACCGTCGCCAGTCCGAGCCCGGTTCCTTTGCCAAACTCTTTGGTTGTAAAAAAGGGTTCAACAATATGGGGCAAAACATCAGAAGAGATTCCGCAGCCGCTGTCCTCGGCTTCGAGGCAGACATACCGGCCTGCAGGGATGCTTTCAATGGGGCCATCATAGCGCTGCTTCAAGTGAATATTATAGGTCTTGAGGGCCAAGTGCCCCCCTTTTGGCATGGCGTCTCGGGCATTGATCGAAAGATTTAAAAATACCTGTTCGATTTGGCTTTGATCAACTTTGATACAGGCCAGATCAGCAGAAGCTTGCACACGCAGGGAAATGGTCTGCCCCAGCAAGCGTTTGAGCATGGCCTGCATGTGTACAAGGATCTGATTGGGATTCAGAACGGTGGGCAGAATGATTTGTTGGCGACTGAAGGCCTTTAATTGAGCAGTTAAAGCAGCCGCCCGGTGGGTGGCACTGACAACTTCTTTGGCAAAGGACTGTAGCTTGCTGTCTTGCAATTGACTGACCCGGCGGCTGATCATACCTGTGTAAATGGCGATGACTGTCAGAATATTGTTAAAATCATGCACGATACCACTGGTCAGGCGCCCAAGAGCCTCGTTTTTCTGGGATTGGAAAACCTGCATCTGCAATTTTTTATACTCACAGATATTCTGCCAATAGCCAATAATTTCAAGTGGCAAGCCGTTTTCGTCAAGAATCAACTGCATTTTGTCATACAGCCAACGATAAGTACCATCTTGCAAACGAAAGCGATACTCATACCCCACACTGCCTTTTTCAAACAGACTCAGACGTTCCTGCAAAAGGCCCTTGAGATCCTCGGGGTGAACATGTTCCCGCCAGAAATTGGGTTCGTTGATAAAGTCTTGAGCCTGATAGCCCAGTTGCTGCTCAACATTGTTTGAGATCGACAGGGTCTTAAAGTCGTTGGTAATACCTGCAGAATAGAGCATCACAGGGCTATAAGCCAACCAGCGCTGCAGGTGCTGTTCAGCTGCAGAATGGGCATCGGATTGGAGACCTTCTTGCAAAGCCCTTTGAACGGCCGGGAGTAAACGCCGGAGCTTGTTGCTGCTGAGACAGTCAGAGGCCCCCAATTTGATCAATTGCACAAGGGCTTCTTCACTCAGTCCTTGAGAGAGCACGATCACCGGAATAAAAAAAGGATACCGTTTGAGGGTTTCAAAGACGTCAGCCGCAGTACAGCCGGGAAGGGGCTCTTGCAAAAACAGCAAATCCCAGGCTGAGCCATCTGCCAAGGCCTTTTTGAGAGCCGCCAAATCCGTCACTTCTCGGGAGCAGATCTCATAGCCCCCCTGTTTAAGGGCCCTGAGAAATACCTGTAGTTCCAGCGAGGGCTGGTGGACGAGCAGAATATGAAGCGATGTCATTGATAGTTAACACTTAAATGAGTGAAAAAATAAATTATTCTATTTTATTTAATTTTAGCATTATTTTTATAAAATATTTTAATTTTAATATTTCAATACAAACTTTATTGATAATTTGCATCAAATCAACACCTCCTCGATGATAGCTATATATTTTGCATTTATGATGAGAGCAGACCCACCGAAAGAGTCAAAACGAATCGAGAAAAACCATGAAATTATCAAGACACCCTCTCAGCCTCGCCATCCTCCCCTGGATAGCCCTCTCAAGTTTGCTGGCCTGTGCCACTCCCCTTCAGTCCTCATCGACCCAATTGAGCGGCCAAACCAACTTCGGTTCACTGCCCATCACAAACAAAACTGTGGCCCAGATTGTGAACGAGCTCCACGCCAAAAACGAGCAGGTTACTGTGCTTGACGTCGGCAGAGGCGCTCAAACAACGGCCTCAGTGGTGATGAAACTCAACCTGACCAATGGCCGGAGCCGGCTGACAACCCAAGCCTCTACCGGGGGTGAGTCCAACAAAGTTTCAACAGACATTACCTCGTTCGAGGTCTACTTGCTCGACAGTGCAACGGCCCCCAGTGGTGCTTTAAGCGCAGCTTTCGGTCCATTTACAATTCCTGTCAACCTGACAGCGATGGCTCAAACCATTGTCTTTACCAACGTCACGGCCTCTACCGGACGGTTTTATGTCGCGGTCAAAGCCTTGGAAGGAGCCGCCAATATCACCAATTTGGCATCCACCAGCACCATCAGTGGCCAACACGTCTATGTTTCCAGCACAGGCGGGAACGGCACCGGCGGAGTCGCGGTCGGAGCCGCTCCCACTTATGCCATTACCGAAGTGGACCAATTGGGCATCAGCTTGGTCTTGTTAGATGCACTCGGCGCCACCATCGACTCCAATACAACGGTCACAGATGGTTCAACGGCCCCCGTGGCTCCCGTCTCAGCCAGCTAACTGAATGCTCAGGGGAACAGAAAAACGGGTCATTTTGCTTTGATTATGCAAATCCCGGAGGGTGAGTTCCACCCAAATCTGCCCCTGAGCACCGGCGGGCAAACCCAACGCAAGTTCAAGTTCCGCACTGCCATAGGGGCTGATCGGCCCCACCGAACTCCCCGATATTCTCTGCACGAGCCCGTTTTGGCCCCAAATATTATTGTGAGAGCCCATGGCAAGCTGGTTTTGACTGAGGGAGAGATCGGCAGTGACATGAAGCTCTCCCTGTTTCACCCGCAGCCCACTGATCTGCATTTTCAAAACAGGTGTCTCGGAAGCCCGAAAAAGAGCATCTGGCCGCAGAGAAAAGGTTCCTGCCAGTTTGGTTCCCCACTGAATCGAGCTGGGCTCGATCAACAGCTCGGGGTCAAGCAGGGTCTGACTGGTACAGGCCAAAAGAACCCAACATACAAGGGTCAGAAAGCTAAATTTCATTCTTTTGCTCAGGGTATCGGGCATCCATTTTCTCCTTAGAGCAGTCTCTGAAAAGTCACTCAGTTAAGCTTAACAAGCCCAGATTCAGCTGGGATTAAATTAAATTAATTTGAACTTTATACAAACTTGATCTTTAATTGATAAAAGGAGGTGCGTGCCATGCCAAGCAAAATACACCACACTCTTTATCTGAGTTGTCTGCTGCTGCTGGGATGTTCTGCCCTCAACCCACTCAACGGCCCCATTCAATCCAAGGAAAAGATCATCAACCTGGACACACAACAAGGAGGGAAAGGGACTTTCGCCCTGCGCCTGCCCGCGCTGGGACCATTCCTGTCTACTCAGGCTGCCAAAACAGTGGCAGATTTCCAAAGTTTTAAACTCTATCTGGTCCTCAATGCATCAGGTGCACTGACCACAGCAGCTGGGCCCTTCACCGTCAACAAAATCGGAATCAACGCCAGTGGAGACAGCCAAACGGTCATTTTTAGTCAGGTCCAAGCGGGCAGCTTCTATGTTGCGGCAGCCGGTTACGACGGCCAAAATGGCAGCGGAGCGAATATCACCAATCTGGCCTCTGGCGCGACAATTGGCGGGGAACATTATTATGTCTCCAATGGCGGTGGCGAAAGCCCCACTTTCCCCGGTCGGGTCAGCGTCGACAGCAGTTTTGGGGTCACCGGAACCGATCCGCTGACCCTGACCTTGAGCTTATTGGATGATTAAAGCCCCTCTCTCACCCTGTCTAAAGACAGCCCTGATCGCAGGTACCTGCCTGTTGCATCTGGCCTGCACACAGCCATCCGCTCAGACCACTCTGAGCAAAAGTCCATCCAACGCGGCTTCCATCAAGGTCAAAATAACAACCCCCCCGACGTCTCAACGCTTTCATTCCCAGGCCTCTCTCGATGGTAAGCCCGCAAAAGAGATCAGTCAAATACAGTCCTTTCGGGTCTTTCTGATCGCAAGCGCCAACACCCCCACCCCAGGGGCATTAAACATTGCCCATGGGCCGTTTACAATTGCCCGCAATTTAAGTGGCAACAGCCAGGTGATTACCTTTTCAAATATCACCACAGGGAATTTTTATGTCGGTGTCGCCGCTTTTGACCAAAACACAGTTTTCGACAGCACCAGCAATCTGACCAATCTGGGTTCAGATTATCAGTATGCCGAAGGGAGTTGCTATCTCTCCCATACGGGCGGGGTCAATGGCAATACCGGGCGGGTTGAAGTGGGAAATGCCCCCACTTATAGCGTCACGGGTACAGCCCAATTGGAAGTGGACCTCCATCTGAAAGATGCAGAAGCAGCCCAGATTGAAACACAGATTACTGTCGTCAATGGCGCCAACGGCCCTGATCGGGTTCCGCTCGGCAGTGCTGAGCAATTCGTGATTTTGGCAAAATCAGGGGTGACCAACGTCAGTCCGTCTCTGATCACCGGAGATCTCGGTGTGAGTCCGATTGCCTTGCCCGCAGTGACTGGTTTTGCTTATATTCTCGACAGCTCTGGCAGCTTTGCAAGCTCATCTCAGGTGAATGGCAAACTCTATGGCGCAGATTTGACAGCCCCCACACCTGCCTATCTGAGTGTGGCTGTCAGTGATATGGAAGCCGCTTATACCAATGCAGCAGGACGTATCTCGCCAGATTTTACGAATCTTGGCAGTGGCAATCTGGGCGGATTGACCCTGATTCCCGGTCTGTACAAATGGACCAGCGCCGTGACGATCTCCGCAGATCTGACGCTCGCAGGAGGCCCCAACGATGTCTGGATCTTCCAAAGTGCAGGGGGCATTAACCAAACCGCAGCCACCACCGTCCATTTAAGCGGCGGCGCCCAGGCTAGAAATATTTTCTGGCAAACAACAGGCCCCGCCGCGTTAGGCACCAATGCTCATTTTGAAGGTATTCTGCTCTCACAAACGGGGATCACTTTGGGTACTGGCGCATCGGTGAATGGCCGACTGCTGGCGCAGACAGCGGTAACCCTGCAGCAAAATACAGTGGCCGGCCCTTAAGACCTGTCTTATTGTATTCAGGCCAGAGACAGGCTAAAATAACAGGTGATCATCAGCGTTTGCAAAGAAGGCCCCATGAACCCACTTCAGCCAACTCGGCTCTCCGCGGCCGCTCCTGCCAGCCCGCCTAAAAAACCCACCTCAGAGACGGCAAGATCTTCAACAAAAGGTGCATCGGGAAGTTCCCCCGCCAAAATAGACCAAAACAGCAGACCAGACAGTGGGCCACTGTCCACTCTTACGTCCCAGGGCAGCTCGCGTCCCAGCCAGTCACTGGGCCTGGATGGCCCCACAAATCCAGCTCAGAACTTCCCCCGCTGGAATTTTCAAGCCAAACAATTCCCTGGTTTTTATCCAGCAGGCAAAGACCGCAGCCCGGCTTATCACTTCGACAAAATCCTCAAAGATTTGCCCCAGATCTGGGCGCGCCCCTGGAGCGGAGATCTGTCTGCAGGCAAAGGCCAAGCCCCATCGCAAGAGACCTATGGTGAACTGTTCAAACGCATCGGCGCAGAAACGGGCACCGACCCCTTTGCCTTGGCCACTTATTGCATCTTTGAGAGCTACCACTCAGGCCGCCAGACCTTTAATCCGCGTATGCAAGAGATCGGCGGAGGCATGCACGCAGCAGGCATTGCCGCCACCCAGGCCCAAGACTGGAAAGGCAAAAAGATCCCAGGTACCACACAGCGTTTTCCAGCCACCATCAAAGCCACGGCCAGTGTTTTGCGCAATCACCCCGAATACAGCCTGCGCTGTCTGGCCGCCGAATTTAAACAGACCTATGCAAACAAGGGTCAAGACCTGGCCAAGACCTTCCCAGGTGTGGCGTATCCGGCCTGGAAAAACCCAACCGAGAGCAAAGGCAATTATGGCACCCAGGCCCAATATGTCAGCCGCGCTTTTGCGCTCTATCAGGGCTTTCAGGCCGCCGATCAGCGCCCTTAAGCAATAAGCGAATCATCCAGCAAGAGATCCTTGACTGCATTCCAAACATGGCCATCAGCCAACATGCGACTCGCCAACTCCAATTCTGGGGACAAATAGCGATCTTCTTGCAAAAACGGAATCTGCTCCCGCACAGCGGCCAGCGCCGCGGCAGCCACAGGCGAAGGCCTGAGTGGCTGCCGCAAGTCCAAGGCCTGACAGGCACAGAGCAATTCAATCGCCAGCACCTGCCGGGTGTGATTTAAAATGCTCAGGGCTTTATTGGCCGCAATTGTACCCATGCTGACATGGTCTTCTTGGCTGGCAGAGGTCGGAATCGAGTCCACCGAAGCGGGGTGGGCCAAGACCTTGTTTTCGGAAACCAAGGCTGCTGCCGTGTACTGGGCGATCATCAACCCCGAATTGAGGCCCTCGTGGGGGGTGAGAAAAGCGGGCAGTCCCTGGTTCAATAGCGGATTGACCAAACGTTCAATCCGGCGCTCGGAGATATTCGCCAACTCAGCCAGGGCAATGCCTGCAAAATCCATCGCCAGTGCAATCGGTTGGCCATGAAAATGGCCACAGCTGATAATCTCACCGCTTTCAGGCAGAATCAGGGGGTTGTCGGTGACGGCATTGATCTCGCGCTCCAGCACCTGTTTGATGTGTTCCCAGGTATCGCGACTGGCCCCATGCACCTGGGGCGAACAGCGAAAAGAATACGCATCTTGGACCCGGTCACAGCCCGCATGAGAATCGACGATTTGACTGGATTGCATCGCTAGCCAGAGACGTTTGGCACTCAAGACCTGACCTGGATGGGGGCGCAGGGCATGCAGGTCAGCGCGAAAAGCCTGGGAAGAACCCAGCGCAGCCTGAATGCTCATGGCTGCAATGAGATCAGCCAAATCGAGCAATTGGCCCATGCCAAAGACCACGGCAGAAGCCAAAGCTGACATGGGCTGGGTGCCATTGATCAAGGCCAAGCCCTCTTTGGCTTCGAGCACCAAAGGTACGATACCCGCTTCAGCCAAAGCGTGGGCAGCCGGCCAGCGGCTGCCTTTATAATCCACAAAACCCTCCCCCAGAAGAGCCAAAACCAAATGGGAAAGGGGGGCCAAATCGCCACTGGCCCCGACCGAGCCGCGGCTGGGAACAACCGGATGAATCCCGGCATTGAGACAGGCCAAGAGGGTTTCAACCACCACTGGGCGCACACCTGAATGGCCCTGAATCAGGGTATTGGCACGCAAAAGAATCATGGCCCTTACCCGCTCCTGGGGAAAGGGCTCTCCAACCCCACAGGCGTGACTGAGAATCAGATTGCGCTGCAAGGCCCGAATATCTTCGGGCGGAATTGTGCGGTTTTTTAAATAGCCAAAGCCGGTATTCACGCCATAGACAACCTCTCCGGAGGCCATTGCCTGCTCCACCACGGCACGGGCCCGCAACAAAGCGGGCAAACAGGCCGGGTCGAGGGCGACAGCTTGTCGCTCAACGGCAACCGCCTCCACCTGTTCCAGGGTCAGGGAATGTCCATTAATGGTCAACATATCTATTCTGCCTCCAAAAGGGAAATCACTTTTGATGTTTCAATAAGGTATTAAGGAACGAGGGTTTGGCGATCCATGATCCGCAAACAGGCGACAAAATCCAGGGCCTCTTGCAAACTTATCGCTTGATCGCCGGGACTGGGCAAACCAGGGGTACTGGGAGCCGGGCTCTGAAAAAAATAACCTGGATACGGGCCCCAGACCGAAGATCTCAGACCGCCTGCCGGCGTCTGATAAAGCGTGAGCCTTTCACCCGAAGACAAAGCCACCTGCGCCAAAACGGGATCATCCGGACGAAGATCAGAGCTGGGGTGAGAGCCAAGCAGGATTGAACGCCCCCCCGCCAAACGGTAAAGAGCCCGGTACTGCCACCAGCCCTCTCTGTTCTGACTGCGCTCTGGCACAGGCAACCAAATGCGCTGCACGTCAAACAACTTGAATTGTTCGGGCTGGCCCCAGGCAATCCAGACCGGATAAGCCGCATTTAAAAGCAAGAGATAATCGGGCTGAGGCAATTGACGGGAGATAATTTCAGCCTGTGTGGGGGGTGTCTGGGCCCTGAGTGCAAAAGTACCACTCAAAAAAAAGCCCAGTCCCAACAAGGCTGCCAGGCGAATGTGAGCCAAGCGGTTTAGCCAACCCAGATCTGGGTCTGGTACTTGGATTCGTTGGATTTTTGCTCGTCGACGGCCAACCAGCTATAACGGGCAGGGAACATACAGACTTCAAGAATCAAGCTGACAATATTTGCGTATTCTTGAATTTGCACCAATTTAATCGCCTGAGTACGGCGTTTTTGCAATTGGGCCAATTCATTTAAAACTTCTTGCAGGCGTTGCTTGAGTTGGGCCGTGCGCTGCTGACGTTTGGCACCGCCAAAGAGACCTTCAAACAGGCCTTTTTTGGTTTCTGTCTGGGAAATCTCATTGCGCACGCGCTGCTCTTCAAGTTCCAATTCCTGGATCTGTTTTTCGACTTTTTGGCGCCAACTGTTGATATTCGGGTATTTGGACTTTTGCAAATCCCCGCCAGCTTCATGAAAGAGTTTGTTTAAGCCAAAGAGCATCGTACGGGCCAAGTGCAATGCAGGCAAATGTTTGGGTTCAGATTCAAAGACATTGATCAAATTAAAAATCGCGGCTTCAGTATCGCGAATGCTCAAATCCCGCAATGCCGCATTATACGACTGCTGAGGAGAGACCATCTGGTTGCGGCGATCCCGGACATAGCGTTTGTATTGCTGGGGCGTTAAATAATGCTCTAAGACTTTAACCAGCGAAATCCCGACGACACTCATCTCAATCTGCATCCTCTCCGGCCAGCTCACCCGTTACATAGGGGCGCAGGTCCAATTTTCCAGTGACATAGTTCTGATCGATCGGAATATCACTGTTACGCGAAAAAAACTGTACCAAAACCGGGTGGGTGGAGTTTTGGATTTCCTCACAGGTTCCCGCTGCGATCACCTGACTTTTATAGAGCATAATAATATGGTCGGCAATTTGAAAGGTACCGGGAATATCATGGCTGATCACAATAAAAGTCGATTTGGTATGTTCTTTGGTGCGGATAATCAGCTTATCAATGGCGTCAGACATGACTGGATCCAGGCCAGAATTGGGTTCGTCGAAGAGAATAATTTCCGGATCGAGTGCCAAAGCTCGGGCAAGTCCGACACGCTTACGCATACCACCACTGAGTTCAGATGGCAGTTTATGCTGAATACCGGGCAAACCCACTTGGTCCAGCTTATCCTCGACGATTTTCATAATTTCCTTGTTTTTCAGTCGCGTATGGCGCCGCAGCGGGAAGGCAATGTTTTCAGCCACGTCCAGGGAATCAAACAGTGCACCATCCTGAAACAGCATACCGAACTTTTTCCGAACTTCAAAGAGTTCAGATTTTTTCAATTGGGTAATATCTCTGCCATCGACCAAAATAGAGCCACTGTCGGGTTTCAATAGCCCCACCAAGAGTTTCAAAAAGACGCTTTTGCCGGTGCCACTCGGGCCCACAATCACAGTGGTTTTGCCCTTTTCAATCCGGCAAGAGACATCGTTGAGCACCACTTGTTTACCAAACGCCTTGTGAACATGTTTAAAATCGACTGCGTATTCAACCATAAATTGCCGCCGTCAGAAAAAAGTTAAATATCACGATAAAACTGGCAATCGTGACCACAGAGAGATTGATGGCACGGCTCACGCCTTTGGGACCCGGCTGGGAGTAAAAGCCAAAAAAGCAGGACAAAACACAGCCGACGATGGCAAAGAGCCCGCCTTTAAGCATGCCATTAAAGACATCTTGCAAAAGCACATAATTGCGCACATCATTTAAGAATTGGCCAGAGTTCAAGTGCAATTGATAGACTGCAACAAAATAGCCTGCGGCCACTGAGGCAAAAGCGCCAAAGAGCACCAGCAGCGGAGCGGCGAAGATAAAGGCAATCAGACGCGGCACGATCAAGAATTGAAAGGGATCCACCGACATCACTTCGAGGGCGTCGATTTGCTCTTTGACACGCATCGTGGCTATCGTGGCGGAGATATCTGTACCTGGTTTGGCCGCCATCATGGCGCCCGTCAGAATCGGGGCCAATTCACGCACACAGCTCAGGCCGACATAGGCTCCCAAAAATTGTTGACCGCCAAAGCTTTTAAAAATATGGTAGCCGACCAAGGCGATATTGGTGCCCACAAAAACACAGACAGCAATTAAAACGGGCAGCGTTTCGACCCCAATTTTATACATATGCAACAGCACCAATTGGGGATCGGGCCAAGCCGAAAAGAGGGATCTGAACATGCGGCCCGCAAAAAAGCCCAGTTCACCCAGCCCCACCAGTACTTTTTCAACTTGTTTCATTGGGAGTTATAAACCTGCACCGAAATTAACCCGAAGTATAGCAGAAATGTCGAGAATACGTCTATCTCAGATGTCTGGCCGTTTTAAGCCTGAGAAACAGGTTTGTGCAAGGCCAGCCGGGCTTCGAGATCGCGGGCCACCAAAACGCGCAAATGACTGGGTTCAGACGCTTCAAAAGCGTGAATATAGTCAGCAATATCCAGCCATTCAAAATTCATACGCAGGGTTTGAAAGAGGCGAAATCCCTTTTGGCCGGGCTGATTGACATGGTGCAGACCCCCACTGTAGGCCAATAGCATTTTGCCGCTGCCCATGCGCAGCAAAATATCGGCAATCCCGCCGCGCACACTCATGGCTTTGCCTTCAGAATCAAGGCCATTGGGGCGCATCATTCGGCCTTCGGGCGCCAAAGCAACCAAAACATCGGGGCCGATCCCATCCAAAAACAGCTGCCAGGATTCATCCCGTTTGCGTGAGATCGCGATTGTATTGGGCGAAAAAAACTGATAAAACTTCCCGACAATCGGCCGTTTCATGGTTTTGTCTGCACCTGGGATACGGGCCTTGGCTGCCGCATCCCAAAGAAAAGCCAATGGGAAAGCCCCAAAGAACAGCGGCTCCATCAAACTGGTGTGATTCAAAAAAGCAAAGACCCGGATCTCTTGCCAAAACGCGGGGTCAGGGGGAGTGATCCCGCGGGTTTCAAAGCGATAAAACAGGCGGCTAAAGCCCCACAAAAACAGCGCCAACAATCGGCTGATCAAGACCCGCAAAGCCATAGACAGCCCTTTCTTCTTTTGATGCCCTCTCATTGAAACACACACCACCCCTTTTTTCCGTGGCCGCAGAAGCAAGGATTCATTAAATTTATGTTACAATATGATTAATATTTTTAACAAACACCCAGATTCTGCGGAGGCCAAGAAAAGCACCCATGTTGTCGTTTAAACAACTCTTGCCTGCAGCGCTTGGGCCTGCCATGCTCCTGTCTTCTTTCCTCTTGTTTTTGGGGGGCTGTCAAAATCTGCCCCAACAAAAACTGAGATCTGGCCTACCGACCCAAACATTACAAGGTTTCGCGCAAAATTCAGCCCCACGCATTTTCCCCAATGTGCCCGTGCCACCGCAAAATCCCCTGACCCAGGCCAAAGTCGAATTGGGCTTTCGGCTCTTTTTTGAGCCCCGCCTCTCTGCCAATAACCAAATGAGCTGCGCCAGCTGCCACCAGCCCCAGCGCGGCTTCTCCAATGCTGAGCCCAACGCAGCTGGAGTCACAGGCCAGCGGGGTCACCGCAACGTACCCACGATCTACACCACCGCCTGGTACAAAACACAATTTTGGGATGGCCGGTCAGCCAGCCTCGAAGAACAGGCCCTGGGCCCCATCGAGAATCCGATCGAAATGAACGAAAAATTGGAAAACGTGGTGCGTAAACTGGGTGAGCTGCCTTATTATCGCAGCAAGTTTCAACAGACCTTTGGCACAGCAATTACGCCCCAAGGCATTGCTCAAGCATTGGCCAGTTTTGAAAGGGCCTTGAGCCAAAAGCCCACACCTTATGACCGTTTTATCGACGGCGATATGAGTGCTTTGACACCGTCTCAAGAGCGGGGCATGATCATCTTTGGACGTCAGGCCCATTGCGCAACCTGCCACAAAGGCCTGCAGAGTACCGACAATAAATTTCACAATCTGGGTGTGGGCATGAACCAACCCAAACCCGATCTGGGTAGGTTTGAAGTGACCCGCTTGGCTGAAGATACAGGTGCCTTCCGCACACCTTCCCTGCGCAATATCGAACTGACAGGGCCTTATATGCACGATGGCTCTCTGCGCAGCCTTGAAGAGGTGATTGACTTCTATGTGCAAGGGGGCATTCCCAATCCCTATCTTTCCAATGAAATGAACCCCCTCAACCTGAGCGGAGAAGACAAAGCAGATCTGCTGGCCTTTCTCAAATCGCTGACAGCTGGCGATAATTTAAAAGAAATAGCCAGTTTACCCGGCGTGCAATTACCAGGAGAGAGACTCCCGCCTGCCCTTTTGAGCGTGCGAGGATCCCGTTGAGGATCCCCTTGAGGATCTCGTTTAAGTAATCGAGATCTGCTGGTCGTACCGGCTTTTTTGGCCCTTTTTTTGTTGCGCTTTTTTGCTATTTTGCAGATTTATGCATTGATCCTGAGACGAAACAGGTATAATAAAAAAAACGTCGCACCTTCTCCTATTTCGCAATTTTAAAAGCAAAGCGTTCTTTTGACACATCCAACTGCCAGAAATTCTGGCAGAATAGTTAAAACTAAATCATGAATAATAGAGGTGTACTTTGAAAGTCAGGTTTTGGGGTGTTAGGGGCTCCATCCCCACCCCTTGGAAAGAAGCCATGGATGTAGGTGGAAATACCTCCTGCGTACAGGTAATTCCCTCCACTGATACACTGATTATTCTCGATGCGGGTACAGGAATCCGGCTCTTGGGCAATGAAATGGTGCGCAATAAACGGGCTCAAAATCTGACCGGGCACGTCTTTCTTTCACATACCCATTGGGACCATATCCAGGGTTTTCCCTTTTTCTCACCCGCTTTTATTGCCAATAATCACTTCAAGGTCTATGGCGCCAGCAAAGCCGAAGAGCGTCTCGAAGACGTGCTCAAAGGCCAAATGAACTACCAATACTTTCCGGTTCAACTGGATCAGATGGGGGCTCGGATTGACTTTATCGAACTCCAAGAAGAGACCATTGAACTCGAACCAGGCCTGATGATCAGTTCCTGCGCCTTTAACCATCCGGGCGGTGTTTACGGCTTTCGCATCGAACATGAGGGCCACAGCGTCGTCTATGCCACAGATATGGAGTACACCCTCGAGAGCCTCGACCCCCGTCTGGTCGAATTTGCCAAAGGCTGTGATATCTTTATTTACGATTCGCAGTACACACCCGACGAATTGCAGAGTAAAACGGGTTGGGGGCACAGCACCCACACAGCGGCGGCCGAGATAGCCGCTATGGCGGGAGTCAAACGCCTGATGCTTTATCACCACGACCCGCTGCATTCAGATCAGATGTTGGTTCAGATGGAAAGTGAAGCCCAGGCTATTTTCCCTGAATCTTATCTCGCCCGCGAATCGCTTGAAATTGATCTCAGTACCCTGTGATCTGCGCCCAAATCATTTGGATAAAAGCATGAGACGGCTTGATTCATGTACCAGATTTGGGTATGATGATCCTGATTGTGAAGGAGTTTGAATAAACATGAAAAAACCACAGCACCTCTTCTCGCTCTCCCTGACCCTGGCACTGGCCTTGTCTTGGAGTGTCGCACCCGCCTCCTTTGCTGAACGCACAGTAAAAGGTGCCCTGACTGGCTCGAATCTCAATGCCGATCTGGAGAATGAATCTTCCTCAGAAGAAGAAACAGCCCCCAAAGAATCGCCCGAACAAGAGGCCGAGCGCAAAAAGATCGAAGCCAGATACCCCCTTTCGATCACAGGCCAAACAAAAAATAACCAAGTCGCCCACAATGCATTTCTGACCGGCGTCCAGAATTACCACTTGGCAACAAATCTCTTTGAGGCCGCCAATAAAATCAGAAGCTCTTACGCCAAAGACACCTTCATCCTCAAAGTGGAGCAACAGGGCCTGATCAAATCACGGATCCTGCCCCGTGATATCTTGCAATATGGCCCAGAGCACGCCCACGTGGCTTTGCGCATTCGCGCCCTGGAAGAAGCCCAAAAAGCGATCTCCGTTTCAATTGCCAATTTCAGCAAAGCGTCTTCGATGGCCCCCAAAAGCAAACCCATTCGGGAATGGCTGCGCATCTCTAAAGACACCCTCAAGGTCTTTAAATACCACATTCGCTTTTACCAAATCTCCCTGCAAAATATCAAGCGGGGCTTGAGTGCCAATGATGTCAAAATTTTGGCCAGCCGTTGGAACAGTGGCATCCCCCCCAAAATGGAGCCCACCAGTACCCTCACAACACAGGTCTTGCTGGGCCGTCTGGGAGAATTGCTCGAAAAACAACAAGAGCTTGAGGCCAAACGCAAAGGCAGCGATGGAAACCAAGAAAAAATCAGCTTGGACAGCCTCGAAAGCACACTGCCCTCGATTGATTTTAAGGTCAAGCAGTTTTAAATCACGAAGCACCATAGAGCCAGGCGTAAGCCCAGGCATGGCTAAAGACCTGTTTGACGTAGCGGCGGGTTTCCTCGTAGGGAATCCGCTCAATAAACAGTTCTTCGTCTAAGCTGTTTGAGATTTTGCCAAATTGCTGCCGCCAGCGCCCCACAGCGCCAGGCCCAGCATTGTAAGAGGCAATCGTGGGAATTAACTCGCCCTGCCAACGGTTGAGCTGTTCACGCAAATAAAAGGCCCCCAACTGAATGTTGATCTCAGGCTGGGTCAATTGCCTCTGCTGAAAATTCTTCAACCCCGCTTTGGCCGCCACTTCTCGTGCGGTATAAGGCATGAGTTGCATCAGACCTGTCGCCCCTGCTGAAGAGCGGATATCGGCTTTGTACATGCTCTCTTGCCAGGTCAGACCCGTGACCAGCGTCAGAGGCAATTGATACTGAGCCGCATACTTTTTCATGGGGGCTTGGTAATGCAGCGGATACATCAAACGCAGCATCTCTGGGTCGCGACTGGGAATCCGCCAAAGGGTGCGAATCGAGCGAAAATAATTGCCCCGTTTGAGAAAACCATAAGAATGCAAAAGCGCCTGCTGGTCTGAGTTCAGCTCAAGCCAAGGTGCGATCGTCTCCAAAATTTGGGGATCGGGACGTTCAGCCACCAGCCGCAACAGCGGCTCCTTGGCAAAAAGACCCAAATCGGGAGCCTGATAATTCAAATCTGAAGCCAAGCGCTGAAAGCAAGCATCCCCTTTCAGGCGACAGGCAGCCAAGTGGGTATAATACAGATTGATCGGCCCTTGAGTCAGGCTCTGGTAAAGTGTTTGGACCTCAGCAGCATGGTTGCCGCCATCAACCTTCGCGACGGTGAGGGCACGGGCCAGCCAATAACGGGCCATTGGCGCTTCCTCTGAAGTCGGATGGTATTGGAGCAAGCGCCGGGCCAAAGCAATCACTTGGGCTGGCTGAAAAGCGGGAAAAGCATAGCGCAATAGCGTTCCGAGGGCTTCAGGGCTGCGCGCATGTTCAGGATACTGGTCACTTAAGCGTTTGAAATAGCCGGCAGCCTCTGCGCTATTATCTCTGCGCCGAGCGGCTTGGCCCTCCTGCCAGAGTACCTCGGGATAATAGATCCGATCACGATTGGAAATCTGGCTCCACCACTGACGGGCAGAGCTCAATTGCCCCGAGCGGGCTTGGGCAATCCCCGCCTGCAGCAATAACTCTTGGCGCAGGTGGCCAGTTCCAGATTGTTTGAGCAGGGCCTGCCAAAGCGGATAGGCCTGGGCAAATTTGTCTTCGGCCATCAGGGCCATGGCCTTTTCAAATTGGGCTTCGGGGGTCTTGTTGGTTTTTAAGACAGCCGGAATCAGCCAGGGGTATTTTTGCTCTTTGAGCCAGCGGGCCAAAACCAATTGTTCCCCAGCGCTCAAAGACTGGGTACAGTGCAAACGCTTCTGCAAAAGCGCAGAATCTGAAATCACGGGCAGCACAGGTGATTGAGGCAGAAGCCGCACCAGCACTTCCCAGTCGCGGCTGCAAAACTGAACGGGAGTTTGCACAACCCGCCAGGCATAATAAGCGGTACTCAGGGCTTTTTGGCCCCGCAAATAATTGCGGGGATCATCCTGACTGGTGCGAATGCCCGCGAGCAAATGCAACCAATAGGGCTTGAGTACACTGTCGGGGTTTTCTCGCAATAAATTAAAAAGCGCCGACTCGGCTTTGGCAGATTTCGGCCCTTTGAGTTCTTTTGCAAGCCTCAGGGTCTGCTCTAATTGTAAGCTGGCGTTGCGGTGACTTTGTGGCACGCTCTGGGATGCACTCTGGGCCACCCCCGCCGTCAAAGACAGAATCAAAACCTGGGCCAGCAAAGCCTGGGTCAAAAAAACCAGCTTCATGGTTGGGGCTGGGGGTGAGGCCGAGCAAAACTCATGCCAATCAAACGCTTGCTTTTTTTCAAAGAGGCAATTAAATCCTCAAACGGGATATCCACCACCCGTTGGGGAGCGAGCGAAGTCGCATTGCGCAGAAAGAGCTGATCCCCTTTTTTGATCACCAAGCCGGTATGGGCCGCAAAGATACCAGGCAAATCCTGAATCAAGACACCGATATCACCACTGTGTAATTGCGGCAAGACCTGGGCCAATTTGTCTTCGGGGATATAACTCATCGTCAGTGTGCGATCTTTTTGACGCACCTGAATGCCTTTAAAACCCTGACTGGCAAAGAGATTTTTATGGCTGATCGTGCGTGTGAGTGGGGTCGCTCCGGGCAAACGGGAAGAAATATCCGTCAGCAACCAGGCGTTGTGAGGAATCCAATCCGCCATAAAATAGTGATTGCGGCACTCCATTTTGATTTCGCCTTTGTCATAGCGAATTTTTTGCAGGGTCTGCACAGCCTGTTTATAATTGGGGCTGAGAGCCAAAGCCAAGGTCTGCTCACAAAAAGTCACACAGTCCACCCGCGTTAAATCAATCAAGGGTTTTTGATCGTAAGGGGCAGAGGGACCCTCTCCCAGTGGGCCCAAAAAATAGGGGGTGCCCAAAGCCCGCTCAGAAACCGCTTCGATTCGCTGCACAAAAGACTTGCCTTTGAGGCTTTTTAACCAGCTATCTATTTCCGCTTCGCTCATCTGAGCCAACGATTTAAGTTTTGGCTTATAAACAGGTTTAGCCTGGGCCACAGGCACAGCAAGTTCCCCTGCCAGCCAACCAACAGGAGCAACCAAAAGCAAGAATCCCAAACAGGCTTGATAAAAGGGTTTCACTTGATAAAAGGGCTTCATATCACCAGAATCACTTTCAGACCCTCGAGAAAATGCCCCTGTTGATTGGCTTCAAGTACTTTTTTGGCTGCGCTATCATCGAGCAAGATATCGGTATTGGTGGGTTTGCCCTGGGCTGCTTTGGCTTCGATCACCAAGGGATTGCCGCCAAGGCGCTCATTGTCAGACTTGGCTTCGTCGAGATCTTCGACATAGTGAACAGGCCCCTGCTGCACGATTAAATTGGGATCCATGCCAATCGCATTGCTGGGATGGATGCGTTTGGCCGCACCAATGATAAAAGGTCCCATCGCAGGTTCTGCTCCCAAGCCCGTGGCATCAATAATCAGCCCAGTATAGGCCTTGCCCTGGGCCTGTTGCCAACGCTGTCCGCGCTGAAGGGGTGGTTTTTCTGCTTGGCCTGCGGCTCTTAAAATCGGGCCAATAAAAGCCAAGCGGCCATCGATCATGCTGTAGGGTTTGTTGAGCTCTTGCTGCAGGGTTTTGCCAAAGTCCAACCCCTGGGCCAAGCCATCGGCCCCAAAGACCGGCATTTCGACATCCATCTCGACCGAACCATCGGAAAGATAGCGCACAGGCCCCACAGGACGGGCCCCTTTGATCACGGCTTGGACCTGAATCCGGATCACGTCACTTTCGGTGACAAAATTCTTCACTGTGGTCTCAGCAAAAACCTGAACACCATTGACCGCCTCTGCCAATTGGCGATAGGCGTCGGTTTGTGCTGCCCGTTTGGCCATCAGGCGCTTTTGGGCGGCGCTGCCTTTGCTCGGTGGCGCGCCAGAACCTGTCACGCGAATCATCGACGTACTCCAATTAATGGTGCCAGAGCCCAGCGGTCGGGTCAGACCAGGCTGGGCACTGCGGGCCGAATGGGTCCAAGAGAAACAGACCACCGGCATCAATGTGGCAAGGGCAAGCAGTTTGAGAGAGAGCTTTTTAGACATCGTGGCGCACTCCTGAGCAAAAGAAATAAATGTT
This sequence comes from Candidatus Blackallbacteria bacterium, assembly GCA_051715345.1. Taxonomy (GTDB): domain Bacteria; phylum Cyanobacteriota; class Sericytochromatia; order UBA7694; family UBA7694. The sequence continues at coordinate 74,962 of JBPXJQ010000026.1, forward strand.
TATACCTACAGAGGTGGTGATTTTCACGATTTTGTTCCTTCAGCGAAAACCTTTGCGAGAATTGGTCGTAATCCGAATCGACTGAATGTCTTCCCAGAGATAATATTCTTCTTCCTGAGGAGACGAACGGTAAATAATAAAATCATCGGTGATTTGAAATTCATGCTCCAGGCAAATGGACTGAATCGAGTTAATATCCGTGGTCGCTGGGGGAAAGTAAAGATAGACCCGGATATCTGGGGGGGTATGAATCTGTTTGCCCTGCAACCAGCCTTTTTGTGTAAACAGCCGCTGCCAGGCCTGGGCACGGCTTTGAGCCTCAGCCATGTGAAAGGTCCTTATGAAAGTAATGATTAAGTATACCGTGATATCTGCCCTTGATACAGCTTTGAATATGGTGAATAATACACTTAGAATCTTAGCCAAAATCTTAGCCAAATTTGAGGGAACTCAGCCATGAATAAAACAGTCGGCAGTATCCTATTTTGGGTGGTTGTGCTGGGGGCGCTGGCCTACGGTGCTTATGCCTTTTATTTCAGCACGCCGAATCCTGAAGACGAAACTCCTTTGCCCCAAAAAGTGCAAAGTGAACGCAAAAAACAAGACGAACCCCCTCTCAAAGGGTTCGAAAAAGACATGGAAAAACGGGTTGAAAACGCCAAATCCGGGGGCGTGGATTTAACCAAACCCAAATCGGACAAACCCTGATCATTGACTGGATTTTCAGATCTAGACACAGCCAATCGCCCCTTTTTCTTTCAGACAAACAGGTCTTTTCACGAGGCCTGGTATTACCTGATTGATTTACCAGAATACGATGCCGCTCTCTGGTGCCGCCACACCCTCGTGCGGCCCCCCAAACAAAAAGCTTACGCAGAATTGTGGGGACTGTGGTTTGAGCCCGCCAAGCCGACGCAGACATTTCGTGAGGTCTTTCCCCTCGATTCGGTGCGCAATTCGGACAAGTTTTTCTTTGTGCAAACAGGCAAGTCCTGGCTGCGCTCCCAGGGGGCCTTGGGTTATTTAAACCAAGCAGATCAAAGCCTGCACTGGGATCTCGATTTTGAAGCCGGTCCGTCACCGTATTTTCCCAATTTACCCAAATATCTGCCCAAACATCTGCCCAAACATCTGCAAGGGGGGAGCTTTTGCACACCGATGCCTCATTTGCTCTGCTCTGGCAAAATTGTCTTCAATGGCGAACGCTATACCCTCGATCAAGAGCCCGGGATGTTGGGCCATGTCTGGGGAAGTTCTCAGCCCCAAAGTTGGGTCTGGGTCCATTGCAATACCTTTCTCGAAGATGCAGAGACCCGTCTGGAAGGGGTCTCGGCGCTTCTGGCGCTCGGCCCGCTCAAATGGCCCGCACAGACCTTTTCGCTCTGCTACCGTGGCCAAAATTTTGAATGGGGCCCCTTGAAAGCCACGCCCAAATGGCAATTCAGAAATGGTCAGAAGTTGGGAGAGTGCGAATTCAAGGGCGAAAGTGGTGAATGGCGCTTTGAGGCCAAATTTGCAGTGGCGAGTCAGCAATTGGTCCAAAACAACTGGGCCAGTTTAGATGGCCAGGCCAAAACGTGGCTCTGCAGCAAACGGGGAAACGCCCAACTTTCGGTTTATCACAAACAGGGTGGAGGTTGGAATTTGGTTGAAGTCTTACACGCACACGAAACCTGTTCGCTGGAATGGGTACACCCTTGCAAAGAAAAGCAGATAAGAAGACAGCATGGAAATTGAAACCCTTTTGCGTCTGGGCAGTTTTGGTTTGGTCTTTGCCCTGATCAGTCTGATAGAAGCACTCAAACCACTCAGAAAAGGTTTTTTGGCGGCCCCCCGCTGGTGGAACAATCTCGGCCTAACCCTGGTGAACAGCCTCATACTGCGTTTTAGCCTGGGGGCTCTGGCCTACCAAAGTGCCGTCTGGACCCAAAGCCAAGGCTGGGGACTCTTGAATCAAGTCAATTGGCCGGTGACCCTTGAACTGCTGCTGGCACTGCTGGTTTTTGACCTTTTGATTTATTTTCAGCACGTGCTCTTTCACGCCTTGCCGCTGTTTTGGCGTTTACATCGGGTTCATCATGCCGACCCAGGCTTTGATGCCAGCACAGGCCTGCGCTTTCACCCACTTGAAATTCTGCTTTCACTTGTCTACAAAGCCTTCTGTGTGCTGGCACTGGGGCCCTCACCAGGTGCCGTACTGGCCTTTGAAATTCTGCTTAACGCCAGTTCAATTTTTAATCACGGCAATTTTCGCCTGCCTCACAGGCTGGAAAAAACACTGCGACTGGGCATCATTACCCCCGATTTACACCGGATCCACCACTCACAAAACCCGGCTGAGACCAACAGCAATTATGGCTTTTGTCTCTCACTTTGGGATCACCTGGGCGGAACTTACACAGCTCAAGCTCAAAAGCCCCAAAATGAAATCACGTTGGGGCTATCTCAGCATTCAGGTCCCGAACAAGCTCAGCTCCTGGCAATGTTGCTTTTGCCATTCAAAAAGGGGAACTAAAGCACAAAAATCACATGCGACTGGCTGAGAATCTTATTCTTTGCTTCGAGTCCGAGCACCAACATGGTCTCTTTTTCGGCCAAAACCGCATCGGCTTTAAAATTGCCACTGACCCCAATCGCCTTGACGATCAAGGGCAAATTGCCAGCGCGCTCATGGCGACGGGCCTCATTGAGAGAGGTGCTATAGGCAATAATCCCTTTGTCGATCACAAAATCGGGATCCACAGGCAAATGGCCCAAATAGAGTTCACCCCCGCTTTGATTGAGCAAGGCAGGGCTCATCGCCGCCTGCAAACCGAGGCCGCGACAATCGACAATCACGCTGGTATAGTCACCCGGATTGCTATCGGGCTTGATTTTTTCAGGCACAGGCGGAGGCGGAGCGGCATTTTTCTGGGGCTGCAAAATACCGCTCAGGCCCTGTTGGCCATAGAGTTTGAGTACCATGTCGATTTCGATCGAACCGTCGCTGAGAAAGCGTCTGTCTATTTTTTGGGCCCCACGAATCATGGCGCTGACTTTGACACGCACGGTGTCACTTTCGGTAATATAATCTTTGACAATGGTCTCAGCATCCACACGTACCCCATTGAGTGCTTCACCCAATTGACGATAGGCATCGGCAATCGCTGCTCGCTCGGCCATCAGGCGGCGCTGAGAAGCTGTGCCGCGATCCGGGGGCGCCCCGGTGCCTGTCACGCGGACCACCCCTTCACTCCAGTCAATGGTCACTGCCCCAACGCTTTCACGTACGCTCTGAACAGATTGTGAATCGGTCTGGGCCAAACTGGGGAAACTTCCCACCGCCCCCAAAAGCAAGGCAGAAGCCAAAAATAAACGACGAAGGGAGGACTTGGACATGGTAGTTGAATATTCCTTTCAGGCTGGACTGACACATCTGGCACATCAAGTAGCAAGCGATGCTATACATTTGTAACATATTCTCGCTCACAGACGAAATCCAATCATCGGCAATTGTGGCATAATGAGTCCATGTCAAAAAGCGCTCCTTTTCAACGTATTTTAATCGCCAATCGCGGTGAAATCGCCGTGCGCGTGATTCGTGCCTGCCGAGAAATGGGCATTTCCCCTGTGGCCATTTACTCCGAGGCCGACGCCTTGGCCCTACACGTGCAAATGGCTGATCTGGCCTATTGTGTAGGCCCAGCCCCTGTACGAGAAAGTTATCTCAATACCGAAAAAATCCTGGAAGTGGCAAAATCTTGTCAGGCCGATGCGATTCACCCAGGTTATGGTTTTTTAAGTGAAAATGCCGCCTTTACCCAAGCCTGTAAAGAAGCTGGGATTGTGTTTATTGGTCCCTCTCCAGAGGCCATGGAGCTGATGGGAAGCAAAATCGCCTCCAAACGCTGCATGGACCAAGCAGGTGTGCCCACCGTTCCTGGCTATTATGGCGATGACCAATCCGAGCCACGGCTGCAGGCCGAAGCAGAAAAAATTGGTTTTCCCCTTTTGGTTAAAGCCTCTGCCGGAGGTGGGGGCAAAGGCATGCGTGTCGTCAACAAAGCCGAAGAACTCCCCGCAGCTCTGGCCAGTGCCAAACGCGAAGCCCTGAATGCCTTCGGCGATGACGCTGTTTTTCTTGAGCGCTATTTTGAAAGTGTCAGGCACATTGAATTTCAGATCATGGCTGACAGCCACGGCCAGACCTTTCACCTGTTTGAGCGGGAATGCTCGATTCAGCGCCGCCACCAAAAAATTGTCGAAGAGGCACCGTCTTTGGCTCTGAGCCCCGATTTGCGGGCCGAAATGGCCGAAGCAGCAGTCAAAGCCGCTCAGGCAGTCAACTATCTCAATGCGGGCACCATTGAAATGTTGCTCGATCCACAAAACCAGTTTTATTTTTTAGAAATGAACACACGTCTGCAGGTTGAACACCCCGTAACCGAAGCGATTTTGGGCCTGGATCTGGTGCGGGCCCAAATTTTGGTTGCCGCTGGAGAGAAATTGGCTTGGTCACAACCGGAGCTACAGGCCCAAGGCCATGCCTTAGAAGTGCGCATTTATGCTGAAGATCCCAACCGTCAATTTATGCCCACCACGGGCAAAATCCACAAACTCAAATGGCCAATGGGGCCCGGTATTCGCATTGATTCCGGCCTCTTTCCGGGCCAGGAAATCACGCCCTATTACGATCCCATGTTGGCCAAACTCATCGCCTGGGGCCCCGACCGCGAAGCTGCCAGAATGCGCTTGATTCAGGCTCTCAAAGAGACCGTGATCTTGGGTTTGACCACCAATATCCCCTATTTGATCGCCATTCTGGAACACCCTGAGTTCCAGGCTGGACATTTAAACACCCATTTTGTCAGCAGCTATGCAGCTGACTTGGCTGGTTCAGAACAGGTTCCACTGGCTGTACAAGCAGTTGCAGCCTATTTTGCCGACAAGATCCAACCCCTCCGCACAGACAGCCAGCAGGTGGGAGCGGATCTCTATAACCCCTGGTTTACAACAGCACTCAAAGGTATATCAAAACAATGATCAGCAAAGAAGAGGCCCTGGCCTATCACTCCCAAGGCAAACCCGGAAAAATCGCCATTCGTCCCACCAAACCCTGTTATACCCAACGGGATCTGGCCTTGGCTTATACCCCTGGTGTGGCCGAACCCTGTCTGGAAATCGCCAAAAACCAAGATGATTCTTATACCTATACCTCCCGTGGCAATCTCGTGGCAGTGGTTACCAATGGCACCGCTGTACTCGGTCTGGGCAATATCGGCCCCTATGCGGCCAAACCCGTGATGGAGGGAAAAGGTGTTCTGTTTAAACGCTTCGCAGATATCGACGTCTTTGATATCGAACTCAATGCCAACGACCCCGATGTTTTAATTGCCGCTGTGCAGGCCCTGGAGCCGACCTTTGGTGGGATTAATCTCGAAGATATCAAAGCCCCCGAGTGTTTTTATATTGAAGAAAAACTGCGGGAGACCATGGAAATCCCCGTCTTTCACGATGATCAACATGGCACGGCTGTGATTGTGGCGGCAGGCCTGATCAATGCCTTGGAGCTGGCGGGTAAAAAAATTGAAGATTGCCGCTTTGTCTTCAGTGGTGCCGGAGCTGCTGCGGTGGCCTGCGCCAAATTGGCCATCAGCCTGGGCGCTGATCTCAATAAAATTATGATGACCGACTCCAAAGGCGTGGTTTATATCGGCCGCACAGAGGGCATGAATGAATACAAAGCCTTTTTTGCCAAAGACACGCCTCTGCGCACCCTGGCTGAAGCCCTCAAAGACGCAGACGTCTTTATTGGCGTTTCAGGCAAAGGTGTGATGAGCCAAGCCATGGTTGCCAGCATGGCTCCCCATCCGATTGTCTTTGCCCTGGCCAACCCCGACCCCGAAATTACCTATCCCGATGCAGTGGCTGTACGCAAAGATCTGCTCATGGCCACAGGCCGCTCGGATTACCCCAACCAAGTCAATAATGTCCTGGGCTTTCCCTATATTTTCAGAGGAGCCCTCGATGTCCGCGCCCGCACAGTTAACCAAGAAATGTTACTGGCGGCAGCCCATGCCCTGGCCGCCCTAACCAAAGAAGAGGTACCCGCCAGCGTCTGCCAGGCCTATAATCTCGACAAGCTCGAATTTGGCCCCGAATACCTGATTCCCAAACCCTTTGATCCCCGTATTCTGGTCTGGGTCGCTTCCGCTGTGGCTGAAGCGGCCATCACAAGTGGCGTAGCCCGCCTGCAATTGGATATCAAAGAATACCGTCAAGAATTGGAAAACCGCTATGGGGTTTCACGCGAATTGATGCGCTTGATTCACAACAAAGCCCGCACAGCACCCAAGCGAATTGTCTTTGTCGAAGGCGAAAACGAAAAAATCATTCAAGCCGCCCGCATTCTCGCCGATGATGGTGTTGCTCACCCGGTTTTATTGGGTTATAACGAAACCATCGAGAAAATGGCCGCCGGCCTGGGAATTTCGACCCAGGGCCTCGAGATCATCGCTCCCCGTCTTTCACCCCGCCTGGAACATTATGGTGAAAAATACTACCTCAAGCGCCAACGCAAAGGCATGATTCGGGCCGATGCCCAGCAATTGGTCCACAATTATAATTATTTTGCCGCAATGATGGTCGATGAAGGGGACGCCGACGGCTTTATTGCTGGTTTGACCCAGCATTACCCAGATACCCTGCGCCCAGCACTGCAGTGTCTGCCCCTCAAAGACGACTTTTACAAGGTCGCAGGCCTGTATATCCTGATGTTTGAAAACAGCCTCTATTTCCTCTGCGACGCGACGGTCAATATCGACCCCTCCGCCGAAGATCTCTGCGGCATCGCCTTGTCGGCCGCTGATGTGGCTCGCCGCTTTGATATCGAGCCCAAAGTCGCCATGCTCTCGTTTTCCAATTTTGGCAGCGTGCGCAACAACCCCCAGGTCGAAAAAGTGCGCAAAGCAACCGAGTTAATCAAAGCCAAAGCGCCCGATTTGGTGGTTGAAGGAGAAATGCAAGCCGACACAGCGGTTTCACCCGTGCGTTCACGGCTCTTCCCCTTTAGCAAGGTCAAAGGCGACGCCAATATTTTGGTCTTCCCTGATTTGCAATCTTGCAATATCGCCTATAAATTGCTGATTGAATTGGGCGGAGCTGAAGCACTGGGGCCGATTTTGATGGGCATGGGCAAGCCCGTTCATGTCTTGCAACAGGGAGCCAGCGTAAGCGATATTGTCAATATGACGGCCTTGGCCGTGGTCGATGCACAAGAATTATTGGCCTAAACACCACTGACTGAGCCAGAAAAAACCTGAACAAATCAGGTTTGGCGGCTTTTTGTGAGCCCCGACTCTGGCTCAGGAGAGAAATTTTTGCTTTAATGAATGCACTGTGTGTATCAACTTCGAGAATGAAAAACGAGGAGAGCCCTCATGGCCCCAACCCCCATCAAAACCATCGCCACGCTGGCACTGAGCCTGCTGGCTGCTGCTTGCACCCCCTTTAAACCCTCAGGTGAATTCAGCGATATCCGCGGAAGGGTTGTCTCTCTGTACTACAATGCGCCATTGGCCAATGCGACCCTCTCCATTCCCAGTCTTTCGACCTCGGTCAAGACAAACGAAAAAGGGGAATTTTATCTCAATGGCCTGCCCACAGAGTGGCTCGACGCAGATATCACCCACCAGAGCCATATGGCTCTCAAGCGCCAAATCAAGGTCGAGCCTTACGGCACCAAATACCTCGAAATCTGGATGGATACCACAGCGTCAGCCAAAACGGATATTCTGTTTGAACGTGAATACGATATCTGGAAAACAGATAAATACGGTATGAAACAGGTCAATCTGACGGGCTCACAAACCCGTCGGCTCTATCGCACCTACCCTGTTTGGACCCCCAAAAAAGACAAAATCGGCTATATCGCCTTTGACTCTTCCACCAAAATGACGGTCCAAGATGGGGTTTGGACGATGTCTGCCGATGGCACCATGCCTCGCCAAATCACCTCTGTCAATGAATCTGGCCGCCTTTATTACCTGGATTGGAGCGCCGATGGCAACCAGTTTGCCTTTATGTTGCAGGATCGGATTTTTGTCTACAACCAGCAATTGGGCACGCTCAAAGGATTGAATAACCTGATGGCCAGAGCCGCCACCCTGGGTACCTTTAATATGAACCCCTCCTGGACCCCCGATGGCCGTCAATTGGTGTTCACCAACCACACCTCCAGTATTTCTGCCAATTTCAGAGCAGATCCCAACCAACGCCAGGTCTTTATTATGGACCGCGAAGGCGGCGATCACCGCGCCTTGACCCGCGATGGGGATAATTACGGTGCCATTGTCTCTCACAATGGCAAAAAAATCGCGTATATCTCCACGATTACAGGCCAGCCAGAAATCTACATCATGGATATCAACGGCACAAACCCCCGTCAGGTGACGTATTTGCGTAGCCAACGCCTGGAAAATCTGCGTTGGACCCAAGACGATCAAACGCTCTTGTTTAATTCTGACTATATGCAGAAATACAAATCATTCCAACCCCAAGAGACCTGGATGGTGGAGCAAGACGGCCGCAATTTGCATATGCTCACCAACGACGCGATCCACCCTGACGGTTAAGCCTCGGCTTCGGCAAAGGCCTTTTGAAAGCGCGCCAACATCTCGTGTGGGTTTTCGACCACAATATGGGTATGGGCCAATGTGGTCATAAAACCGTGTTCATTGCGAAAACGGGGCACCAGATGCAAATGTAAGTGGGCAATGCTACCGCCGCCCATTTCACCGAGATTATAGCCCAAATTAAAGCCCCGCACCGGGTACAGTTGGCGAATCACGGTCAGAGCCTTTTTTTGCAAATGATGAAGCGCCAAAGCCTCTTCGTCAGTCAATTCTTCGGGAGACTCGATATGTCTCAATGGCACAATCATCAGATGCCCCGGATTATAGGGATATAAATTGAGGGAAACCAAAAACAGGTCACTGCGGTGAACCTCTAGATTGGCGACATCCGGGTGATTCTCGCGCACAGCGCAGAGAATGCAGGGCACATCTGGGCGTTGTCCGCGAATATAGTCCAGTTTATTGGGTGCAAATAAATAAAAGCGTTCAGTCATGCTGCCCATTTTAGCACAGCATGCCAATCACGATAAATTGACAATCCCATTGCATAAAACTCTCGGGTTTTTGGGTATATAGTCAAAACAGGTCTGTTTTGGCTTTGTACTAAATAACTGTTAAGTGTTTGTTTAGTCTGGCACTTAACAAGCAAAACAGCGCTATATACGACGTGAGAAAATCTGCTCACAATGGTTAAGAACAAACGGAGGATTGCCTTGATATGAGTTTTATGTCCTTTGATTATGCGATAAAATCTTCAGATGCGGCCTTACAAATGCAGCAGGGGATGGCCCAAAATCTCCGCGATACCAATCAGCGGGTCGCCGATGTGGGCAAACGCAACGCCACCAGCAAAGACCAATTGGTGCGCCAAAAAATCACAGCTGAATATGACATGACAAGCGCCAATATCAAGGCTTGGAAACAGGGTAAGTTAGCCGCAATGGCCGAAAAGCGCGCCCAAAGTGCCAAAGCTGCGGCGGCCATTGTTGGCATTGGCACCCTCGTGGGTGGAATGGCAAATGGCGTCAGCGATCTGATCAAACACTTCAAAAATGATCAGGCCAAAGTACCACAGGCCCCAGAGTCAGAGCAGATGACCGTCGATGGTAACGCAGGTTTGATGAGCGCATTCCCCATTGCTGCCAGCCAACCGCAACGTGGAGGACAAACAGGTGCGGTTGCTCCTGGGCCCACCGAGCAAGGTGCCGTTGTCACCTTTGACACTAAAAAAGGTTCGTTTAGTGCCTTTGGGGTCAATACCACGACAGGGGGTGTCACCAAATTCAGTAATATGAGTATGACTGAAATGGCCACCTTGGTTCGGGACAATACCCGCGGAAAAGGCTCTTCAGAAGGGGGAGCACAGGGCTTAGGAGCCATGATTGTTGATGGCCCCCCCATTGCATTCAGCCCTGAACACCTCAAGAAAAAAGAAGACGGCACCTTTGAAATGAGTGACGCCCTTAAAGGTGCCCTTTTTGGCAGTGGCCAGGTCCAACCCGGTCAACGTCAAGATGGTTTCTTCGCAAGCGAAAATGGCTCAGCAGTCATCGCCGGTGTGGTTGATCGTGGCGCCGCAATTTCTCCGGGCTATCAAGCCACTTCCCGTTCCGTGATGGGAATTTTGGAGAACCCCAAAGTCCAAGCAGGTCTCGGACTCAGCCCTGCGACAGTGGATAAAACCAGATCAGGGTTTGAAAAGTCAGGTTTGTTAACGGGCGGCGTAATGAGTGGGGCTGGAGAAATTTTCAAAAAGGCCATCTTTAAGCCTTTAAGTACCGCTCTCCCTCAATTTATGAAAATGGCCCAAGTCGCCAAAGAGTATGATGATGAGGCAAAATCAATGAGGGTTGAATACGCCGCAGCCAAACAACAGGCCGCAGCAGCCATGAAGCGCCTCAAACAGATCGAAGCCCAGCTTGCTGCTGGCGTTTAAAATATATTTTTCAGTTGATGTGTAGAACCAATCGGATCTAGGGAAGGATTATAAACCCCATGAATATCAGGATGTATTCGGCAGCCCGGGAAGCAACCACAAAAGCCCGGAATGTTGCCTCAGCGATCCAACAGGCGCAACGCCAAGTCAATGATGACAATAAAGATATTTCTGAAAAAGTAGATAAAAACCAACAAAGTCGCGATAAAAAGAAAGCTGAACAGGAACTCTTTTCTGCCAAAACCCAAAAAGATTTGGCGCAAAAACAGCTGAGCTTGACCCAACAACAACAAGTGGTTGCCACCATTCAGGCCGTGGTAGGCATCGTTGGTGCAGCTGTCAATATTGCTCAAAAGATCAAGGGCGCTCAAGCCCCCAAAAAACCCGAGGGAGAAGGCGCAAACGGCGGTTCTGCCCCTCTACCAAAACCACCAGCCGGCGGCGGTGGTGGTGGCGGTGGCAAGCCAAGCGTTCCGATTCCTCCAGTTGGTGGTGGCGGTGGCGGCGGTGGCGGTGGTAAGCCAAGCGTTCCGATTCCTCAAGTTGGTGGCGGAGGCGGCGGAGGCGGCGGAGGCGGCGGTCCTCTTGCTGCGGTCAAGGGTGTTGCAACAGGCGTTATCGACAAAGTAAAAGGTGCGGTCACAGGTGCTGTCGACACAGCCAAGGGTATTACTGGCGGCGGTGGCGGTGGCCCCAATCTGGGAGATCTAAAAGGCCTCCAAAAAGGAGCTGGTTTTGCCAGCCAAGGAGCTCAGAAGGGTTTATCTGGCGGAGGTTTAGCTGGTTCTGAAGCTTTGAGCGGAGCGGGCGGTTTGGTTGGAAAATTGCAGGGAGCGTTAAATGGTGCCTTGGACAAGCTGGGCATTAGTATTCCTGGAGCCGAAAGTGGTGGAAAAGGAAGCCCTCTCGCTCAGGATGGTAAGTTTGGAGACAAGACTGAAGGCGCTTTAAAAGCCTTTCAATCCTCTCAAGGCTTGGATCCCTCTGGAAAAGTAGATGATGCCACTATCGGAAAACTTCAAAGTGTCTTAGGAAACAGCCCGCTCGGCGGTGGCAGTAATCCTGTTGCTGCGGTCACTGGTGGCGGTGGTGGTGGCGATAATCCTATTGCTGCGGTCACTGGTGGCGGCGGTGGTGGCGATAATCCTATTGCTGCGGTCACTGGTGGCGGCGGCGGTGGCGGTAATCCTGTTGCTGCGGTCACTGGCGGCGGTGGTGGCGGTGGCCCCGAACAGGTCATCAACCCCAATGGAGACGGAGGCGGCTTTGGCGACAAGCTCAAAGGATTTGGTTCTGGCCTCTTAGACAAACTCAAATTTGCCACCGGTGTTGGTCTCAACGATGAGCAAAAAGGCGAGCGACAAGCCGCTCAAGCCGATATGAAAGAATTGGCCCAGTTAATTGAAAAACTATTAGAGGCCCTTGGTATGCAAAAAGCATCAGGGGGGGCCTTGGGCGATATTTCTAAAAAGCTCGGCCAAATCAAAGATGTTGTCACCAAAGGCGAATACATCGATGACAACGGTAAACGCGTCGAAGCCAATGCCCTGGCCAAAGGTATTAATAGTGCCGTTGTAGAGCCGCTCTCAAAGGTCGGCAAAGCCGCTACTCAAGCCATTGCTGGAGCTGTTGGCGCAGTGGCAACAACAGCAGCCTTGGTTGCCGCTACACCGACGGCCCTTCTGGGCGCCGGCATCTCTGGCAATACGGACGGTCTCAAACAAATTGGTGATGGCTACAAACGCCTCGTTGGCGCCGGTGGCGACAAGGGGGGAGGACAAGGCGGCCCAGCCGGTGGTGGTGAGGCCGGTTTGCAAAAAGCCCTGGAAGGCTTGTCTCAAGGGGGCGGTATCACGGATGCCAATATTGCCCAATTCAAAGAAGCTGCAGGTAAGATTTTTGGTGGTGCAACCACTGATGACGGCCAAGGCGGCCAACGGCTGCTCAGTGGCGATGAAATCACAGGCAAAGTCAATGCTCTGCTCCAAGGAGCTCAACAAGGTGGGGCAGAAAGCCTGCTCAAAGGAGCGGGGATCCCTGGCTTGGGTGCTATCACCAAAGGCGCTGATGGTGGCCTGAGTCTGGATATTGGTGGTAAGACCTTAAACCTGAGCAAAGAACTGGTTGGCCAATTGGCGGCTGGCGGCGGCATTGCCCAACAGGCACTGGGCCAAGTTCAAAATGCAGTGGGTCAAGGTTTTGCTGCCGGAGCCAAGCTCGATGTCGGCGGCGTTTTAAGCGCAGCAGTGGGTGCGGGCCAACAGGCCGGTGCACTTGCTCTGAGTGGCCCCCCGACCCCTGGCGCTCAAACCCCACCAACAGGCGGCTCAACCGCGGTTGAAAGTGGGGACCCGTTGGCAGGCATTGTCGCAGCGGGCGCTCAAGTCACACAATTGGCAAGTGGTGGTCTCAATATTGGTGGGACGGCTCCTACACCAGGTCGTGGCGGCCAAACAGGCGGAGATGCAACCCCCGTTGGAGGTCTCAATCTCACAGGCGATCAAGCCAAATTACTCGGTACACTCAAACAAGCGGGCCTGGATATTGGCATCAGCCAAGACGGCAAAATTTCGCTGGGCGGAAAAGAAATCAGCACCGCTCAATTGGATGGCTTACAGCAATTGGCAGGCAAAGGCCTCGACCTGGGCAAAATTGGCCTGAGTGTTGGTGATAATGGCAGTATTTCAGCCAAACTGGGCCCTGTCCAATTGGGAATCGGCAAAGATGGTGGTGTTTCCGCTTCGATTGGCACCAAAGACATCTCGTTGGAGCAGGTGGGAGCCCTTGCCGGTCTGGCGAGCAAAGGTCTGAATTTGGATCAATTGGGCCTCGGGGTCAACCCCGCTGGCGAAGTCACGGGTGCTCTGGGTGCTCTGGGCCTGAGTATCGGCAAAGATGGGGCTGTTGCAGCCAAAGTTGGCGACAATGCGATCAACGCCGAGCAACTGGGTGCTTTGCAAGGTCTCGCCGCTCAAGGCATAGACTTGAGCAAAGCCAGTTTGAGCAGTGGCGACGGAGGCAAAATCACAGCAAATCTGGGAGGCATCAGCCTGGGTCTGGGTCAAGACGGCGGCCTGAGTGTCACTGCTGGCGGACAAACCCAATCTTTTGGCAAAGAACAACTCGGACAATTGACCAGTCAAATTGGTCAATTGGCTCAATTACAAGGCGCTGGTGTCAACTTAGCGGGCCTGTCAGTCGGAGCCAAGGGGCTGTCCCTCAGTATTGGCGGAGACAAAGGTGCCACAGTTGGTTTTGGTGCCGATGGAAAACTGTCTATCAGTGCAGGCGGAAAAACCCAAGAAGGGGTTTCTCTGGGCGATGCAAAAGGTGCCTTGGCCAACCTCAGTACATTGGCTTCACAGGGCGCCTTGAGTGGTAATTCAGGACTCAGTGTTTCATTGGGAGACAAGGGAGCCTTACAAGTTGGAAATGCAAAAGGCAGTGTTGGCTTAGGCGATTTGAGCCAACAGGCAGTCCAAGGTTTGGCCGCTGTGGCCGGCCAAGGGGTCAATTTGGCAAATGCCACATTGGCAGCAACGGGCACAGATGCAGCCAAAGGTCTGAGTATCAATGGAACCGATGCTGGTGCTTTGGCTCAAAGCACCACAGCATTAAGCCAAGGCGGCCAAAATGTCGTCGGTCAAACCGTCAGTGAAACCGGTGGCCAGGTTGGGAATCTCAGCGCAGCCGCACAAACTGTAATTGCTGCTCTGGTGGCAAATGGCCAAAGTGCCAAATTTGAAAATGGTTCGATTGTTTTGGGCAATGGCGCCAAAATAGGCGAAGATGCTATCAACAAATTGGCCGGAGGCATCACCGACGGCAAAGCCAACGGCACTGCGCAAGCTGTTTTGGGGCTGGCTGCCAAAGGGGTCAGCATCGAAACCCTGTCTTTGGGTGCAGGCCTGCAGAATGCCGGTCAAACCGGTGATGCCATCACCATCAACGGCAATGTCAACCTCGATTCAAAATCTGTCAGCGCCTTGCTGGCTGGTGGCGATCGCGGCGGCGCCGTGACCGATGCTGTCAAAGCAGCTACAAACCTCACCTCGGCACTTACCACTGCGGGCCAAGGGGCCACCGGGGGAGCCATCACAGGGGTTGCGAATATCACCTTTGATGAATCCCAAGCCTCGGGGGCCACTCAGGGCATTGGCCTGTCCATTGCCGCTCAACAAAATGGCCAAACAGGCCCGGCTCTGGCCTTGGACGGCGCTGCTGTCAAAGGCCTGGCCAATGGCGGTACCGACGCAGCAAAAGGCCTGGCCGCTCTGGCCAATAACCTCAAAGGTGCCGATGGAAAAGACATCTTAAGTGGGGCACAAAGAGCCGCTTTCTCGGCCGTATCTTTGTTACAAGCAGCAGGTCTCACAGATGTTGCTTCCGATGGCAACGGCGGTTTCGCAGGCAAATTGGGGGGCAAAGATGTCTCTGTCGATAGCGGAGCTGCTGGCCTACTTGGATTGGGTACCACCAATGGTTTGGTGCGTGGCCTGACCATCGGCGCTCAAAATTCCGCTGCCAACCAAGTGCTGGCAGGGATTGGCAACCTCAAAAGCCAACAGGCGGGCGGCACGGATATTTCAGGCGCAAATGTCGACCGGGGTGGTCGCATCAGTGGCATCACAGCGCCAACACCGTCAACCGGCGGTCAGACCAGCACAACCGCTCCTTCCAACGGAGCCTTGGCAAGCGTCTTGCAGGGGGTAAACCTCCAAGGCGGCTCTGGTAGTGGCTCTGGTGGGGGCTCCGGCCAAAGTGTGTTGGGCGGACTCTTCTCCCCAGTCGCACAGACAGGCCGTGAATTGCGCGACAGTGTGAGCGGTGCAAGCAACCCGATTGTGGGCCTGTTTACGGGCGACAACGCCAATGCCAGCGGAGCCAAAAATTTACCTGGACAATTGGTAAACAAAGCTGCGGAGTCGATTGCTGCGGGCATCACTGGCAACGCTGATTTTCAGACAGCGGTCAAAAATGGCGATTTGGCAGGGGCTTCCAAAATCTTAAAAGACAATGGACTCTCAGACACAGATATCAGTGGTATCCTGTCTGCGGGCAGAGTCACCCAATCTCTGAACGTGAGCAGTGGCTCTCTGGTCAGTGCGCTCAAAGGCCAATTGTCTTTGAGTTCAACCGCAGGTCAAGATGGTGGCACCAACTACAGTGTCACCCGCACCAATAGCCAAAATCCATCGGGCGTACAGGTGGGCAGCTTAAGCGTCGATAAAACCGGCGCTATCAGTGGTGCTGGCAACTTACAAGATACCGGTACAAATCTGAACTCTGGTCAACTCAACAACCGCAAAGGTTTGGTTGCCGACACCATTAATGGATTTTTGCGCAATTCCGAGGAAAATGCGGGCAGCAGCCGAATTGGTCTGCGCGTTAAAGCCTCGGATATTCAATTGGATGCCCAAGGCAATCTGGCAAGCATCAAAGTGGACGGCAAAAGCCTGAGCTTGGATCAATTCACGCAATTGTACGGTCAGAGCCGCGGATTTAGTGCCTCCCAGACCAGTGGCTTTGGCAATGGCTTGGGTTCTGCCGTTACAAATGCGATCGGCAATGCCACTGCCGAATTGCAAAGAGGGGGCAGCGACAATAAAATTGGAGCAGCTGTAAACCAAGCTTTGTCAGGCTTTAAAGCAGCCGGAGTGGATACCGCTGGCGCCAAAATAGATTATGGCAAAGATGGCAATGCCACGATTACCCTGGCCAACGGCAATAGCATCGGTGTCGATAAAAAAGGACAGCTCTTTGCGGTCAATCCTACTACGGGTGGCGGAACCAACGGCCAACCGGCTCAACCCGGTGGTTTTGGTGCCCAATTGACCAATACAGGAGCAGGTCAATCAGGGGTTATTCCTGGGCAGAAGGATGCCTTAAAAGCCTTCCTCGGAGGAGACGCCGCCTTTAATAAGTTCACGGCAAATCAAGATGAGGCGAATAAGCTCAAAGCCCAAATTGAAAAAGGTTTTGACCAAAGTCTTTTCAGTGGGCGTACGGGCGGTGATGCCTTTGGAGCAAAACTGTTTGGAGTTTTATCACTGGGCTTGGGCGAAGTTGCTCTCAGAGCAAGCAATATCGGGCAAAATGTCTCGAAAATTGATTTCACCTACGACGACAAAGGCAAAATCAATGGCGCCAATGTTGACTTTGCCAATGGAGGAAAGCTTAGCTTGGGCCGCAACGGCGATGGTCAATACAATGTCCGGGGCTATCAATCGGGCACTGTTGACAATAGCCGGGGCTTACTCAACTTCCTCAATACCCAACGGGAAGGTCAAGTGAACAATGCTTTGGGTGGTTTGGGCGCAACGGATGTCAGCGTAAAGACCAGAGATAATCCCAACCTGCCCTTGTCTGATCCGAGCAAAGGCCAAGCACGGCCCGATGGCAATCGGTTTAACGATGGTTTTGCGCAAGAATCAGTGGTTTCGCTGAACTTGGGTGGTCAAAAACTGGATATTGGCATTGATTATGACCGCAATGGCGGTACCTTTGTCAATTTAGATGGTTTAAAGGACCCACAAAAAAATGCTCTACAAGCAGCGGTGCAAGGCAAATTGGCCGAAACCCTGCTGAAAGACCAAGATTTGGGCATCTTGCTGAGCAAAGGCAATTCACAGGCCGCTCAAGCGCGGGTCAATGAAATTTTGCAACAGCAGGGCCTTGGCGACGTCAAGCTTGATGTCAACCAATTGGTTTCAGGCAGCGGCGTACAACAAGGCAGCAAATTAAAATCACTCGACGAATTAAAAGCCGGCACGGGCCCGCTTGCACAATCGGTGAGTGTTCAAGCAGCCTTGGGCTCTGTTCGCTCAGCCTTGGGAGGCAAAGAGGCCCAACTCACCCGCGATCAATTCCTGCAAGCCGAAGGTGACGTGATCAAGTCGTTTAAAGACAGTGGTCTCCAAAACGTTCGCTTTGCCACGACCGCGATTCAGGAATTGGCTGGCAATTCTGATTTTCAGGCCCTTGTGGCTGCCGGCGACACCAAAGGGGCAGAAGCCCTTTTGCGCAAAGCCGAAAAAGAAAGCGGTCTGAATCAAGGCGTCTTCAAACTGAGTGATCTCACCAAAGCGGGCCCCGAGGGCAAACCGCAAGCCAAATCAGTCGATGAACTGAAACGGGAGTTTGGGTCTGTTGATCTCAACAAAGGATATGATGGACGTGTCTCCAAAGTCACGGCCAACAATATCACCGATATTGGCAATCAAGCAACCCGCAATGCCGTTGAAGCGCTGACCCAAAACCAAGACTTCCAAGCCTTGGCCACAGGCACCGCCACCAGTGATGTCGTCGATAAAGCCAAAAAAGAGCTGGGTGCAGGGTTTGAGAATGCCTCTCAAGGCCAAATCGCCCAAGCCCTTTTGGATCGTTCAGTTCGTTCGACTGGGGTCAGCCCGATCAATTCAGAAGGCAAAGCCCTGATCAACGTGACGGATCTCTTGTCCAAAACGGAAACCGGCAAAGTCAGTCTCAAAGGTGCCGCAGGCATCAAAGACGTGATGGACAAAGCGGGCCTCAAGGGCGAGACAACGGTCGGAAACTTCTCAATCCGTCAAGACACAGCTGGTCGCCGGACAGTTCAAGCCACAGGGGCACCTGAGAAACTGCAGGAAAATCTCAAAAAGAATTTCCCAGAGAACGAAGGTCCCTCTAAATTCAAGAAAACCATGGACGGCGTCGTCAAAGGTCTGGGTGAATCCCTGCCCGAACTGATGAAAGCCTTACAGGCCTTGAAAAAAGCAATGGAAGATATGCAAGAAGCCCAGGTCAAATTGGCTGCAGCCAAAAAGCAGTACAATGCGGCATTAAAATATGCAGCAGAAATGGGCATTACCGCAGATCTCGGCGGCGCTGGCGGCGGCGCTGGCGGCGGCGCTGGTGGTGTCGGTACCGCGGGCATGGCTGGCCCTGTACAAGCTGCCGCGCCCGTTGAAGCGGGCAAAGGCGGCGGCAAAGGGGGCGGTCCTGAGCAAGCAGGCAAAGGCGGCCCTGAAGAAACTGGCAAAGGCGGTGCAACCACCACAGTGGATGAAAATGGCAACCCGACCACACCGGGTGAAGTTGCCTCTGAACTGTTGAGCCAGGTTGCCAGCGATGCAGGTTTTGCCAATATGTCAGTCTTGCTGGGTCTTCAACCCGGTCTGCTGATTGCGCAAGCCCAACAGGCAGACATGCTTGAAAACCTGACCCACGTTATCAAACAATTGCAAAGCCCCAATGGTGACCCCATTCAGGAAATGCAAAAGTTTCTGGATCAGCTCAAGCAGCGTACAGGTATTGAAGCAACTCCTCCTTCGGATATGATTCCGATGGGTGGTTAAAAACCTGACGCAGGTGGGTATATAGAGTCTGTAGAGAATTTTTGAGAAAAGGATCGAATACCAATGGGTAATATTTCATCAACGCCCTCTTATTTCAACACGCCACAAACAGGTGCACAGTATCGGGTTACACCTCAGAATTACCGTCAAATTCTGGGTGATCAAGCAGATATTGTGATGAAGCCTGAACAAATGAAGGACATGTTTGAAAAAGGCTATCTCGACGTCCAGCGCCAATTTACGGAGCAGGAGTCGAATGAGGGGATTTTTACCATTGCAGCCAAAGCCTTAGCGACCTTTGTTGGGCCCTCTAAGAGTATTGGCGCAATTACCATCGATCCTAAATTTCTCGAAATGATCAAAGACCCCAATGCCGAAATTGGCTTTGGGTATACCCGCCTGCGTCAGGAGACGCTCAATTCTCTGCCTTATCCCACCGAGCCGGAAAGACCGGCAACGCCCCCCCCGGCTCAAACAGAACCGGGTCTGCAGCAAACCGATGTGGGAGTGGCGACCCCCCAAGAGCAGACTGAAGAACACCGAGAGCAAACAGCCAAATTCCGCAAAGAACAGGAAGCCCGCGCCGAAACCCCAGGTACACCAGGTACTTATATGGTGGAGCGCAATTCCCGTCAGAACAATGCGGGAGTGACTTGGGGCAAGGACGGTGGAGCCAAAGGGAGCGATGAATTCGGTACTTTGGTCAAAAAGTATGAAGCAGATGGTGCTCCACATTATTGGAATACAGAATACGTTCAAGATGCAACATGGGAAGGGGCTTATACCGAAGCAGCAACCCAAGACCGGGATACCGCCGTACGTTTTCAGTACGCCACCCGGGGCGGTCTCGATATGGAAACAGCCATAAAAGAACGCAAAGCAAATCCCAATGCTGATACAGTGGCAACCCGCCAGACCCAGGTTTTGCTCAACTATGTCAACAAACAAACAGGCTCCCACTTGACCATGGCAGATGTCATGAGAAATCCGCAAGGCGTCAAGGAGCAAATAGCAAAGGCTTACGGTTTTCCGAATAATGCGGAGGTTTCACGCCTCTCTCAACACAGCCGAGATTTTAGGGCCATTGGGTATATCAGTGGTGAAAACCCCAAAGTAGCCACGCACCAAGTGGGCCAAATGTCCACAGGTCAAGCCAATAGCATCTTGCGCCAACAAATCACGGGACACAGTAAAAAATCCGATAATACGGATAATTTTTACGACACGATTGGCATGTTGTCATCTCGGAAGGTCAGTGAACCTGGCTTTGATGCGTTTAAACCCGCTGATGCTACGGCAAACACCACTTTGCTGGATGTTTATCGCACCCAAACACAAACAACCCCCATTCCAGACAATGCGATGGGAGATTATCAAAAACTTTATAATGAGACATTCAAAACCAGTCTTTCTTTGGACGAAATCAAAGCCGCAAAACCCACGCTCCAAGATATGTATGCCTTGCGCGCAAGTAATTTTTATGCCACAAATAGCCCTGGTAAAACAAAAGATGGAGAAGACCCGCTCCCACTCAGACCCTTGCCAATCACTCCCAATAATGGCCGCGTCACCTTAAATAATCCTGGTCAAGATACCAATCGAATGTTGAATGTTCGTATGGTTTTGGAAGCCAACAATGGTGGCGATCAGATGCATACTTTTGGCCCGACAGAAATTGCAGCAGTGAATGCGCGTGTCACGCAAAACTTTACAGGTAGCACTCTCACACTAAGAAATAACTTGGGTCAAACTGTTCCTGCCGATCAATTGATTCAACGCCTACAAATTAACAACCAAGACAGTGAAGCCGTTGACACCGCCATGGTCGAATTAAACCGGACAGGCGTTTTAAAAGCCGCTGGTAGCAATGAGGTCATCGCAACATTTGAAGAGGGGGTACTTAAAAAGCCCGATGGCAATGGGAACTTCGTACCCGTCAAGCCAGAAGAGCAAGCCGCCTTTTTAAGTCAAGCTGCTCAACAATTTACCAAGCCAGATGGTTCGTATAATAGCCAACTTGATGGAGGCGTTGGACATGGTTTTGTCGGCGGGACCGCTGGGACCACCCAAGTCACGCGCACCCAAACCCCAGAAGTAACCGTAAAAGCATCTGAAATGCTGAAACTGGCATCAAATACAGCTGATCCCAAGACAGTCACAGATCTCAAAGCGTCACTGGGTATCACAGGTGAGATCTCCCAGCAAGATCTCTTCAAACGCGTTTTAACAGACGCCTTTGGCCAAACTCCTGACCAAGCGGCAACGGCATTAACAGCCGCAACAGGAACCCCTGCCAGCCGCCCTCAGTTTGAATTCCCACAACCCAACCCAGCAGCCAACAGCGGGGTTCAGTTTGGAGATCCCAATCAAACGACTTTTACGCCTGTCTCGCCCACCTCTTCTGGTGTAATCAAAACCGAAAGCAGTACTTCAGTTGGCGAACCCAGCATTGAATCTCGCACAGCTTCGCTGAATGCCAATCTTAAAACCATGGGTGAATTGGCGCAGATTCAAAACCTGATTCCCAAAAACCCAGAGAGCATTGGTCAGTTGAAAACGCAAATTGTGGCTGATTTAGATGCCCTTGAGAAAGCTGGGGTAACATCGATCAAAATCGGAACTCCCCCCACAGATACCCCGATCAGCACCATTCGTGCCAGTGTGACTGAAAGTTTTGGCAAAATTGAAGCCAGTGCGCAAAAGGGCAAAGAAGCAATGCGCATGGAAGCTGTACGCAGAGGATTGGGTGAAGATGCTGATCCCAGTCAAGTGCTCGGCCAAGCGCCCGGAGGTTTGCCACCGATTCCCGCTGCCCCCACAGACGGTAAAGCAGGTGGAGCAGCTTACGCAACCTCCATCCAAAACTCCGTCAAAGCTTTTTCTGGTCAATTGCGGGAAATGGTCAAAGATGGCGATATCTCGGAAACAGAAAAAAAGGACATTCAGGGTTGGCTCGACACCAGTACACAAAATCTGGCCGCTTCTTTGGGATTGGCTCCCAATACCTTGCAAGGCAGTAATTTGGCAGAGACCTTGCGTGGCAAAGGGTATTCAGACGCGGACATCAATACAATTTCAAGCACCGTTGAGATGATCAAAGATGCCCAGGCCAGTACCAACCTGACATCTGAAGCCCGCAGCTTTCACAAGGTTTTGGACAATGTGCGCGGCTTGCAGCAAAAACTTGATGAGTTTGAAAAAGTCGGTGTGCTGCGCAACGCCTTTGTCGGCGAGATGAAAGATTTGGCGACGAGAAAGCCCGATCAATTTGACGCTGTGATGCGTGGGGCCTATAATCTCCCGCCCAAAGGTCAAGATCCCAAAGCGGATGCCGTTATTGCGGATTTGACAACCCAGGCCAAAGAGGGGAAGATGCCCATTCCAGCCAATATTAGCTTTGTGGATGGAAATACCTTACACGGAGCCAATGCTGCTTATATTCCACCGCAAACAGGGGCTGATGGAAAAAAAGTAGAAGGGACGATTTTGCTCAATCGTGCGCTCTTAACCAAACCCGCTGAGTTGAGCAATGCCCTGGCAGAGGAGATGTTTCATCACATGGAGGGCCAGACCCAGGCTTTCCGGGCCGAAGAGGCCTTGGGCAAGTTGCCTGCTGACGCTCAGACCACATTAAAAGAAAAATCCGGTGCTGTTCTTTCAGACAAGCAAATCGCAGCACTGACAACCGATCAGAAAAAGACCTATGACGACTACCTGAAAGCCCGCAGTGGAACTTATGACACCGTTGGTGATGAAGGTGGGGCCGGTCTCAGAGCTTTCCGTGAAGCCCAACAGGGCGGCAGTGTCGCCACTATTTCTGCAGTTGCCGCTCAGGGGCGTGATGCCCTGGCCAGCGAAGGCGTACTGAAATCGGGTACAGGGGATCGCCCAACTGACTTAAAAGGCTACGATCATGGGACAGTGACCCTTCCCGGAGCGGGAAGTGTGAGAGCTGAGTTCCAATCCGGGGGGGTGCGCCGAGGCGGCTCAACCGGCACAGAGACGGAGGCTCCACCGATTACCCCTGGAGAAACGGGTGGATTGGCAACCCCTGGTATTAACCCCCACAACACGGGGAAAACCTACGTCATGCCAACCCCCTCTGACCCCATGCCCCCCACCAGTGATCCGATGGAACTCAGTCGCCGTGAGAAGATCCAAAAGTTGGATGAACAGTTGAGCACCTTTCAAACGACGGAACACAAAAATGCAGATGGCAGCCCCATGACAGAACCTCAAAAAGAGCAAAAAAGGTTGGGCCTGCAAAAAGAGCGTGATGAACTGGTGCAGATGAACTCCGTTCAGTATGCGCAGAAATACAATCTGCAACAGCCTGCAGGAAGTACCCATCAGATGGACCAACCCCCCGAAGATTTTTGGGGTAAAGCCAAAGAAATGGGGGGGCAAGCCATCAGTGGGATTTTACAATATCTTTCAACAGGTCAAGCGGGTGACTACTGTGACAAAATAGCACAAGGAATTGAAAGAGCTTGGGCAAGGTTTTATAGCGATCGCACAGGAAGTTCTGCTGCTTCTGATAATACAAGAGCAAACGAATTGGCTGGGGTTACAATGGGTAGCGGGGCCAGAAGTAGCGATAGTTTGATCTCGTCACGCAGTATGGCGCAAAGTCCAACCACCCAAGGTGATCAAGCTCATTTCAATAATCAAGAGCAGGCCGCGCGTCAGTCTCGCAGGACCGTACAACAGCAAGATGAGATTGACGAAAAACACCGCCAAAACTTTAACAGCAAATTTGCCTAACCATGTTTAACTCGACACGGTTAAAATACGCAATTGAAACCCTGCGGGATTTGAACCAGGAACGCGGGCAGCTGAGCAAACAACTCGCTGCCCTGCGGGCCCGCTGTCAGCTCAGGGAAAACATTGTCGATAATCTCTATGATTATTATGATATTGTCTCGGGTGACTATTATGCGGTTTTGGACGGCATGGTGCGCTATCACGAATCCTTGGAAGTACTCAGGGATTATATGAAAGAGCATTATGACGTGCTCGAAGAGCAGCTCCAAAAAACCCGTGAATATTTGGATCAACCCGTTAAACCGATTCAAGCCCTCGAAAAAATCGAGAAGATCACCAGTTATGTCTTTTATATGAAAGATCCTCCCAAAGCTCCCGCGGATCCTATTAACAAAGGTTAACTGGGCGGATAAAAAGTGGGTGGATTGGGCTTGAATAAAGTATCCCTGCCGATTAAACTGAAAAAAGATCACTTTAAAGAGGCGGGTTCATGAGCGTCGAAAACAGTTCCAATCCCACTCTGCGCAGAGCCCCCGGTCCCCTGCCTGCAGCGGGAACCTCTCCTTCGCAGCCGCAAGAATCGAAAGAAGTGACCGTCACTGATCAGGAGTTGCTCGACTACAAGACCCAAACCCTGCTCAATGACGATGATCAGGCCACAGAGTTGCGCATGCAAATCGCCTTTTATGGCGAACAATTGCTCAACCGGGTCAAGTACGAAGTGGACGTAATGGAGCGGGAATTGGTGGCTTTGGCCACTGTCTTTAATGAATTCCTGACCGAAGTCAAAAGCCTCGATGGCCAGATCAACCAACTGACCAGCACCATCAATGCGGGCAAACTCCAAGCAGCCAAAGAACTCGACACCACCATCAAACAAGAGGTACAGGTGGTGGTTGATCAATTGCGCATGGTGCAAAGCTCCGATTTGGAAAGTGTCGAGGTCCTCTACCAAAATTTGGATGCCTTGCAAGACAATTACCAAATTTTGCAAAAACAAATTGAGACCCTCGACGAAATTGGCATCAAAACCGACCATCTCAAAAAAGATTTGCCCGCCTTGGAAAAAGGCATTTCTCAATTTGGCAAATCGATTGAAGAGCGCCAACTTTCCCTCTTGGTGGGGGAAGAGGAGCAGCAAACAGAAAAAATCGATTACGAGAGCATTCGATTAGAATTAAAAGGCATGTTACAAAACCAGAGCCGAGCCATGATCGGCCATTTGCGCCAAGCTCAGGTCATGGCAAATCCCCGCGAAGTGGAAATGCTCAAGCGCAATCATATGGGGTTTGAGGCCTCTCTCGAAGAAATTAGCAACCAGATGAACAGTCTGGCTGAAGCGGGACTGGATATCTCAGAACTCCAAGATATGCTCAAACCCATTGCAGCTGGGCTCAAACAATTTGATCGCGCTCTCTCCTCCAACCAATTTCTTAAAATCACCGAGCGGATTTATGCTGAAGTAGAAGTCGTCTCCCAGCAAATTCGTGAGGCCCAATATATTAATAACCGCGAAGATCTCGAAGTCCTCCAAGAAAATGTCGATATCCTCTACGAAAATTGTGATGCCTTTGCCGATGAACTGGACGAGGTTGCGGGACAGGGATTAGATATTGGCCCTGTACTAGAGCATTACAATGTACTCAGGGTCAATTTAGAACAATTTGAGCGGGTGCTTCAAGATGCAGGCAATCGCATCGGGCTTACCAGCGGTAACTTTTGACCCCTTTAACCCCGCAGCTCCATTGGCAAATTCACAGAGAACACAGCCTCGATTCAACCCAGATTCGCTTGAAGGAATTGGCCTTGTCTGAGCCAGAGGGCACTGTCATTGTGGCCCAAATCCAAACGCAAGGCTTGGGCCGAGCAGGAAGAACTTGGTATTCTGAACCCGGAGGTCTTTACCTCTCCGCATTGCTCAAACCCCTTCAGCTCTTAAATGACCTGCCACTGAGTCTCTTGTACGCTGTCTGTAAAACCCTGGAAGACCTGTCTGGACAGGATTTAACGATCAAATGGCCCAATGATCTGCTCGCCAATGGTGCAAAATTAGCGGGCATGCTGATTGACTCTCAGTTCAAAGGCAACCAACCTCTGTATTATCTCTGTGGAATTGGCATCAATCTCAACCAACGCCACTTTCCCCAAGAAATGGCGCAATCGGCAACCTCATTGGCGCTGCTCAGTCAGAAAAACTGGGAACCCGATCAGATCTTGCCGTCTTTGCTTGAAAATATCGCTCTGGCCTACCAAGCATTACAAACAGATCCCCATCTCTGGCGCAGACCCGAGCAACCGCTTGGATTGAGACCCATTCAAATCGGGTATAATACACAAGAAACGAAAACACTGGGAGAGCTGCTTGTTTATGAGTGAACTGGATCCAAGCAAATGGGTGGAAATTTTGACCAATCCAAATCTGTCCGAAGCAGAAATGGAAAAATACCGCACCCTGTTTGATAATGACAACATCTTCCAGGCTTATGTCAAAGGCATGCAGATGCAAGCTGTTTTAGAGGCCTTTCGCAAAGTTGTGCTCTCGTTTTTTCAGCATGGATTTGAAGCTGAAACAGTGGTCATTGCCAACGCCTATCTCTGGCTGAAAACCACACAACGGCTCTATCCTGGCTTTGATAACGAAATGATTCAGAACTGGATGCAACAATCCCTGCTCCTGACCCAATTGCTCTTTCAATTTGCAGTTGAAGCCTACCAAGCAGCGCTCAAAGAAGATGCAAGCATCTCAGAGCGTATGTACACCACCGAAATGGAAGAGATGTACGCCGTTTGGTCAGAACACATTTATTCCCTGGCCCAAGAAGAGAACATTTCTGAAGAGCTGTTGATTCAGCGCTCCGATTTGGTGATTCAAACCCTGTCCCAATTATTGACCGAGTATGAAAATGAAGCGGGCCTTAAACTGGAGTTGCGGGATTACCATAAAATCATCACCCATCTCATGCTTCAGACCTTTGTCTTTACCTATCTGAATAACCCCAGTGTCTATTATGAATTGGCTGTGGCCTTCGAAGAAATTTATATTGCCCTGGGCTTTGATGTACCTGCGGTACTGATCAATCTCAAAGGCAAAGAACACCTGATGCACCCCGATCAACAAGCACAGTTAATCGCTCTGCTGGCACAAGAAACCATGAATGTACAGAATCAGGCCAGTTCTGGCAGCAATTGAGGCTGTTCCAAGACGCAGAGTGAGCGCAAGTTGCGCATTTCTGGGTCAATTTGTCCCATGCCCAGAAACAGCCCTTCAGCATAGATTCTGAGGGGTTCAGAAAAAGGCCCCAAAGCAGAGGGCACAAACAATTGCCCCATTTGAAAACGCCGGCCCTCAGCGGCTGTCAGCACCAAATCAGGCATATGGCCCAAAGGTGCATCCATGGGCAAGAGTGGCAAAGAGGCCGGATCGGGTGTGACCTCTAAAAGCGGAATGGTTTGCTGCAAGGCCACCCCATTGGCCTCAATTCGGCAGAGACGCAATAAATGTGCCCCACAGCCCAGCTTTTGACCCAAGTCATGGGCCAGGGTGCGGATATATGTGCCCGCTGAACAGCGTACTTCGATCTCCAGATCGGGCGAAGCCCAATTGAGCAGCTCCAATTGCTGAATGGTGATTTCACGGGCCGGCCGTTCGGGCACGTCAATGCCCTGGCGGGCCAATTCATACAGGCGTTTGCCCTGAAAAGAAACAGCCGAGACCATCGGGGGCAACTGAAACTGACGGCCTAAAAAACCCGCCAGAACAGCCCTCAACTCCGCTTCCGCGAGCACAGGAACCGGGTGTTCTTCCAGCACCTGACCGGAGGCGTCTTGGCTGTCAGTGCTGCTGCCGAGGCGAATCACGCCCCGGTAAACCTTTTCACCCGGCAAATACTGAATCAAGCGGGTGGCTTTGCCTACGGCCAAGAGCAAAACCCCGGTTACATCGGGGTCGAGGGTGCCACTGTGGCCGATTTTGCGAATGCCCAAAAGGCGGCGGGCCTTGGCCACCACATCGTGCGAGGTAAATGCGACAGGTTTTTCGATCGGCAGCCAAAAGCCCGCAGGCCAGCTGGGTGCTTGGTTCTCACCCGATTCTGTCAAAGCTGGCCTTCTGCACGCAATTTTTCGATCAGAGAAATCACCTTGGCGCCTTTTTCCAAGGCAAGATCCAGTCTAAAATGCAACTCGGGCGTAAAGCGCAAACGCACACGCCGCCCGAGTTCACTGCGAATAAAGCCTTTGGCTGAGGTCAGCCCCTGCATAAAATCTTGCTGATCTTCGGGTTCACCAAAAACACTGACATAAATCGTGGCATGGCTCAGATCGCGGGTCAAATCGACCCGTGTAATCGAGCCAAAATGTTCTGTGACGCGGATATCATGTACTTCGGAGCGCAGAATATCGCTCAGGGCCCTGTGTACTTCGGCGGTTACTTTTTCAACGCGAATGCTATTGGCCATATAAATAGACCTGACTTTCTAAGGAAATAGCGGAAGTGCCCCTGAATCAGAGAAATAAGTGAGAGGGTCACTTCGCTGCAGCCTTAATCTTAACACAGGTCCCAAAGCGGTTTCAGCCCTTTGTCTGGTTCTTTGACTGCTTCATGAGCCCTGTTCTTTGCCATTTAACATCACTTTAAAGGGCCCATATTTGTGTTGCTGGGCGGAAAAGGTATCTGGCCAGGGAGGAAAGGCTGCATCCACTGGTTTTTTGCTGCGGTCGGGAAAGTCGTTTTCTAAGTGCGCTTTGGCCGGACGCGTTTGGCTGTTGATATACGCCGCCACGTCGAAGGCTTCTTCGGCACTGAGATTGGGATTGCCAAAGGGCATATTGGCTTTGATATATTTGGCAGCAGTGATCACCCGGTGCATGCCCGCACCGGTATTGTAGCTGTCTTGACCCCAGAGGGCCGGATAGACATACCCCATGGCTGGTTTTTTAGCATCCATCAGCATGCCTGCCCCTGTGGGCTGATGGCAGACCGCACATTTGGCAGTGTAAACCGTTTTGCCTTTATTGGGGTCGGCCGCTCTGTCAAGCAAGTCGATATCAGGCAATCCCTGGCCTTGCATTTTTGCTCCTTGGGGAATATCCTGGCTCAGCCACTTCATATAAGCCAAAATATCTTGCATTTCCTGACTTTTTTCCGGCAAAGCTTTGCCGTTTAAGCTGCGTTCAAAACAGCCATTGACCCGTTCGGCCAGTGCGACCTCGCGATTTTCTCGCCCCCGGTAGCGGGGATAACGGGCGGTGATGCCCACAAAGCCAAGCGCGTTGGCCTGTTTTCCGGCGTTGAGATGGCAGCTCTTGCAGGCCAGATGGCTACCAGAAAATCGCTTGGCGGGGTCGGCCACATCGGGCCCGAGATACAAAGCTGTTTGACTAACCAGGCTTTCACCCCGTTTGACCGATTCAGCATCAGCCCCCACGGGCAGCTCAGCGGGCACTTTCCAAGCCAAGGATTTGTTTTCCCCAGCAGCAAGCAGCGAGGCCTGAGGAGAGGGTGAAGTCTTGTTTTCTGTTGATTCTTTTTGAGGCGCACAGCCCAACAAAGCCAACACAAAAAACACCCCTGCTTGTTTCCATACCTTACTCATCTGCTTATTCTCCCCCAAGTAGATTGTGTGCCTGATCCGGCGGCGCAAAGAACAAAAATAGCATCAGAATATGATCGTGCTCCCAATTGCCTGTGGCACTCTTGCGTGAGCGCCACATATAGCCAATATCCAATTGATTGGCCCGATCCATCACGTGGCGTACTCCGAGAAAACTGCGGTTCTGATTAAAACCCTGGGGGTATTCCAGAAAGACTTCATTGGCCAAATAGGGAATCCATTCCTGAGACCATCCACTCCAGTTCAGACGCAATAAATTGCGCACCCGCCAATTCGAACGGTCGGGAAAAGAGCGGTACTCCAAACGGGTACGATCAATCCAGCTCAACTCTGGCAAAAACCTGCCACGAAAGACCGGCTCAATATTCAAGCGGTATTCTTGGGTATTTTTACCACCGGGCACCCCCACGTAAATAATATCCCCTAAGAGCCCCAAAGAGAAGTGGGGGTTGAATTCCCATTGAGGTCCCACACTGTAGCGCAAAATGCCCAGTCCACTCTCAAAACGCGGGGCCAATTGGGCAATGGTGAAGACGTTTAAACGCCTGGGAATCCAAATCTGATCATTATTTTGAATCGGAATGCGCACATCAACAGCCTGCCAGGACTCCACATCGGCGAGGGCAGGCAGACTTAACCAAAACAGGTTTAGCAAGAGCAGAAAGGCATATAAGCGTTTCATATTTTAAGATCCTTATTACTATACCCAGTATAGTATATTAGCAGAATAAAAATTGCAAGTCTTTGTTGAAAATTTGTGGATAACTAAAAAATCACCTTTTTTTAACTTAATGTTACATAAACGATAAGAAATTATTGTGAAGTACCTGCCGATAGAGTATGTATAAATCATTAATTCGTAGAGAGTGAGACTTTTTAAAAATGGGAAATATTTCTTCAACCAACAACCAACCTCTGGTCAATACCCAAAATCTGCAGAAACCCGCTGCATCAAAACCTGAATTGGGCAAATCCACCTTAGAAAAATTTGGCGATACCAAACTCGGTACCTTTTACAAAGACAGCCCCGTACTCTCAGGCGTGGCCACAGGCATTACCGCCCTGGGCGTGGTCGGCTTAGGTCTCCAAAATCGCGGCCTGGGTGAAGTGCTCTTCAGCCGGGGTACCGGTGGTATTCTTGCTGGCGGCACCGGAGCCGTTCTCTTAGAAGATGGCATTAAAGATATCCGCGAAGGCAGTGAACTCAAAGGCAGTATCAAAGCCGGTGTCGGTGGCATTGGCGTGCTCGGTGGCGCCGAACTCTTGACCAAAATACCCGTTTTGAGCAAACCCGTAGAAGTCGTGTTTAAAAATGGCTTTGCCACCGGTGGTACAGCCTTGGCTGCCGGTTCTGCTTATATGATCAAAGAAGGTGTCGAAGACCTCGCCAATGGAGACAAACTGGCAGGCGGCCTGAAGACCGCAGCAGGTGCTGTGGGCGGACTGGGTGCCACAGAATTGGTGGGCCGTCAATTTGGCAAAAGCCTGATTATCGATCCCCTGGTCAAACTCTCTTCCACCAAAGCAGCTCAAACCACAGGTGCAGCCCTGGGTGGGGTGGGTGCCGCTGGCTTGATTGCCGATGGAGCCCAGCGTCTGGCTGAAAATGGTTCTTTCTTAAACGATGCCGCAGGTCTGGCTGAAGTCGCTGGTGGAGCCCTCTTGGCCACAGGCAGCACCAGTTTGGCCGGTCATGCCCTGGGTTCAGAAGCCATGCAGGCCGTGATGCCCAAAACAGCCAAACACCTCGGTGGTGCGGCACTGGTCGGCACCAGCTATGTACTCGGCAAAGAAGCCGTCAGAAATTTGAGTGAAAATGGCGTGACCTATTTGGGCACCGCCGCCGCCACGGGTGCAGCCCTCTCCGCCCTGGGTGCCGCTGAAACATTTGGTGTCAGCCGGGCCTTTAGCAAAGGCGGCCAATTCGCCGCTGCAGCAGGTGTAGGTATCGCTTCTGGTCTGCTCGCCAAAGGTGCCATCGATGACCTGAGTGCAGGCAAATTGCACGAAGGCGCCCTGAAAGGTTTTGGTGCCGTGGTCGGTGGCGGCGCAGCTCTGGCTCTGGCTGATGTCCCCGGTGTTCGCCAAGTCGGTGAAAAAGTACTCAAAGGCGCTTGGGAAGGCGTCATTGCCCCTGTCGGTGAGTTTGCGGTCAAAAATCCCCTGGTTGCCATCCCCCTGGCTGTGGGCGGTGCTTATGCCGTCTACAAACTGACCAACACGGGTGACAAAGCCGAACAGGCTGAAGCCCCCCAAGCCAAACCCGCCACTGAAAAATAAGCCTTGATTTTGAAGACCCCGTTTGGCAGATGTCAAACGGGGTCTTTTGCTTCGAAAGGGTTTTTCTGCCTGGATTTCGGGCTGAAGCCTGTGCTATTCTGGACTTATAACTGCCTCTGTCAATGATTGCAAGCCAAACTTGGGGGCCCCAAAGTGAAACTGGTCTTTTACTACCCGTGTGAATTTGCCCACGCCCATGCCACGATTCATGGTCCAATGGGTCTGACCTACATCGCCGCCCATTTACAAAAAGAGCTGGGCATCGAAGACGTCAAAATCGAAGTGGATATCGATCAGGTCTTGGCCCACAAACCCGATTTGGTTGGGGTTTCTTCGTATACCCAGACCTATCCCAAAGCCCTGGCTGGGGCTTGGCGGGTCAAAAAGGAACTCGGTGTGCCGGTCATGCTCGGCGGGCCGCATATGAACGCCATGCCCGAAAACCTGCCCCTGGGAGGCCCCTTTGACGTGGGTGCCTACGGCGAAGGTGAACACACGGCTGTTGAACTTGTGCGGAGCTTGCTGCAAGACCAGTGGAACCCCACTGCCTTTGCAGAGATTCCTGGCTTGGTTTTTTACGACGAAAACAGGCAACAGGTCAAAACCGCCCGCAAAGAAGAGACCGATCACCTCGACACCCTCTGTTATCCCCGGCGAGAATTGTTGCAGGCTTGGTTTCCGCCCCAGGGCAAAGTCGGACAGTGGCGACAGGGGTTGTATACCTCCCGCGATTGTCCCTTTCGCTGTCGCTTTTGCATCCACAGCACGGTTCAAGGTATGCCCCGTTATCACAGCGTCGAGCGGGTGATCAGCGAATTGGAACAGATTATTCGCGATTACCCCGATCAGAAAATTGTCACGATCTACGACGATATCTTCGTGGTTTCAAAAAAGCGCCTGATAGAGTTGACCGAGGCCATCCGAGACGCAGGCATTCACAAGCGCCTGGGTTTTGTCGCCATGATCAAACCCAGCACCTTCAATCACGAAATTGCCCTCTTGCTCAAAGACATGAATGTCAAACTGATCTCCTTTGGCTTTGAAACCGGCAGCGCAGAGGTACTCAAATACCTCAAAGGCCGAGGGGCCCGGCTCAGTCAGCACCAAGAGTCTTTGGATATCTGCAAAAATCTGAATATCCGCACCACCGGTTATTTTATTATGGGCAGCCCGATCGAAACCCAGCAAGACCTGGCCAAAACCTATTGGTTTATCCGCCACAATATCCATGAATTACACACGGCGGGCATGTTTTGCCTGATCCCCTTCCCCGGCACCCGCTTTTGGAGTGATTATCAAGAATACACGGGCAAAACCCCCGATTATCTGGGTTGGGAAGTCTTTGACCACAAGTTTATGGACTGGGATGAAGGTTATCCCTTTTTTATTAACCAGCACTACACCCCTGTATTTTTGGAAAATGCCTACCGCGAATTTGCCAAATTGCGACCGCGTCTGGCTTCAGATCCCCATTGGGAGCGCGAAGAAGAGCGCGTGATGGGGTATAAACGTGCCCTTTACAACTATCTGCGCCCAATTATTGGCGAGAAAACCCAATTGCTCGAAGTGGCGGCTTATGCTAATAGCTATTACGAATGGAGCATCTATTACGAGATGCCCGTGCAACTTTACCCGCTCAATAATCCCGAGCGGCATTTGCCCAAGACACCCGTAGATGCACTTTATTTGAACCACTGTCTCGAAGCTCAACCCGATCCGTTGGCTTTTCTCCAACAGATCTTGAGTCAGGTTGAGGTCAAGGGGCCGATTTATCTCAGTTTTTACAATGCTCTGTTTTTGCCCGTGCTCGAACGACTGCTCTCAGGCCAAACTCCGGATATTTTTGAGCCGCCTTATTGGCAGAACCAGCGCAAATTGTTTAGCTTTCCGCAGATGCTCAAGCTGCTCAAACAGGTGGGACTTGAAATGACAGACGTCTACCGCAATCCCCAGCCCTTAGACAGCAGCAGTGAGTTTTCTCGCTTGGTTCCACCCCTTTTGCAGCAATTGGCGCACCCAGAATTGGCGCGGGAAATGAATATCTACAGCTATTTTCTCATCTTGCAGAAAACCTAAATGCGGATTAAGCAGATTAACCCAGCGCTAAGCCGGTTAAGTCAAAGCAAAGATACGAACAAGCCTTGGCTAAATGCCGCAAGAGCAGACAAGAGCCCAGCTACAACCTTTTTATCAAAAGCGTAAATTGAGAGAAAATGGAAAGAGGAATCCCAAAATGTCAGATCTTCGCATCGGCAACGCCAGTTTAAGTGTAGAAGGCATCCGCCCCCTGAAAAAAGACGTTCAAATCGACGACAAACTCAAAAGCCAATTGGCCAAAGATGGCTTTGACTCCGTGATCTTCAAAAAAGGCGACGAAATGTTTATCGCCTACCAAAAAAATATGAAGCTCGATAACCTCAAGCTCAACCCCGATATCAACACCTTCGACGTCAACTCCGCTTACGATATGGGCCAAATGTCCGTTGATGGCGATGCTGTACAAGTATTACATGTCGATGACGAAAACAAAGACTCTTTCTGGGTCGCTCCATATAAAAATATGGCCAGTGGCGTCAAAAGCATGATCAACAATCCCTTTGGAAAAGCCGCCATCTTGGGTTTTGTCGGCGGAGCCACCACCACCTTGGTGGGTAAAAATATGGCTGCAACGGCAACCGGCGAGCGCGTTTTGAATGGTGTTCTTTTGGGTACCGCTGGTGGCGGTGTGATTGGTGGCCTCAAAGCTGGCGCAGAAAGCGACACACCTGAATTTTGGGATACCGGTGCGGGTGTGGGTGCCGCAGCATTGGGCTACGGTGCAGGCGCGCTGGTGGCAGCCGGTGGCGATGAATTGGTCAAAGTGGCCGCACAGAATCCCAAAGTGACAGCTATTACATTGGGTGTTGCTGCCGTCGTCGTCGGAACCGGTGTGGCTTTAGATGCCCTGTCTGACAATGGCAAACCAGCTACCTACCGTGTGATCAACCAGATCTCCGCCAAATAAACAATTTCAATTTTTCTTTCCTTTTGCTCTCTCATCTCATGCCCGTGGCCTCTGCCACGGGCTTTTTGTTGACAAAAGTTTAATGAATCAAATGGTGAATATGCCCCAAGAACGAGCGGGGCTGACCGGACTTGAGCCCTTTTTGCGCGGCCCGCAAGACCTGCCGCAGGGCTTGGCGCACGTCTGAACGGGAGAAGTCACGCAAGCTCAGTTCCAGGCGCAGTGCGGCCTGAATTGTGCCCGCCAACCCCGATTGGAGAGGCTCTGGTTTCATTGATAGCGCCTCCAGAGCTGTCACTGCGTCTTGATCACGCAGGGCGTGTTCGCTCATATGATCTTGCAGGGCCAGAATAAATTCAACCGTTGTGCCCAGCCCCTCGACAGCAGCAGCGGAGGCAGATTTCTCAGCGTACAATTGCTCTAAGGGCAAAAGTCCCAGGTGCAAGCCCTCTGAAATGACCACCTGATCGCTGGTCAGGCCTGTGCCTTCACGGCTGAGCAGGGCCATGCTCCAAGAGACATTGACCTTTTCGGGAGGGGCAAACCCCGTTTTTTCAATGAGGGTGTTGAGCAGCGCAGAATCAGACATAGCGGAACTCCTGACAGTTTTTGCTATCAGTGTACCCCAATTGGGAGAGAGGGATCAGGACTCGGCGAGGTATTGCTCCAACATCGCCAGACTTTCGCGCATTTTGTCGCGGGTGCGCTTGAGGGTATCGAGTTCAAATTGGTCAATATTCTCTTCCAACATACGCAATTGGTGCATCAAGGAACCCGGTACCCCTTTGATCAGGTTCTCACGGAAGCCGGGGTTCTTGTGCTTTTGCACCATGCGGCCCAGTTCACGGGTGGTCATATCGATCACGTTTTTGTATTCGTTTTCGTGAATCGGAAAGCGCTTGGCAAGAATGTCTTTGCGCTCTTCTTGGTCGAGTTGGGCAATCATCATCATTTTGGTGGTGCCCAAAGGCTCGAGGGTTTTGATCTCATCGGGAGACATATAGGCGATGCGTTTTAGCCGGGTGAGATAAGAGTATTCCAACTCATTAAAATAATTCAGAGAATAGTCTTTAAAACTGCGGTAGCCCAAAGCCAAATAGAGTTTTTTCTCTTCGAGATAACGCAAATAAAAAGCCACCAGGGTATTCTTTTTGACCAGGTCTTGCGCCATCGAGCGAATTTCAAAGGAAAGCCCCAGCGCGTCGCGCTGCTTTTTCTCGAGAAAATGGCCAAAGAGTGTGCGCGCCTGTTCGGGAATGTCTACCCGCGACAAGGTCGGCAAAGCCTGGGCAATCATCGCCCGGTGGCGGTCGAGAATTTCGGGGATGCGCTTTTTGACTTCGCGGTACGAATAGAGCGAAATTGGTTTTTCGGGCATGGCCAAAGAGCCAGCCTCAATAAAACTGAGCTGAGAAGGTTCTTCTAAAGGCAGTGGTTCGGCACTCATGCTGCTATTGTAGCAAATGCCAAGATCTGCGCAAAGGGGCACAGAGTCAGGTTTTGCTCAGATCTCGCGAATTCGGACTGAACTGACTCAAAAGGGCAAAGCCCAATAAACCCGCCCCACCCACACTCAGAAAGGGAATCGCAGCGGCCAATAAAGGAGCGATCTGCTCAGATACCGCCATTTGATAAACCCAAGAATAGACAAAATACCAAGCCAAAACCGGCAAAAAAGTGGCAAAGGAAAGGAGCTTTAGCCAGAAAAAGCGCCAATTGCGCTGCAGCAAACGGGCGCTCAAAAGCCCCCAAAAGGCAAAGGCCAAAGCGCCAAAGGGCAAGCTGAATTTATTGTAAAAGTCGAGCCAATCCTTTGGGCTGGGAGCCACGGTTTCGGGGGCCGCGGGCCGGTGCAAATACCCCCAAGCCTCAGCGGCAGACATCTGGCGAATATCCTGCGGGAGTTTAAATATCATATCGTCTGTGCGGCCTTCCATCATCAGCTCTTGCAACTGTTTGACAGTGGCTTGATTGGCCGCTGGCACGATGTTTTCTTGCACAAACAAGAGCAACGCGCTCAGAAACAGCCCCAGAGTGAGGCTCAGGGCCAAGAGACGGTAGGCCGAGAAGCGATGCATCTGCTCCCATTTTTTGAGCAAAAATACCACAGGCCAGAGCAAAAGCAGGGGGCCAGAGACGACAAAAATGGCAGGCAAATTCGACCAGAGCAATTGCAGTCCCTGCTTGAGAGGATGCCGAGAAGAGCCCAGCAATTCCCAGAAAATAAACAGGGAATTGCCCAACATCAAAAGCAAAAAACAGCCAAACAAAGACAGGGCAGGCAACCAAGCCGCCCGCAGCAAAAGCTGAAGATCAGAAACGGACGCGGGCAATTGATCTGGTGATGAATCTGACATAGAGCTGGCGGTTAACGGCGATACAGGCCGACATATTCGGCCTGGCCCAAAAGCACCGATTGCATGGCCTGCTCCAATTGGGCAGCGGGAATGCCTGGGGCCAGCTTGAGGGCCCGCGAAAGCGCATAGAGTTTAAAAAAATAGCGGTGCTCACGGCCTTTGGGCGGCGCGGGGCCATCGTAGCCCAGGGTGCGGTAGCTATTGCTGCCTTGCACGCTGCCGTTGAATTCCCGCAAACGCGGAAAGCGTTCGGGCAATTCGGTCCAAGTCGCTGACACATTAAACAAGACCCAGTGAATCCAGGTGCCGCCGGGGGCATCGGGGTCGGAGCAGATCAGCGCCAAAGACTGGGTGTCGGTGGGCAGATTCTTCCAGGCCAAAGGCGGTGAGACATTGGCCCCATCGCGGGTAAAGTCTTTGGGAATGGCCGTACCAGGTAAAAAAGCGGGTGAATAAATTTGAAAATCCGGCTGAGAATGTGACATGCCCCTATTCTAACAAAAACCAAACAAAAATCTGGGCTTTTCAAATTTATGAAAATTTGCCCCTTTTGCGAACGCTATGATGATTTCATCTAGAAAAGCAAAGCGAGAGAACAATGAGCGACAGCCTGCCCCATATTTCGTTTGAACCCGAATTTGAATCCTGGCCCGCATCTGAATCGCTGCACAAACTCGGGCACCAATTGCTGGAAATGGGGGTGCATGATTTGGCCCGAGAATACTTTCAAATGGCCAAACAGGTCAATCCAGTGCTGGGACATCTCTTGCTTGAAAAGGCAGCCACACAGCTCCATTTGGACTTTTTGAATGAGGGGCCCTCCAACGACAAAACCATTCACGGCCTTTAAAGCAAGCGTCGCTTGGTCATCACCTACAAGCAAGGTATAATAAAAAGATAAGCACAATTATCCAGGTTTATAATCCCCCATGCAAGACAATTCAAAGCGCCCCAAAACCCGTTTTCTGGCCGGTTTGGCTCTGGTTTTGGCTGCCTGCAGCCCCTTTGCCCAAGTCACAGCGCCCCCACCTGCCGCCCAAAACCCGGCCACATTAACCGCCCAACGCGAGGCCATCTCTGCGGTCGTGGGCGATGCCCCCAATTTCGCAGCCAGCTCCAATGGCGACTTTTTGAGTGTGGTCTCTGGTCCCGATGGCCGGGGCGCCAAGTCAGGTGCCTTGGTTGAACTCTATTGGCCGAACCTGGGCGAAGATCATCTCTGGGACGCCTACAGCGGTGTGCGCTATAATGGCCAGTTTCTCTGGCTGCACCAATTTAAACTTGAGCGGCAATGGGTTGAACCCGATACAGATATTGTCGTCAGCCGTTTTGTCAGCCCCGATGGCAAACTGCAGGCCGAGACCCGCGATCTGGCCCTGCGCAAAGCCCCTGTACACGTGCGCAATTTGACTCTGACCAATCGTTCGGCCACCCCACTCGAAAATGTTGAGGTCTTTTTCTACGAATACCTGACCGTCAATTTGCTGCCCCAGGGCGACCAGCTCGAATTTGTGCCCACCACTGGCAGCTTGCACCATTACGACAGCAATAGTCACTTTGCGATTGGCATGGACAAACCCCCAGCCCAATACCAATGCGGGGGGGTGCAAAATTACCTGACCCAGGCCACCGATGCCCGCCACGATGCCCAAGACGGCAAACTGAATAAAAATGCCAAGGTTTCGGCCTATGTTGGCTTGGGTGTCAATGGTACCCTGGCCACAGCCCCCGTGCGTATGGCCCCCGGCCAAAGCCTGAGTGAGCGCAGTTTTATTGCCGCTGGCAATAGCTTAGCCAGCTCGCAACAAGCGCTGCAACAGGCCCGGCAAATGCCCTGGGAGGCCATGGTCCAAGAAAATATCAACAGTTGGAAAAGTTATCTCAGCCAATCGCGCATGCCCGCTGGCCTGAGCCCCGAAGAGCAAGCGGTCTACCGCCGCGCCCTGATTGTCTTGCAGCAGAACTCCGCAGCCACCGGCGCGCATATTGCAGCTCCTACCAGCACCAGTCCACCCTATCGTTTTTCTTGGCCCCGCGACGGCAGTTTTATTGCTCTGACCCAATTGCTGACCGGCCATGCCGACGAAACCCGCAAGTTTTTGGAATTTATGGCCCGCGGTCAAAAGAGCAATGGTGGCTGGGCGATCAATTACCGCACCAATGGCCAGGCCTGGTACGATTTTGGCGATCGTCAAAACGAACACGACCAAGTCGGAACCGTGCCGTGGATGATGGTGACCTATGCCAAAGAAACAGGCGATTGGGCTTGGTTGCAACAGCAATGGCCCGGCATTCGCAAAGCCTGTGAGTTTTTACTGCGTTACCAGGATTTCCGCACCGGCCTGATGGGCCCGACCCGCGACCTGTGGGAGTTGTCCACCGCTGACAGTTGGACCTACAGCAACGCGGCCGTTTATGCAGGCTTCAAAGCCGGGGCCGAAGCCGCCCGGCGGGCAGGCGCAGCCGCAGATGCCCAGCGCTACGAAGCTGCTGCCGAGCGCCTCAAACGCGGGATTCACGAACATCTCTGGAGCGAAAAAGCAGGTATGTATGTGCGTGGCATCAATATCGACACGCTCAAACAGGACAACAAGACCGAGGCTGCCAATCTGGCGCTGGTTTGGCCCTTTGGCGTCTTCGAAGCCCAAGACCCCCGCATGGTCAAAATGGCTGAAAAAATTGGCGTTGATCTGGCCTCACCCCAAGGTGGCATTCGCCGCTACACGGGCGACCGCTACTACGATGGCCAGCCCTGGCCCGTGACCACCTCCTGGTTGGCCATTTATTATGCCCGCCTGGGCCAGCCCGAAAAAGCCCGCCGCCTGCAGGCCACCAATACAGCTTATGCCCAAACCACCGGCTCGCTGCAATTGGGAGAGCAATACGATGAGCGCCTCAAACGCTGGGTCTCCGCCACCCCCCTGACCTGGAGCGAAGCCAAGTATATTCTCACCGCCCTGGCCCTGGAAGACCCTGCCAGACTCAAACCTTAAGGGAAAATAAGTATGATCATCCGCAATGTCTTGGGCACCAATTTGGAACCCTGCTGCATGAATCCTTTGACGGGTTTTTATCGCGATGGCTTTTGCCAAACGGGCCCCGAAGATCGCGGCTCTCATGTAATCTGCGTGCAGGTCAACGATGAATTTTTGAATTTTTCCAAAAGCCGGGGCAACGATTTGAGTTCCCCTGCACCGATGTTTCAATTTCCAGGCCTCAAAGCCGGAGATTGTTGGTGTTTATGCGCTCTGCGTTGGCGTGAAGCCCTAGAGGCAGGCGTGGCCCCACCTGTTAAGTTGGAGTCCACCCATGAATCGGCCTTGGAGTATGTCAGCTTAGAAGATTTACAGGCCTACGCCCTGCCCCATAAAGAACACAGTCAGGCCTAGAGCTACCGGCTTATTTTTCTTCCCTATGCCCGGTTTACCACTGTACGTTGTCGCCCTTGGACTTCAAGCGCTTCACGGAGCTATCGCTGCCGGTGTATTTGACATCAAAATTCTGCCCAGCTTCGTCGGGAAAAAAAGCGATCTGGAAGGGTCCTTCGCGCAGCACTTGGCCATTTTCGCGGTCAAAGAGGGCATAGTCCCCGTTGGGCAAATCGATCCGCACATGGTGCTCAGGCGTGAAGCTGATCTGACTGGGTCCGTCTCCATTGACATGAAAAAAGACATTGGGAAACTTACTCGGTGAGGGAATATTAAAATTCATATCGGTCAGATTAAAGGTGTCGCGTTTTCCGTCATTCTGGCGCAGCATCACACACAGACCTTGGTCTGAGAGCAGGTAATAATAATTGCCGGCGTCCATTTTGACATGGGTAATTTGCACCCCGAAGGCATTGCGGGAATAGGTGTAATTGTCGCGTTGCACCACTTCTATCGGGGGCAAAGCAGGTTCTGACTTTTGAAAGAGCGGCGCCAAGGCCGGAATGGCCCCTTTGGGGGCGGATGCTGCCAAGCGATCTTGGGGTGCCAGAACCGCAAGGGATTGAGATTGAGCTGATGGCGTGACCGGTTGAAGCTGACGAACGGGCAAAACCTGAGAAGGAGCCCGTAAAAGGGGGGATTTAAGCGCTTGAACTTGCAACTGAGCCTGCATAGCAACAACCTCTAATTTACCTATATTTAATCTCTTCTTAACTTATAGAGGCCACAAACTCAAAACTTGTCTCAAAAAAGAACAAAAACCGGAGGGTGTTCCGGTTTTTGAGCATTTAAAGTTGAGGCAAAAGCTGTTCTGGGAAATTTAGCCCAGGGCTTTGAGATTGGAAATCTGAATCAATTGCTGACGCAAACGGGTGGCGTAAACCTGCCAGCTTTCGCCATTGGGGCGCAATTGCTGTTTCATGAAATCCAAAGAAGTGGGATAGAGTTCAATCAAGGTATTCAGCGCGTCATACATATAATAGCTGGCATCATCAAATTCCTGGCAAAACATGCCCAATTGGCTGAAATGATTGGCGACCTTTTGGGGGGTCAGATAGAATTTTTCGCCATCAAAATTATCGATCAGGAATTTATAGGTCAGGGCATTAAACACTTTGACATCGACATATTTGACGCTGAATTTGCTGCTCCAGGTGCTGCGGGAATAGGTATTGCGCAATACACGAATGGTGTAATGCACCAATTTAAGTTCTTCGGTGGCACTTAAATCTTCGATTTTGAGATTGGTGCGTTTGGTGTATTCATCGATCAATTTGGCATTGTCGAAATTGTCAGATCCATCGGTCATGGGGGTCGAGACAGCCATATTGGCAAGGGCCTCAACCGCACTGCTCAGAACCATATAAGTTTGAACGTGATTGTCCGCAGCCCCCCGAGGCAGGGCACGCAGGGCCACGCTGAACTCACGGGGAGCAGGATTAAAATTGGGATCCGCACTGCGCACCGCAGGGGTACGGAAGGTCAGGGTTTTGGCTGCACCTACGGCATTCGGAGCCGCAAAGCTGCCGACGCGATTGGGGGCGGGCAAAGCACCCTGGGGAGACAGGGGCAAATTGGCAGAACAGGCCACCAAGCTGAAAGCTGTTAAAGCCAAAAGGGAAACAGAGACAACAGATTTGAAAGATTGGAACATGGGGAATCTCCTTGATTTTCTCTACGCATTTCGTTTTATCAAAAGTGATTATTTTTTCAATATCGGGCAGCGCTTGGCAGATATTGCCTGATTAAAACTAAAAATAACCGAGCTTTAAACAAAACATGAACTATTCGCCGCGAAGCCGCTCACCAATCGCCCGGTGGAGTTCTTCATGCAGGCTGTGATTGGCTTCACGCTGCGTGCTGACTTCAATCAAGGTCGTGGTTCGGGTCGCAAAAGCCCCTTGATAGGCCGCTTTAAAAGCCTCCTGATCGCTTGGCGCGGCGTAAGCCAATCCAAACATCGCCGCAGCCTGTTCAAAACGCAAATTGTGGGGCGTGCCCC
This sequence comes from Candidatus Blackallbacteria bacterium, assembly GCA_051715345.1. Taxonomy (GTDB): domain Bacteria; phylum Cyanobacteriota; class Sericytochromatia; order UBA7694; family UBA7694. The sequence continues at coordinate 117,293 of JBPXJQ010000026.1, forward strand.
AAAAAGGTTCAAACAAATCAGGCACAGCGCTGGCCACAGGCAAAAATGAGAAAATACCACCGCCCTGGTTGTTGATCACCACCAACACCAAGGGCATCGTTGCCGATTGCACCAAAGCCAAAGAGTTTAAATCATGTAAGAGGGCCAAATCCCCCAAGAGAAGGGTTACCGGGCAATGCGATCCCGCCATCAGGCCCAAAGCCGTGGCCAAATTGCCATCAATCCCACTGCAACCCCGATTGCCTGCCAAACGAACCTTGGCAGCGGATTTGCCAGCAAACATGTCCCAATCGCGAATCGGCATGCTATTGCCCAAAAACAGCGAAGAACCCTGGGGCAATAATTCACAAATCTGACGGATCACCGCCGGTTCACTTAAGTGCGAATTTTGATCCAAAATCTCAGTCAAGGTCTGGCTGGCCTTTTCTGAGTGGGCAAACAAGGTTTTGACCCAGACCCGATTGATACTCGGTGCCAAAAGTGGTTGCAGCTCGCGGCAAAACACCCCAAGATCGCAAATATAACGTTCGGTCACATGGTGCAGATAGTCTTCGCGTTCAGGATAAGCGGCCACCCGCAGATAGTGCTCCGTGTGGTAACTGGCCAAATGCTGCTGAACCCGCGTGGAGATCAGCTCTCCCCCCAAATGCAAAATGGTATCGGGCTGACAGACAACCTGAAACTCAGGATGCAATAAAAGCGGATCAAAATGGCTGATCTTGTTTTCCAGGCGCGGGTCCTGAGCCAGTGAAGACAGACTGTCGGCAAACACTGGCCAGCCCAAGTGATTGGCCAAAGCCAAGACCGCTTCCCGCTCATGCTCCGAAACAAGGCGCCCGACCAACAGCAATCCCCGGCGGGAAGGATTGAGCATCTCGCTAATTTCAACAAAGGTCTCTGGGCTTAATTGGGGCCCCCCCACACCATAACGGGTATACGCAGACGTCCCTTGCAGCCAATGACTGACCGAATCCAAATAATGGGGAGGCATGGCTGGACCACTCGGGGCCAGCGGTTCGCGAAAAGCACAGTTAAGCTGAACAGGGCCTGCCTGGGCGCCTGAGCAGCGGGCCACCGCTTGATCCACTGTGGTGAGCACCATCTCGGGAGCTATCGCGGTATCAGGACAGGGCAAAGCCGCTTCCCAGCGCAAATAATCCCCATACAGCCCCATTTGGCGAATCGCCTGGTTGGCACCCGCCTGCAAAAGTTCGGGCGGGCGATCCGCAGAAAGAATCAAGAGCGGCACATGATCTTGAGAGGCCTCAATCACAGCAGGCAAATAATGGGCGGGAGCCGTGCCAGAGGTACAGATCAAGACCGCTGGCAACTGGGTCGCACGGGCGTAGCCCAAAGCGTGAAAGGCGGCTCCCCGCTCGTCCAAACAGATCTGGGTCGCCATGTCGGGATGTTGGGCTGCCGCCAAGGTCAAAGGTGTCGAACGGGAGCCCGGAGAAATGCAGGCATATTTGACCCCTGAACGGACCAATTCTTCGATAATAAGACTGGCCCAGGCCAGATTGATATTTGCAGCATTTAGGATCATTGCGGATTTTCTCTAGCTTTGTCAGAATGTCATGGAAAAAATGTCATGGAAAAGAAATGAATCACTTCAGTGTAACCGATTCAGACGACGCTGTGTCAAACGCTCATTTTTCTACCAAGAACCTATTGGACAAGGGGATGCAGATGTTAAGATACCTGCTGCGGAGGAATCATCTACTATGTCAGCAGCACAATCCGATCAAATCGGCGTTTTATTGGTCAACCTGGGCTCTCCCGACTCGCCCAAAGTCAGCGATGTCAAGCGCTATCTCGACGAATTTTTAATGGATGGCAAAGTCATTGATATTCCCTGGCCACTGCGGGCCTTGTTGGTCAAAGGGATTATTCTCAACACCCGCCCGAAAAAGTCAGCTGAGGCCTATGCCCAAATCTGGACCTCAGAAGGGTCTCCCCTGATCAACCTGAGCGAGGCCCTACACACAGCCCTGAAAGCGCAAAATCCCTTTCCAGTTGAACTCGCCATGCGCTACGGCAACCCCAGCATCCTGGCAGGCCTGAAAAAGCTACAAGCCCAGGGCGTAACTCGTTTATTGCTGTTGCCACTTTACCCCCATTACGCCATGTCCAGCGTCGAGACAGTGGTGGACAAAGTCAAAGATGATTTGTTACAGCTCAAGTCAAAGATGCAAGTGGAGATCTTCCCTCCTTTTTATAATCACCCCCGTTATATCGAGGCCCTGGTCGAAAATACCCGTCCCTGGCTGGAAGAACCCTATGACCTGCTGGTCTTCAGCTATCACGGCCTGCCTGTGCGCCACCTGCTTAAAAGTGACCCAACGGGCAGCCATTGCCAGAAAGTCGCAGATTGCTGCAACGTGCCCTCTCCTGCCCATGCCACCTGTTACCGGGCCCAGGTTTTTGCGACGACCCAAGCCTTTGTCGCAAAAATGGGCATTCCCCCAGAAAAATACCGTGTCACCTTTCAATCCCGTCTGGGCCGCACCCCTTGGCTGGAACCCTTCACAGACATCGAACTGGAAGCCTGGCCAAAACAGGGATTCAAACGGGTCAAAGTGATGTGCCCAGCATTTGTCTCCGATTGCCTCGAAACCCTCGAAGAAATTGCCATTCGTGGCAAAGAGAGCTTTTTGGCCGCAGGCGGTGAGGATCTGCAGTTGATTCCCTGTTTAAATACCCACCCCCTCTGGATTGAAGTGGTGCAGGAGTGGATTCAGGCTTTTGCAGACAAAAGCTCAGCCTTGAGTCGGGCCTAACAGAAAATGAGCGTTGGGAACAGCCCCCTTTGGCAGGATTTGCCACCCGACTGGCAGATGCTTTTGGCTGAAGCAAAGGCATGCGATTGGTGGCAAAAGCTTAGCAGCTTTGTGGCGTCTGAGTATGCCCAGCAAACGATCTACCCACCGCGCTCGGAGCTGTTTCAAGCCCTGAGACTCACCCCCGTTGAGCGGGTAAAAGTGGTCATTTTGGGCCAAGATCCTTATCCCGGAGCAGGACAGGCTCACGGATTGAGTTTTTCAGTCGCAGCGGGGGTTCCCCTGCCACGTTCACTCAAAAATATCTACAGCGAACTCAGCGCAGATTTAAAACTTCCAGCACCCACAGAGGGCTGTTTAAACAGCTGGGCTGAGCAGGGGGTGCTTTTACTCAATACCGTCCTCACCGTGCGCGCTGGAGCAAGCTATTCACACCGCAAACAGGGCTGGGAAAAATTTACAGATCTGCTGCTCAAAAAACTGGCCGAACGGGAGACCCCCTGTGCATTTTTGCTCTGGGGCAACCCTGCCCGAGCCAAAAAAGCCATCATCCAGGCACCCCAACACCTGATTTTAGAAAGTGCACACCCATCCCCTCTCTCAGCCCATCAGGGTTTTTGGGGATCACGGCCTTTCTCAACCCTCAATCATTGGTTAGAAACCCAAGGACAAACTCCGATTCGTTGGCAAATCACCTAACGCCGTCTGACAGCGACCAACATCAACATAGCCAAAAGAAAAGAGCCCCAGAGGGGCTCTTTGACCGTTGACAATCAATAAATAGGATTTAACGAATAATGCTGGTAAAGCTGCGGCTTTCGTCTTGAATGGATTCAAGCAGACGCACCATGAGCTGAACAGAGGCGCTGATGCGGCTCATTTCGTCCTGGGCACGGGCCAAGGTTGCACCTTCTTTGGCTTTGAAGGTAATGCGGCCCACTGGACGGGCATAGTGAGCAATGCTGATCGGGCTCGGCACAGAAGCCAAACCCGTCCCGCCGAACGGCGCACCTGTATTCGCGACACGCCACTGGCCGGTACCACCGGGCTGGGCGTGAACGAGGCTGTCATAAACAACCCCATCAGACTTGACGATAAAACGGGGGGTGGATTGCAATTGCGCAGAACCGCCGGCACTGGGATCTTCGATCATGATCTCTTTGCCAGAACCATCGGTAACCACATAGCGGGGACCATCTGCAGTAGAAATTTGTTTAACAGCAACGGGGTCGCCATCAATCCCGTTATTCAGACTGACAAACCCTTCTGCGTCAGCATCGGTGATACGTCGGGCCAGGCCGTTGGTGTTGCCAATTGCCCCCCCAAACATGGGACGGGTGGGATCATCCAGGTCAATCGCGGTTGAAAAGAATAAATTATCAGCGGCTTTCAGCTGGGCATCAAAACCCACACCTACAGCCAAAAGCAAGTTGCCAACGGAAAGGGTTGCCATGGTGTATCTACCTCATTACAGATATACGTATCCGTTTCGGATTGTCGGAGAAAAAGCATTCAACTTGTTTGGGCCATTTCATTTTTAACAGAGTTTTAATGAAATGGCCCAATAGATAACAAGCTTTTAATTATTGCTGGCTTTGATCTGTTTGACAGCTTCGGTCAGCTGAGGCAGAATCTCAAAGACATCACCCACCAAACCATAGGTGGCCGCTTTAAAAATCGGCGCATCGGGATCGGTGTTGATCGCTACAATATTCTTCGAAGAGGACATGCCTGCCAAATGCTGCATGGCGCCAGAAACGGCACAGGCCACGTAGAGCGTAGGGCTTACAGTTTTGCCGGTCTGACCGACCTGTTCGCCATGGGGACGCCAACCGGCATCCACCACCGCACGAGAAGCGCCGACAGCACCGCCCATGGCATTGGCCAACGCTTCCACAAGGTGGAAATTTTCTGGACCCTTAAAGCCACGGCCACCGGTGACCACAATATCCGCTTCAGCCACGTCGAGTTTGCCTGCATCGGCTTTTTCGACAGAGACCACTTTGGCACGAATGTCTGAATCACTCAGATTAACGGCAAAGCTCATCACTTCGGCAGCACGGGACTCATCGGGAGCAGCCACAGGGGTCACATTCGGACGCAAGCTCACCAAGGCTTTGCCTTGGATCGAGACTTTGGCATAGGCCTTGCCTGCATACATCGGGCGAACAGCGACAAATTTGCTGCCATCGTGGCTCAATTCAATCGCGTCAGAAATCAATCCGGCATCCAGGCGGGCAGACAGGCGAGGGGCCAGATCTTTGCCATTGGAAGAGGCCGCAAAGAGAATCAGATCGGGCTGAATCTGATCAACGATGTCTTTGATCACCTTGGTATACCCATCGGTTGTGTAGTGCTCAAGCAGATCGTGTTCAGCCACGAGCACTTTGTGGGCGCCATAATGGCCCAAACGAGCGGCTTGACTGGCCACACCTTTGCCGAGCAGAACGGCGGTAATCGAAGAGCCATTCAGGGCTTTGGCCTGAGAGAGCATTTCCAAACTGGTTTTACGGAGGGTTCCGTCTTTGGTTTCGGCAATGACTAAAATATTCATAATTAATGCTCCTTTGCCTTAAATAACCTTGATTTCTTCGTGCAGGGCTTTGACCAGCTCTGCAACACTGCCGACAATCTTGCCAGCCGGACGGGCCGGGGGCAGACGCAGCTCTTCAAGCACCACGCGGGGGGCGAGATCGACACCCAGTTCACCGGCTTTGAGTTCGGTGATCTCTTTTTTGCGGGCTTTGAGGATCCCCTTCATCGAAGGATAACGGGGTTCATTCAGGCCTTTTTGAGCGGTGATCAATGCGGGCAGGCGGGATTCAACTACCTGGGTTCCGCCTTCAATGGTACGGGTGGCTTTGATCTGTTCGCCGTTGATTTCCAATTTGACGACCAGCGAAATCTGGGGCACATTCAGGAATTCAGCAACCAGCGAGCCAATTTGCAGAGCATCGTCATCGATGGCTTGGCGGCCACAGAAAACGAGATCGTATTTTTTGCCTTCCAACGCTTTGGCAATCAGCTTAGCGGTGGTCAGGGAATCCAGCTGAGAAGGGGCACCTTCATACACCACATGAATGGCTTCATCAGCCCCCATGGCCAAGCCGGTGCGCAAAGCCTCTTTGGCAGATTCGGGTCCAACAGTCAGCACAGTGACGGTGCCATCGCCCGCTTCTTTGAGCTTCAGGGCTTCTTCAATGGCAAATTCGTCATAGGGACTGACAATATAGGTAATACCATCACGGACAATATCTTTGCCCGAGGGGTCAATTTGAATGACGGTCGTTGTATCGGGAACTTGTTTGATGCAAACGATGATATCCATTCGTCTCCTCCTTGAAAATATACACATTGCATCATACCATTGAGCAAAGGTTAAGACAATCTTATATTTACTTAAAATCAGCAAAAAAAGCGCGAATTCAAAATCCCCTGCGCCCATGCTAAAATACGCATACATACAGACTGGAGCCGTGTTTTATGACCCTCTCTCCCCCACTGACGCCTTTGGCCGAACGCATGCGCCCGCAAACGGCAATGGCTTTTATTGGCCAAAGCCACCTGATGTCAAGCGCTGCCCCCCTGCAAGAAATCCTCAGTACGGGCCAACTCACCTCATTGATCTTTTGGGGTCCACCTGGCTGTGGCAAAACCACCCTGGCCCGTTTGATCGCCCAGAGTTTAGACGTTGCTTTTTTTGAATTAAGTGCAGTCTCAGCAGGAGTCAAAGAAATTCGCCAAGTCATAGAACAGGCCAAAGCCAATCAAAGCGGGCTTTTTGCCAAACCCACCCTGCTCTTTATTGACGAAATCCACCGCTTCAATAAATCTCAACAGGATGCCCTCTTGCACAGTGTCGAAACCGGCGAGGTTTTTTTGATCGGTGCGACCACCGAAAACCCCTCTTTTGAAGTCAATCCGGCCCTGATCTCACGCTGTCAGGTCTATACGCTGCAACCCCATAGCCCAACAGAGTTGGCAAATATTCTCGAAAGGGCCCTCAGAGAAGATGTCTGGCTCAAACAATTTAAGCTCCAGATCGAAGACCGGGATTTGCTCTTTCAATATGCCGGAGGAGATGCCCGGATTCTGCTCAATCGCCTGGAATTGGCAGTTAAAATCGCATCCCGTTCGGGTCAAAATGAGTTGAATCTCGATAAGGCCCTGTTGCAACGGGTCTTTCAAAATCCAACCCTCAAATACGATCACAGCGGCGAAGAACATTATAATTTGATTTCAGCCCTGATCAAAAGTGTCAGGGGCTCTGACCCAGATGGAGCCGTTTATTGGCTTGCCCGCATGCTGGAAGGCGGCGAAGATCCGCTTTTTATTGCCCGTCGTCTGCTGATTCTGGCCAGCGAAGATGTGGGCAATGCAGAACCCTACGCCCTCTCATTGGCCAATGCCTGTTTTCAATCGGTGCATGTGATTGGCATGCCCGAAGCCCGGATTTTATTGGCCCAAGTGACGACGTATTTGGCGGCTTGCCCGAAAAGCAACGCCGCTTATGTCGCCATCGAAGCCGCCCGCAAAGATGTCAAAAAATATATGCACTTGCCCGTGCCGCTGCATTTGCGCAATGCCCCCACCGCCCTGATGAAAGACCTGGGCTATGGTCAAGATTATCAATACAGCCACGATCAGCCTGAACATTTCAGTCAACAGCAGTACCTGCCCGATCAGTTGCGCAAGCGCAACTACTATCAACCCACCCAACAGGGCAAAGAAAAAAACCTGCGCCGCCATCTGCACAGCCTCTGGCCAGAACGCTACCCTGAACGCGATCCAAAACCCGAGCCAAAATACACGCCAGAGCAGGAGTAAAACACATTTTGCATGTGCCCCAGCGCACGCCAGACAGGGCAAAGTTCCCCTATAATCGCCTATAATAGTAGAGATTATTTTTTGATGGCGCAAAGGATATTTGATATGAAACAGATTTCTCGCTCTTTATTGACAGCCCTGGCTGGGACTGCGTTTTTGCTGACAACGGGATGTCAAGAACAAAATACCTTAACGGCCCGTTCCAAAGGCGCTTTGAGTTTTACCGTCGCTTGGCCCAAAACCCCTTCAGCGGCTCAATCAGGTTTTGTGATTCAGGCCATTCCCGAGCAAACCCAAAGAATCAATCTGCGGATTGAAGGCGAAGGCCTGGCTGCGCCGATCGAGCGGAGTGTCACCCGCGATGCCGGAGAAAACAGCGACAGCCTGCGGATTGATCTGCCCACAGGCCGCAAAGTCGTCAAAGTAGAAGCTTTCGACGCCAAAGGCCAAGCCCTGGCAGTGGATGTCCGCAGTGTGGTGATTGTGGGAGGCCAAACCCAACGCTTGGAAATGACCCTTCAACCCCTGGGCATTCCCACCCCCAGCCCTGAAGCCACATTGATTCCGGTTCTGCCCCCCGGAACCCCACCCGCAGCAGGCACAAACAATGGTGCGCCCTCACCCACGGGCCTCTTGCCCATTCCTTTGTCGCCCCCGGCCAATACCACGCTGCCGCCCTCTTCGGCGCCGGTCGCCCCCCAGCCAGCCCCAGTACCTGTCGCACAGCCGATCCCCATCAACCCCGCTCCCACCGACACAAACACCAATACCAGCAGTTCTTCCAGTTCAAGCAGTTCTTCTTCATCCAGCTCCAGCTCTTCCGAAAGCGCAGTGGTGCCGACGGTAACCAGCTTTACCCCCAGCAGCGGATTGGTGGGCGCCACGGTCACATTAACAGGCACCAACTTGAATAAAGTCACAGGGGTTGCCTTTAACGGCACAAGTGCTTTGTTCACGATTGTCAGCGATACCCAGATCACCGCCACCGTACCCAACGGCGCCACAACGGGAGGCATCAGTTTGAGCACGGGGGCCGCCAGTGCCTCTACCTCAACCTTTACGGTCAATACCCAGGTCGAGAATCTGCGCATTCAAGAAGTGGCTGCCGTGGTGGACAGCAACGAAACCCAATACATTGATATTAAAAACACAGGCACCACCGCTGTCAATGCCAGTGGTCTGAGTCTGTATTACACCCACAATCCGGCGGGAACCCCTTCCACCAAACTCTTCGTGATTCCGACCACCCCCCCGCTTGCACCGGGCGCCATTTTAACCGTTTGGATTAATCAAAATGGCACCAACACGGCCAATAATGTCTATACCGGCACCTTGAATTACGCCAAATTGACCTACGATCCAGGCCAGGTTTCAGAGGTGTTTTTGTGCAAAGCCAACCCCTGCGCCAGCACCAATATCTTGACCTATATGGCCTTTGGTACTGCTGCCGCTGGGGCCAATTTGGCTTTGGCGACAGGCGCTGTGCCTGCTCTTTGGACGGGGAATCCACGCTCTTTGAGCAATACTACTGAGACCATTTCAACGGGTAACTTTTTTCCTGGCGATGCGGGCGTTGGTATTACACTGTCAGGCACTCCCACCAGCACTTTTGCAGCCAATGAACCCGTTGTCGTATTTGATGCCTTGACCGGCCTCAAATACAGCAGCACAGTTGCAACTGCAGCTATTCCCACCTACTCAAGTCTTCAAATCACCACCATGCCCAAAGCCACGATCAGTGCAAGTAATACTGGAGACAGCGGCCTGAATGGGCCCATTCAGGTCGATAGCACCTCTGGCTTGGTCGTCGGTGCCACCGTCAAAATCCGCAACGAATTGCATCAAATCACAGCGCTGACAGCCAATGGCGTCCAATTCCCCAGCCCATTGGGGAAAGAAGCCGCCCCAAGCAATACAGGCTCCGGGGTCGCTGACGCACCCAATCCCACCAACAATGTCATCCAGCCGGCTGGTGCTCCTTCGACCCCAGCCAATAACCTCTTTGTCGTCAACGATTGGGTGACTCTGAAAGCCAAGACGGTCAGTCAACCCGGAAATGGCCAAACACGGACGATTACCGCATCCAATGCCAATGGCTTTAATATCAGCAGCGCCTTTGCCTCGATGCAGTTCTCATCCAGCAACACAGGCTCTGGGGGAACCTCAAATGTGACCATGGCAGGCAGCCTGCCCGCCGGCTTATCCTTGACAGAGCAATTTTGGGGAGGCCGAGACAATCAACGCTTTAGCATTGCCAGCTTCAGTACTCCCAATGTGGGATTCAATATCGACTTTGTCAATTGCCCCATTTCAACCGGCAATACAGGCACAGGCGCGGCAGGAGCGGGTGTACTGATCAACACCTGTTTGGCAGGTAGCATCAATTTGAGAATGGGCATGGTCATCAATGTCAATGGCAGCCAACATACAATTACAGCCCTACCTCTCACCAATTTTGTTGAATTTACACCGCCATTGGCCATCGCCCCCACCAGTGGCGTGATCAAAGGCACCCCGCAAAGCGGAAATATTGACTATATTCCCTATACCATTCCATCTCCACCCGCTCCGGTAGACAAAAAAGATATCCTGATTCTGACCCCCCGCAGCGGCGAAATGAAACTGGTTCCCAAAGGGGGAAGCATCACCAAAAAACAGGCACTCAAACTGGGCACCTGCGGTTCCACACCCGATGCCTCCTGCTTTAATTTTGGCACTTTGAGCCATTAATTTAAAAACAGACAAAATACTCTGCTTTCTGATTTAAGAAATATGGTACGCTGTTTGCCTGATTGCTCGTTTGATCAAAAACAATAGAAAATAAGAGGCCAAAAGTATTGCCATGATTCAGCACGGACTGTTCACCTCAGAATCAGTAAGTGAAGGGCATCCTGACAAGATGTGTGACCAAATTTCAGACGCCGTTCTGGATGCCATTTTACAAGCAGATCCCGCTGGACGTGTGGCCTGCGAATGCCTTACAACAACAGGTCTGGTCGTTGTTTCAGGCGAAATCACCACCACCACTTATGTGGATATCCCCGAACTGGCCCGGCAGGTGATCCGTGAAATTGGCTATACGGGTGGCGGCATGGGCTTTGGCGCTGACGACTGCAGTGTGATTACCGCCATTAACCGCCAATCTCCAGATATCGCCAATGCGGTAGATACCGCCCTCGAAGTGCGTGACAGTTCTCTCGAAGACGAATTTGACCGCATCGGAGCCGGCGATCAGGGCCTGATGTTTGGCTATGCCTGCAACGAAACCCCTGAATTGATGCCAATGCCGATCACCCTCTCCCACAAACTCATGCAGCGTACCAGCCATTTGCGCAAACAGGGTGCATTGACCTATTTGCGTCCCGACGCAAAATCCCAGGTGACTGTGGAATACAAAGATGGCAAACCCCACCGGGTCGACACCATTGTGATCTCGACCCAACACGCCCCCGAAATTGAAGGGGTGACCGATACCAAAGCAATTCAAGATCGCATCAGCCGTGATTTACAAGAACATGTCATTCCCTGGGTTGTGCCCGAGCATCTGCTGCTCAACACCCGCATTTTGATCAATCCCTCGGGCCGCTTTGTGATTGGGGGCCCCGTTGGTGACGCTGGCCTGACCGGTCGCAAAATCATCGTCGATACCTATGGGGGTTATGCTCCCCACGGCGGTGGCGCGTTTTCAGGCAAAGATCCGACCAAAGTGGATCGCTCCGCCAGTTATGCTGCCCGTTATGTCGCCAAAAATGTCGTGGCGGGTGGTTTGGCCAGCCATTGCCAGGTGCAATTGAGTTATGCCATTGGGGTGGCCCGTCCCGTCTCCGTGCGGGTAGATACCTTTGGCACGGGCAAAATTTCGGATCAAAAGATCCAAGAATTGGTGGCCCAACATTTTGAGCTGCGCCCGGCGGGAATTATTCACAGCCTCAATCTGCGTCGCCCAATTTACCGTCAAACAGCCAGTTATGGCCATTTTGGCCGCGATGATCTGGATCTTCCTTGGGAACATACCAATAAAGCCGAAATATTAGCCCAAGCCCTTCACTAGGCTATTATCCGGATTTCAATGGTGCAGCTTGGACGCGGTCCCACGGCGGGCAAGGGTGTCTTTCTGTTATACTGCAGTCGAAAGCACTGACTCAAAACAGTTTGAACCCAAACCTGCTTTGAGTTGCCAAGAAAGGAAACCAGAACATGCCCGAGCAGCGCACCCTGCTCTTTCAGACCCTGACGAGCCTCCATGCAGGAACAGGCCAGCCCCGTGGCGCCCTGAAGAATCCCCTCCTGAGAGAAAGCGACACCCGCTGGCCTGTGGTTTCTGCCTCCACTGTCAAAGGTGCATTGCGCAAACAAATGCGTGACGCACTCTACTCCCAATACCAAGCGAGTGACAATTGGAAAAACCAAGCCAATGCCGATCCCCAGTTGCTGGAAGTCTTTGGCACCCAAGCTGAGACTGCGCCCGCGGCACTGACCTTTGGTCCTGCCCGCCTCTTGGCCTTTCCTCTGCGTTCGGCCCATGGCATCTGGGGCTTGATTACCTGTCCAAGCGCTTTGGCACAATTTGCCCAAAGCATCAGTCAGCCACTGCCAGAATTGCCCCAGCCCGAAAAAACACAGGTTTTTTGTGACTCTGAAAGCCCTTTTTTAATTGAAAAAAAAGTGATTATCCTGGAAGACATTGAACTTGGTTGTCAGGGAGCCTGGCTGGAGGGAATCAAATGGTTGCAGGCACAATTGCCAGCAGAATCAGAGCTTCAGAGTACCCTTTCAAACAGATTGATGTTGGTCAGTGATACCTGTTTCAACCTGCTGGTACAAAGCAAAACCGAACTCTTTGATTTTCACACTCAGCTCAAAGAAAACAAACAGGCCCAACCAGTGGAGTTTTTGCCCGCAGAAACCCTGCTGTATAGCCTTATCACCTCGGAACCGGCCCCACTCCAGACCCTGCTCAGCCAATGCCCTGAATACATTCATTTGGGAGCCTATCAATCGCTGGGAAAAGGACTCTGTGCAGTGATACCGCTCAGCAAGGAGAAAACAGACCATGTCTGAAATAGAAAGCCCTACCCCCCCAGAAATGCAAGATGCGCCAGCTGTGATGACTGAAGCGGCACCCCAAATCGCACAAGAAATCGCACAAGAGGCCGCGCAAGTGGCGACACAACCGACCCCTGAAATCAGTCAAGAAGCGGCAGCCGAAACTGCGCCTGTAGAAACTGCGCCAGCAGTAGAACAGGTAGCAATGGAAGCCGCAGCCCCGAGTGCCCAGATTAGCGGAGAAAAACCTGCGCTCCCCCCCAAAAACAAACGCTCCAAACGTGGCCAAAATCGCAAAACCACACCGGGCGGAAAAGAGCTGGGCGGAAAAGAAACAGGCAACAAAGGGAAAAGCAAAGACAAGGGCCGAGACAAAAATCAGGATCCAAGTTGGGTCTCTTACCAACCCGCAGACATTATCAAACGGATGCAGAACAAACGTTCGATTTGGGATGCCTACATGGAAGATGCGGGCGCCCTCTCCTTACAGATTCGCCAATGGGGATTGGGGGCCAGCTTGGCCATCTTGCTCGCTCAAACCCAAAGCAAACGCAAACGCCGGCTCTATTGGGATCTTTCGAAGTGGATGCTCAAAGAACGCAAACTCAAAGGCAAAAATTCCCGCAGTTTAATTGAAAGTGTACTCTATGGTGATGCCTTCTATTTATTGCGGGCCACGGAAGCCAGTTTGGGCTTTTTGGAAGAAATTCTGTTCTTGGGACAGCAAAAAGCCTACCAGCCCATGAGTGGCAAAGAAGGTGGCAAAGAAGGCGTTAAAGAAATCGTCCAAGACAAAGCCAGCGAAACAGTGACAGACAGCGCCCCAGACCAGCCCGAAGTGGAAGTTTCCAGCGAAAGCGAAGTGACAACAGGAGCTGAAGACATCAACGAAGTTGAAACAACCGTTGAGATTGAAGCTGCCCCTGAAGTTGAAAACCACAGCGAAGTTGAAAGCTCAACAGATGTTTCGGCAGCCCCAGCAGTGGAAACAGAAGCTGAGACCAGCGCTGAAATAACCCCAGAAATAACCCCAGACCAGAACGATGAAACCCGGAGTGCCCCTGTCCATGCTTGAGAGCCAAGAAGAAACCTTAAATGACATTCCCGCTGCCTCCGAACAGCCTGAAGCTCCTTTGTCCGAAATGGCGCTGACTGATTCTGCTCAGACCGAAACGACTGAGGCAGAAAGCACAGGTTCAGCACCCTCTCTGGCATCCCAGGAAGACAAGAGCGAAACAGAAACGCCTGCGCCGGCAACCCCTGTCAAAGCGGTTCCCCCAGCAGCAAGCCGTTCAATCCAATTTATAGCGCTCCCCATCAGCAGCAGCCAATTGTTGAAAAAGCAAGGCAGCAGCCATCCGGGTTTGCTTTCAGCCCCTTATGCAAGCCTCTTAGGCATGACCGATCGCCAATTGGATTTCCCCTTTAACCAGGAAACCTTGCGCCGGGTTTGGCAGAAAACAGCCCATGCACTCAACACCTCAGTTGAACTGAAAAAGGAATGGGAAAACCAGCGCTCTCGCCGTCAAAAAGTTCTGCAGGCCCAAAAATCCCGTCTCTTCAGCTTGCAAACTTTGGCCCCTTTAATGGTAGAAGCCAGCCCTATTTTGGGTCATACTGGCCTGGAATTCCATCCCCTCTATGGCTTCCCCTATTTGCCCGCTTCCCGGCTCAAAGGCCTGATGCGCGAGTATGCTGAGACACACTGGCTGCCTGAGCAGGGGGATAAAACCCAGGCCGAGCAACAGATCAGCGAATTACTCGGTGGTGCGGCCAAACAGGGGGGTGAAGGTGGAACGGTGATTGTACATGACGCTTGGCCTGAACAATGGCCAAGTGTGCAAACAGATTTACATGCCTGTCATCACCGCCCCTATTACCAACGCCGTGAAGCCGCAGGCGATTGGCAAACCCCTGATCCCCGTTATTTTTTAAGCCTGCGCAGTGGTGCCCGGTTTGGCTTCGCCCTGACCCCCCGCCGCCCCGGTCAAGAAGCAGGCTTGGCCCTGGTCGAAACTTGGCTGGTTTCAGCACTATCGACCTATGGCTACGGCAGTGGGCGCCAATCAGGTTATGGCCTGATGAAATCCCCCCATGGGGCTTCAAGTGGAGCCGCAGCAAGTGATTCTTCTCAGCGTTTCTCCGTCTCAGTCAGCTTAAATACCCCCGGGTTTTACCGTGGAGCAGGCACCCGCTCAGAGGACTGTCAACTGCGTGCCAGCAGCCTGCGCGGGCTCTTACGCTGGTGGTGGAGAACCCTGCACAGTGGATTTTTGCCCCAGCGCTCGCTGGTCCTGCTCGAAAATGCCCTCTGGGGCAATCGCGGCAAAAAAGGCGCGATCCGAATCCAAATTCAACCCCAGGGTTCCCTGCAAGCCCGGCGCTTTCAGGAATTTGAGCTGGCCCAGCAAATGCCGGCTCCTGAGCATCCCAAAACAAAACCTGGTCTGAGTTACCTGACCTATGGCACAGGAGACAATCAAGAGCGGGCCTATTATTTGGCAGCAGGAACCCGCTGGCAGATCAACCTGAGCTGCGACAGTGCCCAATTATTGCCTGGAGGAGAACACCCAGGTGTTTCAATTCCAGCAGAAACGGTTTTGGAACAGGTCAAAGCAGCACTTTGGCTGTTCTGCCAATTTGGAGGCAGTGGGCAGCGCATGCGCAAAGGTCTGGGCTCATTCCAACTGCCCGCCGAACTGACAGAGTCGCTGGAAGATCTCCAGGCCAAGAGCGAGCAATTGCGTGAAGACTGTGGTTTCAGTTCACAGTTTCAAGAACGCTATTGCGACTCTCCCTCTCTGCAGCAGCGCATAGAACAGTCCGATATTCTCACTCCCTGGAAAAATGAATGGTTTGCTCTGCACCAACTGGGCTACGCTTACCAAGCCTTTATGCAAAAGCACAAGCACCAAGCGCTTAAACGCGGCCTGGGCTTGCCCCGCGAAATCGGCGCCCCCGTTCAAGGTGAGTGGGAAATGCAGGCACCAGTCAAAGACCGCATGGCCTCTCCCCTTTGGTTGCATTTCGACCGCCAAGCCGAAACCGGCAATTTGATTCTGCGCATGCTCGCATTCCCCAATAAACAGAGTGGCTCCCTTGAAAGCAGCCAGAGTTTATTGGCCGAGTTGCTCACCCATTTGCGCAGCTATCTCAGCCAAGCGATTGAAACCTATCCCTTGGAGCCCGAAATCCGTTTAAATACCGAAGAGCGCAAAGCGCGCCCACAACGGGGAGGAGAAAAACGCCCCCCCTTCCAACGCAGCGCAACCGCACCCACACTCGGTGAAAATGGCGAACCCCTGCCCAATGCCGGGAGAAGCGAACCCGTGCGGGAATGGCGCAAACGCCCCGAACGCAGCGAAGGGGATCGGCCCCCCCGCGGTGGTGGCGAGCGCGGAGAACG
>JBPXJQ010000027.1:0-76681 GCA_051715345.1 Candidatus Blackallbacteria bacterium
TTGTAGGACTCTACGCCGAAAAATACAGAGCGCCAGGAATTGAAATCACCCTGATTGGGATCGAATTTAGCCGGGAGAGCCGCAATATTGTTGGTTTTGATGTGCAGGTAGATGCGCTGTGATTGTCACATTCAATCTTTACGCAAACCCATTCATCACAGCCTGTCCCACACAGCGGCCTGGGGTCAAGTTCTGCGCGATCGCGTTACGGTCGTGAATGCCACCTTGACGATCAAAACGATTGAAACAAACCAAGCAATTCTTGAAATGCCGCATCCTGCTGCTGATACGTAAATCCGTAGCCATCGCCATCCACCGCATAGCCATTGGGCTGGGGCCCCCAAAGCATCGCCCCTGCACTGCCTGCCTGCTGAGACGCCTGAATTTTTTCTTTCAGGCGTTGAATGGCGGCCTGCCGATTCACAGCGGGGTCTGTCGGACTCAGGCCCAGACTTGACTTGAGACGGTCACTCACAAAAAGCTCTGGTTTGGACTCCGTGCCGCCCCCCCGAACTTTGACACCGATTTCCCCCAGAAAGAAGGGCTTGTTCAAGTCACGGGCGTAGCGCATTTCATCAGCAATACTGCCTTCAAGGGTGTCGCTGGTGTAGTCATGGGTCGTGGCCACGTCAAGATTGGGCAAACCGTACAAATCTTTGTATTCATGGCCCTCCATGCCCGTCACTTCTTCACCGTAACGTCCAACACTGCGGGTGCCGAGACCAATCAGGTGATGGGGAACAGGCTGACCTGTCTGCGCTTCCCGTTGGGCGTATAAATCACGCATCCGGGTGGAGATGTCGTCCGCAAATTGGCGCAAGGTCTCGGGCTGCGCTTCGGGTTCGTTCATCAATTCCCACATTAAAATTTCAGGGTAATCTATCACCGCTTCAACCGTGGCTTTGGCATGCGGCCAATAGTGATGTTCAAAGTCTTTGCGATACCAGGATTCGTCTTTGTTATACGCACTGTGCTTGGCTTCTACGTGAGACCAATGATTGCCCAGCACCGGAATAAATTTCATCTCGAGTTTCATTTCACGGGCCGTGTCTAAGACACGCTTTAAGTCCTCGGGCTGATGTTTGCTGAGAGCAAGCAAACGAACGCTGTTGACGCCGGTATCTGCCAATAATTGCAAGGTCTTTTTGAGTTCTGCCGGACTGCGTTGCCCGACTTCAACCAGGTCGTAGACATTCATCCCGCGAATCGTGAACGGCTTGTCATCGAGCATCAATTTGCCCGCTGAGCTGTAGACAACCCCTGGATGGGCTTGAGCAGTCTTGCGCTCAGCGCCCCAATTGTACAAGGTTTGAGAGCTGCGCACGACCGCTGTGACTTTGCCATCGAGCAGATCATTCTGGCCTGCCAGCAGGCGTTTGGCACTGTCGTCGGTCAGTCGAAACAATTCATAATGGCCATTGCGGTGCACAATGGCCGTTGGGTAAGACAGCTTTTTCGCGACAGATTCAGCATGGGTAAAACGGCCAAAGGCGTTATCGCCGCTCGCATGGTTCTTGAGATCTGCAAGGCTTAATTTTTGGCCCACGCCCCGAATGCCTTCGGGGTTATCCAGATTTAAAATTTGATGATCTGCACCGACAAATTCAAGCACAATGTGTTGGCTGTTGGACGCAGATAATTGGGATAACTGGGCCTGATCCGCTACCGCGTGCAGGACAAAGGTTTGTCCTTCTTGAACAATCACTTCTTGACCTGGACGCGCTTTGGCGACAGCACGGGCATCTTCTAAACGGCTGAAGCCATTGCCGTTGGACGCATAAGGCGCTAACTCTGATTGACCCAATGGGCGGATAGGTTGATTCATCATGTAAAGATTATAACCGTTTTAATAAGAGATCTTGTGAGCGAGACTCCCCCAACCATTCAAGCGGGCGTCATCCCGTTCCTTCTCGCTCACCGCTCTTGATTCCCGCTTGGGCCCTACGTTATAGTAAGGCCAGCCCAGCAAGGACAAATGCCTGCCCATGACCCGTGTCGGTTTGCTCTATGTAGACGATTTTTTTCAGCCCCGCAGCCAGCGCGTGGGCTCTTTGGGTTTGGCCTCGATTGCCGCCTGGCTGGAGCAAGAGATCCCCGGTGTCGAAACCAAAATCGGGATCACGGCCCAAGACATGCTCGACTTTGAGCCTGAGATGGTGGGCATCTCAGCCTATTCTGAGACCCTGCCCGCCGCTCTGGAGCAGGCCCGTTTGCTCAAGCAGCACAATCGGGATATCCCGATTGTGCTGGGGGGACCGCATATGGCCACCAATCCCTTTGATCTGCGCCCGGAGATCGACATCGGTGTGGTGGGTGAAGGTGAAGAAGCCATGGCTGACTTGGTGCGCGCCTATCAGGCCAATCGCTTGGTGCCCAGCCATTTAAAGACGATCTTCGGGCTGAGTTTTCGCGATCAGGGGGAATTGGTACAAACCGGGCGCTGCCCAGCGATCGAAAAGCTGGACCGCCTGGCCCACCCCAATCGGCAGAAGATGTTTGCGCCTTTGATGGCCCATTTTTCGGACTTTAAGCCACTCTTTCATGTGCATACCGCGCGGGGCTGCCCGTATCGCTGCACTTTTTGCTCGGCCCCCTTGGTCAATCCGAGTTGGCGTTTTCACAGTCCCGAATGGGTCGTGGCTGAGCTGGAGAATATCGCCCGCCACTACCCGGATTGCGACCAGATCACGCTCTCCGATGATCTGTTTACACTCAAAAAAAGCCGCCTCGAAGAACTTGTCAAAGCGATTCGCGCAGCGGGCCTGCACAAACGCTTCTTTTTTCTCTGCTCCTCGCGCTCGAACACGCTCTCCCCGGAAATCTGCAAATTGCTGGTGGACATGAATATGCTGCTGATCAGCTTTGGCATGGAGTCGGGCTCGGATCGGGTGATCAAAGCGCTCAAAGGCGGCGGAACCAGCCACAACGACTACCAGCGGGTTTTGGAACTCTGCCAACAGCACGGCCTCTTTGCCCACGGCAATTTTATTATTGGCGATCAACAAGAAGACAAAGCCGATTTATTGGCCACCTGGGATCTCATTGCGGGCAATACCGACCGCTTTGCCACGGCGTATGTCACGCATATGACGCCTTTTCCGGGCACTGCGGTCTGGCACAAAGCGGTCGCCGCCGGGCGCTTTGTGCCCGCTGACGTGGACTACCGCCTGCTCAATCTGGAGTTTGACCCGGCCCAGACCCTGCTGCTGAGCGAACATTATTCGCGCACATTTTACACCGAGGCCCACGGCCAATTTAAACGCCTGAGTGAAAACCTGAGTGGGCGCTTTACCGAGGAATCGGGCCTGATCAAAGATGTGTTGGCCCAAGAGCGCTGGGAATTGCCCGAGCGCCTGCAGGCCCTGTTGAGCCAGGCCAACATCCCCCATTGCCGCGTGCTCAGCCCCTTTTATACGGGCCTGCCAGACCCATTGGGGGATTGCCAATTGGAAATTGTGAGTCTGGCCGATCTGC
Source organism: Candidatus Blackallbacteria bacterium (assembly GCA_051715345.1). Lineage (GTDB taxonomy): Bacteria > Cyanobacteriota > Sericytochromatia > UBA7694 > UBA7694. The sequence continues at coordinate 3,475 of JBPXJQ010000027.1, forward strand.
AAGCAAATCCGGGTAGCAGCCCGATTTTGCTCTACCACCAATTGAGCTGCCTGCGCGATCCAGCGGCTTTTTTGGCCAGCCTGCCGCAGGTGCCCTTGCTGAGCTTGGATTACAATATGGGCCAGTATTACCACTGGGTGCTGCTGCTTTTGGGCCAGTGGCAAGAGGGGCATTGGGGCGGCAGGCAGCGCCATTTTCTCCGGCATTTTACCCCCAAAAGCCTCAAGGCCCTGTTTCAAGGCCAAAACTACCAGCTCAAAGCCAGCCTGAATTTTGACTTCCGCATCCCGTTGCCCGAGGCCCCATTAAAGTTGCTGCGCCAGATTGCGCCGCTTGAAGCGCCCGAGACCTTTGCCTGGCTCAGTTATTGGCTGCCAGAAGATCGGACTGTGGCTCAGACTGAGGGCATTGCTAGTTCAATTGAGTAAATTGCGCAGCCGGGCCGCTGCCTCTTTGAGAATCAGGCGCGCCAGCGGCTCTTGCAAGAGGGGTTGCTCGGGCTCGGGGTTTTCGAGGCGCTGAATGCGATCCTGGGCCAGTCCCAATTCAATTTGTGAGACCAGCATTTCGGCCTGAAAAAGATCGCGGCGGCGAATGCGGCAGAGATAACGCCCCTGTAAACTGCCTGGCAATTTGCGCAGGGCCTGCAAATTGCGGGTCTGAATCTGCAATTCAGCGGCCCGCAAGCGGTGGGGCAAAAGCCGCAATTCCACCAAATCGCGGTAGGGCACAAACAAACTCCGGGCCCGCGAACGCACCAGTCCCAAGATATTTTCAACGGTCTGAAATTCAATCGTGAGGCCCTGGGCTTCGGCCCGAATCAGCCCCGCCACCCGATAGAGCATAAACGAGCGCTCAAAGGGCACAATCAAGGTATCGTAATCTTGGAAAGCTGACATGGCATCCTTTTAGGCTGGGATTTTTGTGCAGGGATATGCGTTATAATACCATGGCATGCTTGGAGGCACCTCAAAAATGGACAGCGCGGCATTACTCGAACAGGGTCATTTGGCCTACGATCAGGGCGATTTTCAAGCAGCCTTGAAATTTTATACCCAGGCCCTGGCACAAGACCCCGACTCCGAAGCTGCCCATTACAATCTGGCCAATGCCCTGATGCAGCTCAAACAGCCCAAACAGGCCCTGCCCCATTACGAAAACGCCCTGATTCTCAATCCCTTTCGCGCCAAAACCTACAACAATATTGGCCTGCTCCACAAACAATTGCAAAATTGGGAAGAGGCGGTGATCTGGTTTCACAAAACCCTGGAAGTGGATCCTGACTATTTCAGAGCCTGCAATAATTTGGGCAATCTCTACGCCAGTTTGGGTGAAGCCGAGCAGGCCGAGAGCTGGTATTTGCGCTGTCTGGTCTTAGAGCCCCGCCATGTCTCCGCCCTGTTTAATTTGGGCCATCTTTACCACGAGATCGGCCGCTATGGCGAAGCGGCAAGGCTCTACAGCAATTTGCTCGATCTCGATCCGCACAACGCCCCCGCCTGGTGTGAGCTGGGATTTTTGGCCCAAGAAGCCGGCGACACCGCCCAGGCCCTCAATTGCTGGCAACGGGCCCTGGAAGCCAATCCCGACCATGTGCCCAGCATGGTGCATTTGGCCCGGCACTGCCAAGAGAGCGGCCAACTTGAAATGGCCAAAGAACTGTATACCCGCATTCAGGCCTGGGGCGAGCAGAGCGATGGCATCTGCTGGAATTAGGTCTCATCCCGCATCACAGTCGAGGTAATCATGACTAAATTGATCAAATTGGCTCTGTCTCTTGGTTTCATTCTCCCCTTTTCTGGGCAGATACCATTTTCAGTCATTCCCAGTGCCCATGCCAATCAGACTTGCAATCCCTGTGTACGCATCGGCATCATCCCGTTGAAATATGAGGGTGATCAGAAAAAAATCGGATTTTATGCGCAAGGCACTCAAGACAGCCTGATTCATGCCCTTTCTTCGGTTCAATCTTTAATTGTCGTGGATCGCACCCGCACCCATGAAGTCTTGAAAGAAATTGCGTTTCAGCAATCGGCTTACGTCGATCAAAAAACCCAGGTCGAAATCGGGAAAATGCTGGGCGTTGAATACCTTTATACTGGTTCCATGCAAGAAATCGGTGGACGCTTGCGGATTATCATCGAGCGCATCCATATTGCCACAGGTCAAGTCAACGCGATTGCCCAAGTGACAGGTCAAACCCAAGACTTGTTTGAACTTCAGGACCAAATTGCCCAAAAGATTTTAGGGCAAGCTCAGGTGTCAGTAACCGCACTCGAGAAGCAGGAAGTCAGCAAACATATTCAGGTGACTGCGTCTTTGACTGCTTATGAATATTTTAACCGGGGTTTAGAAGCGTATCAGAACAATGATTACAACAAAGCCCTGGCTGACTATACCAAAGCCATCGAAATTGACCCAAAATATGCGACTACTTATACGGCTCGGGGAGCGACTTATGGTGCGTTAAAGCAATACAGCAAAGAAATAGCAGACTATACCAGGGCGATCGAACTCGACCCAACCTATGCTCCTGCTTACTACAACCGGGGAATTGCCTATGATGACATCAAGCAATACGACAGAGCCATCGCAGACTATACCAGGGCCCTCGAAATCAACCCGCAGTATACTTCTGCTTACAATAACCGGGGCAATGCCTATTTTGATTTAAAGCAATACGACAAAGCCATCGCAGACTATACCAGGATCATCGAAATTGACCCAAACTATGATTCTGCTTACAGCAACCGGGGAAATACCTATAAAGCTTTAAAACAGTACAACCGAGCCATTGCAGACTATACCAGAGCCATCGCAATCAACCCCCAAAATGCTTCTGCTTACAACAGCCGGGGAGATGTCTATGCTGACATAAAGCAACCCGACAAAGCCATCGCAGACTATACCAGGGCCATCGCAATCAACCCACAGTATGCTTCTGCTTACAACAACCGGGGAGTTGCCTATTTTTATGATTTAAAGCAATACGACAGAGCCATCGCAGACTATACCAGAGCCATCGAAATCGACCCGAAGTATGCTCTTGCTTACGACAACCGGGGAAATGTCTATTATGATTTAAAGCAAAAGGACAAAGCGATCGCAGACTATAAAAAAGCCTGTCAATTGGGGCTGGATTCAACCTGTGCTTGGCTGAAAAAAAACGGCTATTAACAGTTTGTTCTCCGGCCCTACATCGTTGCTCTTTTTTGTCCAAATTTTAGTTCTCGCGTATGATGGATGCAAACGCTAAAACGAAAGAAAGGGAGACGGGAAAGTAACCCCGCACCTGTTATGAATCAACGCCCACAATACCTCTTATCTGGACTTGTTCTGCTCTTGCCACTGTACGTCCCGGCTGCCCAGGCAGCAGTCAGCGCCCCGCTCTCTGCCTCTCATGGCATGGTCGCCAGCGACCACCGCCAGGCCTCCGAGGTCGGAGCCAACATCCTCAAACAGGGTGGCAATGCGATTGACGCTGCGATTGCCACCTCGCTGGCGCTTTCGGTTTTGCGCAACCAGAGCACAGGCATTGGCGGCGGCGGCTTTATGCTGATACGCCTCGCCAGCGGAGAAACGGCGGTGCTCGACTACCGCGAAGTGGCCCCGGCAGCTGCCCATCAAAATATCTACCTCGACCCCCTGGGCAATGTCGTGCCCGGCCTGAGCACCGTCGGTTACAAAGCCGTGGGAGTACCCGGTCTGCTCGCAGGCCTGCAAGCGGCCCACAAACGCTATGGCTCTCGCCCGCTTAAAACACTCTTTGCCCCTGCCATCGACTTGGCTGAAAAAGGCTTTGTCGCCGACGCCCATTTTCGCGAGGCCTCCGAAGTCGCCCAAGCGCGGATCAAAGGCCTGCAGGCCCAGCCCCAGGCGGAATTTGAAAAGGTCTTTTTTAAACCCAGCCCCTTAAAACACTCCCCCTTAAACAAGACCTACAGCCCCTATTTGCTCGGCGAAAAGCTCAAACTGCCCGACTTGGCGAAGACCCTGCGCACCCTGGCCGAAAAAGGCATTTCTGACTTTTATACCGGCGGGCTCTCTCGCCAAATTGTGGCGGCCATGATGCAAAATGGCGGGCTGATCAGCGCCCAAGATCTGGCCAATTACCGCGTCACACTGCGTCAGCCGCTCAAAGGTGATTATCGCGGCCATGAGATTTTGACCATGCCCCCGCCCAGCTCTGGCGGCACAGCCCTGATCGAAACCCTCAATTTGCTGGAGCCACATGCCTTGGGCTGGAACAGCTCGGGCTTTGGCTCTTCGGGATATGTCCACCGCGTGACCGAGGCCCTCAAACACGCCTTTGCCGATCGGGCTGAGTTTTTGGGCGATCCGGCCTTTGTGCAGGTGCCTCTGGCAGAATTGACGAGCAAAAACTATGCCCTGAGCTTGCAAAAGCGCCTGAGTGAAGCCCAAAACCAAACCCTGCCGCGCAATTATTATGGCAAAAAAGGCCTGAGTTTTGGCACTTCGCAAGCGCCCACAGAAGACCACGGCACCACCCATTTTTCGGTCATGGACCGCTTTGGCAATGTGGTCGCGGCCACAGAAACGGTCAATACCTATTTCGGTTCAATGACAGTGGTGCCGGGCACCGGCATTCTGCTCAACAATCAAATGGACGATTTTTCGAGCAAACCGGGTGTGCCCAACGCCTTTGGCCTGATTGGCAATTTTGCCAACGCGATTGCCCCCGGCAAAAAACCCCTCAGCAGCATGACCCCCACAATTGTGCTCAAAGGCGGCAAACCCTTTATGGCCGTAGGGGCTTCGGGGGGGCCCCGGATTATCACAGGTACCTTGCACACGATCTTAAATGTGATCGACTTTGGCATGAACGTGAATGAAGCTGTTTCAGCCCCGCGCTTTCACCACCAATGGGTGCCCGAAACGCTGTTTATTGAAAAAGACATGCCTTTGGACGTGCGCCAAGCCCTCACGGCCAAAGGCCATACACTGCAACTTGGCAGCTCGGAGAGCACGGTTCAGGCGATTGTGGCCCAAGGCGGACGTTTAACAGGTGCATCGGATCCGCGCAAAGGGGGGATGCCCGCTGGCCATTAAATCGTGGCTTGCCCTTGTCCCCTATGCGGCCTGCGCTTAAAATAGGGGAGACCCGTCGAAGACTTATCAAAGGGGTGAGTGATGCAGATTCTCGGCCTCGATCTCGGCAATGCCAAACTCAAGCTCTGCCTGATTCGCTTTCAGGGCGATCTCGAAAGTTCTGAGATTGTCTGGGCCTCTCAGCCTCTGCCCCTGACCAGCGACCGCCGCGAGGACTTCGAGAGCGGCATTCCCCTGGCGTTGATGTCTTTTTGCCTCAAAAACAGCCTCAAATTGAGCGAGATCGCTGGCGTTGCGGTCTGCAGCAGCCATTCGTACAGCTATGATCGCTTCCATGAATCGGTCGATCATTTGGTCGAAATTCTGGGCAAAGTGTTTAAGCAGTGCCCGGTCTTTTTGGTCTCGGCCCTGGGCACCCTCACGCCGATTGAAACCATTCAGGCCTTGGCCCCTGCCGAGAAATATCGCTATGTCTTGACCAATTTTGTCGGTTCAGCCACGCTGGCTACCCGGCAAATTCAAAACGGGCTCTCGATCGACCTTGGCACCACCACCTTGGATATTATCCCGATTGTGAACGGGCAGATCGACCCGGTTGGCCTGCAAGACCCCGATGGCTATTTGCGCTTTCGCTACAGCCAAAACCGCATTCACTGGCTGGGCCTGACCATTGTGCCTCTGCACAGCCTCTGCGAACGGGTGGAATTGTCGACGGGCAGTTTTCAAATTGTGCCCCGCCATTACCGCACAGATTTGATCTTTGCCCTTTTGGAAGAGTCGGCAGAGTCGGCAGAAAATGACCTAACGCTGCTTGAAGAACACGCCTATGGCCAATCGTTTCCCAGCCCCGAACGGGCCCGCAACCAGCTCTGCCAGTTGATAGGCCTCGATCCTTTTTTGGTCTCAGAGGCCGAAATCTTGGAATTGCGGGATCTGCTCTATGCCCGCCTGCGCGACAAGGCCGCTGCCGCGATTCAAGCGGTGACCCGTGACTGTTTCGGCGGGGTAAAACCCGAATTGGAAGTCGCGGTCTATGCCTTGGGAGAATCGCTTTTGGCCCGCCCCGCCCTGTTGCAGGCCGGTTTTGAAGCCTGCCAATTGCGCGGCTTGGCCCTGAAACGGGAAACGGGCCTGTGGAGTGCCTCTTCGGTCTTTGCCATGGCCCTCTTGGCCCTGGAAAAACTCACAGGCCAAAGATTTGAATTAGAAGGAACCGCCTTATGAGCCTTGTGCCCCAGGATAAACTCAAAAACCGCTACGAGATCGAAGCCATTCTCAACCCCTCCCCGCTCAACCCGACTTACAGCGCGATCGACTTTGAGCGGAATGAATTTGTGATTGTCAAAGAGCTGCAGATTGAAGCTCTCGACGATTGGAAGCGCATGGAATTGTTTGAGCGCGAGGCCCAAACCTTAACCCATCTCAACCACACAGGCGTGCCGCGTCTGATCGACTATTTTAAAAACGAAGCGGGCACCCGGCTGTTTTTGGTGGTCGAAAAAATCCCAGGTGTTTCACTGGCCACCATGCTCAACAATGGCTGGCGTCCCAGCGAGGGTGCCGTGATTCAAATCGCCAGACAGGTGCTCGACATTCTCGAATACCTGCATGGCCTGAATCCACCGGTTGTACACCGGGATATTAAACCCTCAAATCTGCTGCGCGACGCCGATGAACAGGTGCATTTGGTGGATTTTGGGGCTGCCCAGCATCTCTTGCATCCCGAAGGGGGGCGCACAGTGGTGGGCACCTTTGGCTATATGGCCCCCGAACAATTTGCAGGCAAAGCGGAGCCCGCCAGCGATCTCTATGGCTTGGGGGCAACGGTGATCCACCTGCTCTCAGGGCGCTCGCCGTCTGAATTGCCCCAAGCAGGGCACAATCTGCAATTTCAGGAATACCTCTCCTGCTCTCCACTGCTGATCCAATGGCTGGAGCTGATGGTCGATCCGCGTGTGACCCACCGCTTTCGCTCGGCCCGCGAAGCCCTGTCTGCATTGGAAAGAGCTGCCAGCGGCCAAGAGTTTATCACAACCGAGAGAAAAGCCAGCTCAGTTCCGCCGCCGCAAAAAAAACTGACAAAGCCCCTGATTGCAGTTGGCATCTTGGTTTTGCTGGTCGGTGGTGGCCTGACATTGGCCCTGTTCCCACAGGGCCCACGCCAGCCACAGGCCTTGCACCATGCCTGTTTTGGGGCTGCCCTGCCGCCGGTCAAGCCCGAAACCAGCCCCGAAGCGGAGACCTTTCGCGCGGATTTTCTGGCCAAATTTCCCCAACCGACTTGGTGGGAAGACACCCCGGCTCCCCGTTTGGCGAATGTCGAAGGGCTCAACACCCTCTGGCGCTGTAAACCTTCGCGCTCAGGCCCCGATCTGGAAATGTTCAAAGCCAGTTACCAGCTCATTTTGGATTTTCCCAGCAATGACAATGGGGTGATCAATGCCCTGTCCTTTCTCGGTGCCAGCGATGAAAGTTACCCCCAACTGCTGGATTTGCAGCGCTTTGCCATGGATAAATATTTTTACCACCAGGCCCCCGAAGGCTGGGACAAACCGGGCCGGGTGGTGGCCGGAATTGCCATTGATCTGGCCCAAAGTCTCAACCAGAAAAATGCCTATCCCGAAACCATCGAGCGCTTGCAGCGCCTGCTTTCAGAGCGTGAAAAAGAGATCAACGACAACCAACACCAATTGATCGCCAAGGCTTATGCCTACGCCCTCTGGAAAAGTGGCAAAAAGCCCCTGGCCCTGGAAAAACTCGATCAGGCCCTGAAAAACCACCCCGAAGGCACGTGGCACAAAGAACTGCAAACATTGCGCTCCATGATTGCCAAGAGCTGAGGCCACATGTCGCTTTCACTGCCCCCTCCTTGTGAGAACTTTGTCGAACTCCTGCGCTGGCGGGCCCAGACCCACCCTGAGCTGAAGGCCTTGAGTTGGTTTGGCGATGGTGAAAACCTCAGCTCCCAGCTCAGTTACGCCGAACTCGACGCCTCAGCCCGCGCTTGGGCCGTTCGGCTCTTGGCTTTGCAACCTTCCGGCAACCGCGCCCTCTTGGTCTTTCCGCCGGGCCCAGAATTTCTGCAAGCCTTTGTCGGCTGCCTCTATGCGGGCTGGATTCCCGTGCCCGCTTATCCGCCCGAACAACACCGCCTGGAACACAGTCTCAAGCGCCTCTTGGCGATTATTGCCGATGCCCAAGCACCGGTTGTGCTCACGGTTGAGGCCTTCCGCCAAATGGCCGGGGGCATGATCCAGCAATCGGGCCAAAAAGACCTCAAAGCCCTGACCTGGCTGACGCCGACAGATCTGCTCAGCAGCGATCCTGAGCGCTGGCAAAAACCAGCACTGGGGCCAGAAAGTCTGGCTTTTTTACAATACACCTCAGGTTCAACCGCCCTGCCCAAAGGGGTGATGATCAGCCACAGCAATTTATTGCACAATTTGGCGATGATCAAAGCGGGCTTTGAATTGGGCGAGCGCAGCGACACCATTGTTTGCTGGGTGCCTTTTTACCACGATATGGGGCTGGTCGGGCATTTGCTCGAATCGCTTTATGTCGGTGGCAATACCGTGCTGATGAGCCCCTTGGACTTTTTGCGCAAACCCCTGCGCTGGCTCAAACTGATCTCAGACTGGCGTGGTACAGCCACCGGCGCCCCCAATTTTGCCTATGATCTCTGTGTGCGCAAGATCAGTCCCGCTGAGCGTGACAGCCTGGATCTCAGCTCGATCAAGCTGGCTTTAAACGGCGCAGAACCTGTGCAACACGCCACGATTGAAAAATTCTTGAACTATTTCGCCCCGGCGGGCTTCCCCCGCCATGCGATGTATCCCGCATATGGCATGGCCGAAGCCACCGTGTTTATCAGCGGCAGTTTGCGCCAGGAGCGCCCTGTGTATCTCACGGTCAGCCGTGCTGCCCTGGCCGCACACCGGGTCGAAGCGCTGACCGCCCAGAGACCAGAGAGCCAGAACCCCGATTCAGAGAGCCCCGATACCCAGATCCTGGTAGGCTCGGGCCGCCCCTGGGGCGACGAAGAGCTGCGGGTGGTGGATCCTCAGACGCGCCAAGACTTAGGCGAAAATCACGTGGGTGAAATCTGGCTGCGCGGCTCACATATTGCCAAAGGCTATTGGAACCGCGAGGCCGAAACCCAAGCCTATTTTGGCGCTTACCTGAATGATGGCAGCCACACAAGCTGGCTGCGCAGCGGCGATCTGGGCTTTTTGCATGGGGGCGAAATCTATGTGACAGGCCGCATCAAAGATCTGATCATTGTGCGCGGGCGCAATCTCTATCCCCAGGATCTGGAAAGACAAATCGAGACCCTGCGCCCAGCCTTTCCGGCAATTCGCCCCGGCTGTTCTGTGGCCGTGGCACTCTCTGGCCCAGACAGCGAGCAATTGGCCCTCTTGGTCGAAGTCAGCCTGCCTTTTGAAGCTGGAGAAGACCTCTGCCAAGCCCTGGTCGAGCGAATCGAAGCCGCATCAGAGGTCGCCCCGCGCCGGATTCTGCTGCTGCCACCGGGGGCCCTGCCCAAAACCTCCAGTGGCAAATTGATGCGCCAGGCCTGTCGCCAAGCCCTGGAAACAGACCCAGCCAGTTTAAAGGCCCATTTTAGCTGGCCCACTTTGCCTCCAGACCCAGAGCAAGAAATGACCGCTCAACCCGTTCTTCTGCCTATTTCACAAAATGAAACGGACCCAAACAGCAGTGCAGACATCATTACAGACAACACAAAGACAATATCTGCAACATTTACACCTGAGCAAGCAGCCCTGTTAAAGTGGCTGCGCCAGTGGCTGGCCGAAGAATTGCAATGCACACCTGCCCAGATCAACCTGACCCGGCCCTTGCGCGGACAAGGCCTGGACTCCGCTCTGGCCGTGCGTTTACAGGCAGATTTGGAAAGCCATTTAAAGCACCCGCTTTCTCCTTCGCTGCTCTGGGACTACCCCACGTTGGAAAAACTGCTGCCCGCCCTGCTGAGCCCAGACGAGGTGACCCAGAGCAAAAGTGCGGACTCAGTCTTGCGCCCGCGGCCGCCCAAAACCCAGGCCCCGGTTGCCATTCTCGGTCTGGCCTGCCGCTTTCCAGGAAAAGCCGACGATCCCGACCGCTTTTGGCACAACCTTCTGACTGGTCAAGACGCAATCACAGTGCCGCCAGATGCGCGTTTTGCTGCTGAAGCTTCAGCAGCAGACACCTTTAAAGGCGGTTATTTGGCGGATATTCAGGCCTTTGATGCAGCCTTTTTTGGCATTTCAGCCCGTGAGGCCGAGAGCATGGATCCCCAGCAGCGGATCTTGTTGGAATTGGCCTGGGAGGCCCTCGAAAACGCGGGTCTCTTGCCCGAAAGCCTCAAAGAGCAGAATGTCGGCATTTTTATTGGGCTCTCGGGCAGTGATTATGCCCAGCGCAGCCTGTTTGGGGGCGAAGCTCGCCGCAGCGGCAGCAGCGTAACAGGTGTGGCCTTGAGCGTGGCCGCCGGACGCATTGCCTACCAATTGGGCACCCAGGGCCCCACCATGACCGTTGACACCGCCTGTTCTTCGGCCCTGATGGCCGTCCATCTGGCTTGCCAAAGCCTGAACAGTGGCGAGTGTGATCTGGCCCTGGCCGGGGCCGCCAACCTGATTCTCGAACCCGATGTCAGCTTGGGCTTTCAATGGGCCGGGGCCCTTTCTGCCGATGGCCACTGCAAGTCTTTTTCGGCGGCGGCTGACGGCTATGTGCGCTCCGAAGGGGCTGGCATGGTCGTTTTGCAGCGATGGGAAGACCACCAGCCCCAACACAGCCCCCTCTGGGGCCGGATCCGCGCCAGTGTGGTCAATCACGACGGCCTCAGCCAGGGCCTGACCGCCCCCAATGGCCAGGCCCAGCAGCGGCTTCTGCAATTGGCTTTGGAGCGTGCTGGCCTGCAGGCCGACGAGCTGGGCTATCTCGAAGCCCATGGCACGGGCACGCCCCTGGGCGACCCAATCGAAGTTGCAGCCATCCACGCAGTCTATGGCCAGCGCAGCCCAGCGCGGTCCCCACTGTATATTGGCGCGGTCAAATCCCTGCTGGGCCATTTGGAAGCGGCAGCAGGCATGGCTGGCCTGATCAAAACCTTGCTGATCTTGCGCCACGGCGTGATACCCGCCAATTTAAATGGCACCCCGCTCAACCCGCGTTTAAGTGGCTTTGTCGGCCCGCTGCAATTCCCAGGCGAAAACACTCCCTGGTCAGTGCCACGTTTGGCGGGGGTCAGCTCTTTTGGTATCAGCGGCAGCAATGCCCACTTGATTCTCGATCTGCCTGACAAGCAGCCCGAAATAGCCCCAGAAACACACGCCACACAAGCAACACAACAGACAGAGGCCCAATTATGGGTGCTTTCCGGCCGCAGCCAAGCTGGCCTAGAAGAAAACCTGTTGCGCCTGCAAACGGCCCTGCAAAAAGACACCCAGCCCAGCCACTCAGCTCTGGCAGCCCAATTGGCCCACAGACGCCGCCATGAGCCCTGGCGCCTGAGTTGGGTGGTCGAAAGCCTGGACGAAGGGCTTCGCCTCTTGGCCGAACCCCTGCCCCCCGATTTAGCGCCTGTAACAACAGTACCAGGCTTGGTCTGGGTCTTTCCTGGCCAGGGCGGTCAATGGCTGGGCATGGGCCAAAGCCTCTTGCAAGAACCGGCCTTTGCCCAGGCCTTTGCCGCCTGTTCCGAGGCCTTTAAGCCCTGGTTCCCGGCAGGCCTTGAAGCACTTTTAACCCAATGGCAGGAAGATCGCATCGACCAGATTCAGCCTTTGCTCTGTGCTTATCAAATTGCCTTGGCCCGGCTCTGGCAAGCCTGGGGCATCTTTCCCCAGGCCGTGATCGGCCACAGCATGGGGGAAGTGGCCGCCGCACATATTGCGGGCCGGCTGAGTTTGAGCGATGCCGCAGCCATTATCTGCGAGCGCAGTTTGTTGATGCACAGCCTGCCGCCGGGTGGCGCCATGCTCTTGACCGATCTGAGCTGGGAAGCTGCTGCCCGCTGGGAAAAACCGCATCTGGTCCGGGCGGTGCAAGCCGGGCCACAACAGACGGTGCTGGCAGGAGAGGTCTTTGCCCTCTCGCAGCTCGCCATCACCCTCGAAGTGACAGGGCGTCTGGCCCGGCCGATTGCGGTGACCGTGGCCTCCCACAGCCCCTTTGTCGATGCCATTTTGCCCGAGATCGAAACCCGTTTGGCCGATCTCAGCCCACAAAAGGGCCAGATCCCCATGATCTCAACGCTGACAGGGCAATGGCTAGACCCAGATAGCCCTGAGGATCAACTCAACCAGCACTATTGGGCCCAAAATCTGCGCAACCCTGTGCGTTTTCAGGCGGCCATTGAAACAGCCCAAGCCCAGGGGTATACCCATTTTCTCGAAATTGGCCCCCACCCGGTTTTGGCTCCGGGGCTACAAAGCCAAGGTCTTTGGGCCGCTGGCTCTGGCCGCCGGGGACACCCCGAGCGCAAAGCCCTTTTGCTGACCCTGGGAGAGTTATATGCTTTGGGCCACGAACCCAATTGGCAGACCCTGATGCCCCCAAAGCGACTCCCACCCCAGCCCCTGCCTGTGTCTGCCTGGGAGCGTCAAAATTATGGGCTGGGGCCTGTCGCAGCTCAGACCTTGGCCAGAGCAGGTTTGGCCCAGCAGGCCACCCGCCAAACGGGTGTTGCTTGGCAAGCATTAAAACACGCAAAAACCCAGCCAAGCCAGCATACTTGGCTATTGGCCGGGGGTTCCGCGACTTGGCACTCGGCCCTGACACTGGTTTTGGAAAGCTCTGGACTGACCTGTTTGGAATTGCCTTCGGGCCTGGTCACAGCGCTGGTCAACCAAGACAGCGCTCAGCTCAAAGCTCAATTGGACAGCTATCTAAGCTCTTTGAAAGGTCAGTACCCGGCTCTGCTTTATCTTACGGGCCTGGAAAGCCCCTTGGCCGCACAGGCCACAACCCTGGCATTTTTGCAAAACAATGAAACCCTGACTGCTTTGCCAATCTGGTATTTAAGCTTAAATCAGCTGCAGGTGTTGATCGAAAATGCAGACAACCCGCCTGAAACAAGGCCAGAGCAAGAACAAGCACTCAGCCAAATCGAGCAACAAGTCATGCAACAAGTCCAACAACAAGCGCAAAAGCGCTCCCAGACAGGCGCACATTTTTATCTCTGCGACCTGCCCGACACCCGCCCCGCGAGTTGGGGCAAATTGGCAATGCTTTTGCGACAGCCGCCCGAGAGCCCGATTCTGGCTTTGCGCCAAGGCCATTGGTGGATTCCCCCCACTGCCCCCGATTCCTCGGGCGAGGCCGATGGGAGCGGAGCAGAAATCGCGCCAATGACAGCCGAAACCACAGCTCAACAGCAAACCTTCGCTCAGACCAAGCAGCCTGCGGATCTGCTCGCCCAGTTGCGGGTTGAAATGGGCCAATTATTGCGCCTGCCGGCCTCACAACTCGATTCAGACAGCCCACTCGACAGCTATGGTTTTGACTCGCTTTTGGCGGTCGAATTGCGCCAGCGCCTGGAAAAGCTCACAGGCCTGACAGCCCCAACTGAGTTGCTGCAGCGGGGCATTTCAATTCGCCAGATTCAGACCTGGATCGAAGCCCAAGCTGACAGCGAGCGCAAAATTTAGGCCTGAAAACAGATCGGGAAATGCAGTTCCAATAGGGCTTTCTGCAGCTCAGACATCTCTTTTTCATCTTCTTCATTCTGGTGATCGTAGCCCAGCAAATGCAAAAAGCCGTGGGTCACCAAAAAGGCCAATTCACGTTCCAAGCTCTGATCGCGCTCCAAGGCCTGTTCTTGGGCCTTTTCAAGCGAGACAATAATATCCCCAAGCAAATGGTTTTCGAGATCTTGGGGAAACGAGAGCACATCGGTGGGCTGATCTTTTTCGCGGTATTCATAATTGAGGTGATGAATCGTGGCATTGTCGGAAAAGGTCACGCTGACGATGGTATCCGGAGCGCAATGAGTGGATTTGCCCAGACTCTCGAGATAGGCCACCCAACGGTGATTGTCGAGAGTGTAGTTCAGGCGGGACAAAAGATCGGGTTCGGTTTCGAGATTAATAAATATTTCCATGGGTCCTCAAAGGGCAAATTAAAATTGGTTTCATGATTGGTTTCATTATACTCTAAGCACAAATTAGCCAACGGATCTTGACGACCATCTCCCTCAGAGGGCCAGTCTGGAGTATAATTGGAGAACAGGCAATATGTATGCAAACAAACCTAGATGAGACCATTCAATTCCTCAAGCAACCAGGGGAAGGGTCTCTGTTTGTCATTTCAGGCCCATCGGGTGCAGGCAAAGGGACCATCGTCCAAGCGCTTTTACCCAGACATTCCCGTTTGACCCTGTCCATCTCCATGACCACCCGTGTCCCCCGGCGCGGAGAAGTCGAAGGCCAACATTATTTCTTTGTTAGCAAAGAAGAATTCGAAAGCCGGATTGAACAGGGCCAATTTTTGGAATATGCGCTTTACAATGGCAATTATTATGGCACCCCCCGCACCTTTGTTTTAAACAAGATCGCGGGTGCCGAAGATGTGATTCTCGAAATCGAGGTTCAAGGTGGTCAACAAATCCGCAAAAATTGGGAACGGCGTTCGGTACATATTTTTGTCATGCCCCCCTCTCGCGCCAATTTGTTGAGTCGCTTGCAAACACGCAAAACCGAGACCGAAGAAGCCATCCAGGCACGACTGAAACGGGCAGAAGAAGAAATGGGCCATTTACCAGACTATGACTATTACGTGATCAATGATCAGCTGGAAGAAGCCGTGCAAACGGTTTCAGCGATTATTCAGGCGGAACGTCAGCGAATCTTTCAATCACTTCTCAAAGGGGAAAAGACGATATGACTACTCCGAATTCAACCAATAGCAGAGCCAGCCAAGGTGAAGAGAACCGTTATTTTTTGGTTAACACCGTGGCCCAGCAGGCCAAAGTGATTCTCTCTCACGACAACACCACCATGCTCTCGAATCACACAGCCATTCGCGAAGCCCTGCAACAGCACAAAAAAAGACGCTCTGAATAATTCGCCCCAAATACACCACATACCCCAAACACCCAGACCTTCGTTATCTCTGGCTTTGATGCCAGTTCCAGGCCGTGCTGAGAATGGTCTCTAAACGCTGGTAACGGGGTTTCCAGCCCAAAAGCGCTTCCGCTTTGGCGCTGGAGCCCACCAATATAGGGGGATCGCCCTCACGGCGCGGTCCTTCTTGCACAGGCACCCGTTGGCCTGTGATTTTTTCAATTTCTGCGATCACTTCGCGCACCGAATAGCCACTGCCATTGCCCAAATTAAAGCATTGGCTTTTTTGGTGTGTTTGCAAATACTGCAAAGCCAGCAAATGGGCCTGGGCCAAATCCCAAACATGGATATAATCGCGCACACAGGTGCCATCGGGGGTGGGATAATCTGTGCCATTGAGCTGAACGTTTGAACGTCTGCCCAGCACAGCCTCAAAAATAATCGGAATCAAATGGGTTTCGGGTTCGTGGCATTCACCCATTTCACCTTCGGGATCGGCCCCCGAGGCATTAAAATAGCGCAGCGAAACATAATTAAAGTCGGGATAAGCAGCAGCATAATCGGCCAGGGCCAATTCAATTGCCAATTTGGTGCGCCCATAAGGGCTGACTGGGGCAAAGGGGTGCTCTTCGGTCAGAGGCAAAAATTGCGGCGGGCCATAGATCGCACAGGTCGAAGAAAAAATAAAATGGGGGATCTTGGCTTCCAGCACAGCATCCAAAAGGGCCAGGGTCTGTAAGACATTGGTCTGGTAATACCGCGCAGGTTCTAAGACCGACTCCCCGACGGCAATTAATCCGGCAAAATTCATCACAGCTTCGACCGGATACTGTTTAAAAAAATGGGTGAGTTTTTCGCGATCGCCAATCTCCCCCTGCACCAATGGGCAATGGGGAAGATGTTCGGCATGACCGCCGACCAAGCTGTCGTAGACAACGGGCTGGTGGCCTTGCTGCAAGAGATACTTGACGACATGGGAACCGATATATCCGGCTCCTCCCATGATGGCGATCTCTGTCATCGGCGTTCTGTCCTTTTGTGGCTGCAGGTTTTTAATTGGGCAAAGTATAACACAGGGAGGGACTTTTTGAGGGGAACATCTTCCGACCTTGAAAATTGCCCCCCGAAAAAGAGATAATGAGGAAATCTGCACAAAAATCCGTACAAAAATCAGACAGGAAATCGCAGCGATGCCCAGCGTCAGCACCCGTGTTTTAGCCCCCAGCCAATTTGATCGTTCAGCCGCGCTGGGACGCGCCACAGCCCTCCCCACAGCAACCACTCCCACTTCCGCGCCACCTGAAAAGCCCAACTTGGCCCAATTGCAAATCGCCACCCAAGACAGCCTGAGCCTGGGGGAAAATCTTTCTGCGCGCGTGGCGGGCAGCGTGACCCAACTCAATGGCGCTTTGCAGACACTTCAGCAGCTGACCGACAGTGGCGAAAACGCCTCACTCAGCGCTGTTTTGACGCGTTTCCAGAGCGAGACTCTGCCACAAAATCGCGCCAATCTGCAGCAGAGTCAAAGCGAATTGGAAAGCCGTATCAGCCAATTGCCACCAGACTCCAGCGAACGCCAAAGTCTCGAACTGGAATTGGCGGCCGTCAATCAAACCCTGGTTCTGTACCAGGCTGCCGAACAGCTCCTGGCCACATCCCCGGTTTTAAATGCCCGTCCCAACAGTGCTCCCGCCTCGGCAACGTCCGAGGTTCCGGCGGGATTGGCCCCGTTTACCCCCGCCCAACGCGCGATTTTAAATAGCGATCCTGTGCTGTTGAGCAGCCTAATTCCCAAATTGGAAAAAGCCGAATTAAAACCCCTGCTGACTGCTTTTCTGGCGGTGATCAACACCCCAGAATCCAGCCCAGAAAAGGTCTTGGCCAGTTTACAACTCTTGTTCAAAACCCAACCCGAATCCACCCTTTTGCAAAAGCTTTTGCCGCCCAATTTACAGCCCCTGGCCAAAATAGTCTTGCAGCAAAAAGACAGCCATTTAAACAGGTTGGATTTGATCACACCTCAAAAACAGGAAAAGATCCTGGCCCAGTTGACAACCTTGGCCAGCCTCAAAGACGGTCAACTCCCCAGCAAAGAGCAATTATTGGCCTTGGCTGAATTGGCCAAAACCCTGGGAGCAGATTTAAAAACCATCAAAGACCTGCTGCCCGCCTCGGGACAACGCCTGGCTGAAGCCTTTAGCAAAAGCCTGGGCAAATACCAAAGCCTCAACCCCGTCAATTTGGAGAAATTCATATCAGCTTTGGCCACTCTCAGCGACGATCAGGTCAATAGCCAAGACGCTGGCGCCCTGTTGCAGGTGATTGAAATTGGGGGACGGGAAGCCCTCAATTTTAAAGAATTTTTACCCGAACGCCTGCAAGGGGTGCTGACCCGCCTGGTGGATGAACGCCTGCTCAGCGCTTTAGAGCTGATCAATGGCCAAGATCTGAACAAGGCATTAACTGCCGTGATTGAAGACCAACCCGGAAAAGGACTGAGCAGCTTGGTGGACGCGCTCAAAAAAGGGGGCAAAGTCCTGCTCAAACCAGAGCAACAAAAAGCCCTCACCGCCCTGTTGGAGGTCTTTCTGATCGATAGCAATGGTCAAAAACTATTAAGCGAAGCCCTGGCTGCCGGCGACGAAAAACGCCTGACCAGCTTGGTCGAAAACCTGGGAAAGCGCACAAACAGCCTCAACAGCAGTCTACAAACGCCCACCACCCCAACGCCCACACCAACGTCCACACCAACGCCCACACCAACACCAACGCCGACGCCCGCCCCCAGCGCAGCCAACTCGGCCAACTCAGCCAACTTGGAAAAAGCGATTAAAACACTCGATTTGCCTGAGACCGATCTGCCTGTGGCCCAAAAGCTCTACGCCAATTTATCCGAGAAAGAGGCCAAAAACCTGACCAAAGCCCTGGACGAACTCGATGGGCCGATGCGCAGCAAAATGCTGGCCCTCTTGGCCAGCTTGCCAGAAGGGCTGATCCGTCCCTTTTTACAGGCGGAAAAAGGCATCAAAGTCCTGACCCAGGGCCTGAGCGGGGTGATTCAGAACTTTGATAAACTCAAGGTCTCTTTTGCGATTGTCTTGCCCAAATTGGCGAAGGCCTTGGAGAAATCCCTGCCCATACTGGGAGCCCAACAGTCCTTTTCCGACGCCCAGCGCCTGATGGGCATCGCCCAAACAGGCAGCTATCTGGATCCTGCCACCCAACAGACCACCCGCTATACCGACCCCACCATTCGCGCCATGGCCCTGGTGGGTGCGGGTCTCAACCAAGCCGACACAGGTTTGGCTCTGTTTGAAGCGCTGGGCATTGGTTTGGTCGGTGTTGGCCCGCAGGTGGCACTGGCTTTGGGCAGTGCCAGCCTGGAGATCATGATGGGTGTGTACAACGAAGATCCCAGCAGCATTCCCGCCAATGTCAAAGAAGGCGTCAAGGCCCTGGCCTTGGGCCAAGCGCTGGTTTCTGCCGATGCGGCAGCCGTGGTCAAAGAGATCTATGGGGTAGAAGGCACCGCTGCCATTTTGGCCGAACTCGGCGACAGCATTGTTCAACTCGATCAAACTGAAACGGGGCGGATCGCCGTGGCCCGGTTGGCACTTTTAAAAGCCGAGTTTCCCGATGGGATTGCCAAAGCCTTTGCCTCAGACGTGTTAGATAAAGGCGGAAAAGCCAGCGACTTTCTCTTGAACCAGCTCAAAGCGGGCAGCGTCAAAGTCGAAAGCCTGTTTGACGGAGCCACAGGCAAATTAAGCCAGGCCAGTCGTGAACTCTTGGCCCGTTTTGCCGCCAGCGGCTCAGAGGCCCTGCAGACGGTTTACAGCAAGTTGATCGCCCAACCCAGCGATGAACTCTTCCAATTTACCCGCCAGGCCTTGGACAGCGGCCTGCTCAAACTGGAAGATGTCGTAGCGGGCTTAAAAGGGGCCGACGGCAAACTGAGCGAAAAAGCCCTGACGCTTTTGGTGGACCTGTTTAAAAACGGCAAGGTTCAATTGGAAGCAGTCATGGATACCCTCAGCAAAGTGATTTCAGATCCGAGCGTGCTCAAAGATTTTGCTGCGCAATTGCTCGATAAAGCGGGCAATCAGATTGATCAGGTTTTGGATCTGGCTTACCAGAAAGGGGTCAATATTGCCGATTTGCTCGCTGAGCGGGTCTTGGCTGGCAAGAGCAAGGCAAAAGAGGGTTTGCAGACTTTGCAGGGTTTTATTGAGCGTCAGGGCCAGGCCTTGGCGGGCAAAGGCGACGCACTGCTCCAGTCCTTTAAGACCAAGGTGGGGCCATTGTTGCAGAGCGCCACACGCGTGGCCCAAGCCACAGGCACGCAGGTCCGAGACATTGCCAGCGATTTAAAAAAGACCCTGACAGATATTTCAGGCAAATTAAAAGATCTCAGCAAATTGGGCCTGGACGAATTGAATCAACTCCTGCAGGAATTGGATCGGATTGGCGATGATGTGATTGCCGCTTTGGGAGATACCCGTTTTGGCAAAGAGGCCAATCAACTGTTGGATAAATTGGGGTCACTTTACAAACAGGCCCAAAATCTGGCGGATCGCAGTGTTGGTGCAACCAAAGAAGTGTTGCTCAAAATCGGTAAAAAAGCAGAGGGCATTCTCAGTGAAATTGCCCAGAGCACAGGCCGACTCGCAGGCAAGGCCGGACAAGTCTTGGAGAGCACCCGCAATCTCCTGCGCGATGTGGTGCTGCGCAGTGAAGATGAATTTGCCGACGTGGCCCGCCGCTTGGGGCTGGACGCCGTGCCCGATAGTCTGAAAAAAGCCTTGGCGGGTCTGGATCCCAAAGATTTCCAAGCAGCAGTAGATCTGCTGGCAAAACTGGGCCCCGAAAACAGCGGGCGCCTGCTCGCGGTTTTGGACTTTTTACCAGATTTTGCCCTGCGCAATATGTTTAAATCTGCGGAGTTGGGAGCCAAGTTGGTCAATGGTATTACCCAGCTATTTGACACCCTCGAAAGCCAAATTGGCAAAAAAATCACAGGGCCGATGCTGAAAGTGTTTTCAGAAAAAATTGCCAAAGGCCTGGGCAAGGCCATTCCACTTTTGGGGGCGGCTCTCTCGGCGTATGATACCGCCCGGACCACCAAAATTTTCCTTACGGGCAAAGACCTCAATGGCAATGCCTATAACAGCGATGCCCGCATGTTGGCGTATATTGGCTCCAAGCTCAATTTGCTCGATACAGCCCTGGGCGTTGCTGAAGTGATACCGGGGGTGGCGGTTTTGTCGGCCGCCCCTTCGATTGGTTTGGCCCTGGGTTCCACAGCCCTGGATATCCTGGCAGATTATTACAATGACCCGCAAAACCAGATGCCTCCTGCCGCCCAGGGAAAATTGCTGATGGTGGCTCAGGCCGTGGCGGTGGGCACCCTCGATCCGGTGGGTTTTATGATGCTCTCCGAAATCGCTGGCGATCAGACCGAACGCACCGCCGAGGCCCTGGTCGAGTTGGTACAGAGCGGCAAACCCAAAGCTGAAATTGAAAAATTTGTCAAAAGCCTGTCCCAAAACTGGAGCCAGAATGACGATATCACCCGCCTGTTTCTGCGCAAATTGGAAGCCAAAGGCATTCCCCTGCGTGCGGGAGCCTTTAGCGATGAAACCCTGAAACTGCTGTTTAAAAACCTGGATACCGTGGTTATCAGCCGAACGTCTCAGGACTACGGCGATATGCGCACCTTGGCCATGGCTGGAGGCCCCTCCGTGCGGGCCTATGCCATTGATCGCCTCTCTGCCCAGCAGACCAACGCCAGTGAAGAGCAGATCATCTTTGATCTGATCACCCGCACCGACAGTCCCCAATTGGATAAACTGCTGACCTCCCTCAAAGAGATCCAGGGGCAAAACAAACGCAGCCCGGCAGGGGTCAACCGCCTGATTTATGAATTGGAAGACGATCCCGTGCGCTTAAAGGGCTTTGTCACCCATTTGGCCCAAGAAAAAAGCAGCTATCTGGATGAGGTTTTTGACAGCCCACAATTAAGCAATCAGCAGGTGCTGGGTTTTGCCCGGACCCTGCTGGCGGATCGCAGTATTGCGCTTTCAGATACAGCCAAACTGGCCATTTTTAAGCGTGCCGCTCAAGAGGGGGATTTGGCCCTGGTGGAAAAACTCCTGACTGGAACCAGTCTGAAAACCAAACAAGCCATGATTGGCGTCTTGGCAGGCAATTTGACACGTTTTCAAGCGGCCTTTGGCAGTGATACCCAAAATGCGGGCAAAGTGGCTTCCTGGATTTTGGCCTATGGCAGCAAGGAGCAGATCCAAACGGCCTTTACAGGGCTCGATAGCAGCCTCAAATCCTGGTTTGGCCGAGGCACAGAGATTATCAAACAGGCCTTGGACTATGCCGACGCCAATGGTATCAACCTCTCTGGCAAATTGACCAAAGCCAGCTTGACAGCCCTGGTCGGAAATTTGGACAGCAATTGGAGCAAACTCTTTGGCAACCATGCCGAAAATTTGAGCTATGTTAAACGCCTGGCAGATATCTCCGATGTCGATGGCAAAGCCGCCATTCTCAACAGCCTGATTACAGGTTGGACACCCACCCAATCCGAGGCCCTGATATTTAATATCTTAGCCGGGGCCTCAGACACAGAATTTAGAAGCCTGATCGAAAAAGTCGGCGCCCAGCGCATTGCTGACGAATTAAACAGCCCCAGCCTCTCTGGCCAGCAGCGGGCAGCAGCCAGCCAGCGTTTGGGACAAGTCATGGCCCGCATCGTCACCACATTTGAAAATCCCAACCCCTATCTCGATGGGGTGCTCAAAGACATCACTGGGCGCAGCAATATTATGAGTGACGATATCGTCGATGCCATGATCAAGAGCCTCTACAGTCAAGGCAAAGGGGCGTCTCTGGGCAAAATCAACGACACAAATTTGGGCCGTTTGATCGATCAGTATTCAGCCTACAAAGACGGCAATTTTATCTACCTCGATGATGCCAGCAAAGTCTCGATCAACCGCCTGAAAGCAGCGCACTCAAGCGTTCGTTTGCGTGGTCGAAGATAAACCAGGCAAGAACTTCATGCAAGAACTTAATGTGCTGAATCCTGAACAGTAGCTGCGGGCAATTGGGCCAGCAGTTCGGCATAGGCCTGCAAAAGTGCCTGTTTGAGGGGTGCTTGTGCCAGTGGATCTGAACAGGCCAAATATTCGACTTCGAGCGCATTGATCTGGGCGGTTTGCGCTTGCCAATCGCGTTGGACCTGTTCCAGGCGTTGCAATTGTTTTTGATGTGCGATCTGTTTGAGCTGATGCCCCAAACGTTGCAGGTCAGTCAAGGCCGCATCGATCAGGCCATCCCAAGCGGCTTGCCAAGCCCCAAAAGCCTGAACCAGCCCCGCATTTGCGCCAGCGGGCAAGGCTTGACGTTTTTGCCTTTCGCTCTGTATCCAGGCCTGGGCATCCGCCAGGCCCAAACGGGCGGCTTGGGCCTGTGCGGAGGTCAATGCAGCGACCACAGCCGGTTCTTCTGCACCTTGTGAGAACAGACGCGCCAGACTCTGCAAAGTGCTCAAACGCAGTTTGCGCCAAGTTTCAAACTGACTGGATGTCAGTTTGGCCTGCAAAAACCGCGTTTGGTCTGATTGCAAATCCAGGGTCTGTTTTTGCAAAGCCTGAACCTGGCGCAGACCAAAATAGGCGGTTTGTTTGCCTGCCAAAGTCGCCAGTTCAGCCTGAATACTGGCTTTTTCTTCGGGCGAAAATGTGCGCTGCAATTTGGCGCGCAATTGCATGCTCAAGCGGCTGGCCTGCAGCGGATCAAAATCGTCAAGGGCTGAGGCCGGTTCGGCGACAGAAGCTGTTTCTGCGGATTGGGTGGCAGAGGGCGCTTCAGCGACAGAAACCACTTCGGCGGATTCGAGGGCAGAGTCCGCCTCGGTCTCGAAAGAGATCAACGCCCATTGTTGATTGACAGCCAAAACCAATTGCAGCAGCGCGGCCCGCTCCACAGGCCCCAATCCACCTTTTAATTGCCTGAGCTTTTGCAAATAACCGGCCTCTGGCGCAGGAATTTCAACCTTCTTTTGGGCATTCAGGGCGTCCCATTTATACGCTTGGCATTTGAGCAGGGGGTACAAAACGCCCATTGAAGCCAAATCTTTGGGGCGATTGTCCTCGGCATAACAGGCTTGGAGGGCCGCAAGGGCTTGCAAAACAAGTGCGCTGCGCTGTGCAAGCGGGCTCTGCTCGTTTAAGGCCTTGAGCCGCAAAATCCAGACTTTCAGTTGTTCTGCCCGGCTGTCAGAAGCGGAGAGTTGTACCTGGGTTTTGAGATTTTCGGCGATCTGTTGGTTCTGGGGCGTAGGAAGCTGTTTGACACGCTGAAATTCGCGCTCCGCTTGTTGTTCAAGCATCTGCTGCTCTGGAGATCTGCGCAAAGGCTGACCGGTTTCTGGCCCTTGGCTCTGTTGAATCAGATCGGGCAATTGAAAGGCTGTGGGGTCAAAATCTGCGCCCTGGTTTTCGACAAAGGGAATGTGCATCAAAACAGGTCCTCAACGCCATTGGCAAATTCAAACAGCACCCATGGGTGGGAGCTGTCCAACGGATCTGCTGCGGCCAAAACCTGAGCGGAGACAAACGGGTCTTGCAAAAAGAGCTGCATCTCAGCTCTCTGCAAGAGTGTTTCAGAGATCACCAGCCCGCGTCCGGCCGAGCGTTCAAGCGCGGTTTGGGCCCGCTCACAGGCCAAACCGCGATAAGCCAAGCGCCCCGCCTCGACAAAGACCTCACAGGGGCCTTCGGCAATGCCCACCCCCAACTGTATCGGCTCTGGATACAGGGGATTTAAATTGGCCAATTCCTGCCGCAGATCCCAGGCCGCAGAAAGCGCTTCAAAAGGCGAGGCAAAGATCCCCAAAACCGAGGCCTGTGTTTTTTGCAAACAGGCCCCTTCATGCGCTTGAATGCGGCTTTGCAACCATTGCAAAAGCTCTGTATCGCCCTCCACAGGGTTCAAGATCTCGACAGCCAAAAAGATTTGCGACTGCAAAGGCAACGCTTCGTCAGGCCCCAATACTTCTTCGGGGAAGAGGTCATGAAAGGCCTGTACAGCCTGTACCCGAGCGGCGGTAACCGCCTGGGACTGCCAGTGTAAATTCTCCAAACTCAGCGTGATCTCATGGGCATTGTGATTCAGCAGCTGCAAACGGACCTGGGCATTGCATAAAATCACGTCCTGCGGGGCCAATTCCGGGGTTGTAAACTGCCCAAGCACCTCAATCCGCAGCTGATTCTGAGCGTCGGGATGGGGTTTATGGGCGGGCAAAATCATCAGAATCAATTCATTCTCGCTGCTCAAACTGCGCAAGACATACGGCCCCGGCGGCAATTGCAGCTCAAATGGACGGGTTTCATGGCCCTGTAAATTTTGCTGCCAGCTAATGTGGGGCGTATTGCCTGGGCTGCCCGCACAAAAATACTTCTCTTGGGTCTCCCGCAGTTTTTTGGCGGGCTGAAAGGTCAATTCCAAATTCTGATCAAAAGCCAGACCATAACTGACCGCACAGCTCGGGCAATAGGCCTGATCCTTGAGCTGGCCCAAATGCTGAAAACTCTCTTTGGGGCCTTTGCAGCCGGGGCAGCGGCAATCCCACATCAAATGCAAATCGCCTTCGCGGCTGAGAATCAGGCAGGCTTTTAAGACAGCCAAAGGGTCGAGGGCATAGGCCTCGGCCAATTCAATCGGCCGCAAACGGTAGGCCAAGCGCTCAGGGGCGCGAAAGATATAATCTGCCAGGGCCAGACGCACTTCCGGGGAGGCAATCAAAGCCTGCCAGTTTTGGCTCCAAGTCTGAATCTTTTCTTTTACAGGCCCCGTTATGGGTTCAAAGAAAGCCCTGAGCGGGGGGGTGCCGCTGGCCAATAATAAACCGAGTTCCCGAAACAGCTTGATAAACTTCTCGATCTCTTTGCCCACCAGGAGTTTGGCTATCGGCGTGGGCAGATGTGAGACAAAGCGAATTTCACAGACCACCTCGGTTTGCTCAGCCGTTTTGGCGTGCAATTGCAGGCCAAAACGCAGGTATTTTAAAGGGCCTTTGCTGTGAATGCGCTCAACATGGTAATAATCGGGGGCAGACCACTCATACGGCAATTCTTCATAAGCCACGGCCAAGCCACTGTTCTTGGTCTGGGCATGCATCCAGGTACTGCCATAATTGCGGGTGAGATAGGTATTTTGGGTCGCTTGCATACCCACTTTTTGATTCAAAAAATCCGTATAGGCCAAAACGGGCCAGAGCTGAGCAGGGCTGCCGGGCACAAGCACACTTTGACTCAGCACCTGGGCCTCTCCGCGCAAACTCTCTAGACGCGAGGCGCTGCGCAAGGTTTCGGCTTCTTGTTCGGTCAGGGGGTAGGCCTGTTCAGTCATGTTTTAAAGGGTATTCCTGCAGGTAGGGTGTGGCGTTCATAGTAACAAATCTCAAGCCCAGGTCAAACAGAAATCCTAATCTGGCCTCACGGCCTGCACCACGCGCAAGAAATTCAGGCCCAAAATTTTGCGAATGCGTGTCTCTGACCAGCCCCGCTTGGACATCTCCGCCACCAGCCGGGGCTGGTAGGTGATATCCGGTAGATCTTTTGGCAGACGAATCATGCCATCATAATCCGAACCCAGCGAAGCTGCGTCTTCGCCCCCGATCTGAATAATATGCGCCAAATGATCGACAATGCCCGCCACCGACTGCCCTGCGCGCCGCTGCGAGAGAAAATTGGCCTCATAAATCGCCCCAATCGTGCCCCCGCGCTCGGCCACCGCGCGAATTTGTGCGTCGTCGATATTCCGCCAGATGTCATACACCCCTTTGACCCCCGTGTGGGTGACAATCGGCGGCACGTCTGGGGGCATCACATCGAGGGCATCAAAGAACCCCCTGCGGTTAATATGCGCCAAATCGACGAGCATTTTGAATTCCACCATGCGTTCCACAAAAGCCTTGCCAAAGCTGGAGAGACCCTCGTGGGCGTGGAGTTTGTCAAAATTGCTGGCACCAATTCTGCTGCGGGTAAAGTGCACCAGGGTAATGCGGTGGACCTCGGGAATGCGGGCCAGATCGTGTAAATTGTGGTCCAGCGCCTGCCCCCCCTGAATCGAGATCCACGAAGCCACTTTGCCTGCGGCTCTGGCCCGGCGGTAATCGGCGTACGAGACCACATGTTCAAACTGGTCTGAATGCCGCTTGAGATCGGCCAGAATCATGGCGATATTTTCACGCAGGCGGCCATGTTTTTCTGCGGTTCGGCGCAGGGGATGGGTGGGGATATCCCAAACCAGGCCCGCCATCTGGGCCTCCAAACAGCGGGGGAAATCGACCTGCCCCGCAAAAGGCGCGCCCCAGCGCTTTAAGGAGTGGTGCTGCTCCAAGCGGTAGCCCGCCACGCGCTTCCAAATATACGAATCGGTGTGTAAATCTATCACCTCGCTGTCGAGGTAAAGCCTGACAGCATCGGGATCGATGCCCAAATGCTGGGCCCAGGCCTCGGGGTTGTGGCGGTGGTCGCGGTATTTGAGCATGGCAGACCTTTTTTGTTCCAGTATACCCCAGCCCTGCTGGCTTGCAAGCCCGGATCCGGTTAAACTGGCAAGAGTCAGCGATCTCTCATCTCGCCCATCTGGAGAAAAGCCATGTCCATCCCCCCTTTTGAGCTGATTCAAGGCAAGCGCCCGCTGCTGATCAGCATGCCCCACAACAGCGCCTTTATTCCGCCTGAACTGGCAAACCGCATGCATCCGTATGCCCAGACCAGCCCCGACACAGACTGGTTTCTCGATCGGCTCTACAGCTTTGCCCAAGACCTCGGCGCAAGTCTGCTCAAACCTGCCTGCTCGCGCTATGTCATCGACCTCAACCGCCCGCCCGACAATGCCTCGCTTTATCCGGGGCAAAACACCACCGAACTCTGCCCCACCAGCTGTTTTGACCTGCGTGAAATTTACCTACCAGGCGAGGCCCCCAGCCAGGCCGAGATTCAGGCCCGTATACAAAGCTGGTGGCAGCCTTACCACCAGGCCCTGCAAGCCGAACAAACCCGCCTGCATCAAAAGCACCCACGGGTGCTGATCTTTGAAGCCCACTCCATCGCCTCAGAAGTGCCGCGTTTTTTTGAAGGGGTTTTGCCCGTGTTTAATTTGGGCAGCGACAATGGCCAGAGCTGTGAGCCCGAACTGGCGCAGATCTTTGCTGACCATGCCGAGGCCAGCGGCGAGCCCTGGGTGCTGAATGGGCGCTTTAAAGGGGGATATATTACCCGCGCTTATCACAGCCGCACAGCGGGCCTGTTGACGCTGCAATTGGAGCTGTCCCAGGCCAGTTATCTCAACGAAGCAGACAAAAGCTGGGTGCCAGAAAAAGCGGCCCAGACTGTGCCTGTGCTAGAAAAGATGCTGGGCCAAGCGCTGGATTGGCTCGAAAAGGAATAGCGCCGAAGAAACAGGGCCTAGAGCAGATCTAACCGCACTTTGACCATGCCTTTTTTGGCTTTGGCAATGCGTTGAAAAGCGGCCTGCGAGAGGTCGATAATCCGGCTGCCGCCATAAGGCCCGCGGTCATTGATGCGCACCACCACACTGCGGGAATTGCTCAAATTGGTGACCCGCACAACACTGCCAAAAGGCAGGCTGCGGTGGGCCGCAGTCATGGAGTAGATATTGACCTTTTCGCCGTTGGCAGTGCAACATTTGCCATGAAAGCGGCTGTTGTAATACGAGGCCAGCCCAACACTGACGGGCAGGCGGGCACGGGCCTCTGCTTCGGTCGAGCCCGAGAAACAGCTCAGCAGACAGCCCAGCGCCAAACCGAGCTGAAGCAACCGGCGGGGCTTCAACCCAGGAAAAAAAATGGCTTGTTTCGGCATTTCACTACTATACTGTTTTTTGCGGGTTGGATCAATTGTTTAGAGCAATTTTGGCCTGTTCAGAGCTGGGGCATCACTTAAACCCCTTTGTCATGTTATAAAGCCGCAAATTCTGATTTTATGAATTTTCTATTTCAAGATCTGCTTTTGCAAGCGTTGCTCCAATTGCAGGCGTTGAGTCGCATCTGCCAAGTACTGACTTAATTCCTCTTCAGAGGATAAATACAGCCGATATTCAGTGGCAAAAATCTGCTTAGCGTCTTTGAGTAACGTATACTGAGCCATTTTAAAGCTACGTGCGCCTCATCTTTGACCTTGATCAAAATACAGCAATGGGTCCAGCTTAATTCATCACGCAATGCGTGCTGTTTTTGGAATGCCTGGTAAACTTGGCGCATATAGCGAAGATTCGTGACAGCAAATGAATATTTTGTCACTTTTTGCTTGGGTATGTCACTTCTTCAAGGGATGCAAAAATATGTTTACCTCAGCCTACTGGAGCTCAAAGAAGGTTGCAAGCAAGCATGTCTTAACAGATCTCAGCTTGTGAATTGAGCAGGCTGGATAATATGATTGAGATTGAATATGATTATTATGAAGCAAATGCTCCACAAGCACAGATTAATTTATAGTCATTTGAATCAAAAATAGAGTTTAAAGAAGTTATGTGTATCGCCTTACCCAAAGAATTCATACAAGCTTGTTATAACTTAGAGATAACCACTGTTCAAAGATTTTTGGAACAAGGGTTGGCTGTTCCTCAATCTGCTCAGACGGTATCAGCAAACCTCTTCTTGAAAATTTTAGACATTGAAACGGATGAAAGCTTTAAAATAGCAAGTCTTTTTATTCAATTTGGTTTAATTTACCCAGAAAATTACCTTTATGAAATCCCCTGTACTTTGGAGTGGGAGATTGAAGCCTTTAATGAAACTGGAACTCTAACATCTGATCATGCTTTTACCAAGCAAACTCTGTTTTTCATTGAAAATAAAGCTGATATTAATCATATTAGTATAAGAAAAAAGAGTATCTACGACAAAGGTCTTTATCTTACTCCTCTTGATATCGCTATGGATTCTCAATATCCAAATCCCAAAACAAAAATATTACTCAGAGAAAAAGGGGGTGTACAAATCAAGGATTTAAGTCATGAAGAATCCATATTGCATATGATGCTAGAAGACGTATATTCAGAATATGGCTTCACAGCTGCGTACGAATGGATTAAATTTCATGAAATAAACAAAACAATGAGTACAATAAGCATCTACCGTATGCTTATTCTAATAGTAGATAATTATATGGAGAATCAGGACATTAATACATTGACTATTCCTGAAGAAATTGTCAAACACATCCGAAAGTTAGCCCCGCAAACATTAAGTATGCTCATTTCTAGATCCTTCAAACTCAACGAATCCCATCTCTTAAAAAAAACGACTCCAGCCCTACAACGCACTATTAACAATTTACTTGATTTTTTGGAGCCATTTCACATAGCTTATAACCAACCTCATTATTCATACACAGTATTAGACGAAGTGCTTAATTTAAAAATAGAACCTGCCATTTCTCTTCTGCGCCAATGCGGAGCCAAAACCTTTAACGAACTTATGCATGAAGGCCTTTTACAGAAAAACCCGTGCTCCCTCATTGCTGATTCTATGCCCTATATTTATGTTCCCCCAGGAAAAACATTGGAAGAGGCCTTGGCAAAATTATGTGGTTGAATCTCTCTTTAACAATCAATCTTTGTGGATTTTCAGGAGGTTTGATCTGAGTGATTGAGTTAGCCTCGTTTTTTTACCTCCCGATCCATCGAATGAGAGAATATTTGATACATTTTTTGCTGCAAAAATTAGAAAATTAGCTCAAATCAACCGTATTATCCAATTTTAATTTCATAAAAGAAAATCAAATGCGTTCAAAATATTAAATGAATAATAAATACAGTCATTTATTTGAAATTATTTACAAAGATAGATCTGATTTATTTCAGAATATTTTAGATCAAGGATTCAAAATTGGTAATTTATCTGAGGATGTTGAAGCATTCTTTGCTTCTCTGTGTGTTCATGATTTAAATACAGATGTATCAAAACCTCTAGATGCTTATGAATTTAAAGTGGCTGAATTGTTTTTAGAAAATGGCTTTAATTTACAAATGCATCGAAAATTTTTAACAGAGCAAATTCAAAGAGAATTTCACCAATGGTTTAATTCAGATGGATATAGCCCTTATAAAAAAACAAACACTGATAGATCTGAGTATAATTTTTATCCTGATGGTCGAGGTTCTGCTTTTTTAATCAGAAAGAAGGTACCTTTACTGTGGCTATCACAATATACATCAGAGGAGTTTAACCAAGGTAGAACAGCTCTAGATATTGCTTATCGGTGGACTAAAGAATATCCTTTTCAACATCCTCTGATTATTCCCTACTTAAAGACAGCTGGTTGTAAATATGCTTCAGACCTTACCCATCACGAACGAATCTTGGCCTCTCCACTTACACAAATTGCCTTTCTTGGAAATTTGAATGATGTAAATTATTTCTTGGACTCATTGCCTTATTTGAGCCAAGATGAATTAGCCGGAGGTGCAGTGGAAATTATTCGTCAAATGGCTAAAACAATGGAGTTTTCTCCGCAAGCCAACAACAGTAGTTTACTATGGGAAAAGCATTTGAATAGAGTTCTGAAACGCGGTCTAAATCCCTATCTAGCAGGAAATCAAGACAATTGGTTATTTACCTATTTTTATCATCTGCCTATGCTTCAAATTCACCCCTTTCATTTGGAAAATAAAACTATTTTCAAACAGATGCAACGATTTACTCAAGCGGGGGTTAATGTCAACCAAGTAGGAGGAAACCAATCCGTCTTGGATTTGGCTCTCAAATTCGGAGTTAATGATATTATTGATTATTTGATCTCTCAAGGAGCCCAAACCTTTGAATATTTGCTTGCCCACGATTATCTGCTCAGAGATGAATATGATCAGTTTTGGATCTTAAAATCCCAGCGAGATCTATGGAAGTCATGAAAAAAGGTCTCGACCCAGTCTGGATTTTTGGCCCTATTGGAGGAACCGCACTTGCAACGACCATGAATGGCCTAACTAAACAAGAATGGGATACTTTTATTGGGGAGGGCAAGTCTTCGCCCAACTATTATTTTTAAATCTAAGGTCCTCATTAATGGAAAATCCACTTGAAAAATACAGATACAAATTCAAAAAAGACTCAGGAAAACCCGCTTCTATTGAAGAAATAGAGGCATTCGAGTCAGAACACAGCTTAATTTTGCCACCCGAGCTTAAGCTTTATTATCAACTTTATAATGGTGCTTATTTGGCATATAGAGAATTACCCAATGTTTATATAAAGTGGGAGAAAAATCCAGATGGACTTGAGAGACCTGTTCATATAGATTACCTATATGAAATAAACAATTCATTTTATCCCCAAATTCATCCAGGATATTATCCCGGATGTCCAAGTGTAGTAGACTATAATTTACTTTTATTGGATTCATTGCCGTTTGATCAATGGAGCAAAGAAAACCAAGAAAATTATTCTTGGTATGAAGACTGGTACCCAGAAAAGCCCTCTGAATATTTATCTATTGGTCACTCTGAGGGCACGGGTGAGCTATTAATTGGCATGACCGCTAAAAATTTTGGACAATTGTTTCATTGGGATCCTGATACCAGAGAAAAATACAATCCCAATTATATCGCCGCTTCCATCAGCGAAATGCTGGAGCGGCTGGTTGAGTGGTAATGCTTTGACTTTGCAAAACAAACGCTACTTTCGTTTCAACCAAACAGGGGTCAACAGAGACGAATATCTCAGCTAAATACCAAAGGGGAGATACTGTGAACATAAAACCTAAAAAAGCCGTGATTATTTTATACCCCGGTTGCATTTATTTTGAAATTGCGGCTTTTGTGGCCCAAGCTGCTGCCAGCCACAAAATAGAAGTCGTGATCCCCGAGGGCAATCAGCTGCGCGTTGATGAAGGCATCACGATTGTGGCGGATGCAAATTATGCCGACTGCACGCTTGAAAATACAGAGTTTGTGGTCATCCCTGGTGGAGATCCCTATGCGGTGATCGACAATAAAACATTTGAGAAGCTGTTAATCGAAGCCCATGGCCGTGAAGATCTTGTGATAGGGGGCATTTGCAATGGGGCTTTGTTACTTGCCAAAGCGGGCCTCTTGAACGGTAAACGCTGTACGCATCATTGTATTGAAAAATACGCGCCCTTACCGGATTACCAAGTCCTTTTGGATTTTGCCACACCGCTGTTTGCATCTTCTGTGTATGTGGATACCGATGTGGTGCTTGATCAACGCATTGTCACAGCCAAGGCCAGTGCCACACGGGCGTTTGCCGACACCCTTTTGAGTCAGGCCCGACAGGAATAAGTGGAAAGCCCTAATATTTATCGAATAATTTTTTAATGTCCAAGAGCGTATCCAAGCCCAGCAGGCCCATGTCCTTCATCAGCATCTGGTTTTTGAGGCTTTTCTCCAGAATGGCTTTGGTCAGGGCATCGGCAAAGGCCGTTAAGATATCTGAAATATTGATATCTTTCAGATCGAGAAAATTATCTTTGCGCAGTTTAAATTGGAAGGTGACAGGAATCTCTTGCACCTGGTTGTTGATCTGGTGGTTGATAAAAACGCTGAGTGCGTCGGCCAAGAGTTTGGTTGGCACAGGCAAAAGAGCCGGAGAGCGAAAGTTCAGCAGGTCGAAGATCAGAATTTGAACAGTCATGGTAATGTCGTCATAATTGACCAGCCATTCATTGCTCACGCTGATATTCAGCGAACTCTTTTCAATCAAGTCCAGTTTGCCCTGCACAAACGGCACGAGGCGTTGGGTCGGCAAGCCCTGGACGTGCCATTGGGAAAGTCCTTTTTCGCCCTCTTCGCGATAAGCCATTGAAAAAGGCGCTTCTTCAAGCCTTCCCACCATCTGCGAGGTGAAAATCGCATTGAACAATAAATACTGACTGTGCAGGGCTTCACAGCGATAATCGTCCAAATGGAAGGTCAAAGCAGTGGGGGTCTTCAGGGTCAGGGTTTTGGGAGACCGATCGCTAAAGATCACACTGCTCTCTTTGATCTGCAGATTGCGAATTAAAAAAGGCGGCAAGGTGGGCGGGAGCAGATCTTTGTCTGAGGCATGGTTGTATTCCAAGCGGGCGCCCTCCAAATACACATTGGAGACAATCAGGGTCTTCAACGAAAAATCCAAAACCGAGAACTCCAAACTGCAGGTCTTGACTTCACAGCTTAAATGATCGGGAATCTCCAGATTGACCCCGTCGAGACAGGCTTTATAACTGAAAAAATCCCCACGCACTTTTTCAAAGCGAATCCAAACGCCCGTGGTGCTGCCCAGCAGGATAAAAAAGGCCCGCAAGACAGGGGCCATAACAATCGAGTAGAGAGCCGTTAACATAGTGGGTTGATTCCCTGTGATGAACTGCCTTCATTATACAGGTCATGTCTATCCCTTCGCCAAAGCTGAAAAGGGGTCGTTTGGGGTAGCCCAGATGAATATGTGAGGTATATGAGGGGTATACGAAAGGTGTATGCCATGTTAAAATACACTGTATGCAATAAATATATTCAAAAAACATATTCAAAAAACATGTTCAGAAAAAATTGGAGCCTCACATGCCAGAAAACAGCGTTCATTTGCACAGGGTCATCACGGCCAGCCCAGAGAAAATCTACAGGGCCTTTTTAACCCCCGAGGCCTTGGAGCGCTGGCTACCGCCCAATGGCTTTACTGGACGTTTCCACCATTTGGAGCCCAAAGTGGGTGGAACCTTTCGGGCTTCTTTTACCAATTTCACAACCCAGCAGAGCAACTTCTTTGGCGGTGAATACCTGGAGCTTGTGCCCCATGAGCGGATCGTTTACACAAACACATTTGAAGATCCAAACCTGCCTGGCACCATGCAGGTGAAGATCAGCCTCAAGCAGGTCTCATGTGGAACAGAAATCACGATCGTCCAGGCGGGGATCCCAGAAATGATTCCGCTGGAAATGTGTTACCTGGGTTGGCAAGAATCTTTGGATGCATTAAAGCGTTTGGTTGAACCAGATATTCATTGAACCAAATATTCAAATGGGCTGAGCCCAGGCTAAAACCCCGTTTTTGGTGTAAGATCAATAAAACAAGATGGATGAGAAATGACCATGAAAATCACAGTTGAAACCAATGTCCAAGCCCCTGTCGCTGATATCTGGAAGGCCTATACAACACCTGAAGACATCAAACAGTGGAATACGGCTTCTGAGGATTGGCACACCACCCAGGCCCGCGTTGATTTGCGCGTGGGCGGGGAGTTCTCCTCGCGGATGGAGGCCAAAGATGGCAGTTTTGGCTTTGATTTTGCTGGAACCTATACCAAGATCGTGCCCAATGAATTGATTGAATACACCTTTGGTGACCGTCTGGGGATTGTCGCCTTTGTGGCCACCGAAAACGGGGTGACTGTCAGTGTGACCTTTGATGCGGAGTCCGAAAATGATGTGGAGCAGCAACGCCAAGGCTGGCAAGCCATTTTGGATAATTTTGCCAAGCACGTTGAAGCGCAACAGTGAGCTATCTCAGTCCAGAATGCGTTGAAAAGAGATAAGCATGCACCCCCACGTTGCTTCAATTGCCACCCAAGACAGCATCGAAGTCATGGCCGGTTGCCGCGATCTGGCTCAGCTCTGAGTATGTCGATGCCAAACCCAGATCAGCTGCTGAGGCAAGCACAACTCTGGCATCAGCAGGGCCAGTTGCCCCAGGCCGAATCTGCTTACCGTCAAATCCTGGCGCAAGCCCCCCAACACGCCTATGCGCTGCACTATTTGGGTTTGCTGCTGGCCCAGCAGCAACACTATGCCGAAGCCCTTCCCTTGCTGGCCCAATCCTGCCAACAGCAACCCGGCAATTGGAGCTTTTTCACCAATCTGGGTGAAGCTCAGCGGCGCGCCGGTGAGCTTGAAAACGCCCAAAAGTCTTGCCGCCAGGCTCTTTTTCTCAAACCCGATTTTGCCGAAGCTCATTTTAACCTGGCCAATCTGCTCAAACAACTGGGACAGTTTGAAGAGGCCGTCGGGCATTATCAGCAGGCACTCAAAACCCAACCCCAGCACGTCAAAGCGCTGTTTAACCTGGGCCTGACACACCGCCAGTTGGGGCAAGACCGTTTGGCAATGGCCGCCTTTGAAAAAGTCTTGAAACTTAAACCCGACTATGCCGAAGCCCACAACAATCTGGGAGCCGCGCTCGAAGAATTTTACGAGCTGGAAGAAGCGCTGAAGCATTACCAGTTTGCCTGCTGGCTCAAACCCGACTTCAGTGAAGCCTTGGCGAATATTGCGCATGTCCAAGAAGCCCTGGGCTATGTCGATGAAGCCCACAGAACATTGCAACAATTGCGAGTTCAGGAACCCGACAATCTGGTTTTGCACCTTTCTCAAGCCGGAATGTTTTCTTCGGTGCCTTTTAGCAATTATGAGATTGACGACTATCGCCAGCGACTTTTAAGCGCGTTGCAAAGCATTCTGGAAGCAGATCAGGGCTTAGATCTGCTCAAGGAAGACCGGATGAGCTGCCAGCCATCAATGGAATTGCCCTACCATGGGCGCGATGACCTGCCCTTGAAAGTAGCTTATGCCAAAATCTTTGGGAAGTACTTGCCCTCGTTTGAACCCAGACCCAGGCATACCGGCAAGCAAAAAATCGGCTTTGTGGTGACGTCTGGCCATGAAGGCGTGTTTATCAAATGCATGGCGGGCATTCTGCAAGGCTTCTCTTTGGCTGGCTATGAACTGACAATGGTTTGCTGTCAGCCCAATGGGATCAAGATTCTGCAGCCCGCCCTGAATCGGCCTGAAATTCAGTATCTGGACCTGCCCAACAAAATGTCTGAGGCCGTCTCCTTACTTCAGTCTGCTCAGTTTGATTTGCTTTATTATTGGGAAGTGGGCACCGACACCCTGAATTATTTTCTGCCCTATTTCCGCCTGGCCCGAGTCCAGTGCACCTCCTGGGGATGGCCTGTGACCAGCGGGATTCCCAACCTGGACTATTTTATCTCTATGGCTGGTGTCGAAACCCTTGAAAGCGACAGTCATTATTCTGAAAAACTGATTCGCCTGCCCCACCTGGCGACCGGTTACCGACGCCCCCCCGTGCCAGCCATTCTCAAACCACGCGATGCTTTTGCGTTACCCACTGAAGCCCACTGGTATATCTGCACCCAGAATGTGAGCAAGATTCAACCGGATTACGATCAGCTGGTCGCCGAAGTTTTGCGCCAGGATTCCCAGGGCATCCTGTTGATCACGGGCAGCAAACACGCTCCGATTAACCGCCAGTTGCGACGTCGCTTTCAAGCCTTTCATCCAGATGTAGCCAGCCGAATTCATGTCTTGCCCAGTCAGCTCGAATGCGATTACCTGAACCTGATTGCCCATTCAGAGGTCGTTCTCGACACACTGTATTACACGGGTGGCGCCAACACCACCCTTGATGCTTTTGCCTGTGGTACCCCGGTAATCACCTTGCCCACCCGCTTTCATCGGGGCCGCTTTACGGCTGCCGCCTATGAGCAGATCGGTCTGAGCAGCTGTGTCGCACTGGATAAAGAAGATTATATTGCCAAAGCAATCCAGCTCGGAACAGATCCAGCCAGCAGAAGGCAAATCAGCCAAGAGCTTGTCGCAGCCTCCGCCGAACTCTTTGAAGACCCTCGGCCTGCCAAAGAACTGGAAGACTGTCTGTTAAGTCTCTGCCAAGCCTGAATAATGCTTGAAAAAAAGATGAAACCAATTACGCGCTTGTATCCGCCCTGTGAGCGCTGTGCCTTGCCCACGATAGCCTGCATTTGTGGGCGCATTCAAACAATGACTACCGATTCAAAATTCCTGATTCTCACCTCAGAGCGAGAATTTTCTCGGGCCTCCAGCACCGGTCGTCTGTTTCAATTGAGCAATCCCACTGCAACAGAGATCTTTATTTGGGAAAGAAAAAAACCGCCTCTGGAACTGCTCAAACAAATCAATTCCCAGACCTATCTCTTATTTCCGGCGATCTCCGAAGATCTGCAGCAACGGGTGAGTGAGATTCCCCCCGCTCCAGATTCTCAATTTATTGTGCTTGACGGCACCTGGAATGAAGCGCAAAAAATCTTACATAAAAGTGCCTATCTCAACACACTTCCGCTGATTTCAATTGAGCAAAAGATCCCTTCTGCGTATACCTTGAGAGCGGGCAATCTCGCAGGCACGGCCTGTACGATTGAAGCGATCATTGCCTTACTCCAAATGCTCGGTGAAACTGAGCCCGCAAAAGTGGTGGCTGAGAATTTTGCACTCTTTTTAAAGGCCTATCAGGCGGGAAAGAGTGGCCACGCACTCAAAGTTTAAATAACGCTCTCAGCTAAGTTATTTGCAATCCAGCTCAGCAGCAGGCACAATGGGATCAGACTGCAATCATTCTCTCAAACCACAAGGAAAATCATCTGTGCTTTCATTGTTAGATCTCCCCGCTCTCAAAGCGCTCTGGAAAGAGCGGCGTTGGGGCCAGCCCAGTTGGCAGGCCTTTGAGAAGGCCTATTTTGAAAAACTCGCATGCAGTTATGAAGAGCTGGAAGCCGTCCCCAGTCAGATTATCGCGGCCCTGCGCAAAGACGTGGCCTTTTTTCCGCTGAAAGTATCTCAGGAATTTCTGGCCACCGATGGCACGCTCAAAATACTCTTTGAAACCCAGGATGGGCTTAAATTTGAGACCGTTTTAATGCGCTACAGCGCTGAGGGCAAAGCCGATCGGTTTACCGTCTGTGTCTCGTCTCAGATTGGGTGTCCCGCGCGCTGTGCTTTTTGTTCGACCGGCACGATGAAATGGTCGCGCAATTTGCGGGCCGAAGAAATTGTCGCCCAGGTCGTCTATTTTAACCGCAGGCTCAAAATCCAAGGAGCAAGTGGCGCACGCGTCAATAACATTGTCTTTATGGGCATGGGTGAGCCCCTGCTGAATTATGTTGAAGTCAAACAGGCCCTGAATCTGCTCTTGGATCAGCGCAAATTTAATTTGGGGCCCCGTCAGATCAGCGTCTCAACGGTGGGCATTGTGCCAGGCATTGAGCAATTGCTAGCGGATCAGCTGCCGACCAATCTGGCGGTCTCTCTGCACGCACCCAATGATGAATTGCGTTCGCGTCTGATTCCGATCAATGGCAGCTATCCTCTGGCCACGCTCTTTGCATCCCTGGACCGCTGGACCGAGCAGACAGGCAAAGCCGTCTTTTACCAATACGTCATGCTGCGCGGCATCAACGATCAGCCAGAGCATATTCAACAATTGGCGGATTGGCTCAAAGCGCGTCCGGCCCGTATCAATCTGATCCCCTACAATCCAGGCCCGGCCCTGCAAGATCTGGACCCCACCGAGCGCGAACAGATTTTCGACTTTGCCCAGCGTCTGCGCGCCCACGGTCTGCATGTGCTCATTCGCCACACCTTTGGCCAGGACATTGCTGCTGCCTGTGGGCAATTGCTCGTTCGTTAAATCCGATTTTCAAAATCCAAAGAAATCAAACATAAACATGATTCTAAACGCCCCGATCGACAAAAAAACGATTGAATAACCTGGAAGATATCGCTCATCATCTTGGTGATTCAGGTTTGTGTATTGTTCCTCATTTTTTAAATCCGGCCCTGATTCAAGCGGTTTTGGGAGATCTCAACGCTTTAAAAGATTCTGGCAGTTTTACACGGGCGGGCACAGGCCAGGGAAATGCCCACGAGATCCGCAATGGAATCAGACGGGATGAGGTCTTTTGGCTCGATGAAGTTGTGGCCAATCTCGTCCAACAGCAATTGTGGGACCAAATACAGGCCTTAAAACAGGCCTTTAATCGGGTGCTTTTTTTGGGCCTGAGAGAGTTTGAGGGGCATTATGCCCGTTACCCCAAGGGCGGTTTTTACAAAAAGCACATCGATAGCTTCCAGCGGGATCCGGGCCGCATGGTCTCTGTGATCATTTACCTCAATGAGGCTTGGCAAGCCAAAGATGGCGGGCTCTTGCGCATTTATGGCGATGGACAAACAACAGACATTCCCCCGATCGCGGGCACACTGGTCTGTTTTTTGAGCCATGAATTAGAGCATGAGGTACTCTTGAGCCACAAACTGCGCTTGAGTTTCAGTGGTTGGTTTAAACATTGAGGGTCAGAGATCCTTCATGCTAACCAACGTCGATGTACCAAAAGGCCAATTTAGAAAGCCTGAACGGGGCCACGCCACCAGATCACTGCGTTTCCATCGCCATTTTCAGTGACAAAAATGGCGTAATGTTTGGCCTCGGGATACAAAAAGACCTTCTTCATCAAGGTCGCGACCAAGGCGGTTTGAATTTCATCGTCTGAAGCGGTATGTGGATGGAAAGGGGGTTTGTATCCCCCACAACCTGCCCCATGTGCAGACCAACCCATGATGCGGGCCCCATGCTTATATGCGTACTGAGCGCGGTTCTCTTCTCCTTCCATTTTGGGTGCTCCGCCAGCATCGGCATGAATCCAATAGTCATGGGGCTGAAGTCCACTCAGTTCCTCAAACTTTTCCTGAACTAAACGGTGAAAGCGCCGCTCCATGCAGGGCTGAAGAAACCCCAGTTCTTTGGGATCCTTTTCAATTTTGCAGATTTGCAATTGTTCGCTGGGGGTGCGAAAGAGTTGGTTTACCAAGGTGTCAAACTTTTCACCCACAGCGGGATGTGTTGCGATATCTTCACTGCTTTTGCTGCTTTTTTTCTTACTCATGTCACTTTCACTCCTTGTCAAATTACCCAGGTTATAGCATCTTTTGACGGGAGCAGCAAATGGCAGTGCCCCTTTGCTGAAAATTGCATTTAAGCTAAACTGCTTTC
Organism: Candidatus Blackallbacteria bacterium; assembly: GCA_051715345.1. Classification (GTDB taxonomy): domain Bacteria; phylum Cyanobacteriota; class Sericytochromatia; order UBA7694; family UBA7694. The sequence continues at coordinate 43,477 of JBPXJQ010000027.1, forward strand.
GATACAATGCTTTCAAACCCCTGGGAGAGGCAGAATAAAGTTTGTTCAAACTATTTGGAAAGTAAATAGAGGTGAATCCATGTCTGAGCGACAAGAAGGTTCTTGCTTGTGCGGGGGAGTTCGTTTTGAAATAACAGGAAATTTTGAAAAATTCTATCTCTGTCATTGTGAGTACTGCCGCAAAGATACCGGCTCAGCCCATGCAGCCAATCTCTTTTCGACGTCTGCCCGGCTCGAATGGCTGGCCGGTGAAAACCAGATTAGCTCATTTACCTTGCCAGCCACTCGACACACAAAAAGTTTTTGTGCTGTCTGCGGTTCGGCACTCCCCAATTTACAAATGGGCGGCAAATTATGTGTTGTGCCTGCGGGCAGTCTCGACACAGCGGTTTCGATTCGGCCCGAGGCACATCTCTTTGTAGCAAGCCAAGCAGACTGGGATGTTGACTTGGAGCAAATCCCAAAACTGGATGGGCTGCCTTTTTAAGGCCTTGCGCTAACGCCGCCAGCGATATTGGTGATTGAGTACGTGTTTGACACCGTTGCTGGGTCTGGCAGGGAGCCCCGCCGGGTATGTTAAGCTGAAAGCATGCCCGTTTCACCCGATCTACCCAACCAACTCCAAACTGCTTTGAGCCAGGGACTTTGGGCCCAGGCCTTGCAAATATGCAATCTTTTGCGAGAGCAAGCGCCTGAGCAGGCTCAATGGGTGATGATCCGGGCCCAAGTTTTGGGCAAACTGCAACGCTTTGAAGAAGCCCTGACCAGTTTAGACCCCCTGTTTAAACTCAAGCGTGAACCCTGGCCCCAATTACATGCCATGCAGGCCAAATTATACGCGCTCATGGGGCAGATTCCTGCCGCACTATTGGCTTTGGAAAAAGCCTTGGATCAAGGCTCAGAAGAAGCTGAGGTCTTTTATTTGGCAGGACTTTTGCAACGAGAGAGAGGGAATATGTCGGTGGCTTGGTCTCACTTGTACAAAGCCTGGCAACAGGCTCCCCACAACGCCTATTTTGCCTCTGTGTGTTTGTTCAATAGCTTGGCCTGTCAGGACTTAAAGGATACAGACCGCGCTGCGCTGTTTCGCCGATGGGGCAGGGTATTTGCGGATCCCTTGCGGCCCAAACAGGTGGTTTTTACCCAATCCCGCGCACCCGAACGGCGACTGCGGGTGGGCTTTGTCTCGGGTGACTTTTGTGCCCATCCGGTCAAAAATGAGCTTTGGCCACTGTTTGTGGAGCGTGATCGGCAGCAATTCGAAATTTTTGCCTATTCGCAGCAATTCAAACCCCGCGATGCTTGGAGCGAGCGGTTCCGGGAACAAGCAGATCACTGGTTGGAAATTCAAACCTACTCGGATCGGGCTGTGGTGGAACAGATTCGGGCCGATGGGATAGATATCCTGATTGACTGTTCGGGCCACACCGAAGGCAATCGACTGGAGGTTTTTGCGTACAAACCGGCTCCAGTGCAGATTTCGGCCTTTGGTTTCGTCTTTACAACAGGCATGATGGCCATGGATTACCTGCTTTCGGATCCCATCGCCACGCCCCCAGAACGTGAGCATTTGTTTGCCGAGCGCATTGTCCCCCTCGCGAGTCAACTCCACTGGCATCCCCTTTTGCCTGAATTGGCTGAGATCTTGCCTGAGCCTCCCCCCTTTGAAAAAAATGGCAGAATCACCTTTGGTTCTGGGAATCAGGCATTTAAACACAATCCTGCGGTGGTGGCACTCTGGGCTCAGATTCTCAGGGCCGTACCCGATTCACGTTTGTTTCTCAAACATGGGGATTTTAGCAAGCCTTGGGTGCAAGAGGCCTTTCTTGCCCGTTTTGCAACAGAAGGAATTGGTCCCGAACGATTGGCTTTTTGGGGCAAAACCACGACGCGCGAACATCTGCTGTTTTACCATCAATTGGATCTGGCTTTGGATCCTTTTCCTTGTAACGGAGGGATTACCACCTGTGAGACGCTGTTTATGGGAGTTCCGGTGGTGGTTCTCAATGGGGAGGGCCTGCGCACGAGCCCAGCCCTGTTGAGCTTGATCGGGGCTCCTGAGCTGGTGGCGAAGGACCCCGAAAGCTACTTTGAGCTGGCAATTGCCTTGGCTCAAAGTCCCGAACGGCTGCGCTCTTACCGCCAGAGCCTGCGCCAACAATTGTTAAATTCGCCGGTGGGACGGATCGACGACTTTGTCTCTGGGTTTTATGGGACCTTGCGCACACTTTGGCGAGATTGGTGCCAAAGTGTAAGGTAAAAGGTACCCGTTAAATGCAGCGGGTTCGGGTTTTACTGAGGTAAAACAGGGGCCGACTTGGCTGCTGCGGGAACCTCACCACTCAGGCTCTTGAGAAAGGCCTCCAAGGTGTCGGTTTCTTGGTTTGAAAATTCAGTGCCCAATTCTGTTTGCACCATGATTTGAATCGCCTCTTTGAGGTCCTTGATTTTGCCATCATGGAAATAAGGGCCGGTGTGTTCAATATTGCGCAACAAAGGCACTTTAAACAGATAGCGGTCGCGGGCCGCTTTGGTGACTTCATACCGGCCCAGATCTTGCTGGTGTTTGTAGGGCGCGATAATGCCAAATTTGTGGAAACGGGAGCCCCCCAAACCGGGGCCAAAATGGCAGGCCACACACCCTCTGTTCATAAAGGTTTTTAAGCCCGCTTTTTCGCTGGTTGTCAGGCTCTGGCTGTCTCCCTGTAAGAATTTATCAAAACGCGAGGGGGTAATCAGGGTCTCTTCGAAGCGGGCAAGTGCCTGGCTCAGATTGGCATAGGTGATGGGTTGCTGCTGACCAGGAAAAGCAGTCTGAAAGGCTTTGACATAGCCAGGGATTTTTTCCAGACGCGCAAGCACGGCCGCTTCGTTGGGCATGGCCATTTCCAGGGGATTGAGAATCGGCTGCCCGGCCTGATCTTTTAAATCTTTGGCCCGGCCATCCCAGAATTGGCTGGTATTCAGACTGGCGTTTAAAACCGTGGGGGCGTTGCGGGTGCCGGTTTGCCCGATATGTCCCAAAGAGGTGGGGCGGCGATCGACCCCAAAGGTCTCGAGATTGTGGCAAGACTTACAACTGAGGGTATTGTTGAGTGAGAGCCGGGGCTCAAAAAAGAGCATTTTTCCCAAAGCGACCTGATTGGGCTCGGCAGGCGAGGGAGCAATCAGAGGCTGAAAGTGGAGCTGAGCTTCTGAAATCAGGGCAGCATCAGCGGGTGTGTAGGCTGTGGCTGAAGAAGCGGGGGTTGAACTCGGGCTTTCAACAGAGACGGGAAAGCAGCCTCCCACCCCCAGCGCAAACGTGGTGAGAAGGGAGATCGACAGGTGTTTTTGGATGTCCATCAGGGAAGGTACTTCTCCGAATAGGGTTTGGCAAATTGCAGCAATTTGATCCGGTTTTCAATGCTCAAACGTTCATAATTGGGCCAGTCTATGGCCTCCATCAGAGCAGGGGCCCAGGGCGGGGGCATCACCCCTTTTTCGAGCATGATAAAAAAGCCACCCGGCACAGATTCAAACAAATTCATCAGCTCTTCTTGGCCACTGCTAAAGCCCAGGGCACTGCCACTGTCTTGCATTTCTTTCAGGCCTTCCAGCTCTTTTAAGACACGCATGCGATCCTCACCATCGACGGTGCTGAATTTGGCCGCTTTGAGTCTGTCGATCACTTGGGGCAGGGTATGGCGGTTGTGGCAAGGCAAACAACTGGCATAGGTAATTCGAAAAACCTCGCTATAAGCCACTGAGGGGCTGGGAACTGGCGCAGAGGAACTGGCCTTGGCCGCTGACTGGGTTTGAGGTTTTGTCTGGGTTTGGCGATTGAGCGGCTCTTGGGGAGAGGAGCAGCCTGCTATAAACACAGAAACAAGCAGAAATCCAGCCAGGGATTGGTTTTGTCTCATTGCATTTACTCAACTTTTTCTTTCAAGCGATTTTCATTTTGCGAGATGTAAGCCTACCCTTTATCATATCCGATAACTCAGGTTTTTTGCCAAAAGTGTTATGCTGAGAGACAAGAACAAGTCTTTGTGGGGGACGTGAACGGTGTCAGTCAAGCAAGAAAAATGCCATGTAATTGCCCCGGCTGTCTGGGTCTACGCCGATGAGCGCCAACGGGCAGCTGAACGCGGTTCTGTCTTTTTTTTCCATGGTTTGGGCGCGAGCAAAGACGCGCAGCAAAAAGAACTGACAAGCTTGGCTGAACGTGGCTTTCTGGCAATTGGGATCGACAATGTCGGCCATGGCGAGCGGCTCTACCCCGATTTTGACCAGCGCTTTGCAGGCGAAAACCCGGATTTTGGCAAAGAACTCTTGGCAGCGGTGGCTCTGACCGCACAGGAATTGCCCCGTTTGGTTGATGCCTATCTGCAGGCGGGGATTATCCAGCCAGACAAACTGGGCGTCGTTGGCGTCTCGATGGGCGGGTATATTGCTTACGCAGCTGTTTTGGCTGAGCCCCGGCTGAAAGTGGCCTCGGTGATCCTGGGCTCCCCCCATTGGTGGGAAGTGAGTGGGGAAAGCCCCGATCACTTTCCCGAGCGTTTTTACCCCACCGCCCTGCTCTCGCAAAATGCAGGCCAAGACAGCTCGGTGCCCGCCCATTATGCCCGCGATTTTCACCAAACCCTGGCTGCCTATTACACAGCGGCACCCCAGCGCCAGCAGTATCTGGAATATCCAGAATCGGGCCATTTTATGCGCGAATCCGATTGGAACCAGTGCTGGGAGCGCAATCTCAATTGGCTGGAAACCCACATTTAGCTCTTTTGTCTAAAATACATTCAAAATGCCACTAAAAGAAGGAAATATGGAATTTAAAGGCTCAGACAAATACTATTTAAACCCCGAATTGCAAATGATTGTCAATATGGCCCTGCAAATGGACAAACCCCTGCTTTTAACCGGGGAACCGGGAACCGGCAAAACCCAATTGGCCTTTGAGATCAGCCGCGCGTTGAATATGCCGCTCGAAATTCTGCGTGCCAAGTCCACGATCAAAGGCGAAGAGGCCTGTTATGTGCAAGACACGGTCTTGCGTTTGAACGATGCCCGTTTCGGCACGGCCAACACTGGCCGCGACGTCAATCAATTCTTTGACTATATCATCTGGGGACCGATTGGCAGGGCCTTTCAAAGCGAGGAGCGGGTGGTGCTGTTGTTGGACGAAATCGACAAAACCGAGTCGGATGTGCAAGACAATTTGCTCGATGTTTTGGACGAAAAACAATTCACGATCCGCGAAATAAACCAGGTGATCAAAGCCAAACAGAACCCCTTGATTATTATCACCTCCAATGCCAAACGCGAACTCTCAGATCCCTTTTTAAGGCGCTGTTTTTGCCACCATTTGGCTTTTCCCTCGCGCGAAGAAATGGTGGAGATTATCAAGCTGCATTTTCCTGACCCGGCCCCAGAATTGCTCAATACCGCTCTGAACATCTTTTATGAATTGCGGGCGCGGGGATTTGAAAAGGCCCCCGCCACCAGCGAACTCTTGGATTGGCTGCAGGCCCTGCAACATTCTGAGACCGCTTTAAACGTGCCCGATCAGATTCCCTTTTTGGGGGCCCTGCTCAAACGCACCGAAGATATTTTGGCCTATCGCAAGGGCAGCCAACAGCGCCCCAAACGCCACTGGTAGCGAGATGAAGACCGAGCCACTGTTTGCCGACTTTTTTCTGCTCTTGCAGAACTATGGTGTGCCGATCTCTTTGCAATACATGGTGGAATTTCAGGCCGGTTTGGAAAAAGGCCTGGTGCGCAATCTCGACGAATTATTTGTGTTTTTGCGCTTGAATGTGGTCAAAAAAGCCGAGCAGATGGACGCCTTCGAGCGGGCTTTTGCCCTGTATTTCTTTGCTATCGACATCCCCAATGTGGCAGAAGGGGATCCCGCTCTGTTTGAGACAACCCAATTTCAGGAATGGCTGCGGCAGGCCATGGCCCGCAATGAGCTGATGGGGCCGGTCTGGAAAATGAGCCGCGAAGAGCTGATGCGCAAATTTTGGGAGACCCTGCGTTCACAATTGGAAAAACACGATGGCGGCAATCGCTGGGTCGGCACAGGCGGCAGTTCGCCGTTTGGCCATTCGGGCATGGCCCAACCCGGTGTGCGCGTCCATGGGCCCGGCGGCAACCGCTCGGCGATCAAAGCGATTGGCGACCGCAACTATATCGAATACGCGGCTTCAAACAGCTTAAAAGGCAGCAATATCCGCCAGGCCCTGGCCAGTTTAAAACAATTAAAGCCCACGGGGGCACATACCGAGCTGGATATCGACAAAACGATTCAGGCCACCGCCAAAAATGGGGGCGAAATAGAATTGGTGCTCGAAAAAGGCCTGCGCGACAAAATTTCGGTGCTGCTCTTGATCGACAATGGCGGCATGTCGATGTTGCCCCATGTGGATTTAACCCGGCTCTTGTTCGACAAACTCAAAGACCGCTTTAAAGAACTCAAAACCTGTTTTTTTCACAATACCGTTTATAGCTATCTCTTTGCCGACCCTTTGCACAGGCAGCGCTTGGCTACCGAAAAACTCTTGCAAGCTTCGCCCGAAACCCGCGTGATTATTCTCGGGGATGCCAGCATGGCCCCCGAAGAATTGGTTTCACCGTATGGCAGTTTGGCGTTTGAAGACGAACAGCCTCAACCCAGTCTGTTTTGGTTGGAAAGATTCACTGCGCGTTTTCCCCATTTGGTTTGGCTCAACCCCTTGCCCAAAGAGAGCTGGGACTATGGTGCCTGGACTTTGCACACGATTCGCGAGCGCATCCACATGGAAGAATTGACCCTGAATGGAATTAAAAAAGCCGTGGATTATTTAAATCGACGGGCCTGAGGAAAAACAGCCATGAAAGGCAATTACACGGTTTACGATCAACTCTATGCCCAGATCCGGGCTGCGGGTGAGCCGGGTTGGGGAGGTCGAGAACGCTTGGCCAAAGAAGGGCTTTTGCTGGAACGCCTGTTGGGCCAAAGCCAAGTACCTGAGTGCGGAAAGGTCTTGGAGTTGGGCTGTGGCGAAGGCCATTTTACGCGTTTGTTGTGCCAAAAGGGCTACCAGGTCACAGGCGCCGATGTCTCAGCCCAGGCGATTGAGTGGGCCGAGGCAAAAGCACGCAGCACGGGGCTGCAGATTGACTATTTTGTGGCAGATCTGACACAGGCAGGGATACTCGAAAACCAACGCTACGACCTGATTGTGGACGGCAATTGCCTGCATTGTATTATTGACCAAGACCGCTCTGTGTTTTTGGCCAATGTCTTTCAGGCCTTGCGCCCAGGCGGGGTGTTTTTTGTCAGCGCTTTGTCTGCTCAGGGCACAGAGACAGAGTGGATCTACCGCCAAGCTCAAGCTTATCGCCAGATTTCGCCCAAGGCCATCCTCGAAAACGAACTGCTTTCAGCGGGCTTTGTGCTTTTGGCCAGTCAAGAATACCCAGCTGAAAGACACAATCACAGCACGGTTCATGCGTTAAAGCCTGGAGAGGCTGAGCATTTGGCCTTGGTGCGGTAGGCCAGCGCAGATTCAGTCTGACAGCCCACAATGGCTGGCGCTTGCTGGATCAGCGTGTCGTCGTTTAAAGCCGAGAGCATAAACAGAGCAAAGTCCACGCGGCGGGTGCGGTTGCTTTTGAGAATGGGATCTCCCACATGTTGACTCCACACGGGTAACCCCTGACTCTCGCCTTCTTCGAGGTCACTGCCGCGCACAACGGTCCAGCGGGTAGAACTGGCAAAAATCCGGCGACAGGCTTCGACCTGATCGTCGAGTTCGGCCAGCTTGATTTTGCGCGCCAACCAGCCAAAGGCGTTGACGAGCGTGAGAAAGGTCTTGGAGTAGACATCTTGTCCATCGCGGGTAATATGCCAGCCACAGGAAAAGATCAGGCGGGCGTTGGGCTGGGCATAATCGAGCACGGCCTGGGCTGTGCCAGAAGCGTATTGTTGAATGCCCCATGGCACAAGCACAGTCAAGACGCCAGTGCAGCCTTCTACTGCTGCTTGGATCACCGCCCGATCATTGGTCTGGCCGGGCAGCACTGTGATTTGAGCTTTGAAGTGATCCAATTTGTGGACGCTGCTCTCGCGGCAGACAGCCACCACTTCGTAGCCCTGATCGAGGGCCTGCTGGACCATGTATTGACCGAGTTTGCCAGAGGCACCAACAATACAGATTTTTTGCTTGGACATGGGAATCTCTTTTCTGGGAGAATTTTAAACTTACAGTGTAAGTTTGACTGCTCTTACTTTAATACTTACACTGTAAGTATGTCAATCCCCAAAGCCCCCAAAAGTACACAATCTGTTAAACGTCGCAAATCTGCAGCCCGTGTCCCGCTGACACGGGAGCGGGTGCTTGACGCGGCCCTGCAACTCGCGGATAGCCAGGGGATTGAGGCGCTCTCGATGCGCAAGCTCGCTGAGATCTTAAATGTCGAGGCCATGTCTCTCTACAACCATGTGGCCAATAAAGAGGATTTGCAGATGGGCCTGGTTGAACGGGTCGTGGCTGAAATTGACTTGCCTGTTGTGGGCGGCGATTGGCGGGCCGAGATGCGCAGACGCGCTCACTCGGCCCATGCCGCACTTTTGCGCCACCCTTGGGCCTCGCAGTTGATTGTGGCAGGGCTCAATATTGGCCCTGTGATGCTGAAATATGTCGATGCCACCCTTGGCTGTCTGCGTGAAGCGGGCTTTTCTTATTTACTGGCCGATCGGGCCTGGAATGCCATCGACAGCCATATTTATGGCTTTACGCTGCAAGAGCTAAATTTTCCGCTTGAACCTGCTGAATATGCCAGTTCAGCCCAGGCCTTTTTGCCGATGATTCCCGCCCAGCAATACCCCTATCTCAATGCCCTTTCGCAATTGGTGAGCGAAGGTCAACACACGGGTTTACACGATTTCTCTTTTGGTTTGGAGCTGCTTCTGAATGGCTTGGAAGCGCTTCGACTCCAGACGACAGGCAGTGAGGCTTCCTCTCTGGCTCCCAAACAAGGAGAACTCTATTGGCTCCAAATGGCCAAAGCAGGAGAGAGCGGACCGCAGGTGGCGCACCCACATCTGGTGCTGCAAGACGATTTGTTTAATTTGAGCCGTTTGGAGACCGTGGTGCTCTGTGCCTTGACCTCCAATCCCAAACGCGCCAACGAACCCGGCAATGTCTTGCTCGAAGCCGGGGAAGCCAATTTGCCCAAACCCAGTGTGGTGGTGGTTTCGCAGTTGGAAACCGTGAATAAATCGCAATTGGGGGAATATATTGGCTGTCTCAGCCCAGAGCGTGTGGCAGAGGTTTTGGCCGGCCTGCGTTTTCAGCAGCGGAGTTTTTTTCGAAATCATCCCGAATAAAGCCTTAAAAGGAGATCTAAAATGGATTTGAGTTGTCATTGTGGCAGAATCAAGTTACAAGTAGAAAACCCGCCCGCCACCCTCACCAGTTGCAATTGTTCGAGTTGTCACCGTTTGGGCGCACTCTGGGGCTATTATGCACCCGGCGAGGTGATTGTGAATGCCGATTCGAAAGATTTACAGGCCTATAGCTGGTCGGACAAAAATCTCGAACTGATGCGTTGCTGCCACTGTGGTTGCCAGACCCATTATGTGACCACCGCCAAAGTGGCGGAAGCCAAAGTGGGGGTCAATTTTCGCATGGCCGAACGGGCTGCGATTCGCGACATTCCAATTCGCTATTTTGATGGGGCAGAGACCTGGACCTTTCTTGCTGGACCTGAAAATGAGCCCCCCCAATAGCCTCAAAGCACTTCACAAGACAGGCTTCATCTTTGCTGCATAACACAGCCCGCTGGGCCGTTCGATTGAAAGCCACAGGGACAATTGCTACAATGCCAATAAAAACACAGGTGTGCCTCATGAAACGTCGTTTTTATTCAGTCTCTGGTCTGGTTGCGCTGGGACTTGTCACCCTTTCGTTGGGTTTTGCCCCTGAGATCAGTGGGCCGGCCCAAGCCGCTGCGCCCAAAACGGCTGCAGAGGTCTTTCAAACGCGCCCACGCTTTAACGGCACGGTCTTGATTGCCTACCAAGGCAAGGTGCTTTACCAATCTGCACAGGGCTTTAGCGATCCCAGCCGCAAAGAAAAGCTGAACCTCGCTTCGGCCTTTAATTTGGCCTCACTTTCCAAGCCCTTTACAGCCTTGGCCGTGGCACAATTGGTCGAAGACCGCAAGCTGCGCTTTGACGACAAAGTGCAAAAATACCTCGACCTGCCTTATCCAGAGATCACCATCGATCAGCTCTTGGGACACCGTTCGGGCCTGCCCGATTATATCTCCCTGGCAGAAACGCATTGGGAGGGAGAGCTTTTGACCAATGCCGATCTGCTCAAACTCTTTCGCGAGCACAAACCCGCCCTGGAATTTAGCCCCAACAGCAAATACGAATACAGCAATACAGGCTATGCCCTGCTGGCTTCGGTGGTCGAAGCCGTGAGCAAACAGACCTTTGCCAATTATGTCAAAACCAATATCCTCGACCCGGTGGGCATGAAAGACAGCTATGTCTACCAACCAGGCAAGTCCAAGCCAGCGGTCAAAGGCATGGCCTGGAAGGGTCAGCAATTGCAGGACGACGACCTGACCTGGATGGATGGGGTCGTGGGAGATGGCGGCATTTACAGCAGCGTATTGGATTTGCACAAATGGCAGCAGGCCCTGTTTAAGGGCCGCTTGGTCTCTGCGCCCACCCTCAAACGAATGTTTACAGCGGGCCGTTTAGACAATGGCAAGGCCACCGAATATGGCTATGGCTGGGTGGTTGAGCCAGACAGTGAAATGGTCTGGCACAATGGCTCTTGGGCTGGTTTTCGCAGCCAATTCAGTTATGATCCGACGGAGGATCTGCTTGCCATTGCGCTCAACAATACCGGCTACGATGACAACGATGCCCTCTTAGAAGCGCTGATGGCCTTGCAGCCCGCACTTCAAGAGTAAGCGAGCGTTGCGGCTTAAGACTCCCGTTTCCATTTCAGCTCGTAGAGATCTTTGCGGCGGTCGCGCAAATTGTGGACGGAGCCATTGTGGTGCAGCTTTTTGAGCAGATCCAAGTTCACGTCGGCGACCAGCGTCATTTCGCTGTTGGGCACCGCTTCGGTGACCACCCCATCGACAGGGAAAGAAAAGTCGCAGGGCGAAAAGACCCCTGAACGGGCGTATTGGATGTCCATATGGGCGACTTTGGGTAAATTGCCCACACAGCCAGCAATGGCCACATAACACTCATTTTCAATCGCACGGGCCTGGGCACAGTGGCGGACACGGTTATAGCCGTTCTGGGTATCTGTCAAAAAAGGCACAAACAAAATTTGCATGCCTTCGTCCGAGAGCAAACGGGCCAGCTCGGGAAATTCGCAGTCATAACAGATCAAAATCCCAATGCGGCCGGCATCGGTGTCGTAGACCTTGACCTTGTCGCCACCGACCATGCCCCAGGCATAGGCCTCACTCGGGGTAATATGGATTTTGTGGAAATCTTCCCAAGAGCCGTCGCGGCGGCAGAGAAAGCCAATATTGAGCAGCTTTTCGTTTTCCAGGCTGGGCATGCTGCCGGTGATAATATTGACGTTGTAGCGCACGGCCAATTCAATAAAGCGCTGGCGCAGGGGTTCGGTATATTCGGCCAGGGCGCGCATGGCTTCGGCTTCGGGCAAATGGGCAAAATTGGCCATCAGCGGGGCATTAAAAAACTCGGGAAAGAGAATAAAATCGCATTCATAATCCGAGACCACATCGACAAAGAATTCGATATTTTCGTACAGGCTTTCGATATTGCTCAAGGAGCGCATTTGCCACTGCACCACCCCAATGCGTACATCTGAGCGTGGGGAGTTAAACACATCTTCACGGGGCTCATAAAAGATATTGTTCCACTCCAAGAGGGTGGCAAAGCCCATCGATTCGCTGTCAAAGGTCAGGTAATTGCTGATAAATTTTTTGACGTGAAAGTCATTGGCCAATTGGAAGGTCAGAATCGGGTCGTAGAGTTCCCGAATACGGACCTTTTCAATGTATTGCATGGGGGTGAGCACTTCGGCCAGATCGGCATAGCCGGGAATTCGGCCCCCAGCAACAATGGCACGCAGATTGAGGTTTTTGCACTGATCTTTGCGGGCATCGTAGAGTCGGCGGCCCAGACGCATGCCCCGGCATTGGGGATCAACAAAGACATCGATGCCATAGAGCACATCGCCATCGGGATCGTGGGTGCCGAAGCGGTAATTATCTGTAATTTCGCGGTAGGTGTGTTTGTCGCCATATTTGTCGTAATCGACAATCAATGAGAGCGCACAAGCCACAACCCGGCCATTGAGTTCAATGCAGAGTTGTCCCTGGGGGAAGATCTTGAGCAGAATGTCGATTTGATGCTTTTTCCAAGGCTCTCCACCAATATTGGCGTAACAGCGCTGCATGACTTCTGCGACATCGGGGTAATCTGCTTCGGTGAGATGGCGCAGGACAATTTTTTGATCACTAACCATCTCTGGTCTCCTTGTTGGGGAAAGATTCGCACAGCATACCTTTAAACCGCTGGCACTGCACAGGTCTTTGCGTTCACTGAAGCCTGTACCTGTATTTCAGGTGCTGCGATTGTGTTATAATTTTTCGTTACAAAAAGCTGTTCAATGAAAGAATATAAAGTGGATCCGCTCGCTCTCGCCGCCCTTGAAAAAAAATCCAATCATTTGGTTGAACGCAGACATGCAACAGCCCAAGAGCTTTTGGGCTTGGGAGTTGAATGTCTACACGAAGCCCTCGCGGCTCAATTGCAAGATCGCGAATTATTGGCAGAAGCCTGTGAAAATTTTATGGAGGCGATTCGCCACAATCGCACAGATCCCCAACCGTATATCGGTCTGGGTTATTTGCTCTGGTTGGCCCAAGAATACGAAGATGCCTTGCTCTATTTGAGTGAAGCAATCATTCTCGACCCCCAAAACGCCGATGCGCGGAAGTTGGTTCGTTTGACACAAGAGGCCATGCAAAAACCGGCTCCACAGGTCAGCATGGCTCCCATCCAAGCAGAAGATGAATATGAGCGGATGTACGATGCCCTCGAAGCGAAAATTACCGCTGAAGTTAAACGCCTCTCTTCACGTAAACCAGATTGGTTTGCGATCAGCGATGATCGCTTTAAGGTACAGCGCATGGAGCGTGAATTTCAAGCTTTGATACGAACCCATAGCCAATTGAGCGCAGATTTGGCGATTGTGGCCCAGGAATTTGATTGCGAAGATTTGCAGCAGAAGATGCATCCTTTAAATACGTTTTTGCGCAAGGCCAAAGAGGTTTTGATGCATTCCTGGCAACAGATTGAGTTACAAGAAGTGCTTGATGGTCACAATGGCTGGCTGGAGCGCGAATTGCGTCGCTCGCAGGGGCAATTGGCGGCAAATTTTTCACGCGAGCGCTTTGATTACCTGCTTGATGATTGTGATCAATTGGCAGATCGGCTGGATGAGTTGGAGCAAAGTGGGGGAGAGGTCTCCGCTTTGGTTGCCGCTTATGAACTGATGATTGCCAAAGTAGCTCAGATTCAGGCTTTGTTGGATGCGTTATACCCCGAAGAAGGAGTCGACTGATGGTCAATACAGGTGGAATATCTCGGCCAGGGGGCATACAGCCACCGCGCCCGCTGCAACGAACGACCTCTCAAACTCAGATTCAGCGTCAGGCGCCCACACAGCAAACGCCTTCATTGCAACGCTCTGCCACCATCAAGCCCCAAGGTGCGACGCTGCAGGTTCAACGCCACCAAGAGATGACGTCTCCCCAACAGCAAGAAAAATTGGTAGATAAACTCCTCAATAAACCTTTGGAAATGCCAAAAGAAGAGCCCAAATTGGCGCTGATGGAGAAATTCGCTCCAGAAACCCCTGTTCAAGAGCCTCAGTCCGAAACCCAGGCCCCAGCGCAAACCCAAGAAAAAACCCAAGAAAAAACCCAGACAACAGCTTCCCCCAGCGAGACGGATCAACCTGTTCAACACAAACACAAAGAAGAAGAACAGGCGTCGGTTGTCAAGCCAGAAGAACCCACTGTAGTGGTGTCCAAAGAAAGTGAGGCTGAACCGGCCAGCGAAACGGAAGATCAGCCCCAAGTGAGCGAAGAAAAACCCACTGAAAAAAGTGAAGAGACAGTTTCTAAGCCTGAAACCACTGAATCCGTAGAACCTCCGCAAACAGAAAAAACCCAAGAACCCAAAGAGCAAGAACCCAAAGAGCAGCGGCAGCAGGATCAACAAGAGCAAGACAAAGAGCGTGGGGGGGGCAACCGCCAGCAACAGCAGCAGCAGGGGCAACAACAGCAACAACAGCAGCAGCAACAGCAGCCTCAACAGGAACAACAAAACCAATCCCAGAATCAGTCTCAAAGTCAGTCTCAAAGTCAGTCTCAGCCCCAAGAACCAATGTCAGACGCCGATACCCATTCGGATACGGCTCAGCCGCAAGCCATTTCTTCGGTTTCATCAAGTTCTTCATCAAGTTCTTCTCCAAGTTCCTCTCCTTCCTCTTCGGTGGTTCCTCCTTCTGTTCAAACACCGTCATCTTCCTCCCCTCCTCAGGGACCCTCGATAACCCAAAAATTGGGCAAAAGCAATGTGGTTGAAGCCGCTTCTACTTTTTCATTTCGCTCATCGCGTTATTCAGAAGGGGCCCAAAAACTCAGGTCTCAGGCTGCAGAAAAACGCAAGCAGGCCACAGCTTTACATGATCAGGTCATGTTACATGCTTCCAAACAACGAGACCCGGTTTGGAAAGGCAAATTGGAGCAAATGAAAACCCAGGCCGACACCCTGCGCAGTGAAGCCGACGGCATGGAGACCGAAGCCACATTTTTGGACAAAGCCTCTGAAGATCTCAGCCTGAGCAATTCCAGCAAGGTCGACACGCTCAAAACCATTGCGCCCACGGCAGCCAATCTGGGGGTGAAGATCGGCATGACACTGCACAATGCCTTGGCGGATGGAGGCGGGTTTGTCAAAGTCGTTGAAAATACCGCCCACAATACCACACAAAATGTGGTCTACAGTGCTTCAACCCTGGCACAAGTGACCAGTGTTTGTGGCTTTGTCTCTGCGGGAACGGAACTGTATGACGGCTATAAAAACTGTCAAAAATTTGCCACGGGTTGGACCCGTTCCGAAGAAGCCAAAGCGCTTTTAATGACCGTTCCCGAGCGGGAAGCAAAAATCACCAAGCTCGGTACGGAGGTGACTTCGCTGCAGGCGAAAAGCGTGAAGCTGGAGCAGAAATTGGCGGGAATGGATCAAGTAAAACACCCCAAAGACACCGCCAAGCTCAAAGCCGAGATCAAAGCACTTGCGGGCCAGGTGCAGGTCAATCAGGCCAAAATTCAGGCTTTGAAAAAAATGAATACCCAGGGTGTGAGCGAAAAATCTCAGGCCATCGCCAAACAGATCAACGAACGGCAGGGTCTGGGCTTTAAGTTTATGAAAATCCTCAAAAATGGCCTCGGTGTGGCTTCGGGCATTGTCGCCGGTTTGGTGGCCATTGGCTTGGCTGCCACCCCCGTCGGTTGGGGCTTGATGGCAGCAGGCGCTGTGGCCGCCATTGGTCTTTTGGCTTATCGGGCGGGCAAACAGATGTACCGCAAAAGCAATATCCAGGAATTGCGGGGCAGTACGTCCAATCTGGGACAACAGGTTCAAAACATGCAGGCCCAGGTCAAAGGCACCCGCGATGTCTTGGCGACCCAGCGCCAAGAATTGAGCCGTTTGCAGGGCAAAACAGATCCGGCTTCACTCAGGCAAGTGCAAATGCTTACGCCCCGTGTGCAAAAGCTCGAAGCGCGGCTCCAGTCAGAACTGGGGGAACTCAACACAGTCGAGACCCAATTCAAACAGTCGCAATTGGCGTTGCTTTCGGAGTCTCCCAAAGACGCAATCTCCCAGCTTTTGAGTGGCTTGCGTCAGAATGATCCCGAGTCCAAATACATTGTTGAACATGTGATGTCTATCTCTCCGGCAGAGAAACTACTCACCATGCATCACAAAGATGCCCGAGAGCTGATGATGAAACATGGGCTCTCGCTTTCACCCGCCAATTGATCATAAAAAAGGAAACAAGCCATGTCTGATACAGAAACACCCTTCTCCCGGCTCGCAGGGGTGCTCAATGCCCTCGAAATGCCCGCCCTGCTTCTGCCAGTGAATGCTGAAAATCCCGTTGAAATGTTGTTGGTCTCTGTGGATGAGCCCCCGTTGGCAGAGGGGCAAGAGACCCGCTTTGTCTTTCAGCTCTTTTTTGCGGGAGATATGGTGGCCCAGGCTTTAAACGAAGGCGGGGCCGTGGACCCCGATGATTCAGATTCCGTTATTTTGCAATTTATCATGCGTTTGCCCATTGATCAGACCCCCGTAGATCTGCTGGGTTTGTATCAATTGCTCTCGATTTTAAACCGAATGTTGCCGATTGGGGCCTTTGATCTCAATGAAGACAATCAGGTTTATTTGCGTTATGGTCTGTTGGCCGAGAGCAAAGCGGGCCTAACCCTGCCCCAAGTGGTCGAAGTGCTTGATCTGCTGCGCTTTTTTGTCCTGCGTATGACACCGGGTATCGCGGCCTTGAGCAAAGGCGAACAGAGACTGGAACAGGTTTTGCCTGAGATTGAATCGCGCCTCTTGGCTTCGGCTCAACTCGCGCCCATAGCGGGCTGAAGCCAGCGGCGGTATTGCTGGGTGTCGATCTCTGCCCGCAGGGAATGTTGCAACATATACAGTCCAAAAAAGGTGCGATTAACGTAGAGAAAATGGCGTGAACCCCGGCCACTGGAGAGTTTGCGCAGGCGGCTGTCGCGGCCAAAGCGCTCACCCATTTCGTTGATCTGGGCAAAGAAAGCAACGTCACTGAAGTCGAAGCGCTCCTGGTAAAAGGGACGCGAGATCAAGCTGCCCATTTCCCAAAAGGTCTGGCCCAAAAAGGCACGGTCATCAGCACTGTCAGTGGGACGCAGAATTTCGAGCCGGTCCAAACAGGCCAAGAGGCGGTCACGATCAGCCAAAACTTCGGGCGAAGACAGCTCAAAATAGGGCTGGTAAAAGTCTTCGGGAATACTTTTGAGACAGCCGAAGTCAATCGCAATCAGGTTTTGCTCGGCATCGACCAAAAAATTGCCTGGGTGGGGATCGGCATGAATCAGGTGCAATTGGTGCATTTGAAACATATACCAGTCCCAGAGAGTCTGTGCGACCTGGGTGCGTTCGGATAGGGTGGCGTTGCGCTCAGCAAAATGGGAGAGCTGTTCGCCGTCCATCCAGTCCATGGTCAAGATGCGGGTGCTTGAATAGTCGGGATAATAACGGGGAAAGCGCAGGCCCGGCAAATGCTCACAGGCTGTGACCATTGCTTGGCTCTGGCGCAACTCCAAGCCATAGTCAGTCTCTTCCAAAAGTTTGGCTTTGACCTCTTGAAAATAGTGTTCGACATCATCAGCACTCAGGTTAAACAGGCGCAGGGCAATCGGTTTGACGATGGCCAGATCTGAGCTGATGCTCTCGGCCACCCCCGGATACTGCAATTTGACCGCCAGGGCCTGCCCCTCTTTGTGGGCTTTGTGGACCTGGCCAATACTGGCAGCCGCCAGCGATTCCGCGTCGAAAGAGTCAAACAGCTCTTCGGGGTGTTTGCCGAGGTATTGTTTGAAGGTTTTGCGCACGAGCGGGGCCGAAAGCGGCGGTACCTGAAACTGGGACAGCGAAAACTTGTCAGAATAGGCCTGGGGCAGGATGTTTTTTTCCATGCTCAACATCTGGGCGGCTTTGAGGGCACTGCCTTTGAGGCTTTTGAGGCTGTTGTAGATCTCTTCGGCATTGGCTTCGTCGAGTTTTGAGCGGTCGAGATCGGGCTGGGTCAGCTTTTCGCCATAGTATTTGAGATAATTGCCGCCCACTTTGACGCCGGTTTGCACCAATTTGGAAGCTCTTTGGATTTTGCCGGTGGGGATTTTGTCGATGGATTTCATTTCTTCTCCTGTTTGGGGGCCAGTTCTTCGAGCCAAAACTTCAGCAAATCAGGGGTGTGATTCCAATTGAGGGCACTCCAGATTTCCAGCGAGGCCGCCACCGTTTTTTCGATCAACATATCGCTGCGCCCCCGATCGGGAGAGCGATCGCTCAACCAAAAACCCAGCAAACTCAAAAACTGCAGCCAAGCCGCTTCGCTCAAGGCCTGAACCTGCAAGGTTTTGAAGGGCCCCAAAAGCGGATTGAGGGTGGGGGCAAAGAGCTGGCGCACGTGGTCGCCAAAGGCCTGTTTAAACACCTTGAGTTTGGGAAGATTTTGCCATTGACTCAGGCCCTGTTTGAGGCTCAATTCGAGATAGCTGCGGTTGGCGCCAAAGAGTTCAAACAAGGTGTAATAGAGGGCCAGAGCACGTTCCTGCAGGCCATAATGGGCATAAGCTGCGTCTTTTTCGAGCAGGCTCAAGGTCTGTTCAAAAAAATACAGATAGACAGCTTGCTCCAGCGCCAGGACAGAGGGAAATAGGGCTTTTAAGGCCTGTTTTTCGTAGCCTTGGAGCTGGGCAAAGCCTTCCAAAGAAGGGGGAAGACTGCCGCTGCTATCGCAGGTCGAGACAAAGTCAAAGATCACTGTTTCGCGTTCGAGCTGAGGCATAGAAAGACCTTTCTGGGCTGGGCATTTAAAACACAGCGCACACTCCCCTATTATGCAACGAGAAAGAGGATTTTTTGCAGACAATGCAGCTCGGCACGGTGTTCAATTTGAACTTCGGGTGTTAGAATGGATTATTCATACATCAAAATACGCAAAGTATGTTTTGAATCGTTATATTTTGACTCTTGATTTTTTGACTCTCTCTATTTTTTCTCTCGCGCAAAGTTTCCGCGAAGTTTCAAGGAGCCGCCATGCAAAACACCGAAATCACCGATTTATACGCCAAAATCAGCCGGCCTGCGCAGCGGGCCCTGCAAAGCCTGAATTTGAAAGAACTCAAAGATCTGGGCCAATTTACCCGCAAGCAAATTGCAGATTTACACGGCGTTGGCCCCAGTGCCCTCAAGCTGATTGAATCCGAAATGAAAGAAATGAATCTGACCTTTCTCAAAGCGGTCAAAACACGCATCTCGGGCTCAAAACCCAATACAATCGATGAATATATTCAGATGTTTCCCGCATCGACCCAGGCCAAATTACAGGAGCTGCGGGCCCTGATTCGGACATTGGCCCCAGAGGCGATCGAAAAAATTTCTTACCAAATGCCCACTTTTTATCTCTTTGGCAATTTGGTGCATTTTGCCGCCTACGAACGGCA
This sequence comes from Candidatus Blackallbacteria bacterium, assembly GCA_051715345.1. Taxonomy (GTDB): domain Bacteria; phylum Cyanobacteriota; class Sericytochromatia; order UBA7694; family UBA7694. The sequence continues at coordinate 62,794 of JBPXJQ010000027.1, forward strand.
TATTGGCTTTTATCCGGCCCCAAGTGGCATCGTCGCTTTTGCCGACGAACTTGTGCCTTATAAATACGCCAAGGGCTCGCTGCAATTCCCACTCGATCAGCCTTTGCCTTTGCCCCTGATCCGCAAGATTGTGGCCTTTCGCATCCATGAAAACAGCACCAAAGCGGCAGCCAAAAAAGACAAAAAATAGTCAAACCAGCTTGTGTTTTAGCAGCGCTTTACAGGCCGATGTTTTTGGCGTATGATCTGTTTACCAGAAAGTAAATGAGGCGCTTTATGTTTCAATGTGATCAATGTAATGGCTTTCTCCCGGCCCAACTCAAGACCTGCCCCAATTGCGGAGTAGGACTCAAACCCACTGTGTTTAAACGCTTCAAACGGGCCTCTCAATTGGTCTTGGGTGCCAGTATTGCCCTGACGCTCTCGGCCTGTTACGGCACACCGCCGCCCTTGCCCTTGCCTGACTGCAACGATCAAAGCGAAAAAAGCAAAGAGCCCTGTGCCAAACCGTCCCCATCGGCTTCGCCGTCAGCTTCCGCTTCGCCGTCTCCTTCAGCAACGGCATCTCCTTCGGCTTGATGTCTGCCCCCCGCGAGCAGGTGCCTGAGGCGGGCAAAGAGAGTCAAAAGCAGCGACAAAAGCAGCGTGTCAGCGAATTGGCCATGCGCCGGGTCAGACCGGCGCAAACGCCTTACCATCCGGCCTATGTGGTCTGGGAGCTGACCCTGCGCTGTGATCAGGCCTGCCGCCACTGTGGCTCGCGGGCGGTACAGGCCCGCCCCGATGAACTCAACACCGCTGAGGCCCTGGCGGTGGTCGCGCAATTGGCCGAAATGCAGGCCAAAGAGGTGGTCTTGATTGGCGGCGAGGCCTATTTACATCCGGGCTTTTTAGAAATTGTCGCAGCCCTGGCAGGCAAAGGCATTACGCCAGTAATGACCAGTGGCGGAATCGGGATCAGCCCTGAGCTGGCCCGGGCCATGGCAGAGGCCGGGCTCAAGCGTGTCTCAATCAGCGTGGATGGTCTCGAAGCCAATCACAACGCCATTCGCAAGCGCAAAGACAGTTTTGCTCAGACCACAGAGGCCCTGAGGGCCGTGGTGGCAGCGGGCATGGACGCCAGTGCCAATACCCATTTTAACCGTTGGAATCAGGGCGATTTAGAGTCGCTCTACACCCATTTGCGGGCTTTGGGGGTGCGCAGCTGGCAGATTCAAATCACCGCCGCGCTGGGGCGGGCGGCGGATCAGCCTGAGATGCTCTTTCAGCCCTGGGACCTGGTGCAATTTGTGCCCCGCGTGGCGGCACTCAAACAACAGGGCCTGAAAGACGGCCTCTTGATCATGCCCGGCAATAATTTGGGCTATTTTGGCCCCGAAGAGGCCCTGCTGCGCTCGCCTTTTGCAGGCGGGGCTGAATATTTTCAGGGCTGTCAGGCGGGCAAATACGTCATGGGCATTGAGTCCGACGGGGCAGTCAAAGGCTGCCCTTCGCTGCAAACGGGTGTTTATGTCGGCGGAAATCTGCGCAGGCACTCCCTGGCTGAGATCTGGCAAGACAGTCCCCAATTGGCCTTTCGCCGCAAAGCGATAGAAGAACAAGCGTTAGCGGAAAATGAAGAACAAGCGCCACTGTGGGGCTTTTGCCAAAGCTGCCCTTATGCGGAAGTCTGCCAAGGCGGTTGCACTTTTACGGCCCATGCCCTGTTTGGCCGGCCCGGCAACAATCCCTATTGCCATTTTCGCGCCCGCAGTTTGGCCCAACAGGGTCTGCGCGAACGGCTGGTACTGCGCCAAAAGGCCCCCGGCCAGCCCTTTGATCACGGTCTGTTTGAGCTGATTCAAGAGCCCTTTGACGCGCCCGATCCTTTAGCGGCTGAGCGCCCGCTGCGCCTGGCACTTTAACAGGTACTTAAACAGGGGTCTTTACAGGCTCATCTGCCAAATAGGCGGCGATCAGGGGCTCCAGCCATTCGACAAAGACCCGCAGGCGTTTGGCCTGCCTGCGGCGATAGGGGTAAACCAGTTTGAGCGGCATGGGTTCGGCGCGAAAATCAGGCAGAATTTCCACCAATTGACCCGTGTCCAAATGGGGCTTAATGCCTGCCAAGGGGCATTGCACAATGCCCAAACCCGCCAAACAGGCCGCTTCATAGGCAACGGTATTGTTGACTGTGAGCAGGCCTTTCATGGCTATTTCACGGTAGGTCTCGCCGTCAAAATACTCAAAACCTTCGGGTTTACCGCCCAAATACATGCTGTAAAAGATCAAGTGGTGCTGTCTGAGTTCGGCCAGACTGCGGGGCGTGCCAAATTGGGCCAAATACGCCGGGCTGGCACAATTCAACATGTTCATCTGGCCCAGTTCGTGGCTGATCAAACCGGGCTCATTGCCTTTGCCGACCCGAATCACGCAGTCGATGCCCTCGCGGATCAGATCCACGCGCCGATCGGTGCTGCTCAATTCCAGCTCGATCTGCGGGTGCCGGGCGAAAAAATCGGGCAGGGCGGGAATGATCAAATTGCGGGCCAGGGCCACGGTCATGTCTACGCGAATTTTGCCTTTGATCTCGCTGGCCTCGCTGCGGAACATCGACTCACTTTCGTCAAGATCGGCCAGCAAATCCAGGCAGCGCTCGTAATAGCTCTGGCCCTCGGGGCTCAGGGCCACCCGCCGGGTGGTGCGGTGCAAGAGTTTAACCCCCAAGAGCCGCTCTAATTCTTGTACGGCGGTCGAGACTGTGGCTTTGGGCTGGTGCAAACGCTCAGCCGCCTGGGTAAAACTTTTGAGTTCGGCCACACTGACAAATATTTTCATTGCTTCAATCCGGTCCATGGGGCCGCTTTCCTGCGCAGATGCACAATTGAATTGTTTGGGTGGAATTGTTTGGGTGGTTTAAATTTTATTGTTCAAAAATAACAAACAGTCTGTTAATTTATTGGCTATTTATCACAATAAATAAATTATATATGCTAAAGGTCTACAGATGCAAAGGGGCCATTCCCCGCAAGTCTCAAGATTTAAACAGCAAGAACAGGAAGAGATAAACATGAAAATTGCAATCATTACCGGCGGCAGCCGGGGCCTCGGAAAAAGTGCCGCATTGGCGGTGGCCCAAAAGGGCGTGGGCGTGATTCTGACCTACCGCAGTCAGGCCCAAGAGGCCGAAGCGGTGGTGGCAGACATTGCCTCTCAAGGCGGCCAAGCTGTGGCCATTCAATTGGATGTCGCAGAGATTTCAAGTTTTGCCGGTTTTGCCGAAGCCGTCAAAGAAGTGCTGCAGAACCGCTGGCAGCGCGATTCCTTTGATTTCCTCGTCAACAATGCAGGGATCGGCGTCCATGCCGCGTTTAAAGACACCAGCGAGGCCCAATTTGACCAATTGATGCAGGTGCATCTCAAAGGGCCGTTTTTTCTGACCCAGACCTTATTGCCGTTGATGGCTGACCAGGGCAGGATTCTTAACCTCTCGACGGGCCTGACGCGCTTTGCCTTTCCCGGTTATGCCGCTTATGCCAGTATGAAAGGTGGCCTCGAAGTGCTGACACGGTATCTGGCCAAAGAACTCGGCGCACGTGGGATTGCGGTCAATACCCTGGCCCCCGGTGCGATTGAAACCGACTTTGGCGGTGGGGCCGTGCGCGACAATGCCGGATTAAACCAGATGATTGCCGCTCAAACAGCGCTGGGCCGCGTCGGTTTGCCCGAAGATATTGGGCCTTTGGTGGCTTCGCTGCTCTCAGAGGAAAGCCGTTGGGTCAATGCCCAGCGGATTGAGGCCTCCGGCGGCATGATGCTCTGATTTCAGGCATAGGCATAAGGGCCCCCGGTCTCTAAGGCCCGCTGGTAAGCGGGGCGGGCCTGGGCCTTTTGGATATAGGCGCGGATATGCGGGTATTGGCCATCCAAGGCCGACCGCGCCCCCCCGGCTTCGAGCGGAAAGAGCATCTGAAAGTCAGCGGCGCTGATCTCATCCCCTGCGAACCAGGCATTTTGGCTCAAATGTGCTTCGACATAGTCCATGTGGGTTTGGATATTGGGCCCCAAAAAGGTTTTGTGGACCTCGGCGACAATGCCCTGGGCCACGGGCCGAATAAAAAAGGGCATGGGTGCGGTTTTGATCTTGTCGAAGACCAGTTTCATGACCAAATAGGGCATGAGCGAACCTTCGGCATAGTGCAGCCAGTATTTGCAGGGCCAGTAGTTCGGGCTGTCGGTGGGGGGCATGAGTTTGCCTGCACTGTAGGTGCTGGTCAGGTATTCCACAATCAGGCCCGACTCAGCCAAATTCAGGCTGCCATCGCTGATCACCGGGGATTTGCCCAGGGGGTGAATCTGGCGCAGACTGGCGGGGGCAAATTGGGTGACCGGATCGCGGGCATAGCGCTTGATCTCGTAAGGCAATGCCAGCTCTTCGAGCAGCCAAAGCACGCGCTGGGAGCGGGAATTGTTTAAGTGGTGAACGGTAATCATCGGCAGGCCTCTTTTGTGGGAAATGTTTGCGGGACCCGTTTGAGAAAAAGGGGTTGACGCAGGGCAGGAAGATCCAATTATATACCCCTCCGAAAAAAGTGATGGCCCCAACGTCAAAGGCTGTGCCCGTTTTTATCTGTGATCTTAAATTATTTTTAAACAAACTTTAGTTTTTTCTTGACATTGTTTCCAGCAGGTTGTATGATGATTTACATGAGCTTCGGAAAACAAATGAAGAAGCGTCGCAAAGGGAGCTGATGAAAATCAGCCCGAAAGCCTAAAAGGGGCGGCAGCGAGCGTGAAAACGCTTCTAGCAAGCCAACTTTGTGCGAGAATAAGGCCTTGAAGTCGTCGAAACGGCAAGAAGGCAGTTTCCTGGAAGCAGGTAAACGCCCGCACAGAGGGGAAATCCCTAGAAGGCAAAACACCCAAGAGGGTCAAGGTTCGGCTTGCCGAACACACACCCTGCGTGGAACAGTTCTCGCAAGAGAATGTAGCCGCTGAAGTCTCGGCCAGCAATGGAGAAAAGACAGGAGCGGAAGGCGCCGGTAACGGTGGTCAATACGCAGAGTGGGGAAAACCCTGAAGGGGCAACCGCAAGAGGGTCACTGGCCGCAAGGCAAAGGACTTGTCTGGAAGGCAAAGCACTGTAGGTTTGAAAAAAGCCAAGAGTGCCAACGTGATGAGGGGCCGAGAGGTTTGTTATCGCAAGAGCCAGACAAGGGGAATACCCTGAAGTGGGGCAAAAACCTTGAAGAAGGATCACGCCGCAAGGTGTGGTAGCACGAGCCAGATACAGGCCGCTAAGAGCGCCGTCTCCGCAAGGGGGCGGGGGAACGCTGAAAGTGGTTGAGGCCCCTGAAATGGGAAGTTGCCTGGTGAGTGTGAAGACTTCAGGAAGGCATGCGACGCGGGAATTCGGTGTTGGACGAGGCTCATCGCCTTTTTTGCGTTTGCTATCTGTGAAATGCCCTGATCAGGTGGAATATGTCTTCTTCTCTGAGTGAGAATCTGCAAAATCTCAACCGCCAAACCTGGCCCCTGCTCCAAGCCCAAATCTTGGAGCAAATGCGTTTTTTGGCCCCAGAGTCCTTTCACATGTTGGCGCTGGCTCTGCTCTGGGACTTAAGCGAAGCCGCCCGTTCAAGACGCCCCTCACGGCGCTCTCGCAAGGGTTTGGACGCGCTCTGGCACTTGGTTTTGGCCAAAGCGCAAAGTGCACCACCGGCCACAGAGCGCTTCCCCCCTTTGATTCTGAGCCTCTGGCTGATGGCCCAGTACTTTCAGGTCTGGGGCCAGTTTGATGGCTGGCGAATGTGGCTCTGTGCCGTTTATTCCCCGGCCCGGGTGCTGGATGAATTGCCGATCTTGATCCGTGTTTTGCCAGGTTTAAAACCCGCGACACGCCAGGCTCTGTTGGCCTTTGCGATTGAACTGCTGGGCGCCGAAACCAGACCCGAAAAACAGCTGGATCAATTGGGAGATCTGACCGAAACGGCACAGACGCTCAAATTGCAAACCCAATCGGAATTATTGCTCGAAGAAATGGCACTGTTGCTGCCAACCCAATTGGAATCTGAACGCCCCCATTTGGCCTTTGAACTGGGAATGCAATGGCTGCGCCACGGCTGGGGACGGCAGGCCCGCTTTGCCCTGCAAACGTGGCAAACAGGATTTGCCCAGCTCGACGCCGACGATCAGCGCTGGGAGGCCGAACGCTGTTTGAGCCATTTTGAAATTTATTGGGCCGATCTCTCGCTCTTGCCTTTGGAACAGACCAGCCTTTTGCACCGGTGGCTCCTGCGTTTGGCCGAATGGGTGCTGCGCCAAGAAAACGAAACCCGGCTATTGTGGCGGGTTTTGAATTTGGCCTTGGCCTGGGGATTGCCCGAAGCTGAAACCTGGTGGCAAACCCGTGTGATCGGCCAGCTCCAAGCAGACGAACAGCAACAAGATTCCCTTTACCGGGCCTTGCTTTTGGGCTATGCCCGCGCCTTAGAAAGTCTGACACAGGCCGAGACGCTCTTGGCAGCGTTGCCTCTCGGGCCCCTGTCTTGTGAGTCTGAGGAGATTCAGCACCTGCACCGGGCAACATGGCAGGTTGATCAGGCCCTTGAACAGAGCGCGCAGATTCGGCTCTTGCATCTGCAAACCCTCCATCATCTGCTCAACCACCGGTACAACCACATGAATAAACAGGGCAAAGGCCGGAAAAAATTGCGTCGCCAGATTTTTGCGGCCGGGGCCGCTTTGCTCGAAAATCTAAGGGCCCCGGCTTTGAAGCGGCTGCGCAAAGAGCTGACACAGGTATTGCGCAGCAGCCCCCCCTTATTAAAACAGCCCAGTGCCTGGTCCCATCGGGCCTTAAAGCAGAATTTGCTCTCGGCCCAGCATTTAAGTGAGCTGTGGGCAAGCTCCCAAGACATGCTGTACCACGGGGGCGACATCTTGCTGGACTGGATCAGGGCGGTTTTGGCCTTTCCCCCAAATCACAGGCCCCAAAGTGAGAGAGAGCGAAGCGAGTGGGCGCTTGGTTTGGAGATCTGTTTGGAAATGTGTTTGGATCTGGCTGCAGCTCTGCCCGCTGGTTGGGTGCGCTGGCAAAGCCACTTGAGCTTGGCCCAAGGGCTTTTGGCCCATTGGCCCTGGGAAAAAGTGGCTCCCTATTGGCTGAGCTGTTTTGATTGGTCTGAACTGGAGGGATATGAACCCTTACAGGCCTTTGCGTCTCTGGCTTTGGCCTTGAGCAAATCGGATCTGCCAGACAAACCGCTCTGGTTCGCCAAACTGGCAGATTCAGTCTCTCAAATCGCACCCGAATGGCAGGCAGATACCTGGATTGCGCTGGGGCATTGTCAAATTCGGGCCGGAGAGCTGGCTGCAGGGCTGCAGACACTGGCAGCCATTCCCAATCCCGAGGCGGCTTTGCAGGGACTTTTGCAGGTCGGCTCGGTCTTAACTGAAATCAAGCAAAACCACCGCTATCCAGAGTTGATCGCCGCAATTCTAAGCTGCGCCGATCAACAGTCAACGCTGGAGCTGAAATGGCAGGGCTATGTGGCTGCTGCTTCCGCTTTGGCGCTGCAAGGCAAGTCGCACCCAGGCCTGCAGACCTTTAAACAGGCCGTCGGACTTTTCTTGCCCTGAGAGGCCTCAAAAGATCTCAAACGCTTTTGCAGAAACCCTCCCGCCGCCCCCTTAAGATCCATGTTAGAATGAAGCGTTCTGCATATATGAAGGAGAAGAGTCAATGTCTGAGATACAAAAAGCCGTCGTCGGCATTATGGACCCCAATAGTTTTTCTTTCAGAGCCTCCATTGAAGGCCTGCTGAATCACATCACCAAAAACATCCAATGGCAAGGCAAAACCTATCAGGTGGAATCCCGCCGGATTATGTCGCGCCCCTACAACGTGCTGGGTGCCGCCACCTCTTGCAACGTGATTCTCAATCGCGGTGCCCACTGGAATGCCCACCACAATAGCTTTTTCCATCTGGTCATGCCCCACAGCTATATGGTCAACGATATGGTGTCGTTTAAGTCAATCGACAAAAACACCAGCTATGGCCATATGTTTGAATTGGGTATGCATATCCCCCCCACCTGGGCCCTGCCCCAGGCCGATTACAGCGAGTTGCTCGAATCCGACAAGCTGCAATTGGACCTGATCTTCCCCGATTACGAGATGTTTGATCTCGCAGCCATCGGCGAAGAAGTCGGCTATCCCTCGTACATGAAGCCCCAAAACGGTGGCGGCTGGGTCGACGTAATGAAAGTCAACAATCCCCAAGAATTACACGAGGCCTATCACAAGATCAAAGACAAACCCGTCAACCTGCAAAAGGCTGTCGATTACAAAGAGTTTGTCCGTGTGGTGGGTGTCGGCCCCCAGATGTATCCCATGCATTACAATGCCGGGTCTGAATTCTCCCATGACCGCTACCTGCGCAATGAGCACCAGGCTGTGGAATTTGGTTTTATTCCCCCCGAGCAGCATGACGAAGTCTGCAAAATCACCAAAATTATCAACGCCTTCTACAATTGGGACCACAATTCTTGCGAAATCCTGATTGACCACGACGGCGTGGCACACCCGATTGACTTCGCCAATGCCTATCCCGATAGCAACGTCACTTCGCTGCACTTCTACTTCCCCGAGCTGGTCAAAGGCATGGTGCGCTGGTTGCTTTTCGTGGCTGTCACAGGCCACAAGAAGCCCCTCTTCGCCCAATGCTGGGAAGAAATGCACCAAATCCTGGACAAAGCCAACGCCGAAGGCTGGAGCTACACCCAGAAGATCGATGCTTACGCAGCGGTTGCCGACAAAATGTTTGACACCCCCAACTTCAACAAATTTGTGGCCGAAAGCCTGCCCGACTTTGAAAAAGAAGCCCATGAATACTTCGCCAGCGAAGAATTTGAATCCATTCTCGACGAGTCTGTCGAGCGCTACTTCAAATTCGAGCACGAGTGGCCCAAAAAGAAAATGCACTACAAAGGCATTCACTATTTCTGGCTGCACTGCGATGCTGCCCGTCTTGGCCTGAACGGCGAAGAAGAAGCCTCTGAAGAAGCGGCTTCCGAAGAAGTGGCCCAAGAAGTCGCTCAAGTAGCTGCTCAGCCCGTTGAAGCCCACTCCGGTGGGGGCTCTTACAACAAAGGCGGCAAAAAAGGCAAGAAGAAGTAAATTCTGATGCCCTGCTCACCCCGGACTTCGGTCCGGGGTTTTTATTAGGTCATTTTTTGAATTTGTCTGTAATTCCGTCAATAAAAGAGGTGAAATCAATGCAAAAACCCGTTTTGGCTGCTGGGCTTTACCGGCATTACAAAGGCCAGGCTTATCAGGTGATTGATCTGGCCCGGCACTCTGAGAGCGAAGAATGGCATGTGGTCTACCGCCCGCTTTATGGGGATTTTGGCCTCTGGATTCGCCCTTATGCGATGTTTGTCGAAGAAATAGAACATCAAGGCCAACGGGTCAAGCGTTTTGCCTTTGAATCTGCCGAGGTGCCCGCATGAAAGGCATAAACATGGCTCAAAGCTTACTGGGGGCGATTCTGACACTGGCGGCATTGGCAGGGCCTCCACTTGCCCAGGCCCAGACGCTCTTCCCTGAAAAAACAGCAGAGATCAACTTGCTGAGCCTGAATGTCTGGGGCCTGCCCGCCCCGATTGGCACAGCCTTGGTGCCGCGCATGGAGCGGATTGCCAAAGCCGTGCGCGGTTACGATGTGGTGGTGCTACAAGAGACCTTCGACAGCAGCAGCGACGATATCATCGCCAAGTCGGGCTATCCGTATGGGATTCAAGAGCAAAACCCCGGTTGGGGACAGGTGCGCAGCGGCTTAACCACGCTCTCACGCTGGCCGATTATCAAAAGCGGGTTTTATCCCTTTGCACACTGTTATAGCACCGACTGCCTGGCGCGCAAAGGTATTTTGTTTACGCGCATTTTGCACCCAGAATTGGGCCCGATCGACGTCTACAACACCCATTATCAGTCGATGCGCAGGCCCGAAGCCGCAGAGGTGCGTTATACCCAAAACGTGGCCATGCAGCGCTTTGTCTTTGAGAACAACAGCTATTACCCCACCATTCTGGGCGGGGACTTTAACCTGAGCCCCGATTCGGGCGAATACAGAGACCTCACAACCCGTTTGCCTTTGCTCGACAGCTTTGGGGTCAAACACCCCGAACATGTGGGCTTTTCGATGCATGTCGGGCCCCAGGGCTTTAAACCCAACAATTCGCAGCGCATCGACTATCTCTTTCTGCTCCAGAATGCCCGCTACAGCGCCGAGGTGCTGGCCTCGGCACTGGAATTTACCGAGCCGGTCGAAGGCCTCAAACTCTCCGACCATTTGGGCGTGAGCGCTCGGCTGCGTATCAGCGGGCCGGTGAATCGCTAACCCATCTCACTAGCCAGGCTGGCCGCTGCGCTGTGGGGGCCAAAAGCGCCAAATGGCTTTGCCTCGCACTTTTTCGAGTGGCAGCGGGCCCCAGAGATGGCTGTCCCAGCTGTTGTTGCGGTTGTCGCCCATCACAAAGATTTGGCCTGCCGGAATTTTGAGCGGGGCCATTTCGTAGGCCGGGGTGCTGTGGGCATACCCCGATTCGTTTAAGACCCGCTGGTTGATCCAGACCTTGCCGTCTTTGACGGCGATGGTCTCACCGGGCAGGCCCACCACCCGTTTGATCAGTGGGGTTTGGGCGCTGTAGCCCTGCCAGCGCAAAAAGCGCTGCAGGGGGTTGTCTTGGCTGGGATTCGACTCGGGGTGCTCAAAGACCACGATCTCCCCCCGTTGGGGCAGCCCCAGGTGCGGGCTGAGCTTTTCAATGATCAGGCGGTCGTTGAGCTGTAAACTGGGCTCCATCGAGGCCGAGGGAATATAGCGGGGCTCAGCCACGGCCCCCCGGCTCATGATCAGCAAAAAGAGCGGGGCCAGGAAAGTGACAGAAATTTCTTTGAGGTATTTGCGGGTATTTGACATATGCGGCTCCAAAAAAGGGTTTGGTGTTGAGACACCCCTCGGAGCAGAAGTGTTCAAACCGGCAAATCCAAGGGGCTGACCGCCTGTTTGAGGGTTTGGCTGGGAACGGTTTGAATGTAGATCATGGTGGTGCGGATATCGCTGTGTCCTAAAAGCTCCTGAATGGTGCAGATATCTACATTGGCTTGCAAGAGGTGCGAGGCAAAGCTGTGCCGAAAGCTGTGGGCCGAGGCGCGTTTGGTGAGCATGGCATTTTGGAGGGCTGTGTGAATTGCGCGCTGAACATGGGTGTCGTGCAAGTGAAAACGGCGATTTTCACCGGTTTCAGGAATAGGGGTGAGTTTAATTGCCGGAAAGAGCCATTGCCAAGCCAGGCTTTTGCTCGCATTTTTGTATTTCTGTTCGAGTAAATTGGGCAAAAAGACCCCGTGGTAATCGGTATTCTGCAGGTCTTTTCTGAGGCGGTTTCTGACCAAATCGACTTGTTTTTCTAACTCGGAATACAGTGTTTTGGGCAAAGGCAAGGTCCGATCTTTTTGGCCCTTGCCCCGATGCACAGTGAGGATACCCAAATCAAAATTCAGATCTTGAACGCGCAAATTCAAGCCTTCGGACAGACGCAAACCACAGCCATAGAGCAATTGCACCAGCAGTTTGTAAGGGGCATCGAGTTCGGCCAAAATCAGGTCGATTTCCCGCCGAGACAAAACAACGGGAATATATGGTTTGCGCTTGGCCCGCACCACTCCTGAGAGGCGCAGTGGCTTTTTCAGAAGATGGTCAAAGACAAAAAGCAGAGCGTTAAAGGCTTGATTCTGTGTGCTGGCAGCAACCTTGTGCTGTGTTGCCAAGGCAGAAAGAAAGGCCTTCACATCTTGGTTGTCGAGGGTTTCTGGACGCTGGTGTTGAACAAATTCCTGAAAGCGCCTCAGCCAACTTTTATAAGATTTGAGTGTCTTGGCTGAATAATGGCGCAGTTTAATTTCTGTATCTAATGCTTTGTAGAGCTTTTGCCAGGATTTTAAATTCAGATCTGTTGTGTTGGGTGTTTTAACAATTGCGGGTGCCGTGGTTGCTGACGGATCAGCGGCCCGTTCTGGCTTTTGTGCCGTTAGCTTTGCACAAACAGCTTCCACCCGACTTAAAGCACTTTGACGATCCGCCTTTTCTGAATCTTTGCGCAATGCTGTCTCCCGAATAACCAAGTTCACTGAGCTATACATTTCAAGATAGAGTTTGATTGCCTGCTCGGCCTGCTGCTGTAAAAAGGGGGAATGGGCCTCTTTGGCAATTGCTTTGAGAAATAAGGGAAGATTGTGGTAATTGGCACAGTGAAAGGACTTGGTTTGACAAAAATTCAAATACAGCCGCAGCCAGCGCAAATAAAAGAAATGCAGTTTGGCTGCAATCTTGTTTTGGCTTAAAAAATTGCGGTAATCATTGAGTAAATGATTGTCTGGGACGGGAAGCTTGTTTTGCATAACTTTAAATCTCTTTTTGAAATTGTATACATATATATACAAAAACATACAGTTGATTGTCAATAGCGACTTAAATTATGACGTTTTAACTACGCTTTTTCTGACTGAATCAGGCTTCTTTACTTGATTTTGGGGATTGTTTTCAAGTCTGAAATTTTGTATGATAAACATGTTTTTGATCGGGTGAACGTGAAAATCTGATGTCTTTTTTCATCCCTTTTGCTTTTAAGCAAATGACTAAAAACTGTATTTTTTTTGTTCCCGTTCGGAGTTAGCCTGATCAGGCTATCCCGCAATTTGAGGCAATATCCTGTCAGGCTAATCTTCAAATTTGCGTGTTATCCTGACAGGCCAATATGCATTTATGGGGTGTTATCCTGTCAGGCTATCTTGATCTTTTGCAGGATAGTCGGAAGTTCGGGGAAAAATGAAGGGAAGGCGGTTTTGGGAGAGGGGTCAGATTTGGAATTATCCTGATCAGGATAATTAGTAGTTGCCAGGAACAGCAGAGCGTGAAAGCTATAATTCATGCGCTTTTCAGCGATTTGCAAATCTGTCGCTTGAGTGCTATCCTGATCAGGATAATACCTTTTAATAAGCGCAAAAAGGGATTCTGATGAAAAGGCTCTTGCTGTCCTGGCAACACCGCACCCTCTCGACTGGCGCGAGAGGTGATAGTGGGAAATAATAATCATTTAAGGCATTAAAAATAAAATGATAAAAACCAAAAATTTATGCAAGATTTTTTTAGCGAGTTCCCTCTTATTGTCATGTGTAGAACAAAAACTTCAACAAGTAGCGGTGTCTTCTCCTCAAACAAACATTGGAGGGGGTAATGTAAAGGGTAATCAAGTTAATGTTGGGGGTAATGCCGGAGATATAAAAACAGGGGAGAAATCTCAAATCAATATTGGTGGTAATGCAAATGTAATGGTTAATAAACCAGCTCCAATAATTGATTCCTTTCAATTATTAGACACTGCACCTTTAATTAAACCAGGATATACTGCTTCATATTATGGTAATTTAATTTCTCAAGAATCTTTTGTTAGCTATAAAATGTCTTATAATAGTATCAAAAAAACTAAAATTAAAATACAAGGTAAGAATTTTAATACAAATAGCTTAAAAGTTATTTTTGAATTTGATTATCCTATTTCTAATTCTGGGGATAATAAGCTTAAAATTGATTTTGATATTATTGAGAAATCTGATACACAAATCATCGCACAATTTCCAGTAAAGTATCAACTTCCACAACCATCAGCAGCATTTCTTGAGCAAAAATATAAAAGCTATATACACAAAGTTTACGGGTGATTCAGGCCGCATAGCAATCATAGTCTGACTCAGACCCTCCTTTTTTCCTCAAATGTGACTCGCGTTCATCAAAGATTCTTCCTAACAAACGCCATTTAGCCTGAAAAATACTCCAAGATGCCG
>JBPXJQ010000028.1:0-14910 GCA_051715345.1 Candidatus Blackallbacteria bacterium
AAGTGTTTGATGTGCCTCCGTATTGCTTTTGTTTTCCAGATAGCGTTTGAGCAGTTCGCTTTCTGCTTGGATTTGGGTTTGACTTAAGCCTTCAATTCCCAAGATTTTGCTCAGGTTTTTTTGTTCACTGTCTGAGCTGCTCTGGTGGCGCTGTGTGAGAAAATGGGCGATGGCGAGAGGTGAAAAAACCAGGTTTTGGTCTTTGAGCAAGTCCTTGCTCAGGGTGCGTAAGAGTTCGAAGGCCAGGTGGTTATAGCCATTGAGGAGCGGGCTGTTTTTGAGGGTTTCCAATTCTGTGTCAGTCAGACTGTTTAATAGAGGTGGATCTATTGGTTTGGGTGTTGCTGTGGGAGAGGGACTTAAGATCGGTACTGCTGTGGATTGCGCAGCAGAAGGGCTTGAAACGGTCAGTCCTGATGGCCCAGGGCCACCGGGCGGAAGGGGTTGGCACCCCAGCAAAAGCAAACAGAAAAACCAGGTTCGAGTTGGCTTTTTCATCTGTGCCCTCCACAAAGTTTTTTGCTGTCTTTGAACGAAAAAACGCTTACCGAATGACCGGCATATCGCTCTGTCCGGTGGTTACATCCAGCATCTTGCCAAAGCGTTTAAAGACGTCTTCTTGCAGATAGGGCACGCCGTATTTTTCGCACAGGGCTTTGACCTTGGGCTGCACCTCTCCGTAGCGTAACATGGGCAGATCGGGCCAGATATGGTGCTCGATCTGGTAATTGAGCCAGAACTGCAAAAAGTCGATCAGATCGTTGCCGCAGGTGTAATTGACGGAGCCGCTGATCTGGTGCAACATGCGTTCGGCTTTGTTGGCGGGTTTGCTTTCAAAGCGCGGGATATCGTCGCCGGTGTGATTCGGGCCCACGACCAAGAAAGAGTGAAAATTGGCCAGTAGCTCGGCCCCGAGAGAGTTGAGCAACGCGCTGTAAGTGGCCCAGAGACCCGCGGGCAGAAAGAGGCTGGGCAGCAGTACAAATTGCAGCAGGGCATAAGGCAGATAGCCATCCAGGATCAGCTCCAGAATGCCCTCGCGGTCGAGGGTATAGTCCCCTTGGGGGCCTTTGGCCTGGTGGGTGTGGATGGCGTGAATATTGCTCGGGGCATAATAGACCGGCTTCCAGACAGCCCCCAACCCCAGCATCAGGGCCTGGCGCAGGGGCAGAGGCAGGTTGGAGTGGCGCAATTTTTGGGTATTGCGTTCGAGCAGGTCGGGGTCGGCATTTTGCCCGGTGTGGGTGTGGTGCAAAATATTGTGTTCGTAATTCCATGATTCGGGGGTCATCCAATCGGGCCAATCGACCCAGCGCCGCCAGCCCCGGCCAAAAAAGCGGCTGGTATAGCGCTTGGGCACACCGGGCACGCGGTCGTAGCCCCGGTGGCCAATATGGTGCATCAGCAGCCAGCGGGTCGTGCGGCCCAGACTCAGGCCAGCCATACTGAGCAAATTGGGCCCCAGACCTGCGGTCAGCAGGCCCAGGGCTGTGGCCAGATGGCCCCAATTTTCAATCTTGCGCAGGTGGGCCAGATCTTGCGGGCCCAATTGGGCGTCGATCTCGCTCCGCAAGACTTGCAGCTCGGCCATAAAACCGCGCCAGTCCAGCTCTTTGAGCGCTTCGAAGCGGGCTTCGAAGTCTGTGTCTGCTTGGGGAGCAGGGGCAGGCTCGTGCGCTGTGTGCTGGGCGGTTTGGGTCTGCTGCATGGGCATCTTTAGTCGTCGCGCTCCAGCATCGCTTTGACCGTGGCATCCATGATCGCCCGCGACTCATCCAAATGGGCGCGGGTGATGCGGTCGAGTTTGCCTCCACTGGCTTTGAGCGTGTTGTCGATCTGGTTGCGCAGGCTGACCAAATCGTGGCGGGCCAGGGTGCGGGCATCGGAGGGAATGGACCGGCTGCGGCCCAGGTACAGGGTTTTGAGCTGTTCCAAATGCACGCGCTGCAAATTGCGGCGGAAGCTGGGCACGTTTTTGCCCGCTTTGAGTTCACTCCAGACGGTATCGCTCAGATAGCTGAAATGCTCTTCGAGCGTGAAGCGCTCCTCGCCTTTTTTAAATAGCATTTCGTTGTTTTGCAAACGCATCAGCAGGGTTGGGCTCATCAAATAGCTCAATACGCTGGTGTGCAGGCTTTGTACCATCTGGTGCAGAGGCACGTCCAGGCGCATGCCAAAGGTATCGCCGTCAAAATTCCACTGCCGCTCGGGGCCCAATTTGCTCAGCAATTCGGGGCTGAACTGGAAGGCCTCGTTGACAAAGAGCTGATTGCCAATGGTTTTTAGGGCCTCGCGCTGTTTGGCTGCAGGCACGACCTGCAGCGGGCGTTTGCTGTCGGGGTCGCCGACGTGGTTGCGGTGGGTGTAAATGCCGCCGACATAGCGCACCATGCCGCTGATCGAACGGAAATATTCACTCACCCCCATCGAAAAGACCTCGCGCAGACGCGGGTAGCGCTCGCCGGGTTTTTCAAATTGGGCTTCAATTTTGCTCAGCAGCTCTTCGGCCAGATTCAAGCGTTGGCGCTGAAAGGCCAGCGGGTCGTCGCCCAAATCCCAGATATTGGCATTGGGATCGACTGAAATCGGGCCGCCGTAGACATCTTCGTCGGTGCCATACGCCAATTCGGGCTTGGTTGAACGGGCGGCAATTTTGTCGAGATGGCCTTTTTCGCTGGTGGCACTGTCAGCTGGGAATTGGCTATAGGCGTATTCAATCGCCCAATAGTCGTAGGGGCCGAGGGTGGTCTGGAAATACTCGCCTTGGGTCACGCCTTTGGGAGCGAGGTTCACGGGCACATAGTCCATCACTGAGCTGGTCAGACCTTTGCTGCGGGTCTGGTTGAGCAGGTGCAAATCGCTGGCCTTGTGCAGAGTGCTGGCCTTAAAATTGTGGCGCAGACCGAGGGTATGTCCCACTTCGTGGGCGACCAGGGCCACAATCGACTCGCGCATAAACCGCGCGGCTTCGCCCGCAGGCAGGGCACCACGGGTGGCCAAGAGCTGATGGCCAAAGGCCGCTTCGCGGGCCAAGCCACTGTTGTATTCACAGAGCTGGGAATGGTTCTGGGTGCTTTTGGCGTTTGGGTTCAGGGCCTGCAAATTGGGTTTGACCTTTTCTCCGGCCAGGGGCACGGCCCAGCTTTCGTACTCATCAAAGAGATAGCGCACAAAGTCGGCGCTGATGCGCACGTCGGCGTCAAAGATTTCGCCCGTCAGCGGGTGGGCGCGGGAGGGCCCAACAGCATAACCGGCCCCCGGATTGACCATCCAGCGAATCGTGTTGTAGCGCGAGTCTGCCGGATCCCAATCGGCATCGTCGGGCATCTGTTTGACCACAATCGCGTCTTTAAAGCCAATTTTGGCAAAGGCCTGGTTCCAGAGCAGCACACCCTCTTTGACCGCTTCGCGGTGTTCGACTGGAATGGTGTTTTCGAGCCAATAGACAATCGGCTCGCGGGGGGGCGAAACTTGCAAGTTGGGATCGGCTTTTTCGAGCTTCCAGCGGTTGACATAGCGCACATAGGGGTCATTTTGGCTGAAGTTGTTGTAGTCCCAGAACATGGTGGTGAAATGGCCCACGCGGTCATCGGCCAAACGGGGTTTGTAATCGCTCTGGGGCAATTTGCTCAGGCTGTAATGCATCAGGTGTTGAAAGCTGCGGTCATCGGCCAAAGTGGGGGTGGGAAAATCCGTGCCGTCGCCGACAAAATTCAGCCGCACCTGGATTTCGCTGTTCTTTTCGAAGGATTTGACCTTCTGAATAAAGCTGTTGCGCTCATCCACGCGGTAGCCAATGCCCATCATGCGCTGCAGCATTTGAAAGAGCCGACCGCTATTGGCCAAATCGCCCACAAACAATTCAGAGGCATCCACCAAAAGGGAGCCTTTTTCCGGGTGCGGGGGGGCAATAATTTGGGCACTGCTCATCAGGGCATCACTCACCCCACGGGGAATGGCGCGGGAGATGGCTGTGCTCTCATTGGCACGGTAGTTGAGGTTTTTAATATACATCTGAATCGTTTTGCCGTGTTTGCGGAAATACACAGGCAGGGTGTTTTCCTGTGAGGAGGAGTCAAAAAAGACCCCGTCTCCGGCTTCGCGGGTCATGCTCAATAAAAAGACCTGCTCCAATTGATCGGGTTTGAGTTCGAGCAGGATGCGCTGATCGCTCTCTTTAAAATGGAAGTTAAACAGGCCTTGAATGGGTTTAAAGTCTTTGATGGTTTTTTCAAATGTGGGGCCTTTGTCTTCTGCTTCTTGACCTTGGGCCTGAGCCCAGGTGGGAGTGGCTGTTCCCAGGGTGAGACCGACACTCAGCAGAGGGGTCAGGGCGAGCAATGAAAGACGACGTTTCAACATAGCGCTTGGAGTTTCCTTATGCAGCTTTTTTTTGCAGGGATAGATTACCCACCCATGGTACGATCTTCACAGCGGAGGGTCAATCTTTGGGACCCTCTTTGGAGACTGTCAGATCTCATTTTGTTCGACTGCAGAAGAGAGGGGGGGAGAACTTTCCTGCAGCGTTTCCAGGCTGGCGGGTAGACGCAATTGTTGCTCCATTAAAGCCAACAATGCGGCCATGATCAGCGGGCCGTAGACCAGTCCCATCGGCCCAAAACTGGTAATGCCGCTGACAATTGCCAGAAAAATCGCCAGCGGGTACATATGTGTGCGGGCGTCAATAAATTTGGGCCGAATCACGACATAATACAGGCCCTGTTCAATCAGCTCAACCACGACCAAAAACAAGACCGCAACCCACCAGGGGCCTGAGAAGAAAAGATAGAGTACACAGGGCAAATAGACCGCCAAGGTGCCCAAGGGGATCAAGGCCAGAATCCCCAGTAAAATGCCCCACATCAGCGGGCTGGCAAAGCCAAACAGGGCAAAGACCACAGCCATCAAACCGCCAAAGATCAGCGATGAGACCATGCCGCCAACCAGTACAGTTTGGCCCACATGTTCAACCGAATCAACCAGACTTTGGGCGGTTTTGCGGTCAAAGGGCATCAGCCGTTTGACCAGTTCAATGATCTGCTCGCCGTCGCGGATCAGAAAAAAGGCAATAAACAAGAAATAAAAGGTCGTCAAACCGACCATAAAGGCGTTGTTGAGCAGGTTCAGGGCATTGTTGTAGAGCAAAGAGCCAATATTCTGCAATTGGGCCAGGGCGTCTTGTTGGACCGAACTTAAGTCAAACGACGTGCCAAAGACCTTGAGTTTGGCATTGATCTGGTTTTCGAGGCCCATCAGGCGTTTGCCAATCATGCTAAAGCCCCCGCTCTGGAACATGTCCTGCACAAATTGCACAAAGCGCACGGCTTCGAGCCCTGCCAATAAAAACAAGAGAAAGACCGGCAAGACCATCACCAACAGCGCTGTGAGGGTGGCCAGGGCGGCAAAGAGATTGGGATTGCTGCGCAAAGCCAGTGGCAGACGGGGCTTAAATTTAATAAAAATACTGGCGGTGATCGCCGCCAGGATAAAAGGCATGATAAAGGGTTTGAGCATCCACAAGGCCAATGCCATCACACCGAGGTAGAGCCCCAGGCGGGTGATATACATACTGGTTAGGTGGTAGCGTGGCTCTAAATTCAATCTTTGTTTACTCCTGGCTATAACGTTCCATGATCACGGGTTCGGCTTTGAGGTGGCTGGGAGCAGGTTGCTCGGCTTCGAACTTTTGCTCAAACCCAGCTTCGGGATTGCGGCCCACAACTTTGACCACCAACCACATCAACGCACAGCCCAAGAGGATTGACATAAATGGCATCAGGCCCAGGGCTGCGGGCAGATAGCCGATTACGGTGGCCATGCCCATGCCCAACAGGGCGTAAGGCAATTGTGTGCGCACATGGTCGATATGGTCGCTGGAACAGGCCATCGACGAAAGAATGGTGGTATCCGCCAGGGGCGAGCAATGATCGCCAAAAATTGAGCCATCGAGCACCGCCCCCATGGCTATGATCATCAGCGGCACCCCACCCAATTCATAAGCCAAAGGCACGGCCATGGGAATCAAGATTGCCATGGTGCTCCAGGAGCTGCCTGTCGAAAAGGCAATGGCTGCGGCCAGCAAAAAGATCAGCATCGGAATCCAGATCGGATGCACCAGATCTTTGAAAATGGAGACCAAAAACGAGGCGGTGCCCAAATCCTGAGAAACCCCATTGAGCCCCCAGGCCATGACCAGAATCAAGCAGGCCAACCAAACCGAGGCGGTGCCTTTGCCCCAGGCTACCCAGACTTCTTTAAAGCTGAGCAAACGCTGGCCCCAGGCCAGAAAAATCGCCAACAGTGAGCCTGCGATCGAGGCATAGAGCAGTACCGTGGCGCTGTCAGCACTGGAAAAACTGTCGCTGAGCACCTGAAAGCTCCAGAGATTGCTGAATTTGGCCTGAACCTTGGCCCAGCCGCCGCCACTGACATAGAGCCCGACAATGGTCATGGCAATCACCAGCAGCACGGGCAATACGGCGTTGTACCAGCGAGCAGGAATGTCTTCGCGGCCTTCTAAATTGCCCATGGCACCCGAGGTCATGGGCACAGCGCCATCGCGAATCACCAGACCATGTTCAATCGCCCGGCGTTCGGCGTGGTACATCGGGCCAAAGTCGCGGCGCATCCAGACCAGCAAAAAGACCAAGACCAGTGTGAAAATACAGTAAAAGCGAAAGGGCAGGGCGCTTAAAAAAGCGGAATAGCCGCTGATTTTAACATCCAGCGAGGTCAGCACCTCTTGAAAGAGGCCCACTTCGTAGCCAATCCAGGTTGAGATAATCGCCAGACCGGCCACGGGTGCGGCGGTGGAATCGACAATATATGCCAGTTTTTCGCGCGAGATCTTGAGTTTGTCTGTCACGGGGCGCATAGTGCCGCCAATAATAAACGAATTGGCGTAATCGTCAAAGAAGATACAAATGCCCATAATCGAGGCGATCATCTGGGCTGAGCGGCGGTTGCCTGTGTATTTGCGAAAGACGTCCACAATCCCACGGGTGCCCCCGGAGGCGTTCATTACCCCCACCATGCCCACCAGCACAGCGGCAAAGATAATCACCTTGATATGAAAGGCATCGCTGACAGCGTGCCAGAGATAATTGCCAAAGGTCTCGGTGAACGTCGTGATGGGATTCAAATTCTGAAAGATCAAGGCCCCAAAGAACAGACCTGCAAACAGCGCCAATACCAGTCGGTGCAGCAAAAGCGCCAATACCACAGCCACCAAAGGGGGCAGCACACTCAGCCAGGTGGTCATCGTGCGGGTTTCTGTTTGTGGCTTGCCACCGCTGGGGATGGCGACCAGGGTCATTTGGCCGCGCCCTTCTTGCAGGCTTAAACGGAGGGGGCGGGGCGGCCCTTGGGCTTTTTTGAGATTTTCGGCCTGTTTTTTTAAGGCTTTTTGGGCCAGATCGCGCATTTCTGTCGCGGGCAACACGCTGGCTGGGTCAAGGGTATAGGTCTGTTGGGGGTGTTCTTTTGCGAGGTGTTTGAGCTGTTTTTCCAGCAAGAGTTTAAATTGCTGGGCGTTTAAATAGTCGTGATCGGGTTTGGCCTGCCAGAGAAAAAAAGACACCAGACAAAAAATTCCCAGGGTCAAAATGACCTTGAGCCGCTGATTCAACACCTGTTTTCACCCCCTCTTGAACAATTAACAATTGCAGTGAAGCCAAGTATACCCGATTCCAGAGGGGGTGAGAACGCCGCAAAAAAATCTCGGCTCTCTCATGCGGCTAAGGGATTCCCCCCAAGGCCCGCTCTGAGGTATACAGATATAGAGAGACCAGATCCCCGGAGAACCCCCCCTATGTCCAATCTGATGAAGGAATCCACCCTGCATTTTAAGCGGGTGGCACATTGGCCCAGCCTGATTTACCGCTCCCAAACCTTTCAGATTCCCGGTTTGGATGGCGAGCGACCGGTCTCTCTCTATTTGCCCCCTGATTATTTCACCTCGGATAAGACCTATCCCCTGGCCTTTTTCTTTGATGGCCAAAACCTCTACGAAGACGAAGGCACCATGGCCGGGGGCTGGCATTTGCACCGCATTCTCGATCAGCGTTCACGCGCAGGCAAAGAAGTGCCTGTGGTGGTGGGCGTGTATCACGGGCCTGACCGCGATGCAGAGATGAGTCCCTGGGATCCGTATCCAGGCAAACGGGGCAAAGCCGAGCGCAAGCTCAACTGGATGCTGGAATGGCTTCTGCCGCGGCTGCACCGCAAATTACATCTGCGCAGGGCCAATGAACAGACCCTGGTGGGCGGCTCTTCACTGGGGGGGCTGCTGGCGCTTTATTCGCTCTTTCACTATCCCGAGCAATTGGGCCGGGGGCTGATCATGTCACCCGCACTCTGGGTCAACCAATTTGCCATTTACAATGCCCTGATGTTAACCAAACCCCATGCAGCGGCCAAGGTGTATATCGACCACGGGGAAAAAGAAGGCTGTGAGTGTCACGGCAATGTCAGCTTCCAGCAGACCAAATTATTGGCAGATTTGCTCGAAGTGCTCGAGTTTAAACCCCAACAGAATCTGCTTTGGAATCCTGACCCAGAAGGTCTTCACAACGAACAGAGTTGGCACCGCCGTTTGCCCGTGGCCTTGGACTTTCTCTATGAAGGTCAGTTACCCCAATGAAACCGTCTAAAACGAGCCAGGGCCTGCGGATTGTTGTCAAACTTGGCACCAGTGTTTTGACCTCGGGCCAAGATCGGCTCTGTCGGCCCCGTATGGTCGATTTGTTGCGCCAGATGGCCCATTTGCGCGATCTGGGCCATGAGGTGGTTTTGGTCAGCTCTGGGGCTGTACTGGCGGGCTGGGAACAATTGGGCTTTCCGCCGCGCAAACGCAGTTTGGCCGAGAAACAATTGCTGGCTGCCGTTGGCCAGAGCCAATTGATGCACCTCTACGCCCAAATGGCCGAAATCTATGGCATCACTGTGGCGCAAACCCTGTTGACCCGTGACGATTTTCGCGATCGTCGGCGCTATCTCAATGCCCGCACGACCTTTGCTGGCTGTCTCGACAAAGGTGTACTGCCGATTGTCAACGAAAACGAT
This sequence comes from Candidatus Blackallbacteria bacterium, assembly GCA_051715345.1. Taxonomy (GTDB): domain Bacteria; phylum Cyanobacteriota; class Sericytochromatia; order UBA7694; family UBA7694. Next base: position 9,064 of record JBPXJQ010000028.1, read on the forward strand.
GTCGTGGCCATCGAAGAGATCAAAGTGGGTGACAACGACAATTTGGCTGCTCAGGTGGCCTCGTTGGTCGAAGCCGATCTGCTGATTATTTGCACCGATTGTGAGGGGTTGTTTAGTGCGGATCCCCGCCAGCATGCCGATGCCCAACTCATTCCGATTGTGCCTCAGATTACCCCCGAAATCTGGGCCCTGGCGGGTGATGTCGGCAGTCACCGTGGCACCGGTGGCATGGTCACCAAAATCCAGGCCGCAGACATAGCCACCCGCAGCGGCGTGGCTGTGCGGATTGTCTTTGGCGAAGCGACAGATATCTTGATTCAGGCCGCAGCGGGTCAGGCTGTGGGGACACTGTTTGAGCCCCACGAAGGTCGCTTGGATGCCCGCAAACGCTGGATTTTGGCCGAGACGGCCACCACCAGTCGGATTGAAATTGATGCGGGGGCCGCCAAAGCCCTGGCACAGTCAGGTAAAAGCCTCTTGGCGGCTGGTATTACAGCTGTCTCGGGCAGTTTTGCCAGTGGCCAGGCCGTGCGTATTTATGCCGCTGATGGCCATGAATTGGCGCGGGGTCTGAGCCGTTACGACAGCCATGCCCTGAGTCAGATCAAAGGCTGTCATTCCGACCAGATCGAAGCGATTTTGGGCTATACCCATGGAGCCGAGGCCGTCCACCGCGACGATCTGGTGGTTTTAAACTAGATTTCGCCGTCGAGCAGGGCTTTGAAAAAGCCCAAACTCTCATTTTTCTTTTTGATCACCAGAATCGGCACCTTGAGGTCGAGTTTGATCAGCTTTTCGGTTAAGCTGCCCAAAAACATGGCGGCAATATTGGTGCGGCCTTTGGAACCCATCACCAGCAATTGGCAGTCCAATTTTTTGAGCCAGTCGCGGATCAATTCAGCCCGGTCTTGGCTGCCAATATCTGCGACATGGGTTTCAATGGTGCTGTCGTTCAGGGGCACGCCCTGAACGAATTTTTGCATGTCTTGCTCGGCATAGGTTTTGAGATCCGCAGCAAATTCTTCATAACTCAGGCCCATTTTGGCGTAGCCTGTCGGCACATCAAAGAGATTGAGCACGTGAATCACATCGCCTTGCACCACCGAAGAGAGCTGGGCGGCGGTTTCCAAGGCCTGGTGCGAGTGCTCTGAAAAGTCGCTGGGCACCAGAATATGTTGAATATCCAGGCTGAAAGTTTCTGGCACAAAGAGCACCGAGCACAGTGCCCGGCGGGCCAGCTTTTCTGAGACCAGATCCGCTTGGGCTTCATCATCGCGTTTGCCAACGACCATCAGGTCGGCCATTTTAACCTTGCTGTGGCGCACGAGGGTATTCAACAAATCCCCTTCAAGCACATCAAACTCGGTTTGAATCCCGTCAGCCAAATGCAGATGTTGGCCGACCACGGTTTGCATTTGCGCCTGCAGATTTTCATCCATGGGTTGGTTGAGTTCGGGGTGTTTTTCCAAATAGCTGGCGGGCAGATCCAGCTTTTGCTCGACATGAATAAAATAGACTTTTTCAATCGGCAGACTTTTACACAAAAACTGGGTATACGTCAGCACTTTTTCATCGAGGGCGGTTAAGTCCAAGGCGACGGTCAGGCGTTTGATTGTCATGGCGGGCCACTTTCTATCCAGTTACTGGTTCTATTGTACCGCTATGCGGGTGGCTGGGCAAAATGCAAGGCCAACCAGATGCAAGGCGGGGCACTGCTGGTAAAACTCACACGGTGGCGGCGATGCGGGGGAATCAGCAAAGTATCGCCGCTTTTTAAGTGTGTCTCGGAGCCATCTGCATAACTCAGACGGGCCTCTCCCTGCAAAAGCACCAGCCATTCGGCCTGTTCTTGATCGTACCATTCCCCGGCAGGGGTGACTTGTCCGTGGGAGACAATGCGCTCCAATTTGCCCGAGGAAAAGGTCTGCAATGTTTCGAACAGTTCCTCCGTTGGCAAAGGCTCTGGCAATTCAAAGAGATTCTTCACGGCTCTGAAACTTTATTTGGACTTTATTTGCTTTTGTCGCGTTTAACAAATTCAGGGTAAGCCTCTGAGCGGGGCAAGGCAATTAAATGGGCGGGGGCGGTCAAAATCTGAATAGTCATGCTGCCCTCGGGGGGCTCAGATTCGGAGTAATAGAATTTAAATTTCTCGCCCTCTTTGAGCACCTCTTCAATCGTCACAGCATAGCCGCCGGTGCTGCGCTCACCCATAAAGATCCCGGCCACCATTTCGGATTGAAAGTCCACTTCGGGCAATTGCTCCAAAGAGCCATTGTGTTCTTTCCAGAGCTGGCGGAATTGTTCGTAATCGCGGGCGATCACATAACGGGCTTCGGTGACGCGGCTATTGCTAACGCGGGAGAGGGTGCGCATGGAGATGGGATCCTTTGAGTGAATTTTAACGGCCTCGGGCTCGCTGTTGATAAACGTGATCGGCAGGGTAATCGCTGTTTTGGGCAATTTGATCAGGCAAGCCGGGGCCGTGAGCACGGTGGCCACAAATTGATCTGGTCTGGGTTTGACTTCGCGATAACGCACAAAGATTTGCTGGGCCTGAACCTCCACCGATTCAACCGCTACGCTGTACCCAGCTGTGGGTCGCACCCCCAGAAAAATCGCAGCGATTCGTTCTTTGCTGAAGTCAACCGCTGGGGCTTGGCCCGTTTGGCCGAGGTGTTCTTGCCAGAGTTTTTGCCAGTCGGTGCTGTTTTCGACCACCTGGGTGCGAAAAGCGCGAATCCGGCTCTGGGAACGGCTGTCGAGCAAATTGAAGCCGCTTGGGGCCTGGGCTTGGCTGCTGGGCAAAGGGGCGGTGGCCAAAAGAGTGAAAAAGAGGGCCGAAAAGAGACCGAATGCGAGCAGAAGCTTGTGCTTGGGGATCATTTTTTCTCTCCTGGTGGGCTGGCCAATTGCTGCAAAAGCGAGAGGTAATTGCGTCCAGGTTGAATTTTGCCCATCACTGTGGCTGAATGGGCCCCGGTGACGGCGGGCAAATTATTGGGAATGCCGGTCAGGCAGGTATAACCCAAACAGGCAAAGGCAAAGGCCTCTTTGGCATCTGAGGAGAGACCAAAATGCTCCAAGGGCAAAACCAGGGCCGGTTTAATCAATTCTGCCAGCATGTGGATCAAGGTCGTATTGTGGATTCCGCCGCCACTGACGACAAAACGATGGGGGAATTCAGGCAAAAACTGATGGCAGGCACGGGCGATGCTGTGGGCGGTCAGGGCCGTGGCGGTAGCCAATTGATCGGCGGCTGAAAGTTCCAAGGCCTGCCCCTGTTCGAACAGCCATTCGCAATAGCTCTCGCCAAAGAGTTCGCGTCCAGTGGATTTGGGGGGAGGCTGCAAAAAGAAGGGGTGACGCAGGGCTTTTTCCAATAAACTATCACAGATGATGCCCTGGGCGGCCCATTGCCCGCTGTCGTCGCGCAGCTTTTCGCCTTGGGTGAGGTGGCGCACCAATCCGTCAATCAAGACATTGCCGGGACCTGTATCAAAGGCCAGCATGGCTCCATCGCTGCCAATCCAGGTCAGATTGCCCATGCCGCCGATATTTTGCAGACAAACAGGATAGCCAAGATCTTTAAACAGCAGGGCATCGACATACGGCACCAGGGGCGCGCCTTGGCCCCCAATGGCCATATCTGCGGGTCGAAAATCTGAAACAGTGGTCACGCCGGTCATGGCTGCGATCACAGCAGCATCTCCCAATTGCAGTGAAGAGGCGACTTCGCCCCTGCCGGGGGGCAAATGAAAGAGCGTCTGGCCGTGAGAACCAATCAAATCGACCTGATCCAGGTCAAAGCGCTGGCTGGCCAAAAAGGCCCGACTGGAGGCGCCCAACCACTGGCCTACCTGGACATTGAGTTCACAGAGTTCATCGACCCGGCTGGTTTCGGGTTGCATATTGCGCAGGAGTTTTTCGCGCAGGTCGGGGGCCATCGGCAGGGTCTCAAAGCCCAGAATCTCGTATTGCAGCCGATCTTCCCAGCTCAGGCGGCAGAGACAGAGATCCAGGCCATCAAGTGAGGTGCCCGACATCAGGCCCAGCACGTTGAGGGGGGGTAAATACAATTGGTTTAAACTCATGCCGTTATTGTAACCTGTCAGGGCGTGCTTGCGCCAACCCCCCAAAGCAGGTCTGTTACAATATGGGCATGATAGACACCCTCTCTTATTTACTCTCGCTGCTTCAGCACAGCCGTTTGCTGATCTTAAAAGGCGGGCCTGGCACGGGCAAGTCTTATTGGGCCCGCCGCTTGGGACTCGAAGCTGCTGCTCGCCACAACCAGCAGCGTTCGTTTGCCGACCTGACTCCGATTGAACAGGATTTCCTCTGCGACAGTCTCAATGGCCCTGTGCGCAGCTGCCATTTATACGCAGGCCTCGATTATGGTCTTTTTGTCGAAGGCTATCGCTCCGAAATGGTCCAGGGCCAAGCCACACAGGTCTTGCGCAGTGGGATTTTCAAACGCATTGCCCAAGAGGCGCGGGCCCATCCCGATTTGGGCTATTTTCTGATTCTTGAAGATTTTCAAAGTGTCGATCCGCGGGCGCTCTTTGGTGAGGTCTGGGGGAGCTTGGTCACGGCCTCTGCCGATTCGGGGGTGGCCTTGGCCCTGAGCCAAGAGCGCTTTGTGATGCCCGCCAATTTACATCTGATTGCCACGGTGGCAGAGGGACGGGGGCCCTGGCAGCCCGACCCCGACTTTTTTCGGCGCTTTCTCTGCCTGCAACTCACCCCCGATGAGGCCCTGTTGGCCGGGGTGGAAATTGCCGGTCTGTCGCTGCAGGCCTATCTGCATCAGCTCAATCAGGGCTTGCAAGTCCAGGGCTTGCCACTTTTGGGGCCCGGTTTTTTCTTTGAACAGGGGCAGCCCGTGCAAACGCCTGAGGCTTTGGCCCACTTGATCTGGCTGCGTCTGCTGCCGCTTTTGCTCTCGCAGCTCAGTTTGGAGCAGGCCGAAAAGTTGATCGGCGCCACATTGTTGGCGCTTTGGCAAAACCCCGGCCCAGGGGCTTTGGCCTGGCCGGGGGTAGATGCGGTGCTGGGAGCGGTTGTGGTTAAAGGGGATGGGGTTTAAGGCAAGCTGGGGTCGTTGATGATGCCCATGTAGAGGATGGCATTGGTGTAGCTGTCGTGAAGGGTATAGACAAAGGGACGATTCAGCTTGAATTGAATGGGATTGGCGGGGATGCCCAGGATTTGATCTGTTGCTCTGGACTGCTGGGTGTTGATGCCCTGTTCATTTACATTGATTTGGGCACTGTGAAACGCTTCTGTTGGTGTAGGTAAACCCCATTGCGTAAAGAGCGGGGTTAAAGGGTGATTTTGGCTTTCTTGCCAACGGGGTATCCACAGTTCACCCATGGTTCTCTCTTTTAAAGCAGATTTGAGAGCGTACCATTCCCCGTAAAAGCCGGTTTGGGCCCATGCCAAAGCGGATTTGTTTTGCGGGACAATACACAAGAGTTCAAAACCAGAATGCAGGGCGTGTCCCAAGGCCTGCAGATCCAACGATTCGGAAAAATACGTGCTTTTGGTACTGTCCAATTCTTTGGGGTTGATGTGTGGATTGATCTGCATAAATGGAACGCTTTTAATTACCCCTCCTGCGGTTTGAAAAGGCTCGGCTTGGGTTTGATTGGTATAAAAGGGATAGCGCCAATGGGTCTTAAAAGCGGTATTGGGGCGTAAAAAAAGTGTTTGATGTGCCTCCGTATTGCTTTTGTTTTCCAGATAGCGTTTGAGCAGTTCGCTTTCTGCTTGGATTTGGGTTTGACTTAAGCCTTCAATTCCCAAGATTTTGCTCAGGTTTTTTTGTTCACTGTCTGAGCTGCT
>JBPXJQ010000029.1:0-257581 GCA_051715345.1 Candidatus Blackallbacteria bacterium
CGCAGATATGTTTGACGTCATAGATAGGAGACCCCCCAGCGTTATAACAAGAGACGACCTGCTCCGCGCCGCCTAAATTGAGTTCTTTTGGCCAATCACCGTCACAAAACAGTCCATTGCTACCCCCAGCCAAGTCACGCAGGTCGCCAATACTGTAATAGTCAGGTGGGTCATTGGGATTATTGGTCAAACTGCCAGTGCATTGCCCCTGAAGTTCTTCAACCGACATGCGTTCATATTGAATCCGAAAATCTGAAGGAAAAGGAGTCGCCGGGGTATTCTGTAAATTGTTTTTTTGAGCAGCGTTTAACAGAGCCCAGTATTCGGGGTCAAACCCAATTTTGACAAAGGGTCCATATTTTTGCCTGAGTCTTGCTTCAATTTCTGGGGAAAGGCCCGATACAGATTTAAGAGCTTGAGCCGCGGGCTTAAGCAAATAAGGGGCGTTTTTAATATCTGGCGAGGCCACTTGGCTGGGAGAGAGGTTGTTTTTCGCGGGCGGCGTGCAACTGCCGAGGGCCAGCAGGCCGACCAAACTCAGAGAAAATGCCCAAGGCTGCAAACGGATAAACTGAGAAAAGACATGATTTGTGGTTTTATGCATCTATTTATTGCCCCTGAAATAGCTGGGTTTATATAGAAGAGACACCCGCTGCATGGCAGCTCATATCTCTAGCATAAAACATGATTGTAAAGATTTGATAAAGGCCAACCGTTTTTTGTGAAGCTGCCCCAGCTCAGCCCTTAAACCCTTTGCCCAAACGCACCAGACTGCGCCGTTCTTCGGGGCTCCAGAGGCCTTCGCGCAAGAGCCGCTGGGCCTGCAAGCGGGGTTGTGGTGGCTTGCGCTCACCCAGGCTTTGCCAAAGGCGGTCGGTGTCGGTTTTCAGTGCCATACCGGTTAAGAGGCTGGCCCGCAGCAGATGCCAAACCAATTCGGCTTGGGGGGCCAGCGCCAGCAGGCGCAGCAGAATCTCTTCGCCCTGCTGAAAGGCCCCCTGCAGCAGCGAATAGCGGGCCAATAGCAGGTCGAGCCGAAATTGCCAGAGCGGCTGCAGGTGTTTGCGCCGCAAAAGTGCTTCTTTCAGGGGGGCCATGCCCAGGTTGCTCTGGCCCAAAAGCAGCAGGGAATAGGCCTGAAAAAACCAGCCTTCGAAGCGCTCAGGAGCGCGTTTTAACAGGGCCTGGATGTGGCTTTGCAACTCGGGGGCCTCGGTTTGCAGTTCGAGCAAGATCAAGCGGCTGAGTAAAAAAGTGCCAAAGAGATCGCTTTCAGGTAAAAAACTCTGTTCGTAGCAGCGCCAAGCTGATTGCAGGCTGCCCAGGGCCATTTCCTTTTTGCCCAGGGTCTCTTCTGCATCGGCCTGGTGTTGCCAGAGTTCGGCTTGGCGGGCCCACGAGAGCCCTGTTTGTTTAAATTCGGATTTGATCAAAGATAAATACCCAAGGGCTTTGGTTTGAGCAGCATCTTGTGAGATTGGCTGATGGAAAACCCTGAGTGGGAAACAGTCAAAGCGCTTGGGCTCTCCAATTTGCTCTCCGTTTTGCTCAGCACTGAAAAGTTCCAGCTTTTCATGGACCTTGCCCACAAAGCGCAGGTGCTGATGGTTGCGAAAGAGCAGCCGTTTAAACACCGTGGCGTCTTCAGGCGGCCCGACCTGGGCGTTGAGCACCACAGCCCCTTCAAATTGGGGGTCGGAGAGAATGGTGGGCCAGGTCTCTGCAGCGTCTTCGGGCAGCCATTCATCGCCATCGAGCAGCAAGACCCAGTCGCCCTGGGCTTTTTCGATGGCAGCATTGCGCGCAAGAGAGAAATCGTCACACCATTCAAAAAAATGTACCTCAGCGCCGTGAGAGCGGGCGATGTCGACAGTGGCATCACTGGAGCCCGTGTCGACCACGATGATTTCAGTGACCAGGCCCTTCACACTTTGCAAACACTGATCAAGGTGTGCTGCTTCGTTTTTAACAATCATGCAGAGTGAAATCTTTAACATGCAGGTATATATATCTCAATTCAGAATTTAAAAACAGGCGCTTGATCGCCGCTCTGGGCAATGTTTGAAAAATTTAACCTAATTTTAGATTTTGCCCCGGCTGAAAAATGGGGATCCATAAGCTAGAATAAGAGCAGAATACAAGCTTTTGATCGTTCTTGATGGGCCCTTTGTACCCAATCGCTGCCAACAGGGTACTTCTGTGTTCATTCAGACACTTCTCAGCGGCTATTCTGAGACCAACCTCTAATGATTTTCAAACATGAAGGAGTTTAAAATAACGTTGCATGTCTGCTGATTTCAGAGATAAGGGCGCCAAAAAAAGCCAATACCAGAAAAAGTATCTCTATACTTATTCTTATCAGGGTGAAGAAGAGGGAGAGAGTGAATTCCTCGACGATTATACCGAGTTTGAAGCAGAGTTTGAACAACCCAGAGGCCGGCGCAGCGCCAAAAAAAGCCCTGTGATTCAGAAAAAGAGAAAGCAAAGCGCCGAGCTTTTTTATTAAAAGCCAAGGCCCGACTTTTTTTATTGATTGAAAGCAGGCTCCCCCGAAGTACTGGGTGGGCCTGCTAAAATTATTTTTTGCCCTCTTTTTTTGTGCTTTTTTGAAAATAAAGACTAAAAAAAAATTAAATTGAAACCTGAGCTGAGGTTAAGAATGAGGTGCTGCTTGACACAGACAGCTCTTGTGGGGGTGCCGCTAAAGCACAGTCTAAAGCCTTGACAATACACGCATAGACTGATTAAACTGCTTACCTGCGATCATTCTAAGAGGGTTGGTCTCGCATAGCGCTGAATGCTGGCAGCATTACAATTAAAATCCAATTTTTCATGCCCCCGGAATTACCTGGGTGTGGCATCTTGTTTTTTTTGTGTGCCTCCGTCGCCAAGACGGCATACACCCCCCTCTTATAAGAACCCCAATCATGGGGTCGGTTTCATCCAACGCGGATGCATGAATTTGATAAGGTAGGTATACGATCACCGATGTTTTCAACCGCCGCCCTGGAACGTAAAAAAATCCACAAAGAAGTTTCTGAAAGTTTTAAACAACTTCCTGATCTGATTAAGATTCAGAAAGACTCCTTTAAATGGTTTCTCAAAGAAGGACTGCCAGAAGCCCTGGAATCTTTCTCCCCGATCCAAGACTACAGTGGCCGCTTAGAGCTGCACTTGCTTCCCAATTATGAATTGGAACAGCCCCCTTACTCCGTGCCCGACTGCCGGGCCCGCGACCTGACTTACGCCGCCCATCTCAAGATTCCCGTCCAGCTTGTCAACAAACAAACGGGCGAGATCAAAGAACAGCGCATTTTTATTGGCGAATTGCCCCTCATGACCGAACGTGGCACCTTTGTGATCAATGGCGCTGAACGCGTTGTTGTCAGCCAAATTGTCCGCTCCCCCGGCGTCTACTTCAAACGTGAAGATGCTGAGACCGGTGGCAAAACCCTCTACTCCGCCACAGTGATCCCCAACCGCGGTGCTTGGCTCAAATTTGAGACCGACAACCACGGCCTGATTCACATTCGGGTCGACAAAACCCGTAAAATTTTGGCCACGACCTTTTTGCGTGCTTTGGGTTACCAAACCCAGGACATGAAAGAACTTTTCCGTCACCGGGATTTCTTGGAGCGCACGCTCGAAAAAGAAAAAGGCCAGGGCATTGAAACCACCGATCAGGCCCTGATCGAAGTCTACAAAAAACTGCGTCCGGGCGACCCCCCCTCTGCTGAGGGCGGTCAACAGATGATCAAGAGCCGTTTCTTTGATCCCAAGCGCTACGACCTCGGTCGTGTGGGCCGCTACAAGATCAACCAGAAGCTCAAACTCGACGTCTCAGAAGATATTCGCACCCTCGACAACCGCGATATCGTGGCGATTATTGACTACCTCGTTGGTTTTAACTTCGACATGGGCGATTTGGACGATATCGACCACCTGGGCAATCGCCGTATTCGCTCTGTGGGCGAATTGCTGCAGAATCAGTTCCGCGTCGGTCTCACCCGTATTGAGCGGATTGTGCGTGAGCGCATGACCATTCAAGATATCGACAGCCTGACCCCCCAGAACCTGATCAATGCCAAACCCCTGGTTGCTTCGATCAAAGAGTTCTTTGGTTCGTCACAGCTCTCCCAGTTTATGGACCAGACCAACCCATTGGCCGAGTTGACCCACAAACGCCGTCTCAGCGCTCTGGGACCCGGCGGTTTGAACCGTGAGCGTGCAGGTTTTGCCGTTCGCGATATCCACACCTCTCACTATGGCCGTATCTGCCCGATTGAGACCCCTGAAGGTCCCAACGCCGGTCTGATTAACTCCATGGCCACTTTCTCCCAGGTCAATGAATATGGTTTCCTTGAAACCCCCTACTGGCGCGTTCGCAACGGTCTCTTGACCCGCGAATTGGTGTTTATGACTGCCGACAAAGAAGACAACCACTACATTGCTCCGGGAGACTTGGGCTTTGAAGACGTGGAAGTCACTCGCGATGGCGAAAAAGTCATGGAACGCCGTTTCCAATTGCCCCGCGTACCTGTTCGCTTCAAAGGCGACTTCTTCGAAGTGGACCCTTCCGAGGTCGAATTTGTGGGTGTATCACCCGTTCAAATCGTTTCTGTGGCCACGTCGATCATTCCCTTCTTGGAGCACGATGACGCGAACCGCGCTTTGATGGGTTCAAACATGCAACGTCAGTCTGTGCCCTTGGTCAAGCCTGAGCGTCCCCTGGTGGGAACCGGCCTCGAAAAACGGGTAGCTTATGACTCTGGCAGCCTCGTTTTGGCCGAAGAAGATGGCGAAGTGGTCTTTGTCTCTGCAGATAAAGTGCGTGTCAAAACCGTCAAAGGCGATGTCAGACAGTACGACCTGCTCAAATTCTACCGCTCCAACCAAGATACCTGTATCAACCAGAAACCTGCGGTGGTACAAGGCCAAATGGTCAAAGCCGGTGAGCTGATTGCCGATGGCGCTTCAACCCAAATGGGTGAACTGGCGCTGGGCCGCAATATTCTCGTGGCCTTTATGCCTTGGGAAGGCTATAACTTTGAAGACGCGATTTTGATCAGTCAGCGTTTGGTCAAAGATGACGTCTTTACCTCGATTCACATTGAGAAATATGAGACCGAAGCCCGTACCACCAAACTCGGCGCCGAAGAAATCACCCGCGATATTCCCAATGTCGGCGAAGACGCTCTGCGCGATCTCGACGAAGACGGTATTATCCGCGTCGGTGCAGAAATCGAGCCCGGTGATATCCTGGTCGGCAAAGTCACTCCCAAAGGGGAGTCTGAGCACCCGCCCGAAGAAAAATTGCTGCGTGCGATTTTCGGCGAAAAAGCCCGCGATGTGCGCGACACCTCTCTGCGTGTGCCCCACGGTGAAAAAGGCCGCGTCGTCGACGTCAAAGTCTTCAGCCGTGAAAATGGCGACGAGCTGCCCCCCGGTGTGAACAAAGTGGTGCGCGTTTACATTGCTCAGAAACGCAAAATCTCAGTCGGCGACAAAATGGCAGGCCGTCACGGTAACAAAGGGATTATCTCCCGCGTGCTGCCCGTCGAAGACATGCCTTTCTTGCCCAATGGCACTCCGGTTGACATCGTGCTCAATCCCCTGGGCGTACCTGGCCGTATGAACGTCGGTCAAATCTATGAATACCTCATGGGTCTGGCGGCTGCGTTTAACGAAGAGATGGTGGAAATCACCCCCTTCGACGAAATGTTCGGTGCCATGGCTTCTCAACAATTGGTGGAAAACGAGCTGAATGCTGCCCGTGAACGCCAGATGAAGAAACAGGTCTCAGAGATGTTGCAGCGCGCTGAAGATCGCGGCGATGAACTGAGTGAAGCGGATGCCATGGAGCAGGCCACCAAAGATTGGGAATGGCTGAGCGATACTGGCAAAATCACCCTTTACGACGGTCGTTCAGGTGAGGCCTTCTTGCAAAAAGTAGGTGTGGGCAATTTTTATATGATGAAACTCGTCCACTTGGTTGACGACAAAATCCATGCCCGCTCCACAGGACCTTACTCCCTCGTTACCCAGCAGCCACTCGGCGGGAAAGCCCAGTTCGGTGGCCAGCGCTTCGGGGAAATGGAAGTTTGGGGTCTGGAAGCCTACGGTGCCGCTTATACCCTGCAAGAAATGCTGACCATCAAGTCCGATGACGTGATGGGCCGCGCCGCTGCCTACGAATCGATTGTCAAAGGCAAAAATATCCAAAAACCGGGCATTCCCGAATCCTTCAAGGTATTGATTCGCGAATTGCAAAGTCTGGGACTCGATATCCAAATTCTCCACATTGGCGATGATGGAACCGAATCCGAAGTGGAACTGTTTGAAGACAGTCTCACCCAGTACAAAGAGCGGCTGAAAGAACAGCTCTCCAAGACCTCGCTGCTGGAACCCACGGAACTCAGCAGCTAAACAGTGCCAAATCGAATTGGTACGTCTTTGAAAAAAATGAGAAATTGTAGGTAAGATAACTGTGATTAAGAGCGAACCTCTGATTTACCCTCAAGGTCAACAGCCCAGCGATGAAGGAGATGCCTTCGATTGTATTAAAATCGGGATTGCCTCTCCCCAGCGCATTCTGAGCTGGTCCCGTGGCGAGGTCACCAAGCCCGAAACGATCAACTACCGCACGCTCAAGCCCGAAATGGGAGGCCTGTTTTGCGAGCGCATTTTTGGACCCTCCCGTGACTGGGAGTGCTATTGCCAAAAGTACAAACGTGTCCGCCACCGCGGCATTATTTGCGAACGTTGCGGCGTTGAAGTCACTGAGTCCAAGGTGCGTCGTCACCGCATGGGCCATATTAAACTGGCTGCCCCCGTGGTCCATATTTGGTACCTCAAAGGCATTCCCAGCTACCTGAGCCTGCTGCTGGATATCCCCCTGCGCAGCTTGGAAGATGTGACCTATTACAACGCGTATATTGTCCTGAAAGACGAAACCCTGGTACGTGAGAGCACTGCTGCCGAAAAGGTCATTCTCGAAGCCGCTGCGGCTGAAGAGGCTGAAGAAGGTGCTGTTGCCTCCCCCGCCAAAGAAGAGACCCCCGAACCGGGCACCCTCTTTTTGAAAAAGGGCCAATTGCTCTCAGAAGACAAATATGATCAGCTCTGCCGCATCTACGGTGATGAGAGTTTTGAAGCTGAAATGGGTGCCCCGGCAATCAAACGCCTCTTGGGTGAACTCGACCTCAAGACCATCTCCGAAGAAATCTGGCACGAACTGCGTGAAAACAAACCCTCTGGCCAAAAGAAGATCAAATTGATCAAGCGCCTGCGCGTAATTGAGAACTTCTTGAATTCCGGTTCACACCCGACCTGGATGGTCTTGGACGTGATTCCCGTGATTCCCCCCGATCTGCGCCCGATGGTCCAACTTGACGGTGGCCGCTTTGCGACCTCCGACTTGAATGACCTCTATCGCCGCGTGATCAACCGTAACAACCGTCTCAATCGTCTGCTTGAGATGGAAGCGCCGGATATTATCATCCGCAACGAAAAGCGCATGCTGCAGGAAGCCGTCGATGCCTTGTTTGACAATGGCCGCCGCGGTCGCACTGTGGTGGGCCCCAATAACCGCGCCCTCAAATCTCTCAGCGATATCGTTGAAGGCAAACAGGGCCGTTTCCGTCAGAACCTGCTCGGTAAACGTGTCGATTATTCAGGCCGTTCGGTTATTGTTGTCGGACCGTCACTCAAATTGAACCAATGCGGTTTGCCCAAAGAAATGGCACTGGAGCTGTTTAAGCCCTTTGTCATGAATAAATTGGTTGAACGTGGCGTGGTGCAGAATATTAAATCAGCCAAAAAACTGATTGAGCGTCAGGACACCTTCGTTTGGGACATTCTCGAAGAAGTCATCAAAGGCCACCCCGTGCTGCTCAACCGCGCTCCAACCCTTCACCGTTTGGGCATTCAAGCCTTTGAACCGATTCTGGTTGAAGGCCGCGCGATTCAATTGCATCCCTTGGTTTGTACCGCGTTCAACGCTGACTTTGACGGTGACCAAATGGCCGTTCACGTCCCGCTTTCAATTGAAGCGCAGACTGAAGCCCGTTTGCTGATGATGGCCACCAACAATATCCTCTTGCCCGCCACAGGTAAGGCGATTGTCAGTCCTTCACAGGATATGGTTATCGGCTGTTATTATGTGACGATCGACAATCCCGAGGCCGACAAAGAGGACTCAACCCTGATTGGCAATGGCAAAGTGTTCAGCTCCTCTGATGAGATGCTGGCTGCTTACCAAGCGGGTCAGGTAGATATCCACGCCAAAGTTTTGGTGCGTTTTCCCGTGCCCCGTCTCGATCTCGATGAGCCCGTAATGGTGCATTTGCACTCCACCGCTCAGATCGATGAAAAAGGCCAGCCCAAACGCGACAAACAGGGCCGGATGGTTGTTAAATTTGCAGGCATTCCCCTGGGCGATCTGGAAGAGTCAGGCGAAGTGAAAATGAGCGATCAGGTGTATATCCGCACCACTGCGGGTCGTCTCTTGCTCAATCAACTTTTCCCCAAAGAAGTGCCTTACCAGAATTATTCCTTTGGCAAAGAACAGCTTTCCGAGCTGATTGAAAGCTGTTACAAGGTCTACGGCAATGAGCGCAGCGCCGAATTGGCGAACAACCTCAAAGACGCAGGCTTCCACTACGCCACCAAAGCCGGTGTTTCGATTGCGATTTGTGACTTGGTTGTCAACAAACGCAAGCCCGAAATTCTCAAAGCGGCTGAAGACATTATCACCGAGGCCGAACGCCTGTTCCACCGCGGTCAGATCACCGAAACAGAGCGCTATACCCGCGTTATCAATACCTGGCATGAAGCTTCTGAATCGTTGACCAAGCTGATCGATAAAAACGATCCCGAGAACAAGCTCAACTCTGTGTACATGATGGCCTTCTCCGGCGCCCGTGGTAATATCTCACAGGTTCGTCAGTTGATCGGGATGCGCGGTCTGATGTCTGATCCTTCCGGTCGGATTATCGATATGGCGATCAAGTCCAACTTCAAAGAGGGCTTGAACGTGACTGAGTATGTGCTCTCCTCTTACGGGGCCCGTAAAGGGATTGTAGATACCGCGTTGCGCACAGCTGACTCTGGCTATCTCACCCGCCGTCTGGCGGACGTGGCCCAAGACGTGATCATCCTCGACGAAGATTGCGGCACCATGAATTTTTTCCGCCTCTGCGATGTCAGAGAGAGTGAAAATCTTCACTTGAAATTGATTGACCGCTTGGTGGGCCGTACCTCTGCCCGTGATATTATCAGCGATTCAGGCAAAGTCATTGTCCATCGCAATGAAGTGATTTCACCCGACAAGCTTGACGATATCAATGACTGGATCGTGGCCCGTCCCGAAGCTGAACAGTTTATCGACGTGCGTTCGCCCATGGGCTGTGAAAGCCACTTTGGTGTCTGCCGCCTCTGTTATGGTTGGTCACTGACCAACCAGCGTGTGGTGGATCGTGGTGAACCGATCGGCATTATCGCTGCTCAGTCAATTGGGGAGCCCGGTACCCAGCTGACCATGCGTACCTTCCATACGGGGGGTGTATTTGAAGGGGCCTCAGCAGAGAAGATCTATCCCGGCAAAGGCGTCAAGGGAAAAATCTCTTACAATGCTTCTGAGATGATCACCCAGGATATCCGTACCCAAGCAGGGGACAATCTCAAGGTCTTGGAAAAAGAATTTGAAATTACCCTGTCTCCCGGTGGCCGCAAAAAAGACAAAAAAATCGTGATTATGCCTGGCTTTGCCATTCGTGCCAAAGACGGGGATGAAGTAGATGAGTCTTCCGTTTTGGCCATTGCTGTCCGCGAGTCTGGTAAGTTTGGTCGCTCGTCGATTGAGCGCAAACAGAAAGAAGTTGTCGGCGGCGTGAGCGGCAAAATCGTTTATGACGGCATTCTCTATGAGCAACGCCGCAACCGTGCCAAACAGCAGGATGAAACGATTGTCACCAGCAAAGAGGGTTTGGTCTGGATTTACAGCGGCGACGTGTATTCCATGCCTCCCAAATGCGAAGTCCGTGTCAAAGACGGGGATGTGCTCAAATTTGGCGATACCATCGCCAGTATTGGCACCTCGACTGAATACGGTGGCCGTGTTTCGCTGATTGAAAACGAAGATGGCACCAAAAACCTCTCGATCATCACTGCGGAATTGCAGCTCGAAGGCGCACTCGTGGACAAAACCCGTCCCGAAACCACCTTGAACTTCCTCGACGAAGATCTCTCGGTGCGCAATTTTGAACTCTTTGTCGAAAACGGCACCCGTCTGGAAAACAACCAGGTGATTGCCAAGGCCTTTGAAAGTCGCTACAAAATTGAGCGCAATGGCATTGTGCACTATGTGCATGAAGTCAATGAAAAAGAGCCGATTGCCAAAGAAGTCGAAGTTTTGCTGCTCTTTGAAGAAAGTTACAGTCTCAAAGACAAAACCCTCTTCTTGGAAGAAAGTGCAACAGTGGCTGCCGGTACCGAGCTGATGGAAGGCGAAAAGGTTGAAGAAGCCGGATTTGTCTATTACGAGCCCGATACCTCACAGGAATTGCTCTTCTATCCAGGTGCTGTGGCCTATCGCTTTACCGATGGTTCTGAAATCCTGGTCGAAGAAAATGCCAGTATCCGCCATGGTAAGCTCTTGGGCAAACGCCTTGATCCCGATAGCGGTGAAATGGCCGAAGTTCACAGCGAAATTGATGGTTTCATTCAGATGATTCCAGTCGATGAAGCTGAGACTTTGATTGTGATTCGCCCCTTCAAGAAGTACAAAATCAAACCCGGTGAAAACTTCTTCCAGGTGCGTACTGAGTCCGACAACATCGGTCTCGACACCGTCACCCGTCTGCTGCATCGCCAAGGCGACCGCGTCAAAGCGGGTTCTCCCCTGAGCCGAATTGAATTGCAATTCAAATTGCTCGGTTCACTGGTGACCCTTGGGGGCCGCGTTAACCTGCTGCCCCACCCCGAACTGGAAGACACCTATTTCCTCAATTTGTCTTCGACCGAAGCACTCTCTGGCCAAAAAGGCACCCTGCGTGGCACCTTCTCGCCCGAGTACCAAGAGATCGACATTTATATCGATCCCCTGGTTAAAGATGGCGAAATGGTCAAAGCCCGTCACAAAGTGGCTTCAACCGAGTACCGTGTTAAATCCGACGGCACCATTCATGTCTTTGAAGATTCCAACACCGGTGTCTTCCGCATGATGTTGCTGACCAACGAACACGAGAAGGTCTACGCTGATGTGAGCAAACCGCTGGTCAAAGAGGGCGATAAACTCTTTGAAGGTGATTTGATCGCAGAGGGTCTGCCTTCACTTGAAACGGGTGTTGTCACCAAAGTGGATAAAAACTCGGTTGTGGTTCGCCGCGCCCGTCCTTACTTGGTCAACCAGGGATCACACTTGGTCGTCACCGACCAGAGCATGGTTCGCCAGGGCGAAGTGATCGCAATTCTGACCTACGAGCAAATGAAAACTGGGGATATTATCCAGGGTCTGCCGCGCGTAGAGGAATTGCTTGAAACCCGCAAGCCCAAAGAAACCGCCATCCTCTCGGAATTTGAAGGAGAAGTCCTCGACGTCCTGCGTGACGACGACAAAACCACGATCAAAATCCGGGGTGTGAAAATGGGGCTCGAACACGAGCAAGAGTACGCCATCGAAGTGCCTTACACGGCCTCTGCGATAGTCGTCAATGGTCAGAAGATCACCCGAGGTTTGCGCCTCACCAGTGGCTCTGTCAATCCGCACGAATTGCTCAAAATCCAAGATGTGGCCGCAGCCCAGCGCTACCTCGTGGATGGTGTACAGATGGTTTACCGCTCTCAGGGTGTAAAAATCAACGACCGCCACATTGAAGTGATTGTGCGTCAGATGACCCGCAAATGCCGGATTGAAAATCCCGGTGAGACCACTTTCCTGCCTGGCGAAATCGTCAGCGAAACCCGCATCCAGCAGGAGAAAAAACGCGTGGCAGAAATTGGTTTAGAGACCGAATCCTTTGAGTACACCCCGATTCTGTTGGGGATTACCAAAGCTTCACTCAATACCGAGAGCTTTATCTCTGCGGCATCGTTCCAGGAGACCACCCGTGTTCTGACTGAAGCGGCTGTCGAAGGCAAACGCGACTGGTTGCGCGGTCTCAAAGAGAACGTGATCATCGGTCGTTTGATTCCCGCCGGTACCGGTATGCGCTCCAAAGCGATGCGCGACGAATTGCTCAAAAAACAGCGATTTGTGGCCGAAAATACCGCAGCCGCTGAAGCTGCCTCCGCTTTGGTTTACGCTGAAGCTGCGGAAGCCAAAGCCGCAGCCAAACGGGATGCCTAAGATGGGCAACGCCCCTCTCCGGCGGCTCTTCGGAGTCGCCGGGGTGTATCTGAGCCTGCAGGCCGCCACTCTGGCGGCCTGGGCTGAGCCCACCCCCCACAAAGCCCCGAATCCGGCCCTGTGGGGGTATTCGGGTTTGTTTAATGTTCCCACCGCAGAGATTATGGCGGACGGATCGTATGTCGCCTCCCTGCGCTATTTCCCCCTCAATTCGGGTCTGTCGCTTTCCGCTACGGTGAGCCTCTTCGAAAATCTCGAAGCAGGTTTGGTCTTTGGTGCTCCCCCTGCCAATGGCTTTGCTTCGATGGCTGGCAGTATAAAATACCGTTTGATTGATCAGGCCAAAGGCCTGCCGGTCTCCTTGGCCATGGGGGCGACCCTCTTGGGAGCAGACCCTGCTGGCAGCTATTTGCCCGGCAATAGTCTGTTTTTGACACTCTCGCATTCCCTGTTTCTGCCCTACGAAAAAAAGACCTATCACGTGGCCAATTTCCATGCGGGTTTTATGGGGGGCCTGACCGGAGCCCGGCTGGTGGGTGGTTTAGAAATCCCCGTGCTGGACTATGGCCGCATCAAAATGGAGTATATGGGCTCGTTTAACGATCTCAGCACCCCGGCTTTTAATCTCGGGCTGAATTTTACACCACTGCCTTTTTTACACATCGATATGGCCCTGATGCAAGTTCCGGGCCGGACTTTCTGGGACCGTGACTTTATTCTGGGGGTGGGTTACAGCGGCAATTTTGGCTTTAAAGCGCCTGAAACTACGCCTTCTGCCTCTCCCAGCCCTGTTGCAACTCCGGCTCCAACCCCGACCCCTGTGCCCGCAGCAAGTGCCACACCTCCCTCTCGGGTTGAGATTCAGGCTCCGGGAGCAACCCGCGGCAGTTTCCGTGTGCGCGTGCTCGATAAACATACCCAAACTGCATTAAGTGGCGCAGAAATTCGCCTCTCTAGCCCCGACTTGGTCTTGCGGGTCAACGCCCTGACGGATCTGATCGGTGAAGCGGCGTATCTCAAAGTGCCAACAGGGGCTTATGAAGCCGAAGTGGCCAAAGAGGGCTGGTATTCTGAATCGCGCTTTATCTCGATTCAAGAGAACCGCGAGACCTTTATTGAGATCACGCTCGCCAAGCGCATGGGGCGTATTTCGGGCCGGGTGGTCTTTCCCAATGGCAATCCCGTCAGCGATCAAGGTGCACAGCTTGAATTGACAGACAGCAGGGGCAATTTGGTCAATCAGGTCATGGCTGAAGCCAATGGTACCTATCTGTTTACCGAAATTGTGCCTGGCAATTACACCCTGACCTTGCTCTATCAAGGCAAAATAGTCACGCGTAAAAGCGTCGAGGTTTTGCCTGCCAATACCCTGGCCCAGGAATTTACCGTGGAGCCCCCCCAGGCCAGCCCCACACCTGCGGCTGCGACGCCAACCCCGGCTGCGCAACCCACACCAGCAACAGGTCCCACCCCGATTGCGACTGCCGTACCGCCCAACAATGCCCAGGTCTCGGCCCTGATTGAAGGCCAAGTCAAAGATGACAAAGGCCAGATCTTGACGGGCGTGCGACTCAAACTCGAAAACGATGACCTGATGGTGATCACCTTAAGTGGCGCCGAAGGCCAATACAGTTTTCGTGAAATTCCCAAAGGCACCTATCGCCTCTCTCTGAACAAACAGGGCTTTAAGACACGGGTCTTCCAGATCACCATTACCCGTTCCGAGAGCCTGACCCACAATTTTGAAATGAGCAAGGAATAATCTGTGCCCGAGAGTTTAAAAACAAGCTTAAAAAGCGGCTTTGTCAGTTTGGTTGGCCGCCCCAACGTGGGAAAATCGACCCTCTTGAATCATTTGATTGGCGAAAAAGTGGCCATTGTCTCCAAGCGTCCACAAACCACCCGCTCCTGTCTGCGTGGGATTTTAACTGAGCCCGAACGGGGCCAAATTATCTTTGTCGATACCCCAGGGATTCACAAACCCAAACATCTGATGGCCCGCAATATGATTGATCAGGCCCTGCATGTCTTGGATGAAGTCGATTTTCACCTCTTTCTCGTCGATGCCACCGAAGCCCCTGGCCCTGGGGATAAGTTTATTTCCGATCTCTTGGCCCAGAAAGCCCCCAAAACCTTTTTATTGCTCAACAAGGTCGATAAATTGCCCAAGGCCCAACGTGAGCAATTTCTCAAGGCCTATACCGATCTGGGGCATTTTAAACGGGTCTTTCAGATCTCTGCCAAACATTCCGATGGCCTGCCCGAGGTTTTGACTGCGCTCTACAAAGAATTGCCGATCGGCGTCCCCCTTTACCCCAATGACGAATACACCGACCAGAGTGAGCGGGTGATGGTGGCCGAATTGGTGCGCGAACAGGTCTTTCGTCAGACCGGCGACGAAATACCCCATGCCGCTTCGGTTTATGTCGAGCAATTTAAACACCGCACCGCGGATTTGATCTATATCTCTGCCGTGATTGTGGTCGAACGGGATTCGCAAAAACGCATGGTGATTGGCAAACAAGGCCAAAAATTAAAAGAAATTGGCGAAGCGGCCCGCATGACCATCTCTGCGTTTTTAGGGACCCAAATTTTTCTTGAACTCTTTGTCAAAGTCATGCCCCATTGGCGCAATGAACGCCGCAGACTGCTTGAGTTGGGCTATTCTGTCGAAAAAGAAAAAGCCTAAGTTCAAGATAAGCTTCCATTTCGGCCTGGTCCACATGCTATAATTGCCTCAAATGAAACAGCTTAAACTTTTTCTTACCACTCTTGTCTGCGCTTCAGTCTGTACAATGGGTTTGATCGCCCAAGCCGCAGACGAGTTTGTGACTGTGACGTTTCGGCCAGAGGTCAAAAAGCCCTTCATTGAGGCTTTGAGTAAAACCTTTAAAACCACGCCGAAGCAAATGGGGCCATTGGTCTGGACCTTTAAGGTGCCGCCTTTGCGGACCCGCGGCCAATACGCTGAACTCTTTGCCAGTTTGGCTTATGTCACCGATACCGACCCCGTGCCTGCTTATGTCGTAGCCGATCATATCAATCCCCAGGCCGTCAATGTTCAGCCCTATAATCCAGGCACTCCTGTCAAAAGCACTGATTATCTGCCCAATGAGTTCTTGGTCAAATTCAAGGCCAATGCCACCCCCGATGATATCCGTTTTATCAACAGCCACCACGGGGTGAGTCAACTCAGCGTGATTTCTGGGATCAAGGTGCACCGCCTGAGACTGCCCCAAAATCTCTCAGTTGAAGATGCTGTTAAGCTCTATGCCCAGAGCCCTTTGGTCGAGTACGCTGAGCCCAATTACCGCATGAAAATCCCCACCCCTGTGACTTCGGGCACCCCTTCGACTAACGCTCAGGGAGCGCCTTCTCCTGCCCCTTCCGATCCTCAAGCAACAGCAGGAAATGCCAATAATCAGAACCAGATTCCCAATGGCACTGCAATTATCACTCCCATACCTCTTGATGGGGGCAATCAAATCATCGTGGATTTCCGCCCTGATACCCGGCCCGAGACCCTGGCCCTGTTTCATCAGATTTATGGAACCCGTGAAGTTGAAAAACGCTCTTTTTACTCTTACCGCCTGCAACTGCCACAAAGTATGAATGCCAATAAAGCAGTCAGGATATTAATGCTCCACCCTGCAGTGATACATGTTCAAAGGCTCTACTCCTAAATCGTTCTTTGCCCTGGGTCTAACCGTGTTGAGCGCCTGTTCGAGCGTTTCGCTTAACGGCTTGGCCCCTACTTCACCCCTGGCGCAATCAGAGGTGGCTCTTGCCATGCCTCTGGCGGGTGTCGACCTGGCCCACAGTCGGGACATCCTACTCAAATTGCGCGATAAAGCCGCTGATCTGCACAACGTTTTGCCCGAAAATGTCAAAATTGAAGACGCCCGGTTGATCTCCAAAGACCAGGGCATTTATTTATTGCGCATTCCCGCGCGCACCTCTTTACTGCGGTCCTTGGATCAGCTCGAAAAAAGTGCTTCAGTGGCTTATGCTGAGCCCAATCCCAGCTTTAAGCTGCCAGGCTTTCAGACCATGCAGTCGTCCACCCTGGTGCGTCCAAATGACCCCAATTATGGTCTGCAATGGAATATGAAGAGCAGCGGTGTCGACCAGGCCTGGGCCTTAAGCACAGGCAATAAAAACCTCAAAATTGCAGTGATTGACTCAGGTGTGGATCCCAACCATCCCGACTTAATCGAACATTTAGAAAAATTTGAAGATGTCTGGAACGAAGAAAAAGGCCCAGATGTCTACCGCAATCCGCTGACGGGTCTGAGCAAAAACTATGGTGGGATGGATGGCAATGGTCATGGCACCCATGTTACGGGTGTGATTGCGGCCCAAATGAACAACCAAATAGGGGTTGCCGGTGTAAGTGGTGAAGGGGTGCGGATTGTGCCAATCAAAGCCACTGACTATGCTGGCAATACCGATGCGGCCGTCTTGACTGCTGCTTTTCAGCGGGCGATCGATCGCAATGTGCGGGTGATCAATATCAGCATTGGCGGACCCGCCAATAAAAGTACCCAGGCTCTGGTGGACGTAATTGAATTGGCTTTGCAAAAAAATATCTCGATCGTCTCGGCCACAGGCAATGAAAGTGCCCGTTTGGTCGGGACCATTTCGCCGATCACAGTGCCCGCCGCTTATCCTGGCGTGATTGCTGTTGGAGCCCATACCCAATACGATAAAATTGCAAGTTATTCCAATGGGGGGCCCGAGATCGACTTGGTCGCTCCCGGTGGCGGGGGCCAAAGTGCCACAGCGGCAGAAGGCCAACAGATTTGGTCCACCTGGCCCTCTTACCCCACTTATGAATATTACCAAAAACGGGTTACCAGTACCTATTATGCTGCCACTTCGGGTACCTCCATGGCCTGCCCCCATGTGACGGGGGTGGTGGCTTTGATGTTGAGCCGTGAACCCAATTTGACACCGGCCCAAATTCGCAGTCGCTTGATTGCCACTGCCGACGATATGGATGCCCTGGGCTTTGACCAAGCCAGTGGCTACGGCAAACTCAACGCCTTGCGGGCGTTAAAATGGACTGAGCACAATGCCAAAGATTAATTTCATTTCAATGATGCGTTCTCATCGAACGGGATTGTTTGCCTTGACCCTGCTTTTGAGCCTCAGTGGCTGCCCTTCTGAACCCGATCCCTGTGGCACCCCAGGAACGGCAGTCTGCCCGGGCCCAACAGCCACGGCCACCCCTGCAGTTTCGGGCACTGTGATTCCAGCTCCCACCACCAATGTCCAATTGTTGATCACCGATGCCAATGTCAAAAATGTCAGTGGTGCAGAAGTGGAGATCAGCGCGGCTGGTATAGCCAGCAAAACAGCCAGTACTGATGGCAATGGCTTGGTCACTTTTCAGCAATTGCGCCTCGACGCAGAATATACCATTCGGGTCAAGGCTGCCGGCTTTGTCGATACCGTGCGCAATGTCAATTTCAGTGCCTTGCCACCGGTGGGAACCGACCATGCCCATTTTGTCGCGATCAAACTCGATGCCAAAATCTCGACTTTAACAGGCAAAATCACCGATAGTTCAGGCAAGCCATTGTCTGCGGCGGTGATCTTCGACAGCAAACAGAGCACCCTGAGTGATGCCAATGGCAATTTCAGTCTGAGTTATTCTGAGTCTGTGCAATTGCGCCTGAGTATCTCTAAGCAGGGTTTTAACAACCAAGTCAAGACCCAGGCGGTTTTGCCCAATCAAGATATTCAATTGGGGGCGATTGCCTTGTCCCCTAAAAACCGGCAGGTACAGGTCAGTTTTGATATCAGCAAAGCCCCTTTTGGTCTAACTGGAGAGAACGCATTGGCTCGTCTCAAGTCCTTTCAAGACGAGGTGGTCAAAGCCGGTTTTGGGCTCAAGTCTCTCGCTGAAAATATGGAGAATCTGAGTGAGACAGATATTCTGTTTTTGACCAGCCCCAATAAGGCCTTTTCTGCCGAAGAAATTGGTGCCATTCAAGCCTTTGTTCTCAGTGGTGGAAAAGTGGTCGTTTTGGGAGAATGGGCGGGTTTTGGCGGATTTAATGCCACAGCCACAAATCTCATGCTCAAGCCCTTTGGCATTGCCTTTGGTGAAGATACCCTGCGTGAAAACAACTCGGGGATGCTCAACTTTGCCAGCTTTAGCAACCATCCAATTACCGAAAGTCTCAAGCAGGTCACCATGTACCAGAGTGGCAGTGTTCAAAGCCAAGGTTCAAACACCGCCACAATCTTATTGCGCAGTGGCGCAGGGACTTTCCGGATTGCCAGCAATGACGGCGCTTTCGGCACGGTCTTGGCGAGTACCTATGGTTCCGGCAAATTGGTGCTGGTGGGTGACAGTTCCTGCTTGAGCAGTGATGATGCCAATGGCAACGGTGTGCCGGATCTGCGCGAAGGTGATAATCTGCGCCTGGGCCTGCAGATTTTAAACTGGTAAAACCCCTTCATAATACATGCCAGAGAAGGCGTCATCAGATACTTTCTCAGCCTTAATGGCCTCGGCTTCGGCCATGAGTTTGGCTTTGACTTCGCTCTGCAGGGTTGAGATCTGTTCGGCACTCAAGACGCCTGCCTGAAGAAGCTGGGTCTCAAATTTTGTCAGTGGATCTGCGGTTTTGACGTTCTCCAAAATCTGGCCTGAAGGGTTGCTTGAAGAGGAGTGGTGGCGTCCTCTTTCGGTGCGCAATTCGAGCAGGTAGGGTTTGCCACTTTGGCGGATATAGTCAAAGGCCACTTGGGATGCCTGCCAGACCGATGAAACGTCGCTGCCATCGACAATTTCCCAACCTGGTTTGGGACTGGGGCTGAATTGAACCGCTTCGGGCAGGGAGGGGCTGTAATTGGCCACGTATTGTTTGAGGTGTGGATCCGTTGGGCGCGAGGAAGTCGCTATTTGGCAAGCCAAGCCCCAGGCACTCTGACAAGGGGCAGCAGAGCCCTGATGATAAGGCGTGTGAATCCCTGCCGCATTATTGCTGATCACCACCAGCACGGGCAATTCACGCAGGGCTATCTCTTGTAACATCACCCAATAATCTGCCTCGGCACACATCGCATCACCGAGATGTACCAGAGTCAAAACAGAGCAGGGTTGATTTTGGGCGTGCATTTTTTGAACCAGGGCTGAGGCAAAGCCTTTGCCTGCTTCGACCGTTACACAGGACGAAACAGGGATGATATTCAACTCGGGCTCACAAAAATGGTTGACCATTTGGCGACCTTTGGAAAAGGGATCCTGCTCAGACATCGCCGCTTGGCGCATAAAAGCAGCAGGAGCGACTCCCATACCCACGAGCAGGGGCAAGGAGCGGTAATAAGCTGCCAATACGTCATATTGGATGCCCATGCCCACTTTCATGGCCATACCCAAGATCACCAGCGGTTCTTCAAAGGTGGAACCAATGTAAAAGGGATTGCCAAGAATTCGGGTTTGGGCCAGAATTTCGTCCAAGCTGCGGCAGAGCAGCATTTTTTCGTAAATGCTGATCAGGGTCGGGGAATCTGCAAACATGGCGATCCTCACTTCTGTTGGGACTATTCGTGTCGTTTCAGTTTCAGTCTAACATTCTGCCTCTGAGTTGCCCACTGCTTCTCAACCTTCAAAAAATAGATAACTTTTCTGTGACAGGGGTTTAAATTTTTTGCAAAAACGATTATAATAAAACTTAATTATGGGTTGTCCATCACAATTTACCAATACATCGAAAGATTGATGCTCTATGCCAACGCTTTTTGTTTCCAATTTACCCCCTGAAACCACCCCCGCTGAACTCGAAAAGATTTTTTCCCGTCATGGTCAGGTGGTTCAAGCTCAGGTGGCTGTCAGTCAAAAAACCGGCCAATTACAAAATTTTGGCGTGGTTGAAATGCCCGAAGCCGATGCCCAATGGGCCTGTGATACCCTGCACCGCTCGTGGTATAAAAATAACTGTATCGAAGTTCAGTACTCTCGCCCATTTGTGAGCAGCCGTGCGCCCCAAGAGCGTGACAGAAGCCGCGATAATCGCAGCAGTGATCCCCGCTTAAAAAGCCGAGAGGTCTATCTCGTTTCCGGATTTTAAACTTTTTTAGATAGCCCCAGGTAAATCCAGATTCTCCAGGGAGAACCTGACCTGACCTCAGACAATGAAAAGGCCCGCTTTTGGCGGGCCTTTTTACTGATTGAAGAAGCTTCAGATTCAGTATCAATGGGGAACAGCGGCGGGAATCATGACCAAGACAATTTCCACTGCAATTAAAAGAATGATTGTGATTTCCATAATTGTTGAGCGTCGGGCCTGCATTTCGCTATTGAGCGTGTCATAGATTTGACGAGCACTTTCTAATTTACCATCTACCCTGGCTTGCCAATCACGCAATTGCAAAAGGGTTGCGATTTTGCGGTAAATGCGCGCGCAATACAGATCCCCAATAATTTTCAGGGTGTTTTCGATTCGATCCGTCAATTCGGTGACGTCCAAAAGCAGGGTCATCAGCTTTTGAATCGTGGGCTGATGTGGGCTTTTTAAGAGGCCCACCCAAGTTTTGGGTAGGTTTTCGACTTCATCGTAGATGGTTTCGAGTTGATCGTCGAGCAATTTGTCATAGGAGCGCAACTCAAGCAATTCGACATTGGCAAATTCAAGAATGTCGACGTGTTCGGAGCTTCCTTCGGGATCGTAGATAAACGAGCTGTTCCAGGCCACGACCACCAAATCGTCTTCGAAATAGGTGATTTTGTGGTCAAGAATGCTCTGTCTTTCGGACTCTGCCAGGGTTTTGGTTTCTCCCCGAACCATGCCAGCGATATCTGCGCCCAACTCTTTGAGAATGGCATCTGAACTGACCATATTGGGGTCGTTAAAACCATAGACATAAAAAATGGTATAGTCTTCACGCATATGCTCTGCATAGGGCTTGACCAACGCTGGTTGCAGGGCTGCCATCAGATCTTCGAGCAGTTTTTCGGATTCGTCGGCGATCATCTGGTTGTCGATATACAGTTGGGCGTCTTCGACAGCACTGTCCCAATCATCGGGGAAAGGCAGTTCCCAAGCGATGGAGACGACCCCAAATTCAAAGACCTTGGCACGCACTTCGGCATCGAGCCAACGGTCGGGGGTCAATTGCAATTTTTGCTGCCCCATGGGCAGGAGCAGAGGCTCGGTGTCAAATTGCAAATAAGAGGGAGATGAGCGCCGGGAAACCAGTTTGATTGCTGTTGAGCGACCTGTCCATTTTTGGCGAAGGATCTCCATTTCAACCGAATCTGCGAGGTCAAAAATATAATAGACCAGGATTTTGCCCTGGGTAATTTCCAGTGAGGTATTCATGCTTGCTCCAGGAGTGCGATCAGACGTTCCGCTGCATTGACACCTGTAAGCTTGAGGGCTTCTTGAATGCCTGTGGGACTGGTAACATTGACTTCGATTAAATAATCACCGATGATATCCAGTCCGACAAAAGTCAGTCCCGCAGCTTTTAAAAGGGGGCCTACCCGACCGCAGATTTCGCGATCGCGCTCAGTGAGTTCACAGGCCACTGCCTGACCACCGGCATTGAGGTTGGCGCGGTGCTCACCTTGGGCTGGCACCCTGCGAAACCACCCACAAACTTCGCCATCAATCATCAAGACCCGTTTATCGCCTTCTGTGGCGGCGGGAATATACTGCTGAACCACCATTTTGCGTTGACCGTCGCGGGTCATCAAATCGAGTAATGCATTGAGGTTGGAATCGTTGTCTTTAAGGATAAAGACCCCTTCTCCCCCTTTGGCGTCGATCGGCTTTAAGACTGCTTTTTGTTGCTCGCTGACAAATTGGCGAATGGCTTCACGATCAGAACTGACCAGAGTCAGGGGAATTAAATCAGGGAAGTGCAGGGCAAAGAGTTTTTCGTTGACGCTGCGCAAACTGGCCGGGTTGTTTAAGACGCGGGTCTCTTGGGCTGCCAATTCGAGCAAATAGGTGTTAAAGATATAATCCATATCAAAGGGGGGGTCTTTGCGCATGAAAACAGCATCCATGGCTTTGAGGGGTTGCCATTGTGGGGCTTCGAGCTGATAAAACACCTCTGCCCGTGTCACTTTGATGGCTTGCATCAAACCCCAGACCTGTTGGTCTTTAAAAATCAGGCCTTCGGGTAAGAGATAATAATTCTGGTGGCCCCGCATTTGGGCTGTTTCCATCAGAGCGAAAGTGGAATCTTTTTTGATATTGATGCTATGGATGGGATCCATCACGTAAGCCAAGTTCAATTGCTGCATTTTGTCTCTCCTGTGTTTCCAGGGCGCATCTAGCGTCATTTCTAAGCTCTCTATTCTAGCACAGGCTGAGAGACGGAGGCATTCCGAGTTTGGTCTTCAGTCAGACAGGAGAGCTGAGCAAATTGACTCAGGCTGCTGAAACTTGGGGATGGACTTCCAATTGCTTGAGCAAGGTCGTGAGCAGACTTTTTTCTGATTCACCGACGCTGGGCAAGCTGCTCAATGACAGCAGCAGGTCTTTTTGGTGACTGATGCGCCACAACATGGCGTTGTTCTCTGGTGTTTCTTGGCTTTCCCGCAAGAGACGCAACCAAGCGCGGGCACTAAAATAGGTCTGCTTTTCAATGATTTCTGCAGCAACTCTGAGTAAGTCAGTGTGTAAGCCCCATTCTTGGGCCATGCGTTGCAAAGGGAGATCGAGTTCTGGAGGTAAAATGGGAGTTTCTGCATTTGCCACTTGCTCGCTAGACTCCATGGTCATTTCCTCTCATGATTCATTGTTTCTCAAATAAAGCGAAAAGTCGAAAGCGACAGTTATTCTTTGCAACACTGGCACTATGCTTGAGGGCTGGAGTAAGCTATGAAAGTATGCATAACTTTTTTTATGAACATTTTTTTATTCTATCAGATCAAAATCTGTTTATCACAAAAATAATGGACGAATTGTCATATTTTTAATATTTGCCTGGAAAGGTGATCGTGCCGTGACGAGGGTTGAATCTACGCCTGGTTTGTTTAAACGCTGGATTTTGGCGGCAAGGCCCCGTACCTTGGGGGCTGCATTGGCCCCTGTTTGGGTGGGATCGGCTTTGGCGCTGGCTCAAGGGCACGCCCATCCCGGTGTCTTTGCAGCAGCCCTCTTGGGTGCGCTCTTGATCCAGGTGGGTACCAATTTTGCCAATGATTATTTTGATTTTATCAAAGGGGCAGACACCGAGACCCGGATTGGCCCCACCCGAGCCACTCAAGCGGGCTGGATGACTCCTCAACAGGTGCGCAATGCCTTTGTTTTGACTTTTGGATTGGTTGCTTTGCCCGGCGCTTATTTGGCGTGGATCGGTGGGCTGCCGATTTTGATCTTGGGCATTTTGTCGGTTCTGAGTGGCATTTTGTACACAGGTGGCCCCTATCCTTTGGGATACAGAGGCCTTGGCGACCTCTTTGTCTTGCTCTTTTTTGGCTTTGGAGCGACTTTGGGAACTTACTGGCTGCACACCCAATCAATCAGCCAAGCGGCAGTCTTGGCCTCACTTTCTCCCGGCCTTTTGGCTACCGCCATTTTGGTGGTGAACAATCTGCGCGACCACAAAACAGACGCCTTGGCAGGCAAACGCACGCTGGCAGTGCGCTTTGGTGTCAAATTTGTGCGGGCAGAATATCTCTTTTGCTTGGTTTTGGGTGCCTTGGCTCCTTTGTTGGTCTACCTTCTGACCCCCGTCAAACACCCCGCTTCGCTGCTGGCCTGTGGCGTCTTGTTTGCCGCTCGCAAGCCCTTGCAAGCAGTGTTTAGTTTGGATGCCGATCCCCGTTTAAACCCTGTTTTAGGACAGACCAACCGACTTTTGCTGATCCACAGTCTGCTCTTCTCTGCCGGTTTAATGCTCTAAACATGAGGCCATCCAGGCTAAAGAGGGCCAGAAAAAACCTGTTTTTGGGCTTTAAATCTCTTAAACAAATCTTGAAAATCAGCAGGGGTATCGGCCACAAAGAAATAGAGCCAGGTGCTGGGCTGGCGCTGCAGACCCCAGATAAAGGGCCGTTTCATTTGGCTCAGGCTGTACATTTTTTTCAGCTCAGCCGCATTTAAGACGGGTGACCAGCTCTCAAGTTGTTGGATTTGATCGGGTTTTAAAAAGACAGCGCCACTGAGGGCTTGAAAGTTCTGAAAGGTCTGATAACCTTGGCTGAGGTTTTGACTGCCCCAACTGCTGCCAATCCGCAGCTCTTGTTGAAAGGCCTTCACCACAGGCTGTAGTTCTGAACCATCACTCACAAGCCCTGAGGTGCGTAAAAAAAGCTCAGGGGTCAAGGCTTTGTCTCCCAAGGCGCTTTTAACCGTGCTGAGATAAGCGCTTAAAAAAGCCGGGCTGTAAAGGGTCTCTTTCTGCTTGAGGGCCAGCTCCAAGTGGGGCATCAGCGCCTTGGCAACGGGATCAATATAGGCATCAAAATAAAAGCTGCCAGGGGTCTGAAAATAGCGGGTATAACTTGCCTGGCTGAGGACTTTGCGCATCACCAGCCCATTGGCCAAGCTGGTAGCCACGACTTCGTTGAGCAAATTATAAGCGGGAATAGCCCAGGGTTCTGGGCGGGCGGCAAACCACCCTACCAGCCAAGCGTGTTGTTTGGGGTCGCTGCGGCTGTAAAAATAGTGATTGAGTTCGTGTAATATGACGGCCACTTGGTTTTGCAGTGATTTTTCAGGAATCACTTCGATCAGACTGTGGTTCTCTATTTGTTCTCCATTTTGGCTGCCACTGTTTCCCAGGTCACCCGGTCTGAAAAAGAAATGCAAGTTTAAAACGCCCCCAGCGGGCAATTGACTGGCATAAAATTGCGCTGATTTTTCGGCCAAATCTGCCAATTGATGGGTTTGCAAGATTTGGAGAAATTCTTTTGCTGCCATTTCTGTTTTGGCAGCAGCCTGTTGCTGCCACCAGGCTTCGAATCGCGGATAAAAATGAGCCAAAAGGTCAATGATTTGCTCGGCGTCTCTGGGATGCAAAAGCAAAGCCACCCGGCTTTGGTAGTCTTCCAAATCGCGGGCTTCAAGGGCTGGTAAACGGAATTTGCGGCTCAGGTCAAGGCCTTCAAAGCGCAGGGGAAAGCGAGATGTCGGGCGCTTGCCGGGTTCAAAAATCCACTGCATTTGGTATCGTGATTTGAGGGTTTGCCATTGTTTGAGGTGGTTTTGATCTGAGGTATTCCATTGCATTTGCCTTTGCCACAATTGGCGATAGGCTTCCAGCGAACAATGGCCCTGCCCGCTCAAACAGTCCAATTGGTAGACCAAATTGGCCAGTGGCAGAGCATGAAATCGCCACTGAAACTGTGAACTTTTTTCTGTTTTGGCCGTTGTGGGCAGTGACTCTTGGTCCAGTGCCTCTTGGGCCCGTGCCGGCCCGATGCATAAAAACCCCGCCAACAGGCCTGAGCAAATGCGTTTAGCCAGATCATTCACGGGCTTAATATCTATTCGGGCCGAAAAGGAGCATGTAAGGGATTGTCGTCAAACCCTTGGCGCACATGGGTTTTTCCATTCTGGCTCTGTTCTGGATTGGCTTTTTGCAGACGCTCACTGAGATCTGCTGTTTTTTCAAAAGCACTCACGCCATCCAAAAATGCCATTAAACTGCCAGCTGTGTTTTCCCACCAGAGGGTCTGATTGGTCATAAACAGATCCAGATTTTCAGAACTGAGTGCGCTGTTCTTTTGGCCCATGGCGCGGATCGGGGTTTGGTAATCTTGGGTGCGGCAGCCGTTAAACAGCCAGAGGCGGTATTGGTCTCCCGAGATTTCTTCTGCCAAAGATTGGGTGGAAGTATCTTTGAGCGCTTCGTTCATCAAGTAGGAGCCAAATTCATAGGGGTGTTTGTTTTCACTGCCAATGCGCAAATTGCCCCCATTTTGGCCCTGAATCGTGACCTTGCCCATTTTTTGCAAACCCTTGAGGGCATCGAGAGCTTGACTGTCATTGCCACTGGCTGAGAGCAATTCTTTTAATGCCGTTTCGTCGTGATAGGTCACTTTGCCCTGCCCCTTGGGGTTGGGCACGCCTTCCCAATCGATGGTGACTGAGAGATTGCTGTCAAAATCAGGGCCTGTACCAAAACGGGCATGACCGCCGTACATAAACACATCACTTTGGTTCATGCCTTCAAGCGCGGTTTTGCGTTTTTGCGCTCCGGCTTGGCCATCGCCAGAAGTAATCACCCGCAAAATGCTGTGTACAGGTTTTCCATTGGCTGTGGCAATATTCTCTTTGAGGTAAAAAGCGGAATAGCTGCCATTGACTTCTTTTCCCGCTTTTTTGAGCAATTCCAGGGCTTTGGCATCGTTACGAACAAAACCCCGGCTCTGAATTTCTGAGGTCAGGCGAATTTCTTCACTGAGGTGGGAGGGGGCATAGCCGGGGGCGCCTTCGTCGTAGCCCAGGGCCACAGTCATATCCAACAGGCCGTCTTCTACCATGCGGTCATACCGGGGGTAGGGGCCATCGGCTGGGGCGGTCTGAGTTGGGCTTTGCAAACTTTCAGCCAAAAATGTTCTGAGTGCTTGGAACGTTTTGCTCCCATATTGGCCATCAATACCAGTGGGGTGACCCGAATAGCGCAAAGAGGCACCCTGCTTGACCAAAAAGGCCTGTAATGCCTGAATTTCGGCTTTGCTGGGTGGCGTTTTGTCGGCCTTTTCCAAACAGGCCAAAAAAGCCACTCCTTCTGGGGTGGCTGTGATCCGATCGCGGGATGCTTGGGGCAATTGCATCACGACTTTGGCCACGGTTTTAAGGGATTGCTGGGGCCCTTTTAACAATTGATTGAGGCGTTCGGGACTGAGATCTGTAGGTCTGGCAAGATTTGACGGGCTCGGTGGATGAGATGTGTGGGGCGAAGCGGGCTGGGGGGGAGTCGTCGCTGTGGGATTGGGCGCTTCAGCCAATTGTCTGCGCAAAAAATGCAACAGCGCTCCGTGGGTACGGCTGCCATATTCGCCATCGAGGCCACTGGCATGGCCTTTGTAACCAATTTTGGCGCCTGTGCTTTCGATCAGAAATGCTTGCAATTGCATGACTTCTGCTGCTTTTAAGGGGCGTGTAGAAGCCGTTTTGAGCAATGCCAAGGTATCTGCACCGCGAGGCAAAGCTTGGATCCGGGCAGCCAAATCTGGGCGGCTGCTTAAAACAGTTTGGACAGCTTGAATATTCTGCTTTTGACCCGAAAACAGACGATCAAATTCTTCCGGGCCAAAGCTCTGGGACAATTGGCTTTGAACATTTGCAAGGGCTTTGTTTTGATCGGTATTGATGGCCGTTTTAATTGTCAGGCTGTCGTTTAAGCTCTTGGCCTGTTGCAATGTTTGCCCGTCACCTTTGTCTGCGCTCAGGGCATTTGCTGGGACTTCGTTTGCGGGAGGAGATCCCTGAGCGGAGCCGATGGAAGTGGGTAAAAGTGGGGTATTGCCAGTCTGCACAGATTGCATTCAAGAACTCCAAATGAAGTGGGTTGTACTCTATTATAGTGGAATTGGCTCAGATTCTGACGGCAGATTTGTTAGAATGAGGAAATCTGTTGTTGGCAATCAACGATGATTCGCCATTTACCCAGAACCAAGGAGCCCTTTGTCGCCCGTGAAACGCAATCTGAGAGCCCAGATGGTGGGTTTTCATCATCATTGTATTATCTACAGCCAACGTCAGCATTTTGAGTATTATGAATACCTCAAAGAGGCCGATGAGTTTGGCGCGGCAGCGGGCACCTATCCCGATGAGCGCGAAGAACTGATCGCCAATGCCGCTCACCGCTACCAATTGCTTTTGGATTGGATGAGCGAGCGCCTGCATCTCAATGTTTCATTTTTAAGCCGGGGCAAAATCTGGTTCAATTTTTACTCAGATATTGCCAGCCGCTTTGGTTTGGGTACCCAAGCTTATACCACCGAAACACGCAAGCCCCTTGTGGGGGTCTCTGAGATCAGTCTGCAGGACATCTATCTGCTTCAGCTGATTCTCTTACACGAAATGCAACATGCCATTGATTTCTGTAATTATTCAGGTTTGCAAATGTCCCTCTCTGAGCGCGAATTGCGCGCCAGAATCAGTATTTGTGAGGGATTGAGTTCGATCCGTGAGAGCCACGCCAAACTCTATGCCAATGCCGTACAAGATTTGGTCTATTGGTATATCATCTTATTTTTGACAGGCAGTCTGAGTGACAGTGCCAAACGGGATTATTATGATTTGCTCAACGAAGACACCCGTCACTTTCTCTCTTCGGCCGGTCGGGGCGTGTTTTTCTCTCCGCTGGTGATCCGCTCCCTGGCCAAAGAATTGATGCGCGACCAAATTTCGCTCACTTCAACTTCTCGGTATGCCATTGATTTGGTTCAAGATCAACTCAGTCTGCGTCTGCTCTCTCTCAATGCAGAAGAAGAGGAGATGCAGACGGCCCAGCCAGATCTGCTCGAATCGCTGATGATTGAAGATGACAAATTGGCCACAGCCAATAGCAGTAAAAATCTCAGCAAAGACGACATCGCCGCACTGACCGTTGATTACCGCCGTGAAGTACTCACCACCCGCAACAAGCTCACCGATTGGCAATCTTACGACGAGACCTATCAGCACCTCAAGGAACAGGCTTTGGTGGCGATTGAGCGCGATACCCCGGCCTTTGGTGATGTGCAGCAGCGCCTTGAAAAAGGGGCCAGCCATTTGCTCGACAATAAACTTTTTCCCCAGGTGCAATCGCTGGTACCTGGAGCCCCTCCCCCCGGCCCCGATAATGCTTTAAGACGTTTGTCGCTTTTGAATATACCCGAAGCAGTGCAGGACAATATCATTGTCAATCCCGACGATCTCAAGTCCGATGCGGTGCCTGTGCATTTGGAACCCTTGCAGGTTAAGCACCTCCAGCGACATAATGTAGGAGATGATCAACCAACTCTTGAAGATCGCATGGAAGATCTTTCGGAGTTTCTCAAAGAGAGAGGCGGGCGATAATGTCGATTGAAGATGAATTTACCGAGTATCACAAGGACGCCTTTGTCCGAGCCAAACCCGGTGATGCTCCCAAAAAACAAAATCCTCAGGTGGCAGCAGCCAAACCCCCTGCTCCCAAAGAAAAAATCGATGATTATGTCCCAGAGCAAGTCGGCAAAGTGGTGGACAATGTCTTTGGGAAGCTCGACAATTTGGTCAACGATGCAGCAGACTATCTCTTTGGCAGCAAGAAAAAGGGCGGCGGCCTGCTCGATCAGGACTCTCTCGCCCCTCCGCGTACCCCTTCTGGGGTTCCGCCTTTGGCACCCAAAGTTCCTGTGCCCAATATTGTGGCTCCCGTTCCACCATTGCAAACCCCTACCTCAAAACAAGCGGTTGCGGTTCCTGTTCCCAAAGCACCGCGCAAACCCAAAGACGAAAAACCCAAAATCACGACCCTGAGTACA
Source organism: Candidatus Blackallbacteria bacterium (assembly GCA_051715345.1). Taxonomy (GTDB): domain Bacteria; phylum Cyanobacteriota; class Sericytochromatia; order UBA7694; family UBA7694. The sequence continues at coordinate 29,778 of JBPXJQ010000029.1, forward strand.
TTGCAAAGCAATTCCCGCGCACCGGAAATGATCCGGCCCAATATGCCGGAGTCCAAAGCAAAATACGATGGCCCGGTGATCAGTCGCACCACCGCTATTTCTGAACTGGAATTGCCCTTGGAAATTCTTGATGATCCCGATTTACTGCGCTATTTTGACCAGATGAAGCTCTACGAGAGCCAAGTTGTCACAGGCGGATTGTGCAATGTCTCTGTCTATGAGGCTGTGAGCATTCTCAAAAAGGGCCATTGGCAGCACCGCTTTCGGATTCGCTTTGAGGACCTGAAAAAGATCAACCCTGGGATTTATCCCATGGAAATGGCCCGGTCCCGCTTTGCAGGCATGAAACCCGTTTACAAAGCTCAAGCAGCCCAATTTCCGGGTGACGACGCGTTGATTCGCGCGATTGAAGAGGATATCAATTGCTATTTACAGGGCACCCAAGGCCGCTACTTTCACAAATTTGTCTACCAAGTGGTTTCGACCCGGTATTGAGAAAGTCGGTTCTCGGTTCTGGAGGTTGGGTTTTCAGTTAAGACGTTAAGGCGTCCCAACCCGGCTGTTTGCTGGAACTGCTCAGAACCCCTGAAGAACCCTTCAAAACACAGAAGCCCAATTCAAGCCAATCCTTTAAGCAGAGATAAAATCAAAACAAAATCCCCACTTTCTCTTTGAGAGTGGGGATTTCCAAATCTTAAGCTCGAGGTTCGGGTTTCGCTTTTAGGACAGAGCCCTATAGCCTAAACCCTTTTCCCTAAACCCTATTTTTTGCTAAATTTCAAATTTACGGTTCCACGGGCATCGCCACTCAGCATGCTGAGTTTGCCAGGTTGTACCACATCGGTTTCAAAATAACCTGCGCGTTGGTTTTTGACTGTCAATTTTTCAACTTCTGAGCCTTTGCCCATATCAAAGACCGTCACATTGCCGGTCCGCACATAGGTGCCGATGGCTTCCACTGTGCGGTTTTGTTTGACATCAATGGTTATGAACTTGGCTTGAGTGGCGTTGATACGCTCAGCGGAAACAACGAGGTGATAAGAGGCAATTGAAAATTCAATTTTAAAGGCATCTGCGTTTAAAGCGTGGACCTTGCCTTGACCAGAGGTAAACAGTGGGCCTTTGACTCCCAGACTGTCCCCGGCTTTAAATCCAGGGGCTTCGACCAGATCTGCAGGGGCCCGTTGGCCGCTAGGCATCGAAAAACGGGAGAGTTGAGACGCTGGGCTCATATTGGGCAGCGGTCTGGCTTGTTGGCAGGCGGGCAATAAAAACAGTCCCCCCAAAACAAGAGGCAAAAAACGGGCTTGAAATTTCATAGGTCGGAACCCCTCAGGACAAAGTTGAAAGGAATAATCTTTTCTTAACTTTATTCTAACGCTTACATAAACCTATGTCAAATTTCTTGCAATAATGGCAGAGATTTAAGTCTCTCCGTGCCAATAGCCCAATTGTTGTTCGAGATCCCCAATAAAATTCAGGGTGCGTTGTTCTTTGTCTCCCCCTGGGGGGGTTCCCGCCACAACTGAGATTTTATTCGAATCAGGAAAGAGCACAATATCGGGTTCTTCCATTGTACTGATTGCCAAATACGTCAAATCTTCTTCGCCGTTATTTACAATTTGATGTGCGTACTCTGGACCGGGTGGGATTGAAATCAAATCACCACTGGCCAGCAGGTATTCGCGCTCACCGAGTCGCAACTGGCCACTGCCAGCCAGAATAAAAAACATTTCTTCATTGACGTAATGCGCATGGTAGGGCCAGGCTTTTTTACCGGGAGGCACGATGACCAACTGTGAACCGAGTTTGCGCGAGCCCAATTTTTGGCTGAGTTTGGCAAATCGGGCTTCGTAATGATCTCCCTGTTGCTGCAAGGTAAATTCAATGTCTTTGAGATTGACAATCGGGGGCAATTGACTGGCTTCGCTCATGCTCGCTCCTGTGTGATAAAGCTGTGTGAAAAAGCTGTGTGGTATAGCTCGAAATTGAAACTGAGACAATGTCACTCAGTTTAACATTTTCAATTGCAGAGCCGCAGTCCCATGCGCTGAAAAGCGCTTAAATCTTTGCGTGCTTTGGGGATGTACTGATCTGGTGATGCCAAATTTTCGAGTTTGGGAAGGGCTCTGAGCTTGGCTTGCCCATTCACTGCGTAGGTTTTTCCCTGGGTATGAAAAACGACCTCAGCACCAGGAAGACATTCAAGCGTTCCCGAAGGGACTCTCAAAGGCCAGGTTTTGCCCCATTGTTCTGCACTGATCGCCAGTCGATGGGTGCCAGGTTTGATAATGGGTTGAAAAGGGGCGTTGTTGATCGCTTTGAGCCAGAAAATAACTGTGCCCAGAGCCAATACACCCCCTAAGAGGTTGATACTGTACTTCAAGGGCTTTGCAACCCGCATTCGCTTTTCCCTGGGTTGGTTTAAATACCAAAGCCCCCCTAAGAGGGCAAATAAAAAGCTGCAATACAGGATATCTACAAACATGAAATTCGATCCAAATGCATACTTTTTTTCGCTTTCCCGACTGTTAAATCGTTGGTGGGTACTGTACAATGGGGCTGGTTATGGGGGAAGTAGATCCACCTAAAACCTGATGTCTATTATGGGCGAATGGTAGATGAATTTTGGGCCGAGTAATGGATGAAACTGCGGAGAATTGAGCACTTATGAATACGCAAGAACTCGCAAAAACACTGGATATTGCACCAGAGAAACTCTCAGCTTGGATTAAAGAGCTGGGAATCACATTTAACAGCGATGAATCTGGTCAGACCGTGGTTCCCGAAGCCTGGATTGCTTATTTCAAGCAAGTCAAAGCTCTGTTCAGCGCCGGAAAAAAAGCTTCAGATATTCGCAAAGCTGTGCCCATGCCCGAACCGCCACCTGCTCCCGATGCTCCCAATGCAGAAGCTGGGGCCAATTCACGTCAGGTTTTACAAGAGACCTTTCGTCAGATGGAAATGCGCATTGTCAGCATGCAGTTTCATTTAAAAAACACACAATCTGAAATGGTCAAAGAGCAAAAAAACCTGGCCAAAGTCCAAAAGCAGGTCGAAGACTTGACCCGTACTGTGGATGTTTTACAGAAGAACCTCAGTGGGTCACAAAAAACCAACGAAACCGTCAACCAGTTCTTGAGCCGCTATTGGTTGTATCAGGCTCTGACGGTCGCCATTACTGTGTTGATGGTCCTGATTTTGGGGCGTCTGTTTTCGCCGCCTGCACCCAAAGTCATCCCGCCACCTCCCGCTGCTTCGGCAAGTCCATTGGCCGAATCGGGCAGTGAGGACTTCAGCAGTTCAGATGGCATGACCTCGAGTCCGAGTCCTTCAGCTTCATCCCAGCCATAAGGTCTGAGTGGTGAGCGACCTGAGCCGTTTGGGCAATTTTATCGACGGGGCCTTCTATTTTCCTGAGGGCCCCACAATCGATGTCTGGGAGCCCGCTGTGGGTGAGGTTTATGCCGAGATTCCAGATTCTGATGCCGCTGTTGTGGACGCTGCGATTACGGCAGCTCAAGCTGCCTTTCCTGCTTGGGCGGCCTTAGAGGCAGAGCAGCGGGCGGCTTATCTCTTTCAATTGGCCGATGCGATTGAGTCCAGGCTGTTCGAATTGGCTGAAGCAGAAAGTAAAGACACGGGCAAGCCACTTTGGTTGGCACAAAGCGTGGATATTCCCAGGGCTGTCCGTAATTTCCGTTTTTTTGCCTCTGCTTTGCCACATTTTGCCTCGGAATCCCATTCCAGCCAGGGCTTTCTCAATTACACCCTCAGACAACCCTTGGGAGTGGTGGCCTGTATCTCCCCTTGGAATTTGCCCCTCTATTTGCTCACGTGGAAAATTGCTCCCGCTTTGGCTGCGGGCAATACGGTGGTGGCCAAACCTTCCGAAATCACGCCTTTGACGGCGACCCTTTTGGGAGAAATTGCGATTCAAGCTGGTTTGCCTGCAGGGGTTCTCAATTTGGTGTTGGGCAGCGGGGCCAAAACAGGCTCTGCCCTGACCGCTGATCCACGCATAAAAGCGGTTTCGTTTACAGGAAGTACCCGGACTGGGGCTGAAATTGCCCGTGTAGTTGCGCCAAAATTTAAAAAACTTTCACTTGAAATGGGTGGCAAAAACGCGGCCATTGTCTTTGCGGATTGTGATTATGAAAAAACCCTTGAGACTTTGTTGCGTGCCGCATTTTCCAACCAAGGCCAAATTTGTCTGTGTATGTCACGTGTTTTTGTTGAAGCATCGCTCTTTGAGCGGTTTAAGTCGGATTTTGTCAGACGTGCCCAGGCCATACAGGTTGGGGATCCCCTTTTGCCAGAATCCCGGTTGGGTGCGCTTGTCTCTTTGCCTCATCTCGAAAAGGTTCGCAGTTATGTGGATTTGGCAATAGAAGAGGGGGGGAGCGTGCTCTGTGGAGGAAAACCCATGCAAATGCAAGGCAGGATTGAAAAAGGCTGGTATTTCGCTCCCACCGTTTTGGCGGGTTTATCCGCGAGCTGCCGCACCAATCAAGAAGAAATATTTGGCCCTGTGGTCACTTTGATGCCCTTTGAAACTGAGAGTGAAGCTGTGGAATTGGCCAACGGCACTGAATATGGCCTTGCTGCTACACTATGGACGAGCGATTACGCCCGTGTTATGCGCCTGAGTCCAGGATTGCAAGCGGGTGTGGTTTGGGTCAATTGTTGGATGGAGCGCGATTTGCGTACCCCTTTTGGGGGTGTCAAAATGTCAGGCTTGGGACGCGAAGGGGGCTGGGATTCCCTGCGCTTCTTTACAGAACCCAAAAATGTCTGTCTTGCGCAATAAATCCCAGCCCTGACCGCCATTGCTTGTTTAGCGAAGCGGAATTTTTAAATAACTTAGCCCATTGTCTTCAGGAGCTGGAAAGGCTCCCGCATTGATATTGACCTGCACGCTGGGCAACAGGAGCACGGGCGCTTTTAAGCTGCTGTCGCGGTTGTTGCGGCGCGTGACAAAATCGTCTGCGCTGGTCTCTTCTTGCAAGAATGGATTTTTTTCTTTGGAAATCCCGATGGTGCTTTCAAATTTGACCTCGCGCCCACCTGGCTGGTAATCGTGTCCCACGAATACCCGCGTATCATCTGGCAAATGATAGAGCTTATCGTGAATTGAGACATACATATCTGCCGAGTTTCCTCCGGGAAAGTCACAGCGTCCGGTACCATAATCTTCCATAAACAGGGAGTCTCCGGTAAATACAGCATCTTCGATCAGAAAACTGACACAGGCAGGGGTATGCCCAGGGGTATTGATCACCTTGAATTCTAAGCTGCCAGCAGAAAATGCTTCGCCTTCACGAAAGAGTTGGTCAAATTGTGACCCATCTGTTTTTAAATCTTTGAAATTAAACAGGCCTTTAAAAACCTCCTGTACTTTTGTGATATTTTCGCCAATGGCAATTTTTGCCATGGGGAAGGCCTCTTTGAGGTATTGGGAACTGGAGAGATGGTCTGCGTGGGCATGGGTTTCGAGAATATAATGCAGTTTTAAGTCCTGAGCTTGAATAAAGGCCTTGTATTTTTCCAGATTCTCAAAAGAGATTTGTGAGGCCCAAGGTTCATAGTCAAGCACGGGGTCGATGATCACCGCATCTTTGGTTTCGGGGTCAAAAACGATATACGTGACCGTATAGGTTTGGGGATCGTAAAACGCTTCAATTTTCATTTTTTACTCCTGTTTGAGTTTTATAATATACCCAGTATAGTATATGTCTCTGAAAATGAAATTGATGCAGATCAATTCCTGAGCCCCACACAACTGCTTGCTAACCCGTTCAAATCCGGCTTTGTTTTTTAGAACTTGTCTGAGGTGGTGAGTTCTCGTTCCAAGCGATCGCCGCTGGCTGCCAATCGAATCAGCAAGGTTTCCAATTCCAAAGCACTGGCGCTCTGGATCAATTGGCATTCAGTCATGACCAAATGTTCTACTCCCCCGTGTTTGGCCAAACCCAGGGCACCATAACCTGCCTGCAAATTCAGTGCCAAATAGGGGTCTAAACGCGTCTGAGCGGATACCGCTTGGATGAAGGTCTGGAGGCTGAGCACAGGACGGCCCAGGCAATCGCTGCGATCTGTGCGTAAATAGAGTTTTTGTGCTCTGCCACTTTCGAATTTGAGTTTAACTTTAAAATAGGCGCCCTCTTGTTTGCTTTCCGCATCCAAATCCGTTAAAACCTGCTTTAATAAGTGCAAAAAACTTTCAGGCGGCTCTGTTTTTAGGCGCTTTAAGTGGCTGGGCAAGGTTTGATGGCTCTGAAATTGGGAACTGAAATACCCCAACTCTTGTAAACAGGCATCGAACTCCTCGCCGTTGAGTTCTGACGCCAAATAGGATTTTGTTAAAGCGGTTTGTCCCAGGCTGTTTCGTCCCAAGCGTATCTGAGCCAAGCTTGGATTGGCCCTCAGCAGATCCGTGGAAGGCAAGGTGTCCAATGCAGGGGTATCTAACCTGAGGCAAATATAGTCGAGAGATTTAACTTTTTCTAGCCGGATTTCAATCGATTCGCCTTGGCAACTGAGGGTATATCCTGATTTGCTTTGGCCCGTAATTCTGGGGCGCAATCGGCTGTTTGAGATGAGCTCTGCCAATTCGGGATGGGGAGACGATGCTGGCTGTTGAGTCGCAGGGGTTGTCTGCAGGGTGCGCAAGGGGGTGATTTTTTTGTCGGGGAGTTCCGGCCGTACCGCTTGTGGCTTTGACTCATTGATAGGGGGAGGGGTATGTTTGGCTTGAGTCTGATTATCCGTTTGGGGCCAGCTCTGGTTTTCTTTCTGGTTTCTTTTTGGGGTTGCACTCAAAGTGGTATTTGGCAATAAGAGCCGATAGGATTGACGTGAGGTGATTAAAAAAGCGTAAATGGCCTCTTGCATCCCATAGCTGTCTTCAAGGCCTGTGGGTTGTTCTTGGCGAAAGCGCATTTGCTTCAAATCGTAAATCCAATATAAAAATTGTTGGGGAAAGCTCATGCCTGCAGGTACACCCAGCCGTTGCGCGGCAAGTGAGGGTGAATAAAGCAGTTGATTATAGTCCAAACTGCCGCGTTGCAGGCGCAGGGACCTGACAATATTCGCTTGGGTTTTGTATTTATCATCAAAGCGAATGCGCAACTCTGAGCCGTCGATCAAGAGACAGCGCAGATCAGCCCAGCGTTGGCGAAAATAGAGCGATTTTTTGCCTTTGGAACGGTTTTTGATCCGGATCGGGGTTTGGGCAAAAACATCTCCCCAATCCAGATCCACTTTGAGGCCACTTCCAGGTAAAATATCGGCCTGTAAAAACCCCAGCAGCCCGCGCAAAAGCTGGATTTTGGTGATTTGAATGGCCACATTTTGGTGGTAGTCGAGGGCCCTTTTGACTTTGGCTAAAAGCACAAAATGCAAAAACCACCACAGCAGCACCGAGCCAAACATCACTCCTATAAACAGCAGGTCCGGGACACCGAGTTCATAATGGGTCATGGCCATGCCCGTGCCAAAGAACAGCACGGGGGTGCCCAAAAACAGGCTGAAATGCACCATGGGATACAGCCAACCAGGAGGCTGAAATACACGTGTTGTGGCGTCAAGAAAGTGGCTTTCTTGATGGTCGAGTTCGGCAAAAATATCTGTAAATTTCATTTTTTCACTCTGTTTAGAGATACGCACAAATCATAGCGATTTTCAGCAACCATGACCAGGGGTGGCCTCGAAAACCTCTGTTTTTGAGGAAAGCCTGTGAGCGTAAAACGAAGACTTTGAGCTCGGCTCCCCAGAAAATTGGAACCAGTGAAGTTTCAGCAGAGATTATTTTGCCTCAAATTGGGTATACTAAAAACAAGCACGCATTCGTACAGAACATTTAATTTGAGAGTTATCCCAGGAGGCCTTCCATGGACCAGCAACGTGTCAACAATCTCGATTCAGCCCAAGCCTATCAGCAGGCCCAACTTGTTCGCGAACAGGAACGCAATGATGATATCAGCAAACTGATTCTGGCTGGTCCTGCCGCTGCTCAGCAAGTGCAGAATGTGCCCAGCGCGGCTGAAGAAGCAGCTGAGTCAGCCCCGACAGATCGGATTGAACTGACCGGCAAAGAGCCCCCTGTTGCACCGGCCCAAGGTCTCAAAACGCCTGAAGTCGGGCAGCCTTTGACAGTCCAAGCAGGAGATATTTCTTTTAGAGTGGATGGCCGCGGTGCTGCTGTGGCTCTGCAAGAACGACTCGCCGCTGAGAAAAACACCCCCCAATTTGCAGAAACCGCTCAAGCACTGGGTGTGAGTGATATCGCCGCTTTCGAGCGTGCCGTAGAAAAGGGAGATGCGCTCGAAACCTTTGCCTTGGTTGATCCCAGCAATATTTATCTGGTGGATGCCCAACGCCGTGAGATTAACGCAAATGACCTGTCTGCTTTTGCCAACGCCGAATTGGTGATTCGCCCCCGTGGGTCCGAAAGCCCAGGCCAAGCTGATCCTGCTGAAAAACTCTTGGAGCGGCTTGAAAATCCTGTCTTGGCGAGGATCAATGATCCGGCTCTGCAGGCCCAAGATGCCTTGGCCAATCGCCCTCCTCAGCCTATGGATACCCAACAGATTGTTGGCTAACGACTTTTAAGCTTCAACCCCCATATCAGTGTCCCGTGATTGTTTGGCGCTTGGGGGTTGAATGGTTTAAACTGGGAGCACAGCTATCTACCAGAAACTGAGGTGCTGTGCACATGCACGTAGAAGATATTCGCATTCCCGGCTCGACCACTTTGGCAGCCAAACTTTATGTCCCCCAAGAAGAGGGTGTTTTCCCTGGCATTTTGCTCTGTCACGGCTTTGCCTCATGCAAGGAAGAATATATGGCTCTTCCCCACGCTTTGGCGCAAAAGGGCTTTGCCGTTCTCAACTTTGATTTTTCAGGCCATGGCGAAAGCACTGGACCTCGCGGTTTTGTCAGTGAACACAGCCATCTGGACGATACCTTGCGGGCCTATCAGACCTTGATTGATCGCCCCGAAGTGGATCTCAGTCGCACCGCTTTGATTGGACACAGTTTGGGTACAGCTGCTGTTCTGCGCTTTCTCTCAACCAAGGTTTCAAAACATGTTCAGGCCACCGTGCTTTTGGCTCCCATGCACCAGATTCGGCAGAGTGTCTTGGGTATTGAAAAACAGGCCTATTTTTTGCTCTCACAGGCTGCTAAACCCTGGCTCAAATTGACAGGTCGGCACAGTTATATCCCTTATAAAGTCACGGCCAAAGACATTTATACCAGCACCGAGGCCATGGCCCGTGCCAAAACTCAAAAGCTCCTCATGACCAGTATCTCCGTGCACAATTACACCTACTTGATGGAAAAACAGGACAATGTGCTCTATGCCCAACATGTGAGCACCCCAGCCCTGGTAATTGCCGCTGAAAAAGACAGTTTGATACCCACTGTCTTTAGCAAAGCCGTCTTTGATGCCTTGGCCAGCCAAGACAAAGAATTCCACATCCTTCAGGGTTCGGGTCACTCTATGTTGGGCGATCGGCAAGCCAAAGAGGTCACTGGCATGATCTGTGATTGGCTGGGCCAACATCTACAGTCAGCCAAGGATGCCCCTCTGCCCCAGGAGGCCTGAGCGATGTCTGTCCGTTTGCTGGCTGGGTTCATAGCCGGATTTTTGGCCTTTGGCAGTGTTTTTCCCACTTCGGCAGCAGAAATGCCTGCTGCCCTCTATGTGGGTTATCCCATGGAGGGGTTGGAGCCTGTTGTCTTGGTGGATCCAATTACCCAAAAATTGAGTTCCCCTTCGCGTGAATACCGCACGGCCCAAGATTTTTTTCAGAGGTCCCTGCCTTTGAGTACCGAATTGGAACTCTTTCAAAATGGGGAAGTCAAAAACCTCTTTACCAGTGGCCCATATCAATTCAGCCAAGAGCGCTGTACGGGTTCGGGGGTCTTTCAAGGCAGTTTTAAACACAGCGATAAAAGTCTGATGCCGCTTTTGGCTTTTTCTCCTGCTTTTCCAGGGCCGCGCAAATATCCAGGTGGGTATCCTTCCCAGCGTTTTGATCAAATTGCCCGCCAATTGACCCGCGAGACCTATCAAAAGCGTGGGGTCAAAGCTGCCCAGTTGAAACAATTGCGCATTCGCAAAATTCTGCCCTTTGCACTGGACAATGGGACCAGTATTCAGTTTGCGGTTAGCAGTGTGATCGGTTCGGGTGCTTCAGCCTGCCCAAGCCATTCGCTTTTGCTCGTGGTGGAAAAAGTGGGGCGGCGCTACGTGCGCCGTCTGGAAAAATACCGGGCAGATCAAGGCAAAGGCGCCTGTTTTGCCTATGACTTTCTTAGCTCTTTTGCAACGGGACCCAGTGTTGATAAAATCCTGATACAGGGCTCTTCCCACACCGCTCGTTGGTATGAAATCTTGCAAAGGCAAAACCTGGGAGCTTATAAAACGCTCTATACCGGCGGGGGACGCAGCTGTCAGCGCCCTTAAACTTTTCATTTATTTTTTCAAATTAACGAAAGTTTAACCTCTCTCTAAACTATAACTAATGATGTAACACCCCCCCAGAATGGAAAACGGCAGTGTACGTCAGCGCAACATCAAGCCTCGCAAATATTCAATTTAAGCCCGCAACCAGCGCACAGCCCACTGTGTCGGCTTCTCAGCCTGCCGTTTCTCCTTATGCAAGCCAAGATACTTGGACCCCCCGTTTAATCGGCGACAATACCATTCAAGCCCAGGGCAAAAATGTCGGCCTGCGCATCATTGGCAAAACCCTCGGCCTCAAAGCCGAATATATGGAAGCTTCTTTCCATGACAAAACCCCCAATACCCCGATTGATATCGAAGAACTGGACTTTGATTTACATATCAAAGCTGGTGTGGCTTCGGTCTCGGATGTCGATGCCACCTTGACGGTTGAACGTTTACTCAATCGCAAGACGGAAGGCAGCAACAAAAAACCGCTGGTCAAAGATCTGCGCGTGACCTTCAATCCCAACAATGAAGTGCGCGTCGAAGGCAAAGTGCGGGCCTTGGGTATGAATCTGCCGATTGATATCAAAGGCACCGTTTCAGCTACTTCTGCTGGTGAAATCCGCTATGATCTGGGCAAAGCCAAAGTGGCGGGCATCGGCTTAAATGGTCTGATGTCAGTTACAGGTATGAACCTTGACAAATTACTCAAATTGCACAATCCCAACGAAGGCTATTATTCACAGGGCAATTCACTTTTCGTCAATCTGGGCACCACAGTTAGCAATCTGGAGGATGCAATCGGCCTTCAAGCCAATGTTCACGGTGTGAGCACGCATCTGGGCCGCTTACAATTGGTGGTTGGCGATACCCCGGAAGACGCTGCCCGCGCCTTGCGTGAAAAACAACAAACAGAACCTGCTTATGTCAAAGCCACAGCCGGTCATGCTTATATCGACGGCTTCTTTCTCAAAGAGGGCAAACTCAATATTTATGACCTGACCCCTTCCACCCCTCTTGGCCTCAATGTGGTCGGTAAAGAGCGCAGCATTCAGGTTAAAAGTGGCTTTATTGGCATCTCCGATGCCCGTTTTGAAGAGCTGATCAAAGACGAAATTGGTGAAACCGATGATTTTACCGATATCGACACCAACTTGAAAAATGACGGGGCTCACCTCAAAGGCAAATTGTTTGGTGCTGTGCCCGTTTCAATGAACCTCAAATTTGGCCGCACAGATGAAGGCCAATTGATGTTTACCCCCCACAGTCCCAAAGCGATTGGCTTTATCCCCTTGCCTCTGGGCTTGGTGCGTGAAAAAGTCCAGAAATTGGTCAAAACCGGCACACCATATGGCGATGGCGTGGCAATCAAAGGAATGAGCGGGATTGACCTCGGTTATATCTCTCAATTGGTCCACCAGAATGGTTATATCGTGATGGAAGCGACCGAAAAACCCCAACAGAATTGAGTTCGACTCGATTTAAACTCCCAAGGACATTTTATGAGTGAAGTGACAATTTTTGACCGCGTTTTGGCAGGTGAAATCCCCGCCCAAGTGGTCTACGAAGATGAACATGTCTTGGCCTTTCAAGACATCATGCCCCAGGCACCTGTACATGTCTTGGTGATTCCCAAACAAAAAAAACGCTGCTACGACGATTTGGCCGATACCAACGCCGAAGACGTCGGGCATCTCTTTGTGGGAGCTGCCCGCGCCGCCCGTGCTTTGGGCTTGGCCGAAAATGGCTACCGTGTGGTGATCAACCATGGCCGTGATGGTCAACAGACAGTGGACTATATCCACCTGCATCTGCTGGCGGGCCGTCAGATGATGTGGCCTCCCGGCTAAAACGCCTCTTTTTATGTCTGCCCCTTGGGTTTCTGCCCACTCATTTTTTCGTCTTTTGGGCGGGGCCCTGCTGATTCTGTTGACTTGGATCGGGCTGGGGTCATTTGTCTCGCTCTATTTAATGGGACAGTGGCAAGTGACTTTTTTGACCGGCTCAGCGCTGTTATTGTATTTGGCGATTCATGCCGGGTTTGTCTGTTTTGCCCTGAGTTATATCGCCGTTCAATTGGGTTTGAACCAGCAACCTTGGCAATTTTTGTTTTGTCCCAGTGGACGGCCTTGGCGCATGGGGGCTTTCTGGGAAACTTTGGGAGTTTGGATCGGCTTGCTGCTGGTCTCTTCAGGCTTAGAAGCCCTGCTCTACCCAGGCAGTGTGGTTTTTAAAGGATTGGTGCCGGATTGGCCACTTTGGCTCTTGGCAATTTGTCTGTTGACCCCTTTGCAGGTTTGGTCAGAAGAAAGCTTTTTTCGGGTCTATTTGCCCAGCTTATTTTTGCGCTTATTCCAATCGTTGGGCCTCCATTCTAAAGTGGGAATGGCTTTGACCATTGGCTTGAGCGCTCTTTGTTTTGCCTTGGTGCATTTGCAGAATCCCGAGTTAAATACCCCTGCTGCCTGGCTGGTTGTGGGCTATTATTTGCTCTTTGCCACCCTGGCTGCTTTACTCTTGCTCTGGGATCAAGGCTTGGAGCGTGTTTTGGCTTGGCACCTGGGAACCAATCTCTTTGCTTTTTTAATACTCAGCTATGATTTGGCCGCCATTCGTACCCCTGCACTCTTTCATTCCTCGCGCTTTGATCCCGTTTGGAATTTGGGCCAATTTGTTCTACTCTCACTTCTGGGCTGTGGGATACTGTATCTGAGAAAAAACAGGGAGTCTGCTGTATGATTTGGGATGTAGCCGTCATGGGGCTTGGGGCGATGGGCAGCGCGATCAGCTATTATCTGTCCCAGCAAGGTGCGTCAGTGGTGGGCTTGGACCGCTTTGACCCGCCCCACAATTTTGGCTCATCCCATGGCCAGACCCGGGTCATTCGCGAGGCCTATTTCGAGCACCCAGCTTACGTTCCGCTCTTGCAAACGGCTTATACCAATTGGGAAAATCTCGAGGCTGAGAGTGGTCTTTCGCTCTTGTTACAAACCGGGGGCTTGATGCTCGGCAAACCTGACAGCACGTTAATTCAAGGCTCGCGTGAGAGTGCTGAACGCTACGGCATTGCCCACGAAATCTTGAGCCAGCACGAAATCATGTCCCGGTATTCTGCCTTTTCTCTGCCTGCAGACATGGTCGGTCTCTATGAACAGCGAGCAGGGTTGCTGTATCCCGAAAAATGTATCGCCAGCTATCTCGATTTGGCCCGTCGGGCGGGTGCCGAAATTTTGACAAACCAACCGCTGCTGAACTGGCAAAGAGAGGGCTCTGGCTTTGTCTTACAGACCTCAGAATCCGAATTGCGCTGTGAGAAGTTGGTGATTGCATCTGGGGCCTGGACGGGTTCGCTCTTGCCTGAATTGGCTTTGCCTTTGCAGGTCACCCGGCAGGTGCTCTTTTGGTTTGAAACCCCTGAACCCAATCCCTTTGCCATCGGCCAATTCCCGATCTTTTTATTGGAGTATGGTCCCGACGAATTTCTCTACGGCTTTCCCGATCAGGGGGAGGGTTTTAAAATTGCCCAGCACCTGCCGGGCAGACCCCAAGATCCTGATCTGCTCAGCCAAAGCGTTGAACCTGCTGAAATTGTGCAAATGACAGAATTTCTAACACGTTTTTTTCCTGCCCTCAGCAGCAAACACCCTGCTAAACTGAGCCAAACGGCGGTCTGTATGTATACCAACACCCCAGATGGGCATTTCCTGATCGACAGACATCCCGAACATGAATCTCTCTGGTTGGTCAGTCCCTGTTCGGGGCATGGTTTTAAATTTGCAAGTGCCCTGGGAGATGTTTTGGCCAGGGCCGTTTTGGCCGAGCGCCCCGCCCCCGAATTGGACTTTTTTAGTTTGGCTCGGCTCCGGGTTTAAGCAGCGATTCCACGGTTTTTATGGCGGTCTGCATGCGTTGTTCCCAACTGCCAGATATGAGCGTATAGGGCAGATTTTGGCTTTTGAGTAGGGCTTGGCAGCGGGCGAAAAAATCGTCCCCTCCTTGGGGCAGGTATCGTACTTCGTCATCGACCCAAGGCACATCTGGGGCACACAGCAGATAATGATCAAAGTGCTGACGCTTTGCCAAGGCTTCGATTGTCCTGTCTCGGTGCTGAAAGAGCACATCATTCCAAATGGTGGTGACCCAGATCTCCGTGTCATAAACGATCAACCCTTGCGTCGATTGCTTGAGAGCCTGAGCTTCGATTGCTTTTTGGGTGGCCCATTGGCCGCGGGCAATCTGGGGCATGTCTGCGACTACGGGCCGCATGCCTTTGGCCTCGATCCAGGTTCGGGCGTATTCGGGCACCCATTGTCCTTTAAAATGGCTTGCCAGGTTTTGGGCCAGGGTACTTTTGCCTGTAGACTCAGGCCCCATCACAGCCACCCTTTTGAGATAGTGGCGCCGAACTGGGGGAGGCAACATATCCCAGTGTTTGTGTGGGTTTGCACGAATGGCTGTGCCGCTGATTTGAAAATTTTCGCGGCCGGGATCGACGGGCATAAATTGCGCACCCAGTACCTCTGCCAATTTCCAACCATAGTCGTCGGAGGCAAAGACCAGATCGGGTCTTTGGGGTAAAATACGCTCCAGGCTGGCTTGCCAAATTTGCCAAAAATGGGGGTCTTCGTGAGGGTATTGGGGGTTTTCGTCACTGAGGTGAAGGACCTGCAACTGTGGATAAATGGAAGGAGGAAAGATTTCTTGAAGCATCTTCACACGCAATTCTCCGGCGATACTTTCACTTTTTAGGCTTCCCAGCACAACACAGAGATGGTCCACGGTCTGCAGGGCAAATTCAATCAGGTAGAGATGGCCGCGGTGGGGGGGTAAAAATTTGCCCAAAATCATGCCAAAGGAACCGGGTTTTGGATGCTGAAATTCAGTCATTTCGTTGTTTTTGTCCATTTGTGACTTTTATTACAAGTATATTTTACATTTTTTCCTCTGGTATTCAAGGATCCAACAGGTTAAGATATATGTAAGAAGTTATAAAATCTCTCAGATCTGGCTGCAATCTCGCTGTGATCTCTGAGCGGTTTTGGAAAAGTGAATTGAATCAGATGAATTGGTGCCACAGCACAGAAGCAAAAATGCCCAAGCGACTGGCTTTTCTGGGTTGTGCTTTGGGTTTGATTTTTCTCGGGCCGGCCTGTGCCCAGGCTCTGTCTGCCGCTGCTCCCTCTTTGCCAACCCCACCGCAAACCTTGTTGGCGCCCATTCCAGGGCATATCCGTCCTTCGGTTTACCTCACTCCAGCTCCGCCTTCTCCCGCAGATTTTCATTTGCGTGAAGTGCAAGAATTGCAGCGACGTTATGGAATTCATGCCGCTCAAAACCCAGTCAATCAGGCTGTTACTTTGGCCACAGATAGCTTGGGCTGGCGCGATCATCAGGCTTTAATGACAATCTCCAGCTATGCCGATGTGATTCAAACAGCCGCTCAAAAAGAAAATCTCAATCCTGCCGTTTTGGCTGCCATTCTCTTTGATGAAATCCGTCACCAAAAGCCAACAGAAGAAGTCATGACTCAGTTGGGGCTGGCTCAAACTCTGGGCCTGGCCCAGATCAGTCTGCGCGAGTTGGTGATGCAGGGATTTTTTGATAGCGACTTGCGTCAATTGCACGCCAAGGGCCATTTTGATGTGGCATTGCAAGATCTTCAGGCCACAGGCAGACTGGCCTCAAACAAAAATTTTCGCAAAATCAGTTTAAAAGAATTGCACACCTATTTGCTCCCACCCCAAATTTTGGCTCATTTGCCAGCCGAACTGATCGAAAAAGGCCAAGCCGCTCTGCTTGACCCGCATGAAAATATACAGATTTTGGCCCGTCAATTGGCCCGGGTGCGTCAACAACAGGGTATTTCTGCACAGCAGCGGTTTGAAAATTTAGATAAATTTGCTGTGGCGCACAGTCTGGCTCGGGTGGTTATTTTTCACAATGGCCGTATGGATTATGCCCATAAGATTCTCAATACTTTGCGTCTGCCCCAGCTCGAAGTGGCCCTGAGCGGCTGCTACCATGCCCGTCATCGGGGCACAGAGGCGGTTGAACTTGAACCCAAACCCGCGCAAGGGGCCCAATCAACTTATCAAACCCGGTATTTGCCTTGGTTGAACAAAGGCTGAAATTTGGGGTTAAAGGCCTTTCAGGTTTCGGCCTTCACTGGCAGCGACAATTTCTTTCAGCGATCGGGCGCCCAGGGTATCCCCTTCATGGGGGACGGTCACACGCATGACTTCGTCAAGGCTGGTAATCCCTTGAATCACCTTGTAGACGCCATCTTCGGCCAAACTTATCATCCGTTGACCACTGCGCGCCAGCTCGCGCAACCCAGAGGCTGTCATACCCCTTCTCAGAGCTTGACGCAGGCTTTCGTTGAACTCCAACACCTCATGTAAAGCGCTAAGACCTTTATAGCCTTCATTCCCACAATCATCGCAGCCATTTGCCTGCCAAAAGAGGTAGTTGTTCCGGTCATTGGCTGAGATAAATAGGTTTTTAAGCTCATCTGGGCTGGGGGCATAGCTGCTTTTGCATTGCTCACAGAGTTTACGTACAAGCCGTTGGGACACCAACAACAATGGCACGGGTGTGGTGAGAAAGTGCTGAGCCTGTATATGCTGTAAGTGGTGTAAGGCAGCCGTTGTATCACAGGCATTGAGAGCCGCCAAAACCTTTTTTCCGTTTAAAGCTGCTTGATCAATTCTTTCGCTGACACGTTGGTCCTTGACTTCGCCCACGACCACCACATCTGAGTCGTAATCTATCATGGCCTCAATCAGATCGCTGTAGCTGTCTTTGCCCCCAGCACCATAATAGTTTTGGATGACCCCAGTAATGCTGTAATCAACCGCGTCTTCAAGGGTTAAAATCGCATTATTTGGATGATTCAGGTGCGATATGGCAGCATAAAGTAAGGTGGATTTGCCCGATCGCTGGGGGGAGACCGCCAATAAAACACCCCCCGCACGGTTGAGCAGGGTTTCAATTTTTTTCTGGTTTTGGGGCGAAAAGTCCATGTCTTCAATACTTAACACCCTGTGGGGAATATAAGCGATATGTAATACCAAATTTTCGCCCCACACACCGCTAAAATATGAAATTTTTAACTCCACCTGTTGGCGGCCAATCGTGGTGATCAGCCGTTCTTGCCAATAGTCTTCCCGTTTGATTCGAAAAGGGGTTTTGATATAGTCAATTAAGGGTGGACCCAGGCGCAAAGGCAAGTCGGTCCGGTGTTTTAAAACGCCATTGACGCGGTAGCGCAAACGAATGAATTTTTCTTGACTCTCTAAATGAAGGGCCGTGGCCCCCGCTTCCACTGCGCTGCGGATCAAAAAACTGGCAATCGGTGCGGCCTGTTCTTTGGTGGGTTTGGCGTTATTGCTCAAATTAAGCAACTTTTCGTCTAGTTCTTGGGTGCTGTCTGGGTTGTTTTTGGCTTTGCGCCGCGGCTTAAATAAATAGGTTATCGTGTTGATAATTTCGCTTGCCGGCGCAATGGCCGGCGTAATTTTACATTTAAAGCGATCCAGTAATGCTTGCAATAACTCGCTATTCAGGGGGTCCGACATCACCACCACCATTTGGTTGCCGTAGCGGTGCACAGGCAGACATTCATGCTGCCTTAAAAATTGTTCATCCATTCCTTTGAGCAATTCGGGGTCGATCAACTCGGGTGAAGGCAAAATTCGGGGTATATCCAATTGCATGCTCAAAGCATGGGTCAATTGTTGTTCCGAGATAATGCCCGATTGGACCAAAAGGGTGCCAAAACGATTGCTGGAAAAACGCTGCTGTTCTAAAACATGGTTGAGTTGTTCCTGGTTGATCAAGCCCATATTGATCATCAATTCGCCGATTTGAATGCGTTTGTGGTGACGGCTGAGAAAGCGCTGTAAATCCTGTTTGGTAATTAACTTCATTTCCACGCAGATCAGCCCCAGTGGTTTGTAATGACCAGGTTGGCCCAAATCACTGATCATGCCTGACTGTTTTTGCATGGCCAGCGCTTTTTGCAGTCCGTCTACGGTTAATAGCCCTTCGCGAACCATCAGATCACCGAGTTTCATGGGTTTGTTTTTGGGCGAGGGGGTGCGTTGCATCGCTGGATTTCCTTGAAAGAGAGATTACACATGGGTTGGTCTCCAGTGTACACAATCGCTTTCGCGCTTGGAAGGTTCAGATTTGGTAATTGAGAAAGAGACTGGCGACAGGTCCATTGCTTTCGAGGCCGTAGCTCAGATTGATGTTTTTGTCCCCTTCTTTCCAGGCCTTCGAAGTACTGGGATAATACCGCCAACCCGCATTGAGGCCCAAGATAAAATCCGGATTCACCTGGTAGGCCAACCCCAAAAAGGCGGTGCCGCCAATATTGCTCTGACTTAAATCCCTGACCCCTTGGCTCAATTGGCCATTGATTTGTCCCATTCTGAAACCCAGATCGAATACCCATTGGCGGAAGTGAAAACGCTTGCTCAAACCACCTTCGAGGGTCATCGCCACCAAAGAGTTTGAATTATTGCCTTGGCCCTGTGAGAGCATGCCCACGCTACCATTGAGATTGAGGTAGGTTTCCGACCAATTTAAAAAAGGGGCAAGACTGTAGAGGATTTCGACCGAACCTTCGGGTTGGAAATCTTGAGGCCCCAAACGCGGATCGAGGGTAAGAGAGCCAATGCCCCCTCTAAAGTTGACCTGAAAATCTGTCTTGGCATATTCCAAATACTGATCTCCCAGTTCAAAATTGCGCTGGGCAATGATCGGCTCTGCCAAGAGATCTTTTTCATTCAATTGGCGCAATTTGAGAAAACCAATTTCGCTGGCTTTTTTATCTGGTCCGAGGTATTCCACAATTTTATAGCCATGATCCATTTTTAGACCCAGGCTCTGGGGTGTTTCTCCGCCTGGCAGTGAAAGAGTGACCCGATCCTCTTTGAGATCGTGGGCCATGACCTGGCCTTTGACGGAAAATTCGGGGTTGTTGCGCAATTTTGCGACCAACTCCTGCATTTTGTAGAGGGTGGTGACCCCCTCTAAAAGTTGATTCACTTTATTGCCCGAATCTGAGCCAAAGAGGGATATTTGGCCGAGGGCCAGTTCCAAGACCTGGTTGGTTAATTTTCCAACTTGGGCACCGGGTTGCAATTCCGCTTCGAGTGCTTTGGCTGCAACGCCCATCATCGCAGGGGCAGGGTCTTCTTGTTCGAGCCGGGCAAAGACCTGATCAAAAGGCGATAATTTGCGCAATTCTTCCAGAAAAACTTTGCCATCACTGGGATTTGGGGCCGATCCCAACTCGAATAACATGCGCTCGCGCAGACCCTCGAGATTGTCGATGGGCAGTAGTTTCACAATTTCCCAGCTCTGGCTGTATTGTTCTAAGACCTTGGGGCCTTCTTGTTTGAGGCTGTAGATCGGCAATTGCAATGTCATCTGCGAGCGAAAGCTGAGGTACCATTTCTCCCCTTCTTTGCTTTTCTCAGGCCCGCCGATTTGGATCGGGCTGAATTGCCATTGGGGAGCCATTACATAAGCCGCATTGAGCAGTTTTTGGGTTTCACTCCAGGTCACCACTTTTTCGCCCAATTTGAGATCGGGGGTTTCTTGGCCCGCAGCAAGTTCTCCAGCGTGTTCTTGTTGGTAAATTCTGGCAGTGTTTAAAAAGTCTGGCAAACTCACCTCTGTGTCGAGGCCCTGCAGGACATAGTCAAAGCGAGGCAATTCGCGTTGAAAATAGCGGCTTAAAAATTCATCCAAGGGGTTTTGGGCCTGTTGGTAAAGCGAGATATATTTGCGCTGGAATTCGCTCAGGGGAGCGGATTCTGCAGGCTGGGCTTGAACAGGCAAAGTCCCCATTTGTAAGTGCACAAGGCTGATAAAAAGGATTGAGAGCGTAAAAATTGGGTTCAACATAATTTTAATTTTAGCGTTTTGTCACATGGACTTGCCCATTTGGCCTGCATCACTGCGTCTGTTATACTGTCAGGGCAGATTTCGCAGAGACAGTGGATAGATTAAACAGCCATGAAAACCCCCTATCATCATCTTCCCGTCATCAGGCATGCAGGTCTGTTGGAAGAGCTAAACGGGATCCCCGCTTATCTCAATCCAGCAGGATATCAGGCTTATGGGACGTCTTTTAGTTGGCCGTTTTACAGCGGCGGCATATCCGGTAATATCGACGTAGTCGAGAGTCTCAGTGCCTCCGTGGTCGAAGACCTCCCGCAGGGTTGGTATATGCTGCGCACCTATTATTTTGGCCAATTATTGGAGCGCAAAGCACTGCTCAAAGCCAATGGCAACCTTGAAGTCAGTTCTCCCGGTCCGATCGCAGCCTCCCAGACAGTCATTTTGGCTGAGCTTGAACATGAAGATCTGCGTTATACCGTGATGCTGCGCGAGACCAGTCAAGGTTGGGTCAACAAAGACGGCAGTGGCCAACAGGTATTTTTGCTCTACCGCAGCATGACCCGCAAACTCGAAAGGGTGATTCGCGAAAAGATGCCTGAAGAGGGCTTTGCCAAATTGCGGGTCTCTTTGGGTGAGCAGCCCACACTTTTTCCGATGCAACTCTCACCCAGTGTTTTGGATGTCACTGGTCGCCGTGTCCCCCTGTTTTACAGCGATGCGATTGAACGCTTGGCCGATTTGCTTTTATCTCACCGCCCGCCTTATGGCCGCACTTTGGTCTATGCAGGGGGCGATCTTGACTATTTTGATCAATTTGCACTGCACGAAGTCTTTCGTCTTTTGGGCGCTCGCAATCTCAGTGGCAGCAGTGAGTTTGGTCTGCGGGCCGCCGCCAGAACGCTGGAACTCCAGGCCGGTGAAGAATCGCCGATTTTAACTTTGGAACAGGCCCTCGAAGGCCCCAATAGATTGTTCTTGATGTCGGGCTGGAATGGCTTTGTCTCTCATTTGCCCGTCTTTAACCAATTGGTTTTGCGTGAAGATCTCGACGCCTGGTTGGTCGATGTCTGTGTGACTGAAAGTGCCAAAATTTTGGCTGCGCGACTGGCGCCTGAACGGGTTTTATTGGTCCGTACGGGTGGCGATGCCCATTTTGCATTGGCTGTGGCCCATGAAATTGTTCACAATTATCCCGGTGCTTTGGATCAGGCGTTTATTTCACAGTACTGTGATCGTGAAAGTCTGGAACAATACTTAACCCTGGCCCGCTCGGAATTCTTCCAAATTGAACGCACTGCAGAAACCATTTCTCCCGATCCGGCTTATACTGATCGGCTGGTGGCGGGGATTCGCGCCATCGCCGCTCGTTTGGTTGAAAGTGAAAGTGTTCCCGTGCATTTGGCGGGCTCGGGTCTCTCCCAGACGTCCGGGGTCGTCGGCCACGGACTTTGGAACAATCTCCTGGCCATGTTGGGTAAATTTGGTCTGTCCTCAGAGGGCACTCCCCGTGGAGGTTCTTTGCGCCTGCCTTACCAGCACAACGAGGAGACCCAAGTACAGGGTTTGGCCCAGGATCGTTTCTTTGGCAATCTTCCCTTTAACGAAGTGGGGGCAAGAGAGTCCGCCCTGCGTATGGGCCTGCCTGAAAATGCCTATCACCGTCTGCTCAAAGAGCCCATGCGGCCTGTCTTGGAGTATACGACGCCTACCCAAGCCGGTCAGCGCGAGCTGATTATTTGTATCGGCCAGGGCCTTGAAGGCCAAATGGTTGACAGGGGCCGTTGGAAAGACAAACTGAGTGCCCCCGAAACCACTTTGGTGGTGATCGATCCCATGCCCGGCCCTTTCTTTTTGCGCCATGCCGCCCTGTGTTTGCCCACTGCCCCCGAGGTGGCTTCGGCACGGCTGTACCAAAATGGCGAATGGCGCTTGACTCTTGCCTTTCCCCGCCGCACGGCCCCACCCGAGACACGCACGGCTACGACTTTGCTTTACGACACCATGGCTGAAGTTTCCAGGTCTTTGCGTGAAGAAGAAGATTTTCGCGAGGGCCATCCCGATTTGGCCAGCTATTCAGCCCAGGGCTATTTACAATCGCGTTTTGAACCGCCCGAATGGAATTGGGGCGGGGGGCTTGAGCGCATCGATGGCGAAGTCAGCCGCTTTCAACTCTGGGACCGAATCCAGTCTTATCTCACTGGCACTGAAGAGACCCGGGGCCCACTCTATTGCCGTCCCGAACACAGCGATGGCATGCCGTTAAACTGGGACGAAGTTCTCTCAGCCGGAAGTTTGATTTATGGCGGGGTCGGCAAAAACCGCCACCGCCAGGGTGGGTGTGAACGCGCACCATTTCAAGACATTTACCGCGAACCCGTGTCCTTTCGCTTCTTTGTGCCCAAAGAAGGTGATTTGCGCATCCCCAATGGAATTGTACTCAATACGGGCTGTTCAACACTCAGTGACAATGTGGCCTGGATTCGTTTTGCGATTTCCTCGTTTCATTCCAGCAAGGTGCTTGATTCGCTTGATATGCCCAAACACAAGCCGTTGTTTATCTCACAAACCCTGGCCGATGAAATGGGCTTTAAAAAAGACCAAAAAGTCAAAGTCAGCAATGTTGAAACGGGCCGCTCTTTGATTCTCAAAGTTGAGCCCACATCACGGCTCAAAGGCCACATGGCCTATTTGAGTTATCACCATTCCCATGCCGAAATTCAACAGGATTCTTATATCAATATCCTTTCCTACCGCAGTGTTCGCTGTGCCTATTCGGGACTGCCTTATCTCAAGTCCACTCTGATTACTCTCGAAGCTTTGCAAGAAGGAGACTGATAGTGTCGATCTCAGAAGTTCTCAAAAGCGTCCCCTTTTTTGATCATTTTACCGATACCCAAATTGATGACCTGGTGCATATGGGGCGTCCGCTCCAGACCGAAGCCGATCAAGTGCTCTTTCAGATGGGTGATCTGGCCGACAGCCTCTACGTCATTCTCAACGGCTCTGTGCGGGTCTATGGCAAAGATCCTGAGGGCAAGCCGGTTGAACTCTCCACCCTGCGCAAGGGGCAGTTTTTTGGGGAGTTGGCCCTGGTGGATGGTGGCACCCGTTCCGCCACCGTGCGCACAGGCGAACCCTGTGAATTTTTTGTGATTGAGCGCTCCAATTTTATGCGCTTGCTCTCCACCTCCCCCGAATTGCTCTCGGACGTCTTGGCGGGCATTACCAGCAAAATCAAAAGTTCAAATGAAAAAATCTTTCTCGAAATGTTGGAAAAACAGCGCTTGCAGTCGCAGATGGAAATTGATCGCCACCGCTCACTCTCTGAGATGGTGGCTGGGGTGGCCCATGAGATCAATACCCCGCTGGGCATTGTCAATGTTACAGCCAGCATGATCACGGAGAACCTGACCCCCGATCTCTTGGCCCGTGCCACCGATCCCGAACTCAAATATGTGCTCGAAGACATTCAAGAAGCAGCTCAATTAATGCTGAGCAACATTGCCCGTGCCAATAAATTGATCCAGAGCTTCAAAAGTGTTTCAGTCAATCAGATTATGGATACCTTGGAAACGGGCCTGTTTGTGCAATTGGTTCAAGAGGTGATAGACCTGTTTAAAATCAAGGCCCGTCAGGCACACTTGAGCCTGGAAACTGAGTTTGAACCTGGCGTTGAGCATTTGGAATGGACGGGTTATCCGGGGTATCTGTCTCAAATTCTGATGAATTTTTTCAGCAATATCGAAAGATATGCCTATCCCGCTGGGGTCGGTGGCCGGATTTTGGTCAAACTCAGCAGTTTTGAACGCGACAATAAGCCTTTTTTCAGGCTTGTGGTGCAAGACTTTGGCAAAGGGATTCCCAAAGAAGATGTTTCCCGTGTCTTTGACGTCTTTTTTACCACGGGGCGCGGTCAAGGGGGGACAGGCTTGGGTATGTCGATTGTGCACAATTTGGTTACGTCTGCCCTGCACGGCAGTATTACCCTCGATTCTGAATTGGGCCAAGGCACCACTGTGACGGTTGAATTTCCCCATCAAATTACCCCGCAGGAACATTTGGCCGGATAAGCGCCATTTGAATCCATAAGAGCAAGGAGCATCCCATGATTTCATTACCTGAAAATTATTTGATTCTGGTGGTTGACGACGAGCCGGATATGCACTCGCTCAGCCGCCTGAGCTTACGCAGTTTAAAATACCGCGATCGGGGGGTGGAATTGGCCTTTGCCTCAACAGGTCAGGAAGCGGTTGAATTTATGCGCAGCCGCCCCGATACCGCCGTGATTCTGCTCGATGTGGTGATGGAAACCCCGACTGCTGGCCTTGATGCCTGTCAGTCGATTCGCCAAGAACTCGGCAACGAATTTGTGCGGATTATTCTGCGCACGGGCCAACCAGGGGCCGCCCCCGAAAAGAAAGTGATCGAAGAATATGATATCGACGGCTATTTGGCCAAAGCCGAATTGACAACCAACCGGCTCTATACCGCTGTGCGCACGGCCCTGAAAGCCTATGATGAATTGGTTGAATTGCAGCGCCACCGCGAGGTCTTGACCTTTTTGCATGAATCGGTCACCTCTTTGCATACCCTCGAAGCGTTGGAAGAGAGCCTGCAGCGCATTCTCGAAACGGCGGTGATGATTGCCCCCTGTGACTTGGCTGTCTTGAATCTCGAAACTTTTCAAGAATCTGGAGACTCACGGCGCTATGTCTTGTTTACAGGCACCAATCCCAATTCAGACGAAACCGAAGCTGCCGCCACGGCGATAGTCTCTCAGATTGCCGAAGACCCCAGCGCGCTGGCGCTCAAAGATGCGGGAATTTTTGGCAATGGTTTCCTCGTGCCTTTGGTCCTGCACAGGGATTTGGGCTATGGCTGGCTCTATGTCGAAAACAGCCTCGAAGATCCGCTGATGTACCAAACCCTGCCCATGTTGGCGGCCCATGCTGCCAACGCCCTCTATTCCACGATTGCCCGCGAATTGTTTTTGGCCCGCAGCGGCACCTTCTTTGCTGAGATCAACGTCTAGCCAGTGCGCTCCAAGGGAATTCGGCTTCCCTGCAGCAAAGCTTGAAAAAATTCGCGCAGATTGTAGTGCAAAAAGAGTTCTGTCGGGGATTTATGCCCCATCGGGGGTGGGCCTGCGATCAGCTGTTTATAAAACAATTCTTCAAAAATCGAATGGCTCAGGCCAATTGCTTCGTTAAGTAATTCCAGCGGGAAATCCGCCTGAACCTCTTCGAGATAGGTTCTGAGCAGACTGTGGGCTTCGCGGTAAAAAACGACTATTTTGTTTTCTTGGCTCAGCCGCAATTGCAGGGCGATATCTGGCGCGAGATGAGCCCCATCTTTGATTGAATAGAGCAGTGGGTTTTCGTCTTGGCGGACATACCCGTCTTGCAATTTGTGGGCTGTGATAATCAATGCCTTTTGCAAGGCATCTAAAAGCGGCAACTCTTTGAGGTGCTCAGGAGACATAAAACGCTCAATTAAACTGCGGTAAGACAGGCCTGTCTGCTGGTGAATTAAAAGCAGGGGCAACTGTAACATTTTGTGGGTATAGACCAAAAAATTGGTGGTCCAGGCGTAGGCGTGCATTTTGACCCAATCCGCGCGCGAAAGCGTTTTGGTTGCGACAATAATTTCGAGGTATTCATAGATGCCATCGGGCGGCTCTCCGTGGCCTGGAAAGTGAATTTGGATGCTCTCGAGGCCATAGCGTTCTCGGTAGGCAGGTTGGGCCATCTCAGCATTGGGTAAGATGCTGGCGTTATAACAGATGATTTTGTTGAATTGCCCGTGGTTCAGCACATCATCGATGGTATTGGCAAAGGAGTCGTAGGTCTCTTCGGGCAGGCCCAGAATAATATCTGTATAGCTAAAAATGCCATTGTCGAGGCAGAATTGTTGAATTTCGCGGTAGGCCTGCAGGGAGATGTTTTGCCGGTTGATTGCTTTGAGCACCTCTGGGTGGGTGCTTTGAACCGCCAAAGAAGTGACGGAGTTGAGACCTGCATCGGCCAGGATTTTTTGGATTTCAAAATTGCGCTGTTTGACGTTTTTGGCGGTTTGGGTTTGCACGCATTGGGGATAACCCGTTTTTTGGCTGACCAAAGCAAAATGCCGTGCCAGTTCAACATCTCTTTCAAAAATACCAAAATTGGCATCTGCGGAAAAAATATTGCCGACGCGGTTGGCGCCAAACCATTCAATTTCGGCTTTGAGCCGCTCCAAATCATAGCGATAAACCTTGCTCTGGGTTAAAGACCCCCAATCACAAAAACTGCACGAAAACGGACAGCCCCGATTGCTTTCCCAGGTGCCGACCCATTCTCTGTTGGGCCATTTTTCGAGCAGCGAATCAAAAATGCCACTCAAATAAGGGGAGGGTATGCTGTCGAGATCCTTGATGCGGGGCCCCGCTGGGTGGGTCTGAAATTTTCCCTGAGGATCGATATAACTGATTCCGGGTATGCTGTGCCAATCGTTTTCGGGAAAGGCTTCCAACAGAGCCAGAAAGGTATTTTCCCCTTCACCGTGCGCGCAGACATCGATATAGGGATGGGCCCGCAAAAAAACCTCAGCCTCGTTGGGGACCTGGGGCCCCCCAAAGAGAATCAAAATCTGAGGATGGCTTAATTTGAGGGATTGTGCCAGTGCCAAGGAGCGTTTGATATTCCAGATATAGGTGCTAAATCCAGCAATATCAACCTCTTTGAGGGCCTCTACTCCCTCTGGAATCGAGACCCTGTGGTGCACAGGCGGCAAAAATTGATAGCGTTCTGGCGCACTCGCCCAGCGTTGGGCATAGGCCTGTAAAAGTCCCACCGAATAGGGAAAATAATAGTGCTCACCGCGCTGTTCGCTGATCTGTACCAGACCGACCCGGACGTGATCCTTCATCGTATCCTGTTTTCCTGCTGATAGGAGCTTGTCTTTAGAACATCATACCACTTGAGCAAACTCACCCGAATGAACCCACCCGAATTATCCTCACTCAAGACTTTCGCTCTGAATCTCCAGCTCATAAGGCAGATTGACATAAGCAGCAACATCTTCCACGGCCCTGAGCAGAGCTTCGTTTTCTGACTCGGTAAGCCTTTCAAACGGGAAAATCTGGATCTGCACGTTTTTTCGCTTGATTTGACGCTTCCAAACTCCCTTCACCAGCCCATCGATTAAAAAGACGGGATGAAACACCCCGTTTTTGCCCGGAATGACTCTATGCGCAAAGTGAGGATCCAAGACGGAATCCCGATCTTGGTAGCCAATCAGGTATTCATCAAAAGCGGGCAAGAGACAGGCTTGGGGCGAAGCGACAGGCCTCATTTTGGCGGAGGGAGCAAAAAACCAATGGGTGTTGTCTGCCCAGAGCTCACAGCTCAATTCATTTTTGATCTCAGACAGGCCTTGTTTGGCTTGGGTCAAGCTGAGACCGGTCCAACGGGCCAAATCTTGAACGGTCGCAGGTCCATGGCCCGAGAAATAGAGGCGTGTGATCTCAGCCAAAGCCGCTTCAGATGTGAGCCTGGTTTGCGGGGGGCAAAACGATTCCAACAGGGCAAAACTGGGTTGTTTGCCGACCGGGGGGCCCTGGCAGATCAGGCCTGTTTGGGCATGATACCCAAGCAGATGATAGCCGCGCTGAGAATGCGTGGCAATACCGATTTTTTCAAAAGCGGCCAGGATTTCTGGGCGCGAGAGCCAAGCGTTCTCTGCCAATAATTCACGCAGGCAGTTGCCGGTCAGCTTGAGTATTTCCGGGCTGATTTCCAATTGCCTGAGCCGTCCGGCAGATGCCGACAAAATCCGGGGTGTCATCAAAGCCAACATCCAACTGAGGTCACTGCCAGGAACCCAATGTAAGGTGCCGCGCATCGGCCAAGAGCGAACAATCTCGCCTTTGGCAATGGCCTGATTCAGGGCTGTGCGGCGGTCTTGCCCCTGCTTGATGCTATGTTTTAAATTGAGGCGCAGGGCCAAAGCCCAGAGGGAGTTTTCATACTCTTGGGCCTGGACTGCGCCGAGGCCTGTGAGCACATCCAAGGGAGAGTCAAACTGGGCGCTTGTTTTCAGTCCCAAATTGTGCAAACGCAGTTCCAGGGCCCAGCTGGGCATGTCCGTGCGGGCCTTCATTTTTGCAAGGCCTTTTCAATTCGCCGGTCGGGCACGAGCCAGATCAAGGCCACCAGGGCATACAGGGCCCAGGCCAGCCAGGTCTGTACAAAAGCCAGGCCGATGGCCAAGGCATACAAAAGTGGCGAAATCTTGCCTTTCATATCGTCTCCCAAGGCCCGTTTAAGCAGAGATTGTGAGCCCTGACTGCGAATGATCGCGCCTTGCAAGAGAAAATAGGCAATGGCTGCCAACAGCAGTACACCGCCATAGAGGGCGGTTGGCAGAGGGGCAAAGGGGTTTTCCCCCATCCAATGGGTCACAAACGGCACCAAAGAAAGCCAAAAGAGCAGGTGTAAATTGGCCCACAACATGCTGCCCGTGACATGTTCAGTGACATGCAACATGTGGTGGTGGTTGTTCCAGTAAATGCCCAAATAAATGTAGCTGAGCACATAACTCAAAAAAACGGGAATCATGGGCTGAAGTGTGTTTAAGTCAACACCGTGGGGAACCTTTAGCTCCAATACCATAATGGTAATTAAGATCGCGATTACACCATCGCTGAAAGCTTCTAAACGGCTGGTTTTCATGGCAGGGATCCTTTGCAATTCTGTATTATAACAGCCTGAATAATAGACAGTCTGCTTTGATAGACAGTATTCTGGGCTGTGAGAGGCATTCTCGTAGCCCAAGTCTGGCTGTGGCTGGATCAGGTATGTTATGATTTGGTACGTTGATCACACCTTGCCCGTATCAATCCCGTATCAATCTTGGTGCCAAAACGGGCCACACAGACCCTTAAACATAATAGGACAAAGAAGCAGGAGAATCCAACGCGCCATGGCCGTTCCCGCGATTGGGATCATTTACAATCTCTACAAAACCTACCGCTGCGACACCCAGCATATTGCCCAGGAAGTGGCCCAGTGGTTGTCTGCACGTGGCGAAAATGTCTATGTCTTTGCCTCTCATTATGATTCCAATGAGGCCTTTGAAAAGGATACCAGCGACGTTCGCCTAAAAATGGCTTTGGTGCTCGGCGGTGATGGGACCGTTCTTTACGCTGCCCGTCTCTTGGCCCCACACGGGGTGCCCCTTTTGTGCGTCAATGCGGGCTCACTCGGATTTATTTCCGAAACGGCTCTCGAAGATCTCTATCCTGCCCTTGAAAAACTCTTGGCAGGCGAATATGTGATTCAAGAGCGCTCAATGATGCAAATTGAGGTGCTCGACGAAAATTACCAACCGCGCCTGGTCTTTCATGCCCTCAATGATGCCGCAATCATGCGCCACCCCCTTTCGTACATTATCGAACTGGCCACCTATGTCGATGGCGAATTTGTCACGACCTACCGCGCCGATGGTCTGATTATTGCCTCCGCTACGGGTTCGACGGCCTATTCCCTTAGCTCCGGTGGGCCGATCATGTTGCCCGATGTCTCGGCGTATATTATCAATCCGATTTGTCCACACGCCTTGTTTAACCGCTCGGTTGTGATTCCCGAGTGGAAAGAGACCACCGTCAAGGTCCTGCTGCGTGAGCCCACCCAAGAGGTGCTGATCACCATCGACGGGCAGGCCCATTTGGCTTTGCACCACCGCGATATTGTCAAAATCAGCCGCTCCTTTTACAAAACCCGCTTGGTCAAGTTTCAGAAAAACGACTTTTTCCACATTATGCGCCAGAAGCTTTTCTTGGGGCGCTAAGCCCACTAATTTTCAAAAAACACAAAGCGCCCCAGCATTGCTTTTGGGGCGCTTTGTGTTTTGAACCGTGCTAGACTTTTTTCTCAATCGGACAGGTGCTCATGCCAAAGAGTTGGTAGAGTGGGCACCAGCCCGCCACAGCTGTTCCGAGTGGCACCAGGGCCAGCAGGCCCAGCCAAGAACCTGTCATCATGCCATAGCCTGCCAAGGTGGCGGCCAAGACAAAGCGTATTCCCCGATCGATCGTTCCTTCATTGACTTTCATGCTGTGTTACCTCTTAAACATTGTTATATTTATAGAATACCCCCTACTGTATTTTTGTTCAGTAACTTTAGTTACCCAAGCCAAATTATTTTTCCCCGGCCCAATTCGACCCGCTTTTCTTGTTCTAATTTTTTCAGCAGACGCGAAACCACTTCTCGGGCCGTGCCCAATTCATCTGCCAATTGCTGGTGAGTGGCTTGAATCAAAGAGCCGCCAGCCAGTTTGGCCCGGGTTTGCAGCAAATCCAACAGGCGTTCATCCACCCGACTGAAGGCCAATTCGTTGACCACCTGTACCAATTCTTCAAAGCGAATGGTGTACAGCTCCAGCACAAATTGGTTCCAACTGGCATGGTTTTGGGCCCACAATTTTAAACAATGACTGGGAAAGACCCAAACCTCTGTGTCCGCCTGGGCAATGGCCCGAATTTGGCTGCGTTGGGCCTTGGTGCCTGCCAAAATGGAGAGCACACAAGATTCCCCTGGCTGGATATAATAGAGCAAAATTTCTTTGCCAGAGGGGTCGTCACGCAAAACCCGGATACTGCCTTTGAGGACCAAAGGAATCAGACTGACTTCGCTGCCCGGTCCCAAAATTTCCTGTTCCTGTGCAAAGCTCAGGGTGCGCCCTTCGCTGATTAAGGCCAAGATTAATTCTGGGCTAAAGGCACTGAATCGTGCTTTGAGTAGGTCTCGGTTCATATTTATCTCCTGATCAAGAGGGCTGGGGCTGGATCTTCACGCTAACACAGATCTTAAGTCCTTTCCAATCTCAAGTCATTTTCAAAAGCGCCAGGGCAAAACCAACACGGGGTGGAATAACTTGCATATTCACTGGGCTCAGACAAGCTGTGCTAGCATGTATGCAGCGATCTTTCAAGGAGCAGGCCATGACCCACACAGAACCCTCAGAACCCATTTCTTTTCAGGCACATAAACAGGAAAAATGGCTGGAGCGCTTTCAACAGGCTTCTCCCAAGGGCCGGTATGAACTCCTGATCGCCACCCTCAACGAGCCCGTTTTGGCATTGGAGCCCGATGTGCTCAGCTACGCTGTTGCCAGTGTGAGTCAGATCTTGGGCCATAACAATCTTCTGGCCGAGCAAAAAGCCTTAACAGCCTTGCTGGAAGCCAAAGCCCCCGCTTCGTATGCCCAAATTCGTGGGATTCAAGCTTTGATCGACCTTCAAGAGGCGCTTTTTCTCAAACAACCCGAAAAATTTGAGACGTTGTTTGCGGTTTGGCTCGATCCCCAGTTGGAAGTACCTCCCCCTTATACCTTGATTCTCAAAAGCCTGGCGTATTATGGTTATCCCAAAGCTGCCGCCGAACTCGCGGATAAATTGGCGAAAAAATTGGGCAAAAAAGCGCTCGAAGAAGATGATTTACTCGACTTTTCTTTGGAGCAGCACCGCATTCATTACCTCTTTGAACAAATTACCCATGCTCTGCAAGAAGGCGTAGATCCGCCTTGGAAACCCTTCGAAAGTGGTTTGCGCGATTTGGGCATCAAAACCAAACAAGAACAGGCTTTTTTCCGCGAGCAATGGGAATCTTCAGATAAAGTCCAGTTCAACCGCCTGAGAACGGCACTTGCCGATGGAGATCCTGAGTTGGGTCTCTTTCACAGCCGTTTAATTTTTAGTCGCTGGATGTACAAACAACATCGACTCAACCTGTTTACAGGGGGAGACATGGTTCAACATGCCCTCGAAATGTGGTTAACGGACGCACCGGATCCCCTGCCCTCTTTAGAAAAACTGGTTCAAATTGATGAAGCCCGTCTGCATGCCTATTTTGAACGGCTGGAATTTGACCCCAATTGGGATTTACTCGACGCCTTCACCCTGCTCTGGGGCCTGCCCCATGTCTATGACTGGCTGGTAGAATGTGGCCTGTGTAAACCGGCCTTGCGTGGCCAGGTCATGAATTGGGTTGAAAAACTGCGTCCGATCTTAATTGAACAGCGCAGCAATGCACTTTGGGGCTATGATTTTGTGCATCGCTGGCCCTGCCCGCTCGGGCGTGAAGCCGCTGAATTTCAAGCGGAGGCAGAGATCTTTGCGCAAACCCTGAACCAATCCAGCCCTTTGAGTGACAATCCCGAAGACAGCCGCCATTTTGACGAAGATTTCCCTGATATCCCCGATGAGTTGGTGGATTCAGTCGGTGCCATGTTAGAAGACCAGGGCATTGAGGTGCTCGATGGCCTGCTCAAAGAAATCGAGGAGCAGATGGGCCATGAAGCTGTCGGGGCACTGCTGGCCGCTTTGGAAGCGCAAGGATATCTCGAGTTGGAATACGAAGGCGACGAAGAATAGGCTGACGCTTTGACACAGATCTGGGATGTCATCGTAATTGGCGCCGGGGCCGCAGGCTTGATGTGCGCCCTGACTGCTGGTAAACGGGGCAAAAAGGTCTTGGTTTTGGAGCACCAAGCCAAGCCCGGGCGCAAAATTTTGATCTCGGGTGGGGGGCGTTGCAATTTTACCAATCTCTATGCAGGGCCCGAAAATTACCTGTCGCAAAACCCCCATTTTTGCAAATCTGCCCTGGCCCGGTTTACCCCGGGTGATTTCATTGAAATGGTTGAAGCCCATGGCATTCCCTACCACGAAAAAAAACTGGGGCAACTTTTTTGTGATCGCTCGGCCCAAGACATTTTGGATTTGCTGCTCAATGAATGCACGGAAGCCGGTGTCAAACTGTATACAGGTGTCCGTGTGCAGCGCATCCGCAAAGCTGAGTCAGAATTTGTGCTCGATACCCCCGATCAGACGTTTCTATCTCGGGCCTTGGTGCTGGCCACTGGTGGGCTCTCGATTCCCAAAATGGGGGCCACAGATTTTGGCTACCGCATCGCCAAACAATTTGGTCATCAACGGGTAGAGACCCAACCAGGATTGGTCCCGCTGACTTTCTCACAAGCCCAATCGGCCCTGGTTGAATTGCGTGGGCTGGCCCTTGATACAGAGGTCAGTTTGCCCACTGCGCGCTTTCGCGAAAACACACTCTTTGCCCATTTTGGCCTGAGTGGCCCCGCCATTTTGCAGATTTCTTCTTTTTGGCAGCCGGGCCAGGCCCTGAAGATCAATTTTTTACCTGATTTAAATCTGGCCCAAACCCTTTTGGCTTGGCAAAAAGAAAAGCGCCAAGCCCAAATTACCACCCTCTTGGATGAATTTTTGCCCAAACGCTTTGTGCGGGCCTGGCAAGAGCTGTATTTTCCTGCAAAACCCCCTTTTCAACTCAGTGTCCACGAAGGTGAAAGTCTCTGTCATGCCCTACAGGCCTGGCACTTTGAACCCGCAGGCACGGCGGGATATGCCAAAGCCGAAGTCACCACAGGGGGGGTGAACACCCGCGAAGTCTCCTCCAAAACGATGGAATCGCGTCATGTGCCGGGTTTGTACCTGATCGGCGAACTCTTAGATGTCACAGGTTGGCTGGGAGGGTATAATTTTCAATGGGCTTGGGCCTCGGGCACTGCTGCGGGTGAGGCTGTTTAAGCGCCAACTATTGAGACCGAGTTAAAAAGGGGAATCCGATGAGTCAATTGTCTTTTTATGCCTACCGGGTTTCAGCTTTGGCCCTGGAACTGCAGGGCAGCCGTTTTCAGGCCCGTTTTCAGGCTTTGCCGGGCGGGGTCTGGCGGTTGTTAATCTGGCACCGGCCTGAGGACAGCCAGAAAAGCTCTTGGGTTTTGGAGCCCCAAAATATTCAGCCCTTTCAAACCTTAGAGAACACTGCGGGCCTCGACCTCAGTGCCGATGCGGGGCCCGGCCTACAACTCAATCTCGCGCCTTTTTATTGGCAATTTGGTTTTTTAAAGGCCCTGGGCATGACCTGTGATATCCCTTTTCAACGACAAGAAAATCTGCCGCCCGCGGGATTGCGTCACCCGGCCCTCGACGGCAGTGATGGCCTGCCCTGGGGCTCGGGTCTCAGTCTGAATCTGGCCCTGGCCCCACAAGATGCCATTTATGGACTGGGTGAGCGCACAGGTTTTCTAAATAAACGCGGAAGGATCTGGAAAAACTGGACCAAAGACGAGTTTTTTCACTCGCCTCAGGCTGATCCACTCTACCAATCGCACCCTTTTATGCTCTTGCGCCGTGAAAGCGATTATCTGGGGCTGTATTTGGATGAAAGTTGGTACAGTTGTTTTGATTTGGGTTATAGCGATCCCGACAGCATGAGTATATACAGTGCTGGGCCGACCCTCGACCTCTACCTGATTCCCGGACCGACCCCAGCGGATATTGTCAAAGCCTATTCGTCCCTGACAGGCCGCGCACCTTTGCCCCCGCTCTGGGCCCTGGGTGCCCACCAATGCCGCTGGAGCTATCCCGATCAGGAAAGTGTTTTGGCCATCGCTGAGGGCTATCGCGAGCAACAATTGCCTTTGGATGCCCTGTGGTTGGACATTGACCACATGGAAGGATACAAAGTATTTAGTTTTTGCAAACAGCGCTTTCCCGACCCCGCCGCTTTAACGGCTCAATTGCAGGCGCATGGCTTGCGCACTGTCGTGATTGTCGATCCGGGAGTCAAACAGGAGGCCGCCTACCCCATTTACGAGAGTGGTCGGCAATTGCAGGCCTTTATTCGCGATCAGCAAGATCGCGAATATGTGGGAGAAGTTTGGCCCGAACCCGTTGTTTGGCCAGATTTTTCACAACCAGAAGTGCGTTCTTGGTGGGGGCGCTGCCAGGATTTTTACCGTTTAAATGGCGTGGCTGGGCTGTGGATCGATATGAATGAACCTGCGGTGTTTAAAACCCCTGGCAAAACACTGCCCTTGAATCTGCGCCAGGGCAAACACAGTCACGCAGAAATGCACAATCTCTATGGTTACCAAATGGCCATGGCGACCTGGGAAGGGCTCAAGGCCCGCAAACCCGATAGCCGCCCCTTTGTCTTGACCCGTTCGGGCTGTCCGGGTATCCAAAAATATGCCCTGGTTTGGACCGGTGACAACAGCAGTTATTGGGAGCATTTGGAGATGTCTTTGCCGATGTTAATGAACTTGGGCCTCTCTGGGGTGCCCCTTGTTGGCGCAGATATTGGCGGCTTTTCGGGGGATTGTGATGGTGAACTGCTGCTGCGCTGGACCCAATTGGGGGTCTTGTACCCTTTTATGCGCAACCATGCCGGCAAAGGCAGTCGCCGCCAAGAACCTTGGCAATTTGGCGAGCCCTGGTTGAGTCTGATTCGTTCAGCATTAGAACTGCGTTACCAACTTTTGCCCTATCTCTACAGTTTGGCCAAACTGGCGGCTGAAAGGGGTGAGCCCCTCTTGCGCCCACTTTTATATGCCTACCCGGACGATCCCCAGACCTGGCAGATTCATGACCAATGCCTTTTGGGACCGGATTTGTTGGCGGCACCGGTCTTGCGGCCCGGCCAGAGCCGCCGCGCAGTCTATTTGCCTGCGGGAGCCTGGCAGGATTTTTGGACCGGCAAACGCTACCAGGGGCAGGAGTGGATTCTCTGCGAAACGCCTCTGGCCCAGATGCCGCTTTTTCAGCGCTGTGGCAGTGCTTTGCCGCTGGTCGCTCCGGCGTTGTCAACGACAGATGCCTGGTGGAAGGACCTGATTTGGAAAATTGCCCCCGATCAATCCATTTTGGGCCGGGTTTGGCAAGATGCCGGTGACAGTGATGCCCCTGGCCAATGGCGCGAATTGACAGGTTCCTGGGATGGCCAGCAATTGATCTTGAACCAGACACCGGCCCAAGCCAGTCTGGTGCAGATGCCTGTTTTTCATGGCCCCCTGCGTGGCAATGTCAGCCACGAATACCAATCCGGTCAACTTTCGCTGGCGCTGAATTCTCACGCGCTTTTGGAGTGGTAAGATGTACAAACGAGAAAGAGCCACCCCTGAAGAACTCTTGGCCCAACTTCAGCCCCAGCACAAATTGCCGATCTGGCGCACACCGACCTTTCGCCTCAGTTTGGTGGCGCTTTTGATGCTCTTGCTGATCTCCAGTTTACGCGGGCAATGGGGCAATCGCGGCAAAATTCCTGCTGTTAAAAACGAAGCCCAAGCAGAGTTGGAAAAACTCAAAAAAGCCCCGCTCAAAAGCAGTGAAGACTATTATTTGCGTGCCGAAGTATTGCGCGAACACGCGCATTTTTCTGAAGCCATTGATGATTATAACCGCATTCTCAAAGAGAATCCCCGTTCGATCAAAGCCCTGGCCCTGCGTGCCGATAGTTGGACACAGCTCGGGCAATATGCCAAAGCCCAGGCCGATTGGACTTCGATACTCAAGCGCTATCCCCAAGACCTAACCGCCTTGAACCAACGGGGGGTGGCTTCGCTGCGATTGGGGCAAACGGCAGCGGCCCGCGCGGATTTTGACTTGGCTTTGCGCAAACATCCCCAAGAGGCAGTACTCTGGGCCAATCGCGGGCTGAGCTGGCTCGAAGCCAAAAATCTGCCATTGGCCAAAACCGATCTCAAAAAAGCCCTGGCTCTCAATCCCAAATTGCCCGAAAGTCATTTTTTCTGGGGACGTCTGCAATTGGCAGAAGAAAATCCCACGGAAGCACTCAAAGCCTTTTCAAACACCCTGATTCTAAACCCTGAACATCTTCAAGCGCGTTATGAACGGGGGCTCTTGTACAACCGCCTGGGCCCCTGCAAACAGGCCCGCAAAGACCTCCAACGGGCGTGTCGTTTGGGAGACTCGCGGGCTTGCAAACCGCTCAAATGCCAGGCCAAGTCATGAGTTCCTCGGATATTGCTTGGCGTTCGCCACTGCTCCCTCCTTTGCATCACAATGTTGAAACATTTGCCAAAGCAACAGGGGTCTCACCTTTCTTGGCGCAATTATTGCTCAATCGCCAATTAGACAACCCCGAAGTTGCACAGGATTTTTTAGCTTCTGATCCCGTGCTCAATTGGCCCCGCCCAGACTTCGAGGCCGAATTGGTGGCACTCTTTCGCACACTTTATGAGCGAAATGGCCTGATCGTGATTCATGGGGATTATGACGCCGATGGCCTGACGGGGACCACCATTTTGACCGAATACCTGCGCAGCAGTGGCTTTCAGGTTGAACCCTTTTTGCCCACCCGTTCTCTGGGCTATGGTTTAAATTTGGCAACCCTTGAGCGCTTTGCCGAGTCAGGGGCGCAGTTATTGATCACTGTGGACTGTGGGGTGAGCAATCAGAAAGAAATTGCCCGGGCCCAAGCATTGGGTATGCAAGTGGTGATCACCGACCACCATGGTTTGGGAGAATCTTTGCCTCCTGCGGACTTTGTACTCCATCCCGAAGTGCTCAAAATCCCAGAGTTACAAAATTTATCGGGGGTGGGCATGGCCTATTGGCTGGCCGTCATCCTCTACCCCCATTTTGCCTGCAGTCGCCCTTTGGATCATTGGCTCGAATTGGCAGGCATTGGGACCATTGCCGACATGACCCCATTAAAAGGCTTTAACCGCAACCTTGTCAAAGCGGCTTTAAAAAAGATCAAACACAGCCAACGTCCCGGCCTATTGGCCTTGCTCCAGCAAAAACAGACACGGGCCTCAGAACTGGATGAAACGGCCCTGGCTTTTCGGGTCATCCCCCTGCTCAATGCGGCGGGCCGATTGCAAAGCCCCATGCTTGCTTTGGACCTCTTATTGGCTGAAGACCAGGATGAAGCTGAAAGCTTGGCTGAAAACCTCAATCAGGTCAATCAGGCCCGGCGTGAAATGGGCCAGGCCCTTTTAGACGAAATAACAGCCAAATTGGATCTTGATTTGCCCAGCGGGCCTGTGATTTTGGCTGAACCCGGCTGGCCATTTGGGATTCTGGGGATCACCTGCTCCCAACTGGTTGAACGTTATGGCCGACCTGTGTTTTTGATGGCCATTGATGGGGAGATTGCCAAAGCATCCGTGAGGGCCCCGGAAGGCTTCCATGTCCTACATGCACTCCAGAGCTGTGATGATCTTTTTATCAAATACGGGGGGCATGCCCAGGCTGGCGGCTTTTCAATCTCAC
The DNA here is from genome assembly GCA_051715345.1 of Candidatus Blackallbacteria bacterium. Classification (GTDB taxonomy): domain Bacteria; phylum Cyanobacteriota; class Sericytochromatia; order UBA7694; family UBA7694. The sequence continues at coordinate 68,247 of JBPXJQ010000029.1, forward strand.
TTTCTAAGTTGGAAGAACTCAAACAGCGCCTGGGAAACTTTTACACAGACCTGGGTTCGCCACAATTAACGCCGATGGCCGAACTCGAACTCAATTTGAAAGCGGTCAATGACGATCTCTGGGAGGACCTACAACGCTTGGCGCCTTTTGGCGCAGGCAACCCCCTGCCCAGTTTTGTCGCTCGCAACGTGCCTCTGCAAAAGGTCGCTCCTGATCGCAAAGGTGTGCATCTCTTTGCTGAATTTTCGTCGGGGCTCAAGCTCAAAGGTTGGAATATGTGGCGGTCAGAATTGGCAGAACACAGCCATTTTGATTTGCATTTCGAATTGCAGCAAAATACGTGGAAAGGCCGCACCAGTCTGGAATTACAGCTTAAGCAGATTCAGCCTCATTCAGAGGTGTTGGCCATTGTTCCAACCTTGCCCCGGCAAACTTTGAACGTCTCTGCTGGGAGTGATGCGGGTTTGGGGCCCTGTTTTTTTCATCCCCAGACAGGCCGCTATGTCCATTTAGCCCCATTGGCTGGGGAGTTCAAACCCGCAGTAGATCATTGGCTGGATGGCCGACGATTCGCGAATCTTTCACCCGAATTTGATGCTCAGACATGGATTTTGCGTCCCCCGGCAGATCTCTTGGACCGGGATCGGCACAGCATGGCCTGGGAAAACCTGTATTGCAGCCATTTGATTGTGCAATGGTTGCCCATTGATTCTGAGCTTTTTCAAATGGCCTTGAGCTGTACCCAGCCAGAAAAACTGACCTTTTTGCCCACTGAGTTGGACCTTGCTCCCCCTCCCTCTTTTACTGAATTGAAACAGGCTCAGTCGGTCTTGGCCAAATTTCAAGCGCAGACATGCGAAGAATTGCCCGAAACTCGCTTGGTGACAGCACTGTCCATCTCTCACAGCCGGGCCCGGCTCTTATTGGCTTGTTTGGCGGATTTAAACCTGCGTGAAGGGGCTTCTGCACTTAGAAACAGCCGCCTGGATCTGCGCGACAGCCCAACATTCTTGGCCTATCTGACCCGCTTTCATGCAGCCCAAAACCAATATCAGAAGTGGTACAAACGGTCTTTTCAGGCCTTTCAATCCTGGTTGCTTTAAAAAAAGCAATAAAATTCCCGCTTGTGTGATCACAGAGGGATGGCCTATGATAAGGAACGGGTTACAATAGGTATAACGTGCTTTCTTGAAAGGCTGATCATGAAATTGATACCGGATGACGAACTCCAAGCGCTGCTGGTTCCCCATATTCGCGATGTGCCCGATTTTCCCAAACCGGGAATTCTGTTTAAAGATATCACCACCCTGCTCAAAGAGCCCGAGATCTTAAAGCTCACTTTGGACCAGATGGCTTTGCGCTTTCAGGATCAGGGGATTGATCATGTGGTCGGGATTGAATCCCGGGGTTTTATTTTTGGCACGCCCTTGGCTTATCTGCTCAATGCGGGCTTTGTGCCCGTGCGCAAAGCGGGAAAATTGCCGAGTGCGACGTACCGCAAGGAATATGCCCTGGAATATGGCACAGATGTACTCGAAATCCACAAAGACGCAATTCAACCCGGCGATAAGGTCTTGATCTGCGATGATTTATTGGCCACAGGTGGCACAGCTGCGGCCGCCTTGGCCATGCTCGAAGAACTGGGTGCCCAGGTTGTGGGGGCCTTGTTTGCGATTGAACTGACATTCCTCAAGGGGCGGGAGAAAATACCCAATTGCAAGACAGTCAGCCTGATTCAGTATTAAAAAAATATTTGCCCCTGCCTGGGGAAATTCCGATTAACTCTTATCCCCCTTATGTGGCTTCACTGTTGGAACATTTGGTGGAAAAAATGGCCTATGCCACAACAGAAGACATCGCCTTTGCTGAGCGCGCTTTTTTTGCAGCTTACGAGTTGCACAAAGAACAAAAACGTAAATCGGGTGAACCCTATATCATCCACCCTTACGAGGTGGCGCTGATTTTGACCGAGCTCAATGCCAGCGGTGAAATGATTGCTGCTGGATTTTTGCATGATATCCTCGAAGACACCGACTTTACCCATGCTGAAATGACTTCGGCTTTTGGTGAAACCGTCACCGCCTTGGTGGATGGTGTGACCAAATTGAGTAAATTCTCCTTTTCTTCCAAAGAAGAGCGGCAAGCTGAAAACTTTAGGCGCATGTTCATGGCCATGGCCCAAGACATTCGTGTCGTCATCATCAAGCTCGCAGATCGCCTGCACAATATGCGTACCCTTGATCATATGTCGGAAGACAAGCAAAAAAAAATCGCCCAAGAGACCCTGGATATTTTTGCACCTCTGGCGCACCGATTGGGGATTGGCCGACTCAAATGGGAGTTGGAAGATCTCTGCTTGCGCTATCTCTACCCTGATTATTATTGGAGCATAGCCCAATATATAGCCCAAAAGCGCGTTGAGCGCGAAGAGGTCATGAGCCGGACTTTGGTTCAGCTCAAAGAGGCCTTGCTCGATGAAGATACCGAGTTTTTTATCGACGGTGAGCCCCGTCCGGACGGGGAAGACAGTAAAAAAAGAACCAAAAAAGTTCAAATTTTTGGCAGACCCAAAAATTTTTACAGTATTTACAATAAAATTTCCAAAAAACAAAAAGATTTCAAAGATATCTACGATTATTTTGGTATCCGTGTTTTGGTTGACAGCGAAGCGGATTGTTATTCAGTCTTGGGTATGGTTCACTCCATTTGGAAGCCGATACCCGGTCGCTTTAAAGACTATATCGCCATGCCCAAGCAGAATATGTACCAGTCCCTGCACACCACGGTGATCAGCGAGACAGGGCATCCGCTTGAGGTTCAAATTCGCACCTTTGATATGGACCGCATTGCCGATTTCGGGATCGCCGCGCATTGGAAATACAAACAGGGTGGCAATCAGCCCAAACGCAACAAAAACGATCTGCAATTGACCTGGCTGCGCCAATTGATTGATTGGCAAAAAGACCTCAAAGACGCAGAAGAGTTTATGTCCAATGTCAAAAGCGATCTCTTTGAGGAAGACATCTATATCTTTACCCCGCGCGGTGATGTGCATGTTTTGCCCAAAGGCTCGACGGCCATTGACTTTGCCTACCGGATTCACACGCATGTTGGCAATAGCTGCGTCGGGGCCAAAATGAATGGACGCATGATCTCCTTGCCCACCCCGCTCGAAAACGGGGCCCAGGTTGAGATCATGACTTCCAAAAATGGTCAGCCGAGTCTGGACTGGATCAATTTTGTCGTCTCCAACCAGGCCAAAAACAATATCCGCAAATGGTTCAAAAAAGAGCGCCGCGAAGACAGTCTCAAACGCGGCAAAGAGCTACTCGAAGCCGAATTTGGCAAAGAAAATTACGAGCATTATATTCGCTCCAAAACCTTCGAAGAAATGGCGCAAAAATTCAACCGCAACAGTGTTGAAGATTTAATCGCCACAGTCGGCTATGGTGAAATCACACCCAAACAATTGCTCAACCGGATCAAAACCGGGCCACTCAACCCTGATGTGCTCGATAAAATGATCATTGGTCAGACGGTCTCCCCTGAACAGCGGCGGCGAGAGGTCAAAGGCAAAGGTATTTTGATTGGCGGTGAAGCGGGGGTTCTTGTCTTTTTCCCGCATTGTTGTTTGCCCGTGCCCGGTGAGCCGATTGTCGGCGTGGTCACCCGCACCAAAGGGGTTGCAGTGCACTCCAAAGAATGCTCCAATTTGGGCCAGGTCAACCCCAAACGCTTCTTGCCCGCGAGCTGGGGAGAGGTCGAAAAAAGCTTTTACCCCGTTGAATTGCAGATTTATACCATTGATCGCCGGGGCCTGCTCAAAGACGTCGTGGCACGCATGTCAGACAGCAAAATCAATATCCTCGCTGCCAATGTGGCCACCCACAAAGACAAGACCGCCACCATTGATCTGGTGGTCGAGGTTACGGATATCAAACAGCTGCAGGGGATTATTCAGAAGATCCGCGCCATGAGTGATGTTCTCAATGTGGTCAGAATTGTAAAAACCTCCAAAGCGATCAAACAAATGGCGAGCAAAAAAGAGAGCAAATAAGCTCAAAAGTAGCCTTGGTACCACTCCCGTTCGTGGTGATCCAGGGCCAAGGGATCGGGGGTATATTCCGGTTCCAGATGCTTGCGCAGGGTTTGCAGAGAGCGATCGTCGCGTTGGCTCAGCACGGGGATACCTGCCCGAATTAAAGTGGCGGCAGAGACACCCGGCCCTTTTTGCCATTGCCGATTTGGTCCTTCGCGGGCCCCAAGCGAAATTACCTGTACGCCACAGGCGGCACTCATGTCCAGCATGATTGCCAGTTCTGTTCTGTGTTTTTGGGCCAGGCTGAGCATCCGATGTCCGGCTTCGATCATGGCGGTAGTCCAGTCTTCTCCTGCTGCAGTCAATACCTGGGCTCGACCCTCAAGCACATCAAAGCCATTGCCGCCGTGGATATCACTTAAGGCCCGTGGAGTGCCAAACAGCGCATCTTCAGGACAAAAGTAACAAGCCGAAACAGTCGGGAGTGCCAAGAGACTTGAAAAAAAAGTGTCCTCTCCCAGGCCATTGCCGTCGTAGATGCAAGCCTTGCCAGTTAAACAGGCGCTGAAGAGTATTCGCAGTGGTTCTGTAGAACTGACAGGTCGCAATCCAGTCAGGGCCTGCCAAGACATGATTTGGGGCGGACGGGGAAAAGGAGCAGAATCCAAATTGGCCATCTCAACCCTATTTTAGCAATTCACTGACCGATTCGCGCTGGTTGATTCTAAACACCACATCGGCAAAGAGTTTGGCGACAGAGACTTCGTCGTACCAGGGATTTTGTTTTAAAAAATCTTCCCCGTGAAAGACGGCGTCTGTGCCAATCACCTTTTTGATATAACCTTCACGCACTGCTTTGTCCAGTTTTTCGACAGCGGCACCATTAAAATAGGGCATGCTGCAGGCCAGATAAATATCCTGAGCCCCATTTTCTTTGAGCAATTTTGTGGCGTTTATGATCGTGCCCCCTGTGGCAATCATATCGTCGATGATCAAGACATTGCGATCTTTTACGCTGCCAATCAGTCTCACACTTTCAATGCTGCTCGGCCGCGAATAATCCCGCTGTTTGTCGACAATGGCCAGATCCGTACCAAGTGTGAGTGAATAGTGCCGGGCCCGTTGCACACTTCCGACATCGGGGGCCACCAGGGTTAAATTGCTGAGATCGTAATGTTGTTTGATATGTTTGGTGATGGGCCCAGAAGCATGAATATTTTCAAAATGGGCTGACCTGAAAAAACCTTCCACGGGTTCAGCGTGAATATCCAAGGTGATCACCCGATCGGCACCTGAGGCCTCTAAGAACATCGCAATTTGGCGAGCGGTAATGGATTCCCGCTCTTTTTTGCGCTCTTGGCGGGCATAAGGGTATTGGGGAATGATCACGGTGATGGTTTGGGCATCGGCATTGTAAGCCGCATCAATGGCTGTACACAGTGCCATTAAATTGTCGTTGATGCTGCGGCGCTGATCCGAATCTGTGAGATCACGGGTCAGTGGGTCGTCCATACATTGCACAATATACACGTCATCGCCGCGGATATTTTCGGTAATCACTGTTTTGACTTCGTGATTGGAAAAGAATATTTCTTTGGCCGAGCGGCGACAGGTGTCTTCCCAGCGCTGATGACCATATTGCTCATTGAGCAAATCGTCGAGATGCTTGACCAGACGGTCAGCAAAACCGCTGCCCGATGTGCAGGCCAAAATGCTCATGCGGCCCCGCGACCTGCGGGTCTTCTTGCGGACACCACTGTTGCCTCTTTGGTGTTCCGGATCCAAACGCAGTTGACCGGTACTCATAACTTCCCCCCTATTTTCTTTTTTGGCCGGGCCTGTTTTTTAATAAAAGGCGCTTTTAATTGGGGCCAGACCAGAAAAAGGTAAACACACTATAACATATCCCCTTCTTTGGTAAAGGGGGAGGTTTTGCGCTTGTCTGAGAGAAATGGGTGTACAATAGAACTCGTTGATTTTTTAACGAAGCCATTAAAGATTTTGAACTTACAAGGAACACTGCAGCCGTGAAAGAACGGAAAATCGGCCCTGCCGTCGTGCGTTTGCTGCAAGGGGATATTATGGCCTGTGAAGTCGATGGACTGATCAATGTCACGGGCAAAGCGCTTTCCCATTTGGAAAACCAGCCAAAACCGGGCTTGCACGGCGCTGAAGACCTCGAGGCCACTTTGTTTACAGGCCAAAACCGCGACAAAGCGGTGGTCATGACCCAGGCCCAATTTCTCAGGGCTAAAAATGTGCTCAATACCCTCAGCGTAGAAACCACCAGCACCAATGGTGCCAAAAAAATTCGCAAAACCATGCGTTCGATTCTCGAAGAAGCCCAGGAACAAGGCTTAGAAAGTCTTGCCATTCCAGCGATTGGCACGGGCATCGGCAAATTTCCCTTGGACAAATCTGCCGAAATTTTGATCGACGAACTGGCCCGCAGTGTCAGTTCCCCCGGAAACCACCTGCGCAAAATCATATTTGTACTCGAAAACCAGAAAAGTTATAAGGTCTTTGAGCAGGTGCTGGAACAGTTTGATTATTCGGAGTATTTTTGATGTCTGAACCTATTTCTCTCTACCATGGCCATTTTTTCAATCGCAATGGCCTCAAATACCATTATCTCGATCAAGGCCAAGGTGACCCTGTGGTCATGGTGCATGGCAATCCAACCTGGTCTGTCTATTACCGCAATCTGGTCAAGGCCCTGAGCCCCCAGTTTCGCTGCATTGTGCCTGATCATATTGGCTGTGGCTATTCGGATAAGCCCGATGACAGCCAGTATAATTACACCCTCGGCAGCCGGATTGACGATTTGGAAGCGCTTTTGAATCACCTGGGGGTCAACAAAAATGTGACCCTGGTTGTGCATGATTGGGGCGGTTTAATCGGTCTGGGCTGGGCCCTGCGCCACATGGATGCAGTCAAACGCCTGGTGATATTTAATACTGCCGCTTTTCATCTGCCCAATACCAAACGCCAGATTCCCTGGCAATTGGCACTGGGCCGTCAAACCCGATTGGGTGCTTGGCTGATCGAAAACCTCAATGCCTTCAGTGTGGCGGCGTCTTGGGTGGGTTGTACCGAACACCCGATGTCGGCCAAATTGCGTAAAATTTACCAATCTCCTTATAACACCAAAGCCAATCGGATTGCCACCTTGCGCTTTGTACAAGATATTCCGCTGCACCCGGAGGATCCCGCTTTTGCCTTGGTCTCTGAAGTCGAAGACAATCTTGAACGCTTCCGCCATCTGCCCACTTTGATCTGCTGGGGCTTAAAAGACTTTGTCTTTGACGGTGCTTTTCTCAAGGTTTTTGAAGACAAATTGCCCCAGGCTGAAGTCCATCGCTTTGAACAAGCGGGCCATTATGTTCTTGAAGACAGGGCGGCTGAAATTGTGCCCTTGGTGCAGGCTTTTATGGGCCAAAAGGCCCCAGAACCCGTACTTTCATGAAGGCCTTGATATGACTGCGGTACTTTCGGCTCCTGCCAATATCGCCTCTGCGCTCTATGCTTCTTACAAGACCCAACCGCAGGCCACAGCGATTATTCTGGCACAGAAACCCGATCGAAAGGGCCGTTTGTCGTATACCCACTACAGCTTTGAGACCCTGGTCAAGGAGACCGAGGTGCTGGCTGCTGGACTCAAAAATAAGGGGATTGTCCGTGGCATGCGCACCGTCTTGATGGTGCCTCCCAGTCTGGAATTCTTTGCCCTGATGTTTGCCATGTTAAAATCCGGGATCGTGCCCGTATTGATTGATCCTGGCATGGGCCTCGACAATCTTAAAACCTGTCTGCAAGAGGCTCAACCAGAGGCGTTTGTGGGGGTGACCAAGGCCCATCTGGCACGCAAAATCTTGGGCTGGGGCAAAGACACAGTCAAAATCAACGTAACTCTCGGGCCCAAACTCTTTTGGGGCGGTTCTACTTTAAATGAGCTGCGGCGCTTTGGCCAAAAATCGCCGCTAACAGGCGTGGCTGATACCCGCCCTGAAGAGCTGGCGGCGATCCTCTTTACCAGCGGCAGCACAGGCGTTCCCAAAGGCGTCGTCTATCAGCATTTGCAATTCTTGGCCCAAATTGAAAGGATCCGTGAAACCTATCAGGTTCAACCCGGAGAGGTTGATTTGGCCACGTTCCCGCCTTTTGCCCTGTTTGACCCCGCTTTGGGTATGACCTCGGTGATACCCTGGATGGATCCCACCAAACCGGCCTTGGTCAACCCTGAGTATATTTTTGACGCGATTGAACGCTTTCAGGTCACTCATATGTTCGGCTCGCCCGCATTGCTCAATCGCATTAGCCGCGCTGGCCAAGCAAAACAGATCCATTTGCCTTCGCTGCGCAGAGTGCTCTCTGCTGGCGCACCCGTTCCCTGGCAGACTCTCGAACGCATGCAGTCCTTGTTAACTGCAGAAGCCCAAATTTATACGCCCTATGGCGCAACCGAATGTCTGCCTGTGGCCAGTATTAGCAGCCGCGAAATTCTGAGCGAAACCCAGCTTTTAACCCGTGAGGGCAAAGGGGTTTGCATTGGTAAAGCCGTAAACGGGGTCGAAGTGGTGATCATCCCCATTACTGATACACCGATAGCCGAATGGGATGACTCCCTGGTTTTGCCCGTGGGTGAATTAGGGGAAATTGTCGTCAAAGGCGATAACGTGACCACCGCTTATTTTAACCGCCAGGCCTCAACTGATTTGGCAAAAATTGCCGACAGTGATGGCGGCGTGCGCCACCGCATGGGCGATTTGGGGTACATCGATGCCCAAGGGCGGATTTGGTTCTGCGGCCGAAAATCCCACCGCGTGATTACAGCACAAGAAACACTTTTCACCATTCCCTGTGAGGCGATCTTTAATACCCATCCCGATGTCTATCGCACGGGTTTGGTGGGTGTGGGCGAACCTGGTCAAATTCAGCCCGTGGTCTGTGTCGAACTCGAAAAAAATCCCGGCCAATCGCCGAATCAGATCATTCTCGATTTACAAGACTTGGCCCAAAAATATCCACATACCCGCGCAATTCGGCATTTTTTAATTCACCCGGCATTGCCTGTGGATATCCGCCACAACTCCAAGATCTTTCGCGAAAAATTGGTCCCCTGGGCCACAGAGAAATTGGCTTTGGGGGTTGCAAATTGAAAGTATTTGTCACGGGTGGGGGCGGATTTTTGGGGCTGGCAATTGTAAGGCAATTAATTGCTCAGGGCCATGACGTGGTCAGTTATTCTCGCGGTGTTTATCCCGATTTAAACGCGCTGGGTGTCGAACACCGCCAAGGAGATCTCGATGCTCCCAATCGCTTGGTTGCGGCTCTCAAGGACTGTCAGGCTGTGGTGCATGTGGCTGCCAAGGCCGGTATCTGGGGGAGTTATGAATCGTTTCACAGTGCCAATGTGCGCGGTACCGAAAACGTGATCTCAGCCTGTCAGCAGGCGGGCATTTCCAAATTGGTCTATACAAGTTCACCGAGTGTGGTTCACAATGGCCAAGATCTTGAAGGCGTAGACGAAAGCACGCCTTACCCGACCCATTTTGAGGCCTTTTATCCCCAGACCAAAGCGTTGGCTGAGAAAATGATTTTACAGGCCAACAGTGAGTCACTTGCCACTGTCTCGCTGCGGCCCCATATCATCTGGGGGCCGGGTGATCCGCATTTTGTGCCCCGGTTGGTGGCCCGCGCCAAAGCTGGTCGCTTGCGTCTGATCGGCAACCGCGATCCCAAAGTTGACACCGTTTACGTCGAAAATGCTGCAACCGCGCATGTCTTGGCATTAAACAAACTTGAGCCAGGAGCCACAATCGCAGGCAAGGCCTATTTTATCACCCAAGACCAGCCCGAAACGGTCTCTCAATTTGTCAATCGGATTTTGGACGCTGCGGGCTTGCCTCCTGTTACCCGCCGTGTCCCTGTGCGCGTGGCTCATTTGGCTGGTTCCGTGCTGGAATCCGTTTACCGGGCCTTCCATTTGCCCGGTGAACCGCCCATGACCCGCTTTATGGTCAGCCAGTTTTCGACCTCCCATTGGTTTGACATTTCAGCGGCTCGCCGAGATCTGGGCTATGAACCTGTGATCTCGACGGAAGCTGGCATGATGATGCTCAAACGTTGGTTACAATCGACTTAGGGGCTCGATTGTATCATTGGTTTGGGGCTTTAACCGGGTGCAATTGCCCACGAATATCCCCATAAAAAGTCTGGCCTTTGGTGTGCAGGTTAAAATACAGTTCACTGCGGCGAGCAATATGTTCCATGCCCGCTACGGTTTTGACTTTGCCAAAAATAGGTTGGTCGGGAACCACTGGGCAACCTGAGGTAAAGGCACTGACAATTCCGTGCCCACTGTTGGCCGTTTTGGTGATATCTTCATTTTGAACCTGCAGGGAAAAGAGACCATTTTTAAAATTCTGTTTAAAGCTGCCTTGTATGCCAAAATCGACAATAATAGGCCCGAGCATATCTGGTTTGCCACAGTGAATGTGAAACATCACCACCTGATCTGGATCGACGTTCTCCAGTTTAACATCCACATAGGCCTTGCTCAGGTCTTTGCTAAAACGCAAGCTGCCATGTCCGCGGGCTTTGCGGTCTTTGCGGGCCAGAGACGGGGCTGTGGATTTAAATTCTTTGGGGGTCATTTCTGGGGTGTTCACCTCTTCATCGGGTTCCTGATGGGGGCTGAGAAAGGCCTCAAAGCTGCTGCCAATTTCGGCTCCTTTGGCAGGATTTAAATTTTCAATGGGGGGATTGACCGTTTTTCCTGCTTGAGAAGCCGAATCATGGGCTGCATGATGGCTGGTGTGAGGAGGGGTGTTTGCCTGTTTTTCAACTGAATTTGCCTGTAATAAAGGGATTTGAGTACCCAGTGCAATCAACGTCACAAAAACAGAGACGCCGATTAAGAACTTGGGGGAACCCAGTATTTTTTTATTTAACATTGTTTATTCCTGTTTCGATTTTTTACACTATAAACCACGAAACATTTTATCTTCAAGACCTGGGCATTGCTGTAACAAAAGCGGTACAATTAACATACAATCCGTATGTTTGTATATACATCTCACGATATATATCCCACTATGAAACCCACTATGAAAGCAGTGATCCTCATCCATGCCAGGAAATTCTATGCCAGGAAATACCCCCGATTCAATCATTTCTGTGAAAGGTCTTACCAAGGTCTATAAGACAGGGTTTCAGGCTTTAAAACAGATCGATCTTGAGATTCACAGGGGCGAAATTTTTGCCCTGCTCGGCCCCAATGGAGCTGGTAAAACCACCCTGATCAGTATTATCTGCGGAATCGTCAACCCGAGTTCGGGGATCGTCAAAGCGGATAATTTTGAGATTGTCAAAGATTACCGCATGGCCCGCTCAAAAATCGGGCTCGTGCCTCAGGAATTGACCAGTGATATCTTTGAAACCGTCTGGGCCACCGTTCAATTCAGCCGAGGACTTTTTGGTAAAGCACCCAACCCCGCTTATCTCGAACAGATTCTCAAAGATCTGTCTCTCTGGGAGAAAAAAGACAGCAAAATCATGACCCTGTCTGGAGGCATGAAACGTAGGGTGATGATAGCCAAAGCACTCTCTCATGAGCCCAGCATTCTGTTTCTCGATGAACCCACGGCGGGTGTCGATGTCGAATTGCGCCGCGAGATGTGGGAGATGGTTCGTCGCTTGCGTGAGCAAGGGGTCACGATTATTTTGACCACCCATTATATTGAAGAGGCCGAAGAAATGGCTGATCGGATTGGGGTGATCAACAAGGGGGAGATCATTTTGGTCGAAGACAAAAAGACCCTGATGAAAAAACTGGGCAAAAAGCAATTGGCGATTCATTTACAAGCGCCCCTGCAAATGCTGCCTGAATCCCTGAAGGGGTTTCAATTGGCCCTTTCCGAAGACCGGACCCAATTGATCTATACCTTTGATACCCAGGCTGAACACACAGGCATTCCCGCCCTGCTTAAACAATTGGGAGAATTGGATCTTGACTTTAAAGACCTGCACACCAGCGAGAGTTCTTTGGAAGATATCTTTGTGCGCTTGATTGGAGAAACAAAATGAATATCTATGCCATTCGGGCCATTTACCAATTTGAATTGGCGCGTTTTTTTCGCACCCTGTTTCAGAGCATTGCCTCTCCGGTGATCTCGACCTCGCTCTATTTTATTGTCTTTGGCTCAGCGATTGGTTCACGCATGACTGAGATCGATGGCACGAGTTATGGGGCTTTTATAGTACCGGGTTTGATCATGCTTTCGGTTTTGACTGAAAGTATCTCCAATGCTTCGTTTGGGATTTATATGCCCAAATATTCAGGTACGATATATGAGGTTTTGTCTGCGCCCGTTTCTGCTTTTGAAATTGTCACAGGTTATGTGGGCGCAGCAGCCACCAAGTCAATCATCTTGGGGGCGATCATTTTGGCCACAGCACGACTTTTTGTTGATTTTACGATCTTACATCCCCTTTGGATGGGGGTCTTTTTGGTTTTGACTTCTCTAACCTTTAGCCTCTTTGGCTTTATAATTGGGATTTGGGCAGATGGATTCGAAAAATTACAGATCATTCCGATGATGATCATTACGCCCTTGACCTTTTTGGGGGGCAGTTTTTATTCGATCCATATGTTGCCGCCTTTTTGGCAAAAACTGACTCTGTTTAACCCCATTGTCTACCTCGTCAGTGGCTTCCGCTGGAGTTTTTACGGGGTTTCAGATGTGGGAGTGGCTTTGAGTCTGACCATGATCTCCGTCTTTCTCAGCGTGAGTTTGTTGACTGTGTGGCTTCTGTTTAAAACAGGCTATAAAATCAAAAACTAAGGATCTGCATTTTCCAGTTTTTGGGCCCAGGTCTGAAGGGCCTGAAACTGGGCTTGTAGCAGTTCAGGATCGTCTACCAGACTTTTAAATTGGTGATAATCCAAGCGCACTGCCTCAATCCAGTTTTCGCTTTCAAAATCCAAATGGGTAAATAGCCAGACGTACATCACATGCCCGTAAGTATAATGGCTGTGTAGGGTCTGTAATTCAGATAAACTGGTCCCCCCGTCCAAGAGGCAATGGGGGGACTTTTCGTCAGCCAAAATCAGTTTCATGACAGGTTGATCTTTGCCACAGGTATAGGGTTGGCTTGGCGAAAAAAAACTATTGCCAAAGGTGCGACAACTCAGTGGGCGGTGTGTGTAAATACCACAGGTTTCAGCTTTGGTTAAAAACGGGCAAGGGTCCTTGCGCAGGGCTTGGGTGAGTTTATAAAAAGCCTGGTTGCCGTTATTCGTTTGCAATTGATCGAGATACTCATCAAAATAGAACAGGGTTTTTTCGATATAATCCGCATTTTTAGCCATGTAGAGGACAATCTCAGCTATCAGTCTTTTTTGTTCTTGCAGGGGCAAACCTTGGCTGAGTGCCTCAAACATCATCTCCCATTCCAGCGGGCGAATACAGAGGTCAAAGCCATTCCCCAATTTGCAGCAATCTGCACAGCCGCTTGGACAGCTCAAGGGGTGGGCGGCATAGGCTTTTTGCATAGGTGCTTCCATTTTTTTGTAGAGCAAAGCCAGTGCTTGCTTGGCTTGAATGGGGGCTTGGGAGATGTAAGCTTGGTACTGCTGAAAGACATCAAAATAAAATGCATCTTGGTGATCTGATGCCAATTGGGACACCCACGGATTGCTCAGCCATTGAACTTGAAGCAAATCGCGTGTACCACGGAGATAACTGTGTAATTGGCTGCTCAAGCGCGTAGGGTGGTTCACCAGATAGGTCAAGCTGGGGTGGCTAAGAATCTCCTGAAAATCAAAATTTTCCAAACAAAATAAGGCCAGTTCTGGCATAGAGTCGATGACCAAGATCGGCACTTCAGGGGGTTTATGAGCCAGCAAGCGCTTCAAATACTCGCCCGTGCCCAAACCATAAACCACATAGCCCCAATTGACGCCAGACGGTGGGAGAAATGCCTCGGATAATTCCCATGTTTGTGTGGAAAATCCAAGCAATGGCTGTTGTTCTGTCCCCTTCAACTGAAACTCTACTGAAGGTGTTAGAACATCGAAGACAGATTGCGTGTCTGGGTGAAATTGTTTGAGGACAGCAAAATTATTTTTTAAAAATCTTGTCATAATTATTAGTGAAATATTTGTAAAATGAATTGAATAAAATACAAAGAGCTTCAATCATAACATGTGATCCAATTTGTTAGGATCACAATTAAATAAATATTCTTAGGGAAAAATAAGATTTAACTCAATTAACCATTTCTTTACCTTTATTTATCCGATAGATAAGAATTATTTGGCGTTCATTGTCAGATAAGCTAAGTATCAAATCAAGTGTTTTTCAAATAGAGGAGTTTTTATTAAATGAATATCAATACCGTTAACACTGCTGCCGCTGTTATCAATCCCGCTACCCCTGCGGCTCCCAAGAAACCCGAAACGACGACCAGCCCCTCTTTAAATGAACTTAAAGGGGACAGCCTCGAACTCAAAAAAAGCCCAATGAATGCCGCCCTCCGGGGTGGACTGATTGCCGCTGGTGCAGTTGGCGTGCCTGGCTTAATCTACGCAGGCAGTTCCAACGGGGTTGAAAAAGTATTTGCACTTTATTTGGCTGGTACGGGTGCTGCCGCCGCAGGCGTGACCGGTGCTGTTGCAGGTGCTGTGGCTTCCCAAGTCACCGACAGTCCCTGGAAAGGGGCTTTGTTGGGCGCTGTGACCGGTGCAGTGACCGGTGCCGCTGCTCTCGGTGCCATTGGCCGCAGCTTGAATGGGGCTGCAACCGGTGCAGCCATAGGTGCTGTGGGTGGTTTGATCGGTGGCGTTGCCGGTACCTACGCCAGCCAGAAGAAATAAAATTTTAACAGCAAAAGCCCCTCGTTTGAGGGGCTTTTTTCTATGCAAATGCGACCCTGGATTTACCAGTTTTGATCGCCAATACAATACAGGTAGCCTCCGGCTGCGACCAAGATATAACCCTGTTTTGAGACAGCAGGTGAGCTAAAAATCGCATCCCCGATGGTAGGATGGAAATGAGTGGCTCCTCCGCCCGTGGCAATTCCCTCTGGAAACTTGCTTCCAGCCAGCTTTGGTTCGCCCAGATACAGAGCCCAACCGGCTTTGCCTTTCGCTGCATCAAGGGTATACAGACCCCCATCATGACGGGGAATAATCACCACCGAGCCACTCAGGGCGGGAGAAGCCCATTGCGGAAACATCGGTACACCGACGGAAGTACTGCCCAGGGCTTTGCCCGTTTCGGCATTCACGGCAATAACCTCGTTTGAATAGGGCTCGGCATAAATCAAAAGGTCATTGTACAAAACGGGTGAAGTGCGGATATTGCCCCAATTCTGACGCTCGCCATCTGATTCTGCTTTCCAGAGCAACTTGCCCGTGAGCAAATCCAAGCGGATCAAGGCGGGTGTCGGGTACAAGTTATCGCGGGCAAAGCCAATAATCGCACTGTTTTTATACAAGGTTGCTGAGCCATAGATCTCAATGGGTGTGAGGTATTGTTCGTTGACGTATTCGGGATAAAGGCTGAGAATATCTTTTTCCCAGCGGATTTTGCCCTTGAGACTGAGTCCATAGATTTTCCCATGGGTGGTACCAATGACAAGCCGGTCTCCCTGCAGAGCTGCCCCTGCGCGAATGCTGCCTTCTAGTGCCGTTTTCCAACGGATTTTTCCCGTATTTGCATCCAAGGCAAAAAACAGCCCTTGGGCTGTGCCAACATAAACCACTTGATTGTGGACCAAGACCTGGAAAGTTTCTGAGCCCAATTCTTGGCGCCATTTTAATTCACCCGTACGGGCATCAAGGGCCCAAACAGCGCCTTCGTCGCCCGTGGCAAAGATCTGTCCATTTTCATAGGCCATGCCGCTGGCATCTGCGCGAGCGGGTGCATACCAATTGCGTGCGCCCGTCTTGAGATCAAAGGCATAAACACCGTCAGTCAGTAGACTGTCACTTTCATTCCCTGCTTCATAATCGGGGATTTGCCAGAGATAGCCTGAGCTGCTGATAAAAACCTGTCCATCAGCAATCAGAGGTGAATTGAGCCATCCTGCAACACCCACAGCTTGTTTCCAACGAATTGCAGGGTTTTGGATCGTCCGGCTAGACGGGCCTTGGCCAGTGTGACTGATATTTTGTTGAAACAGAGGCCAGTCCTGAGTAGGGGTGACTGGGTTGGCCTGGGAAGGGTTGACCAGTGCCGTTAAGAGCCATCCTGATAGACTCAGAGCCAAAACGAGGGGGGATATTGACAAGATTTTTTTCACAATAACTCCTTTTAAAATCAGCAACATACGTCCATGACAAACGTAACGACTCAACTGTTCACAGGCTCATTTTGCCATGAAAACTGTGGGGCTGAGATGATTTCGGCAGCCGGAAAGAAAAAAGAGGCTGGATTTTTAGACTTTAATTAGTGTAAAATGTACATATATTCGATCGCTTGGGCTTCCAATTCCGGTATACTTGAAGTTGAATGAAAGGCAGATGGGCAAATGTCAGAGATGTTGGCTTTAATCAAAGAAAAGGGTGAAGTTCAGCTGCGAACGACCCGTCGGCCCACCTGTGATGCCTCTAATCACGTCCTGATACGCGTTAAGATGGCGGGGATCTGTCGCACAGATTTGGCTGTGATGCGTTCCCAATTGGCCACCCCCGAGCCCCTGATCGTGGGCCATGAATTTGCAGGGGAAATTGTAGAAATCGGAGATCAGGTTCACTCTCTTCAAGTGGGAATGTCCGTGACTGCAATGCCGCTCTTGCCCTGCGGTCTCTGTTCGGCCTGTGTGGAAAAACGGACTGAAAGCTGTTACTGCGGCAAGATGTTGGGGCTGCATGTTTCAGGGGCTTTTGCTGAATTTGTCTGTCTACCCGCTGAACAGGTCTATGCATTGCCTCAACACTGGCCTACTGCCTTGAGTTGGGAGACGGCAGCCTTCAGCGAACCCGTTGCCGCCGCTGCTGCCATTCTCAAAGCGGATATTCACCCCAAGCTGCAGGGCGCAATTGTGGGACAGGGCCGAATTGCCGAATTGAGCTTGCGGCTCTTAAACAGTCAGGGTTTTGAACGGATCGAAATGTATGCCCAACCCCAAGATTTACCCAGCAATGGCTTTGATTGGTTGATCGAAACAGGGCTCCGTGCCGCATGTGTCAATCCCCTGCTCACAGCCTTGCGTCCGAGGGGCCTGCTTTTGCTCAAATCGCGGCATTTGCCCACTTTGCAATTTGATCCCCAACTTTTGATTTGCAAAGAAATCCGATTACAAGGCGTCTATTATGCGGCTTTTCCTTGGGTGTTGAAGTGGTTGGCTGAAAACGCAGAGCGCGTACAGGATTTATTTGGTCCGGTATATCCTGCTCAGTCCTGGCAAAGCGCTTTAGAAGCCGCTGAATCGGGGGAATCACTCAAAATCTTTTTAAGTTGGCCCTAGCGATGTGTGGGGTAATTGCCGTGATCGGCAACGAAACCATTTCGATCAACCAACTTGCAGCAGGCGTCGATGCCTTGGCCAGCCGTGGACCCGATGGTAAGGGCCTGTGGCGTTCAGAGAATCAACGTGTGGGTTTGGGCCATGCCCGACTTGCCACCCGCGATCTGTCAGGCGGGCAGCAGCCCCTGCATTGTTCCCAACGCCAATTGAGTGGGGTTTTTAACGGTGAATTTTATGGGGTAGAGCCCTTGCGCGCAGACTTGGTAAAAAAGAGGTATCATTTTTTTACCAATTCAGACAGTGAAGTTGCGCTTTATCTCTATGCAGAATACGGTTTGGATTGCCTGCGTTTTTTGCGCGGAGAATTTGCAATGATTCTCTGGGATGACCAAAAACAGGAATTGATCGCACTGCGCGATCGCTTTGGCATCAAACCGCTGTTTTTTTCCAGGCAAGCAGATACTTTGCTCTTGGCTTCTAAGGCTTCTGCCCTCTGGGCGATGGGCGTTTCACCCGCTTGGGATCTGAATGGCCTGGCCCAAATTTGCAGTTTTCAATACCCTTTGCCTGAACAATCGCTTTTTGCAAATATTCAGACTTTGCCACCGGGCCACGGTTTGCGTTGGCGTTCAGGTCAACTTGAGTTGTTTTGTTATTGGGATCTGGACTATCCCGAGGCCAAAGACCTTCGGCCCGAGTCAGAATCCCGTTTGATTCCCGAATTACAATCTGCAATCCAGACTGCGGTTGAACTGCGCAGAGTGGCAGACCTGCCCATTTGCTCATATCTCAGTGCGGGCCTGGACTCCAGTTTGATCACTTCTTTGCTCAATCAAGTGGCACCGTCTCCTGCTTTTTGTGTGGGTTTTCCTGGTTGGGAGGGCGACGAAGGTCCTTTGGCTCAAATCACGGCAGATGCCTTGGGGATTCAGTTACATACCCTGCAACTCGATTTTTCCACGCTTCAGCAGGCCCTGCTTGAGACCATTCGCGTGACCGAAGGACCCTGTATCAACCCCCATGTGGTTGCCCGCCGTTTGCTTTGTCAAAAGATCCGTGCGGCGGGATTCAAAGTCGTCTTAACAGGGGAAGGGGCAGATGAACTTTTTGGTGGCTACGCCCATCTGCTCGAAGATCTGTATCCCGGTGGGGATCGCCACGCAGGCTTGGTGGGCATGCATTTGCCTTTGGGGTCGGAGCCAGACCTCTCACTTTTAGAGCGCGAATGGGGACACATTCCCACCTTTATTCAGGCCAAAGCGTCACTGTGTCTACGCTTGCGCAGTTTGCTCAATCCCGATTTTCGCTCGGCATTTCCTTTCCCAGAGATGCAAATGCGGCTCTTGGCCGCTTTTCCTTCACAGGTACTGGAGGGGCGTCATCCACTTCACCGTTCGCTCTATCTCTGGAACAAGCTGGGTTTGGCTGGGTATATCTTGCCCACCGTCGGAGATGGGGCTGAAATGGCAGAAGGCCTGGAAGGGCGTTTGCCTTTTCTTGATCATCTGCTTTTTGAACGGGTGCGAGGCTTGCCCCCAGAACAGCTGATGGCCCCTGGCCTGGAAAAAGCCCTGTTACGCAAATTGGCCCAACCCTGGCTGCCACAATCTGTATTAAATCGCCCCAAAGCACCTTTTTTGGCGCCCTCACTTTTGTCCCACAGATTGCAGGCTGAACCTGAATCCCACCCAACCACGCAAGCGGCTTTTTTTCCAGAGCCCTTGCCGGATTTTGTCGATCGCTCCGCTTTGGCTCAACGTTTACGTTGGTTGGCTTACGCTCCGTCAGAAGAACATCAGAGCTGGGAGCCCCCCTTGCTGCTCTTGTCCTCGCTGTGTCAAATGCATCAACTTTTTTTCTCAAACAAGGAGTTATAAATGAGCCAAGCCACTCCCTGGTGGGAGACCTTTTACTCCCATCACTATGCCGAAGCGATGTTTCAATTGGATCGCGATTATCTCAACGCTGCCTGTGAATTCATTCTCGATAAACTGCAATTGCAGTCAGGACAAACGGTCTTGGATCAGTGTTGTGGGATCGGCAATATCAGCCTTTTGCTGGGCGAAAGGGGCCTTTCTGTGACAGGCATCGAGCAAAGCCTGAGCTATGTGCGACAGGCCCAAGAGCGCGCCCGCTTGGGAGATTTGGACCAATGCCAATTTATCGCAGCAGATGCTTTCAGCTATGTCTCGCCCGCCCCACTGGATGCCGCTTTTAATTGGCACACCAGTTTTGGCTATACCTCAGATGACCGCCAAAACAGGCGCATGTTGGAAATGGCCTATGCTTCGCTCAAACCCGGAGGTTATTTTCTCTTGGATTATCTGAACCTGCCCTATGTTTTCAAACATTTCCGCGCTACCATGATTACCTATCATCAGACCCAAGAAGGAGATGTAGAGGTGATTCGGGAATCCAGCCCCGATCTGGTCTCTGGGATGTTGAACCAACTTTGGACCTTCGTCTATCCTAATGCAGAGCGTCGTCTGGTACAACAGACGGGTACACGCATGTATTTGCCCTATCAATTGGGGGAGCTGCTCAAGCAAAGTGGTTTTGAGCTGATTGACTATTTTGGTAGTTTAGCGGGTGACCCCCTCTCAATTGACACTTCCCGCTGTATTTGCTTGGCCCGGCGGCCTGTGTGAGCGCATTGCTGAAAGCGAACTTACCCCCAAGCCACGGTTCGATTCTGTTGCAGCCGGAAGCCTTTTACCGGGGTGAACTGGCCTTACTTACGGCCACATCCGCGACTGTGAAATTGGTTCAGGGGCTTCACCAGCGACTCCACCAAGCCCTTCTTCCAGCCCCTACTTTTGCCACGGCTCATCACATTTTAGCCAGTGAGCTCTTGCGCCACCGTCTCCATCATTTGCGCAGGCAACTTTACACAGATAAGGCTGTTTTAAAGACTTTGGCTGCAATTGTATCTGAATTGGTTGAGGAACTGAGTTGGCCTGAGTTGCCTGCTGTGGATTTGCCCCGCCTTCGGGCAATCGTCCCGCAGATGCATCAAATACCGGCCGCTGCAGACGCCTTTTCGGCCCACCGCGATACCTGGTATGCCAATCCTGCAGCCCAGATCAACCTATGGATTCCCTTGGGGGATTATTCTTCCTCCCAGACTTTTGTCTTTTATCCAGCCTGCTTTTCTCGCCCTGTTGAAAATAATTCTGAGAGCTTTGACTACGAACAGTGGCAGGCCACCGTCGGTTGGCAAAGCTTGCAAAAACCTGAGTCAGCCATTTATCCCCAGGCCTTGGATGTGCCAATTGTGGAGCCGCTGGGATTTGCCTGTGAAGCTGGACAGCGGCTTTTGTTTTCGGGCTCACACCTGCATCAGCCTTTGCCAAATAACAGCAACCAAATTCGCTTTAGCCTCGATATGCGTTTGGTGTGTCGGCGCGATTTTGCCGAACAGCGCGGTGCTCCTCAAATAGATAATCGCTCCAAAGGCAGTACCTGGCCTGAATTTGTTCCACTGGAGGCTTGGCAATGAGTGAACATTTCCGCTCTTTTGTAGACGCCCTCTCTCAGGTTGTTTTGCGTCAGCCGGAGGCCCCGGCTTTTGTCAGTGCAGAAAGCGCTTTGAGTTATGTCCAGCTCTGGGAAGAATCTGGACGGGTAGCTGCTTTTTTGGGCTCAACAGGGCTGCAACCTGGCGAGCGGGTGGGCATTTGTTTGCCCAGATCTGTGGCCTGGATTATTGCCTTGATTGGCGCATGGCGAGCAGGCATGGTGATCACGCCACTCGATCCCTTGGCTCCTGCTGAGCGTTTGGAGTGGCAACTCAAACACGCCACCCTGGCCACGGTCTTGGGGCAAGGTTCACCACCGGCGGGAATTCCACTTTCAAGCTGGCTCGATTTGGCCCTGGCATGTGATGCTGAACCACTGAAAGATAGCCATTTGTTGCAAGAGGGCGACCCAGCCTATTTGATCTTTACCTCGGGTTCAACGGGCCTTCCCAAAGGGGTTTTACTGCCCCACCGGGGCCTCTTGCCGGTTTTAGAGGCCCAAATAGCGGCCTTTGGTTTGGGGCCAGGCTGTCGCAGTCTCTGGCTGCTTTCGCCGCTCTTTGATGCTTCGCTTTCCGATTTGGGGACCACCCTCTTGGCAGGTGCCACCCTTTATATGGACACTGGCCTGGAAAGAGATCTTGACCGCTTTAAACAAGCCCTCGCAAAATGGCAGATCACCCATCTCGATTTACCACCTTCGTTATTGCCTCTGCTCAATCCCTCCGATTTTCCCAGCTCTTTTCAGACCTTGATTCTCGGGGGGGAACCCAGTGACCCCGCCCGTCTGCGCATCTGGGCTGAAAATTTCAAGCTAATCAATGTCTATGGCCCCACCGAAACAACCATCTGTGCCTCCCTGTGTGTGGTTGATCAGAACTGGCAAGTGCCTTTGTTGGGGCAGCCTTTGCCAGGCTTTGGCTTTGCTGTTTTACAGCCCGATCAAACCCCTGTGGATCAAGGCCAAGATGGAGAATTGTGGATCAGTGGTCCCGGTTTGGCATTGGGATACGTCAATGCTTCACGCTTGACCCGCGAACGCTTCCGTGAGTTAAATGGGGTGCGTTTTTACCGCAGTGGCGATCGGGTTCAGCTTTTGCCAGGGGGGGAATTTGCTTTTCGGGGCCGACTCGATCGCCAACTCAAATGGCATGGCCAGCGCCTGGAGCCCGAAGAAATTGAAGCTGTGCTTCTGCAAGTGCCGGGTTTGACCCGTGTAGCCGTGTTTTTACACATCCAAGCCGGACAAGATGACGGCGTTTTAAGTGTTGCCTTTCAAACCCAAATGCCTGAATGTGTTGAGCAGGGCTTTTTGCAGACAACTTTAAAAGCCTGCTTGCCAGAATGGATGTTGCCTGTGCGCTGGTTTCAACCCGTCGAATGGCCACTCACAGCGACGGGCAAAACAGATTATGAAGCCTTGCAACACTTAGCGTTTGAAACGGATCTCACTTCTGAGCCCATAGAATCTCCCGAAGAGGCCCTGTTTCTCAGCCTTTGGCGTGAAATTTTGCATCGCCCGGCTCTCAGTGCCAGCGAAGCTTTGGGTGCACATTCATTGCAAAAATTGGAGTTTTTGGCCCGCTGCAGTTTACAAGGTTTGCATCTCAATCCCGAACGCCTGAGTACCTGTGATTCGGTCCGACAGATTGTACAGATTCAACACCAAACAGAAGTCAGTGGTTTGCCCGTTGAACATTTATTGCCCGACACCCAGCTCAGCCCTTCCTGGCGACGTTTTTTAGCCCAATCTCAGACCCATGCCGTTAAAGGCAAAGGGGAGCCTCTATTAACTGGTGCCACTGGATTTCTGGGCCGCTGGCTTTTGCGCAGCTTGCTCGAAGAGGGCAAAGGCCCCGTTCACTGCTTGGTGCGGGCCCGCAATGTCGAAGAAGGTTTGGAACGGCTTTTACAGGCCCTAAAGAGCACTGGGCCTTGCAAAAATGACTGGGCGAAACGGATTGTTCCCTGGTGTGGTGACCTTGAAGCTGAACAGTGGGGATTGCCAAATAGTTCTTGGAAACGTCTGGCATTGGCATTGGATCGGATCATTCACAGTGGGGCTCGCGTGCACCTCAGCGAGCCTTATGAGCGCCTCAAGGACCCCAATCTTAAAGGCACTCAGACGGCGCTTAAATTACAGGCTTCAGGCCGCAGCAAAGCCTTACATTATGTTTCGACCCTCTCGGTTTTTGTTGGCAGTGATCGCAATCAAGGTGTGGCTTATGAAGACGACGATCTCTCTCAGACCCGATATCTGTTTGGGGGTTATGCCCAAAGTAAGTGGGCGGCAGAGGCTTGGCTGCGCCAAAGTGGGGGCCAAGCGGGACCGCTGCAGATCTACCGCTTGGGCTTGATTACTGGCGACACGCAGATTGGCTGGTTTCCTGAAAAAGATTGGTTTCAATGGTTGACACAGGGATTGGTCAATTTGGGTGGCATACCCCAAGACATCGACCCTGCCTGGGCCCTGGATTTAACTCCTGTGGACTATGCTGCTCGGGCCCTGTTGGCGCTTGCCAAAAAGCCTTTGCCGGGTCTTCATACCTATCATCTTGCCAATCCCAAACCACTCCTACTGGGGCAGTGGCTCACAGCTTTACAGGCCTTTGGCGTGCGTTTAGAGCGCCTGCCCCGTGCTGAGTGGCATTTGCGTATGCAGGCAGCCTTGCAAAGCTGTACAGGCCCTGAAAGTGCATCTGCACTCTTGGCCCTTTGTCGCCTGATGGGTGAAGAACAATACAAACATTTGCGCAGTCTTGATCTTTTTCAAACCACGGGCATTCGCTTTGATACCCAAAACGCGGATACTCTCTTACACCCGCAGGGACATTTTTGCCCAGCACCTGAACCTGAATTACTTCAGCGCTACCTCATTCAGATGCTGAATTAGTCCTCAAAAATCTGGATTTGGTTGCGGCCCCGATCTTTGGCCTGATACAGGGCTTTATCCGCCGCATTAAGCAATTGTTCTTTGGTTTTCTCGGCCCGTGGGATTCCCACTGCCAGGCCCAGACTCAGGGCGACATATTTGTGTTCGGGAGACTCTGGATGAGGCAAGGCCAATTGGTGGACCGCTTCGGCCATGGCCTGGGCCACTTTATAGGCCCCTTGCAAAGGGGTTTCCGGCAACAGCACAACAAACTCCTCTCCACCGTACCGGGCCAAGAGATCACCAGGCCGTTTAATGACTTTTCTCAGGGCCTGGGTGACCTGAATCAGACAGTCATCGCCTTGCAAATGACCAAAGTGATCGTTGTAATATTTAAAATAATCCAAATCACAAAGAATCAAGGCCAGGGGTGTGCCATTGCGCAAACAGCGTTGCCATTCTTTTTGTAAGATTTGGTCAAAGAAGCGGCGATTGGCAATTTCGGTTAAGCCATCCATTTGGGCCTGTTGGGCCAACTTGATTTCTAAATTTTTGCGCTCAGTGGTATCGCGAAAGGTCACAGCCAGGCCATCGTCGAGTTTGACCGCGCTCAGATGCAGCCAGATCTGTTTCTGCTCTAAAAACAGCTCTTTATCGAGAACTTGCCCCTTTTCGACAACTGTCACAAAGTCTTCAAACAGGCCCTCTGCTTGAATTTTTGGATTTTTGCCAAATTGTTTTTCTGCTGAGGCGTTGAGCAAAACCCATTTAAACTCTATAATTTGGCCATTTTCGTCACGCAGGGCTTCACAGGCGGCAATTCCATCTTGGGAACTATTGAGAATACTCTCCAATTGCCTGCGCTGTTTGAGGATCGTCAATTGACTTTCGATCCGGGCCAAGACCTCGGCCTCTTGAAAGGGCTTGGTGATATAATCCACGGCCCCGGCTTTCAGGGCCTTAACTTTTTCTTCGGTGTCCTGCATCGCACTGATAAACAAAACCGGAATTTGTTTTAAATGATCATTCTTTTTTAAAGCCGAACAGACTTCGTAGCCATCCATTTCTGGCATGCGAATATCCAGCAGAATCAAATCGGGTTTTTCTTTTTCAATCGCACTCAGGGCCTGTTTTCCTGAGGTGAAGGGACGCACCACATAGCCCTGATCTTTGAGAATATTGATCAGCAGATGCAAATTATGGGGGTTGTCGTCAATCAGGACAATGTCTTCAGCCATAGGATTTCCTGTATTTCAATACCCATTCATGATACAGGCTTATGAGAGAGGTGGGAATCGCTCAACAATTTTAAGATCTCGCTGTATTCGAATTGCTGGGCCCATTGATTGAGCAAATGCCCCAGTTCGGGGCTGTGGGGAAAAATGGCGGCGATGGATTTTTCCAAGGCCTCCATATAACCGAGTTCGGCTGCTTCGCGCAGATTTGCAAGCTTGGCAGAGGGAATGCCTGCGAGAATGGCAACCCAGTCTTTTTGTTGCAGTGTCTGGGTTTCCGCATAACGGTAATTTAAACCCAATTGTTCAGCAATCAAACTCCAGATTTCGTGCTCTTGAATGGGCTTTCGGATAAACAGATCACAGCCTGCAGCCAAGGTTTTGGCTTGTTCATCTGAAAACGCACTGGCGGTCACAGCCACGATCACTGTTTTCTGATAACCCGCTTTAATCAGGTCTTTGATCTCCCGAGCGGCCTGATAACCGTCCATAATCGGCATGCGCATATCCAGCAGAATCAAGTGGGGTTGCCAAGATTTAAATTTGTCCACTGCAACTTGACCATTTTCGGCCAGTTGTATTTGAAATCCCAATGGACGCAGATAGTGTTCGAGTAAATGGCAATTGTGGGGATCATCATCAACGATCAAAATTCGGATTTCGCCTTGGTCAGGTGCCAGACCCAGGATTTTTTTCGGCATTTGAATGACAGGTTGGTTGGGGCCGCTGAGCAAAACAGGGATCTGGAATTCAAACCGTGACCCTTGGCCCAAACTACTTTGAACTGCCAGTTTCCCGCCCATTTTTTCAATCAATTGTTGGCTGATGGCCAAACCCAAGCCCACCCCTTCGCGGCTGCGACCCAGACTTTGCAATTGCACAAAGGGCTGAAAAATACTTTCCAACTGATCCGCTGAAATCCCCAGGCCTGTATCTTCAACCAAAAAATGGAGTTGGTATGTTTGCGGTGCCGTCAAAGCCCGGGCTTTGACCTTGAGACTGACCTTCCCACTTTCTGTGTATTTGAGCGCGTTGTTGAGCAGATTAATCAAAATCTGACGCAATTGTTTTTCATCACATCGAATCAAGCGCGGGGTGTTCAGGGCCATCTCTACTTTGAGTTCGAGCCCTTTGGCCTGGGCCTTAAATTGCAACATCTCCTGCAAATCGTGAACCAGCAATTGTAAATCGCAATTGTCTTCATGTAATTCCAAGTTTCCCGCTTCAATTTTTGCCATTTCCAGGACATCGTTGAGGAGTTTAAGCAGGTGATCCCCACTGTTGACAATAATATTTAATTTATCGCGGTGTTCAGTGGCCAGTCCATGGGCATTGCGCAAAAGTCGGGAGAAGCCAATAATTGAATTTAAGGGTGTTCGTATCTCATGGCTCATATGGGCCAAAAATTGGCTTTTGGCTTGGTTGGCTTGGGCCAATTGGGCTGTGCGTTGTGAGACTTTTTGTTCAAGATCGAGGTTTTGGGATTGCATCAGGTTGTAAAGCCGGGTATTTTCGAGTGATATGGCTGCTTGGCTAGAAAGCAATTCGAGAATTTGTAGTTCGTGGGGGCTGAAATGCCCAGCCTCGGTGGTGTTTTCCAGATAGAGCACGCCACTGAGTTGGCCTTTGTTGAGAATCGGAAGACAGAGCACTGCTTCTGGTTCACAGGCCAGTAAATAAGCGTCTTCGCTAAAGGGGTGATCGGCGGTTAAATCGTTGAGCAGTACGCGCTGCTTGCTCTGAATCACGGCTTCAACAACCGCTGAGGAAACCATCCGGTTTTTGTAAAGACTTTGGTGCAGGATATAAATATCTTTGTTCCACTCCGCGTGGGCCTCTATCCACCAAGTTCCGCCTTCAGGCAAAAGCAATGATACTTTTTGGGCTCCCGAATATTCCATCATCAAGGTCAGCAATTTTTCTAAAAAATGATTCAGACTGATCTCACTTGAAAGGGCCTGTGAGGCTTTCAGCAGACTGACCAGGTCGAGATCTTCGGCTTTGATTTCGGCCAGACTGGGAAGCCTGGTGTCTGGGTCGGGCAGGGGCTGAGGCGCAAGCAATAAAAAAGGATATTGGTGTTCCAATTTTAATTTCAGTGCAACAATTTCCCAATTGCAATACATTTGATAAGCAGCCTGCAAATAGATTTCGGCGATGCGGATATGCCCCAAGCCAAAATAAAACTGGCCAGCGAGCTCTTGGGCCAGGGCCTCTAATTGGGGCACATGGTGCAATTTGGCCTCTTCAATCGCTTGATCATATAGGCGCATGGCCATCGGGATTTGATGATGGCAGTGGGCCCGCTCGGCTTCAATCAGACTGGTTTCGGGTAAATAATTGCCTTTAAATTTGGCGGTTGCCCTTTTTAATTGGCTGAGTATTTTTTGGATAGTGGGTGCCAATCGCTTACTTGAACCCGTCTCACGGCAATATTTTAATGCGACCAAGGCCAAGCTGGAGCGGGCTTCGATGACCCAAATCGGATCTGGGTGTGTTGAGAGATTGAGCAAACAGCTTTCAAGCGCTTGCAAATGTGGAGACGATCCATGGTGATCGAGCAAGTAGGCACAGACGAGGGTCTGGGCGCTTCTCATTGGTTCAGGGGCCTGTTCTGCCTCGGGTGTTTTCAGCAGATGAAAGCAGGCTTCAAGCAGAGGCACACGCAAATGGGGTTGTTTAAACATACCCCAGAATTTTAACAGTTTTGATGTTCGGGCTTCAAATTCTGTTTTCAGGATCAACCTTTTATCTCTTTCTGCTTGGCTGAATTGATTCTCCTCCCTTACACTGAAGCGAGATGACATTATCGAAAATCGAAAACATAATCCAAAAAGCCTACGGCAAAGTAGCTGCAGACAAAGGCTGGACCTATTGGCGCCAGGACCGCGTACTGCATTTTGACTGCCAGACCCTGCCAGGCGTGACGCTGGTCGACGGCCTTGTAAAAGGCAGCCGACAGCTTCCGTATGAGGTCACGCTCGAAATTGATCCGAGCCGACCCGCCAATATGACCGGGCAGTGCAATTGTCCGATTGAATTTGACTGCAAACATTGTGCTGCATTGGGCTATGCCTGGCTTGCCCGGCAAGACCGTGTCGCTGCACCTGTTGCCAAGAAGCCCTATCAGCCGGAACCTTATCAGCCTGAATCTTATCAACCTGAACCCTATCAGCCCGAGCGTCAACAACCAGAACGTCAACAACCAGAACGCACGGCCCGTAAAAATCGGCCCGATCCACAACCCCCACAAGCCCGTGGTCAAAACCGCAGCGAAAATGCGCAACCCTTTAGGGCTTGGTTGGGTCGTCTGCGCAAGCAGGCCACCCAGACCAACCCTGATCGTCCCCAGCCTCTGCGCTTGTTGTATGTGCTTTCAATTGTGGGTGATCAGGCCAAAATTGACTTGCGTACCTTTGATTCCAAACGGGGCAGAAATGGCAGTCGATTGACCCGTCCTGAGCCTCTGAGCAAATTATTGGGTCCCCAAACCCGTCACACTCCCGAAGATCAAGAAATTGCCCGACTTTTGATGAGCCTGGCAGACCCAGGCCTTGCCGCTGCCTCAATCACCAGCTTGGTGCTCAAGGGCAGCACGGGTGCCTTGGCCCTGGACCTGATGTTGGCCAGTGGCCGCTGCCGCATGCAGAGTCCAGATGGTTTGCGTTTGGTTCAGGGGGAGTCCCGTCCCTTGGATTTTGCCTGGCGCCAAGCCCCCAAAGGTTGGCAATTACATGCCATCAGTACCCCGCCTGTCAAGCAGGCTTTTCAGATCGATGGGCCCTGGTATTTTGATGCCAGCACACGCAGTCTTGGCCCCCTTGAAACGGAAATGCCACCTGGACTGGTCGAAGAGTTGCTCAAGGCTCCAAGTATTCCCAAGGGCCAGATCGAGGCCGCCAATGCCGAATTGTTAAAACTGGTGCCCGAACTCAAACTCAAATTGCCCGAAGGGGCCCGCAATGAACTTAAGAAAATTGCGGGGGTTGAGCCTGAGCCCAAACTTGTTCTGAGAGGGTTGCCCCGCGAAGGTCGCGATCCCCTTTATGTCGCCCAATTGGCTTTTGATTATTCAGGCGTTTTGCTCAATCCCACCAACGAGAACCCGTCTTTGCGCCTTGAACAAAGAGGGCGGACCTATCAATTGCAACGCGAACCAGAGGCCGAAAAACGCTTCCGCGAACAATTGCTTGATTCTTGCCTAGAAGCTGTGGGTGATGGCGTGACGCACGTCTTGCCAGGAGATGGGGCTTTGGCCCAGGCCCAAGCTTGGGAGTATTGGCTCAGGGTCTCTGTACCTGAATTGGAGTCCTTGGGCTGGAGCGTAAACCTCACCGAAGATTTTAGTTTAAAGGTGTATCCCGGCGAAAGCGACTGGGAAGCCAGTATCAGCAATGACGAAAAAGGCGAGTGGTTTGACCTGAGTTTGGGCATCGAAATTGATGGCAAACATGTTAATTTATTGCCCTTGTTAGAAGGTCTTTTGCAATCGGTGGATGAACCCCAGGAATTGCTCGAACGCTTGGCCAAGGAAGAGTTTCTCTTGTTGCCAGTGGGCATAGAGCGCTGGTTACGAGTGCCTTCCAGTCGGATCAAAGGCATGTTGGCCACCCTGATTGAACTCTATGATGATGAAGGTCTCAATCCTGATGGATCTGTGCGTCTGAATTGGCATCAAGGTCTGGGGTTGGGCAGTTTGCTCAACGATCCTGGCCTGCATTGGCAAGGCGGTGATCACCTGCGCAAATTGGCCAGTCGCTTGCATGATTTTGGCGGGCTCGACATGGTTCAGGTGCCAGAGGGATTTAATGCCACCCTGCGTCCCTATCAGCAAGAAGGTCTCAATTGGCTGCAATTTCTGCGAGAGTTTGGCTTTCATGGCGTGCTCGCCGACGATATGGGTTTGGGCAAGACAATTCAGACCCTGGCGCATTTGCTGATTGAAAAACGCTCGGGGCGGGCCGATAAGCCGACGTTGGTGATTGCCCCTACCAGTGTTGTCCCCAATTGGCGCCGGGAAGCCGAAAAATTTGCTCCTGATCTCAAGGTCTTGGTCTTACATGGGGCCAATCGTGCTGAAGACTTTGCCAAAATGGCCGATGCAGACCTGATTTTAACCACCTATGCCCTGATTCGCATCGACCTCGAACACTACCTTGAGCATTGTTTTCATTTGCTCATTCTCGACGAAGCCCAGATGATCAAAAATCCATTGGCCAAAACGGCCCAGGCTGTTTGCAAGCTCGAAGCCAGGCACCGTCTAGCGCTGAGTGGTACCCCCGTCGAAAATCATCTCGACGAACTCTGGTCGATCTATCGCTTTTTGATGCCTGGTTTTCTTGGCAGTGCCAAAGAGTTTGGCCGCCGCTTCCGTACACCGATCGAAAAATTGGGAGATGGAATTCGCGCCGATGCCCTGCGCCAGCGTATGCGTCCATTTTTGCTCAGACGTACCAAGCTTGAAGTGGCCCGCGATTTGCCGCCCAAGAGCGAGATGGTTCAATATGTGGCTCTCAGTGGTGCCCAGCGCGATCTCTACGAGACCATCCGGGTGGCTCTGGATGCCCGTGTGCGCGAGGAAATCGGTAAAATTGGCCTCAAACGCAGCCAGATAGTACTCTTAGACGCCCTGCTTAAACTGCGACAAATCTGCTGTGATCCCCGCCTGCCCAAGTTAGATGAGGCCAAAAAAGTCAAAGATTCGGCCAAACTCGAATGGTTGCTCGAAACGGTGCCCGAAATGGTGGAAGAAGGCCGCAAAATTCTGATCTTCTCGCAATTTGTGAGCATGTTGGATTTGATTGAAGCCGGTTTGGAAAAGCAGAATATTCCCTCTTTGCGCTTAACAGGCGCCACGCGCAAGCGTGAAAATGTGGTGGATGCCTTTCAGCGTGGCGATGCGCCCGTCTTTTTGGTTTCTCTCAAAGCAGGTGGGGTGGGTATCAACCTGACTGCCGCAGACACCGTAATTCACTACGATCCTTGGTGGAATCCCGCTGCTGAAAACCAAGCCACCGATCGGGCGTGGCGCATTGGCCAAGACAAACCGGTTTTTGTCTACAAACTGATCTGCGAACAGACCGTTGAAGAAAAGATTTTGCTGCTGCAACAGAAGAAAGCCGCTCTGAGCGAGGGCATCTACAGCGAGCAGGCCGATGGAACTTTGCGGATCGAAGCGGAAGATTTGCTGGCCCTGCTCGAAAATTAAATCTATTTTTTCAGGACTGAGTCAGGCTACTTCTTTGAGGGGCTTTGTTCTGGGCAAGTTGCTTTACAGGCCGTGGCTTGGCCCAATTTACAGGCTTCAGACCAAGCTCCTTTTGCCTCAGGACAGCGATTGAGGGCTGCCAGTGCATCTCCCCGGCCTGCCAATAAGCTGCTCCGCTGAGGGCTTGTAGGTGAGTCTTTGAGGGCTTTGAGTCCTTTGTCAAAATAGAGCAAAGCCAAGTCCGCGCGGGATTGGGTGAGCGCTTCGCGCCCTTCCATTTCTGCTGCCAGCGCTTTGTCCTGCTGCAATTGTTCTCCCCCGCCAAGCCGGCCCATGAAGACATAGAGCACAATCATGCCGATGAAGATCAGGGCCAAGACAATTGGAAAAATTTTCATAATTTACCTTTGATTCAGACTATCGTTTGCTGATCTTTGCTGCAACAGGGAGAAATGCACGGAATGGCGCACCGCCATAGTGAGAGAGCATCTGGGGGCGAATATGGTCGGAAATTTCATTGCCCTGACCATCGGCTATCGAGATATGGCCTGATCGGGAGTTTCCTTTGCCCCAGACCACAATCGCCCCAGCAGGTAATTTTTCCAAAACTTTGACACTGGGGAAGATCTCCTGAAATGATCTGCTTTTGGCCAAATAATCCGCGGCCATATAGGCATGATAACCCGCCAAAAATGGATCTGTGAAAGCGTGGATTGCTTCAGCGACAAAACGGTAACAGTATCTTTCGGTTCCAATCACGCGGGCGCGGGCATAGTTGACCAGGGCCCGGCCAAAGTGTGGGTTATAATTGCCCCGCTCGGCTTCTTTCTGAAGTTTTTCAAGCGTCTCAGGTCCAATAATGCCCCAAAAGGGGCTGTTGGTCTGTACCAGCCTGTGTTTTTCTTGAAATTGGCCCACATGATTCAGGGTCTCACGATCAAAGTGTTCATGCTGGGTCACAGGGTAACCCAGTCCATTTAAAAGGGCTTTGACCTCTTTTACCGCTGGTCCCTGCTGGCCAAGGCGCAAAAGTGCACCTTGCTGTATTTCTGAGATGCTAGGCGAGCGCAGGGCATCTGCCAATCGCGCTTGCTCAATTTGATTTAATGTGTTTGCCTTGTCGTCGCGGGCATCGATATAAGCAAGTTGTAATTTTTCAGTGTGGGTTTCGGATTCTGGCAGGAGTCCGTTCGTAGACGGTGCGGCAATAGCGCTTTGCAAGATGCAGAATTGGGCCAGAACGAGTAGTGTAAGGGTGATTCGATTCATATATTCATACCTCTGGTTTGCTTTTTCTGTTCCCTGTCTCCAACAGGGGGATCCTTAACAAATGTTAAAGAAAAGGCAAATTTCAGCCGTTGAGCATTATGGCCCTTGGGTCGCAAATGGGGCAAGTACTTAGACTAATTACCAATTCTAATTTACCTAACCCAAATGCAGATAAACGCAAGCTTTCAGGCTTGTTGGAATTTTTTTTCGTCTCGGGGCTTGTGAACGCAATTGTTATTAAAATGTGACGAAAATTCAGTTAAAAATTTTTACTTTTTGCGTTTTTGGATTATTTGATAATTTTTTGGTATTTCCCATTATTTTCTGGAGTCTTTCGGGATTTTTATCTCTACTGAATGAGTCCAAACGTGTGCAAGAATTATTTCCATTTATTGGGGCTGCAAAATCAACTGTATTTTAGTCAAATAATTTGGTTAAATTTTTGTTTTTTTATGAATTTTGCGTATTTTGATGAGAACGATTCAGAGCCAATCTTTGTTTGGTGCTTTTATTGAGACCTATCGCGAGGGCTGCTCGGAGTATAATACCTTTGAATCATCTGTGTTTTATCAATCTTTTTTTGACAAAGGTCCCCAATGACATTTAAGTCTCTTGAACTGCCCGAACCTCTGCTCCGCGCTCTCGATAAAGCCAATTATACCTCTCCAACACCTATTCAAACCCTTGCCATACCTCTGATTCTGGCTGGAAACGATTTGCTTGCTCAAGCCCAAACAGGTACTGGCAAAACCGCTGCCTTTGCCTTACCCGCCCTGCAGTTTTGGGCTGAAGCCCATGCTAAATCGGGCTCACAAAATGTTCACACATTGGTCCTGGCCCCTACCCGCGAATTGGCCCTGCAAGTGGCTTCCGCCTTTGGCTCCTACGGTCAATTCCTCTCTCCCAAGCCACGCATTCACGCCATCATTGGTGGAGAAGAGACAGAGACACAAACGACGGCCTTGCGTAAGGGAGCGGATATTGTGGTCGCCACCCCCGGTCGTTTGTTGGATTTACTGCGACAGCAAGAAATTCATTTGCATCAACTCAGCTTATTGGTTTTGGATGAGGCAGATAAAATGCTCTCGTTGGGCTTTGCTGAGGAGCTTGAAACCCTGTTGCAGATACTGCCCAGCAAGCGCCAAACTTTGCTTTTTTCGGCTACATTCCCTGAAAAAGTCAGGGTTTTGACCCAGAAAGTTTTAACGGATCCAATTCCTGTTCGCGTTGAACAGGCGGCTCCAACGCTTGATCGGATTCAGCAGCGGGTGATTGAAGTGGATAATGCAAATCGGGGACGCTTGCTGCGCCATTTGCTTAAAACAGAAAATTGGGCGCAAACAGTGGTCTTTGTCGGCAGTAAACGTGCGGCAGCCAATTTGGCCACAAAGCTCAAAAAAGATGGCATCAAAGCTGTGGCTTTTCATGGCGATCTCGACCAAATCGCACGGGTTGCAGCCTTGCAGTTCTTTGAGCGCAAGCGTGCACAAGTTCTGATTGCCACAGATATCGCCTCGCGGGGTTTGGATTTTGAGGAGATCAGCCATGTCGTGAACTTCGATTTGCCTCGCTCCCCGGCTGATTATATTCACCGCATTGGTCGCACGGCCCGAGCGGGCAAAGTGGGTATGGCGGTCTCGTTGATCAGTGCTGGGAGTGCAGCCCATTTTAAGCTAATTGAAAAGCGGGCGGGTATTCAGCTTGAAAGGGAACATATCCCTGGCTTTGAACCGACCGAGCCTCCGATTGAAAACAAGACAGAAGTCGACAACAAAGGCCCTCTCCCCGTGAAAGGCAAACGCAAGAGCAAAAAAGACAAGGTGCGAGAAGCCCGCTTGCGGGTTGCCGCTAGTTCAGAAGGTCTGTAGATCACCCCCATTGTTCTGTTGTTTTACCTTGCATCTTGTCTTTCCAACTGAATCAGGCATAATGATACACACCCTATCACCCCCTTAGGAGTTATGTTTATGCCCTTGACCTTTCCCCGTTTGGCATTGGTTGCTTCGTTGCTTACGCTCTCCCTTTCTTTGCCCGTATTGTCTGTCAGATCTGCTCCATCCCAATCCGATGCGGGAGAAACCGTCCCTGCTCAGGTGATTTTAAATCCGGATCAAATCACGGGTAGCAATGCCAAGGCTCCTGACCAAGCTGCTTTAATGGCGGCTCTCAAGGACTATTGGGGGCATTACCTGCACATGAACAAAGCCAAATTGGCACAGGGGGTGGCCCCCGATTTTTTGCGCATGAGCCACCGGGCGGGCGGGGTTCAAACAGGGGCAGCGGCCTTTATTGCCGGGCTTGATAAGGAGTGGGAGGCCTTTGAACGCCCCAATCGGGAAATTTCTGAAAAAATGACCCTGCAACAGCTTGATATTGCTGTCGACCAGCCCTCTGCGCCGACCTCAGCCAGTCTTCGATATTGGGTTGATATTGAAGGGGGGTCGCGCTGGAATTACGACGATCAGGGGTTGGTGTTGATGACCTTTGCCAAACAGGCCGGGCAATGGAAGCTCACCCAGATGATCGACAGTTGGAGCCTCAATTACCAAATCGAAGACGAGAGCCCCGGTGAAGAGAATTTTGAATTTGACTTTGTCCATCCCGTCAATGATTTGCCCAAAGCTTTACAATTTTACAAACCGCTAATGGGTGAACCCGTTTTGCGCACCCCTGACCGGGTGGCGTTTAATCTCAATGGTTCCCATTTTGTACTCGATGCCAAGCGCTTGGATGGCTTAACCTCCATACACAAGGGCTGGCCCAATGGCTATGGCTTGTTTTATGTAGCCGATCTCAAGGCCGAGCGTGAGCGACTCAAAGCCAAAGGTGTGCCTTTCTTGGCCGGAACCGACACCCAATTTAAACAGCAAGGGCCTGATCCCTATTTTATTTCCAAAGACCCGGCGGGCAATCTTTTTGTGGTGATGCAAAAAGTTTTTCTCAGTTCAGACAACCACCCCCAGCCAAATGTGTCTGGTTTTTCAGGCAGTGATCCTGCGATTCGTGCCGCAAAATCTCTGGCCGAAAGTTGGCTGCGCACCGACAAACAGGCGATGGGTCAATTCTTGGGACCGACCACCACTTGGTTCGACGATAACCGCACCCGTGTGCGTGGAATTGAAACGGGAAAAACAGCTATTTTAAAGGCCTTGGATTCGGTCTATTGGGCCAGATATGATCGCGGACCCCATGGCCTCAAAGCCAAGATGGCGGTTTCAGGGCAATCCTTGCGCAAAATGGGCAAAGATACCTTGGTCAGTTATGTTATGACCCTCAAAGGCACGGGTGATCACGCTTTTCAAGACAAAGCTTTTGTCAGTCAAATTTTTGATGCCAATCTCAAATTAAAACAGAGCATGATCGTCCAAAACAACAGCACCTCACGTCCAGTGCTCGAACTGGACTATACCGGATATCCTGTCCCGGATTTGGCCCGAGCCGAAAGCTTTTATACCCAAACCTTGGATCTGGGCAAACCTTACACAGATACCGAGTGGCGCGGCTATTGGAGCAATAAGTGTGTCTTTGGTGTCTATACAGCCGATTTCCAAGCGGACCAATTGCCCCGACCGAATAAAACCAATGGCTATGTTAGCTTTTGGGTGCATTCGGCCCAGGAAATTTTTCAATATCTCAAGGCTCAAAAATCCAGTTTTCCGGTTGTGCCAGCGATCAATACCAAATCTGGACTGGACTCCCATCCAGGATATCTGCAAGTCTATGCTACCGACAGTGAAGGCAATGGTGTGATTTTCAGCGAATACACAGGCAGGCGCAAATAACCATGGATTTTGAGTTGTCGGCTAACATGGGTGACGGGTTAGAACTCACACCGTTAGACCAAAGTGAATCGTTTGTTGAAACGGTGATCTTGGCTCAGAACCAAAAGTTAGAGCTGGACTCAGGAGAAAACCCATCCAAGCTAGAGCTCAGCCGCTCTCACTATGATTTTTTAGGCATGTTAGGCAAAGGGGCGATGGGCTTGGTACATTTGGCCCGTGATCGCGACCTGCAGCGCAAGGTGGCTTACAAACAGCTCTTGGGCAAAGACAACACTATCGCCACTGCGCGTTTTTTGCGCGAGGCCCAGATTACAGCCCAACTCGACCATCCCAATATTGTGCCCATTTATGGCATGGAAGCTCAGAGTGACGGCACTTTGGCCTATTCGATGAAATTGGTGCAGGGCAAAACTTTCAAAACGCTGATTTCTGAGACCCGTTCTTTTTATGACCAAGGTCAGCAACCAGATATTGACCATGATCTGTCCCAATTTTTGGAAAACTTTCTCAAGGTTTGCGATGCAGTGGCTTATGCTCACAACAAAGGCGTGATACACCGCGATCTCAAACCTGCCAATTTAATGCTTGGCCGTTATAACGAGGTCTATGTCATGGATTGGGGTATCGCGCGGGTCATGCGTGAAGACCCCAGTACCCAAGACCCCTCTGCATTGGATTGGATTCAGCCCCCCTTGGCAGAGGGGGAAGAAATGGGGGAGACGACCCAATTGGGGCAAATTTTAGGCACCCCGCGCTATATGTCGCCCCAACAGGCGGCAGGCAAAAATGCCCATTTGGATGGCCGCAGTGATCTTTTTGCACTGGGCCTGATTCTGTTTGAAATGATCACACTCAGACCGGCTTTTACCGCCAAAACTCAGGTTGACCTCTTAAAGAGGGTGCTCAAGGCAGACAAAGAGCCTTGGCGAGCCTATTCCGCCAGCCGTCAGATTCCCGCAGAGTTGATGGCAATTGTCGACAAAGCCACTGAGCGCAAGCCAGAACAGCGCTATGACAGTGTTAAAGCCTTTAGCGAAGACCTGCGCCGTTATCTTAGAGGCGAAGCGCCTGTGGTGCGGCCTGACAATGCTTGGCGCAAAGGGGTACGCTGGGTGGGGCGGCACCGAGAATTGTCGCTGATGATTTTGTTGTCGGTTTTGCTCTGTGCTTCCGGGGCTGTGATTTGGGAATTGGGCGACCGCCAGCAAAAACTTGTCCAATCCCGACTGCGCGAAGCGGCCCTACTGAAATTTTTGGCGCGAATTTCAGAACAAGGTCAGCGCCTTGACAGCCATTTTCAAAAAATGGAGGGTTTGGTTCAGGGCTTGGCAGAGGCCACTACCTATGCACTGAGCCAGGGCGAAAGGGGCCAAGAGACTTGGTATCTGAATGATACCCAAGTTAAACCCCCACAAAAACGTTTCAACCCCCCCGATTTGATTCACTCACCTTATTACGAAGGTGAGATCAGCCCGAATTGGCCCGTGTTTTTACTCTCACCGGGTGTCACACCTCAATCGATTTCACCCCTGCTGAATCGTGTTGCTCCGCTGCGTGGGGCCTTAAAAACGGTTCTGATGAAGAGCGGGTTTGAGGGCCAACCCCTGTCTGAGAGGCAATGGCGGGAACAATTGACAATGCGCGGCGTGCCTGTGATCTGGGCCTATATTTGTCTCAAAGAGGGCCTTGAATACTTTTATCCGGGCGCAGAAGAGACCGCAGATGGCTATGAGCCCCGCACCCGTTCTTATTATTTACAATCGCTCAATCGCCATGAAATTGTCTGGGGAGCACCTTACGATGATACTGGCGAGACCGGGGGGTTGATGATTCCCTGTACACGGGGAATCTTTGACGCAGACCAGCATTTTTTAGGCATGGTCGGACTGGATATCCGCATTAACGTACTCGACAAAGCCTTTTTGCGCTTGCCCGATGTGCCCGCTGTCAAAACCAGCTATTTGCTCAACGAAGCTGGGAATGTGATTCTGCGCAGTGGTGATGCCCTCAAACCCAAGCGCAGACTGGGAATAAACGAACAATTAACGACCAGGCCCTACAGTAATCCTGAGGTGGTCAAAGCGATCCGTGCCAAGGTGAACAGTGGCACACTTTACAGTGATTCTGGCAGCAATAAGCGTTTGACCGTTTATTACCGGCTGAGCAGTTTGGGTTGGTATTTTGTCGTCGAAGCTGATCCCTCACTGGTTTTAGGCCGATCCCAAATGCAACTTTAACACGTTGCAACTCAGTGCTTGAGAAAGTCCCTGACAATTTGCACAAAAGCTTCTGGCTGTTGGTAATGGACCCAATGCCCCGCATCGGGGACCGTGATAATTTCTGCTTCAGGAAATTGCTTCAGTATTACCCGCTCATCACTGGACTGAATATAATCTGAGCGGCCCCCACGAATAAAGAGTACAGGGCATTCTTGAAAGGGTTCTGGGCTCTCCTCAAAGAGACCCAGTGGGCTTTGGCTCAACTTTTCCAACTGCGAAAGAATTGCGCCCAAATTCATTTGCCAAACAAATTGGTTCTCTTGGTTGCGGATCAAATTGGAGAGCAGAAATTGTCGGGTCTCTCGGTCGGGGATGGCTGCTTCCAAACGCTGATCGGCTTCGGCCCGGCTGTGTAAGTTGTGGAGTTGAAGTTGTTTAAGCGCTGATATAAAGTTAAAGCGATGGGGATCGTAGGCCTTGGGGGCCACGTCAACGATGATCAAGTGGCTGAGATAGCTGGGGTAATAGCGCAGTGCATAGGCCATGGCCACTTGACCACCCAAAGAGTGCCCAATCAAACTCAGGGATTGCAAATTTTTGTTTTGACGCCAATCGAGCAGGTCTTGGGCGAGCAGCTCCAGGTCCATCTCAGCCTGATGAGGCGATTTGCCGTGGTTGCGTTGGTCAACCAGCCAAACCGGGCGCTGATCTGACAGCGCTTTGGCGATCGATAGCCAATTCCGACCCGATCCAAACAGACCATGTAAAATGGCCAAGGGGGGATTTTCTGTCTTGCTCTGTGCAGGGAATTCTTGGCTGTATAGTTCTTTCATGCTTCCAATGCCAGTCCAAATTTGTTTACAACCTTAACACAGTTCCGGGGGCGTGTGTATTTGATTGGCTTTCGCCTGGGCTATCCCCTTTAATTCGAGTTCTTAAGCTTGTTATAATGTCTTTTCAAACAAAAATAAACCAAACCGCTTGATTCAAAAGGATATCTTTATGACCGTTGCTGTTTCCACCCTTCCCCTCCGAAATGTCGCAGTAATTGCCCACGTCGACCATGGCAAAACCACCTTGGTAGACTGTCTGCTGCGCCAAAGCGGCACTTTCCAACCCCACGAAAAACTCACAGAACGGGTCATGGATTCCAACGATCTTGAACGCGAGCGCGGTATCACCATCTTGGCCAAAAATACCGCCATTGATTATTACGATACCCGTATCAACATTGTTGACACCCCTGGCCACGCAGATTTTGGTGGTGAAGTGGAACGCGTCCTCGGCATGGTCGATGGCGCTCTGTTGATTGTCGATGCCGTCGAAGGCCCCATGCCCCAGACCCGTTTTGTGCTGCGCAAGGCCTTGGCGCAAAAACTCAAGATCATCGTGGTCGTGAATAAAATTGACAGGCCTTTCTCCCGTGCCACCGAAGTGGTCGACGAAGTCTTGGATTTGTTTATTGAACTCGGTGCCAGTGATGAACAATGCGATTTTCCCCTGATTTACGCCTCTGCCATGCAAGGCACCGCCATGCGCGATCTCGAACATCCCCATGCAGATATGCAAGAACTTTACGAAGTGATTGTCGAACAGGTCCCTGCGCCCATTACCTACCCCGATCAGCCTTTGCAATTGCAGGTCGCCAATATTGACTACGACGAGTATGTTGGACATATTGGCATCGGCCGTTTGGTACAGGGCCAATTGCGCCTGAATGACCGGATCGGCGTTGCGACTCTCGAAGGGAATGTGCGTCAGGTCAATGTGGCCAAGCTCTACCGCTTTAAAGGACTCAAACGTTACGAAATCACAGAGGCTTTGCCTGGCGATATTGTTGCCTTCAGTGGCCTGGGTGAATTGTATATTGGCGAAACCCTGGTGGATCTCAGCAATCCCATGCCTTTGCCTCCGATCATTGTTGATGAACCCACCTTGCAAATGACCTTTTCTGTCAATGACAGTCCTTTCGCTGGACGGGAAGGGGAGTTTGTCACCACCCGCCACCTGCGCCGCCGCCTCTATCGCGAAACCCTGAGCAACCTCAGCTTGCGCGTTGAAGATGGGGATACCACAGATGCCTTTTATGTTTCAGGCCGCGGTGAGTTGCACTTGGGCATTTTGATCGAAACCATGCGCCGCGAAGGCTATGAGTTTCAGCTCAGCCGTCCCCGTGTCATCATTAAAGAGATTGAGGGCCAAAAAATGGAGCCCTTCGAAACCCTGATGTTGGATATCCCAGCAGAATATGTCGGCTCTTGTATTGAAGCCCTGGGCAAACGCAAGGGTGAAATGAGCCACATGGAGAGCAGCGAACAAAACCGGTCGGTTTTGACCTTTTCGATTCCCGCCCGTGGCCTGATTGGCTTTGCGGCAGAGTATCTGCGCCTGACCAAAGGCGAGGGAATCATGAGCAGCACCTTTGAGTCTTACAAACCTTTCAAAGGCGAGTTTGAACACAACCGCAATGGTGCGATTTGGTCCATGGAAGCGGGCACTTGTTCTGCTTATGCGCTGCAAGGTCTCGAAGACCGGGGCTTTTTCTTTATTGGCCCGGGTGCTGAGGTGTATATGGGCATGATCGTGGGCGAACACAACCGGCCCCAAGAGTTGCCTGTGAATGTCACCAAGACCAAAAAGCTAACCAACATGCGCGCTTCGGGTTCAGATGATTTGATTCCCCTCAAGCCACCCCGTCACATGAGCTTGGAAGAGGCCATGTCGTATATCAAAGACGATGAGCTGATCGAAGTCACTCCCAAAAATATTCGCTTCCGCAAAAAGAACCCCAAGCGGTAATTTTCAGTGGCAGGCAACCGTGAACTGACTCTGCGCTTTCTCGCTGAGCCCACCGATGTCAATTTTGGGGGCAAAGTGCACGGCGGGGCCGTGATGAGGTGGATTGATCAGGCAGGTTATGCCTGTGCTGTGGGCTGGACGGGTCAATACTGTGTCACGGTTTATGTCGGTGGGATTCGCTTTTACAAACCGATTCTGATCGGCCATATGGTCGAGGTCAAAGCCCGGGTGATATATACCGGGCGCACAAGTTTGCATCTTTCGATGGATGTGATGGCCTGCGACCCCCGGGATGGGGTCTACCAGAAGACCACCCATTGCATTATTGTCTTTGTCGCGGTCAATGCCGAAGGCGAGCGGGTCGAAGTGCCCCCTTGGTTGCCCAAGACAACTGAGGATCAGGCTTTGGAGCAATATGCGCTCAAACTCATGAATCTGCGTGAAAGTATTGACGCAGAGATGAGTGCCCACCGCAATTTGGTTTAAGTACCCAGATGTTGCTTTTCCCAGATTTAACGACGCGCCACGATGCCATTGCCAATTTGCAGGCTAAGGCCTGGGCCCTGCGCGACCAAGGCGTTCCAGGGGTTGCCTTGTGGCGGTAATTGGTAGAACAGGCGCTCTTGCCCTATTGGGATTTACACGACCCGCTTAAAGCCTCCGATTGTGTCATGCAAGACCTGGCTGTGGTGATTTTGGGGCCTGCTGCAATCAAATATTTACAGTGGTTTGACCAGATCCGCTTGGACGTGGTGCAAGACCCGCTTGTAAATCGCTTTTTGAGTGATTTTAAAGACCTCAAATTGCCCGATTTTGAGGTGGTTACTCAGGCCTGGTGGCAAGCCGGTTATGCTGGCAAAATCGACGATACCACCGATCCAGGTCTGGACAGCCACTTTGCTTCAGATTTTAGAGTGGAACTCAACGACGGGACAGATAACCAGATTTTCCATTGTTTTTTTTACCATTTTATGGCGTATGTGACCCAGGCCAGTTTCACGATTCGGGCTGCCAGTGTCTACCACGAACTCTTTGATCAGGGGGGCTCCACGCAAGACCATTGCGCAGCTCTGCTCGCTATCTATACAGGCACCCGCCTGCGCCAATTGCGCGATGGACCAGATCCTGGAGCTGCGCTGGAACAATGGCCCGAAGTGATCAGTGCCGTCTACGGTCAAGATTTTAGTGGTTTGGCCCCATTGGCCTTGGAATTGCGTCAAGAAATCAACTCAGAATTGCAAAACCCTGGTTTTTTCGAAGGGCTGCTGCGCAGTGTCGAAGAAATGGTAATTCGGCTAAAAAACGGCTAGAGGAGCTTATTTGCCAGATATCGTCTTCGCCCGGCTATGCTACTCATATTCAGGGGATCTGGCCGAAGGCATTGGCTACATAAGGCCTGATGGGGCCGATGCCCTCTGGCGATCAGGCGTTTGATTGACTCACTCCAGGGTTCTGGCATGGGCCTGTAAACGGGTCGGGCCAGCGTCTCACAGCGGGGGCAATACGCCAGCAAAAACAGATCTTCGCGCAGTAGGAGGTGCTCACTCAATGCCAAGAAGAGTTCACATTCCGCCTGAATACAGTCTTCTGGAGGCATTTCTCCCAATTCGGGGCAGAGTGCTTTCGCTTCATCGGGATCCTGGGGCCAAAAATCAAGGGCGTCATCGAGCTCCGAAAAAAAATAGAGCAGGCGATCAATGAGAGGCGTTTGGTAGAGCAAAGCAGCCAAGCGTTTGAGCCCAAGTCTGCTTGCCAAATCACCAGCCAAGATTTGTCTGGCCAATAACCGTGAATAGGGTCGAAAAAGGGGCCCCATTTCGAACGTTGCCAGGTCCAATTTTAATTCTGCCAAGGCCTGATCAAACCAGGGTTCGACGTCTGCCAAGCTCTCATGACTGTAACAGCCGGCCAATCGGCGTAGGGCAGGGCTGTCGTATCCTTTTTCCAGGGCCATAACTCCCCAATCAATCAGGTTTTGACCCATAATCAGCCCCAACTGACGCAATGCATTGAGTTCCAACAGAGCATCATGAAATTGCATAGCTGATTTTATAAATGTGCATTGTACATTTAAATGGTTTTGTGTATGATTTTATCATGGCACAGATTATTAAACCTCCACAATTCTTACCCGATTCCACGCGCTCCACTCTGCCCCAAATATTTCTGGCTGGTAGCATCGATATGGGTCAGGCAGAACCCTGGCAAGACCAGGTTGCTGACTTTTTTGCCTTAGATGCTGTGATTCTCCTCAATCCCCGCAGAGACGATTGGGATGCCTCTTGGGAGCAATCGATAGAACATCCCGCTTTTCGCCAACAAGTTGAGTGGGAATTAGATGGATTAACACAGGCTGATTATATTCTGATGTATTTTGCGCCCCAAAGCAAAGCCCCAATCACACTTTTGGAATTGGGCTTGATGGCCAATAGTGGTAAATTACATGTGGCCTGTCCGCCTGGTTTTTGGCGCAGGGGCAATGTTGAAATTGTCTGCTCCCGATTTGGTCTGATGCTCTATGATGGACTTCCAGATCTATTAACCGCATTCAAAAGTAAATTTCAGCAGGAAATTTCACTAAAGCCTGAAATCGGTTAATTTTTGCGGCCTTGCCAACCCAAATAAGCCGTTTGCAGGGCTTCGGGCAGACCTGTTTCATCTTCAATCAGGTAGAGGGGTTTGGTCGCCAAAATGGGATTGTTTTGGGCCGTGGCATAGAGCCGGGGATTGGTGGTAATCAGTGCATCTAAACCGCCTTTGACCATCCAATCACGCAAAAACAGACTGCTCGATTGTACATAGGCAATCAGGCATTTTTCAGGCCTGGCAGCATACCAGCCGCACTCCCAAGCACAGTCTCGGCCAAAGGCATCTAACATGACCAATCCAATTTGGGAGTCTTCCATCATTTCAATACATTGCTGGTAGACATGCAAGGGAAACTCGGTG
Source organism: Candidatus Blackallbacteria bacterium (assembly GCA_051715345.1). GTDB lineage: Bacteria > Cyanobacteriota > Sericytochromatia > UBA7694 > UBA7694. The sequence goes on from JBPXJQ010000029.1 coordinate 112,613, forward strand.
TGATTGAGTTGGTCGGGTACGATCAATTGGGGCAAATGCATATAAAACTGATCTTGGGGCAAGAGTCCAGCCACGTGGGCATTGTTGGGACTGTTGCTAATACTTGCAGACAGGTAAATTTTTAAAAACTCCATGGCTCTTCCTTATTTCTGTTTAGCGTTCGGCTTTGAGGCGAATTTGCAACCACTCATTGCGCTCACCAAACCACTGTCGGAGGCTGTCCTGCACCTGGGCAGGCCTGAGTACCAGCAATTCTTTGTCCAAATCGAGTAGGCTTGATGCCCCCAGTCCAAGGGCCTCCCAACGGGCCAAAGCGGGCCAGAGTCTGAGCAAGTCACTTTTGAGATGCCGCACAGCAAACGCTGCATTTTGCAATTGAACTTCAAACTCAGGCACCTGGGTTTCGCTGAGTTGGGTTCGCCAGAGATAGGTCTCAGGGGTATCTGGAAGCAAAATCTGGTATAGCCACGCCTTTTCAAACCAAGCCATTTGAAATTGACCCAAGCCCGGATGCAGCTGTCCGAGCGTCTGTTTTAGCCAGGTTTCAATGAAGACCAAACTGGCTTTTTCAGAGCTGGGCATCGCTTCTGCAAAAATTCTGCCCTCCAAGCGCAGGGGCAATGGAGTGGCACAGGCCATTTGGATTTCACCCCGGCGCAGCAGCAATGGTTTTTCTGGCTGTGTAGAGGTGTGTTCTAAGCTGATCTCCCGGCTAAATAGTTCGGGTAATAGACCTTCCGCCAATTCTTGGGGCAAGGATCCCGTTAGCAGCGGATGAAAACCCGTGGAACCAAAGAGATCTTGCCAGGCCTGTTGAATGTCTTCGGGGGCCAGGGCCTGTAAGCTGAAATAGTCTCCAGCGGGCGGGCGGGCATAGGCGTGGTTGCCAAAACCCGATTGAAAGAACCGAGATTCGGCCTCTTGCTGTAAATCGAGTTGTTGCGACATGGCTTGGGCCAACAATTGGTGTTTGCAGCGATCAAAGACCGCCCGTTCGGGAGGAGCCGGATCCATCAATTGGCGAAAAAGGAGCAACGCTTGGCGGTATTCGTGGGCGGGAGCACGCCAATAAAAACCCGAAAAATCCCGATCCACGTGCCAATGCAGGGTATGGGTTGAAAGATAGGCCCCACTTGAGTCCTGTTGTTGTAACAAACGGTCAAAGCGCTGGGCCAAAAGAGAAAAGAGCAGGGCTGTTGCTCCAGGCATGCGCTCATGGCGGCTGCCTTGATCAAACCAGGCTCCCAAACACATCGAATGACTTTGATTCAGCGGCAGCAATAGTGCATAATTTCCCTGGCCAAGATCGACCTTTTGGGCTGTACTTAAGCTTTTGGCCGGGCGACTCGGGGAGGGAGTCAGGGTTGGACGGTAGCCCAGGGCCGGAAAATGCTCGCGGTAACTGCGGTAACGCTGTTTGCGGACTGCCGTGTGTAAGATTTCGAGCGTGACCAGATTGTCGGCCTGCAGGTATTGCCGCCAAAAAGATTTGAGGGAATCTTGGCTCACGCTTTGTAAGCGGTTTTTATAGTGATTGCTGCCATGTAAAAACTCTTCAATCCGCAGCACGGGTGAGAGGCTGTGCTCGTTTTGCAGGGCTTGTAACCAGTCACTGTGACAGCTGTGAATGGCTTTGCGCAAGCGGCGGGGTGTTAGATACCCTTCACGGGCCTGTAAAAGCCATTCTACAAAGTGAAATTTGGCTTTTTCCAAATCCGCAGCCTGAGCGACATGATAGACCGCATAGAGCAGGCCGCCCTGCATCCAAGGCGTCCAGCGGCACTCCAAGGAATCGATGCCTTCGGGCAGACCTTCGAGCAACAAGACCTGTTCGAGCCAGTGTTGCAAAACCAGCCCATGCATCCAGCCCTCACTCAGCAGACCGGGCACCCGAAAGCCTTGCCAGACCCAGCCCCCAGCGACATTGTGCTCCAGGGTTTCCATCACTGTTTCGGTGCTGTTAAGTGGAATGGCCAATTGGATTGGCTGCAGTGGCTCTGTTGGTTCGAGCAAAGTCTCAAGCATTTGCAAGGCTTTGGGCAAAGGTTGGGAGTCGTTGAGCTTGAGGTAAATGGTCCCTTGGCCAAAGAGGGTTTGGCTGGCCTGTAGGAGTTCTGCCGCGCTCAATTGGGCAAAGGTCTCGGCACTTGCCAATGGCGGGCGAGCATAAGCCGTGTCGGGATAAGCCAGTTTAAAAAAGGCACTTTCAAATTTTTTTTCGGGTTTGGCCTGTTCAAATTGGGCCTCTTGAATCAAGGCCTGTTGTAAATCTGGCCAGGGTACCAAATTGGGTTCCTGCTGATTAAAACTTTGCAGAATGGCATAAAACCTTTCACGGTTTTCAGCCATCGCTTGCAGCGAAAAAAAGGTCCAATCTGGGGTGCTTTCAAAGCTGGATGTCCAGCCCGCAGGCAATTGCCTTTGCAAAAGCCGAAAAAACGCATGCCAGAGACCCTCTGGCCCCCGAGCATAGCCAACGGGAAAGGCATAGGTGGCTTCGAGCCCAGCAGCAGTTGGGGTGCGGTGGTAGAGCAAGACCATTTGCTCATTGAGGGGAATGCGGTGGCGTTCGCTGTTGATGGCTGTACTCATGCCTTGGACACCTCAGCTGCTTGGGACTGCCGGGCCATGCGACCACGGGTGCTGGCCAAGACCCACCTCAACAAGGGGCGAGGTACGAATTGGCCCAAAACTGTGGCCATCCGAATCAGATCACCAGGAATAATCACCGCTTGACCTTTGGCAAAGCCGATTAACGCTTCTCGGGCACATTGCTCTGAGCCAATCACAGCACCCGAAGGCGCTTTGGCCAAGAGATCAGAATTGCCTGCAACTTGGGCAAATTCACTCACAACGGGGCCTGGGCAGAGTTGTGAAACCACGACTCCTGTGCCTTTAAGTTCGATGCGCAAAGCCTCAGTGAAAGCGGTGACATAGTGTTTGCTGGCTGCGTAGACACTCATGCCGGGCATAAAAAAGAATCCCAGACCCGAACTCACATTGAGTATAGCACCGCGTCTGAGCGCAATCATGGGGCCCACGAGTTTGTGGGTCAAATAAGTCAGGGCCTCAATATTCAAACGTAAAATTTGTTCGGTTTTTTTCCAGCTGCTGTTCTCAAACAGGGCGTAATCGCCCAGGCCTGCGTTATTGATCAAAATATCTACAGCCCCTGCTTCCTGGCTGATAAAGTACAAGAGGCCGTCGATTTCGCTTTGCTCAGCCAGGTCACAGGCATGGATCAACACCTTGAGACCCGGTTGTTTCTGGGCGATTTCGGCCTGTAACTCTGCCAACATCTTTTCGCGCCGAGCAGTCAGAATCAAACATTTGGGGCCTTTCTCGGCCAATTGTAAGGCCATTTCCCGGCCTATGCCTGCTGAGGCCCCGGTCACTAAAATACGTTGATCCTGAAAATTGACTTTCATCTGAGGAACCTCCTGAGTGTCTTTGGGCCTGCTGAGGCCTGAACGCCGTTAAGTGGGGAAATGGGCCACCACAGCGGTTATATTGTCTTTGCCACCCCGGCTATTGGCCAGATCTATCAAGCTTTGGCAGGCTGCTTCGGGGGTATTGTTTTGTAAAATTTCAACAAATTCTTCGTCTTGGACGTGGCGGGTCAGACCATCGGTACAGAGCAGGAGTTTGTCTCCTGGCTCCATGGGATAACTGGCCACTTCGGGTTTGACTTTTTTGCTGGCGCCCAAGGCCTGGCTTAAGGCATTGCGGTATTTGCTGGCAGCCGCTTCAGCTTCTGTCATTTTGCCTGATTTCACCAATAAATGGGCCATCGTATGGTCTTCGGTCAATTGGGCAATCATGTCTTCGCGCACCAAATAGGCCCTGCTGTCTCCGACATGGCCAACCGTCAAATTCATGCCATGCACCAAGACGACGGTCAGGGTGGTGCCCATTTTTTCTCTTTGATTTTCTGCTTCGGCCTGTTCTTCGGACAAACTCGCCAAATTGGCGTGGATCTCGGGAATCAAGATATTCAGGAGTTTCTCTGATGAATCGATTCCATACGCCGAGAGGAACTCTGCCAATTGGCCCGAAAACAATTCAGAGAAAATGTCTCTGACCATGCCACTGGCGACTTCACCGCGTTGGTGCCCCCCCATCCCATCGGCAGCCAACATCAAGGCATCCAAGGGTAAATCTGGCACCTGTTCGGGGGTGAGAATTAAGAAGGTGTCTTCGTTATTGGTCCGTTTTTTGCCGACATCTGTGGCGCCAGCCATTAAGATCTTGATCACGGGTACCTCACAAATTAATAGGTAAGACAGAGACCTCTTCAATCTCAGCGATTGAGGAGGCATCTTCGAGTATTTCGCTGCGGGAACTCCGCGTCACAAGGGCCAAAGAGACATCCAAGTCCAATTTTTCCAGCAGGATATCGTCGGCGCTGGGATTCATTTTGATGACTGTGCCGTGTTTTTCCAAGAGCATCACCAAAAGTGAAATCCGGACAGACTTCATGCGGCAGCGGGGGTGTATTTTGACATGGATTTCCAAGGGAGTATAAGCCTGCTCGATCGCTTCGAGCAGAATATGTTGTTCAATTGCGGAATAAAGCAAGCGGGCCTGGGTCGGGGTCGTACTCATTTGACTGGGCCGGTTGAGACGGGTGTCCCGCAGGGCCTGGAGTCGGGATTTGTGCGACTCCACCAATTGTTGCAAGCGTTCAGTACCTTGGTGTTCGGGATGGGCTTTGATATCTGAAACCGCCCGCCGAGCCTCTGCAATTTTTTTGATCCGCTCATAGACCTCAGGGTAGGATTGCACCACCGATTCAAAGGCCAGTTTGTTCAATTTGTACAATTGGGCTGTGGACTGTGTGCGCACGGTTGCGCTGCGGGGTTCGCTGAGCACCAAGGCCATCTCACCAAAAATTTCACCCTCGTGTAAGCTGGCCACAACCTGAAAGTCTTTTAATACCTCAACGGTTCCCCTGCGGATGATATACATGGTGTCGCCGCGTTGCCCTTCGCGCACCAGGATTTTTCCAGCCGGATGTTCTTCAAAACGCAGACAAAGCTTGATCTTGTCAAAAAAATCTGCGGGGGCATCTTGGAAGACAGAGACCCGTTTGAGCGTGTCAGGAAGATTAAAGGAAGAGCGGATTAAGGTCGGTGCTGAAGACTTGACCGAGGCTGATTCTGTAGGGGTTTCGCTGATACGTGAAAAATGTTTCAGCCGCAGGTCGGTCAAAAGCGAAAACCACTGCAATTGTTTGTGCAACAACATGACTTCGAAGACCCGATCTTCGTTTTGGATCAAGACATTTTGGTTTTCACGGCGAATCAGGCCAAGGGGGCGATCAATGCGAAAACGGGGATCCATTTCTGCTTTAAAATAGACACATTCTTCAAAAAGGCTAGAAGCTGCGTCGATTTCGATAATCCGGTGATTGCCGCCATCGAGAATCAGCGTCCGGCCATTGGGACGCCGCTGGGCTGAAACTGGGAATTTTAATTTTTCACGGGGGCTGGCTTCCCAGACAATTTTTTGCGTTATCGGATTGACCTCGATAATGCGGTGGTTGCCCGTGTCTGTAATCAAATAGGTGCCTTGGGCTGTCCGCTGGAGATCTGAGGGGCTGTCAAGATAGCCTTCATTTTTACCCGCTTGGCCACGCAGACCATAGCTCCACTCGATTTCTTGCTGGGCATTTACTTGCAAAACGCGGTGATTGCCTTGATCGACGATCAGATAGCTGGCTTGCCCTTCTGCATTGTGACAATACGTGGCTTTGCTGGGGTGGCTCAGGGCATGGTGATCTGTAGCAGCATTGTCATAGGACCAACTCTTGCGACCAAAGCGGTTACAAACGAAGACCCGGTGGCCTTTGCGATCGGTGATCAAGATCTGATGATCGGGCAAAAACTGGGCTGAGACGGGTTCTTGGCAGAGGGCTTCTTCAAAATTGATCTGCCAGACGATTTCGTGATTGGCAGGAACATGGACAAAGAGCACACGCCGACGCTTGGGATCCGCCAACAGCAAATACCCGACAGGTAAGGCTCCACGGGGGTCAAGCGAAGCTGTTTGTTGTTGCTCACGGATCTCCGGGCTTAACAATTCAACCCCACAGGATCCGCAGGTCCATTTATCTAACATCAGGTTATTGCAACCCGGACAGCGCTGAGGAGGGCGAACATGCTCTGTGGGTGGGGCATTGAGGCGCATCCAGGCTTCTATGCTGCTGCGCTGTAATTGGGTTTTAAAGGTCTGGCCGGCAAGATTGTCGATACGCACCTGGGCCACTTCTTGGTTGCCAAGCACCCGCTGAACTGTGTTTATTTCTTGGCTGAGGCCAAGCCACTCAGGAGAGCTACTTTGGAGTTCTTTTCCCGTGTGCTGTTGCATTAAGCCGACCAGAATATCCTGGATTTCAGTTCGGATTTCTTCTGCTGTAAAAGGAGAAGTCATGATTCGTTATTCCTATTCATGTTCCAGTCTGCATGCCAGCAATTTTTCGTAAACCCATCATACCATCTTGCTCACCCAATTATGAAGAGATGGGGAGGGATTCCCGCTGCAGGTATACTGATTCATTGGAACTTCACCCAGAAAGGCAGACCCAAATGAACCTTGAAATAAAAATACTGACGCTTGAAGATGCCGGTGATTTACACATTGATGCGGATCTTTTTGACCATGCAGTTTTGCCCCAACGCATTCTCGATTTTTTAGCAGATCCACGTCATCATTGGATCGCCGCCTTTGATGCAGGTGTCATGATTGGTTTTGTCTCTGCGGTGGATTATTTACATCCAGACAAAGCGGAGCCTGAACTTTGGATCAACGAAGTGGGCGTGTCTCCTTCCCATCAGTCCAGGGGCATTGGCAAAGATATGATGGATGCTACTTTGCAGCATGGACGCCGATTGGGCTGTCGTGAAGCCTGGGTCTTGACTGATCGCGGTAATCTGCCTGCGATGAAACTCTATGCCCGCAGCGGAGGGGTGGAAACGCCCCCTGATTGCGTGATGTTTAATTTTGATTTGCAATCAGATTAACTCAAAATTCGTCAGCGCAGAGCGTTTCAAGGTGCAATAATAACTGACCGAAATGGACTGTCTCGGCTTCATTGACAGCCAGCTTTTTTACCTTGGCGCTACTTGGCGCTGTTACCTCCAGACGCATTTTCATTGCTTCGAGAATGCAGAGCAGATCACCCTCTGCCACCAAGTCTCCTACCTTCACCGCTATTTCAGCTACGGTTCCGGCCATCACCGCACGAATTTTTGACTGGCTTTGCTGCAATCGCTCTGTGTGGGGATCTGGATTTGGGTTGTGATCAGGGAGTAGAAAACGCTGGCCTAACCAATCCACTTGGCCCAACTTAGGCTGGAAGAGCAAGCTGATCGGATGAATGCCACTCTCGTCTTGCCAGAGAAAGCGAAGCCGAAACCAGCCCTGTCCCAGGGATGTTTGTTTGAGGGAGGTCTGAATGATAGACATAAATCAGGAGTTGAACTTCGGCATTATTTTACGAACGCAGGGCGCCAATAGGCGTTTTCGTTGCTGCTGTTAAACAGACGTGTTGGCTGAAGGGCAGATAGGCTTCGGCTTGGGGTGTTTTGGAGCGCTTCAGCAAAAGCGGGGGGTGGCTGTTCTTGCCACATATTCAAGCCATTGGCATAGGTCTCGGTGTGATAGTTCCCGCTCTGAAAATCTGGGCTTTGCAAGGCCTGAATCAGTCCAGGTGTGTTTACTTCGACACCCAGCAGTTGAAGTTCTTTGAGGCTTTGAATCAATCTTAGGCGGGCCTCGTCCCGATTTTTGCCTCGGCTGATCACTTTTAGCAACAGGGGATCAAAGTTGGGAGAGATTTCACTGCCCAATTGAATGCCTGATTCAATCCGCAGGCCTGCGCCATCGGGCCACTGCAAATGCAAAATTTGCCCAGTACAGGGATAACCTGTGAGGGGATTTTCAGCATAAATCCGGGCTTCGATACTGCATGCACTGGGTTGCCTTGGGTGGCATGTATTTACCTTCTCACCCCGGGCAATTCGAATTTGCCACTCAACGAGGTCTTCGCCTGTTATTTCTTCAGTCACTGCATGTTCGACCTGAATCCTGGGATTGACTTCCAAAAAATAAAACTGGCCTGAATGCCAAAGAAACTCCACAGTACCCACATTGTCCAAGCCGATGGCCTGACCCACGCGTAATGCCAATTCCCAAACTTTTGCTCGCTCTTCAATACTCAGAAATCCCGCTGGGGCCTCTTCAATTACTTTTTGTCTGCGCCGCTGCAAGGAGCATTCTCGTTCGAAGAGATGGACCAAATTGCCATGGCTGTCTCCGAGTAACTGCACTTCGATATGCCGGGCCTGGGGCAGGTATTTTTCCAGAATCAAAGCCGGGTCGGCATAGTGGCTCTGGGCATAGTGTCGGGCCTGTTCAATCAGGGACAAGAGTTTGTCTGGGCCATTGACCTGATACATGCCCATGCCTCCTCCGCCTCGGGCTGGTTTGAGCATGAGCGGAAAGCCGATCTCACTGCCATCGGCACTGCAGCTGTTGGCAAATTCCAAACAGACCTTTTCCAGTTCTGCTCCCTTTAAATCACCGAGGTTCAAGTGCGGGATCAGGGGAATGCCAACTTGGCTCAAAAAATCTTGGCAGGCAGCCTTGTGGCCCGCCAAGGCCAGAACTTTTTGAGAGGGGGCAATCAAGGGCACTCCTTGGGCATCGCAGAGCGAACGAAAATCTGCGCGTTCTGACAAAAAACCATAGCCCGGATGGATCGCTGCCTGGTATTTCAGGGCGGTATCTATTAGGGCTTGGCCATTGAGATACCCAGAAAGGGGGGGCAAATCCGGGATTTCGACACAAAGATCTGCCCCTGAGATCCACGCATTCTCTGGATCTCCAGGGGGAACCGCTATCAGAGTCGGTATGCCCATCTGTCGACAGGTGCGCACAATCCGGCGGGCAATGACCCCCCGGTTGGCGACCAAAATCTGTTTAAAGGACATTGCAGCCTCTTGGCTGCCAATTTTAGGCGTTTTTTAACCCAAAGCCTGGAAAGATTCATCTAGAATTCTGAGTATCTCTTCACAGTCAGATCGGGTTATTGTATATGGAGGGGCCAAGCGAATGACATTGCCAAAAAGCCCACCTTTGCCAATCAGCAGGCCGCGTTTGCGGGTTTCTTCCATCATTTGGGCTGTTTCAGCTGTCGCATGGGCCTTGGTTTCACGGTCTTTTACCAATTCCATCCCGACCAATAGACCGCGTCCACGCACGTCCCCAATCAAGCTGTACTTCTCTTGCAGCGCCAACAGTCCCTCTTTCAAGAAGGCCCCTTGGACCTTGATATTTTCCATCAGGTTCTCTTCAGCCATGATTTCAAGGGTCATCGCAGCTTGCAGCGCCTGATAGGGGTCGCCGCCAAAGGTATTGAAGTGGGTTTTTCCGACCAAAGCACTTGAACAGGTTTCATTCATCACGACAGCCCCTACAGGCGCGCCATTGCCGAGGCTTTTGGCCATGGTGATCATATCCGGGGTAATGCCGCTTTGGGTAATCGCAAAAAAGCTCTCTCCTGTACGACCAATACCGGTTTGAACCTCATCAGAGATATACATCCCACCATATTTTTTGACAATCCGATACACCTCAGCATGGTATTCCACAGGGGGTTCAACAAAGCCGCCCACGCCTTGAATGGGCTCCACAATGATGCCCGCAATTTTGCCATGGGTCACGGTTTGGATTGTGTTTTCAACTTCTTTGGCACATTCCAATCCACAACTGGTTTTCTCTTTGCCAAAAGGGCAACGGTAACAATCAGGCTGCATGGCGTGGGCCACTTCACCAAAAGGTTGGCCTTTAAATTTCCAGGTTGAGTGGCCGCAGAGATTGAGCGTCAGCTGGGTGCCCCCATGATAGCCCAATTTGAGCGCCAACATTGTGCTCTCGCCTGTGGCTGCACGGGCCGCCATGACAGCATATTCATTGGCTTCAGAGCCAGAATTGGTTACCATCACGTGTTCCAAGCCTTCGGGCGAAACAGCGGCAAGGTCTTCACAGAGTCGGACATGGGGCTCACTGAGGTAAAGCACACTGGGGTGTTGAATGCCATCCTCGTCGAAACGTGCCTTGAGGGCGGCTTTGACCTTGGGATGGTTGTGCCCCACAGAGATTGAGACGATTCCGCCAATGGCGTCGAGATACTCTTTGCCATCGGCATCCCAAATGCGGGTGCCCTGGGCTTTGATGGGATGGAAGGGCTTTTCATAATAATGCAAATTGGAGTGGGCGGCGTGTTTTTTGCGGCGGGCCAATAATTCTTCGCTGTTCATGGTTTACCTCTTTTTTGACGCTGTTTCGAATACATAAAAGACAGCTCCCTTGCGGGAGCCGTCCCATTCAATTTTTAAAGGGGGTTCAGGGAGCTACCAGTGGGCCATAGCTGTCGGGACGGCGATCGCGGTAGAACTGCCAGAGATCCCGCACCTCTTTGATCATATCCAGATCCAAATCTGCGACCACCAATTCATCTTGGTCGCGACTGGCCATGGCGATAAATTGACCGCGTGGATTGACAAAATAGGATTGACCATAAAATTCGCCAATATTCCAAGGGCCTTCCGTGCCGACGCGGTTGATCGCGCCGACAAAATAGCCATTGGCCACCGCATGGGCGGGCTGTTCAATTTTCCAGAGATATTCACTTAAACCGGCCACGGTAGCGGAAGGGTTAAAAACGATTTCAGCGCCATTCAAGCCCAAGGCACGCGCCCCTTCGGGGAAGTGGCGGTCGTAGCAAATATACACGCCGACTTTGCCATAGGCGGTATCAAAGACGGGATAACCGGTATTGCCGGGTTTAAAGAAGAATTTTTCCCAAAACCCTTTGACCTGGGGAATGTGGTTTTTGCGGTATTTGCCCAAATAGGTGCCATCGGCATCGATCACGGCAGCGGTGTTGTAATAGACGCCCGTCATCTCTTCTTCGTAGATGGGAACGACAATCACCATTTTGTGTTTTTTGGCTTGCTCTTGCATCAGCCGGGTGGTGGGGCCATCGGGGATGGCTTCGGCCAGGCCGTACCACTTGGAATCTTGAGAAGGGCAGAAATAGGGGCCCGTAAATACTTCTTGAAAACAGAGGATTTGAACCCCTTTGGCGGCAGCCTCTTCGATGTACGGGAGGTGAGCTTCGATCATACCATTGCGATGATCTTCACAGGAGGCCTCCGTATCCACTTTGTTTCCTACTTGGATCAAACCACAACGGACATTGCGAGCCATGTATCTACCTCTTCTATTTAAATGGATAAATCCCCATAAATTGTAGCACTATTTTGGGGGGATACAAGCCCGCCACAGAGCTGGGAGCTGGTCCTGGTATTGGGCTTGGGTCAGCTTTGAAGATCTACCCATTGAAAATGCTTGATCGAAATCAAAGATCGTCTTGACTGCTATCAAAGGCAGCTTGGCCAAAATCTGTTTGAATAGAGATGAATCATACAGTGGAAGGTTGGCTTGCAACTCTGTAGCTGAACCTTCGGACAAGTGGTTCACTGATTATTCCTGTGATTCACGGATCATTGCAGGGGGGAAGGCTCTTTATTATAAAGAGTGCTTCCCTTTTTCTTGTCACTTGATATCTTGAGCCGGAATGACTCTTTCTGTATCACGGGGTCTGCCCGGCAGCCACTGTGCGTTTCGGCCCGGTAATAACGCGTTACACCGGCTGCGGGCATAAATCTCGGTGAACTCTGCCCCCAGAAAAAACAATTGCATGGAGACAGAGATAAAAAATAAAAATACCATCAAGGTGCCTGCTGCGCCATAGGCCGATCCCACATCAATGTAGGTAAGAAAAAGACTTAAACCAAATCGGCTGAGTGTGAATAAGCCGGATGTGAAAAGTGAGCCGACTAGAACATCGCTAAATCGACTTTTTACATCGGGAAGTAGCCAGAATATGGCTGAAAATCCTGCCGTTAATAGTCCAAAGGTCAAGCCAAAACTGAGTATTTTAAACAGCACGACCCAGCCTGTCAAACCCAGACGTTCAGCCAGAAAATTTTGTCCCAGAGCCAACACTATATCTGTAAACATGCTCAAGAGGATCAGGGCTCCCAAGCCTAGAATCAGTCCAAATCCCAGCACCCGACTCATAATGACTGTACTGAAGCCAGCTTCTGGCTTTATTTCAACTCCCCAAATGGTGTTCAGGCTGTTTTGCAATTCACTAAAAATGGAGGTTGCGCTAAAAATCAAGATACCCAGACTGATCAGCACTGCCCACCAACTTTTGTCTTCGAGGGCTTGGGCATTGGAAAAGATGGCTTGAATATTACTGGATGCCGTTTGACCCCCTATCAGCCCAGCCTGGTGTTGAATTTGCGATTGAATCGTGGCATTGTCCAGAAACAAACCCAAAAACATGGCCAGTAAAATTAAAAGAGGGGGCAGGGCAAAAACGGTGAAATAGGCCTGAGCAGCTGCCATCGTTGACGCTTTGTCTTTGCCAAACTCTTCTAAGGTCAGTTTGAGAATACACCAGAGTGTGTGAATTTTTTCTTTCATGAGAATACCCTGTTTGATGGAATGCTTGAAAACAAGTCAGAATTCCATTTTTTTTCGTTTAAATTAGCAATTCAGGGTGAATGTTGACTTTGAGAGGAACTGGCTGGATTGTCTTTTCTGTGCTTGAAATAGACCGCTATGCCCGTGCTTAAAAGTGAGAGTCCCAGTGAGAGAAAAAATAGCAGCCAAAAAGAGGGAGGGTTTTTATCCTGATGTTTCATTTTTTGCACCTTTTCATCTGAAGAATGGAGCTAAACTTGATCATCTACTGATTGAGTATCACCAATGGTCCTGAGTGTCAGTTTACACTTTATCTGTGCCTTGCTGCTATGAAGTGGAAAATTACTCTGGTTTTAGAAAGCTTGTTGTCGTCTGCTCATGGTACATTGTCAAAAATACCTTATTACCAGGAGACCCCGATGCAGCCGCTCAAAGCCGATGACAAATATATCCTCTTTCCCGAAATCGAAGCCAATCTGACGGATTACTTGCCCGTCTCGGAGCGACACAGCCTGTATTATGAGGTGTGTGGCAACCCTGAGGGAGTACCTGTGGTTTTTTTACATGGCGGGCCAGGTGGCGGCGTACAGCCCAAATACCGGCGATTCTTTGACCCAGAATTTTACAAAATTATCCTCTTTGATCAACGCGGTGCTGGAAAAAGTAAACCCCATGCAGATTTAGAACAAAACACCACCTGGGATCTGGTTTCCGATCTCGAAAAACTCCGGGTGCATCTGGGCATCGAAAAATGGTTGGTCTTTGGTGGCAGTTGGGGCAGCACTTTGGCCCTGGCATATGCGATCAGCCATTCAGAGCGGGTGATGGGTCTGATCCTGCGTGGTATCTTTCTTTGCCGGCCAATCGAAATCCAATGGCTTTATCAAGAGGGGGCCTCTTGGCTTTATCCCGATGCCTGGGAGAAATACACAGCCGTCATTCCAGCTGCTGAACAGGCAGATATGGTCAAAGCCTATTATGCCCGTTTAACCAGCCCAGATGCCGCTGTGCGGCTCGAAGCTGCGCGGGCCTGGAGCACCTGGGAGGCTGCGACTTCCAAATTAATTCCCGATCAAGCTCTGGTAGAGGCCTTTGATGAAGAGGAATTTGCCCTGGCCTTTGCGCGGATTGAATGCCATTATTTTAGCCACGATTCGTTTTTCCCCACTCAGAATTACCTGCTTGAAAACGCTGAAAAAATTCGCAAAATTCCGGGATATATCGTTCATGGTCGCTACGATGTGGTCTGCCCTGTGCGCTCGGCGTGGGATCTACATCGGGTCTGGCCCGAAGCCCAATTGGAAATTGTGCCCGATGCAGGTCATTCAGCTATGGAGCCTGGTATTTTGCACCATTTAATTGCTTTTGGCGAAGACTTTAAGCACACTTATGCCAAAGTCTAATGCCCAGGCTAAGGGCCGAGCAGGACGTTTTTAGGCTGAAGCAATTCAACCTCTCTCAGGACCAGGCCCCGATTAAAGTCGGTACCGATGCCCTGCTCTTGGGGGCCTGGAGTGCAGCTTTAAAACGATCCTACCCAGTCATTCAGGTGCTGGATATTGGCACTGGTACAGGCATTTTGGCTTTGATGATGGCCCAACGCTTTCCAACTGCAGACATTCATGCTCTGGAAATCGATCCCACAGCCCAGGCGCTTGCAAAGGTGAATTTTCAAGCATGTCAATGGACTCAGCGTTTGCATTTGCATTTACAATCACTTCAAGCCTATTCCACTCAACGCAATCCAGGTCTTGAAATCCCCAGCTTTGATCTGATCCTCTCCAATCCCCCTTATTTTCCGCTACAAAGCCACTCTCCACACGCTGCTCGGGCCCGCGGGCGCAGCCAGATTGACTTACATTGGTCAGATATTTTGCTGTTTGCCTCTCAAAGACTGAGCTATGCTGGCCAATTGGCTTTGATTCTGCCAGTGCAAGAGTGGGCGGAGCTCTTGGCAGAGGCACTGCGCTTGGGACTTGCTCCCGTTCGGCTCTGTTGGGTTGCCGGGCATGCAAAGGTCCCGGCTAAACGCCTGCTCAGTGCATGGAGCCGCTTGCCTTTCAGCCCATTTACTGAACGTTTGATTGTCAGGCAGGAGGCCTCTCCCAATTCTGGATACAGTCTTGATTATCTTCGTCTGCTCCAGGCCTATTTTCCAGGGATTTCAAACCAAGAGGAGCGCCCATGATTGTCGGGGAATCTGCTTTGCGCATATTATTTTTGAGCAATGGCAGTGGCGAAGACTCAATTGCAGCGGTGTTGGCCCAGACTTGGCGCAAAAACCGTTCTCAGGATATTTTGGCTGGTTTGGCGTTGGTCGGCAAAGGCACTTTTTACACAGAAGCGGACATACCCGTATTGCCCAGGCATTTTTCGCCCCCATCAGCAGGCTTTGCCTATTTAAATCCGCTTAAACTCGCCAAAGATTTTCGTGCAGGTTTGGGAGGCCACTTGTTTCAGACCTGGCAATTGCTCAAAACCACGCCAGCAGATGCCGTGATTGCCGTCGGAGATATTGTTGCAGTGGCCGCTGCTTGGCGCAGTGGGCGGCCCTTTGCATTTGTCGGCTGTGCTCTGAGCGATTATTATACCGCTGGTCGCCGCCACACCTATGATCCTTTGCAGCGCTATGGCTTGAAATCCGCGCATTTGGGAATCTTTCCCCGTGATCAGCTCACAGCTTTGGCATTGCAAAGCCGGGGGCTGCCGGCTTTGTGTTTGGGGAACCCAATGCTGGATGCCCTCGAATCTGATTCAAATTGGCAATACAATACAGAAGCAGGGCGCATGGCTGTGGGCCTGGCCCCAGGCAGCCATGGCGATGCTTTGGCTAATTTTTGTCTGATCTTGAAACAATTATCCGCTGCCCTTGATTTGCCAGTGGATTATCTCTGTGCATTGGCACCGGGTCTCTCAAAACATGCTTTTGAGCAAGTTTTGCTGGCCGAGGGCTGGCAAAAAGGGGAGGTCGCAGATTCAAAAAGCGGCGTTTTCTGGAACAAAGATACTGCCCGCTTGGCAATCTTTCAAGGGGCTTGGGGTTCAATATTGGGAAGTATTCAGATTTTGATTGGTTTGGCTGGGACCGCCAATGAACAAGCCGTTGGTTTGGGAATTCCGGTCATTTCTTTCAGTGGCAAGGGTCTGCAGTATACCTCCCGTTTTGCAGAGGCCCAAACCCGTTTATTGGGTCCAGCCCTGCACTGGCTGGACCCATGCCATCCAGAAATTATGGCATATACACTCAAGCGCATGCTCTTTGAAACTGCATTTTCAAAAAACGCCCATAGACAAGCCCAAGCCGTCAGCCAAGAGCGCTTTGGCCCTCAAGGAGCCGCAGAGCGAATAGTGGCTGAAATACAGAATAGGTTACAAAGCTAACGGCCTTCAAATGGATCCATGACAGCCAAGACGGAACTGGCGTTGGGAATCACACGTTCAATCGCAGCTTTGATTTGGGGCAATAGAGCGGGCTTTAACGCGGCATTTTCTATAGATTCAGGCAATTGACTAAGAAAATTTCCCATGCCAGGTAAGTGTTCGATTTCGATTTCTTGGGTGCTAATTTTGGCCATTGTGCGGGTCAAATCAATGGCCTCTGAAAGCCCTCCGATTTGGTCCACCAGGCGAATGTCCAAAGCCTGTTTACCGGTATAGACCCGGCCCTGTGCCACTTGTTCAACGGTCGCAAAGTCCAGTTTGCGATTTTCGGACACCCGTTCCAAAAATATGCGGTAAAATTCGCGTAAATTATTTTGTACGATTTGCCGTTCGGCCTCGGTATAACCACGGTGTTCACCTGTGGAATCAGCTTTTTCACTGGATTTGATCACCGTGTGTTTGACACCCAAAAGGTCAAAGAGGCCTTTAAAATTGGTTTTTCCAGCATAGATGCCAATACTGCCAGTCATGGTACTGGCATTGGCCAAAATTTTATCTCCAGCCAAGGCGATCCAATATCCACCGGATGCCGCAACATCTGCCATCGAGACCACTACGGGGTTTTTTGTCATTTTTTTGTACTGTTGAAGCGCCCTGTAAATTTCATCAGAAGCCAGAGCAGAGCCACCAGGGCTATTGACCCTCAGGACCAGGCCTTTGACTTGCGGGTCTGCTCTGAGCGCTAAAATTTGTTCGACAACACTGGCAGAACCTGCAAACTCTTCGCCAAAGAGCAGTCCCCTGCCACTGCGGCCTTCAACAATACTGCCCGAAACGTAGACGACAGCAATTTTGTCTTTGGGTTCCCATGAGCGTTCATGAAAGCGCGTGCGGCTGATGTCTTCAAACGAAGCATTGGGTTGATGGATCAAATCTGCAGCCAATTGTGGAATTTCGTCGATATAGGCCACAGCATCAATCAGGCCAGCTTCTTTGGCCTCACTGGCGGTGAACAGGGTTTTTTGAAAAATTTTATCTATGACAACATCACTGAGATGTCTGGCATTTTTGAGGTTGCTGAGATAGCGATCAAAATCGTCTTTTTGTATGGCACCATATTGCTCCAAAGTCGCAGGTGAAGACTCACTTTTGGTATACGATTCTAAGCCCGTTTTATAATTGCCCACTTTGATAAATTCGACCTCGACACCTACCTGATCGAGCAAATCTTTGTAGTGGGGCAAAACATAAGCAAAGCCTTTTAAATGAAGACTGCCCATGGGATGCAAAACAATTTTATCTGCCAAGGAGGCAAAATAGTATTCGGACATACCGCCATCTTTGAGATAGACAATAATCTGCTTTCCAGCAGACCTGACCCGTTTGAGGGCCGTGTGAATCTCTTCGATCGTGCCCAATCCGGCCCGCAGAGAGCTGACATCGAGAATGACACCTTTGTAGCGGGGCATGGTCTCAACTTGGTGTAATTGTTTTAACAGATTCCAATAGGAAACGGGCTGATTGCGGCTCAACAGCGGCTGATTGGGTTCGCCTGAATCAAGTAACAGTCCCTGGTTGAGGTCGATATAAGCGAAGTGGTTGCCAATTTGTTGAATGGCATTGCTAAAGGTACTGCTGGTGAGTTTGAGATGGGCTCCATCCTGATTGGGAGTGCCATTGATGCTGTGGTAATAACCGAGGTTAATATGGTTAAATTGCAGGCCGAGACCCAGCAGAAATTGGCCTTTGAGATCCACTGAACCGCGCAGCAAGAGGCCATCAACAGGTTCACTTTCAAAGCCAAAGAGTCCCGAGATATCTGTGACATTATCTCCTTCGTCCCATTGGGCGTCAGCTGTCAGGGTGATTTTTTCGCCAAAGGGACGAATTCCCAATCCGGCAAGGTAACTGCGACGAATTTGACGGGTTTGCAAAAGCGGTGCATTTAAATTGCGGGCTGTAAATCCCATCGATAAAAAGCGCACAGGACGGAATTGCAATCCAAGATCAAAGGAGTGCAGATTTGTATCTGAATTGGCCAGATCTTGGGTGAGATGGTAAGCGAGTCCCAAAGAGAGATAGTCTTGCACAGGATAAGACCAACCCACAGAAAATCGCCGCAATTCGCCGAAAAAACTGGCTTGGAATTGCTGATAACCAATTGAAAGGTTGGGAATGCCCGCATAAGCACTGAATTGGCCTGAGTTATTTGGGTTGAGTGATTTGCTGAAATAGAGCTCGAACAGATCTTTGGCTCCAACACCGCCAGGGTTAACACCCAAGGCGCTGGAGTCATCGACCAGAGCCACAGCTGGAAGTGGCACAGATTGTGGCCAGAAAGCACGGGTATTGTCATCGGCCCAAGCAGGGAGGGTGCTGGTGCTCAAAAACAGGGTGAGCGCCAGCAAGTGCAGCTTTTTGTTCATGATTTAACCGTGAATGGCAGCAGCAATAATGATGGCAATGGCAATAAAAAAGCCAGCGACAACTGTACCCAGAGCCTGATTGTTTTTTTCGAGCTCTTTTGTAAACTCCAAAGCGTTGACGACATCAAAGACTTTGTAGGCCACCATTAAAAAAATCATCCCCAAAATAGAGTAGATCAACGAGACCAAAAGTACACCGGGGGTTAATGCGCGCATTTCTTCCATGTTTTAGAGACTCCTCAAAATTGTATTATTTGCCACCACGAAATCCACCACCTTGATAGGCTCCGGAACTAAAACCGCGTCCACGATAACCATCGTCATCAAAGTGTAAGAAATAAAACGAGGGGCCGCGGCTGTGATAATAAGAGCCCGAACGTTGTGAACCAGAGGGGGCATTATTGAGCAATGCAAAAAGGGCAAAAGGGATGATGGCCACTGCCAGGAAAATAAAGAAATAGACCAGTCTAGGCATGTGTCGCTCCTGCTGAGAGGATCTCAATTTCATAGGACTCTATATAACGTCCCAAACTGACTTCAATTTCACCGCCCCATTTTTCAACGCCCAGGGTCCATTCATCACTGCTTTCATAAAAGTCCCAGTATTCGACTTGGGCATATTTGGGGGTACTGTCTTCACTTTCTATCAGAACCTTGGCAAAACCGTGTTCATCAAGTTTGAAAGATTTTCCCTGGCAATTGAGGCGATTGGGAATGGGCAGTTCTAAATCCAAATCAATCGCCTCATTGACGACAATTTCAAGTTCATCATCGTCTTCAGCGTCAATCCAGAGTTTGCGTCCGGAAACGGTATCCACCAGTTGAAATGAGTACCATTCAAAACCATGGGACTCATAAACATGGCGGTTACGCACAATAAAATCGGTGGTGTCATAAGTGACCACACCGCCGACCTTGAGATCCAAAATCGAAGCTTGGCGACTCAGGGCTTTGCCACCAGTCGGCAGCAAGGCTACCTCTTGTCGGTAGACGTCTTTGCGTTGGGGTTTACCAAACAAAAATTCAAGGAATCCCATATCTCTGCCTTTGTAAATTTAAGCTATTTAGGCTGTCCTATTTTAACACGGAATCTGAATCCAAATTTGGCCATCCCGCTCTTCTATGGGATAAGTGCTTAGGAATGCAGAATTGAGTGTACATTGGCCTGAATTTAGAGCAAAACTCCATTGGTGATACGGACAGGTAATATTTAAGGCCTCAGCGTCAATCATTCCAGTATCGAGCGGAAAGCCCTGATGGGGACATTGATTGTTGATTGCATACAATTGATGGCCTACCGAAAGCAGTAAAAACTGTTTTTGTTGGTAGCGAAAGACAAAGCGTTTTTCGCGTTTGAGTTTGGCTGCTGAACAAACTGAGATCCAAGGGTTGAGATTCATAAATTTAATCTTAAAAAGTTGCTCCAAGGGGACTTTGAGAAAAGAATTGGGTTTGTTATGCTGAAGATGTGATACTTACCCTTTCCGATGCCCCTCTATATTACCTATTGTATATAGTAGCGTACGTTGATCGATCGAAATAGTAAAGGATCCCCCTGGCATGAATCAACCCCCTCATTCACAAGACACGACCCAAACAGAAAATACCCCCACACAAATGTTGGCCCATTACCATCAAAGAGCCAATGAATTTTATCAGGCTGGAAATTACCAGCAGGCCTTAAAAGAATTGAAGCAGGCTTTAAGATATGCCAGTAATGAAAACGACCTGGAAGTAATCGAGGTCAATATCAAAACCATCTCGCAAATGCTTCAGGAAGAAGAAAAAACGCAAATGGATAATTATTCTGAAAATCCTTCAGAAGGTCAAGAAAATGGAGATAATCCTCCTGAAGGATTTGTTTACCAAAATAAACTTTTATTATTGGCTATTTTAGTCGGTGTTATTTGTTTTACTCCAATTATTATGAAATTAATTGAGCGTTTTACACACCCTCCCGCCCAACAAGAAGTGGTTCAAACCCCTGCTAAAGTGCCAACAGAAACTGTCACGACAAATACAGATACAGCCCCTGTTGTTGCTGTTGCTCCTGCCGCATCTCTTGAAGCTACAGTTTTGAAAAATAGCGTCAATTTGCGTGAACAAGCCAGTACCCAATCTACTTCTTTGGCTCGTTTGTCATTAAACGAAAAGGTCAAAGTACTCGAAGACAAATCTCAGACAGCCGGTGGTTATACCTGGTCCAAAATTGAGACAGCTTCAGGTCAGGTAGGTTGGGTTTCAGCTGCATTTTTACAAACGGGCAATGCCGCTGTATCTACTCCTGTCGAAAACACAGTCACAGATCCTGCTGCAGCTCCTGTTACAACAGAAACCACAACAACCGCTGTTGACCCTGCCGTACAAACACCTGCGAGTTCCACACCTGTCGTTGCTGGAAATTTAAAAAAGGTTAATTCTGCCGGAGTGAGTTTGCGTTCCGGCCCTTCAGTAACCCAGGCGTTAATTACAACTCTGCCAGCGGATACCGAAATTGAGGTACTACAAGGAGCAACCGTTACCGCGGATGGTTTAACTTGGTCTCAAATCAAAACAAGTCAAGGAACCATTGGTTGGATGGCCTCTAAATATATTGCTCCTTAAGTCCATTTAAATTTACCCCCTTCGGAAAAACCGAAGGGGGTTTTTTATTGTCTAAAATCTGAATCTTCAAAAACCGGTTTTCTCACACAATTGAGAAAGCGGTTTTTATCATTTAAAAATGAAGAGTCATAAATTGACTGCCAATTTTAGGCCAGAGACTTAAAAATTTTAGGCTTAAAATCATTTTTAGAGGGCTAAAACTTCATCAATGAATTTAAAGATATAAATTGTAGATTTATAAAAATTGTAGGAGTAATATTCGTGATTAAATTAATTTCGCCAAAATATAAGAGACGAGTTATTATCAATAAAAATATGTGGAGACCCTTAAAAAAATTGCATCGATGCAATTTTTTTACTTTGGCTATCTACATACTCAGATTTGACAATTATTACTAAATTCAGCTATATTTATAAAAATAATTGTTATGATTAAGCTGATTCTATGATTATAGTAAAATATTGCATGTTTTTAATATGAATATTTACTTGATTAAATTTAAGCAGGAAAATTAATATTAATGATTAAATATATTATTTGTCCAATTAAACCTGAAAATAAAGCTAACAAATTATTGTATATTAAAAAAATATTTCAGACGACATTGTAAAGAAATATTGCCAAGTTATTGAATGCAAGTACCTAAAACACCCTAAAAAGGGGGTTCTACATATACAATAATGTTTATTATTGTAGGTAAAATGGTTTTGAGGGGGTTGAAAGCCCCTAATTCTGAAAAAGAGGGGATAATGAGAATTGTATTTGTTCTTTCTCTGTTAAAACAAAAAAAGCGGGACTTAGCCTATGAAAATAAAATCATGGCTGTTAATGTTTAGTATTGGCGGGTATCTATCTGCATTTCCCTGTTTAGCCCAGACAAAAACAGAGACATTGGATTTGCCAGAGTCCGAACGTGTTGCCATTTATAAATTACGTAAATCAAATCCATCTGACATAGCAACTTTAAATCTTCTGCCTTTTGCTATCGGCTCTTGGTCTCAAGGCGATTATTTAACAGCCATTGGAGTCAGTTTGTGTGATTTAATCTCAATTGTGTTTTGGGGAATGGCAATAGAAATCATGCTTCGACCCAAAAATTCGTTTGCCTTAAGTGATCAATCCTTGGCCGGCCCGCTTTTGCTTTATTATGGTTCTTTTCCATTTCTGGTTGGCCGAACCATTGGTTTTATTGTGCCCTGGTTTTACAGTGAAACCTTTAATGAGAATCTCAAAAAAGAGTTAAATTTAAATTATTCTGATTTTGAGCAAAAACAAAGTCTTTTGGGATTACCACTGTTTTCTTATTCCGCTTCTTTTTAAATGCTCTCTTCAACTCCGTTCAGCGAGCGTTTGCTTTTCATTCACGCGAATGAATCATTAAAAAGTATATGTCAAATTGAGCAAAGACAGGGTTTCTGGAATCTGGTTGGAATTGCTAAACTCGTTTTCTTGTTTTTGGATGAAGGCTTTTAACTCTGATTCATAATGCAGAAAAGGTGTATAAAATCCAAGTAGTCGGGAAAAAAACAATGCCAAAGAACCAACAAACAATCTACCGATTATCTCAAGAACATCATTTGAAACTTCAATTGCATCTGAATTTATTTTAGCAGTGAAAAATTGAGTTAAAAAATAAATTCCCAAACAATCAAAAACAGCAATCACAATACCGCTAAAATAATCACCCTGCTGAAATGATCCCACTCCAAGTGGAATCAAATTCAGCGCAACAGCTCTCCAAGGTTCTTTTTGTTCTTTAAACAAGGCCAATTCAAGCTCAGGGTTTTTCTGTTCCAAAATCACGGGTGGGCTCTCAGCCAACAAAAATTCCTGAGCCAAAACAGGTTGAAAGGGAATCACTACAATTGTGAATGTGAGATATAGCTTAAAAAAACAACCTATCACTTTCACTGTTCCATCTCCCCTTTTGCTCAAATAGCAACTTTATCAAAAGTTCACTTTTAAATTTATAGTCGCCCGTTGAACGGAGCCGAAGTAGGCTACCCCAATGCTTCTTTGACAATCCGCGAAGCAAGTTTACCGTCGTACAATCCCGTGTATTGGGTTTGCAATCCGGTCATCACCATTTTCATATTGGTAGCGCCTTCAGCAATCAACTTTTTCACAGCTGTTTGGATTTCAACTTCGGACATTTGCTGGGGCAGATATGCTTCCAAAAAAGCGATTTCATTTTTGGCAGATTCTGAGTCAGGGCTGTGTTTGAGATTCTCGCGTAAATTTTCCAGATTCTTTTTAATCAAGCCCAAGACTTTGGCATCGCTAAAATCTTTTTCTCCCCGCTGCAGCTCACCAATCAAGGTGGAAAGCCAAAGGGCTTTGTCTGATTCTTTGTTCTTGCGGGCCGTCAGCTGATCTTTTTTGATTTGTTCAAATAACATAAATTTACCTTAATTTCTAAACGTCTTTTACTATTCTAACGCAGCCACTCAAAAATTCCCACGATTAAGCCAATCACGCCGCCCCAGGCCCCATACCAAACCAAAAGGCGAAAAATTGGCTTGGCAAATTCAAACAGCGATTCAATGCGTTCGGGCTCCATCACCTCTATTTCGCGGCGGACAATGGATTCAAAATCAATCGGCTCCAATAATTCACGGTTGTTGACCCGCAAACTATCAATCAAACTATTGACCAGAATTTCCTCTACGACTTCCTGGGTTTCATCCCCCACAGTTTCATTGAGCACTTCCACAAATTCAAGGATCAAGGGTTCAAATTGGGTTTGGATTTGCGCTTGAAATTGGGCCTGGCGCGATTCGGCTGCATCAGGACAGGTCAATTTGGTCAACACCATTTCGATATCCCGTTTAAAAAATTCAGGTTTAAGCAACAACGTCAAATCCTGGCTCAAAAGCTTCTGGCTCAAGGATTTTAGGCCCAGATTCAAACTGGAGCTGTCTTTAAATGTTAAAAACAATGTTTCAACCCCTGTATTTAACAAACCTTCAGGGATATTGAGAATGATGGGCAAAGCCTGATCCGTGAGAGATCCCCCCAACTTCTCAAAAAATAAGTGAAATTCGGGCATCAAACTGCTTTGGTGTTTTTGCCATTGTGCTTCCAAAAGCAGGTGTAAAAGTTGGGCTTGATCTTGAATACGTTCATAAACCGCTTCTTCGGATTGTAAACTGAGAATGTAACCGACATCTTGAAGATTTAAATAATGGAGAGTGTTACCTACAATCGCCTCACTTAACTCTTTGACCAAAACGATTAAGGCAGGGTGCTCAAGACTATAATGACGCAAAAGTGCAAAAATTCTTTCTAAATTGAGCATATCCTTGGTTAAACCCAATTCTGCCAAGGGGATCAATGCGACCCGATCTTTAATCAGGCTCTCAAACAGCGTTTGTAATTGTCCTCTTTTTTCGACCAAATAAACAGGCAATTCTTCGTCAATCAATACAGCCACAACTTTGCGAATATCTTCGCGGATACCCCCAAACGTCAAAAGCATAAATTCCATTACACCTTTGGTTTCAATATCTGAGAGAATCAAGCGGGTTATTTCATTGCGCTTGCTCTTGGCCAATTCCAAAAGATAATCAGAAAATGAGTCAAAGATAAAATCGGACTCTTGTAAAACCGTTCTTAATAAACGGCCCTCAAATACACTTCCCAAGGTGCTATCTAAAGGAATTTCTAATTTTGCAAAGGAATTTTTTAATAATTGAATCAAATGCTCTTGAACTTCTGGTTTTTCCAGTTGAGAAGCAAAGAGTTCGAATAAAAAATCCACCCCTTCAGAAATGGACAACGTTGATAAAAAGCGATTCAAGGGTTGTTTTGCCAAGGCTGGATTGGTAATGGCCTGCAAAGTGGATTTGCGGAGTTCAGGCAAATAATCAGGAGCTAGAATATTTTGCAGAAGCCCTGGCAAAATCGCAGATAGATAAGTAGAACTTGGAAAATCAGGGGCTTTGACCTGTTTTGCTATCAATAATCCTTTTTCTACCAAGAGGGGAATCCAGGTCGGGTGATTTTTGTGACTGAGTTGTTGAACTTCTTTCAAGATTGGACTAAAATCCAAGGAGAGATCCTTTAACTGGTGCATCTCTGCCATAAAATAATCAGCAATCTCTGATCGGTGACGATGAAGTTCTGCAAAGCCCAATTTTAAAAGCAGCGGTGTTAAATGAGGATATTGTTCACGGGTATATTGTTGCAACGTTTGATGAATAACAGCATAATCATCGAGGGCCACCACCTGGCGAATCGCTTTTTTCCAGGCTGGATGGTATTTTTCCAAAATTTTGACCATATTGTCTTTGGATAAAAGCTTTTTATCGACAAAATTGACCATGCTATCAGCCAAAGCAGATTTATTATTGGGGAATATTCCGGGTGTAAATGGCCAGTTCCAATTGGTTCCAGGTATTTTATAAGCTTTATAAGGCTTAAACAGCATTTTAATTGCCATCCAATTGGTTCCGACCTCTGTAACGGCATAAGAGAGAGAATAAGAAAGCAGTGCCCAATTGCCTTTTACAAATTGTCCATATCCCGGAATGAAAGACATATACCACATGCCAACACCCACAGCAGCGCCTAAAAAAGCCCCCAAGAGCTTAATTGGCTGCAATTCACCGCCCATAAAGCTGTCCATTTCAGCTTTGAGTTCATCGTCTGAAAAGCGCGAGAAACTCTCTTTGATGGCAATGTAAATTTTACCGTCGAGCATCTGATTATCGCGAATTAAACCAACCATTAATTCGACCAAGGTATGGGTCAATTGCTCCATAAACTCAGGATCTTGGCTGAGTTCACTGTAAATGTTCAAACTGGAAGTGTATATTTGACGAATATTTTCTTGTTTTAAAGACAGCAAAACCTGATCCACTGCCTGCAAATAAAACTCACTCAGTGTCTGAGACAGGGCTTTTTTTAAACCTGGGCTTAACAATTGTCCCAACGATTTGCCTTGAAAAAGGTCCCATTGTTCTAATCGTAAATTTTCGCTTAATATACCCGAAAAACATTCAGATAAACCAACTTTTTTGATATATTCGAGTAATACATCAGGTTTTTCGGGTAAAAATAAAGCCAAGGGTAACTCTTTTAACAAAGGCCAAAAAGGTTTGACCAATTCTTTAAACAGAGTCCCCCCTCCATTTTGCCCCAAAATCCGAGTTTTACAAAAGTCTAAAACACCCTGAAAGCCCAATTCAGCCAAACGTTCCAATTTGAGCTGATTGAGAATCGGCAATTGACTCAGGGGCAGTTCCAAAAGATGCTGCAGACTGCTCACTTTTAAGCGAGGCAAGTACTTTTGCAACATTTCCAGGCAGAGCTGAACCAGAGCCTTTTCATTGAGTATGTATTTTTCCAAATAGCCCGCAAGCACATGAAGATGGGTGTGATTGAGAAAACGAGAGACCATCGCTGCGATATCACCCGGCCCCTGTTCTTTTAAGAGGGTTTTAATTTCTTGAAGGGTATTTTCGACCACTTGGTATCGAGCGGTGAGTTGCTGACCAAAAATATTACCGATCATCTGTTTGACCAAATTTTCTGACTGCAAATGGGACCCAATTGCCGATTGAATCATGGCTTCCAGTTCAACTTTATTTTCAGTCAGCCAATTTTCCAACACCTCAACCATTTCGGGTAAATAGCGCTCAATCAAAGTTACAGCTTGCTGTTCAAGCCGATCGGTTAAAAAGTCAGAGAGGGGTACATCCATTTGTTTCAGCAAGTGAATGATCTGCATCATGATTTTTAAAAGCAGATATTGACCTTTAACAGAGTCCAAAAAGGTTAATATGGTTTGAATTAAGCGTTCTAAGCCATGGCTAAAATCTGTACCCGCCAATAATTGAGCCAAAGACAGGGATTGAAACGAGGCATTGAGAGCCTGCCAGTTGGCACCTTCAAAAAATATTTGGTAGATGTGTTGCAAATGATCAGCTAAATGTTGTCGATCCGCCTCTGGGTAGAGGTTATCCAGGTCTGCGGGCAAAACCGATTTTAACAGGTGAGCAAAGAGCTCATCACTGAGGACTTCTCCCAACTTGATTTTTTCTGTCTCTTGACGAAATTGGTGATAGGTTTTTTCAAATAAAACAGGCTCAAACAAATCTGCTTGAGTCAAAATTTGATGAATAAAGTAGGACCACTGTTCAGGAGTCTGTAAATCTTCAATTTGAAGCTGTTCTAAGAGTAAATCAATGCAAACAGGTAAAATTTCATCTCGTTTATCCAGTAAAAAAGTGCGCAGATTTTGACTTGTCTCAGCAAACCCCTGTAGATCTTGAACCTGGGAAAGTTCTTTTAAATTGTTTTGCAAACTCTCATGCAAGATGTGCTGAATCAGATGTTTAAACGAGTCTTTAAAGGCCTCTTTTTGAAATTCCTCAAGCAATGTAGCGGGTTTGATCAGTCGTTCTTCGACCAGCCAACTCATGGCTTTTTCAAGATTTTCGCGGTCCTTGATAATTTCAGCCCCGCCAATAAGGGGGTATTTTTTGAACAGCATATTGATCGCCAGCGATTTGGTCACATAACCGACCAGACTGCCCGCGAGCAAATTGACCAAGAGAAGATTAAAATCCAAAGGACGTGCTCACCTGTATAATTTAAATATCCTTTTGAAACGCTGGGAGGGCCCGCATGTCAACCAATGAGATCAATTTTATTCGTTTTTTTAATACCCTGAGTCTGAACGACGTCCCAGTCGTGGGAGGCAAAAATGCCTCTTTGGGGGAGATGATTCGCCTTCTGAGCCGCAAAAATATTCAGGTACCCAACGGATTTGCCACCACCGTTGACGCCTATCGGCATTTTCTGGAGTATAACCACTTGTCGGAAAAAATTCAACTCTTAATCGGTGAGTTCAAAGCGGGCAGCCGCTCTTTGGAGAGCACGGGCAAAGCGATTCGCAACCTCTTCCTCAATACCCAATTCTCTGAGGACTTTGTCAGAGACCTGGATGCCGCATATACCGAACTGAGCCGTCTTTATGATCAAGAGACCATCGATGTGGCAGTGAGGTCTTCTGCCACTGCAGAAGACCTGCCAGATGCCAGCTTTGCTGGTCAACAAGAAACTTTTTTAAATATCACAGGCATTGGCGGCATTCTCGAAGCCAGCCGCAAATGTTTTGCCTCACTTTTTACCGACCGGGCCATACACTACCGCGAAGAAAAGGGATATGACCACCTGGATGTGTCCCTCAGCATTGGTGTGCAAAAAATGGTGCGCTCCGATATTGCCTGTTCTGGTGTCTTATTTACCCTGGATACTGAGACCGGTTTTCCCAACATAATTACGATTACAGGTGCATGGGGACTGGGAGAATGCGTTGTCCAGGGCATGGTCACCCCTGATGAGTTTATTGTCTTTAAGCCTTTGCTGGATCAGGCAGACAAGACCCCGATTTTGACCAAAAAACTTGGCCGCAAAGACAAAAAAATGATTTATTCAGTGGGTGGTGTGGGCACAACCAAAATTGTCGACACTTCTTTTGAAGAAAAAACCCATTTTTGTCTTTCAGATGAAGAAATCCTTAAACTGGCACGCTGGGCCAGTATTATCGAAAAACATTATCAAAAGCCGATGGACATTGAATGGGCCCAAGACGGTGAAAGTGGAGAGTTGTTTATTGTTCAGGCTCGGCCAGAAACTGTTCAATCGCGCAAAACTGTGGAAATGCTCAAATCATATACCCTCACAGATGAAGGCAAGCCCATTGTAACGGGCTTAAGCATCGGTGATTCAATTGTGACTGGCCGTGTCTGTTTGATCAAAAACGTAGAAGACATTGCCCAGTTCATCCCAGGATCCATTCTGGTCACTGAAATGACCGACCCGGATTGGGTGCCCGTCATGACCCAGGCAGCTGGAATTGTCACAGATCAAGGCGGCCGAACCTGCCACGCGGCGATTGTTAGCCGGGAGCTCGGGGTACCGGCCATCGTCGGTACAGGCAACGCCACGCGAATTCTTAAACACGATCAAGTTATCACCCTTTCCTGTGCCCAGGGCGACCAGGCCTTTGTCTATGATGGTGTGCTCAATTTTGAGGAGAGTGAAGTGGCTTTGACCAATGTGCCACAAACCCGGACCCAGATTATGTTAAACATCGCCAATCCAGATGTGGCCTTTCGTTGGTGGCGCTTACCGAGCAAGGGCATCGGCCTGGCGCGCATGGAGTTTATTATCAATAACGCCATCAAAATTCACCCCATGGCATTGGTGGACTACGAAACCCTGCCCGATGACGACACCAAAAAAGTCATTATGCAGATGACGCGCGGATATAGCGATAAAAAAGCCTTCTTTGTCGATCAGCTATCTTATGGCGTTGCCAAAATTGCGGCCTCACAATACCCGCATCCTGTTATCGTGCGCATGAGTGACTTTAAAACCAATGAATACGCCAATTTAATCGGAGGCAAGGCCTACGAACCGCATGAAGAAAATCCGATGTTGGGCTTTCGCGGGGCTTCGCGCTATTACAGCCCTGAATACCGCCGTGGTTTTGAATTGGAATGCCGAGCCATTCGCAAGGTCCGTGAAGAAATGGGTCTCAGCAACGTCTATATCATGATTCCCTTCTGCCGCACCCTGGAAGAGGCTGACAAAGTCAAAGCCGTCTTGGCTGAAAATGGCCTGGTACAGGGCAAAGATGAACTTAAAATTTATATGATGTGTGAAATTCCCAGCAATGTCATTTTGGCCGAACAATTCGCCCAAAAATTTGATGGATTTTCAATTGGATCCAATGACTTGACCCAATTGGCTTTGGGCGTGGACCGCGATTCGGGCAAATTGGCCCATCTCTTTGACGAGCGCAATGAGGCTGTTCAAACCATGATTCAAATGGTGATTGAAAAGGCCCACAAAGTGGGTATTAAAGTGGGTATCTGTGGCCAAGGGCCCAGTGATTACCCTGATTTTGCCTTGTTTTTGGTCAAAGCAGGTATCGACAGTATGTCGCTTAACCCCGATAGCTTTGTGGATGTCGTTCAACGCGTAACCGAACTCGAGCAGAAACTGGAGCAAAATTAAAATGAAGCCATCATTAAAACCATTAAAATACTCAGTCCTGGTCGTGTCATTTTTAATCTTCACGGCCTGTCAATTGCCTTCTGTTCCTGGAGAAGCTCCCAAACCAGATGTGGAATTGCCTTCAAGCAAAGAGAATTCAAATCTGCCCCTCAAATCCGATTTGAACTCAAAAATCGAAAACACGTCTTTACCAACGCTCCAGCGTCCCAGCGATTTAATTAAACCCCTTCCCCCGATCTCAGAGGAAACCAAAAGTTTAAAGCTGCTCAATGAAAGTGTGGAGGATATATTGATCAATACAACGTTGGCCCAGGATCCGTACTTAAACCCGATTAGAGCCAACGATATTCCTGCTGTCATGTTCACAAATCAATTGCAGCCCCAAATCAGCGCTTTTCAGGACAATAAAACCATTGAAGGCACATTGCTCACGACACATAAAACGCTGATCAATCAGTTTTTTAAATTGCTTTCTCAGAACGAAGTCAATTTTATAAATAGATCATATATTAGTGAAAAATATACACCTGTTTTTCCCGTGGCTGCCATCGATACCCTGACCCAATCCAATCAAATACCTGCTCGATTGATCAACATAAACAATCAACCGGGTCTGATACTCACCCATTTGGGCCACAAAACCACTTTGTCATATCTCAATTTTCCAATCGCAAAGCGAGCCCAATTTATTTTTGATACGCTGTTTGCACCCCGATTACAATCCCTATTACAATCTTGGAATACTGAAGCAATTGCACATTTGGGTTTTGTGATCTCCTATCGGGTAGAGGCGCCCACGTATAAAAGAGGATCACATACGGATGCCGCGATAACCGTGAATCCCGATTTGGAAAAATACCAAACAGAAACAGCCTTGTTTATTATCAACCGTCAAGATTTACAAGCGATGGTAGACCGTGAATTAAACTATCAAAGCTTTCTTGAACGGCTTTTGGTGTATGCCAATAGTTTTCAAAATCAAAAGCTCAAGATTGAATTGGATTAGGTTTACCCCTGCAGACCTTACCTGCCCAGCGGCTTTAGCTGTTCCAGGCTTTTGATTTTTTTTGCCAGGGAGTCAATCACATCGCTGGAAACCCCGTGAATTTGAGCATCTCGAAGAGCCACACGGGCTTTGCGCAATTGGCCTTTGACAAGAAAATAATCTATTTTTTTGGCCGAAGTGCGGTTGAGCAGATCTTGGGCCTCGGTGTAAAGATGACCATATTGGGGGCCGCCTTTTACCAATTTGCTTAAGAGCAGCAAACTCGAAGTATAATACTGTTTTTGGCTGTATGTGCGGGCCTTGGCCAATTGATTCTCATACCCTTCGATCAATTTTGCATATTTGCCCATGGTTTCTTGTAGTTCTTTTTGCATTTCAGGGGAAGGGGGCGTTTGTTGTTTTAAGAGGGCTTGATAGGCCTGTAATTTTAAAGGCAAATTGGGCTGCCGTTGCGCCAAATTAAGCGCTTGTAGAAATTGACGATTGGCAATGTCTGCCTGAAGTTGGACCATTTGGGCTTTGTAAACACCCTGGGGATATTTCTTTAAAAAGGCTGTGGCTTGCGCTTGAAACTTTTCGGGTTGATTCGAAAGGGTTTCGACAGTTTGAGAGAAGTATTTGGCCTCTTTTGGGCCTGTTCCTTGCAAAAGGGAAGACAAGACAAACACAAAGAGCAATAAACCCAGCAATAGCCCATAAAATACGATCCGGTAATAGGGATATAAATCAGGTGAGTTGGGGCTCCAGCCTTTGGGGGCCTGAAAATAGTCGCCTTTAAGATAACTCCAAGCAGGATCTGGTGCCGGCTGCGGAGTAGCTGAAGCTGTTGGAACAGGCAATAAGTGTTCCAAGCGCGCTCTCAGCGAATGGAGTGAATCACTTTTTTTCAGTGATTCGAGAGAGGATTTGAGAGAGGAATAAAGATTGTTCATCATTCAAAATCTTTTGAGCCATATTTCTATAATTTTTAAGATATTCCTGGTCATAGAGCAATTGTTCCAAAATGGGATCGGTACTCAGATCATCAAAGGTATCAATCAAATGATACATAAAGCCCTGGAAATGCAATCCGGGTTCGGGGAAACCAATTTCACTGTAAGCAGCAGGATAATTCACAAACTGAAAAATCGGTGAAAAAGCCGTCCATTGATTGAGGTCCAGCATCAAATGGACAAAGTCATACAAGACTGGGGCGGGTTGAAAATAAGAGCGCACGGTGCGGGTTTGGTCCTCATTTAATTCCTGAATAATGCTATTGGCCATCACCACAGAGGGAACGCCTGCCACCATCGTATCTAACAAGACCAAGGAATGATCCGAATTGGTAAAGACCATGTCACTGCCAGCCAAGAGGGTCAGGTAATTGTCTTCGGTGAGATGGCTAAAAAAGGTGACATCCAAATTGACATCGGGAATTGTGTTGGTTTCTTCACGGGGTGGGAAAAGACCCACCAAGAGTAAATGAAAACGGGTTTGGGGAAAACCACGCAAATAATAGATGACCACTTCGATCAAGACCATAAAAAATCCGAGCAGCGAAACCTCAATCGATTTCATAAACAACAGCGGGTCTATCACGACAGTGACAATTTTATCTTCTTCTTTGAGATGAAAAGATTTCCGCAATTGCTCACGGTGGCTCTCTTGACTGACTTTAAATTTGGTATCGATAGGATTCCATAAAAACACCCGGTCCAGTTCGCCCTTTAAATCTTGAGAAAAAATGGGGGGGGAGGGCTTGAGCAGATAAGGCTGTATTGCCAAAGGCTCAGGTTTGGCCAAATCTTTTAAGGCAGGGACATCAACACCTGCTTTGAGCTGCAAAACCCCGTCGTGGTATTCCAATAAATTAAAATAATCGATGGCCAAAATAGGCACATCGGGATCGTCCAGCCAGATTGGTAAAAAATTGATATCAGCAGGTGTTACAAAATACTTATACAGGTCCAAGAGGATGATTACATCCGGTTTTTTATGCCTGAAAATCACCTGAAAATCGTGAAGATTATTGTCTTGATTTTCGGTCATGAGCGAAACCGACAAGTCAGAAATACTCGCAGCAAATGAGGATGAAATTGAATTCACCAAGGCATAAAAACGGCTATTGACAGGCATTTGCGCCAAAAATCTTGGCAAGAGCAAAACCTCATCAAAGGAATCTTCTGCCATTTGCACAAATAAAATCGTTTGTTCTTTTTTCATACAGCAATCATCCGGGGTTCTTCATATTCAAACACAGGTCGTCCCAAAGCATGACATTGTCCCAGGGAATCCGCAAGCAGCCAAGTGGTATTGTGCCAAGTCTGAGCCTTGGCCTGTTGCAAAGCCCAATCTGACAATTCAGCCCTCAATTGAGAGTTGGTCATCAATTCAGACATTTTTTCTGCCGCATCAACAGGATCAGGCACCCGCAACCAAACAATGCTATCGGCACTCTGCCCACAAATGACCTGAGGTGCTTTAATTAAAAGACCCGCCCGCCCCACAACTTCAGGAATCGCTGAATGATCTGGAGCCAAAACGGGCAGACCACAGGCCTGGGCTTCGATCAAAGGCATGCCAAAGCCCTCACCCAATGAGGTCAATAAGAGGCTATCAGAGGCTTGGTAAAGCTCCAATAGCGATTGGTGGCTAAGCGGGCGTTGATAGGGATCAAAATTGTCGCTGATTTTCACATAGTCACCCAGGCCATAGACATGGATGAGCTCTTTTAGACCTTCGGCATTTTCGGTATGAAGATAGAGAAAGGCCTGTTTGGCCAAATCAGGAAACTTGAGCTTAAATTGGTAAAATGATTCAATTGCATATTCAATCCCTTTGCGCCAAAAATTATTGCCCACCATCAAAAACACAAAGGACGCTTCAGGCCATTGCAATTGCCTGCGCAAATCGGATTTGAACTCAGCAGAGGGCACGGGTACAAAGCGCTGGGTGTTCACCCCCAAAGGAACGACTTCACAGGGTCCAGTATAATTTTTTTGGATTTGGTTTACACCGAAGCGAGACAAACTGGCAATGCGATTGCAGCGTTGGAGCAGAGGCATCAGAGAGCTGGGGTTTTGGTCTCGGGCATAATCAATCGGGAACCAACCCACCACAGCACCTTGCCAGGCTTCCAGAATGGGCAAAAAAGCTGGAAAAAAGTGCATATCTGCGTGTAGCAAAATCACATCAGGTTCCAAAATCACCAGCAGGTGCTTCAGCCTTTGCAAACCCAGAGAGTCATCGGGGCGGGTCGCATAAACCTGGACACCGTCCATGCTCGTATCTGCTTCGTGATAATGCCACGCCAAGTGATGGACCTCAAAATACCTTTGCAAAATTCCCGTTCCATAGACCTCGTTTAAACTGATGCCAAAACCTTTTTTAATCTGGTGGTGCCGAGAAAGGATCAAAACCCGTGGTTTGCTCCTTTTGCTTGACTCTCTCAGCGCTTGCATCTCAGCCAGACGGGCCTGAGCCATGCGCAGACGCAAAGTTTGGGGGTGAGAGCCTTCAAAAGTCGTGAGATACGCACTCGGGATGCGATCATAGATAAACTCACCTTGAGGGCAGACCTCATATTCGTCGGGCAAATCTGCGTAGAGTTTTTCCATATATGACATTTTGATGCG
Source organism: Candidatus Blackallbacteria bacterium (assembly GCA_051715345.1). Lineage (GTDB taxonomy): Bacteria > Cyanobacteriota > Sericytochromatia > UBA7694 > UBA7694. The sequence goes on from JBPXJQ010000029.1 coordinate 147,236, forward strand.
CATGGCTTCTGATTCGCGCACATGGCCATAATGAAAAATCCGAATCTCCAGATCTTTGATTTGCCCTGGATCTCCTGGATTGAGGATTTGAGTCCAAGCATCTTTGATGTGTTGAGCCTTGCCCCGACGGGTCAGGCGAATACAGCGTTGATACCAACCGATTTCCTGGGCACTTTCTTTGATCAAGGTGGTGTAATTGCCATAAAAATGCAAGACGCGAAAACGGTAGGCATCAATCCGCTCAGCCCCAGCAGAATAAAGTTGCTCACGCAGCAGGGTTAAATCGTCTTCATGGTATATCTCATCGGCCTGCACATGCCAGAGCCATTCTCCGCGGCAATAACCCATGGCCTCTTCAGCCGCTTTGCGAATGACCTCCCCTTCGTGGCCGCGATTTTGGCGCCAGATATCACTGGGATAGAGCTCAATTTGAGGGTATTCAGCGGCCAAAACCTGAAGAGCAGCCAAGGTGTCGTCTTCAGAATCGGTGGCATAACAGATCACAAATTGGTCACAGAGTGAAATCACCGAGCGAATGCTTTCACGAAAGGGGTAATCATATTTGATGCCATTTTTGAGGTAGGTATACCCACTTAAAAAGACCCCAGACGGTTGTTTGGGAGCAAAGGCCTCCATAAGAGAAGCCCCCGTCAGGTAATTGGAGAAGAGATAGAGGGTCTGGGTCAGCCAATTGACATCGTCCATGGGGGTTGATTTGAGCTTTTTCAACAATTTTTCGAGGTCATGCTCAAAATCTTTGCGTATTGCTTGTGACTCAATTTGGATTTGAGGTGAGAGCTGCATGTATTGTTTGACTGTGCTGCGGGCGTAATAGATCTGACGCTCGCAAAAATCTTGCACAGATGTATAAGAATAATGCTGCAAAGCCAGAGAGGGGTCTGCAGACAGGTGCTGGGTCTCGCCCTGAATACGCGCAAAATCATGAATCATCCCTGTCCAGGCACCTTTGCCGCTGGCGAAAAAGCGCATTTGATAATCAGGAAAAAGGTGTTGAATCCATTGACCAAAGAACCAATTTTGGCGGGCCAACCAGAACCCTGTGATGCCTTCGGGATTCTGACTGAGAAATTGTAATTTTTCTGCCAATGCGGTGGGAACACGTTCATCGGCATCGAGTACCAAAGTCCAAGCATATTGCACTTGGGACAGGCCAAAATTGCGGGCCTCGTCGATAAAATAAATGGGTACATGAGGTACGACCCTTGCCCCCTGAGATTGAGCCAAAGCAGGGGTATCGTCTTCGCTAAACATATCGACAACAACGCGCTCCTGGGCCCAGGCCACACTGGCCAAACAAGCCTCTATATTGGCCGCTTCATTGCGGGAATGAATCACAACACTGATGCCTTGTTGGTACTCTGGTTTGCGTTTAAAAATAGCAAAGCCCATCCGCTGTTGCGCATGTTGATTCATCAAAAAATAATTTGGGTCTGCCACCAGTCGTTGAAAATTAGCAAAATTGCGATAACTGCTCACGCCCGTGAGAATGATCAATTTTGTCTTAGCGAAAACGGCCAAATCTGCTTCAGAGGTAAATTCAGAGCCATCGAGTATCAACATATCCGGAGCAGGAAGGTGTGCTTGCTCAGCCAAACGTTTCAAAAGGCCCATCTGCTCTTCGGGCCGCGTTGAAAAATCCTCAAGCTCACTCTGGGCTTTGTCTAACCAATAATCGAGCGGAAATTGGTGCCAAGCTGATTTTTGGTTCCGAAAAAAATGGGTCAGCTGAGCCAAGTCTGGGTAATACGATTGTCTTTGACTATAGCCATGAAACAGACTCAAACGTGGCTCTTGGCTCAAACCCTGCAATACTTGCTCAAAGCGGCAGGGATCAGATTCGATCAGGCTGATATGGGGTTTGTCGGCCCGCAAATTTCGGGCCTGAATCAGGGTTTGTAATAATTGCAGATCTCCCTGCACGCCGATATAAAGCACATGTTCAAGCGCCTCAGCAAATACAAGTTGAAAAAGGTTGCGGTACAAAGGCTCTTCTGGAACAAGTCGCTCAAGAGCCTTTAAATCGCGGGAAAAATCAGGTGTGGTCATGACTTCAGCATAACGGATTCTGCCCACAAATGACAATTTAGGGAGAGCAGATGTGTGAGAAATATTTAAAAACCCCTTTTGCCCTGGATTCATTCCAGAGTATAATAGCCTTCGTTTGGCACAGTAGCTCAGTTGGTTAGAGCACTCGGTTCATACCCGAGTTGTCGCTGGTTCGAATCCAGCCTGTGCTACCTTTTTTACGCCTCCTCAATCTAATTAGGGGGCGTTTTCAGTTTCTGGAGCAAATTGGCAGGCAGGTACCATGTGAATCTGCAAGATATTAAAACGGTCCTGGGTAACAGAGCCCCCGCGGCTTTAGAAAGCCTGTACAAATCCTTTCGCGAAGATCATCCAGATGCCAATATGGATCAATTTGCCCTGTACTTGCTCGAAACCAAAAACATTTCTGCGGGAGAATTGCAAGAAATTCACCTGCTCGAACCGATAGAAGTGACCCATATCGACCTGCTCAGTCAATCCCACCTGATTGAACAGCAATTGCAGGATACCCCCGTCAAAACCACCCACACCCAACACTCTGAACAATATGAATTTTTAGGGTTGCTCGGCCAAGGTGCAATGGGTTTGGTACACAGGGCCCGAGACAAGGATCTGATGCGGGTCATTGCCTATAAACAATTGTTGCAAGAAATGGCCCAAAACCGGGGCGTTTTGCGGCGTTTTCTCAACGAAGTGCAAATCACAGCTCAGCTGGATCACCCCAATATTGTCCCGATCTACAATCTGGATATTCGCCCTGATGGCTCACTCGCCTACGCCATGAAGATGGTCAAAGGCAAAACATTTAAAGAATTGATTCAAGAAACCCGTGATTTTTATGATCAAGGCCAAGTGCCTGATGTGGATCATACCCGCGAAGTACTCTTGGAACATTTTCTCAAAGTGCTGGACGCCATGGCATACGCCCACAACAAACAGGTCATCCACCGCGATTTAAAACCCGCCAACATAATGATTGGTGAGTACAACGAGGTCTACGTGATGGACTGGGGCATTGCCAAACTCTTTCGCGACGGAGAGACCGAAGAAGAAATTGATTTGGGCCACAAGGTCAGCGATGATTTACTCGGCGACCAAACCCAAATGGGTCAAATTGTGGGCACACCGAGGTATATGTCTCCCCAACAGGCGGCAGGTAAAAACAAAGATTTGGATGGCCGCAGTGATCAATTTTCATTGGGATTAATCCTCTACGAATTGGTCTATCTTAAACCCGCTTTCACTGCAAAAAGCCAGGTTGATCTCCTCAAAAGAGTCCTGAAAGCGGAGTTGGATCCGTTTATACATTACAGTCCTAAAGTCAAAGTTCCCTCTGAATTAAAAGCCATTATTCTCAAAGCCACAGGTCGAAAACCCGATCAACGGTACGCCAATACGGGGGAATTGGCCCAAGACCTGCGCCGCTTTTTACGCGGTGAGGAGATCGAAGCAGAGCCCGACAAATGGCTGCGAAAATCCCTGCGCTGGGTAGAACAGCACAAAAAAGGAACCGCATTAACTGTCATGGCCCTTTTGGGGCTCTCAGCGGCTGTAACAGTGACCATGACCTGGCGCCAGCAGATCGAAATCCAAAGATCCCACCAGCGAGAAAAAGTATTGAGTGTTCACCTGACTCAAATTGCCGCCCAAAGCCAACGCCTGGACAGTGAATTTTTAAAAATTCAGAGCCTGCTCGAAAAATTGGTCGCAGCCGCAGAAGTCAGTTTAAAAGCCCCACCCCCCAGTGAAAGTGCCCAATTTAAACAGGTCTATTTCAACCTCGATTATGCCAATCCCGCCAGCTCCCCTCCCGATTTTGCCTTTTCTCAAGCCTATCACCGGGAAATCAGCTCAGGCTGGGCAGGAGTTAAATTGGCTCCCGGGGTGAGCAAAGCCAGTGTAAACCAAGAATTGGGGCAATTAAGTGCTTTAACCCGAACCTTTCAAAACCTCTTTCAAGAGAGCAGCAGCCCGCCGCTGCCTGATTCAGAAGCGTTGAAGAAAGCCCTAAACAGCACGGGCCTGCCTTTGGTTTGGGCATATATCGGCCTGGAAAAAGGTCTGCACTTTGCCTACCCTGGCAAGGGGGGCTATAAAGAGAGCTACGATCCCCGTCAACGGCCCTGGTACCAATGGGCCCAAGGCAAAAATACAGTCGTTTGGGGGCAACCTTATCTGGACGCCTCTGGTCAGGGCCTGCTCTTGCCCTGTGTACAAAGTCTGTATGGACAAAACGAAAAAAAATTGGGGGTAGCTGGGGTTGAGCTGAGCTTGGCCCATTGGCTCAAGAATCTGCTGCCCATGGCGGATAGCCAAGGAATTGAAAACATTTATTTGCTCAATCAAATGGGAGAAATTGTGGTTCAAACCAAAGAGACAAAAGCCCAAAGTCCCGAAGATAAACTGGTTTTAAAGCTCTATCCCCAAGCGGAAATTCGGGCGGGTTTAAAACAAAAGCCCTCAGGCCACGCCATCATCCAAAGGCAGAATCAATCTCCTCTGTTGGTTGCATATACCCGACTCAATTCAATTGGTTGGTATTATGTGGTTGAAAGCAATGCAGATTCGCTTTTTAAACCTGCATTTAAACCTTTGCCCAAAGCTGGCCAATAAACAGCATGATTCCCCTTTCTCTCGAAGCCCGCAATTTTATGGCCTATGAACATCTGGCCCTGGATTTTAGTCAGTTTCAAATTGCCTGTTTGTCTGGCCCCAATGGCAGCGGAAAATCCTCCATTTTGGATGCCATGACCTGGGCCCTGTTCGAAAAGTCACGTGCCAATGTTTCCGAAGAAGTGATTCGATTGGGCGCTCAAGAGGTACAGGTTCAATTTAGCTTTGAGTTGGAAGGACAAACCTACCGCATTTTGCGCAGTAAACAGCGCAGCTCTGGCAAATCCAGTGGCAAAGCCGCCTTGGAGTTTCAAGTTAAAGCCGATGAGGGTTATCGGTCGCTGACGGGCAAATCCGTGACCAAAACCCAACAAGAGATCATCAATACCCTGCATATGGACTATGGTCTGTTTATCAATTCCTCGTTTATTCTCCAGGGTCGGGCCGATGTTTTTACCACCAGTTCCGCCAAAGAACGCAAAGAAGTCCTGGCAGATATTCTCAATTTAAAACAGTATGATCTGCTCCAGGAAAAAGCAAAAACCAAACGCAATCAGTTTTTGCTCGACAAACAGCAAATTCAGGGACAGATTACCCAAATTGAAACCCAGCTCAGCCCAGAGCTTTTTCTCAAAGACCAACACCTCAGTCTGAAAGAGGAATACCAAACCTTAAGCGAAACATTGCGCAAGCAATTGGGAATGCAAGCTGAATTAGAAGCCGAAAAACAAGCATTGAGTCAAGCGCGCCTGCAGCTCGAACATGCCGACAACCGCCAGAAACAACTCACAGCTGAATTGCAAAAAAAGGAAATCGACCGTTTGGCCTTGAGCCAAGAAAAAGCCCGGATCCAAAAATTAGTGGATCAACAGGAAGGGATTTCTCAAGGCTATCAACACCTGCAAAGCCTGATCGAAAAACAAGACCATTTAGAAGAGCGCTATACAGATTACCTTAAACAACAAGAAGCCCTGAGAGCAGCTCAAAATGAGTGGGTAAAGCTCCAACATGCCAAAGAGAAAGAGCTGCAACAGGCCCAACATATTTGTGAGAATTTGGTCAAAGAAGAAAAACAGTGGCAGAACCTACTCGCTGAAAGTGAATCGATTGAAAAAGAATGGCAGGCCTTGCAAAGCTGCCAAGCTGAGGCCAGCAGCTTGGATGAAAAGGCCAAAATTTATCGCGAATTGGAAAAAGAGCTTTGGTCGCAAGCCCAAAAAATGACAGCTTTCAAGACCGAAAAAAGGGCAGAATGCCAACGCCTCAAGGCCCAAATCGCTGAGGATCATGGACAGGTGGCAAAGCTCAAAGATCTGACCGAATCACTCAGCCAATACGAAACAGAATTGGAAATACTGGAGCAGAGGCAAACGGAACTGGAGCAAGTGACCGCCTTGGGGCAAAGCTGCAAACATCTCAGCCAAAATTTGGCCGAAAAAATCGCAGCTCTGCAAGAAATTCAAACGGAAATTATTGAAAAAACCCGCAAAATGCAAAACCACGCAGAAGATCTTTGCCCCCTGTGTGAACGCCTTCTTAGCCCGGATGATGTGACCCTGCTGCTGAATAAATACCAAGTGGATTTGCAAAAAAACACGCAAGCCCTACAAGCACTTGAGCGAGAAAACAGCGATAACGAAGCCCTGGCAGCAAATTGTCGCCAAGATTTCGTGCGACTGACCCGCGAACTCAAACACAAAGATGCACTGTTGCAAAAACTGGCGCAGGCCCGTCACCAAGCAGAAAAATTACAAGACCTACAACATCTTTTGATTGAAAAAGAAGCGGCCCTGCAAATCGCAGAGGGCTGGCAAGATTCGCAAGCTTGGCAAGCAGAGCAAACTGCCTATGAAGCCCTAATAGAGCGTATTGATAAGCTTCAATACAACGAAGGTGAACACGCCAGGCTCCAGACTGAGTTGCGCAATCGGCAAGAGGCAGCACTGCGTCAACGTGAGCTTCTCAAAGCCCAAGCAGCCATGCAAAGTCTTTTACCCCGGCTAAAGGCCGCACAAGCAGAAAAAGCAAGCCTGGAAGAGGCGTTTCAAAAACAGGCTTTTGGTAAAGACCTTCGCAAAACAATCGCAGATCTTGAGGCCCATTTAGAGCCTTTGGCCCACTTGCCAGAGACAATCAACAAAAACAAGGCTGAATTGGTGCGCCTGCGGGTTTATCAACAGAAATGGGAGGCTTTAAAAGCCGGCCAAGAGGCCTGGGAGCAACTGTTGCAGCAGGAACAGCGTTTGCAAGCAGATTTTCTCAGATTGCAAAGTGAAGCCCAAATCGTGGCAACTCAATTGGCTGAATTGCCAGCCTTAAATACCCGTCTGGAAAGCAATTTGGCGCAGTTAACCCCACTTCTAGCGGCGCTCTCAATCACCCAAAACCGAGAAAGAGAATTACATGCCAAGCTCTTTTCTCTTGAAAAAGAATTGAGTGCCCTGTCTGAACTAAAAGTAGAATTGCTCGCCCACCAAAGCCAATTTCAAACATTGGAAAAAGAACACAGACTTTATGCGGAATTGGTTGAAATTTTTGGTCAAAAGGGCATTCAGGCTGTGGTGATCGAAAATGCCCTGCCTGAAATTGAACAGGCCGCCAATGACCTACTCAGCCAAATGACAGAGGGGCGAATGCACCTCAAATTTCAGACTTTAAAATCGCTCAAGTCACGGGATGCCTTAAGTGAAACTTTGGATATCTTTATCAGCGACGAATTGGGAACGCGCAGCTATGAGACGTTCAGTGCTGGCGAGGCCTTTCGCGTCAATTTTGCTATTCGCCTGGCTATTTCACGCACCTTGGCCCGCCGAGCGGGAGCCAAACTCCAGACCCTGGTGATTGATGAGGGCTTTGGCAGCCAAGATACCCAGGGTAAAAGCCGCTTGGTCGAGGCCATAAATGCCGTTTCAGGCCTCTATGCCTGTATTTTGGTGATCACCCATGTCGACGATCTCAAATCGCTTTTTCCGACCCGGATCGAAGTCCAAAAATACCCTGAAGGCTCTCGCATCCAGCTTTTGCAATAACCTAAGGCAGCACTTCCAGGTTCCAATTATTGTAAAACACAAATTGGTAAGCATTGTTCACGGGTGGGTCAGACAGGCCCACCCGAACATTTTGTTTTCCCACCTGGGAGAAGGTCACAGGGATATCAAACGAGGTGGATTTGGCCAAATCCAAGGGATTGCCTTGAATGGCACCGTTGACAAAGATACCCGCTGCCCCGATGTTTTTTAATGCTTGGCCTTTTACATGGATCGTCTCACCCAACTTCACTTTGGCAGGAAGTGTCTCCAAATTAAAACGACGGACGAAAAAATTCTGGGTGATATACAAAAATCCGTCTGGCGCAGCAGCAATACCAAGGCCAACATGGGTCCAATCAGGTTTGAGCATCGTCTTGCGGTGCCCTGGACTGCTCATCAATTCTTTTTGAGAGTTTTCGAGAGTGCGACTGATAGCAATGTTTTGTGCCACCAGTTCAGAGACCCCAAAGGCATTGGCCTGCATCTGGGGGGTGCCAGACAGAGGTGAATTGTGGCCAATATAACCCTGAGCAATCATTTCTTCGGAGTGAGACTGAGAAGCGCTGTCTAATTGGGAGTCGGCGGCCACCACAGCCTCACCCATTGATTGACGATCTTGGTTGATCAATTCCAGCAAACGGCTGCGCAATTGAGTCAAATCAGGCAAGGGGGTTGGGGAGGGCACTGGCGCATTATCTGGCTGTGGGTAGGGCACACCTACAGCCAAGACAAAATTCGTGGCTGGTTGGGGCCCCAGGGGGCCCGTGACGTTGATTTCAAAACTATAATAGCCCTTGCTTTTGAGACTTAAGGGCAATTCAAAGGCTTTGCCATTGGAAGTGAGCTTGAGTTCCTCAATGGTTCCATCGGGCAAAGTAACCAACCCTTCGGGTTGACTGAAGCGATCATTTAAAAGCTGGCCCTTGATCAGTAAATTTTGAGGGCCTGAATAGGTCAAGGCCATTTGATCGAGGCCTATGATTTCGGTCAGAAGCACCAAGCTAATAAACCAAGCTGAGTCTTTGCGTAGCACTTCTACCCCATAATGGGTATAGGGCAAAACCCCCAAAGAGTCTGAGACCTGTTGTTGGAAGCGCTGTAACAGGCGCTCGCGGTTGGAATCCGAGAAATAGGCACTTAAGAGATTGTCAGAAGGGTACTTACCCCGGCTCAAAATGAGGGTTTGCAAGCCAGAGGCCGCCACAGGCTGATAATTGGCAAGAACTTTGAAATTCGTGTCTTTGGGATTCATGGCAATTTGCAAAGCGTGTTGCCGCGTAATTTCAGTCACCACGGGCTCTTCTTTGACATCAGGCACCAGCTGGGCCAGTATTTTGACAACTTCCTGGCGGAAACTGGCATCGGCACTGACCTCTGAAGGCAGCTTAACAGGTCCAGTGTTCTGGGGATTGCTGCTGACCTGTGGCATGGGTTGAGAGGGAGTGGCAACCGGCCCTGCAGGTGAGATTGCTCCAGAGCTGCTGGATTGCACCTGCGGTGTGGCACTGGCAGAAGGTTTAGAACTGCTGGCTTGGGGTTGATTAGTGGGTTGACAGGCAATCAAAGTCAAACATAAAAACGTTCCCACACGGGCTCCCAAAAGGCTCTTTTTCATGCTCTTCCCTCTTTACGTTGATGCATTGTTGCTAAAAATCTTGCTTGTGGGCTTGTGATTTTGCCCCTTACAGGATCAATGACCACCGGCGCGCACACTCACCCACTGCTGCAATTTATGAAATAAAAATGGACAAAGGGGAGAAAAAGCGGCCTCATAATCTGTCAAAACTGCGCTGACCACAGGCACTGCACTGCTCAAATCTGGGCCTCGGCGGTGTTCAATCACCCGATTGATATAATCTTTTAAGGTTTTGACTGCTGAAACCAAAAGACTTCCCACTTCTGAAAATTGATTCTGACCATAGGCCAAAATGGCCTGTTCAAGCCACGCACGGGCTTGGGCCATGATCATCTGATCTTCGGCCTGCCAGGTGTCACAAAGCACCCCCTCAAAGGCCTGACGCGGTGCCAATTGGAAAAAACCGCTGACCTTGGTATTTAATTCGTGCAAGGTCTTGCGCGCCATGCGCAGCCGATCTTCGGAAAGCATCGCCACCTCTGGGGAATGGGAAGTCAATGAAAAGACATATCCCAAGCGCAGGGCATCGGCACCAAATCGGCGGATCAGGGTCACAGGTTCCACCACATTGCCCAAACGGTACTTCATCGGGCGCTTGACCATACGCTGAATAAAACGCGCTTCGTCATAGGCTCCAGATTCGCTGAGATCGTTCCCGGTCATGGGGAGCAACATCCGCTCCATGACATGTAAAGTGCCGTGCACATGGATATGTTTGAAGAGTGGCCGACCACTGACAATCACCCCCACCAAAAGCGAGGGCACGATCCAGCGAAAGAGCCACTCTGCATCAACAAAAACTTCATCGATCGGTTCCGGCTTGGGATTATCGGGCCAGCCGGCTCCCTGTAAAGCCCAGGCAGCCATCGAAAACCATGTAGAAAAAACGTTCTCACTGTTGTTGATCGGGTTGCCCCACCAATATTGACGTGAAACACACCAGACAGAAAGCCGCGAAAGTATTTTGAGCATCCGCTCCTTCCAAAGAGGCGCACTGAATGTCACTTCATCTTCACTAATACTCCGATAAAGCAAGCGCACAGCATCTTCGATTTTGACAAAAAGCTGAGTGCTGTATCTGGGTATCACACTCACCCCTGAACGCGAACAATAAAGGGCTTCAACCGACCAATCTCCCATCTCTGTGCGAATGTGTGACTGCAGTTGAGCGAGAATTTTCTCCCGCGTTTCATTGACACTCAGCTTTTCATAACCGGGTGCAGACACCCGCCCCTCGGCATCGAAGAGTTGAACTTCGGGTAAAATCTGCCACTCTCGGGCCAGTCGTTCATGGTATTTGCGCGCCAGGGGCACAATAAATTCGAGGTCGTTTTCGAGCTCCAATGAAGAAATGACGGGGATTTTATGTGCATAAATGGGGTGTTGAATTTCTTGACCCGCCCAATGGGCATAAGGCCCTTCGTCATGCACCCCCAAAGCCACGACACCGGGCAGATATTCAGGGAAGTAAAAGGGCACCTCAGCTTGATTGGCATCGGCATTGATGAGATTGAGAAAATAACGTGCTCGCACACGGTGGGTGCCCCGGCGCAGATCCGAAGCCACCAACACCGAAGATGAAGCGGGACTGTGGTAAGCAATACACTCCTGTTCGTAAGTCAATCCGGCTTTGAACAAATATTGAAAGAGAGAATTAACCGTATCCCGGCCCGCATCGCGAATCGGGCTCTGCCACAAATCAGGGTCAAAACCGGCCCCCGTCTGCTGCAATTGTTCGCGAACCAATGCTTCATGGCGAAAATAATGGTCTCGGCAGAGGGAGAAAAACTCAGCCCGCCCCAATTCTTCGCGGGTATAGGGCGAATTGCGCTCAACTGCCAATTGTAAAGCCAATCCCCCGTGTTCGCTGCCAACGACCCTGCGGGGGGTGAGTTGGTGGTGCCTGTGAAGTGACCGGGATTTTATATCCAATAACACGGAAGACATAATTCCACCCAAGTCTGGAGCTGAAGCTGTATTTATGGGAGTGGCTGCTAAAACAGGAAATTTACCCCCATAGAATCGCTCTCGCTCCCAAAGCAAGCGAAGGGGCGGCTCGTCCAAGGTAGGAACAAAAGCAGGTTCAAATTCCGCCTTTTTTTTGAATTTGGGTTTGGCATTGGCCCAGTCAGAGGTGACAAGGTGATCGATCAGGCGGCGACCGCGATGCCCCAAGAGCGGATGTAATTCACAGGCCGCCATATCTGCCAAATCGTTGGCCGCTTGGGTCGGTGTGCAATGGCGACTATTGGCATAATTGAACACCCGGAGCGTATCTGGAAAAACCCGCTCTGCGGCCAATTGAACGTCTTCAGCAAGATAACCCTGCCATTCATCGGCACAATTGACAATCCCCATCCGGTTGCAGATAAAATCCGGAACAAAGCCAATGTTCCGCTGTTTTAAGCGTTCGGCATCCGCCTCCGGCTCTCGCAAAATATTATTGGCAGCGCCACACACCAACTTCACTTTGAGCCGGGGAATAGTGTCGACATTGACCTGTGCTCCAATCGCACAGGGAGCAAAGACATCTGCATCGACATCAAAAATCGCTTCAGGTGGCTCAACTACATGTAAATGGGGGCGCTCGGACAGCATTTCTTGGAGTGAAGTGGCATTGACATCAGCAATCATCACTTCCGCACCGAGATCATCCAAGGCCCGGATCAAGGGGGCTCCCACGTTGCCAGTGCCCTGTACAGCCACACGCACCCCGCGTAAATCATCACTGCCTGAAATAGAGAGCCAAGCAGCCTGCATCGCTCTTAAAACGCCTCTGGCCGTAAACGGCGAGGGATTGCCACTGCCGCCACGTTCAGGGGGAATACACGTTGTAAAGCGATTTTGACTCAAGAGCGCTGTCATATCCTGGGTATTGGTCCCCACATCTTCAGCGGTATAATAAACCCCGCCCAAAGAGGCGACAAAACGCCCATAGGCCTCAAAACAGGCTGCTCTTTCAGGACTTGCCGCAAATTCACGTGGGTGAGAGAACCGGGACGGAAGGGTCATAATCCCTTTTCCGCCGCCCCAATATAAACCAGCCAAAGCATTTTTCCGTGTCATTCCTTGAGACAGACGCAATCCATCGACCAGTAATTCAGCCAAATTCGGGTAGCGGGTAAAACGCAGCCCCCCTTGGGCCAAGCCACGTCGGGTATCATGTACAAACGCAAAGAAGAGCGAATCAATACCTGCTTCCCGACCGATAAAAACACCCTCGTGACTTGAAAAATCTTGAGAGAGTTCAAAAAAGGCCTGCAAGGGCTGCAAGAGTTTGGGATGAGAGAGCCGAAAAGCCCCGTTTTCATAGACCAAATAGGCCCGTGTCACATCCGCCGCTTCCAGTTGAATTAAAAAATCTTCTAAGCTCCACTGCCGGCAGAGTTGGGCTTGGGACTGACGCAGCGAGGCAGAACGATCGCGTTTGTGCATGGGCGCGCTTTCTCGATTTAATGGTGATGGGGTGCCGCAGGGCGATAATAGGGGTTGTCCCCTTCAGCATGGTTGGTGGTATCAATGACATGTTTGATCTCGGGTATGGTTTCAAGGATGGCCTTTTCAACGCCCTGTTTGAGGGTCACACTGGCCATGCCACAACCTTGGCAGCCTCCGCCAAAATGGACGAAGACCTTGTCTTCTTTAACTTCGAGCAATTCCAGATAGCCCCCGTGGCTGGCCAGGGAGGGATTGATCTGGGTATCAATTAATTCTTGCACTTGCTGTTCGAGTGGATTGCCCCAGCTGGGCAGATTGGGGTTATTGACTTTAAAACCACCCCCGTACATATCGTCAACAAATTCAATTCGCGCACCTTCAATATTTTTGGCCGTTTTCGGATCGAGCAGAATCCGCAATTCACCAGAAGTCACTTCCAGGTCTTCGGGTTTTTCATGGCCGGGGTCAACCAGAGATAACGCATGTTGATAACCTTGAGCGCTGCGGCCTGTAATCCGAATGCGCAAGGCACTCATGCTTTTGGATTCCTCTTGTAACATGCTGGCAATTTTTTCTTTGGCATTGTCTTCAATGGTAATTTGCATAAAGCTCTTTTCTCCTGCCAGATTTGAACTGGCTGTATAGATAACTCATACTTTGCAGTATACCTCTGCTTTTTTGCTTTTTGAAGGCATTCAAACAGACTCTAACCAACAAGGTGAGACCACCAGTCCCCTTGAAATTTACCTTGGACTGAGCTAGGATTCTGGGATTGCATCTAAATTTGAGAGCTTGAAAAGGTTAAACCATGCGCAAAAGCCTGCTTGCCGCCCTGGTCTTATTGGCCATGAATATGAATTCTCCTGTCTTTGCGACGGAATTACCACCCTCAAGTGAAACCATGGTGTCAGATTTAATCGGTTTAGGCTACATGTGCAAAGCCCAAAAAGCTGGAGATGAAGCCTATATCACAGTCACCCATGAGCAAGAAGACCTTTGGGATTTTGTCGTGATTCCCTCTGGCAAAGGGCTGATTTTCAGCCTCAATTTTAAACTCAAAGCAGAGAGCCTCAAAGATCGGCTAAAACTCTTTGAAGAAATCAACGCGACCAATGCCGACAAGGTTAAAATGACCCAGGTATTTATTTACAAACACCGCAATGGCAACGAATATCTTATGGTCAACGCCTGGACCCCAGAGGCTTATGACAAAGCAGCTTTTGCAGCGTTTGTCATGCAATGGCAGGAAGACAGCCACAACGCGGCCCTGAGCCTGCGTGATCATTTTGAAGCCCGGCCAGGCAAAGCCCCCCAAACGCCTTAACGCTCAGGCCAGGCCAGAGCCAAAGCGGCCAATGCAGCAGCCCCCACTGGCAGTGCCGCTTCGTCGATATCGAAATGGGAATTGTGTAGACCTGGGATTTTGGCTTTTTCAGGTGAGCGTACACCCAATCGCAAAAAAGTGCCAGGGATCGCCTGCAAATAGGCGCCAAAATCTTCGCCCCCCATGCTAGGTTCGGGCAATAAGCGCATTTGCTCAGGTCCCAATAACTGACAGAGTGTTTTAAAGGCAAAAGCAGTGGTGTCTGGGTTGTTGACCACAGGGGCAGTGCCATATTGGTAATTCAACTCAAAACTCCCCCCCTGGGCACCTACAACACCCTGCAACAGGTCTTCGATCCAACGTGGAAATTGCTCCCGCAATTGGGGACAGAGTGTGCGCACAGTTCCGCCGAACATGACGGCTTCGGGGATGACATTTTCTGCGGTCCCCCCATGGATAAACCCAATGGTAAGCACGGCAGGTTGAAAAGGGTCTACCCGGCGACTGACCAATTGGTGTAAAGCATTGACGGCCTGAGCCGCCATCAAGATCGGATCAATCGAATGGTGGGGCCGAGCAGCATGACTGCCTTTGCCTTTGAGGGTAATCTGAAAGACATCTGCAGAGGCCATCATCGGTCCGGGTCGGGTGGCCATCGTGCCAATCGGCAAATCGGGATAGACATGCAGCCCAAAAATGGCCTCGACAGGCGGATTGGCCAAAACACCTGCTTGAATCAAATGACTGGCTCCCAAACAATCTGAGCGCTCTTCGGCCGGTTGAAAAATCAGGCGAATTTGGCCTTTGATCTGACTGCGCCGCTGCCAAAGCAATTGGGCTGCCCCCAATAACACTGACGTATGCACGTCATGGCCGCAGGCGTGCATAACCCCCGGATGTTGAGAGATATAAGGCACGTCGTTGTCCTCTTGAATTGGCAAGGCATCGAGATCGGCCCGCAGAGCCACCACAGGGCCAGGTAAATCACCTTGAATGGTGGCAACGACTGCAGCCGTATCGGCGTATTCAGAGACTATCTCGGTCAGGCCGATTTTGGCCAAAACGCGAGCCACAAATTTGCCTGTTTCCACTTCTTCGCCACTGAGTTCGGGAAAAGCGTGTATGTGGCGTCGCCATTCGCACAGACCCGGCCGAAGGGCCTGTGCATCCGCCCATATTTCGGGATAATTTAGACAAATGCCAGGAACTTCGATATCCATAGCATCAGGCCTTATCAAACTCAGCCCGGATACCTTCCAAGCGGCGCAAATTGGTACCCCAATCGTTATAGCCGATTCGCGATGCAGAGCGCATGTGAATCAAGCCATCGGTTTTGGGGAAATAAAATTCAACATCATCGGTAAACTTGAAGACTTTGGTTCGGCATTGGTAATAGAGGTAATGATCTTCAGCTTTGATCAGATGGGTCAGGGGCAGGGCTTTGAGCACAGCCATCAATTTGGCTCTTGCGGCTTCACGACTGCAGGTATAGGTTAAGGGGGCGACATAATAAGTGGTATTTTGGGGATCCGCCATCGATGAGCGGCAATTGGGTGTTTTCGAGAGGGGTTGAAATTGATCCTGGTTCATTCCGACTTTGGGGGCCATAAACTATTCCTTTTTCTCTATCATTGCAGTCCCTATTTTAACAGGGATGCTGGGCCAAAGATGTGTTCTGTGACAGCCCATACGTCTCAGCCGTGTCCAGGGATGCACATTTAAGGTGTGCCCGCTCATAACAGACGTGCTGTAAATAAATATATATTAAGAAATGTAAAGAACGTTCTTTACACCTCCTGCTCAGAAATCCAGCGATTTCTATTAAAGGAAAAAGGCAAACCCACTGCGAGGTGGGGACGCAAAGCCACGGGACTCTCGTAGTCAGCCGGGTCGCCCATTAACGATCACAAGGAGTCTTGATATCTATGTCTTTCCAAACCAAACTGTCCCTGCGTCTTTTGGCTCTGTCCTGTTGTTTGACCACTGCCTGTCAGAATAGCCCATTGACCCATGTCCTCCCGGAATCCCGTTCTGACTTAAATTCAAGCGCTGTTAACCATGAACGTTTGAGCATAGAAAATGAAACGGATCTTAAGTTGGAATCACTGATGCCCCAAGGCTTTGGCCTTAAATCTGAGCAGGCCTTCCAAGCGGGAGAACAGGTTCCAGGTCGATTTATTGTCAAATTTGATTCGCTGAGTGAAGCCGAAGTAGCACAGATTTTGACTGATGCCCAAGTCAAATTAGTGGGGCATATTCAACGCAGTGAACAAATCGTATTGGTGGAGAGTCTCGATTTGACCCATTCTCCTGAAAGTCTGGCGTTGCTCGAAAACAATCCCAAAGTTGAATTTGTTGAGCCCGACAGCATTGTCAGCATGACTCAAACGGCCCCAGTCCTCTATCCCATCAATGATCCCCTCTTAAAATTTCAATATGGCCATGTCAAAGCGCAATCACAACAGGGTTGGGCCCTGGCCCAGGGAGGCAAAGGTCTGGGCGAGAATACAATCATTGCAATTGCCGATACAGGGGTTGATGGCAGCCACCCAGACTTAAAAGACAAAATGATTCAGGGCTACAGTGCCCTCGCTGGCAAAGTTGAAAACGCGGACACCCACGGTCACGGTACCCATTGTGCAGGAATTGCCGCTGCTTCCACCAACAATTTAATGGGAATTGCCGGTTTTGCTCCCAAGGCCAAGATCATGTCAATTCGCATTCTCAACGACAATGGAATGGGCACCTTGGCCGGTGTATCTGCAGGTATAACCTATGCCGCCAATCACTCAGCCAGCGTAATCAGCATGAGTTTTGCCAGTCCTGTGCGCTCAGTGGCTATAGAAAATGCCATGAATTATGCCCTCTCAAAAAATACAGTGCTGGTGGCAGGCATGGGCAATAGTGGCAATGGAACCATCAATTACCCCGCAGCTTTTCCAGGTATTATCGCCGTGGGAGCCACTGATAACAATGATAAACGTGCAGCCTTTTCCGAATATGGCCCCCACATATCGGTCTTGGCTCCGGGCGTGAATATTGTTTCGACATTGCCAGGCAATAAATACATTGGTTGGAATGGCACTTCCATGGCCACGCCAGCTGTCGCAGGTGTGGTGGCTTTGGTTAAAAGTGTTTTGCCAAATTTAGCTCCCAGCCAAATCAAATACCTGATAGAAAAGGCCAGTGACGATATGGGAGACAAAGGCTTTGATCCCTACCATGGTTTTGGCCGAATCAATGTTCACCGAACGCTGAGCTATGCCTTTATTAAAGCAAAACAACTACCTTAAACGCAGTTAAAGATTGAGTTGGGCCGGTTGCAGCGGCATGACCGAAGTAAACTCAACCAGAGGCACGGGCAAATCAGGATCTTCCCCCAGGGGAAGGTCTTGTTTGTCTGCGGGAATCTGAGAATAGTCGAGAAAGCCGACCACCGCATAGGGATTCATTTCAAACAGGGTGGCCACATGGTTGAGGGCTGACTCTTCGAGGTAAACGGCTGGGCAGTTTTCACAGAAATGGCAAGCCAAAACACAGACCACGGCCTCCCCGCTCTCGTTGATCATCATCAGGCGCTCGTCTTGAGGTTCGTTTAAGTGTTTATCGCAGAGAATACAGTGCTGGGGAATACCCACAGTACTGACAATTGCCTGACGTTGCTTTAAATGGGGCAAGGGTTCAAAATGGGTGTTTAACATCGTTACAACTCCGGGTGGCGCAAATGCCAATCGGTGGCAGACTCATAAGCCTGGGCCAATTGGTAAATAGCGGCCTCTGCTAATGGTTTGGCCATGATTTGCATTCCAATGGGCAGATTCTGACTATCGAAGCCACAGGGCACAGAGAGGGCAGGAATTCCCACCAGATTGACGGGGACTGTTAAAATATCCGTGAGGTACATGCTCAGGGGATCTTGCTGTTTTTCACCGAGCCGAAAGGCAGTGATCGGTGAAGTGGGCGAAACCAGAAAATCAAAGGTCTCAAATTGGGCCTGAAAGTCTTCAATTAAAAGGGTTCGCACCTGTTGGGCCTTTTTATAATAGGCATCGTAATAACCCGAAGAGAGCGAATAAGTCCCCAACATGATCCGGCGTTTAACCTCATCTCCAAAGCCTTCGTTGCGACTTTGGGTATACATTTCAACCAGGTTTGCTGCTTGGGCAGCCCGGTGCCCATAACGAACGCCATCAAAGCGCGCCAAATTCGAACTCGCTTCGGAAGTGGCAATCAAATAATAGGCTGCCAGAGCATATTTTAAACGCGGCAAGCGGGTCTCTGAAATGATAGCGCCCTGACCTTCCAAAACCCCCAGGGCCTTTTCGATTGCTGAACGCACTTCGGGTTCGACGCCCTCTGCCAGCATTTCGATCGGGACCCCAATCCGCAGACCGCGAATCTCTTTGCCCAGATCACGGCTAAAATCTTCGGGGGGCAATTTGAGTGAAGTGGAATCAGCAGAATCGTGGCCGGCAATCAAATTGAGTAATTTTGCATTGTCGCGCACGGTCAACGTCAATGGCCCAATTTGGTCAAGCGAAGAGGCATAAGCCACGAGGCCAAAACGCGAAACCCGGCCATAAGTTGGCTTCATCCCCACCACACCACAAAATGCGGCAGGTTGACGAATACTTCCCCCTGTATCCGAGCCCAAAGCCCAGGGAGATGCGCCAGCTGCCACCAATGCAGCAGAACCACCACTGCTTCCGCCAGGTACACGATTAAGATCCCAGGGGTTTAAACTTGGGTGGAAGGCTGAGTTCTCGTTGGAAGAGCCCATCCCAAATTCGTCCATATTGGTTTTGCCCAAAATCGGCAAACCTGCATTTAAGAGTTTTTGGCTGACAGTGGCCTGATAAGGCGGCACAAAATTACCCAAAATCCGGGAGCCACAGGTGGTGGGGTGCTCGGCCAAACAAATATTGTCTTTGAGCACAATGGGAATATCTTGAAAATCCGATTGCCCACTGCTCAAACGAACAGGCGTTTCAAAACAATTCAAATAGCCCTGAATCTGTTTTTCGACAATATTAGCGCGTTTTTGGTAAATGTCGATTAGGTCAGAGGGCTGAATTTCACCGGACTTGAGCATCTGGCTCCAGGTAGAGGCGGGGGTATAAAACATGCCAAATCTCCTCGCATTCATGGCAACAATTAAGCGATATACCTGCAATATACCAGGGAAAAAGCCGACAGGGTATACAATTAAGACTTAGCCGGGGTTTTGCAGGTTTTTAATTTATGCTAAAATAGCTATTCAAATAGAAGCCCGCAGAAGCCCGCTTGAATCTGGATTTACATTTGTGAGTTGAAGTTACGTTTTTTTTCGCAATTTTGATAGGCTAAAATAAGAAATAAAGGGTTACAAGGTATTTTTTAAGTGTTTGTTCGTCCAAGATTACTCGTTGTAGAAGATGAACCAGATATCCTAACTCTCCTGGAACGGATTCTCCAGGAAGAAAACTATGAAGTGCTCAAAGCCCCCACCGCCGAAAGGGGTTTAGAGATCATCGAAGAAACCCTGCCCACAGCCATCGTTGCAGATATAAACTTGCCAGGCATGAGTGGTCTTGATTTTTGCAAACGCGTCAAGAGTCAATACCCTGAGATTCCTGTGCTCTTTCTCTCGGGTTTAACCGATGAGTTCGACAAGGTACTCGGCCTCGAACTGGGAGCAGAAGACTATATCACCAAACCTTTTAATGTGCGTGAATTTAAAGCGCGAATCAAAGTGATGTTGCGCCGTGTCACCCAACCGCCTCCCAAACCAGCTACACCCAGCGGTCAAAAGCGCGAAATTAGCGCAAACCTCTTTATTGATGTGCTCAAACGCCAGGTGTTTATCGAAAAAATCGAAGTGCAATTGACCAAAAAAGAATTTGATATCCTGATGTTGCTTGCCTCACGCCCCGGACAGGTTTTCACCCGCGAGCATATTCTTGATGTCATTTGGCATGACGACGCCAACGTCAGTGACCGCACTGTTGATGTGCATATTGGCCGTCTGCGTGAAAAAATCATCGTTGACCCTGAAAAGCCCCCCCATGTCGAAACTGTCAGAGGGGTAGGCTATCGCTGCAATCCCCATATTGTCGTCGAAGTGGTAGACGCTTAGATCGTTTTTTCTCCTTCGCCTTTTGGAGCTTGCCATGCGCTTTTCCGCCAATTGGATAGAAACAGCTGTTTCGCTTTTGCAAGCCAAGCAATTGACGGAATTGGTTCAGATTGCCCAAACTGTTTTGGCTCAAAGCCAAGGTATGGGCGAAGCAGCACTCCAAAACAGAGCCCACGCCCATTATTTTTTGGGCTTGGCTTGGGCTGAGAGTGCTCCTGAATCAGCTCTGGATGCCTTTCTTCAAGCTCTCAAGGCGATTCCCAACCACCCCGACTTTCTCCGCCAGACGGGTCATTTGTTACGCAGAATGGGCAAACAGGCAGAGGCACTCAGCTATTATCAACAGGCCGTGGCAGTGAATCCAAATCAGCTTGGCGCTTGGCTTAACCTGCTACAGATGTTACAGCAGATGCTCGCCTGGCAAGATTTAATCATTCAATTGGATCTCGCACATCAGCAATTTCCTGACGATCCCCACTTTATTCAGCGCGAAAAGGACTTGCGGATCTCGGCCCACCGCGGACTGGCTGAATCGGCTCTTCAAGCAAACAACTACCTGGAAGGATTGAAACATTACCAACAGGCTTATCTGCTTCAACGGGGTAAACCCTGGTCGGGTAAAGATTTAAAATTGACATCGCTGAATGTCCCAGGTTCAGAATCTGCCTTGCCCGCAGAAATCAGCCGAGATAAATTGGTCCACGACAGCGAGCAATGGCATTGGCTCGATAGCCAAGGTTTGTTGCCTGAACAAGCTCAGGTTCTTTTGCCCAAATTGCAAAAGCTCGTCTCCCAATTATCAGGAGAGACACTCAACACTTCGCTACTGGCTGAAAAACAGAGCTCGCTGTTAAGGAACTGTTTCAATGCGCCCATTTACTGGCCCAACTCAGATTACAAGGGCCCCTTATTGAATCCAGATTTGGACTTTGAAGCACTTGAAAACAGCTTTTTAAAATCGCAAGTGCCTTTACTTTGGTTTGATCACTTTCTCGCCTCTGAAGCCTTGATCAGTTTGAGACAGTTTTGTTTGGGAGCGACTCTCTGGCGCGATTATTACGCCAATCAGGGCTATTTGGGTGCATTTATGGATGATGGGTTTGTCTCTCCTCTGCTGTTAAAATTGGCCCAGGCACTCCAAATCGCCTTCCCTCGTGTTTTGGGAGATAAAGCCCTGCAGTATCTTTGGGGATTTAAATATGGCGCTTCGAGCCAGGGTATTCGCTTACATGCCGACCAAGCGCAAATCAACCTCAATTTTTGGCTGACACCAGACAGTGCCAATCTGAATCCGGCGGGGGGTGGACTTCAGGTTTATGATCGCAGCGCGCCCTCTGATTGGAAATTTCAAGATTACAATGATCAATCGAGTCAGGCACGCATTCAAGCCTATCTTTTGCATTCCAAGGCCCAAATGATTCAGATTCCACACCGCCAAAACCGGGCTGTGCTTTTTCACTCTCAGCTCTTCCACCGCACCGACCCACCACAATTTAAACAGGGTTATGAAAACCGGCGCATCAATGTTACCATGCTGTTTGGGTAACCCCCGAAAGAAAGGAGTCTGGCTTGAGCGATCGCGATTCATTTATTCAGCCTTTTAAAAACCGGCTGTTTGAGATCTTTAACGCTTCTTCTTCGGGTCAAGACCCTTACCGTCAGAGTACCTACCAGCGCCAGCAGCGCCGAAAAAAAGGGACAAAACCAGAAGACGGCGAAGATTGGGATCAAGAATCACAACTCTTCTTTGATGATTTTATTTCACTCGATGAAGAAAAAATCACCCATGGTCTCAACCGGGCTCAGGTGCGCAAGGCTTTCGACCGCAAATTCAGAACATCGACCCGCAGTGATGAGCTGGCACGGGAAATGGAAATTATCGAAGACACCTTTGGCACCCAGGGCGTCTCTCCAGAAACGACAGCTGCAAAACTCGAAAAACTCGCAGGCTTTTTATCAGATTTTGAGCAATTGATTCGCAGCCGTGCTCCGTCTGTGGCAAGTCGCTTCCAGCTTTTTTCGCTGCCCACTTTGCGCCGCCTCAAAGAATGGGGTATGCAGGCAAAAATGCTGCAGAACCTCGTGTGGCTGCGGATTATCCACCGCATGCAACAGGAGGTTCTCGACAATCCCGAGGCGTTTTTACACGTTCAACTCTGCTTACAAGCCCTGGACCTACCCATGCGCCACATGGAGCTTCAGCGGTTTATTGAAAGACATCTGATTGATCTGCCTTCCTTTGAGTCCCTGTTGAACCAGACTTACCATTATTTGGAGCAAAACGCACGCATTTTTGAAGCGATGGAAAATGAAATGCGCTTACTGAGTATGCAAGTTCAACCCTGGTTCTTACATTTAATTGGCAGACCCTATCTCAACCTCGAAAAACGCTTAGGCAAACGCCACCTCGAGAACCGTTATTTGCGGCTCAAAACCCAATTGATGGAAGTCCAACGCCAAATCAAACATTTGGAAAAGAGCCAGAATTCTCTGGCTCATTTTTTGGGAGAAAAAGCTGATTTGCTCCAAGCTTGGCAAGGGCTTGATGAACATTTGTCGGCATTGTTGGAATTGTTTGATTTGGGCAAAAATGAACCCGAAGTCAAGGGAGAGCAAAAATCAGAAACCCTGCTGCGTTTGGGCATAAATGAGTCATTGACCCCATCTGCGGACTCCCTGTTTCAGCTT
The DNA here is from genome assembly GCA_051715345.1 of Candidatus Blackallbacteria bacterium. Lineage (GTDB taxonomy): Bacteria > Cyanobacteriota > Sericytochromatia > UBA7694 > UBA7694. Next base: position 170,146 of record JBPXJQ010000029.1, read on the forward strand.
GAATATTTGGTGCAATTGTTGACCCAATTGCAAAACCGCCATTTCTTTGAGACGACGGACCAGCCTGATGTCTATGTAGCACCCTTGACCCTGCGTCAATTGCAGAGTATTAAAAACCAAGATCTTGCGGCATTAGAAAAATGGGCCATTTTTAAAGTACAACAGGTATTGTTGCTGCAAAATGACTCCCTCAGGCCGACGTTTTTGGCCTGTCAACAGGCGCAACTCCCGTCGAAGTAACTCTCCCATCACGCAATTGAATCGTGCGATGACTGCGGGCAGCCAAGTCCAGATTGTGGGTTACAAAGACAATCGCCAAATCTTCGGTACGGTTGAGTTCATGTAAAAGCGCAAAAACCTGCTCGGTATTTTCTGTATCGAGGTTGCCTGTGGGTTCATCAGCCAGAATCAAGGGCGGATGATTGCACAATGCCCGTGCAATCGCCACACGCTGTTGCTCTCCCCCACTTAACTCCACGGGACGGTGTTTGAGCCGGTGGCTGAGACCGACACGCTCGAGCAATTCACTTGCGCGTTTTTCGGCCAGATGACGCGATTTTCCAGCTAAAAGCTGAGGAATAATGACATTTTCTAGGGCACTGAATTCCGGCAATAAAAAATGGAATTGAAAAACAAAGCCAATTTCTTTTTGCCGCAATTCTGTCAATTCTGGATCCTTCATTTGCGAGGTACGCTGATTATTGACCCAGATTTCGCCTTCGCTCGGACGGTCAAGGGCCCCCAAGAGATAGAGCAAGGTGGTTTTACCACTGCCACTGGGGCCTGTTAAGGCTACAAACTCGGCTTTTTCGACCTGGAGACTGACGTCGTGTAAAACGGGGGTTAACAATTGTTTGCCCAAAGTTTTACCAATCGACTCCGCCCTCAGAACCGGAGGAGTGAAGTTTAATTGAGTCATTGGGCGAATCCCGTGCGATCGAGCCACCAAAATTGCTGGACATCGCGCCGCAGGGCTAATTTAGCGGCAGCAATCCCCTCACGGTTTGCCCGCAGGTCTTCGTGATTATAAGGTGGACCAACAATTTCTTTGAGTACCCCGATACTGTCGCTGAAGATGCCAGCCAGCTTGGCTTGTCCTGGTAATGACGGCAATTTAGCTGCACTTGCAGCAGTTAATAGCGCACTCGAGAAATAGTGCAATGCTTTATCGCTTTGGCCCTGAAAAAAATCTGGGTCCCGAAAATTGTGATACGCAGCGACCGCAGCCAATGCCTGATAAGCCAACAAAACCCTTTCAGACGCAGAACTTTGGGGCAGTTGTTGCCGAGCCAATCCCAAGGCCGTTAATTCCAGTGCTTTGATATTGCCCGTTTTGGCTGGGGATACATTATTTTCCAGGGCCTGAATCAGGGGCTGGTGCAAAGGCGAGTGGTAAAGAGAACGCAGATATTGATATATGGGTGCGTTTACTGCCCCAGCCAAGCTTTTTGCAGAATTTTTGAGCGGGGCTTGCCAAAAGGATTCAGCCACAGCAGGCAAACCTGTGCGGGGCAAGCTGGAAACCTTGATCTGATCAAGAGGCCCCCCATTCCCTTGGTTTGCCGAGGTTTCAGGCTCGTTTGCAGGTGACAAAACGGGTCCCTCAGAACAAATAGGCAGAGAAACCGCACGTGTAATCGTAAGCTGAGAGGAAATATCCATACTCCCAGTATAGAAGATTCTCAACCCAAGCTGAAGTTCTAAAAACTCAATTCTTAAACCAGGGCTTCCAACTCACTCTGCGCTTCGCGCCACACCATCAAAGCCTGTTCATATTCAGATTCAATTTCCGCTTTTTTGCCGGCATCCACGGTCTGGGCCAATAAGGCCTCAAGATTTTGACAGGCCTTTTCGAGCCCGGGTAATTTTTTCTCTAATTGCTGGCGTTTACGCTTGAGGGCCTTTTGCGCCTCGTAGGCCTCTTTGCCACTCAGAACAGGCGAAGCCTGTTTTTCGGCCAACTTCTCAGATTTGGCAGTTTCAGTTTGTTGACTCAAAACCGTCCGTTCTTTGAGGGAAACATCACGGCTGAGATGATCTGTACCGTATTTTTCCAAATATTCAGCATATGTGCCTTTGTAGTCGAGAAAGCCCTCTGGTTTTACTTCGAGAATCCGGGTTGCCACCCGTGAAACAAAGTAGCGATTGTGGCTAACCAGAATCAAAGTCCCTGTGTATTTGGCCAGCGCTTCGGTTAACATATCTATCGCTTCAAGATCCAAGTGGTTGGTGGGTTCGTCCAAGAGCAGGACATTGCTGGGTTCAAGCATTAATTTGGCAAAGATCAACCGGGTTGCTTCACCCCCGCTGAGAATCGTGAGCTTGTTTTTGACATCGTCACCAGAGAACAACATCCGCCCGAGCAAATTGCGAATCTGGCCGACAGGGGCTGTGGCATCAAAGCCATAGAGCCAATCAAAACAGGTTTGGTTGCCCCTGAGCAAATCGTGATAATCCTGGGGGAAATAACCCGGTCGGGCTTCGTGTCCCCAAGTCACGGTGCCTGAGTCGGGAGCCAAAAGCGCCATCATAATTTTAAGCAAGGTGGATTTACCTACCCCATTGGGGCCAATGATCGCCAAGCGATCACCCCGCTCAATTTCGACGTCGAGTTTGCGAATGACCTGTTTGTCTTCAAAGGATTTAGACAAATTCTGAATCGCCAAGGGAATCCGTCCCGATGTCACATTGGGTTTAAATTCGAAGGTCGGGTAACGGCGCGAGGAGGGAATGACCTGGATATCTTCCATTTTTTCGAGCTTTTTGACCCGCGATTGGGCCTGAGAAGCCCAACTGGCATTGGCTTTGAAGCGCGAGATAAAGGCCTGCATATCCTCTTTTTTCTTTTCCTGATTGGCAATCGCCCTTTCAGTCTGATCTTGGGCCAGTTCTTTGGCAGCCAAAAAGGCATCGTAATTGCCGGTATACATGCGAATAGTGCCGAAATCAATATCCAAGATATGGCTGCAAACGGCGTTGAGAAACTCCCGGTCGTGAGAGACCACAATCAAGAGCCCCGGAAAGCTCTTGAGATGCTCTTCGAGCCATTTGATTGAAAAGATGTCCAAGTGATTGGTGGGTTCGTCTAAGAGAAGCATTTCGGGCTGGCTGAAGAGCAATTGGGCCATTAATACCCGCAATTTATACCCCCCAGAGAGGGTTTTTAAGTGCTGCTCATGTAAATCTGTCGGAATGCCCAGACCGTCTAGAAGTCGGGCCGCATCACTCTCAGCACTGTAACCTTCCAGTTGAATAATGGTGTCTTCAGCCTCAGCATAGCGTTCAGCATCAAGCAAATCCATTTGGGGTTTGCGAGAGAGTTCGTCTTGAACCAAGCGGGCCTCCCAGAGTTTGGGTCGCCCTTGAATCACGGTGTCAATAATGCGGCAATTTTCAAAGGCAAAATGGTCTTGGCGCAAATAGCCCAATGAAGCATGTTTGGGCCAATTGACTTGCCCGCTGTATTCTTGGGTTTGGCCGGTGAGAATTTTGAGCAGGGTGGACTTGCCTGTGCCATTGGCCCCGACCAAACCATAACAATGGCCTGGAAAGAGTTGAAAATTGACCCCCTGAAAGAGGACGCGATCGGCAAATTCAAGCGTGAGGTTGTTGATTTCAAGCATGGTGGGTATCCTGTTTGGGTTGGCTTCTGATCTGGCTCTACTTTAACAAACCTGAACCACTTTGGCAGTAGTTAGCTGCGAGAGCATGATGGTTCAGGGCCTGCAATTGGCTACAGGCATAGGTACGTGGTAAGATGCCTGCTGAATTCTTGCACTGAAAAGAGAAGGGGAAGAAACACCCATGCAATTGGCAATCGTGGTGGGCAATGTGGTGGCCAGCCGCAAAGAAGAGAGCCTCAAAGGCATCAAATTGATGATTGTGCAAAAAGTCAACGCTCAAAACACCCCAACTGGCGCCCCTTTTATTGCCATTGATGCAACCACCCAGGCGGGTGTGGGAGATCTGGTCTTTATTGAAAGCGGACGCGAAGCAGCTTTGGGTATTCCTGGCTGGTTTAATCCTGCAGATCAGGCCATTCTGGGGATTGTCGATCAGGTTCATGTGGAGGCTGCGGCAAGCTGATTCCCGCTAGGAGATCAGCCACCTCTTTGAGTTCTGTAGGCAGATCTGTGAAAGTCACGGTTCCATCATCGTCAACAAAGATCTCAATACTGTTGGTTTTGGATCCGATTGTCGGATTTGATTTGTCCGGTGTAATACTCACTTTTAAACCGCCGCTCCTGAACTGTGCCAAGGGCATCTTCCAAAAAAGCTGTTAGGTCTGTACATACGGGTCCCTGAGCGCCCATTACTTCAATCAGAATTTCTCCTGTGGAATCGATGCGAATCTGAAATTCAGCCTGACTCATGTAACTCTCCTTCAGAAATTGCCTCTGCTTGCATACTTCCACTAAATCATATTCAGGGGCCTGGATTCAAGCCATTGGCGCAATATCAGAATCGTCGAGGCCCCATTCCTTGATGCGCAAAAATGCAGCGAGATAATCTTCAAAGCTCCCCGACTCTGAGGCTTCTATCTCAGCCTGTTTGTTCAAAGAGTTTTGCACTGCCAGCTTGAAAGACTGTTCGTCTGAATCCGAAAGCGCATGGACTTTTAATGGGTTCATATGTGTCTGAGAGAGGGCAGTCATCCACTCTGTAAAAGGCAAGCCACTTGCCTGAAAATCTTCCAGCACCCGGGCTGAGGGGGTGAGTTCGGGGTGGTCGAGTTTGGCTCGTTCACGCGCCAAGAGCGGACCATAAAGTGGCGATTCGCGGTTTTTATCCAAGTTCTGGGCCAGTGGTTCCAGTGCTTCAAAAATCGTGTAGCCCCAGTCTTTCAGGGAGATACTGCCTTCTGGTCGCAAAAGACGCATCCCCGGTTGGCGGCCTTGTATGGCTACCCAATGCTGGTTTTCATTTACCAATTCAAGTTCGGCAGAGCCAATTGGAGGATTGGGGTCGAGCAAACAATGCAATAAAAAGAGTCTGACAAAATTCAGCTGGTCAGCAGAAACCCCGAGCACATCAAAGGGATTTACATCCAAAGCGCGCACCTCGACATAGCCAATTCCCCGGCTGCGCAAAGCCGTGAAGGGTCGCTCTCCCGGCAGGGGCGGCTGTTTCGGACGGATCAAAGCGTAGTGTTCGTTTTCAATCTGCAAAATATGGGCATTGAGTTGCAGGTATTCTCCATTTTGAGCCCGACCAAAGCGCAAAAAACTGGAGCATTCGCTGTTGATGGCTTTGTAAAGCCCTGCAAGATATTCGGTCAAGCTATTGTAATTGATAGAATAAGTACAGCGATTGGAATTGACATAACCCAAGCGGCTCATACGCAGTGAGGTCGCCATCGGGCCATAAAGGGCTTTTTCATCACGCAGGACTTCGGGCATTTCGCGGGCTTCAAAAACGGGGTCCGCCAAGGGAGCTGCCCCAAAGAGATAAGCCAATAGCCAACATTGGCGTAAATAATTGCGCATCAGACCCAGGTAATTTTCAGAAATAAAATTGGCCAGACTCGATCGGGTTTGGACCTGATCATAAATAAACTGCCAAAAGTTCATGTGGAAGGAATAATTGAAGTGAATCCCAGAAATCACCTGCATTTGTTTGCCGTAGCGATGGGCCAAACCCTTGCGGTAAATCTCTTTGACACGCCCCTGGTGGGAGGAGCCAAATTGGGCGATCTGAATCTGATTTTCTTGCAGTGCTGGCGGCATGCTTTGAAACCAGATTTGCTCATTGGCAGGCATCATTTGTGCAGCAAAGGCATGCAATCGGGTCTGATAATCAAGCAGGGATTCAATCTCCTGAAAAGGAGGGGTAATCAGCTCCAATTGGGCTTCGGCAAAGTCAGTGGTGATTTCTGGGTGCGTCAAAGCAGAACCCAGTGCGATAGGATGCCCGGTTGAAGCCAATGTTCCATTGGGTCCCACACGCAAAGCTTCCCGTTCAAGACCCGCTTGGTATTGCTCTAATAAAGCCGACTGGGCAGGCTCCGCGAAAAGATTCAGCCATTCACTGTAGGGGAGGGTATAAGTCATGAAACACCTTTCTCAGCCTGCCGATATTCACAAAATCTGGATTGCAGCAGATAGCCTATTATACCTTGCTCTGAATTCCGTTCTAGGTTTTAGGTGATGTCGTTTGCACAGGTTCTGTGGTAAAATTTTTTTATCATATTCGGCAACAGACAAACCCTCCGTGCTGGTCGGACTGAAACGCCGATAGTAACGCATAATTTTATGTATTAATGTATTAGAACGGGACTCGAACCTTGACAGATACAGCAAAACAACCAAAGTCCAAATTGACCATCACCCGGGGAGGCACCCAAGGGAAAGAATTTCATCTGGAAACAGATGTGATTGCAATCGGACGCTGGGATCCAGATGGCGGTGCTTTTCCTGAGGTAGACCTTACCAACGACGATATCGAAGCCAAGATTTCCCGCAAACACGCCCGCATTTTGTACCAAGAGGGCAAATTTTTGCTCGAAGATATGGGCAGTCTCAACGGGACATATATCAATCGTGGACCACGTCTCATTCCGGGTGAGCCCCAAGAAATCAAACATGCCGATGAGCTGATCATGGGTAAGACCTTTTTTAAATTTGACATCGAAGGCGCAGAGTAAACCCTCAATTTGGGATTTCTGTTCTTGTCCTTGAGCCACAGTCTGGGTATACCGTATTTTAATGAAAGACCCCTGTGTTACAATCAGATTGAATGTATCAAAGAGGTTGACTCCGGCCCACCATGCCCCGCAATAATGCCCTGATTTCTCAATTCATCCGCGGTGAAGAACGGCGACAGTTCAAAGATATTATCAAAGCCCTGGCTTTGGTGATCGATTTGGCCGAAGGTTACGATGCCCAACATGGGTACAATGTGGCCCTTAGCTCTGTGCAACTGGGTAAGTATATGGGGCTGGGCCCCGACAAGTTGCGTAACCTTTTTTATGCTGGCCTCTTGCACGACGTTGGAGAGGTGGGGTTCCCCAAAGAAACCGAAGATTACGATTACTTTGAATGGCAAGACAACCCCTACATTCGCCCCCATCCGTTGATCGGTGAGGCCATTGTCTCACATTTACCCACCCTCAAAAAAGCAGGAGAAATCATCCGTTCTCACCATGAGTCGTGGGACGGTTCGGGTTACCCAGACAAGCTGAAGGCTGACAATATTCCCATTGAGTCGCAAATTCTGGGCCTCTGTGACACCTTTGATGTCGCAGGTTCTGTTTACGCCGACAAATCGACCCTGAGCCAGCGCCTGAGCCCGGTCTTGCGTAAGCGTTTCTCTCCGGATGTGATTCAGTATTTTAAAAAAATGCTTGCCGAGGCTGAACTCTGGGGTGCCCGCAATTTTAACCAAATGGCCTGGCAAGAACTTGGGATAGATGCCGTAGATTTGGCGCTTTTGTTAGATGTCGAAGTCGACTATTTTAAGGTCACCCTCAAGACTTTCGCCCATGTCATTGACGCCAAGCACCAATACACCAAAGGCCACTCTCTCCGGGTTGGCGCTCTCTCGCGTCGCATCGCATTGGAAATGGGATTTGTAGAAGAAGAGGCGTCCACCATAGAACGAGCGGGCTTTTTGCACGACGCAGGCAAAGTCGGAATTTCGCGCTGCATTTTGGACAAACCAGGCCCATTAACAGATATTGAATACGGGCGTATCAAAGCCCATCCGGGTATGTCTTCAGCTCTACTTAAAACTGTGCAATGCCTGAGTGATCACGCCCCGTTGGTGCGTCACCACCATGAGCGTTTTGATGGTTTTGGTTATCCAGACAAACTCAAAGCAGAAGAAATCCCCATTGGCAGTCGGGTTTTGGCTGTGGCTGATACCTACGACGCTATGACCAGCGATCGGGCTTACCGGCAAGGCCTGCCTGATAAAGTGGCCCGCGAAGAAATTATCAAATACAGCGGAAAAATGTATGACCCCGATGTGGTTGAGGCCTTTCTCAAAATCAGCAGCGAAGAAATCCGCCTGCTCTTTACAGAAGCGGAACAAAGCTCATCACTGATCTATTAGATCTTGAGATGCATTAAGAAATAATTCATTTTCTTGCGCCACCAAGGCCAATCATGGTTGACATCATGCCCCCAATAGTCAATCCAGGCGGGTATGCCCTGGTGGATCAAAATCCGTTCCAATTGGTGCGTGTCTTCGAGCATTTTATCCTCCCAAGCCCCTTGCCCAACCGAGATAATGATCTGGCTTTCACGCAAAAGCTTGAGCTGTTTTGGGTCTTTTAAACCGCGCAAATAAAAGAGGGGGGTATGGTAATAAACCTGACTGTCCATATAATCGCCAATAAACAATTGCAAGTCATAGACCCCGCTGATAGCCAGAAGAGAATCAAAGACATCGGGGTGACGAAAAAAGAAATTGGCCGAATGATAGCCGCCCATTGAACAACCAGTGGTGAGAATTCGCTGCGGATGTCCAGGGTTGTTTTCGCGAATAAAAGGCAAAACCTCTTCGAGCACGTACCGCTCATATTGCTCATACCGCGCCATCCTATCAGGAACAGGCAAATGGGGATGGGTCCAGCTTTGGGCATCAATACCATCGACGGTGTAAATTTGCAGCCTTCCTGCTTCTATGTAGGGCTTGCAAACTTCGACCATACCAAAGTCTTCAAACTCAAAAAAACGGCCTTCTTGGGTCGGAAAAACCAGCATCGGTTTGCCTGTGCTGCCATAGACTTTGAGTTCCATCTCTTGTCCCAATTGGGGACTCCACCAGCGGTGGTAACCAATATGCATACTTATCTCCTTGAGTCACAAACAAATCTAAAAAAAGAATCCGGCTTGCCCACCCAGACTGAAAGTGCCACCAGGCCAGAGTGCAACTTCGGTCGTCTCTTTGGCCTGATAAGGGCTGTTGAAATAACTTCGCACTTCGAGATTGAGGTGCAAACTGTTATTCCAACTGTATTCCACCCCAAAGCCCCCGTGACTTCCGAGTCCAAATGGCGTTAAATCTGGATGGGCTGATACCAGGGGATCGAGACCCAGAAATAGATAGGGGCGCATGGGCAAGTTATAGGGGGTGTTTATCATAAAGGCCAAACTGCCACTGAATTTAAACAGGGGATACCCCACCAAAGCGGTTTGCAGCCCGTAGAGCAAGCGCCAATTGGGTGAGAGGTCACTAAAACCTGCGAGCCCCATAAATTCAGTTGTTTCACGGCCAAAGGCAATAATCCGTTTACCCGTACTGTCAAAACGCTCTCTCTGCTTGCCCAGAGGGGCAAAAACAGTCTCCTGGGAGAAAGCCAGACCATTGGCAGCATAGACCGGCTCTGTGGGCAAGCCAAGCACACCTGTACAAGCCAGACAGACAGCCCACCCCAATGAAAAACAAGATCTGAGCTTTAAATTCATTTAGGGACAAAATCTGGGCTGAATTCACAATCAGCCAAATGTTGTGTGCGGTTGACGTAGCGGATATAGCGGCGAGAACCTTCCAAGCCAACCAGGCTCAGCGAGGTATTGTCGATGCAGATAAAGACATTTTCAGTTGGAGGAACCCCTGCCACGACCCCCAAAAGTGCGCGAATAAAGCCCCCGTGAGAGACGATCACACCCCGAGCCTGAGGCGTTTGGGTGGTTACAAAATGATCGAGAAACATCCGCGCCCGTTCCCATAGTAATTCACGAGATTCCCCTTCGGGAACAGCGCTCCAGTCACGGACCTGTTTGAACTTGACACAGATTTCCGGGTGCAATTCCAAAGCTTCTGACCACGTCAAACCCGAAAAAATCCCCGAGCTGACTTCGATTAGGCGAGAATCGGTGGGAATATCTGAAATAGAAAGGGCCTGGGCAATGGTTTCTGCCGTTTGATATGCGCGTTTAAGCGGACTGGCCAGAAAAAAATCTGGTGCAGCTTGAGCATAATGGGTTTTGAGGTATTCAGCCACACAGACGGCCTGTTGTCGGCCCAGATCGGAGAGGGGATAATCCACATGGCCTTGCATGACGCCCCGCAGGTTGCCCTCAGATTCAGCATGTCTGACCAGCAAAATTTCCAAAGCGCAGTGTCCTTCGAATCTTTTTAAACGAAATCAAACCCGGTGGGAATCTTCCCACCGGGATAACAAGAAAAATTAAATAACTGCGGCAGCTTGAAGCTGAGATGCAATCTCTGCCAAGATGGCTTTCATCCCATTGAGATCGCCACCGGCACGAATGGCTGCGCCAACACCGATGCCTTGAGCGCCTGTCGCAATCGCGGCAGGCAGATTACCTGCATGCAACTTGCCGCTGACCAAAACAGGAATGCCTACAGCTTCACGAATGGCTGCGACGTGGCTCAGATCGCCGGAAATATTTTCAATTTGCAAGAGGTCGGCACCAGCGGCTTCGATCTGAAGAGCCAAATCGATTTGGGTTTGCAGATCGAGCACACCCGGAACAGTCACACAGACAGGAACACGGCCCTGCACCAGCGCTGTCAATTCACGGGTCCATGCCAATACCATCTCGGGAGAAATCAAGGCGCCCCGTTCATAAATGGGAGCAAAATTGCCCAATTCAACCAAGTCGGTGCCCCATTCGAGTGAATCGGCGAGTTCAGCGGGTGAGAGTGAAGAGACAAAAACCAAGAGATCAGTATTGGCTTTGACCCATTTGACACTTTCGGCATGAACAGAGAGATCGATTGAAACAGCATTCCCCTGAGCGGCCTGTGCCACGGTCCGGATTTCTTCAGCATTAAAGTTTTCAATCCCGGCAATCACTTTGAGAAAGGGTTTTTGGGCCAGCAAACGGGCCAGAGTCGGATGTGTCACGCGGAGGCTCCTTTTTTAGCAACTTTGAAGTTCATTTTACCTGACCGGAAGCCCGCTCAGGACATCCCTCAGGATAGCACAGAATCCCAAATTCGTCTCGCAGAAAGGCCGCTGTAAAAGTCCAAACATGTTATCTTTGTTTTAGACATGCACACGTCTGTTATAAGCGAGGCCCACCATGAAAAGCTTCTCCTTCCGATGCAACACAAAGGTCCTTTTGGCGCTCTTGCTGCTTGGGACTCCCCAAATGGCACAACTCCCCACGCAGGCCCAAGCACGGCCCATTTCACCCAATCAATTAACCCTTACCTCCACGCCCATGCGCATGGTCATTTTGCCATTCAAAAATATCACCCGTTTACCTGAAGACGCCTGGATGGCAGAGAGTTTTTCCGAAAGCCTGACCATGAGCTTGACTCAGGTAAATAGTCTGCAAGTCATTGAACGTAGCCAGATACAGGCAGTTCTACAAGAACAGAGTTTTACCCAATCGGCATTTGTTGACCCTCAGACGGCACCAGAACTCGGTAAAATTTTGGGCGCAACCAAGGTCTTAATTGGCAATTACCAAAAAATTGGCCCCACCCTGGTGGTGAATACGCGGGTGGTAGATGTGGTCAGTGGTCAAATTGATCCCGGCTTAACAACCCAGGTGCAAGGGCCCGCACAAGATGTCTTGGCCCTTCAATCCCAACTTTCCAGCCGATTTTTAAGCAGTCTCAAAGTCAATCCCAATTTAAACCTGTCCACCCTGACCGGCAATAGCGAGGCCTTTAACTTGTATAGGCAAGCCCTGGATCAGGCCCGGCGTGGCAGCAGTGCCGAGCTCGCGGCTTCTCAGCGTCTCCTCGAGGCAGCTCTCAAAGCCGACCCCCGTTTTTTTGTGGCACAGGCCAGTTATGCCGATATCCTGGCCCGCAGAGCCCAAGAGACTGAATCCCCGACGGAACGCCAGGGTTTACTCGATCTTTCTCTGTTAATGGCCCAAAAGGCCTTAAGTTCTGGAGCCACCCCTGCTCAGATCTATCCGGCGTTGGCGAATGTCTATATTGCCAGGGGAGAACTCAGCAAAGGCCTTGAGACCCTGCGTGAGACGCTCAAGTCTCACCCAGAAGATATCGACAGCCTCTTGGCCTATCTGCGCTTCAGTGACTCAGACCCTGTCAAACAACAGTCTGAACTCGAAGACTTGGGCGTAGACATGAACAACCCCTGGGTACAGTTTGCCTTGGGCAGCCGCTATCTCAAACAGGCGCAAATGGCACTTGAGCCCCAAACAGCGAGTGCCTTAAATTTATTGCGCAAGGCGCAGACCCAATTGCCTGACTATTCTTTGATTCCGCTCAGAATCGGCGAAATTTATGTACTCAATCAAGACTATGCCAAAGCCAATGAGGCCTTTAAATCTGCGCTCAGCCTCGACCCGAATAATTTTTTGCTGTATTTTCTGGCCGCCAGGGCCCAACTCAGTGGTCCAGAACAGGCCCAGGTGCAAAGCTGGCTGGAACGCAGCATCGCACTCAACCCCCAATTTGGCTACAGCCAAATGACCCTGGGTTATTTCCACTCCCGAAATGGCAGAACCGATTTGGCTCTGGAATATTTTAAACAGGCAGAAGCCATTTTCCCTGACAACGCCGCCCTGGCCTTTGTGCGGGCCAAAAGTCATTTCACCCGCCGTCAATACGAACAGGCCCGCCCCTTTTTACTCATGGCCTTGCAAAAAATTGGCAGCGACGCCACTGAACAAATCCCCAAAGGGGCTCTGTATTTTAAGCTGGGTGAAGTTGAAGCCGATTCGGGCAATACAGCTGAAGCCATTCGCTACTATACCCTTGCAACAGGCGAAGACAGGGCTCATAAAGCCTGGTCTTACCTCAAATTGGCCCGTATTTATCTCGCCGAGAATCAGCCACAGGAATCCCGGCAGGCCTTTGAGCGCTACCTGCTCAGCAGTGGCTATCCTCCCCTGGCCAATCCAGACCAATACAATTTGGCGCTTTTAAGTGAATTGGGCCGCTATGCCCTGATGGACGGTGATTATCCTGGCGCAAGCCGTTATTTTAGCCAAGCACTGGACATAGCAAACGACAATCCAGTCTTACGGTATAATTTGGCCCTCAGTTTATTCTACCAACGCCAATGGCCCAATGCTATCGCCGCCTTTCAAGCGCTGCTGGCAAAACACCCTGAACATGAAAAAGCCCAATTCAATTTGGGCTTGGCCTATTTACGCAATAACCAACCCCAACAGGCCCGACAGATCTGGCAAACCCTCCTCAGCCGAAGTCCGGGCAATGCCCAGGCCCGCGAAGCCCTGGCCCAATTTCAGAGTTAAGCCCCCATGGAACTCTTGATTATTCGCCATGGCCAATCTCAGGCAGACCTCGAAGACCGTCACGAAGGGCGCGCTGATTTTAGCTTGACTGAATTGGGAAAATACCAAGCCCGTTTGGCTGCAGCTTTTCTCTACCGCAAATACCCACTTGAGCACGTGATTTGCAGCCCACTCAAACGGGCCCGTGAAAGTGCCGAAATCATCGCCGGCCCCCTGCAATTGCAGGTGCACAGCGACGAACGACTGATGGAGCGCGACAATGGTAAATTGGCGGGCATGTTACGCTCAGAGGCCTTGGAGAAATACCCCTATCCGCCCGATGGCCGCCGCCCCCACGAACAAATTCATGGGGGTGAGTCAGATATTGCCTTTCGGGCCCGGATAGAAGAATTTTTTTCAGAGCTCAGCAGCGATCCACCTGCTCACCGGGTGGGCATCGTGGCCCATGGTGGCAGCATCAATATGCTTTTTCGGGCATTTTTAAATCTGCCTTTAGACGTGAATATCTACCTCGCTACCGGCGATACAGGCATTCATTTTTGGCATATCAATTCCAAATACCGGCAGATTTTATTTAACAATTATCTCGGCCATCTACAAGAATTGCCCTAAAGAGATTTGCGCTGCGTGAGGTAGCGCTGCCATAACTTTAAATAGGCGGATTCTACTTGGCTGGCATAATTTTCCATTTGGCAAATCGGAGAGGCCAGCAATCGTTCACGCAATCTCTGTTTAGAAGCAAGATTGCGCAAGCTAGAAGCCTTGGGATTCGCCATGTGCTGATGATAGGCCAAACAGGCTTTTTCTAGGTAGGCATGGGGGGACTGAGCCAGGTATTCAGGCAGATTCAGGCAGGTTAAGAGACTGGCCCCGCAGCGGTTACGGGCATTCAAACTGAGCACAGGCACCCCCATCCAAAAGGCATCACAACTGGTGACACCTCCATTGTATGGAAAAGGGTCTAGGGCCAAGTCAATGCCATTGTAAAATTGGTCAAAATGTTCACCCGCAGGGGTAATTCCCTGTAAAATCAAGCGATCTGGGTTTATACCGGCTTCAGCAAAAAACCTGATTAAACGCTGTGAACTGATCTCACTGGCCAGAGGAGCCGCTTTGAGCCACAGTAAAGCCTCCGGACAGCGTTTGAGGATCTCAGCCCAAACAGATAAACAGGGCAAATCAAGCTTGTAGAGGCCGTTGGCTGAGCCAAAGACAAACGGTGCATCAGGGGGTTGCACGCGCAAAGGGATCGGTTTTGGTGGCGCTTGCCAATGCAGGGCTGTATCGAGATAAAAAACCGCCTCGGGCAGGGCTTGCTGGAGTTCGTGCGGAAAAATCTGGCTGTCACTGATAAAGCCATCCATGGCCTGAATTGAGACAGGTGTACCAAAACCCAGCCCCGTGATCTGTACAGGCGCCGGTTTGCGAGCAAAAACCAAAAGGCCCTCTGGGTGTGTGTGCCCAGCCAAGTCAACCAGAATTGAGATCCGCTCCTTGCGAATCAACGCCACCAAGGCCTCGGGTGAGAGCCCTTGAACATCGTGCCAGGTCTGAAAGTAAGGGCGGAAACGCAGTGTTTGCTCAGATGTGTTTTGACCATCTGCAAAGGCAATAAATTCAAAATCATGGCGGTTGTGGTGGGCCAAAAGCGGCAGCATCAAAAAACCAGACGAAAAGCCCCCAAACTCTTGGGAAAAATAGCCCACACGCAGGGGTTGCCCAGGCTCTGGCAATTGAAAGGGCACAGCTTCTGCCCTTGCTTCTGCCATAGTTTCAGCCCTTTGCGTCAAAGGATCTGCCCACCGCTTTCCCCAGGCCCGCAGAGCCCCTAAAAAATCGAGGTCATCGAAACTGCCGAGGGCATAGATACATTTGAGCAACCAAGACTCAGCCATAAACTGTCTATTTCTGAGCTGCAATTGCTCAGAATCGCTCCAGCGATGAAAAAATTCAGGATCTGTGTCGGGCAGGGTCTTGAGTATCAGACGCAGAGAGGCTTCGACTTCACCATTCCAGTAAAGAGACTCAGCCAAGAGCATCCGGGCTTTCAGGTGATGAGGCTGGTATTGCAGAGCCTGTTGAAACCAATAAATGGCCTCACCTGAGGTGGCCCGATTCGGGTAATAACTCAATCCCAAATTAAAACTGACAGAAGCAAAATCCGGGCGCTCTGCCAAGATCGCCAAATACATTTCTCGTGCTTGAGACAATTGCCCTGTATTTTGTAAGGCCAAGGCCGTTTCAGCTTGCTTTTGGAGTTTTTCGGAAAAAGTGGGGATAAGGGGTTGTTTCATAGGGTTGAAAGGACTGAAAAAAAAACCAGACCCCCTTTAGATATTAAGTTTTGTATGATAATATTAAGAATTGTAAAGCTTGTAAAAGCGATGAAAATTCAGAAACAGGTGTGAGATAAAGCTATGTTATCACGTGAACGGATTCTGGACCTGATTGAAAGTCTGCCTGAGGAGGATTTTAAAGTTGTGGCCCGGGTCGTTGAAAGTCTGGCATCTGCCCCTGCCAAAGCTGTCGTAAGTCCCAGCGAATTTGCCCGGTTGCATACCCCTGTCAAACCACCCCGGATTCCCTTGGCCAAACAGTTTGGCGCATTGATGCAACAGACAGAAAACAACACAGATTACGAACAAATGCTCAAGAAAAATCTGTACACCCGCTTGAGCGATTTAATGAGCTGGATCAATCAACCCAGCCCACCTCAACCCACGGCGGCTTTGCCCCACAATCCCGATCTCAAACCCTGAATTCAAACGCGGTAACCCTTTCGGTTTTTCTGCTTGTAAATCCGAGTTTGCCAATTTACTTTCGCAGGAACTTGGGCTAAGCTGGAGTCAATTTGCACAAGCAGGTTCAACATTCAGCAATGTCTCAAATTCCCAGTTCTCCCCATTACGAAGATATTCCCGAACTGCTCAAAAGCTTCAGCAAGGTTCAAACCCAACGCTTGCGCTTTCGCCCGCTCGAAATGAGCGATCAGCAAAGCCTATTTGCAATTATGTCGGACCCTGAGGTCTCCAAATACAACCGCTGGGACGTTCATCAAAACATATCCCAATCCGAAGAATACATTCAAGCGGCTCTCGATCTTTATGCCCAGGGACAATATTTAGAATGGGCCGTCTGCCAAGAGGACAACCAATTGATCGGTTTTTTTGGCATTGTCTGGTGGATGCCGGACTATGCCAGTGTAGAGTTGGGGTTCAGTCTGAATCGCGCCTATTGGAACCGGGGTCTGATCAGCGAAGCTTTATCGGCTCTGATTCACTGGGGCTTTGCTGAAATGAAGATCAACCGCTTTGAAGCCCAATGCGAAATCAACAATCTGGCTTCACAGCGCGTGCTCGAAAAACTGGGCTGGAGTTGCGAAGGCACTTTGCGTGAACGGGTCTTTTTTAAAGATGCCTTCCGCAATATGAAGCTGTATAGCTTGCTCAAAACAGATTACCAGAATTCAGATTTTTGGCAATTGAAACACAGTCTTTAAAGCCTAAACGGGCCTGTTTATAAGGAACCCATCATGTCAATTCAAAACACTTCACGTTATTCGCGCCAAATCAGCCTGCCCGAAGTGGGACAGGCGGGTCAGAACCGATTGCAATCAAGCCGGGTACTGATCGTTGGCGCTGGTGGGCTCGGATGCCCTGCCGCTCTATATCTGGCTGCTGCAGGTGTGGGTTGTTTGGGATTGGTTGACCCCGACCAAGTCGCCCTCTCCAATCTTCAGCGCCAAATTTTGTATTGCCCCTCCGATCTGGGACAGGCCAAAGTGACCAGAGCCGCTTCCCGATTGCAGGCCTTGAACCCTGAAATTCAAATCCAAACTTTCCCACTGGCCATAGATGCTGAAAATACCGCTGAATTGGTCAAAGATTGGGATATTGTGGTTGATGGCAGTGATCAATTACCCGTACGCTATTGGCTCAATACGGCCTGTTTGCAAGCAGGTATCCCGCTGGTCTATGGCAGTCTTTACCGCTTTTCTGGTCAACTCTCAGTCTTTGGTTCACCAGGACCTTGTTACCGCTGTCTTTTTCCTGAACTGCCTGGTGAAGGCACTGTCCCCGACTGCAATACGGGTGGCATTTTGGGTGCAATGGCAGGCCTGCTGGGAACCCTTCAGGCCCTCGAAACCCTTAAATTTTTGCTTGGACAACCCTGTCTCAGGGGAGAATTATTGCTGCTCGAGGGCCTCAATCTGAACTTTGAAAAAGTCAGTGTGAGTCGGGATCCAGACTGTCCTGGCTGTGGACCCAATCCGCGTCCGCTGCAATTCCTGACAGAGAACAGCTTACCACTGCCTGAGGTAAGCGCTTTAGAGCTTGAGAACTGGCTCAATTGCCACCCTGGCTTGCAAATACTAGATTTACGACCACTCACCGATTCAAAGGTGCTCATCGACTCGCTGCCGATGGCATTCCCAGGAAGGCACTTGCCACTTGAAGAATTGCCATCTCAATTACACAGTTTGCAACAGGGAGAGCCCGTATTGCTCTATTGTCAACGTGGCGTGCGCTCCAAGGCCGGTGGGCAACTTTTGCTCAAAGCGGGATTTCAACAAGTGGCCCATCTGCAGGGCGGCCTCGATGCCTGGCAAGACTTTCAAGCAACCCAAACTACCGATGATGAGATCATCTTATGAACCCCAACTCTCAAAATCCCATCAAAATTGAAGATTACCGGCCAGGCTGGCCAGTTGAATTTAAACAAATCGGTCAGACCTTGCGCCAAGGTTTAGGTAGATTGGCACTGAGAATTGACCATATTGGCTCGACATCGGTGCCCGGATTGGCGGCCAAAGACGTAATAGATTTGCAAATCACAGTGGAGGCCCTGTCTGAGGAGCTCATTTTAAAGATGAATGAATTGGGTTATATCTTGCCAGAAGGGAATTGGCGAGACCACGCCCCACCTGGGCAAAATGGCCCTGAGAGCGATTGGGCCAAATTGCTGTTTCGTCCGCCACCACACCAGCGGCGGACGAACACCCATGTGCGCGTGGCTGGCAGACCCAACCAACGCTACCCTTTGGTTTTTCGCGATTTTTTGCGGTCCCATCCCAAAATGGCGGAGGCCTATGCTGAACTGAAGCGGCGTTTGGCAGCACATTTGGCTGATGGAAATTGCTACCCTGAAGTGAAAGACCCGGCTGTGGACCTGATCTATTTTTCGGCTGAAACTTGGGCCGCCCAGTCCCTCTGGCAGCCTGGCCCCAGTGACCTCTGACAAAGAGGGCCCAAGTTGCCGAATTGGCTTAACTTTCTGGTTGTGCTACGTACAGATAAACAGTATCTCGGCCCCAGGCAAAGGGCAACGACCACTCAGCCTGTTTTTGCAGTCTTGGATGTTCTAATTCATGGGTAACCACCAAGATGCGCGTACCTGATACACATTCACCCATTTTTTCGGTTAGGGCTGTTCGGGTGGCCTCGCTGAAACACGTCGCAACACAATACATGACTTGAAATTCACCCAAGTCCAGGTCCAAGACCGAAACAGCACGGAATTCAGCAGGAAGTTGGAACTGCATTGCCAATTGATTGGCGTTTGTAACAAATTTTTCTATGCTGTCCACCCCAGTGACACTAATGCCTTGACTCAAACTTAGATAGAGACTGAGAATACCCGTTCCACAACCCAATTCTACAAATTTATCATGGGGCATTAATTGCATCAGTGGAATGAGCTTTAACCAGGTTGTAAATGGGGTTTCACCATAGGTCAAGTCATCCATATTCTGACGAAAACTCTCTTGGCGCTCCAGCCAAGAGACCAAATTGGCAGCGGCTGAATCCGCATATATTTTGCGGTAAGCGCTCAAAAGCGCTGAGAAATCGGGACTGGCATTCAAAATCCGGTTTTCTTGCCAATGTCTGTGCATTTCAGCGACAATTTGGTATTTCCAAATCCACTTAATACGCCGGAGGCGTTCAACAAAGCCGAGACGCTGCAGCTTTTCGATTAGCAAGCCGGGTCAAAATCCCTGAGAAAGGTTTCCTGCTCAATCGACTCCACAGCACGGGGCGAGCGGGTCTGACGTACCTGATGCAGAGCCTCTTCGCTGCCAAACCCTTTTTGTTTTAAATAACAGGCAGCAACGGTTCCCGAACGTCCGAGTCCACCAACGCAGTGCAAAACCACTTTACCCCCTTGATCCAGTGCCATTTCAATCCAATTTAACAGGCCGATCATTTCTTTGGGACTGCAAATGCGCTGATCCAACATGGGTTGATGAAAAACCTCAATCCCCATTTCAGCACATTTTTCATGCAATTCTGGTACGCCATAACGCATCAATTCGTCAGAGGTGAGCAAAGAGACAAGATGGGTGGCCTGTTCTGTATCTTTGAGGGTCTTAAGATCTTTGTCGATTGAGCGCATAACATCGCGACGACCTGGCAAGAGGGTCAAACCCAATTTTCCAGAACCTGTATGTGCTGCAGGCAGCCAATCCACCCAGATATCGCGGCTACCACCATGATGGGTACGTATGCGATCACAGCAAAGACCCGCTGTGTATAGGGCCCATTTTTTCTGCAGATCAGAGGCCTCATTAAAACTCAAAGTATGGACGGCATAACGCAATTGGCCCACAAAGACCTGAAGCGGATCCCGGTCAGAGTGAATCAGCTCAGGATAAAAGCTGCGCAGCATTTGTGTGACTCGGTAGGCCCGTTGTAAGGCAGGAACTGTCAGGCCCGTTTCAGCCAAAGGGGGCAAGGGAGCACGTAAGTCTTGAATCCGACAGAGGATTTCACTGAAGTGCATGGCCTCAGCCAATTCGGACTCGTCTTGAAGTTCACTAAAAATATACAGCAAATCGTTTTCGAGCTTGATCAAATCCCGCAATACGTGTCCGCGGTGGGTATGAAAAAAGTCGATCAGCCAAATATTTTCTTGGCGGTCGAGGATGATATTGGCACCATTGAGATCGCCATGAATAAAAGACATATAGCAATTATCGCCACGGTGAAATGACTTGAGTTTTTCGAGATCCTGTTCATAAAACTGAATCAGATTGGGGGTAAATTTACCAGGCAGAATCTCAATTTCACTCCCACTCACTGAGCCCAATAGGCTTTCAACCCGGCGGCGGATATTCGGGGCCCATTGGGCGCTGAATTGGTAATAATCCAAAATATTGCATTTTTCATAACTGGCAGCGGTGTACAAGCGTCCCAATTGTTCATTGAAGACGGTTTCCAATACTTTGGCGACTTTTTCATCACTCATGCCTTGCATATAGAGTTTTTGGAAAGTCGTTGAAAAGCCACCTCCCATTGAGGCATAGCGATATTTGAGTGCCCCACGTTCACCCAATTCGACAAAGTCCACCAACCGGGGAGCGTTATTGCCCAAAACCGATTCAATTTGTTCAAAGGCTGTACGCTCACGCCCAATCATGTGATTCCAACCGATTTTTACGACGTGTGGAACTTGTTTGTGGCCATGGATATCTGTGCTGCTACTGCCCAGAACTTCGTTGCCCGAGAAGCCGCCATCGAGACGATTTAACTTGACGACCCGTGAATCGCGAAACAAATAACGCAACAGCTTGCTGTCGGTCTCCTCCAAGGCAGGTAAGCTATCAAGCACCAACACTGGATGGCGGGCATCGACCCATCCCGTCAGGGGAATTTGGCTGGTATTACCACCCATAAACCGGATAAATTCAGCCACAGAGGCAAAAACTTTCACGCCCAGGAGTTTTTCGAGCTGTTCCAATGCGATAAAATGTTGGGCCCGCGATGAACTGGCGGTTAAAGCTGAACAAATGCCAATTTCAAAGTCTGGGTAGCGCGTGCTCAGTTCATACGACAAAAAAGTGATTTTGGCTTCGGTCCACACGCCCATCAGGCCCACACGCATTTTTTGACCTTGATACCCTTCGAGCAGGCTGGCCAAATTGGTTTCGTGAAAGTCATTCAGGGTGAGGGTGTTGACGATTTCGATTTCCTTTTCGGTATCTGGCTCAGAAAAGGCAAAACCGGCCCCATGGGTGTTTTTTTCGCAGTGATCCCCGAATTGAATCATGTGGTTAAATTGACGAAAATCCAGTGGGTCATGCCAATCGCGGATGTGAATGACACGCAGGCTGGCATCGGGCTGGGCATAAGCCCAGTCGATGACCCGCGATACAGGGCCAAACTTGGGGTTTTCGCCCATTAATCTCAGCGATTCTGAATGGCCAATATGCAAGAGATTGGGCAACGCTTCGTGAGGGGCAAGGGGTTTGACAAAGTCGTTTTGAAGGCATTGCGTGATTAAAAGGGCTTGTGGCATAAAATGTGCTCCTTAGGCCTGCAGGGGTCCGGATTCTTCCAAGACCTGTTTCAAAATCATCAGCTCCTGCTCAACCCAATAGACTTCTTGGCGGTAATCTTCATCTGAGATATCATCCGGTTGAAAGAGGGTAAAGATGAATTCAGTTCCGCTTCCATTGGGCAAAACACGCATAGGAATATGAACCTGAACTTCAGGGCTGGGAAAGAGATATTGGTCAACAACGCCACTGTCTGAAAAGGCCTGGATGTATACCTGAACAGGGCCATGGGGCGTTTCGATGATCCAAGCTTCATCTTGCTGAGAGACTGAGAGGCAAAAAGAACGCGACCACTGCGGCAAATTGGCTGGATTTGAAACATATTCAAAGACCCAGGCAGGATGCGCATCAATGGAAATACTGCGTGTCGCAGCTCTCATGGCAGTAAGCTTTCAGTCATAATCCCTATTTTACCCCGACTTCTGCTAGAGGGGAATGGTCAGAGCCATTTCAAGATCGCTTCCAAGGCCTGACGCTCTTGTGGAGACAGTTCTGGCTGCTCTAATTTTTTCTGGACGATGTGGAAGGGGCTCTCACCCGAATTGTCTGCGAGCTGTTTTTGAGCTCCAGCATTGATCAACCAAACCACGCTTTCGCGTTGACCTGCCATGGCAGCCAAAACCAAGGGGGTTTGGCCCGTTTGGTTGCGACTGTTGAGATCAACCCCTAACTTTCGTAAGGATTCCATAAGCGCAACTTGACCCTTGAGTGCCGCCTGGTGTAAAGGCCGATTGCCCTGCCAGTCTTCTGCTTCTCGCGCCAGTTCTTGATTCAGCAACAATTGAATCAAGGCACTCCGTTGGGGGGACTCAGGCAGGGCAATTGCAATGTGTAAAGGTGTTTCCCATTTTTGTTCAAGGCTGCGGGCCGTGACAGTCGCCCCAGCCTGTATAGCCTCCTGCAATTTACCAGGATGTGTTTCGCTCAGGGCTTCAAACAGAGCTTGCTCTTGCTCAAATCGTTTGAGAGCTTTTTCTCCCCGGGCCCAAGCAGTGGGCGGGTACAGAAGATCCATCGGGCTGAGTTGGATCGACTGAAATTTTTCCAAGCTTTGAGCCAAAGCAGGATAGCGTTTGCGGGCCAAATCGAGGGGCGTTTCTTGGTTTTTATCTGCGACAACCAGTGCGCCTTGGCCGTGATTGCTAAGCAAAAAACGCACCAATTCGCTGGCCTGGGTTTCGGCATCAATCTCCAGCGCCAAATGCAAGGGCGTTTTAAATTGCAAATCTGCCTCTTGGTAATTCAAACTGGCACCCCATTTAAGCAAATGAGCAAGCATCTCTGTTTGTTTTTGCCATGCGGTGCGCGTCAAGACGATGCTCACCGGACGCAAACGCAGTGTCGGGGTCAATTCAAGTGTCAATTGGGGGCTTTGTTGATTCAGGGCCAGCCAGGTTTCACTGGCATGGGCATCACCTGCTATCAAGGCCCTGGCAAAAACACGTTCAGAGAAAGTCGTTTGGCTAATGGCAATTGCGGGAGCTTGGGTATTTGGAGACCAAGGGATAACCCCCATTCCCAGACAAAATCCGATCCCTGTTGCGAAGAAGACACTGCGTATTTTCAAGGTTTTTTCTCCAGAGATTCCAGAGCTTTTAAAATCTGCAAATCATCAGGGTGGAGCTTGAGTAAATCTGTCCAAATGGCTTTGGCCTCCGCTTTTTTGCCAAGCTGTTGCAAAGCCCGGCCCAAATTAAATGCTGCTTTGGGATGAGCGGATTCTCGTTTGAGGACTTTTTTAAAAAGCTCTGCGGCATAGGCATAGTCCTGGGTTTGGAGTTTAAGCAGACCCAAATTAAACAAGACAGAGGGATGTTCAGGGGCCAATGCCGCGGCCAGTTCGAGATAACCCTGTGCTTCGTCTGGGTCTTTTTCTTTGAGAGCCAAACTGCCTAAATCATTGAGCACATTCACATCTTTGGGGTTCTTTTGCAATTGCTCGCGCAAATATATCCACGCATAGATTTGTTTTTCTCCGTCGCTTAAAGGCTGCCCAGTGCGGGCAGTATATGCTTCAAATTCCTGCCGGGCGGCAGAGACCTGATCCAGGTTGAGGTGGATTTTGACCAATTGGTTGAGAGCCTTTAGCGAATTAAAGTCGGGGACATTCAGTGATTCTTTGGCGTATTTCAAGGCATCTTCGGGTTTTTCCAATAAAAGCGCCAGGGCAGCCAAAGAGTTCAAAATATTGCCCCGTTCAGTATGCTCACCAGGGATTTTGCCGTCATTGTTAAGGGCCTGCAATAAATAGGCGTAGGCCTCGGGATATTTCTCTTGTTCCAAGGCACTAAAGCCAAGCAGCGAATACACAGCTGAGCTATCGGGTAATTTTTCAAGGGCCTGAAGAAAATAGCTGTTGGCCTTGGCAAGCTCTTTGCGCTGCAAATGCAAGAGCCCGAGAAAGGCCAGATTGTAGCCAAAGTTTGGGTTAAGGCTGACACTTGTGTTCAGCCATTTTTCAGTCAATTCCCCAAATTGGGGCTGGTTGATCATCGAAACCCCGGCAAAGGCATATAGCAAATAGCTATCAGGTTCCATTTGCAGAGCCGTCTTGTAATAGGCCAGTGCTTTGTCGGGTTCAGCAGTGCGCAAAGCCAGTTCTCCCTGCTTCATGGGCACATAGGCCAAATCTGGCAATTGCAGGCGGATTCGCTCAAGCATTTGTCGTACTTGGCTATAGTCCGCTTGAGGTTGGGTTTTGAGTTGGCGCATCAACAAAGTTACCAACGAAAATTGAACCCAGGGATCTTGGGTATCTGGTTGGTAGTGTTGCAATTCTTGGATGATCTGCTCAGAAGGTTGGTTCAATTGGCCTGCAATTTCTAGAAAAGCAAGCAGACTGTCTGTTTCTTTGGGGTTGATTTCCAGGGATTTGCGAATGGCATTTAAAGCATTTTTCCCCTGTTTTTGCGCTTGCCAAGCACGGGCCGTGGCGCGGTAGACCGCATCAAGTGCTTTGCCCTGTTTGAGTGCTTCTTGGGCGTGAAACAGGGCCCTTTGTAAATCGTCTTTGCGGGCCGAGGCATAAAAGCGTCGCATCCGACTTCGCAGCGAAAAGGCCTCAGACAGGGCCACTTGGGCTTCAACAAATTCCGGTTCAGTGGCGACAACTTTTTCAAGCAAGTCAATCGCATGGCTGAGGTGTTTATCGGAGACCATGCGCAGCAGAATCCGGGCCTGCTGGTATTGGGCATAGACCTGAGGACTGTTACAAATTTTGAGACTCTCTTCCAGGGCTTGCCGATCTAAGGGGCTGGGAAGTACCCCCAGACGTATCAGCAAATTTTCTGCTAAGCTTGCTTGCAAAGCAAATAGATTTTCAATCGGGCCTTCGACTTTGACCGCTTGGCCTTCGGCGATTTGCCCTGTTTCAACATCGACCAACCTGGCTTGTATTTGCAATGTTTGGCCCTGTTGTTGGTATGAGCCAATCAGCAATTTGCGGGCCCCGATAATTTTGCCCAAACGTGGCGCTTGACTTTCATCTGCCAAGGCACTTTGGCTGAATCCCTGTTCTTGTAATATCAGTTCCAATTGGCTGCGTTCTATCAACGACAATTGACTGCGTTGACTCAAAGCGGTGGTCAGGCTTTCAGCCAGGCTCTCCCCCAGCCAGCTTTGCTTAGCATCACCGGTTAAATTTTTAAACGGCAAAACCACCAGCCGCAAGGGGGCCTGGGCTGTCTGGGATGACAGAGATGTCTGGGCAGCTTGCGCATTTGCAATGAAAGCAAAATTGGCAGCAATGGGCATCAAGGGAGCAAAAAGCATAAGTCCCCGAGAAAGTACAGGCTTCCAACCAGACATAGACGTCAACCTCACACAAATTCTGCGTGTATTGTACCGCTCCTGCCCAACTTCTGGGGAGAAGCGGTACAATTGGAAAGAATTCAAAAGCATAAATATATAATTAATAATTATTACCGTATTATTTATAAAGTAAAAATATGTTGCTATTAATACAAATTACAAATGTAAATACATTCAATAGTTATTATTGATATAATATTTAATCATCAATTATTATTGACTAGGGATAATTATCTAACTTACACTGAGCCCCTGGGAATTCATTTGCATTCTCTTGAAAACTGAAAAGGAAAGTCCGCTCCATGTTGCGCTTGATCGCCCCTCTATTGACACTCTCTGTACTCCTGGCCTACCCACTCACTTTACCCGCCCAGGCCCAACAGGGGGATGCACTCATTTTTTCATTGGAAACAAATCCAACTGAGGTTTCTGAAAAAGTCCCTGCTGGGGCAGAACCCACTGCGGAACCCACTCCCGAACCGAATGCTGAATCCACCTCGAACACAAGCAAAATGACAATTGGGGGCCGAAACATTTCGGCATTTACACGCAAAAACAGCTACGGGGGAACCAGTGTTGGCGGCTATTTTGACACCGAATATTTTTTCCCGGATGGCAAACCCGCCTATTTTGATAACCACCGTTTGATTCTACAGGTCTCCTCGCTCTTACATGAGCGCATCTTTTTTAATACCGAAATCGAATTTGAACACGGCGGTTTGCTGGGCGGTGGCAGTAACGACGGTGAACTCAAAATTGAACAGGGTTCCCTCGATCTCAAAATCGAAGACTGGCTGATCTTCAGGGGTGGTGTCATTTTGGTCCCGGTCGGCCGTCTCAATGTTTTACACGATTCAGACTTTCGCGATTCCACTACCCGCCCGCTGTTTACCAATGTGATTGTCCCAAGCACTTGGATGGAACCGGGGGCCGGTTTTTATGGTACGATTTACCCCGATGACAATTGGGAAATTTTTTATGAGGCCTATGTCTTGCAAGGTTTAACCGACAATTTACAAGATGGCAATGGCCTGCGTCGGGCTCGGCCAAGCTTGTCCAAAGACAATAATAATTCCAAGGCCTTTACCACACGTGTGGGTTTGAGTCCCTTTATTGGACTGGATTTTGGTCTGGGTGCTTATTATTCCAGCTTTGATGCCCAAGCCCAAAAACACCTGGGGCTCTTTGTGGCTGACTTTAATTGGCGTTCAGGGCCCTTTGAATTGATCGGCGAAGGCGGTGTGGCTCTTCATACTCCCAGCAGTTTTAAAGTGGGGGAAAAAGACGTAACACTCAATGGGCCGATGTGGGGCTATTATCTCGAGGGACATTATCACCTCTTTCCCGATTTTCTCAAAGGCAGTTTTTTTGGCTTGGATTTTTCTGATCCCGTATTTACGCTGTTTGGCCGCATCTCGCAAGTGGACACCGATGCCAGTGTACTCAACGCCAATGACCGCACTGAGCTGGTCTTGGGGGTAAATTACCGCCCCATTGCCAATACCGTGTTTAAATTGGAATACCAGTGGAATTTGGAGAACCAGGCCTTTTTGACTGGTGATTTGAGTAAAGAGACAGCGAATAACCAATTCATCGCTTCGGTTGCGGTGGGTTTTTAAGTCGTTGATAGGTAAGAATTATGAATTTATATATTTCCAGATGGGCTTGCTTGGTGTTGCTGAGCTTCAGTCTGACACCCACGCTGCCAAGCACCCCGATTCTGGCAGCCGAAAAACCTGAATATTATGAGCAGGTCTATCTCAGTGAGAGCAATGCCCTCAAGCAAATTTTGGGTGATTTAACACCTGAGAAACGCAGCATAAACATTTCTGCAAGTCAAAAAAATACCATCCAAAAGCGATTGCGGCGAAAGTTACCTGAGAACAGCTTCAATTACTGGGTCGGGTTGCACAAAGGCAAAGTCGAAAGGTATGCCCTGATCTTGGACGAAGAGGGCAAACATTTCCCGATCACTTTTATTGTGGGTCTTTCGCCCCAGGCCAAGATCACCGAGGTGGCTGTTATGGTCTACCGTGAACGCAGGGGTGATGGGGTCAAACGCAGCCGATTTTTGAATCAGTTTAAAGGTAAATCAGGCAAAGATCCGCTGGAGATCAACACCGATATTATCCATTTAACCGGGTCAACTATTTCTTCTTGGTCGATTGCAGCAGGGGTGCGTAAGGCCCTGATTTTGCTTGAAGAAGTGATTCTCAAATGATTCGCGCTTTGCCCCGCCGCCTGACCCATGACCTGCACCGCTGGGTGGGGATCTTCTCTTGCCTGTTTATGTTGGTGGTGGCAGGCACAGCCTTGGCTCTCAATCACAGCGAGTTGTGGAAACCCTTTATTCTCAAACCCGTTTCTGCCAATGGCTTTTCCCTGGGGCAGGCCCAATTATTGGCAAGTGATCCCCATGTGATAGGACATTTGCTGGCTGCGGATGCCAAAGCCCTGTTTGAAAGCCGCGACAGTGGAAAAAGCTGGAAAGAACTTAAACTCTATGTTCCCGCCGAAAAAGCGGTGGGTCTGGCATTGGGGCCCAAACAGGGCCAGATTTGGCTGGCGCTGCGCGAAGTGGGGGTGTTCTTCAGCGAAGATGGGGGAGAAATCTGGGAAGAAATTGGTAACCTGCCCTTTAACCCCGTTGCGGGTGAGTATATTCAAAAAATGTGGGTGGGAGCGGGACCGACCCTGCAACTCAAAACCGATTTGGCGATATATACAGGCACTTCAGACAAGACTGCGATGGTACGGCATTGGCAAAAAATGCCTTTGGTCATGAACCAAGGCAAACAGGCATTGGATATCCAAGATCTGATCTGGCGCTTACACACCGGGCGTTTCGGCGGAATGTGGAGCATTTTGCTCTATGATGCCGTGGCAATGAGTCTGATCTTCCTCTCTTTGAGTGGCCTTTGGCTCAGCCGCCGTCCCAGGCATAAAAAAAAGGCCCATTTGCCCCGATCTGCCTCTACTGAAGTGACCCCCGAATCTGCCTCCACTGTTTAGCAGCGTGTACAATCCATTCAGTCTCAGACTCAAGCTAATTTTTTTGGCACTCATTTTGGCCCTTGTGGAAGGTGCAAGCCAAAGACCAGCACAAGCAGCGATGATCCAACGCGCAGGCTATTCTATGGGTACTGTCTTTCAGGTTAAAGTCATCCATGCCAATGAACAGTTGGCCACAACAGCTGCAGAAGCCGCTCTGGCAGAGATTCGCAACCAAGACCAATTACTTTCAGATTATTTGCCCGAAAGTGAATTGAATCAAGCCCTGGCCAAAGCGTGGCCCAATCCCGTTGAAATTTCACATGGGCTTTATGAGGCCTTGAAACAGGCCCAAGACTATGCCCAACTTACCCAGGGTGCTTTTGACATTACGGTTGGCCCACTTGTTTCGCTTTGGGGATTTCGGGGTGGACCTTGGGGTTCACCTGGACACGTGCCCTCAGACAAAGAGATCGCCTGGGTTCAGCAAAAAGTGGGGTATCACAAGATAGCGCTTTTCAATTTTCCCCCCAGACTCCAGCTCAAAGTGGCTGACATGAAACTCGATTTTGGAGCCATAGGTAAAGGCTGGGCCCTGGACCGAGCTGTCGCTGAACTGCGCAAGCGTGGGATCTCTGTGGCCTCTTTGAACTGTGATAGCAGCAGCTTCTTTCTCGGCTCCCCTCCTGACTCTCCACGGGGTTGGCCCGTAGGGGTGCGTCACCCCCGAGACCCAAATGTAGTTTTAAATACATTCTGGATCAAAGATCAGGGTCTTTCATCCAGTGGCGATGACCAACAGTATTTTGAACAGGGAGGAGAGCGTTTTAGCCATATTCTTGATCCCCGTTCTGGGCGGCCAGCCAAATATCTGGGCAGTTTAACCGTGGTGGCAGAGAGCGCAGCCATGGCAGATGCCCTTTCCACCGCGTTATTGGTGTTGCCCAACGCTCAAGCCAGATCTTTGGCGACAGCGCAAGGGCTCCGTGCCCTGCGCATCTGGGAAGAAAAACGCAAATGGCATCAAGAATGGATGCCGTGAAGCAGTCTAAACGCAGCGTTAAGGGCTGGGGATATCCAAATTCATATAGCCGCGCAGGCGTTCCAGGACCACACTATTGCCATATTGCAAAAAGGTTTTAACAGGCGTGCTGTCCAATTTGGCCAACGCCTTGTGCACACCCTGACCATCGGGGTACCTTTTTTCTAAGCAATTAAGCATGGCAGCCAACATTTCAGCTCCCGAATTGGCCATCGTGGAATAATCGCTAAACAGCTGACGCACCTTGAGGTTGAGGTCGCCTGCGTCTTTGGGATAGCGGTCGATCAAGGCTGCCAAAAATTGACCCGCTTCGCTGGGGGTTTCGAGTTCATCGCTGAGGGTATTCATATCCAGCAGATTCACCATCCGGGCAAATTCAGGCCCTTTAAGTTCCTGTTGGCCATTGCGGCCCACAAGAATGTCGGTGATGACTTTTTCTCGGCTGTCGGTGGTCCAATGGGCCAAGAGCGCATTGACAATGCCGGCTTTGCCTTCAGGCGTGGCAGCACAGGCCAGGTCTTTGATAAACTGGACGTTTTCGGTGTCGCCTTGGTTGCTGGTCATCCAAGTCCAGAAACTGTCGAGGCTGTCAGCGGCATAACCCATGGCTTTGGGGCTGAGTTTGCCCGCCAGCAGAGCCATGCCATCATTGGGTGGCGGGGTGTGCTCTTTGGTGTATCTAATAATCCCTTTGACCGCTTCCGCGCCATTGCCAAAATAGCCCGAATCCAAAATGCTCTTGAAGGCATTGTCCAGCAAGGCATTGGCGGGATCATTGGGGTCGGACTGATTGGGTTTGGGGGCATTCATGACCAGCAACATACCTGCTTCGGCCATATCCTGTGAGGCGGCCCTGAAGCGGCCCAGATTCTGCGAGAGCAAGTGCAGCATCTCGGTTTTGGTGGCATCTGAAACGTCGCGGTTGGCCCCACTGCTGCCGCCTATCCATTGATCCATGCCATTGATCATGGTTTTGACAGGGCCGATTTTACCTGCTTTGACAAAGCCCTCCAAAAAGACTTTGCGGTCGGAGTCACTCAGGGTTTTCATCATCTCGGTTTGGGGGCCATTGCCCAGGCCCTCCCAAATATCTACCAAGGCGTGGGGTGGCAGCGCTTTGACAAATTCCTGCAAGGCCGTGTGGTCTTTGGCCTGGCCCAACGTCTGCAAGAGCATGCGCAATTCGGCCCTTGTGGCAGGATGGTTAAATTCCCCTGAAGCGGCCAAGAAGCTCAGTTCGGGCCCAATCTCTTTGATAAAGGCATCTAAATCCCCACTGTGGCGGCCCAAAACAGAATTGATCAGTTTGAGTTGAGCTGCATCCAAGGTATTGGGAACTGGCTGTGGCGGTCCTTCACCGGTGGCAATATAGTGGAAATACGCATCGGGGATCAGGTCTTTGAGGACCTGCGCCTGAGTGGCCCGGTCGCCAACCTGGGTCAGGACCTGGGCGGCTGCGGTAGAGCGGGTTAGATCCAATTTGGAGATCAAGACGCGCAAATGGGTTTGAATACCATAACCTGTGTTGAGGGAGCCATTGGCCAAAAGCCCTGCCAGGTTGTTTAAGGTGTCTGTGTCGGCACTCAAAGCACGACCACTGTCTTTGGCCAAAGAGGCAAGAATGGCCTCAGGGGGCAATTGTTTCAGCAGTTTTTCCAATTGAGCAGGCTCTGCGTGTTTTTCAAACAAATCGATTAACAGATCGGCTTCTTTGCTGCCACTCACCTTACCCACGAGTTCGGCAATCTCCGCTTCGCTGAATTGGGCGATCACCCCTTTGGGATCTTTGCTGATGATGCCCACGGCCGTTTTGAGTTCAGCCTCACTCACCACAAAGTCGATGAGATTCTTCCAGCGGTTCATCATCTGCATGACCATGTATTTTTTGGTGCTTGCATCTACCCCTTGTGAAAGGTGCTCCATAGCTGTGTAATCATTTGGGGTGATTGTGCCCGAATGGCTGTTGAGGGTATCAAACATCAGGCGCATGGCACCCGGAATCGTCAGCATGGATTTGGCATCCATGTGATTGACAAAATCAGAGATAAAGGCGCGGGTGGTGGCCAAATCTTTGCTGCCCCAGGCACTTTGAGCGGCGGTGAGAATGCCTTGAATGGCTTTGTCTTTGCCTTTTTCACTGCTTTTGGCCAAGGTATTGAGCATGTCAGCAATTTTACTGGGTTCAAAATAAGCGACCACATTTTTGGGGTCGAGATTCAGCACAAATTCATACGATTTGCTGGTGCCAACCAGATTGGCAATTGTGGCTTTGACTTCGGGAGCCTGGTAGCCCAGGCCGAAGAAATCCAAGGTTTTTTTGTCGATCAGGCCATTCACAATATGTGCTTTGCCTTTGTCGTCCGTCAATGCTGCCAAATCTTGAATCAGCTGCATATTCTCTGCAAAGCCCTTGCTGCCAACCATGGAGCTGAAATAGTCCCAGGAATTGTTGAGGCTGGGCATGATCAGGCGCAGAGTATCCCCACTCAAGCGCTCTTTGAGTGGCACCCCCTCTTTTTTGGCCAATTGAATCGCGCTCACAACAATATCTGCCCGATTGGCCCAGCCCTCTTTAAAATTCTTAAAGGCCTTGTCGACTGTGGCTTTGTCACTCAGGCCGATGATCCAGGTCAGGGCTTTGTCGCCGCCTTCACTCAGACTAAACGACGTGAGTTGATCGGCCAATTGGCTCAACATCTGGCCGCGCAACTCGGGATTTTTCTGGGGAAAACGCGTGCCCTCGGCTTGGCCGATCATGCGCGCAAACAGATCCAGCGCCGCTTTGTCTCCGGCTTTGAGCACCTGTTGGCCCAAAGACAGGTATTGTTTTTCGCTCAAGCTGCCCAAAAGTGCCGCTTGCATGTCTGGGGCCATGGCACTGAGCTGTTTGACCAAGTCCCCAGGGGCGGCGCCCTGAATGACCCCATTAAACAGAGTCAGATCCTGGCTGGCCGCCAGCCTTTGAATCAGGTCTACCATCAGGCCAGAATCTGTCGCTTCAGCCACTTCGGCCCCGAGACTTTTGAGCGCTTTTTCGCCCATATTCTCTAAAATGGCTTTAAAGTCAGCCGGACTTGCGGCTTTGAGCACTCCTTCTAGCAAAGCGGCATCGGCGTCATCCACCACGGTTTCGCCCAAGACGCCCTGCAACAATTTGGCCCGATCCAGAGGTGAGACAAACCCTGCCATCGTGACCAAACTGGCGATATCTGCTGCGCCCACGGTCATTTTGCTGGCTTTGAGTTCCCTAAAGAGTTTGTCCATATGTGGGGCCACGCTATAACCGAGGCCTTTGAGGTCTGTCTGCTTTAAGAGGCTGGCAATATCTGCCTGCAAGTCACCCGTGGGTTTAAAGTCGGATATCCCAGCATCATAAGCCAGGGATTCCAAAAGAGCCGCAGCGGGCAGGCCTTCGATAAACTCTTTGAGGCGGCCCACTTTGCCACTTTTTTCAATCAAATCCAGCACGCCTTGCAAATTGGTGGGATCCGCTTTAAACCGCGTTGCCAAGGTGCTCATATCGATCCGGTCGAGCAATTCAGACACCGGCACGGTTTTTTGCAAGACCTTTAGGGTAAGGGCGTTGTTGTCTGTCGAGCCCAGCAAAAATCTGACTATATCTGAGCGGATGCCTGTTTGGGCTGCTTGGGCCAGTTTCACGATCAAATCACCATCTAAGGCCGGATCGAGTTTGGCAAAACTGGTCAACAATGTTCTTTGCACTGTTTTGAGTTCTTCGGGAGTGGCCTGTGTGAGAAAGGTGCGAATCTGGGCAGGGCTGAGCAAAGGCGTGAGTTTGGCCAGATACAGGTCTTTGTCGACCTCTTTGCTCTTGAGCAAAGTTAACAGCGCTGCATCGGCATGTTTGCCAAAGCGGCCCTGAAAGCGACTGGGTTCGATATGCACGATCAGCGCTGCGGACGGATCTTGGTTGTATATCCGGTCTATCAGGCCTTCGACCTCTTCGGCATTCCAGGAGACCAGCAGCAGATCATAGGTCTTGTTGTCGAGCAAACCATTGATCAGCGCCGCTTTGCCTTCTGAATCGGTCAAATTGGCGAGGCGTTCCAAGAGCTTCATGTTTTGACTGAACTCTTTATTCGCCCCCAGCCATTCGGCCACGGCATCGCCCCCGCTGTTGAGGGGGCCCGTCATAAAGTACAGGGCCTTGGCACTGAGTTTGCCTTTGAGGTCGGCATCGCTGATACCGCCTTTGTCAGCCAATTCAAAGGCCGCTACCAGTACGTCGGAGTGGTCTTTGAGCCAGCTATTGGACTTTTGCAGAAATTCAAAGGCTTTTTCGTTTTGGCCGCGATCACCAAAGGCCACGATCCAGGAGACCACTTCGGCGCCGCCATTGCTCTCGCTCAATTTTCCGAGCAAATCTGGGCCACTGAGCACGTCGATCAAAGCAGTGGCATTGGGGGGCAGCTTAAAGGTGCTTCCCGCTTCTTTGAGCGTGGCCCCATCGGGGATATTCAGCAACATGCGGGCATAACCCATGCCATTGGTAAAGTCGTCTTTTTGAGCAGCCACCACCTGCTTGAAAAGAGTCAGGCGTTCGGCATCGCTGAGCTGGTCAAACAGGGCTTTGACCTCTTCTTTGGGCAATTGATTGAGCGTGCCCACCAGCATCGAAGGTTCCAATTGGGCGATGATCGCCGCAAATTTTTCTGTGGGCACGTCTTGGCCGCGAATCAGGCCCGAGAGCAAATGGCTGAGACCGCTGGTATCGTTGACCTTGGCCAAGAGCGCCGATGCTTTGCTCAGATCGACATCTTTGGCCCAAGCGCCAAATTCGGGCATTTGCGAGGCATTGCGGATCAAGGTGCCAATGGGGATCGACAAATTGGGGGTTTTGTCGGATTGAACCAGCAATTCTGTTAAAAGCTGCTTGTGGGTCGAAAGATCGAGAGCGGAAGTCAGGCGGCTGAGATCCGCCATCGACTGAATGCTGCCCTCTTTCGCCAAAATATGTGCAAATCGCAAGAGCAGGTTCTGATCTAAACCTTTGAGCCCACTGAGCTGGTTGTTGACAAGACTGTGAACATGGCTGGCCTCGGTGTCGATCGTGCCCATTTCTTGGGGTGGATCGAGGCTCAAACGTTCATTTAAAAAGAGCAGCACTGCGCTGAAAGGAATGTTATCAGCGACAATACTCAGGGCTTTGCCCCCAGATGGTGCGCCATTAAAGGCCTGTAAGATGTGAACATAGAGGTCTTTGCCCCCTTCGGGCGTGGCGGCTCTGGCAATTTTTTCGATTGGCAAAAGCTCCAGCGCTGCGCGGTCGGAGACCTTGAGCACGAGTGATGCAGCCAGGGTTTTGGTGCTGGCATTTGCCAGGGTTTTTTCGAGTAATTTGGCTTGGGTCGCCCCAGGGGCCAACACGATCAGTTTTTCGAGCGTGGATAAAGTCGCCAGGGGCTCTGGCTGCAAGAGCAGGCTGTCAAAGAGTTTTCCCAGCACTGTGCCGGTGGGGTCTTTGGTTTGGTAGGCCTGAATAAAGGCTTGATCGTCTTTGCTCAGGGCTGTCACAAAGTCTTTTATAGCAGTGGGAGGCAATTTGGCCAAGACGGCCATTTTGACGCTCTCATCGCCAGCGGCAAAGAGGCGTTGTCCCAGACCCGCCATTTGGGGCGGAGCATAAGAGAGCAGATCCTCTAGTAATTGTTTTTGCAGGGCCGGAGAGAGCATTTTTAATGCGTCTGAATTCAGGATCTGCGCCAATTGGTTGCCGGTATCACCGTTGACAG
Source organism: Candidatus Blackallbacteria bacterium (assembly GCA_051715345.1). Classification (GTDB taxonomy): domain Bacteria; phylum Cyanobacteriota; class Sericytochromatia; order UBA7694; family UBA7694. The sequence goes on from JBPXJQ010000029.1 coordinate 205,234, forward strand.
CCACCCCAAACTGGACCGCGATCTCGGTTAGCAGGGCCGCGCCACTTAAAGCCTGTTTTTCGATCCAGGTACTTTTGAGTTGGGCGGCTGTCTGGGCATCGGGCGCGGCTTTGAGCAAAAATTCAACCCGTTTGACATCGCTGGAATTAAAATCGCTGAGCAGCATTTTGACTGCCAGTTTGAGAAAATCCGGCCCCACGATTTTGCCCAGTTCTTCGGGGCTGAGCGCCACGTTTGTGCCATTGGCAAAGACAAATTCATCCACCAGGGTGCGGATCAGCTCCGCTTCACCAATTTGGTTATTGGCCAATTGGCTTGCCAGACGTTCGGTCAAGGTTTTTTGTTGGGCGGGGGAGGGGGTCTGCCCTTTGAGGGCCTCAATTTGCAGGCCCAGGTCTTGGCCTGTGGTGATCGAACCAAAGGTGTAGATATCTTCCATTGAGATCGTCGGGTCGAGGGCTGCGCAGGCCGTGGCTGCGGCCCGCACACCTGAGCGCATGGTCTCACCCATCGGCACAGGTGGGGGCCCGTTATAATAGTCGATCATCAGATCCAGGCCCAATTCTGTCAGGGCCATAAAGGCGCTGGCACCAAGCAGGGCCAAAGAGGCCCCCCCACCTGAAGGAATATCCAGCAGCAGCTCTGCCACACTCATGGCGGTATCTGCGCCATTCACAAACGAGCCCACCAGGGCCAAAGCGCGCACATCGGGGTGATCGTATTTGGTGCCCCCCCACTCGCCTGTGGTGGCAATTGTGTGCAAGCGGTAGGCGTCATACGACGACACCCCAATGCCAACCAAAGGCATGATCTTGCCCATGGCCGCTGTGAATTTAACTGCAATTTTTTCGGCAGTCATGCCGATATCAAACAGGCGGCCCAACATCTTGGGCAACATCGCCATCAAGGCTTCACTTTGCAGAATTTTTTCGGCCATGCCTGGCGGCAATTTGGCCAGCAATTCCAAAAATTGCTCGGCATACGCCGGGGTTTTAAACAGCTTGAGGGTCTCTGTCAGGGTCTTGAGGCCCTTTTTGGCGGCAGCCTCTTCCAGGCCCACCAGGCCCCGCGCCACGGCTTTTTCGAGCTTGCCTGCATCTCCCGCAAATTCCACCCCTTGCAGAATCACTTTGGCTTCGGTTTTGACAATTGGGGCCAAAATCCCGGCCTTTTGCAAGGTGATGCGAAAGGCGTCATAAGCTGGGCTGCCATACTTGGCCAGAGCGGTATTGATCTGGCTGAGGGTGCTTAACATACCCGATTTAATCAGACTGGAGGCGCCTTCGACGGCGTTGACCATGCCCTGAATCATTTTTTGCTTCATCAGGCCTTCGCCCATGGTTTCGAGGGCCGCACCGGCCAGACTCAGCAATTTGATCGCGCCCTCATTGCCCCACTTGGCCAAGTCGCTCAGGCCTGCCATGGCCGCTTCGATATGGCCCGCCAGGGCCTGCCCCTTGCCTTCGACATATTTTCCTGCAGTGCTGATCCAGCCTTCGAGACGGGCCAAAGAGGCCTTGCCCACCGATGTTCCAGCCAGATCATGGGCCCAGCCTGCCAGTTTTTTGCCGACTGCACTGGCCATCTCGCCGCCATAACCTGCGATTTTTTCCAGGCCCTGCATGACCTTGTCGAGTACCACACCATCAAGGCCTTTGCCATTTAGGCTCAGCACCTGCTGCTGGAAATAATAGCGCATCGAGGTGCTCATCAATTGAATATTGTCTTGGGTTGCAAGGGACTCTCCCAGGGCCAAAACCAAATCACCCCGGTCATTGATCTCGGGGTAGAGTTTTTGCACAGTGGCAAAGGCCTGATCCGATGTCAGGGCCGAGGCCAGGGCCGTGGATTTGATCAGATCTTTGAATTTCTGGGGCATGGGCTGTTCGGGATGATTCAAATAATAATTGATTAGCAGATCAATCCCAAATTCGGTGCCCGCCATGGCCATTTGTTTGCCCAGGCCCATCAATTCCACGCCGCCAATTTCCAAGAAACTGGTCAGAGCATCGACACTGTTCACGCCATAACCGGCAATCGCCAACAATTTGAGGTATTCCCCGTGGGGATGCGGCTTGGTTGTGCCAGGTAGGGTATCAAACTCTTTTGAGCTGGCGCGGTCGAGCAGGGCCTGGCCCTCTTTGTAGGCCACCTTGGCCCCGTGTAAGCTGAGGTATTTTTGGATGATCAGCGGGCTCTTACTCAATAAATGGCCCAAATCCCCCGAGGCGTGGTCCATGGTTTTGACGGTTTTGCCTAAGTCTTCAAAGAAATTGCCTTTGATCAAATCCGGGTTGGCCAGCCCCTCGGCAATATACCGGCTCTCAGAGAACTCGCGCAGGCCGCGAATCACATCCTGGAGCTGGGCTGGGCTGTCTTTGAGACTGCCCAGTTTTTCACTGAGCAGCTTCAAAGCCGCTTCAACCTTGGCAGGGTCAGGTGAGGCGCCATTGAGAAAATGGGGATCGTTGGCAATGCGCAAAAACGAGGCCGCAACTTCTTGTTGAGCCTCAATTGTGAGTTTAAACGGCAGACCTTTGAGTTGCCCAGCCACCTGTTCGGCCAATTTGAGCTGTTCTTGAAAAAACGCAGGCCTCTCCAGGTTTTTAACAATATTGGCTGAGAGACCATCAAAGAAGGCTGCGCGGGCTTTGAGCACCTCTTCGGGCTTAAGGCCCTCGGTTTTAAGCAACAGCTTTTCCATCTCTTTGGTATACGATTGCACGTCTTTAAAGATGGTTTTGTCTGAGCGCAGCAGCTCCCACATGGCTTTCTCGGATTGAATATCTGACATGCCCCCGAGGGCCTTGATCAGGCCATTGGCCGTCACGGGGTCGCCCTCTAATTGGCTCAATTGCCGCAAGAGGCCTTCCACTTCTTGGTCCATCAATTGGCTTGAATTTTCCCAGAATCGATCATTGCGCAGGAGCGCGACCACTGCAGCGCGGGTTTCTGGGTTGTTAAGGGTGCCCGGCTTGGGTAGCGTAGGCGGTGTGGCAACTTTGCCCCAAGCCTGATCGACTTTTTTCATCAGGGTTTCATACTTTTTCATCAATGGCGTAAATTGCTCGGGCTGTTTGGCCACCTGCTCCAGGTCCGCGGGTCGCAGACCCGCCAGAGCGCCGACAACCGTGTCGAGACTTTTGGTCTCTTGGATCGCGATTTTGAGGCCTTCTAAATGTTCAGGGAGAATCTCGGGCAGGGCCGCCAAAGATTTGCGCAATTGGGCATGTAATTCACGGGTTTTGACAGCGTCTTTGAGCAATTCTGGCTCCAATTTGCCCAGCAGTTCCTCTGCGGCAGTCAAGACCTTGGCCTGTTTGCTCAAATCATGGATGCCCGACACGCCTTTTTTGAGGGTTTCAATCACTTCTTTTTGGATATTTGGCCCGCTATAACCAGCTTTGCCGAGTTTATCCACGACCGTGTTGAGGCTGCTGATCACCTCTGGGCCCAGCACCCGCACATTAAAGTCTTTGTTAAACAGCCCTTTTAAGGCTTCTTGTGGCAGGTTTTTCAGGTAGTCCAGGCCTTTTTGTACAGCAGCAAGGTCTTCAGCCTTGTTGCCAATGGTTTTAATATAGCTCTCAAAGCCGCTCAGCACCTGGGCAATTTCTTTTTCGTCACTCAGACCACTTTTGACCAGTAATTCGCGCAAAGTGCCAGAGGCCTGTTTGAGTTCGGCACTTTGGCCTGCCACTTCGGCCATGGCCTGCGGTGTGGGGATTTTGAGTGGATCAACCTTGATCAGCTCTTCGAGGGCCGCTTTCAGTTCAATTTTTTCGACCCCCCGCTGCAAAATCGCGGGCTGTTGTTTGGCATACTCTGCATAAGCCGTGAGTTTGGGCAAGGCCTCGGCCAATTTTTCCGGGGGCAATTTGAGCATTTTTTCGAGGGCTTCAGGGCCCAATTGGTGAAGGGTTTCGAGTTGGGCCACGAGTTTCGTCAGATCCGAACCCACAGGGGCGAGGTTGTTTTCAAGGTGTCTGAGCAGCGAGGTCAGCACTTCGGGTTTGAGTTTGCCCTGATCCAAAAAGCGCGGATCGTCAAAGAGGGTGACAATCAGGTTCTCAATTTGTTTCAGGTCTCGGCCCAGGGCCACGCCTTCCAGGGATTTGCGAATACCCGGCAAATTGTCCTCAACAGACTTCAACATTTCTTGGGGTGTCAGGCGAATATCGCCCAATTTGCCACCGACCTGCTCACCCAATTTTGTTAAGGCAGCCATCTGCTCATCAAGGGCCTTGAGCAGGCTTTCGGGTTTAAATTCGGGCAAGGTCAGGGCCTTTTTTAACAGGGCCTCACTCTGGGCCGGGGGCACACCCTGGGCAATCAGGGCAGCTTGCACCTCTCCCAAGCGGCTGGCAATTGCATCAAAATGACGATCTTTGAGCAGGGTCTCAAAATTGCTACCAGCCACACCCTGCAAGAATTTGAGCTTGGGCAGACTCTCTTTGACCTGGCTGCCGAGTTTGCTTTCGAGTAGGCTAACCAGTTCGGCGTTGAGTTGATTGTCTTTGAGAAAGGGCTCTTTGCTCAGCAGGCCTGTGACTTCACTTTGCAGGGTTTTGACTTCCTGCAGGCGCTTGAGTTGGGTCAACTCCGGTTGCAATTCTTCGCTCAGGGCCTTGAGCTTGAGAGCCTCTTCTTCAAAGAGAGGGCGGTTTTTTTGCAGACCTTCGAGGGTCTGTAGTTCTTGCAATTTGGCAAATTTGGGGCCGGTGGTGGGGTCTTTCAGCAGGGCCAGTTCTTCGGCTTTGGCCCATTCTTTTTGGGTCAGCATTTCTTCGGCTTTGGCAGGCACTGGTGAAGTGGGGGTTGGCGTCGGCGCGGCCTGAATCACCGTCTTGATTTCTGGGTGGCGCTTGACACTCTCCTGAAGGCGGGCATTGGTGGCCGTGATTTTGGTCTGCATTTCTGTGCTGAGGGTGCTGAATCCGTCAATATTGCCCGCTTCAGCGGCGGCAATCACCTTCGTTTCGAGATCAAAGCCGAGATCAAAAATTTGCACAAAGGCCGCAAGCGAGCCGTTGGTTTTGGTCACGTCCAAAATCCCTTTTGCCACGCCGGGCAAAGCCTTAACCAGGGCTGTAGCATCACCATTTAAAAAGGAGAGAAAGGCCTTCTGAAAATTTAAATTGCTAGCCAAAAATCCGGTAAAGCCTTTGGTATCGCTTAATAATTTGGGTAAGGCTGGAAAGCGCCCGGCAATATGGGCCGGAATGAGGTCTTTGATCTTGTCGTAAGGGGCCATGCTGGCCAGGGTAAAGACTGCAGCCAGATCACCTTCGTCAAATTTGCCATCATTGAGGCTTTTCATCGCCCCTTCAATTTTCAGGAATTTTTCAAAGCTCAGTGTTTTGCCCGTGCCATCCAGCAAAAAGGGCGGAATCTTGTGCTGATGGCCAAAAAATTTGCTGAAATCGTCTTTGTGGGCCAGGGCCCGGTCAACCAGGCTGAAGGTCTGGCGGTTCATTGCTGGATTGTCTTTGGCCAAACGCAAGAATCGCATTATGTCGTCGGGGGGAAGCTTGAGGTCCCCCACCAATTTGAGCAGGGCCTCTGCACTGTCGAGGCTGACGCCTTTATCGGTCAAGGTATTATACGCCCCAACCACTGCACCGAGATTGACCTGGGAGAGGGTTCCGCGCCTGGCCATTTCAACCAATTCGCGAATCACCCCACGCGAGCTGACGCTGGGGGCCAAACTTTCGAGGGCATCCACGGCAAAGAGCCCCGAGGTCACCAGTGTCATGGCGGCCTGGAAGTCTTTGGTATCATTGACCTCATCTGAGAGGGTTTGGATTGCCGTCAACATATTGGGCAATAATTTGTGGGTTTCGCTGCCCGGTTTGGCAAAAATCAGGTCGAGCATTTTCGACTTTTTCATTGCATCCAGAGCTTGGGGACTCAATCCGAGTGGGGTCAGCACCGTTTTGATGTTCTCTTGGGTCAGGCCCATAAAGTCGATCAGGCTATATACAGCCAAAGCATCTTTCATATCCGCTTTGCCATCGTAAAAACTGCGCATGGCCCCCGTGAGTTTGCCAAAATTGGCATCGGTAAAATATTTATCGTAAGGGGCGAGTTTGGTTTTGACCTCTGCCATGCGTTTTTCCAGGGCAGCGACTTTGGGGGCCTCCGTTGGAAAGGTTTTGAGCAAGGCCACCAATTTTTCGGGCACCAGCGACAATTTGGGATCGGCTTTCTGACCTTCTAAAATTTTGGCGAGTGTGTGTAAGCTGTCGAGGCTGTCGGGATTGAGTTTGGCTGCATCTGCCAGACCTTGAGCGAGGCCCTTTTCCATCAAAACATCCAAAGCCGCACCCATTTTCGTCAATTGCGCCGCATCTCCCAGCAAATCGCCAACACCCAGTCCTTTGAGGGCATCGACAAAGGGCCGAGACAAACAGGCCGAAGCAGATTCAGTCAAGTGAGTTTTAAAAGTTGGATCCAATTCCAGGGCCTTGGGTAAAATCGCTGCATAGGCTTTGAGGGTGGCACTTCCACCGCCCCAGGTGATCAACTTTTGTAAATTGTCGACCAGGGTCTTTTGCTCGGCGGGCAGGGTGACTTTGGCTGGCGCGGCCAGCAAAAAGGTCGCCAGTTTGCCATCGAAGATCATCTTCGCCAATTGTCTCACTTCGGGTTTCAGCTCAGCCAGATTGGCCGGGTAATCTGCAGCTGTGGTGAGTTTGGCCAATGCTGCCAATTCAGTCAGGTTTAAACTGCCAACCGATTTGCTTTTCCAATCGATTGGAACGGGGGCAACCGAAGTTGGGGGAGCAGCTGGGGATATAGCCGATTGGGTTTGGGCTGTGGACGTTGTTGCTGGGGCTGTTGCCGGCGTAGCAGGCTTATTGGCAACCCCCATCTCTTGCCGAATCGGTGTCACGATTGGCATGATGTCTTGGGCAAAACTGGCGGCCTGTTGTTTGCCTGCCTCCGAGCCCAAATGGGCTTTTTCGGCTACGCGTAAAGCGGTGCTCAGGCGGGTTTGGCTGGGTGGGGTATTTGCAGCATCATCACCATAACGTTTGACTGAGGTGAGTTGGGGGGCGGGGTCGTCGCGGACTGGCGTCGGAGTAGCAGTTGTCTCTTCGCTGGGGGGATCGCCCAAGGCCACAGAGTCTTCGCGGTGAGCGGTAGAAGTGGGCGTAACAGCCCCCCCCACAGCCCCCTGAGCGCTCCCCTGGGCCAGTCTATGGGTGTTCATGCCGGGCGGTGGAGAGGAGGGGATTTGGGCCAGGCGGGCAGGGTCTAAGATTTTAATTTGGGGGCTGGCGGGAATCAGGCTCATGAACTACCTCAATCAAACTCTGAACTTTACAAATATTGGGTGTGTTTCAGATATCTGCAACAAAAAAGAGCAAAACTCTGCTTTGCTTGTTTCAATTTACCCTGATTGCAAAAATTGTAAACAGATAGTCACAACTTTGGCTCAGCTCTAAGGTTGTAGGGCTTTTTCCAGGGTTAATAGGTCTGTTTTGGCCTGAAGCTTGGCGCGGGCGGTGGCATATTTGGGATCAAACCAGAACAGGCGACAGCCATTGCAGCCTTTGCCACAACAGCCTTCTAACCCCATACGAGGACCTTTGCTGATCACCTGTTTTTGTTTAAAAAACATCTGCATTTCTTGGTTTTCTTGCAGGCGTTTGGATTTTTCGATCTCATCCACTTTGAGATTCTGAATTTGAATTTGCAAGGCTTCAAGATCGGCAATTAACCGCGCTTTTTGCCCTTCATTCATATGGCTCATTTTGCGGGCCACACTCATCACGGGCAAATGGGTTTTGAGTTCAGCGGGGCTCAGGGTGTGAAAAATCGAAAGCGGAATGCGGATCGCTTTGTTTTGCCCTGCAGAAACTTTATCTGTGACTTTGTGAGTCAGGGCATCTTCAAAATCCTGTAAACGCACGCGGATCGGCTCGCGCAACGTGGGAGAGAGGAATTGCAATAACTCTCCCGCTTCGAGGTAATTTTTGACCTCAAAGATCAGTGCGTCTGCTTCCCAACTGCGAACAAAGCCGGCATTTTCCATATCTGAAAGCGAATGCACATCGTAATAATTGTGGCTAAATGGGCTCAGGCGACCGTCGTGGAAGCCCAGGGTATAGCCCCGGTTGGGCACGGCATAAAGATCTTCGAGATAGTCTTCAAATTTCCATTGCTCTGGATTCTCAAACCAATCGTCGATGGCTTTGCGGTAGACCCGGGCCACAGAGGCCACATAATAGGCGGATTTATTGCGCCCCTCGACCTTGAGCGAGTTGATGCCCGAGGCCAAAATCTCGGGCAGGCGTGGCAAAAGACAAAGATCTTTGGAGTTGAGAATATACGCGCCCTGGCTGTCTTGCTCCAGGGGAAAATACTCCCCAGGTCGGTATTCCTCTTCGAGAAAAAAGTCAAACAATTCTTTGGTCTCTTCGGTCAGGTGTAGGTCTTTGAGGCTGCCATCTTTGAGCTTGAGCCGCACTTTGTAATCCCAGCGACAAGAGTGAGCGCAATTGCCCTGGTTGCTGCCCCGTTCGGCCATGTAATTGGAGAGCAGACAGCGTCCCGAATAAGTCATACACATTGCGCCATGCACAAAAATCTCCAATTTGATCTCGGGGCATTGTTTGCGTATCTCTTGCACCTCCGCAAAACCCACCTCGCGCGCCATCACAACCAGCGAAGCCCCCTGTTTTTGCCAGAAGTCGACTGTTAGCCAGGAACAGACATTGGCCTGGGTCGAAATATGCAATTCCAGGCCGGGCATGCGCTCTTTGACGTATTGAAAAATCCCCGGATCGGAGATAATCACGCCATCCGGTCGGACCTTTTCCAGGGTCGCCATCAAACCTGGTAGTTTTTCAATATCCCGGTTGTGGGAAAAGAGATTGAGGGTGAGATAGACTTTTTTACCGCGTTCACGGGCAAAGGCAATTCCCTCTTGCAAATCTTCCAGGCTGATACCCGATTGGGTGCGCAGCGAGAGGTCCGGGGTGCCGAGGTAGACGGCATCTGCGCCGTACAAAATGGCGGCTTTGAGTTTTTCGAGATTGCCTGCGGGCATCAACAATTCGGGTTTGGTCAGGGGTTTGGTCATGATTTATTTGCCATTGAGAGAATGGGGAGGTTCCACCCAACTGAGCAGACGCAGTCCATCTGAGTTGATCTTCATTTTGGCTTTCCCGCCGCTCAAATCACCAGGTTTGAGCATGAGAATCTCGGCTATTAGGTCTTTGCCTTCAAAGTGGATGGCATCGACCCAATTACCCTGCTCAGCAGCGTGTTCGACAAAACTGAATTGACCCGAACCCGGTTTGACTTCAAGCAGACAGCCTTTGGCGCTGAAAACAAAGCCTTTGCCATTCCAGGTAAAGATCCGCCAACTGCGCACGCGCAGATCGGACTGGGGTACTGCCATAAGCAAATCCACCCGACCATCCCCTTCCAGATCTTGAACCAGGCTGACCCGGCCTTCGCCCATGGGAAACGAACCCAGATAGAGTTCATTGTCTAGAATACTGTCTCTGCCGGGTTCAAACAAGGGCCCTTGCCAGATTACAGCACCTGCGGCATTTTTGACAAAGAGTTGGCCTGTATACCCTGCTTCACCGACCCTGACCGCTTTGACTTCGACGGTCTCGGGTTTGCTGTCTTTGTTGAGATCCACAGAAAAGGATTGGTAGACTTGGTTTTCTTCGGGCCAGTCTTCACTTTGGGCCTGGCTGGCGATCGGATAAACAGACAATATCACAACTAAAGTGGAAGCCAAGAGATGGGGCAAGGTGGATTTAAACACAATCGATACCTCTGGGTTGTTTGAATGGCGAACAGACAGCTTTTACACAGGCAGGAATTCTCTCAGGATACTTTATTTTGGACTGAATTGACAAAATCGCGACGTGAACAACTGCCCCTGAATTTAATAATTAAAAAGAGGCTGTTATAATCATTTGTATCGCTAGATTTAAATGCCAAAGTACAGGGGCCAATCAAATGCTGGATTTTGCAAGCCTGACCCAGGCCAGGCAAGGGCTGCAAGCCTCAGAAACGAACCGCCATCTGGAGTCTCAAAAACTCTATGAACAGGGGCGGCAAGCGGTCCGTGAGGGACTGCTTCCACCCGTGAACAAGGCCAAATTGCAAGAAGCGGCCCAGCTCTTTTGCAAAGGCATTCAACTCAATTACCAAAACCCCGCCAATTATTTTGGCGCAGGATTTTTGTTTCTGCTGATTGACGAACCCATGCAGGCTCTGCCCCTGATCAAGTCAGGTTTAGAAATTGAACCCGGTTCTGTCTTGGGGCGAGAGCTGTTGGAAGAAGCCCAAAATACACTGCTGCCCAAAGCCAATTCAACAGCCTTCCGTGTCGATTTGCCAGAAATCGCCTCGGCTTCTGAAGATTTGGATTATGACGAACTGTATGATCAGGCTGAAGCTGCACTGCTGCTTTTTCTCAAGCAGGTATTCAGCGATGAGGTGCTGGGCCTCAAACCCACCCCCAACCCCCAAGTCCTGAAAAAACTTCAGAGCAAATTGCAGGTCTTTGAAGCCAAAACCCAAGAATTTGAAACGCGTTTAAAGATCATAGATGCCGAAATCGAGGTTCAAGATTTGCAGATGCATTTGGGCCAGATTCAGAAAGCCTTGGGGCGACTGCAGGCCTTGAGTAGCCAATTTGAGAGCTTTATTGCCATTCAAACCGAAATTGACCAGCACCGCGAAATGGCTGAACAGGTCATGGCAGAATCCGAAAACACTGCAGACCCGGCAGATATTCCCGTTTTGGAAGAAAACCTGCAGGTATTGCTGGATCACTGTGATGGCATTGCTGATCGCCTCGATGAAATGGAAACGATGCAGGTAGATATTTCTCCCCTGCACCCGCCATATACCCACTATGCCGAACAATTGGAGCGCTTTCAAGAAGTGCTTGAAGAGACCCTGGAACGATTAAAAACAGCTTGAAGGGAAGAACAAATTTATGATCCCTGGTTCTCCATCTCCTATTTCTACACCAAGGGGAATGCCTCCACAGATCAGAGCGGCGACTCCTCCCGCTGGTGCCCGGCCCGCTTCCGGTGCGCAGACCCTATCTGAACCAGGAGCAACCCGACAAGGTACCGCAGGTTCTTTTCGGGGAAAATCACCAGGCGTGGGTCACTCAGGGGGAAAGTCCACTGGCGTTACAGCTGAAGCCCTGACACAAGGCATTGGTTCAAAAGCAGCAAGTCAGATTGGGGGCAAAGCAAGTCGTATGTCTGGCAGCGCTGTCCAAAGTTTTATGGGTGGTGTACAACCCAGTTCAGATGGATCTGGCGGGAGATTAACCGATAATAGAATTGGTATGATTGCCCGCTCATACGCGAATGACGGTGTAGATTTGGTGAAGGGCATTGAAAAAAATATTTTAGCGGGCAATGAACCTTTGGAAGGAATCAAAACCCGCATGGATCAAAGTGCAATTGATAAAATTGTCAAGCAAATTGTAAAGGATCACCAAACGCCCGAGCATTTGACTTTTGATGCCCCATCCCCCTCTCTGGGAGGGGCTCATGAACAGCCCAGAGCAGGAAAAGGAGCCAGAAGTTCGCAGGTTTCTGGCGATGCTTCCCCCACACCCTCTGCTTTTTCCTCCTCCCCAACTGCCCTTGCATCAGCTGAAAGGAGAAGAAATTCTTTCGGGTTGGATACAAGCACGGCGGCACTCAAGCGGGCAACAGAATTTCTTGAGTTATCTTCAGATCCAGAGATAATGGGGGCAGGTCTGAATGCCGGTGAATATGGTCTGATCGGTGCGTCAAGTGGAGTAAATTGCCATGCTTATGCACTAAATGGGGATCAATCTGCACCTCGATCTGTCGCTGATTTGCGGGCCCGTTCAGATGGCAGAGTGATGGCCGTTTGTATTGAAGGAGGGCAAGTTCTTCATACAGCATTCCTCAATAAAAATGGCCTGTGGGAACAAGCGCTAAAAGATGATATGGGTGGAGGACACACCGCTGTATTGGAAACCAATTCAGATGTTTTAAGAAGTATGTATAAAAACGGCGTTGTCTTAATGGATACAGAAGGTTCTCTTACCCAGACTGCTTGGTCTCAAGCTGTTAGGGATACAAAACCCAAGGAATAGGGCTACTGCCAGGTGGCAGCAGCGAAACTCGGCCCATTGCAAAATTTACAGATAAATTAAATTGGGCTATTTTTGTGAAGTAACTTCTTATCCTTTTGGTTTATTCAATCTACGACTCAGGCAAAGGAATAAACTCCTCATCGCCTGCCACCATCGCAAATTCGCCTTTGCGCCAGCGCTCTTTGGCCGCTTCGATCAGGTCAGGCCGTGAGGCGACCAAATTCCACCAGACAATCCGGTGGCCATCAAGGGGATCTCCCCCCAACCAAAGAAAGCGGCTGCCTGCGGGGTAGTTAATCTCAAAAGTCTGATCCGATTCCAAGACCACAAAGGCCGGTTCGCTGAAGGTCTCGCCATTGATGTCGAGGCTGCCCGAGATCAAAAACAGGGCCGATTCGCGCTCATCACTGGCGAGGGTATACGTTCCCGCTGTGCTGGCCTCAAAATCCACCAAAAAGGGGTTCAGCAAAGAACTGACAGGCGCTTTTTGGCCAAAGGCCGTACCAATTGCCAGACGGGCCGACAGGCCGTCCTGGACCTGCCAAAAGGGCAGATCGGGCTGGGTGGCATGGCCGACTTTGGGCTCCATTTCTTCGTGGCTCTGGGGCAGGGCCAGCCAAAACTGAACCATGTGAATGCTGTGGGGCAGCTTGCGATCCTCTTGGGGGGTGCGCTCGGAATGCACAATACCCTTGCCGCTGCTCATCAGAAGCACATCACCCGGCGCGAGGATGATATCGTAACCGAGGCTGTCTTTATGGTGCATGCGGCCATGAAAGAGATAACTCAAGGTTGAGAGACCAATATGTGGGTGGGGGCGCACATCAGTGCCAACCCCTGCTTCAAATTGGATTTGGGGCAAATAGTCAAAAAAGACAAACGGGCCGACTTTGGGACGGGGCAAATGAGGAAGATAGCGTTCAATGACCACGCCGTCGCCGAGGTCTTTGCTGTGGGGAATCAAAGGCATGAGTGTGGACATAGTCAACCTCTGTGATTAATTTAATATTGAATGATTTAATCATAAATCAAATGCTCAAATTTGTCAAAATGCGACACAGGCCCTATGATTCTGTTTACAGGAAAAAACCATGTCCAGCAAGCACGCGCCTTATCCAATTAGCCTCCAAATTAACCTCACACCTTGGGATTTGCCCCATGCCTGTTTGGTTCTGCCGCACCAATTGCACTTTTGGTCTGCGTCTTGCGGCGAAATCCTCTTGCTTTGGGATCTCGACCCCGGCCCCAAATTCCAATCCGAACAAGGTCAGATCCACTGGCAGCGCTGTTTGGAGCTCTTGCCGGCCTTTCAGGCGGCCCTGCAAGCAGACTGGCCGGAATTGATTCAAAGGAGCCTAGATTTGCGCAGGCCAGGAGCCGCAGATCAATTAAAGGCCTTAAACCACAAATACTTCGCCCAAGAGAAATCTCCAACCGCTCCGCTGGCTGAAGAATTCTCTATGCCGCGCAAAGATTTTCGCGGAGGGCCTTTTGCTGCGTATTTTATTGGGCTGGAATCGGCAAAACATGACCTGGTTTTGCACCTCGATGGGGACATGCTCTTTGGCGGTGCTGCGCCCGCTTGGATCGCTGCTGCTATATCCTTATTGGAAAAACATCCCGATTGTCTCTGTGTGGCTCCCCCTGGTGGCCCACCAAGCCAACAAGGGATTGAATTTCGGCAAAAGCAGGAAATTTTTACCAGCCGCTGTTTTTTAATCCGGCGCAGTAAACTGTATCGGGCTTTACCTGTTGTGTATCGCCTGCCAGAACGAGAAGGCGAGCCGGGATGGTTTCCCCCTTATGCTGAATTGGTGGAAGTGATCTTAACCCGGTTTATGCATTCACAAGGTCGTTATCGTTTGGATTATAGCCCTGCAGCAGAACCGATCTGGTCATTGCATCCTCCCACACAGTTTGAGGCACGCTATTTACCCCTTTTGCCCAAAATCCTCACACAATTACAAAACCCACACTGGCCCGCTGCTCAAGCGGGTGTTTACGACCTCCTGCCATGCAGCCTGGATTGGCTGGCAACAAAATAGGTTACACTGTAGGCATGAATTACACGCCTCGCGCCAAGCGCAAATACAGCCAAAACTTTTTTACCGACAGCGACACCCTTTCGGTCTGTGTCGATATGATGAAACTCCAACCCAACGACCATGTACTTGAAATTGGACCAGGTACGGGCGTTTTAACTCAACTCTTGATCGAAAGAGTCAAACACCTCACCGCAATTGAAATTGACCGCGAATTGCTGGAATTGCTGCAAATCGAATTGTCCCATGACGACCGAATTGAGTTAATTGGTGGCAATTTTATGCGTTGGCCCTTAGAGCCTTGGTGTGAAAGGGCCCCGTTGGCCAAACGCAAATTGGTGGCCAATATACCCTACCACCTGACCTCGGATATTCTCATGAAAGTCATCAATGAAAAAGGCCTCCGTCAAGCAGGCGTCCATCCTGAGCTGCCCTATTTTTCAGACATCTATATGATGGTTCAAAACGAAGTGGCACAAAAGTTGGTCGCCCCCCCTGGCAGCAAAGATTATGGTGTCTTTAATATCACGATCAATTTAGCAACAGAGGCTGAAGTTCTGGCCATTTTGCCGAAGGAATTTTTCTCACCCCGGCCCAAAGTTGATTCAGCCCTCATTCACCTGCGTCCGCGTCTGCAGCCTGTGGTGGAAATTGCCGATCAATCTCTGTTTTGGCAATTGGTCACGCGAATCTTCCAATTGCGCCGCAAGACCCTGCGCAATGTCTTGCGCTCTTTGGATCTCGCTGAAGAGGTCTGGCCAAGCTTGGAAAAAAACTGGGATTTGCAATTGCGTGGTGAGACGCTCAGTTTGGCTCAACTTGCAGCCCTGGCAAAAATGTTGAGCCCAGAAGGCGCATCAGCCCCTTAAAGACGGGTCCTTATTTCAGGAGCAGGGTTTCCAGATAAGCGTCGATTTCTGCAACGGTTTGTTCTGCCAATTGGGGAGCCCGGCCTACATATGCAGCCGGCGTTGTTACTGGCAGGGTTGTATTGAGTTCTGCGATCAAATGCTCAAAACCCGCTTGGGTCAATTGCTGGCCCTGGGTAGCTCTGCGAATCTGATCATAAGGCACTTCGCGATCTGCCAAACGCAGGGCGTGTTGCAGGGGTTCAGCCAAGACTTCCCAATGTTGATTGAGTTCTGCTTCTAAATATTCACGGCGGGGTTCGAGCTGCTTTAAGCCGCGCACAAAGCTCTGGCTTCCAAGCAAAACATGACCGAGGGCCACTCCCAAATTGCGCTGCACCGTGCTGTCTGACAGATCACGCTGCAAGCGGGATTTGGTCAATTTATTGCTCAAAAAGTCGAGCAAAACAGAGGCCAATTCCAAATTGCCTTCGGCATTTTCAAAATTAACCGGATTGACCTTGTGGGGCATGGTCGAAGAACCCACTTCATTGGCGTCGCGGCGTTTGAGATTAAAATAACCCAACGAGACATAAATCCAGCTATCGCGGGAAGCATCGATCAAAATACTGGAGAGACGGCGCAGGCTGTCAAAATAACGGGCGTGGCTTTCTCGTACCACGATCTGGGTTGTAAGTGGCTCCCAATTGAGACCCAAGGCATTCACAAAACGTTCTGAAAAGTCCATCCAATTGTGTTGCGGATAAAAACTCTCAAAGACATGCCAATTGCCCGTGGCACCATTTTGTTTGCCTCCGACGGGCACAAGCATAGCTTGGTGTTGAAGTTCGCCCAAGATTCGCCGAGCAAAAACCGCAAATTCCTTGCCGATCGTAGTGGGTGAAGCCGGTTGTCCGTGGGTGTGGGCCAGCATGGGGGTTGAAGCCGTGGCAGAAATAAAATCCCGTAACTGTTCCAAGAGATTCAACCACAGGGGAACAAAGACCTCTTCGTGAGCGGCTTGCAACATGCAGCCCCAAGCCAAATTGTTAACGTCTTCAGAAGTCAGTCCCCAGTGAATCCATTTAACCAGTTCTGGGTGTCCGGCCTCAGTGAAACAATCGCTGAGCACATATTCCACCGCTTTGACATCATGGCGGGTGGTTTTCTCTTTTTCTTTGACCGCTTGAATCAGCCCCGGTGTAGCGTGAATCTTTTGCAAAACAGAGGCAAAATCTGAAGGCAGCGGCACGCCTAAAAAGGGCAAAAGCTGAGAGAGATAGACCAACTCAACATGAATGCGGTAATAAATCAATGCACCTTCTGAAAATACCGCTCGCAGGGGAGCCGTTTCGTCGGCATAGCGACCATCGAGAGGGGAAAGCGCACTCAGTGACATTATATTTGTCCAATCATTTTGTGGGTTTGGGGGATGACCCTCACCTGTTTTAAGCTCTGTTTCGCCCGGCTTTGCCAGCTCAATACCTGTTCGGGGCTGGGGGGATGACGCACGATCCCATAAGGTGTTACAGGTTGCAGAATCAGCGGAATTTCTTTATCGACGCCAGCGATGATCTCCAAAGCTGTGTCGAGCTCTTCGAGCTTGCTGTCTTTGGTAAATACCAATTTGACAAAAACTTCTTTGCGGGCAGCTATCGGTAAAAATTGGCTGTGTTCCTGCCAATAGGGCTGCAGGCCAGTGGCACTCGGCAATTTCATATCCATGCCGACCTGTTCAATTTGATCAATACAAGCAGCCAGGTTTTGCCACAAAATACCATCGGTTTCGAGATAGAGCTGAAAGCGGGGTTTTAAAAGCGGGAACAGCGCTTTGAGTGAGCGGATATGTTGCAATGGCTCACCGCCGGTAAGTGAAATACTGTCGTGTAAACCCGGAAAGGCTTCAAGCCCTTCGATGATTTCCAGTACTTGGCTGACAGGCAAAGGATTGGCTATCGACTCAAAATCCCGCAATCCCGGCGTTCGTTCGACACGGCAGTGGCGCTGCTTGGTGTGGGTGGCAGGGGTATCACAATAGGCGCATTGAATATGGCAGCCCAAAAAGCGCACAAAAATTTGGCGGGTGCCGACAATCGGACCTTCTCCTTGAATGGCTGAAAATATTTCGACCAAAAAAGCTTCAGGTTTGGGGCGAAAATCGCTCAAAGGGGATTCGGGCTGAGAGAGGGTTAACATGGTATTTCCTTGAATTGCAATATTCCCATTTTACCCGAAGCAGAGCAGAGACTGAAGAGAATTGGGTTTTAACTGGCTTTGCGGCCATATGCCATTCGAACGCTGCCAAAGAGCAAGACAAAGGAGAAAACAGCGATCAAACTTCCCCATATCCAATAGGGCAATAAGAGACTTTGCGCCATTTGGCCCGTATCAGAATACATGATCCGGCCGTTCATATTGATCTGATTCATAAACAAATAGTCCAATTGGCGAAAGGTTCCCAAACAAGCCTGAACGCCCAAAAATTGCACAGTCATTTGTTGCAAACCGGCGCTGCCTTTATTGGCTGTCACCAACAGGAGCAAACCGATCAAAGGCAGCATGGCCCAACCAAAAGGAGAGCGTACCCAAATTAAAGTTGAGAGCAACAAGGCCGTGCCAAGTCCCGCCAAGACCCAGCGCGAGAGACTTAATTTGCTTCCTGCCAAAATAAAAAAAGCTCCCGCAATGGGAGGGCCCAAAAGCCCGCCTGCGGCCACCAAGGGACGGGTAAGTAAGTTACTGCCGGAATGAAAAGCAACCCCAGATCCATTGGCATAAATTTGCAAAGAGTGGAATTGCCCACCCAGTAATAAAGCGGTCATGCCGTGCCCCATTTCATGAAACCACGTCGCCAGAATCGTAAAGGGGTACAACAGATAATTGCCAAAGGGAATTTGCCAGAGAAAGATGGTCAATAAGCCCGAAACCATCAACCAACGAATGGCAGTGCTGCGGGATTTTTGAGCGTCTTCCAGGCTTTGATCACTGTGATTAATGGAGTCAAAGGCATATTTGGAGGTTTTCATGCCCTGATTTTAGCACAATCCGCTTTTTTGAGGGGGGACTTAGATTGCCTGATTTATTCAGGATTTAATAAAATAAGAAGTAGTATTAAGTTTCGTTGGGAATTGATTAAGATTATTTTCTGCCTTTGTTTGAGTGCGCCAGAATTAGAGAATGGGCGTCTATAGTTAAATCATGGTTAACAAACAATTTAAAGAGGGAAATTAAAATGCAAATTCAAACTCCTGCGGCAATCTCTTCCAATCGTGCAAGTGCTGAGATTCACAAAGCCAAGCCTGGCCAATCCGCAGTAGCCACTCCCAAAGAGTTTGAACAAAAACTGCAAGCAATCCCCAAATGTTTTGTTGATGAAAAATGTATCCGCCCGATTCCTGGCAAACCCAGCATTTCGATAGCTGATTTCTTCCAAAATGATGCCAAAGCGCTTGTAGAAGATACCTTGAGCGATGTACGCAATGATCATCCTCTGGTTTCTAACCTGGCCATGCAGCGTTTCACTTCCAAATTGCGCGGCATGACCCCCGGCGAACTTGATGATGTTAAAGACGCAATTGTCGCCAAGATGTCCAGTCCCGATGCCTCACAAAGTGATCGCAATGTCTTGCAAAAAATGTACAATCTGGCTGATGCTGCTTCCGAAAATCGTCACCCCGGTCGCCCATTCCCAGTTCGTCCCCGTCCTTTCCCCATGGATGAAATTCCCATGCCCAAACCATTCCCCTTGCCCCGTCACTTTGATGTGATGCCCAATGAGATGGATCAACTCCAAGTGCTGAAACAAGCACAGTAGATTTCACTCTTTCGAAAAAGTTCCCGCTCTCTCTATTTACCTTCCGCCCGGCTTTGCCGGGCTTTTTGTTTGGAACCAAATGGTCTCAAAACAGTCTTGTGGTTTATGGAAGGAGCTTTATTAAATAACGATTAACAATCTGTTTTAAGTTTGTGATTCTGCTTCAATTTGAATACAAAGCAGACTATATTAGAGATATCGGTTAACAGATGGTTAACCTTGTAGAGTAAAGAGGGATATGATCCATGAATATAGATAATCAACAACCTGTTGTTCAGCTGTCATTGGCTGAAAGCTTAGTGGCTGAAACCTTGGCAGATTTGAAAAACCAGCATCCTTTGGTATCCAAATTGGCATTGCAGCGTTTTGCCTCGCAATTGCGGCGTCTGCGCTCTGACGAAATGGATGCGTTAAAAGCCAGTCTGATGGGCCGCAGGGCCGGTTCAGATATTTCGCTTCAGGAGCAAGAAGCCCTGACGAAAATGTTCTCTTTGGTTGAAACGGCATTGGAAAACCGCCGCTTGCGCATGCCTCGCATGACCCAACCTTTGAATCAGGCCTTGATTGCTCATTTCCCGGTTGTGGGAAGAGGGATCGGTGAGGCCATGGGCGAATGACCTGGTATTCAATAAATATAAAACCCCCGGTAAAAACCGGGGGTTTTCTCTTGGCGGGTTTTACAATCCGTTCACAAAGCCCACAATCTTTTACATCCCCAGCAAAATAGATTTACAGGCAAAGCCTATGTTTGTTTTAAGACGAGAGAAAAGGCGTTCAGCCCTTCTTGCTTAAAATAAAAATTGAGGTTAATTGTATATGCGTTTGAAAATCCCAGTCATGGCCTTGGCATTGTTGGCAACCCTACCCCTGAGCGCCTGTAGCACTGCTGCCTTGCAGGCTTTAAGTCAAGCTGCACCTTCCGCCAATTCTGGCATTGCAGACTTACAGAACACTGTTAGTCAATTATTGACACTGAGTTCGGAACAACAAACCCAATTGGCACGGACCATCAACAGTCAGGAATTATTGGACTGGAGCAGCCAAAACCAAAGTTCCAGTAACGAAGCCAAGCAAACTTCCGCTACCACCCTTTTGCAGAGCAAACCGCAATTATCAAGTCTATTGGCTAACCGCTTTAAGAATCAGACGGGTCAGGTAGGCATGGGGCCAGGTGGTTTGCCACCCAATTTTGCTGAGCTCCAAAACAAATACCCTGAATTGGCCAAAGCTTTGGCTTCCATGCAAAACCTGGGTCCCGAAGAGCGGCGCATCCAGATGGACGCACTCTTTCAGGCCCATCCCGAATGGCAAACAGCGTTGGCTCCCCCTCACGGCATGGGTGGACCGGGTGGACCAATCGGTTCTCCGCCGCCAGGATTTGTACCAGGGGGGGCTCCTCCCCCTTTGCCGTTAGCCAGCCCTTCAGCTGCTGCTGAAAGCAAATGAGAATTTGATACAGTCGGCATTAAAATTGGCTGCAAAGCCAATGCAACAGTAACTTCAGTGGCTTCGGGTTCACCTTGAAAGGGTTTTGCTGAATATAGCCAAAGTTGGAAGTATTTACAAAGCCACGAGCACTTTGGGAATTTTGAGCCGCTAATTGAGAGAACCCATCTGCAGCTTAACTTGAAGATGCTGTCTATTTATGTTGCAATAGGGACAGCTTTTTCAGCAAAGTGAGTGAATGTGTATGTTTGGATTGGCTATTCTGCTGTTGTTTTTGGGCACCGCTCGCTCAGCTTGGGCCGATGTTGCCATTGCCCCCGTTTCTTTGTATCTTACTGGCTGGAGTATGATTTGGCCCATGCTGATTGTGGTCATTTTGCTGGAATCGGGTTTGCTCTGGCAGTTTTGGGGAAAACGGGCAGGATATAAACCATTGAAGGTGTTGGGCCAAGTTACTTGGTTTAATTTTTTGAGTACGGTGGTCGGAGGACTGTTCCTCTTATTTGGTGAAAGTTTTTCACTGAATGATACCTATTTGCCCTTGTTAATATATTTTTTTCTCACGCTTGGAATCGAAGCTGCAATCTTAAAAAACAATTACTTGCCTGAAAACTCCGGGCGCATTTTTGGGCCAAATGAAGTTTGGAAAATCTCATTAATCCTGAATCTCAGCTCGTACTTGCTGATTCTTCTGGCCCTGGTCGTCATTCCCAAAAATGACTACGATAGCGAAAGACGCAATCGAGGAACCAATATTAAAGCCAATATGTTTACCTTGCAAACCATGATAGAAACCTATGGGGTAGATTGGGGAGGTGAATACCCTTCCGATTTAATCGCCTTGGAGACTGAAGCAAAAATGTCGAAAAATCCCTTCTGGAAAGAGATCTCAGATCCCAATGGCAAATCTCCTTTGCTATTGCCAGGGGAGCCGGTTAGGCCCTTCGGATTGGAATACCAACCAATTGTTCTGGCCAAAACAAAAAAAATCATGAGCTATTGGATCTATGGTTATGACAAATCGGGGAAACGTCTGATGCAGAATGGGATGTTTTTTGCTTTGACCAATTCATGAAAATACCAGCTTGGGCAGCCGTTGCTTTTTTGGGCTTTAACCATGCCCTGGTAGACGCAGCGACGGGGTTTTGGCTTTTTTCTCAGGGCAATTTTGCTGAGATTGCCTGGTTGTTTTTGCTTTACAACTTGGTGGGTTTCGGCCTTCAACCTTTGTTGGGATTGTGGGTCGATCGCGGGTCAAAACCGCAACTGGGGGCCTCGCTTGGTTTGGCGATCCTGGCCTGTGAACTTTGGCTTTTACCGGAATTGTCCACCCTACCCAATCTGGTACTTTGGGGATGCGTCTTGCTAGTGGGAGCCGCATCAGCTCTGTTTCACGTCTCGGCAGGCAGCTTGAGTTTAAACAGCCCTCGCCCCCTCACCAGCTCTGCCTGCTTTGCGGCTCCGGGCGTCCTGGGATTGAGTCTGGGAACCTGGGCCGCTTGGCAAAATTGGCCCCTGGCCTTCCCCTTGGGATTGGCTTTGTGCTTGGGTAGTCTGACTTTGCCAAGGGTTTGGCAGACCAAAATATTCACTGAACCTGTGGTTGTTTTGAGTGAGAAACAGGAATTTTTATTGCTGGGATTGGTCTTGGCAATTGCCTTGCGCAGTTTTTTTTGGAATCAGACCCAATTGCTCAGTCCGGGCACTTGGCTACTTTGGTTGGGCTCGGCAGCCTGTATTGGAAAATTGTCAGGGGGCTGGTTGGCTCAAAAATGGGGAATGCGCAATGTCGCTTGGCCGGGCATCGGCTTGGCTTTGTTTTGTTTGCTCTTGCCCTCACCGCCACTCTGGTTGAGTTGTTTGGGAGTAGCTGCTTTGCAATCCTCTTCGCCTCTGACGCTGACGGCACTGGGTCAATTGTTGCCTGGACGGACCGCATTGGCTGCGGGGCTGGCTTTGGGGTTTGCGCTGGCGTTGGGGGGCTTGCCCCTACTTTTGGGGTTACCTGGTTTCAGGCTGCCTTAACGGACCTCGCTCAGCCATTCAATTTGGCTTATAATTCCAAGCAGACCAAACCTGCCTGGAGAGAATAATGAATGACTTGGCCCAATTGATCTCTGTGAATGCATGGCAATATGTCTGATTTTAATCCTTTTTCCCCAGAAGAATCGGTTGAACTGACCCAAATATCCGATCTGGATTTGGGGAAAGCGGAAAAAACAGCAACTCCCAATCAGCCCTCTTTTGGCACTGCCAAGGAAAAATATGCCAAATTGGGAACTGTGGGCGCTGGGGCCATGGGTGAAATTCTGTTGGTGCGAGACCAAGAATTGCGCCGCAAAGTTGCCTATAAAAAAGTCAATTCTGGAATGACCCAAAATCCCAAAGTGGTGGATCGATTTTTCACAGAAGCCCAAATCACGGCCCAACTCGAACACCCCAATATTGTGCCTATTTACAGCCTCGAAATCAGCCCCGACGGGGAAATCGGTTATTCAATGAAGTTGATTCAAGGCAAAACCTTCAAGGAACTGATCCTCGAAGCCCGTAAACAATACGATCAAAATGGGAAAGTTGATGAAGAACACAGCCTATTGACTTTGCTTGAACATTTCCTCAAAGTGTGTGATGCGCTTCATTACAGCCATATGAAAGGGGTCATTCACCGCGATCTCAAACCCGCCAATATCATGGTGGGACGTTTCCACGAAGTCTACGTCATGGACTGGGGTATAGCCAAAGTCTTAAATCAAGCAGAGTATGCACCTGAAGAAATCTTAGATGATGAAATGGTGCGTTTGCTTCAATACGATTCCAATCAACCCCCTCTGGAACGCACGCTTCTGGGTCAAATTATCGGCACTCCCCGTTATATGTCCCCCCAACAGGCTGCCGGCAAAAACACCGAATTGGATGCCAACTGCGACCAGTTTTCGCTGGGTTTGATTTTATTTGAGTTGATCACACTGCGACCTGCATTTCGGGCAAGCAACCAAATTGAATTGCTCAAAAAAGTTCTCAAAGTTGATTTGGAGCCATTTCAGCACCATTTTCCAAAGCAACGTATTCCGATTGAGCTTCAGGCAATTGTAAAAAAAGCCACAGCACTCAAAACCACAGGCAGATATGCATCTGTGGCCGATTTGGCCGATGATTTGCGTCGCTTTTTGCATGGAGAAGCGATTCTAGCCCGACCTGACAACGTCGTTGAAAAACTCGTGCGTTGGATGGGTAAACACGGCCAAACCACGTTGGCTTTTATTTTAGGCATCTTGATTCTGGCTTCCAGTTCGGTGACATGGAGCTTATACCAGCACGAACAAGCGCTGATTAAAGCGCAGACCCACGGAAAAAAAATGACCGCTTTTTTTATGCAGGTAGCTCATCGGGCCCAGCTAATTGAAACCCAATTGTCAGGATTTGAAGTCTTACTCACTCATTTGGTCAGCGCAGCCCAGCAATTGCATGAATTCGGAACGGCCCATTCAGAACCGATTTACACCTACACTGATTTTCAATCCCCCCGATCTGCTCCGCCTGATCTGAATTATGCAGCCAGTTACAGGTCCAAAATCAGCTTGGATTGGCCGATTGCAAAACTCGCTCCCGGCGTGTCTTTTGCAGACGTACTCCCGATTTTGCGCAAACTCACGCCTTTGCGCCGGACCTTTCGCAAAATTGTTTTGCAAAGTCAAAGTCAAGCAACGCTATCGTTGCCCCCTTCTGCAGCAAACTATCTGCTCAGGCAAAAAGGGGTTCCATTGATCTGGGCCTATTTGGGTTTGGCAGAGGGAGTCTCTTTAAATTATCCTGGCAATGCAGATTTTAGCCCCGATTATGATGCCCGCAAGCGGCCTTGGTATACGCTTTCGCTCAAGCAAAAGGGAGCCCATTGGCAGAGCCCGTATTTAGATGCAGGCGGCACAGGCTGGGTCTTGCCCTGTACTCAGCCCGTTCACGATAGCAAAGGCCACTTGATCGGTGTGGCTGGTGTTGAAATGACACTTACGTATATCAAACAGCATTTATTGGAAATTGCCACTTTGCCCGGACATATAAACAGCTACCTGCTCAATGAAAAGGGGCAAGTTGTTGCCAGCAGCAAAGATAGCAAAAATGTAGGGAAATTTTCTCAGCAAGAAATCTTGCCACAGATTTTGGCAAAAAAATCGGGTTATCTCGAAGACCCAGCTCAAAAAGGCGGACGGGTCTGGGCATTTTATCCGATCCTGTCTTTAGGCTGGTATTATGTGGTAGAAGCCGAGACCGCCAAATTGGAGCATGAGTTTGCATTGCCCCCCACCCAGATTCCCCAACTCTGATCACTTTAGGTAAACACAACGATGGCACATTGTCCGGCAGAAAAATTGACAGACTTGGCAGATCTTTTTACAGAACTGCGCAGTTGGCCTGGTCTTAAAGAAAAACAGACAGGAATTTTTTATTATAAAGGCAAAGGGTTTTTGCATTTTCATCTCAAAGAGGGCAAACGCTGGGCCGATATCCGCGAGGGTCAAGATTGGGGAGCCCCCTTGGATTTGCCGTTTGAACCAGACCAAAAATGCAGTGAGGACTTTTTGGCTGAGGCCAAAAGGCGCTATTTGCTCAGCTTAAATACCGCTCTTAAATCCTGAGACAACCCAAAATTAAGTGATATTTAACTTCATTTCAGCTGACTTAGACACTATATAATGGGTAGGAGATAAATATGATTCACACCCTTGCTTCTACCGCTGCAATTATTCCGGTCCCCCCTCAGTCGGGACCGGCTGGCGCGCCTGCCAAAAATCAGGCCGCTGAAATTTCTGCAAGTAAAACAAAATCTGAATCCGCTCAGAAACAGGCTCCCTCAGAGCAACCCCTTGGCGACAGACTAGTGCGATATGCCAATTATGGAGCCGGTGCTGCAGGTTCAGCAGCGGGTGTTTTGGCATTTCCTCATCAGGTCAGCGTCAATGCGCCCACAGTTATTCAAGGAGCCAAGACCCTTGCCACCAGCCTGACCCAGGCCGCCAAAGCCAAAACAGTCTTAAGCCCAGTGCTAGGACCCAGTGCTCGTTTTTTGGCCAGCGGAGCCCTCAAAGTGGCCAAAGGCACCGAAGTTGTTTCAAAATTTTCAATGGGTTTGATGCAGATGCCCGTGGTGGGGCGTTTGACCAGCCCCACTGTGGCAAAGACCATGACAGGCAAGGTTTTGCCGGTCGCCAATGCTGTGGGCGCAACTTTGGCCATTGCAGATAATTCCCTGCGCTTTGTGCGCGCGCGTGAAAAAGGCAATACCACTGGACAGGTTGTGGCCGGCATTCAGGTAGGACTGAATGCAGTCAGTGGCGTAGCCGCATTTTTGCCAGGCAAAGCCCAATGGGTCGCCGCTGGCGCAGGGTTAACTGGGTTGGGTTTAGAAATGGCCCATCAACTCGGTGGCCTGGGCAAATAATCCTGCTTTTTAGACCTTGATTGCGGGTTCAAAACTCTCTGCTGAAGCATTTAAAAAGGCCCTTTTATAGCTTTCAGGCAATTCCTCTTTAAAGAAATCCCCCATTTTGATGTATTCATAAATTTCTTCGTAATTCATCACATGGGAGGGGCTGATTCTGCGATAAATATGGCGTGGTTTCAGCAATTCTAGTCGGTCAAAGCCCATGGCTCCCATCAGTTCGGCAGCACTTTCAACGGTCTTTTGATGAAAGCTGGTTACCCTTTTGCGTTTGTCACCGATGTGCAGACCAGCCACCAAATGGGGCTCTTGGGTGGCGACACCGGTTGGACAATCGTTGGTATTACAGCGCAAGGCCTGAATACAGCCAATCGATATCATCATCCCGCGGGCAGAGTTTAACATATCTGCCCCAACCGCAATTTTATTGATCACATCAAAGCCGGTTGTCACTTTGCCAGAATAAATAATTTTGATCTGATCGCGCAAGCCAAAGCCTTTGAGGCAATTGTGAATCAGAACCAGGCCTTCAACACCCGGCACGCCAAGATTATTCGAAAACTCCAAGGGCGCGGCACCCGTCCCGCCTTCGGCACCATCAACCGTGATAAAATCTGGCACAATTCCAGTTTGCACCATCGCTTTACAGATCGCCATAAATTCATAGAGTTTGCCCAGGCAGAGTTTAAACCCAACCGGTTTTCCGCCTGAAAGTGTACGCAATTGCTGAATAAATTGGATTAATTCCAGGGGCGTGGAAAAGGCACTGTGGCGAGGCGGAGAGATCACATCTTGGCCCATGGGCACATTGCGAATCTGGCTGATTTCAGGCGTGACTTTTTTGGCTGGCAAAATGCCCCCATGGCCAGGTTTTGCCCCCTGAGAGAGTTTAATTTCTATCATTTTGACATTTTTGTGTTTGGCTTTTTCGGCAAACATCTCAGCAGAAAAAGTCCCATCTGCATTGCGACAGCCAAAATAACCTGTGCCTATTTGCCAAATAATATCGCCACCCGGTTCAAGATGATAGGGGCTGAGGCCACCCTCGCCAGTATTGTGAGCAAAATTGCCATCTTTGGCTCCTCCATTGAGTGCCAGGACAGCATTTTTACTCAGTGAGCCATAACTCATGGCTGAGATATTAAAAATACTCGCGCTATAAGGTTGGCTGCAGGCCTTACTGCCCACGCGTACCCTCAGCGAAGCGGGGTCGACGTGCACAGGTAAAAGAGAGTGCCCGACCCATTCATAGCCGATTTGATAGACATCAAGTTGGGTGCCAAACGGCAAAGTACTGGTTTCACTTTTGGCGCGCTGATAAATCAAAGAGCGCTGCAGGCGGTTAAACGGAGCGCCATTGGTATTGGATTCAATAAAATACTGGTTGATTTCAGGCCGAACTTCTTCAAGAATGTAGCGCATATTGCCCAGGATGGGAAAATTGCGGCGAATGGTGTGTTTGGTTTGGAAAGCATCATAAAAACCAATTGCGATCAAAATGCCCAATATCGCGCTGAGGGTGCTGTGGAAGGGATAATAAAGGGGCGGCAAAACCAGATAACCAAGACCGATAATGGCCACGGCAACTGCAACACCCATAAAAAATAACTTACGCATGACGATTCTCCTTTTTTCAAAGAGCGCAAATGGCCAGAAAAAGCAGGCTTTTGCAGATTAGAATTTTTAAGTGTACACCAAAAAAATATTAAAAAAACAATTGATTTAATATTGAACTATTTAAGCTTGGATGATATAGTGAACCTATTAAACGTATCAAATTCAATTACAGATTTAAGGAGTCCCGAAACATGAGTTTAAAAGACAACGTCACGACCCTCTATAACCAAATTTTTAGTGGCCAATTGTTAGACGCTTTTGACCATTTTTATGCCGAAGATGTGGTGATGCAAGAAAACAACGAAGCTCCGACCGTGGGCAAAGCAGCCAACCGCGAGCGTGAAGTGGCTTTTCTCGGCAGCATTGAAGCATTCCATGATGGAGGTATCAGCAATTTGGCCTGGAACGATGAAACCGGCGTGGCCATGATCGAAAATTGGATGGACCTGACTTTCCAAGGTGGGTTCCGGACAAAGATGCAACAGGTGGCCGTACAGACTTGGAAAGACGGAAAAGTCGTCAACGAGCGTTTTTATTACAACAAAGCTTAAGTCCCTTTTCCCTTTGAAATCTAACTTCTCCCCTGCAACCCTCAGTTTTCACTGAGGGTATTTTTTCGCAGACAGACGGCTTGTGCTAAGATTAGGATCGTTAAAAATCCAAGGAGCCATACATGGAGTTACACTCGGACAGCCGCCTCGATAACCGCTACGTCTGCCCGGTCTGTGAGCGGGAAGTGGATGATGCAATCATTCCCTTTCATAAAAATGTTGAAAAACAGATTTTGGAGCTGATCACCAGCCACAACCCCCGCTGGATTGAATCGGATGGCTCTTGCCCCAAGGCCGTCGAATATTACCAGGCCTTGATTGCCCACAAAGTGATCAAATAGCGCTTGACAAAGAGAAAGTTAAAGCCATGGACAGTCTTCAACACCTGATCAAAGCCTATATTGGCGCCTATATCGCAACCCTGCGTTCGCGGCAGTACAAACCCCTCGACAAACAGTGGAAACAGCACAAACTCGAACTTTTGGAGAAGATCAAACGCCAAGAACAGTGGCATGTTTTACACGATCTCTGTATTTTGATGTTGTATTATGGCACCCCGGTTCGGGCCCAGGCGATCTGTGATTTGATTATCGAGGATGTCATCCACCGTGATGATGGCCGGATCCAACTCAAAGTTTACCAACAGGGTCCCGAGCCCGACCGCTATATTTTGATCGACGAAGAGAGCAGCGAGGTGCTCGATGAATACCTCTCGTTGACCGACCGCGTGACCCAAATTGAGTTATTTCGACATCCCGATGGCAGCAAACTGACACCTCAAGACATTTTCTTGCTCTCAAACAAATACCCCAACGAGGGCTTGGTCTCAGAGCTCAGTGGTTTTTTTCCCATCTACAATCAAAAAGATTACGAAATTATACCGACGCCCCTGCGCCTCAATGCCGTCTCCCGTTATACCGGCAAAGGCGTGACCATTGCCTTTTTAGATTCAGGCTTTTATCCCCACCCAGATTTGACCATGCCCAATAACCGGGTCCTGGCTTATGTCAATATTCCTGACCCCGAGTATGATGATTTTGGTATACCTCAAGACAATTCTTGGCACGGCATGCAGACCACGGTTTCAGCCGCAGGCAATGGTTATCTCTCTAATAGCCTCTATAAAGGCATTGCCAGCAATGCCAATGTGGTCCTGCTCAAAGCCACTGACCGCCAGGGTTGTATCAAGACTGAATATATGATCAAAGGCCTGAAATGGGTTTTGGAGAACCACAAAGAATACAATATCCGGGTTGTCAATATATCTTTGGGAGAGGGTCGCGAAGAGTCATATCTCGACAATGCCCTGACCCAAATGGCCGAAGCCCTGTGGCAGGCTGGCGTGGTGGTGGTGGTGGCAGCGGGTAACGATGGCAATTCGCCTGACAATGCGATTACCCCCCCAGCCAATGCCCCTTCGGTGATTACCGTGGGCGGCTTTGACGACAAAAACAAACTCAGCCGCCACTATTACGATATGTACCACTCCAGTTATGGGCCCACCATAGACGGTCTGATGAAACCAGAGTTAATTGCTCCCGGCATCTGGGTGGCTGCGCCGATATTGCCCGAGACCAGCCTCTACCGCGAAGCTGAAGCCCTAAGCAAAATCAATAAGCTCAACGATCAGGCCCTGCCGGATGCCCTGCGCGAGCAATTGGAAGATCTGCCCTTTGGACCCGAAATACTGGCTTTACCGATTGAAGAAATGCGCAAACGGATTCAGAATCGCCTGCGAGAGCAAAAAATTGTCGGCATGCATTACCAACATGTCGATGGCACTTCATTTTCGGCACCGATTGTCTGCTCGATTATTGCCCAGATGTTTGAGGCCAACCCCGATTTGAGTCCACGTCGAATCAAACAGATATTGACTTCCACCACGGATAAAATTTTTAATATCGCAATCGAAAAACAGGGCCATGGGTTGATTCATCCCCGCAAATGTGTCAAAGAGGCCGAAAACGACCGCTACCGCAGGGGTGTCAAACGTGGTTCATCCCCCCATGTAGAAGGTCGCAAAGTGACATTTTACTACGACGATCCCCAGGCTGAGAGTGTGGCTGTGGCTGGTGAATTTACCGATTGGAAGGCAGACCGCGCTTATTTAACACGCATCCCCAATACCTCAACCTGGATCTTGGAAAAGATCTTTCCCTTTAAAGGCATTTATGCCTATAAATTTGTGATTAATGGTCAGCGCTGGATTCCCGACCCAGAATGTGAAAATATTGAACCCGATGGATTTGGTGGCGCGAATACCCGCCTCAACCTGTTTTTAGAGTAAAAACATGTTAAGGTGTGTCTAGGTTTAAACAGGAGGCAATCAGATGGAGGGAAAAGTCTGTTTGGTCACGGGGGCCACAGCGGGGATTGGCAAGGTCTGTGCCCGTGAATTGGCCTCGCGGGGAGCAAGGGTGATCTTGGTTGGCCGCAATCCAGAAAAAACGCTGAATGTGGTGCAAGAACTGAAACGCCAAACAGATGGCCAAATCGAATATTTGTTGGCCGATCTCTCAGAGCAGGCCCAGGTGCGCCAATTGGCCCGCGACCTGCGCGAGCGGACAGACCAGCTTGATGTGCTGATCAACAATGCCGGAGCGGTTTTTGCCAAACGCGAATTGACCGTGGATGGCTATGAAAATACCTGGGCCCTTAACCATCTTTCGTATTTCCTCTTAACCCATCTCCTGCTCGATTTGCTCAAAAACAGTGCTCCTGCGCGGATTATCAACGTGGCATCAGTCGGGCATTTTCAAGCCGTGATCGACTTTGCCAATTTACAAGGCGAAGAACATTTTAGCCTGATGAATGCGTATGCCCAGTCCAAATTGGCCAATGTACTCTTTACCTATGCTCTGGCCCGCCGCTTAGCTGGAACGGGTGTGACGGCCAATTGCCTACATCCAGGTGTTGTGGCCACAGATATTTGGAGCAAAGGCGCAGCCTGGACCCAACCCTTTGCCAAAGTGATCCAAAAATGTATGATCAGTCCTGAAAAAGGGGCCGAGACCATGGTTTATCTGGCCACAAGCAATCAGCTTAATCCCGACACTGGCCGCTATTTTGACAAGTGCAAAGCGGTCAAATCTTCGAAAATCTCATATAACGAAGTTTTGCAAGAGCGCCTCTGGGAACTCAGTTTGCAAATGACTGGGTTGGTTGGGGCATGAAGCCCATTTGGATCTCCCTTGTGCTTTTGTTGGGCTGTACGCCCGTGATTGTGCTGGGCCCCACGGGCAAAAAAAGCCCTGAAGGAACCCCTTCGTCGGGACCAACGATAGCCAACCCCGCTTCAACATTTTGTACCGAGCGCCAGGGACGGCTTGAAATCCGCAATCTAGACCTGGGGCAAGTGGGGATATGTTTTTTTACCGATCGCTCCCATTGTGAAGAATGGGCCTATTACCGGGGCGAGTGTAAACCGGGTCAAAATTTTGGATTACTTTAAAGCATGAAAACAAAAATTACTCCCCGATTTTTAATGATAGCTGGAATCTCAGAGTTGATTGTCGGTTTGGTGCTGTGCCTGATTGTCGGCACTCAAGTTTCTTGGGCCTCCGCGATGATGCTGGCTGCTGGTTTTTTTGTCTCGGCCAATATTTTGTTTTTCTTTGCCATGAAACGGGCCTAAACTGTGACAGAGCCAACGCCCGCTAAGTTAAAGCTATCCCACGATCTGACTCGGTTCAAACAGGCTGAGCAATCGCTCCAAAGTGAAGAAAAAAACCGCCCTGTTCGGCCCGGTCGCCAGAGTGCGCGAGAACGTCTCAAATTGCTCTTTGATCCCGGCACAGGGCAGGAATTGTTTCGTTTTGTGCGCAACCGCCTGGATAAACCCAGTTTCAGCGATGGCATCGTTTGTGCCTCTGGGGAGATTCAGGGTCGCCCCCTTTTGGCTTGGGCCAGTGAATTTGAAACCATGGGTGGCAGCATTGGCGCTTTGCAAACCCGTCAACTGAATGAACTCTACCGTTTATCCCGCCAATCGGGCCTGCCGATGGTCTCTTTGGTCGAATCAGGCGGTGCGCGGGTGACAGACGGAATGGAGATTATGGAGGGCTATGCCGAAACGCTCAAAGAAGCCGTCTATCTCTCAGGAGTGGTGCCGCAAATCACCTGTATTCTTGGTCATTGCATAGGCGCGCCTGCATTTGTCGCCACATTGACTGATTTTATAATCATGGACCAAAACTCCACGCTTTGTGTGGCAGGAGCTGGGGTCAATAAAGCGGCTACGGGTGAAGATCTCGATGAGCAGGCCCTGGGTGGCCCCGAGATACACACCGGCCATTCGGGCGCAGTCCATTTTGTGGAACCCGACGAAGGCGCCGCGATTGCCCGTGTGCGACAATTATTCAGTTATTTGCCTCTTACCCAGGCTGAGCGCCCACCTCATTATGCCACTGACGATCCCCCTGAACGTGAAGCACCAGAATTGAATCAACTCTTGCCCGCAAGTCCCGATGCACCGTTTGATATGCTGCCTGTACTCAAAGCGATTGTCGATCAAGACAGTTTGATGGAAATACAGGCCGACTTTGCACCCAATTTAATCACTGCCTTTGCGCAATTGGGCGGCCAAACAGTGGGGATTTTGGCCAATCAATCATTGGTTTTGGCCGGCGCACTCGACAGCAAAGCCCTGCGAAAAATGGCCCGTTTTCTCAATTTTCTCAGCAGTTTTAATTTCCCTTTGGTCTGTTTTGTCGACGTGCCTGGTCTGATGCCCAATTCGGCTGCTCACCGCGAAGGCATTTTGACCTATGGTTCTCAGGCTCTTTCTGCAATTGGCCACCTGAAAGGACTCAAAGTCAGTGTCGTTGTACGCCGCTGTTTTGGTGGGGCGTATTTTCTGCTCAATCCCAAGGTCGGCGGGGGTGATTTGGTCTATGCTTGGCCTGGTGCCATGATTGGGATTATGAGCGATCAAGCCATGGCCAGTTTTGCTGGTCACAATCCCGTTTTGCGCAAGACATTTGAAGCAATACATGCCCAAGGCAGCCGAATAGACGATCCTTTTATTCCCGCTGGCAGTGGCTATCTCGACGATATTATCGAACCGGCCCGCACACGGCCGATCTTGATTCAGGCTTTGACTCGCTTTTCAAATAAACGTCAATTGGATATTCCGCCCAAATGGCTTCCCAATATTCCCCTCTAATTCCCCATTTGCACAGCATCACAGTCAGTCATTATTGTGAAAAAGTCCGTTGGGCCCTGACTCGCTTGCAGATCTCTTACAGCGAAGAAAACCACTTGCCCGGCTTTCACATGCTCGCCAATTTCAAGCGGGGAGGCTCTCGCACAGTGCCCTGTCTTTTCACCCAAGAAAGTGTGCTCCCAGACTCAACCGATATTTTGCACTGGCTCGACAAACAGGTTGAACCCGCTCAACGTCTCTTTCCGAACGGTGCAGACAGAGATGAAGTCGCGGCCCTGGAACAGCGATTTGACCTTCAACTTGGCCCACATACCCGCCGTTTTGTCTATTTTTATCTCTTGCAGCAACCAAGTTTGGCCCAAGAATTGCTGAGCCAAAAAGGGCCAGCCAATGAGCGCAGGATCCTGCCTCTTCTTTGGCCGGGTCTGACTGTAATGATGCGCAAATCCATGAATATCACCGAAGCTGCCAGTCAACGCTCACTGGCCAAGATCAAAGCTGAATTTGACTTTGCCGATCAGCTTTTGAGCGATGGCAGAGCCTATTTCTGTGGCAATCGCTTCTCTGCAGCAGATTTGACCTTCGCTGCGCTGGCCGCCCCCGTGCTTGCTCCAGCAGAATACAGCGTGCCGCTGCCCGATATGCTCCTCCTTCCAGCCCCGCTTAAAGAGCAGATTTCTCATTTTCGCATTCGCCTCTCTGGCCAAAAGGCCCTGCAATGGTTCCGAGAAGAATACCACTCTGTCCTTAATCAATCCCGCTGACCGTTATCCCCTTTCATTGGGTCAAATCGAGTTTCCCTCAATTCTCATGAAATGGGAGTGGTATAATCGATTCCATTACGCTATCGATTCCATCACCTGTCAAGGAGCCGCCAATGAGTACGCCAGCAGAAAATGAAGCCTATCGCAGTGCCCTGGCCTTTCTGGGAGAGCAACATGGCCGTATTTACGAATTAAACAACCGCATTTTTAGTGAGGGTGAGCCGGGTGACAAAGTCTATTTTATTGTCTCAGGCTCAGTCAATGTCTTCATTGGCAGCGGGATGAACCGCCGACAACTGTGGACCCTCTATCCCGGAGATATTTTTGGTGAAATGGCTCTGCTTGACCAGCTTGAACGCACCGCTTCAGTCGAAGCTGGTAGCCGCACCCATGTCGTGGATTTAGACCGGGACATGTTTAACCACTTGATTGGCAAATACCCAATTTTGGCCCAAAAAGTAATTGAGTTGATGGGACAACGCATGCGAAAAATGGATACCCAATTTAAAATCGAAAGTGGCTATGTCAAAGGCCAACAAATGGGCCAGTTTTTAAAAACTTTTGAATTTACCTCTATTTATGCCAGTCCGACCGATGATCCCCAAAGATTGGGTCCATTGGATACCTTGCCTGAAGCTTAATTTGCGTCAGGTTCTGCGGGTCTCGGTAGAGGGTTTCCACACACATCCCACACTTGCAGGTCTGGATTGCGCCAGGGGGCCTGCAGATAATTTGGCTGAAACAACGTCCAGATCATGGTATCTCGGATTTGGCCTGCAGGGGTTTTGTCACGCTGTTTTAAGGTCGCTTCATGTTCAAAGCCCAATTTGCGGGGTACAGCTGCCGAGGCCAGATTGTCGGGATCACAGCGAATTTCGAGCCTTTGAATGCCATGGTATTCAAAGGCCAGTTGGGCCAGGGTCTGGGCCATTTCTGTCGCAAAGCCCTGATTCTGGTAAGCACTGTGAACCCAATAGCCAATTTCAAGCGAACCCACTTCTGCGCGTTTGTGTAAACCTGTGCTGCCGATTAAGACTGATTCGGTCAGGTTAAAGGCGCCCATGGCATAGTCTTGGTCGAGATCAAACTGGCTGCGCATTAGACGCAAACGCTGGACCTTCGCAGCCAAAGAAGTCGGTTCATGGCTTGCCCAAGGCATCCAGATTTTAAGTTGCTCTAAACTCTCATCCACACTGCGTTTGAGCAGGGGGGCATCTGTAGGGCTGTAGCATCGAATGATCAGACGATCGCTTTGAATTCGGTAGGGAATCCCGGCTTTTTCAGACATAAATTCTAAAACTTAACTGGACAAGCAGCAGGAGAATCCCAGCACTTTTTCCAAATGGCTTGATCGGTCAATAAACTTTCATCGGTTTCGAGCAAAATCCGTTCGGCCATATCCCGCAGCAGAGCATCTAAAAATGCCCCCTCTTGGCCTGAGGCCATCATTTGCCACATAGTGCCACAATTGGGAAGACAGGCTTTGAGATTGGTCTGAACAGTATATGCCAAGTGAGAAACAGATTCGAGGTGTTTTTCCAAAAATTTCCGCGGACTCAAAGGTTTAAACATTTCAGTTGAATAATATTGGTTTAAAACTTTTTCAGAAAGGTCCAAAAGGCAGTCCCGGTAGGCCTGATTGGCTTGAATCACGGGACCCGTGGCCCCTTCCTCCCAAACTGGAGCGGCTTTGAGGTAACAGCTTTTGCGCAATAAAGGTATATTTCGGGCCAAAGTGGGATCGTTGGACTGCGTTTGGCCAACAGGAACAGCCAATGCTGGTGTTGAGATTGACACTCCCAGGCAAAGCATCCCTGTGGCCAATGATTTAAGCATTGAATTAATCACGGTACATTCCCCGTTCTCTCCAGATTTGTAAACTCTCTATCAATTCCTTAAATTTAAGCCCTGCGGGTTCTGCCAGAGTTTGTAAATGAGCCTGGTTTTTTAATAGCCCTGGTTGCCTTGCTGTCAAAACAGGTTGAATCATCCAGGTCCCCTGTTCAGGTTTGCCAATCTGGCGGCTCAACGCCTGCTGATAACCCAATTTTTCCAAGCGAGCAAACCAAAGTCGGTGTTGGGCCATTTGCAACATCGCAAAATCGCCGCTGGAATCACCCGCCACCAAAAAGGGTTTTTCCACGGGTCCGGTAATGTATTGAATGATATTTGCAACTTTGCCCGAAAAACCAGTCAGCGGAAAGACGGCCTGATTGGTCAGTTCATAATGTACCAATTCAGCGGGGTCCAGAGCGGCATAGCGCTCGTTTTCTTTGGCCAAAAAAGCATCTTTGACCAAGCGCCCAGTGCGTTTATCGCGCAAAAGCACACTGGCACCAATAACATGATCGGCAGGGATCCGATATTGGGTGCCAAATTTAGCATTGACCCGTTTCATCAGTTCAACGGTGACCATGTGGCGCACGGTCCAGACATTTGAACCAGAGACCACATAGAGATCGTAGCCATGTTTTAACAATTGCCCAATTAAATCCACAATTTCAGGATTAAAAAAAGGCACGCGATAACTGGTTTTGCCAGGGGTGATGGCCAACAGACTGTCTTTGTTTTGAGCCCGGTCTTGTTCAGCGCGATTTTGACCATAAGCTGCACGGGTTGCATCAATGATTTCGACAGGTGTGAGCCCCATCATGGCCTGAACCACCCAAGCATAAGAATTAGAGGCAGCCTCGATATCTGCAGGGTGAGAGTCCAGCGAAGCCAGTTCATCATAATATTCAGCCAGATCAACAGTGGTATCCAGAGATATATTTTTGCCCTGTCTGACAAAGGCAGGAGAAATAGCTTCCAATGCTGGGCTGCGTTTAATTTTGTTTGAAATCAACAATTGCGCAAAGGTGGCCTCGCCGATATCTCGGCTCACAAGGGTATTGTCAAAGTCCAAAACGACTTTTTTGCCTTGCCAACTGTGGGTCCCCAGCAGATTTTCGAGCTGGCTGCGCAGGGCGGGGTTCCAATTGCCAGGTTCCAATTGAAATGAAGCAGCTTGAGCAGAGGCCAAAGGCAAGGCAAGACAAGCGCTTAAAGTGAGAGCCAGCAGATTTTTCATGGTTGCTCCTAATCGATAATCCAAATTCTCTGATTTCTCATTTCATTGTGCAGGGCTCCAGGTAGGCTGGCAAGGGGGTGAGAGTCTACACGGTGTGTCAGGGCAAGTATCAAGCAAAAATGAAACAAGATTTTTCAAAAACCAGCTAGAATGTATAAGTAATACGTCTTAAATTCTGTCGGAATAGCAAACGAGGTGCCAAACATGGGTGGATTTAATTTAAATATCAAAATGGGCCAACAACAAATAGCCAGTCAGCCAATGAGCGCCCAGGCCCGCAAAGATTTGCTGAAAATGGACAACAATCAAGACGGCAAACTGGATATGAAAGAAGTCCAGGCTGCTGCAGGCATGAAAGACGGAAAAATTGAAGATTTTTCTAAGCTTCAAAACGTCACAAAAGATCTTGGACGCTATCTCGATAAAAATCTGACCAATAAAATTCTCACGGCCACGGTTGCCAGTGAACCCTTTGAATTTGTCTTTGACCTGGATGCTCCTGCTCCCGCCCAACAGACGCAACCCTCAGTGAAAATCCCGGGTAACCCAGAATTATTCAAATCTGACAGCGTCAAAATTGAGAATACCCCTGCAGGCCCCCCCACCGTTTTGCGTTCAGAAACACCCGGTGCAGCTGTAAATTTAAATCTCGACAATGGGGTCAGTGTCAAACAATGGCCACCCAGTCCAGCCACTTTTAAAGATCCTGAAACAGGCAAGCAGATCCAGGG
Source organism: Candidatus Blackallbacteria bacterium (assembly GCA_051715345.1). Taxonomy (GTDB): domain Bacteria; phylum Cyanobacteriota; class Sericytochromatia; order UBA7694; family UBA7694. The sequence continues at coordinate 242,842 of JBPXJQ010000029.1, forward strand.
TTTTAAAGTGGAGTTCAACACAGGTGATGTGATGTTAATTCCCGCTGGCCAAGCAATCAAAATTTACGACCCACATGACAAAATTCCGGGTCAGGTTGTAATTGGCGGCTCTACACGCACTTATCAAATTGATGCCAATGGTCAAACCTCTGAAGACATGATCGCCATGCGTTATGCCAGTGTCTTCTGCTCTCGCCAACTCTAATTCCCATTGTCAGCGCTGCCTGCTGCCTGCGGGTGTGCACTTGCGTGATGATTTTTATCCGGTAGGTCCTCAGACCCTGCCGGATTCTTTGCATGTTAAACGGATTGAACTCAACCCCAATGGCCTGTGTGAATTTTGCAACCGCTATGTACAAAACTATGATGCTGACTGGTTGGAAAACGAGCTTTTGGGTTTTTTAAAGGCCTTAAAAGCGAGTGGGCAGCCTCTTCTGCTCGCGCTTTCAGGCGGAAAAGACAGCCTTTCGTGTCTGTTTTTATTGCGCGAAGTCTTGGATTTTCCTGTAAAAGCCTTTACCTATGACAATGGTTTTATACCTGCAGAAGTGCTGGAACAGACGGCCCGGATCTGCGAATCGCTAAAGACGCCCTGGGAAGTGCTTAAAAACCCTTTGTATGAAGCCTTTCAAGCAGAATATATTCCCGACCGCCAAGGTCGTCTCGTGGCCCAAACAGGTCTGGACTTTTGCCAGATTTGTGCCGGCCAAGTCAAAAATCTTCTCATGTTCATCTGTGAGCGAGAGGGCTTGCGATTTGTTGCTTTTGGGAATAAGACCTACACACGGCTCCATCCCAAGGTTTCTTGCCTCAAAACCCTGCCCACACCCCAAGGCGGCCAATTACACCTGATTCATTTACTTTTTGCTTTGCGCACAAACACGGCTCAACAGGCTGAGATCTTGGCTGCACTCAATTGGCAAGATCCTGGCTTGGGGGGCTATACCAGCAATTGTCAGGTGCCTGGACTGGTTGCCGCTGCACGCAAGCGCAAAACGGGTTTTGCCTCTGATGCTGGCTATATCGAAATGGAATACCGCTCAGGGGCATATACCACCGAAGAATTACGTCAGATGTTACACACCCATCATGACCCTGAAGATTTGCCTTTGCCACCTGGTCTTTTTGGGCAAATGGAACCTGAGCAGCAATGATACAGACGAATGAACCATCATCGGATCGTTTTCAGAAATGGCTGTTAAACAAAGCCCTCCATGCCTATTGGAATGGTGATCTGCCAGGAGAAAATTTTGCCCGCGAGCAATGGGAGCAATTCCAGCTGATGTGGCGGGCCGGACGTTTGCCCCTGAGGCACGTGATTTGGCATATCACCAATCGCTGCAATCTGCGCTGTGCCCATTGCGGGGTGAGGGGGGGCGAAACGGCCTATGCCGATCTCAGTCTCGAGGCGTTTGCCAGTGCTCTGCCTGATCTGATCAAATTGGGCTTGCAATCAGTCACCTTAACAGGGGGGGAGCCGCTCGTGCGCAAAGATCTCTTTGAAATCATCGCCGTGCTCAAGCTCTGTGGTATCAAGGTGGGGTTGGTCAGCAATGGCCACTATTTTGAACGTTTTGAAAACAAATTTAGGTCCCATTTGCCCGATGCCCTGGCGATCAGTATTGATGGCTTGGAGCAAAGCCACGATCAATTGCGCCTCTTCCCTGGCAGCTATCAAGAAACGCTCAAAGCCCTGCGTTTGGCACGAAAATGGCAAATTCCGACCCTCAGTGTGAATACCACTGTTTGGCCTGAAAACCTCAGCGAATTACAAGAATTGCGTCAGGTGATCTTTGATGCTGGCGCAGATCATTGGGTATTGCGGCCGATAACACGCTCTGGGCGGGCTGAAAATGCAGAAACCTTAAACGAGCAGCAAATGTTGAGCCTGTTGCGTTTTGCTGCTGAGAGCCTATACTTAGGCTTTGATTTAAGCGTAGCCGGGGTGGGCTATTTAGGCCCTTTGGACAGTTGGTTGAACATGACCCCTTATTTCGCGTATAGTGGCTGGGACAGTCTATACATCCTTCCTGATGGAAGCATCAAAGGGTTTAATGAAGAACATTTACCGATTGAGGGGCATCTCTTAAACGATGCATTGCCTGAGGTCTGGTACCGCAAATTCCGCTATTATCGGGAGTCAACATTGCCTGATTTTTGTACCCAATGCCCCTATCTTGGCCGATGCTATGGCGGCAATCGCGTCGAAGCAGAAACCGGAACACGCTGTTTGAGGCCCATCTTGGAAACGCTCGATCAACAACACCTCGCACAATCTTGGTTATCTGCCCTAAGTGGGCGCTGACCATTCCCTCGGGGAACTTGAGGCAGGGCTTCTGCGTCCCTAGGAAATAGTTTGTCCGAGAGGTGCCCCATGATTCAATCCCACTTTTTCAAGATCTCCACGCTTTTATGCTCCCTCCTGACCACTTCAACCCTTTTGTTCGCATCACAGGCCACTGCTGAACCCAATTTGAATTGGGAGGTCTTTCAGGGGGCCAAAGCCTGGTACGATCCTGGTTTTTCCTTTTTAGACACCGCCGCCTTTAATGGGGCCGTTGCCAATCAGGGGTATAACAATCTCAGCAATGTCTTTATATCCCAAGGGGGTGGGGCCCATATTATTCTCGATCGGATCATCCTCGGTGGCAGTGGCATGGGCCTCAATGGCTTCCGCAGCGCCAATTCTGCAGGTGATGTTTTGGGCGTTTCTGGCGGATATGGGCTGTTTAACATCGGATACATGGTCTATCAAGAAAATAATTTTAACCTCTATCCCGTGCTCGGTATTGGCTCGGGTCATATCTCAGTCAGTGGTTCAGGCAGCTTAAACAAGGTCTTTGGGCTCTCGGGCACAGAAGACATCACCCGAATTGATTCGAATCAGGTGGTGCTGGATATTGGCATCGGGGCTGATTATTTAATTGATTTTAATGCCGACTCGGGCAATGCCAGTGGGCTTTTGGTGGGGCTCAAATTGGGCTACCTGTTTGTGCCCTCGCCCACTCAGTGGGAGGCCAACCGCCGTTTGGTGGGGGGCAGTAATTTGCCCAATCTCAGTAATCAGGGTTTGTATTTTAACTTGATACTGGGTGCGGGCACGCAACGAACAGGCTTCTCAAATCGCCAAAAAGAAGTCTTGCAAGAGCTGGGTTTTTAGTATCAAGAATCAGCGAAAATGACTTGTGAGTGCCTCACTGGCACCGCTGTGTCCGGGTTGCCAGCTGAGAATCTGCTCAAACTGGGCTTTGGCTTCGGATTTTTGATTCATAGCCAAATAAGTCAAACCCAGATTATAAGCCGCATTGATATATTTGGGTTGGTTTTTTAGGGCTTTTTCAAAATTTGATTTTGCCTGCTCTAAATTATTTTGACTCAGTAAAAACGAACCAAAATTGTACAAAATAACAGCATTCTCCGGTTCGATGTCCAAGGCCTGCTTAAAAGTTTGCAAGGCATATTCAAAGTCCCCTTGTTGAATGGCCAATTGGGCCAATTCATTGAGCAGCGGGGCCGACTTGGGGGTCTTTTTTAACTCAGCGAGGAGCCAAGTGCTTTTATAATCCAACCGGTAATACTCTTCTTCAGCCAAACTGGGTTCCAGACTGAACAAGTCCTGATACAGTTGGAGGGCCTCTGAATATTGTTTTTTTTCTTGGTAAATAGCAATCATGTCTTGAATGGCTGCGTTGCGAAAGCCTTCGAATTTTTGGCGCACTTCTTGGTAGAGCAACAGGGCTTGGTCGGTTTCGCCTTGTTTGCGTAAAACAAAGGCTTTTTCATAATACAATTGGGGCAAAATGCCTGAAAAATTTTGGGGAGAGGCAAGACAAACCTCAATCCCGTTGGCAATCGATTTTAAAGCCGCCTCCCAGTTTTTGGCTTTTTTATACAATTTGATTTCAAAGGTATAGAGATTGGGGTGGTTGGGATTTAACTTGCGGGCCTGCTCCAAGCTTTGCAATGCAGCTTCAGTGCGCCCCAACTGATTGAAGTTTTCTGCAACTTTAATTAAGTAAAAAACATTTTCAGGGGACATCTGAGTGAGTTCTTGGGCAATTTTGAGTGCTTTTTCATAAAAAATCATGGCCTTATCCGCGGCCCCGTTAAATTTGTAATGAGAAGCCAAATTGTTCAGATTTGAATGGGCCATGATGTGGATCCATTGACTGTGGGGATCCAAAGCCAGCGCCTTTTCGATTTCTTTTTCGGCTTTTTCTGGGTCATTTAAATCCAGATAAATATCTCCCAAATACAGGGGAATGGTGGGGTTATCAGGCAGTCCTGCGCGGGCAAGGTTCAAGACAGCAAGCGCTTCTGAATAATCAGGTTTGCGTTGGCCATGGTTCTCGTTGAGTAAATGAACGCCCAAATTGAGGAGGATGTGTGGGTCCTGCAAATTGGCTCCCAAACGCTGATACTGTGCTTTGAGCTCTGAACTGGTCAGCCAATCTGAAAACAGATTTTGATAATCCAAAAATTTTAAATAAGTCAGGATCAACTCTGTATTGCCTGGCAGCACTTTTAAAGCCGCTTGGAGAATCATTTCCCCCGCAACTGGGTCTCGGCGGTATTCGGCAATTTCAAGTTTGATTTGCCACGCTTTTTGCAATCGGGGGTTTATCGCCAAAGCACTGTCTGCCCAGTGAATCGATTTAGTCAGAGCGGATTCCCCTTCACCGGTTCTGCCTTTGTTCAGATAATATTGGGCCAGACCTGCTTGGACCAGCGCATCTTGGGGATTGAGTGACAAGGCTTTTTGAAAGAGCGCTTCGGCTTCGAGCTGTTGCCCTTTATTGCCATTTTCTAACAGATATAAACCGCGAAAATAGAGCGATTGGGCTTCTTGGGCTGAGGCCAAATGAGGGTTGGGAGCAGGAATGGGCTGTGAGAGTGGCTGAAATTTCCGGGTCAATTGTTCAGAAAGCTGATCCAACAGAGAAAAATAGGCCTGGGCAGCGCCCTCGACCTGCACCACCGAGTCGGGCAAGACTTCGCCAGTTTCGACCTGAATCACACGGGCCTGAATGCGCAATTGCTCACCTATTTTCTGATAATGGCCCACCACCATTCGTTTTGCACCCACTAATTTTCCCAAAGCGGGAGCTTGGGTGCTGTCCACCAGGGCCGATTGAGAAAAATTTTGCTCAGATAAGACCCGTTTCAATTGGCTGCGTTCGATCACCTGTAAAACAGGCAATTTGGCCAATGATCCCGTCAGGCTTTCGGCAAAACTCAGCCCCATCCACTCATCAGCAGGTTGGCGGGTCAGATTTTCAAAGGGCAATACAGCCAAACTGACCAGGCCAGAAACAGAGGCACTTTGGGCCTGTGAAATTTGAGCCTGTGCGCTAGCAATAGAAAAATCAGGGCTGCAAAACAAAAAAACAGTGCCCGATAAAAGCATTACACTCAAGGCAAAGTGAGACACGTGATAGGAAGAGATCATGGTTTAACCTGCGGGTATTTCAAATCTGGCTTGGCTAAGGATCGTCCCCTAGCCAGAGCAACAGCCCCAGAAAAGGATTTTTGCTGGGGCTGTTTAAGTGTATCAGGTGTGAAAAATATCTGAAAAAATTAATGGCCCAGCCATTTTGAAGTCATAAAGGCACTGATGCCACCGGAGACAGCCCCAACGCCCCCCGAGACCAGTGCTGCAGGGAGATTTTTAAATGCTGCGCCACCTGAAACCGCCCCCAGAGCAGCCCCTGACAGGGTCCCATAAAGGGTGGCTTTGAGTTTGGAATCGGTCAAATTGGCGACCACTGCCCCAGACACAAATCCTGAAACGGCTCCCATGCCGCCACCAAACTGAGTCATCTGTTTGAAAGAACTACCGCCACCCATGATTAAGTCAGCAGCCCCCATCATGAGGCCTCCCGAAGCGGCACCCACCAAAGAACCCGCAAAGGCACCACCAGAAATGGTAATAATCGGGCTGACTTCGCCTTTGCTTTTAAGCGCCAGTTTGTCGGCTTGGGCCAGGGGCAGGGTTTTGGGATCGATTTTTGCTTCTGGCTTGCCCGTCGGTTGTTCGGTTTTTTTTGTGGTTTGGGTTGCAGGGGTTGGGGTTAAAGGGGAATTGTTGATGACAGTTAATGACATTTGAAAAAATACTCCCAAAGTTTAGATACTGTTTTATCGTTGCCATCACCCTGAAAATGACCGATTGAAATAAAATTTATTTCAATCTTAATCTTTCGATTACCGGATATTTACTTTTATGCTGAAGCTTGCTAAAATAAAGGCATTCGGGCATCGCAACCCTTTCCCATTCGAAATATTTCCCCCGAGTCAACAGCCTGTCTGTTGAACCTTAGCCCAAAGAGGTCTATTTATGCGCGTTTTACAAAATTATGTGGATGGTGAATTTGTCTCATCTTCCTCCAACGAAGTTCTGGATGTAATCAACCCGGCCACCGAAGAAGTCCTGGCCCAGGTGCCCCTGAGCAATCGGGCAGATCTGGATCAGGCAGTCGCCTCTGCCAAAGCCGCTTTTCCAAGCTGGCGCAGAACCCCCGCAGCTGAGCGGGCCAAATATATCTTCAGGTTTAAAAATCTGATGGAAGAACACCTCGACGAAATTGCGACCCTGGTCACTCAGGAACACGGCAAAACCTTTGCAGAGGCCCAAGGCGATGTGCGCAGGGGAATCGACAATCTCGATGTGGCCTGTGGTATTCCCAGTTTGATGCAAGGTGAATCGCTCGAAGACGTGGGCCGGGGCATTGACTGTGTCTCGAATCGCCGCGCCTTGGGCGTGTTTGGGGCAATTACCCCATTTAACTTTCCTGCCATGGTGCCACTTTGGTTTATGCCTTATGCCATCGCTACAGGCAATACCTTTGTCCTGAAACCCTCTGAGCAGGTACCCCTGACCCAACAGCGCATGTTTGAGCTCTGGCACCAAGTGGGCCTGCCCAAAGGCGTGATTCAAATGGTGCATGGCGCCAAAGAAATGGTCAATGGCCTCTGTGAACACCCTGATATTGTCGGCGTTTCGTTTGTGGGTTCAACCCCGGTAGCCAAACATGTCTATGAAACAGGTACCCGCCACCACAAACGCGTGCAAGCGCTGGGTGGAGCCAAAAATTTCTTGGTCGTGATGCCCGATGCCGAACCCGAAATGACCACGCAGGTCCTCTCCGATTCCTGCTTCGGCTGTGCAGGTGAGCGCTGTCTGGCGGGCGCAACTTTGATATTGGTCGGACAGGCCTATGAGATTTTCAAAGATCGCCTCGTTCAAAAAGCCAAAGAGATCAAAGTGGGCAATGGCCTGGAACCCGATGTTTTAATGGGACCGGTCATCTCCAAAGCCCACAAAGAACGTGTGATTGGTTATATCGAAAAAGGCGTGGCTGAAGGCGCAGAATTGCTGCTTGATGGCCGTGTAGGCTATGAAAACAGCAAAGGCTATTTCCTTGGGCCCACCGTCTTTGACAAAGTCACTCCAGAAATGACGATTGGCCGAGAAGAGGTCTTCGGTCCTGTGCTGTGTCTGATCAAAGCCGACAATCTCGATGAAGCGGTCGCCATCATTGAAAAACACGAATTGGCCAACACCACTTCGATTTTTACCCAAAACGGCAAATGGGCCCGTGAATTTGCCTATAATGTTTCCCCCAGTATGATGGGAATTAACATAGGTGTGGCGGCCCCCATGTCGTTCTTTAATTTTGGTGGCACCAAACAGTCTTTCTTTGGTGATCTCAAAGCCCATGGCAAACACGGAATTGAGTTTTATACCGAACGTAAAGTTGTGATCTCCCGCTGGTTTTAGTTTTTTTTAAGTTCTTGATAAAGACACCTCTCCAAAGATTGAGGAGAGGTGCGCTTTTTCTTGAATTAGTCCCCTTTTTGGCTCTAAAGCTGGGGTATAATTGTTCAATATTATTGAAAGTGGTATAAACGAATGAGCAGTCTTTTCAGGAATAAAAAACAACTCAAACTATTGTTTGTGAATCCCTGTTTAAGACGAAATTCATTTACCAAGCTCTTGCCTGTCGGTTTGGCATATGTAATGACTTATTTCCATGAACAGGGGTATGACTTTGAATTACTCGACATCGATTTGAATGAGTACGAAGACGATTATGTCGAGAAATACCTTCAAGATCATCATTTTGACATCATTTTGACGGGGTCAATTGTCACACATTATAAGTGGATGAAATGGTTTATTCAAATGGCAAAACGGCAACAACCTCAAGCTAAGCTTATAGTGGGTAATTCTGTTGCCAGTTCTATTCCTGAAGTACTTTTAACACATACCCCAGCTGATATCGCGATCTTGGGCGAAGGTGAAATTTCAGCTTATGAGGCTGTAGAGGCTTTGAGATTGGGTACTGATTTGAGTCTGGTAGAGGGAATTGCCTTTAAAAACCAAATAGGCGAAATTATTCAGACAAGCAAGCGAAAAGTTGGGAATATCAATGATTTGCCTTTGCTCAACTGGGATTTTTTTGATGTCGATCGTTATATGGCAATCTCTGCATATTCTGAAGGATTGGGCAGGTTCGGACAGGAGCAAACCACTCGTCCCATGCCTGTTACAACAGCTAGAGGTTGTGCTTTTAAATGCACTTTTTGTCATTATGTTTTCTGGAATGACCCCTATCGTCATCGTTCAAATGAAAGTATTCTGAAAGAAATTGAACGAAATATCAGTCTTTATGGCTCAAATTATATTAATTTTTGGGATGACCTAAGCTTTGCGTCTGCACTACAAGCAGAGCGATTAGCAGATGCAATTTTGGCCTCTGGACTTCAATTTGACTGGAGCGCAGCAGTACGCGTTGACCTTTTCAGTCGAAACAAACTCTCCCAATCTGAAGCTTTGCAAATTGCAATCAAAATGAGAGATTCTGGCTGTAAAGCTGTTGGTTTTTCTTTAGAATCGGGCAATGCCGAAATACTTGAAATGATGAATAAAAAAATTCAGGCTGAAGATTTTTTTCAAACTGTCAGAATTTTTCGAGAAGTTGGAATTGTCTGTAATACCAGTGTCGTTTTTGGTTATCCAATTGAGACCAAAGAAAGTATTCGTCAAACGTTTGAGCAATGTCTCGCTGCAAAAGTTTACCCCAGTATTGGTTTCTTGCTTCCGTTGCCAGCCACTGGTATGTATGCCTATGCGAAACAACATGGTTTTATTCAAGATGAAGATGCTTACTTAACTTCAATTACTGAACGTCAAGATATTTGCTTAAATATGACTCAGTTAACCGATGAAGAAATCATGCAAGAAATTAAAGATGGTGCCAGCAAGTTGAATGATTTTTTAAACTTGGGTCTGGATGAAGAAAGTTTTATTCGGACTGGACGCTATCAAAATGATAAATCAGACTTGAATGATGATATTTTGGATCCAGAAAATATTCAACGTAACGAAAATGATTTTTCGTTTAATTACAGTCAAGCCATATTCTCTGTCGATTCAGGCACTCAAGAAGTAACAGTTTAGTTTTTCATTTTTTTTTTTTAGAATTGGATGATATTTTAGGGAGTATATTGAGTGAGTCACAATAATTATAGAGATTATGCTTTAAATCAGCGGGAAATGATTACATACATAAAATCGCAGGAGCGGTATGTTCGTCAAATTCGTCAAAGCGATCAAATTATCCTCGAAAAGCTACATCATTATTCCCTAGGACGCGACGAGTACGAATTTTCTTTACTAGACATGGGATGTTCCACAGGAAATCTACTCCGCCACATACAAAACTTGTTTCCGCATTGGCATTTAGAAGGTATGGATATGTCCCCAGAGGCAATCAAGGTTTGTTTAGAGGAGCCTGAGTTAAAGAACCTGCGCTTTCATGAAGGCGATTTGCTCTATTTTCAAAGCAGCCAGAAGTATGATTTTATCACACTTAGTGCAGTTTTCTTCGCTTTAGATAAAAAAGCATGCATTAGCGCGATACAAACAATCTCCCAGGCATTAAAGCCAGAGGGAGTTCTAATTCTCTTTGATTATTTTAATCTCTTCGAACAGGAATTGGTAATTCAGGAAATATCAGAATTGCACCCAGAAGGATTACCGATTTTTATCCGGCCTGTTTCTTTTTACCAAAAAGAGATGCAAGAATTTGGATTTACATCCATTCAATTTACTCCGTTTGAAATAAATTTAGACTTACCATTCCCAGATTCTTATCAAAAAACAGACACTTATACTGTTTTAAGTAATCAGGACAAACGTCTTCAATTTAGGGGTTCAATGTTTCAACCATGGGGACACCTTTGTGCAAAAAAACATTAAACTAATTACAATTGCATAATCAAGTTTAAATAGGTTTGAACCAAATATTTTTCATTGTCTGAAAACTGAAGACTGGAAATTGAGTTAACAAGATTTTCAATATTTGTTTTGTTACCAGTTTCTTTCCAACTTAAGTGACTATAGGCAATTTGAATCAGCCAAGAAATAAGTCCACCTTCATTTTCTGTACTGATACGAGGTTTTTTCTCTTTGTTCAGAATTGATTCTATTAGTGACAAAGCTGTCTTTAGCACGTCTTTCTCTTTTTCAGTAGTAAAACTTTTAACAAGAATTTGCCCCGCCTCCAAAAGTGAAGTCGAAAAAGCTGGTTCATTAATAACACGATCTAGAGAAGGCTCAAGTTCTGAGATATTTTCGAGCAATATAGAAGTATTTTCAACAAGTTTGCTATTTATATAATTTCCATTTTTATAAACAGCCTCTCTCAGATATAAAAAAGGAATATTACAGTATGAACATTCAATCATAGCAGAAGTATAATTATTGATGCAGACCGCCACTTTGACATGAGGCAAAATCAAGGTAATTGGTATACTTTTATCCAATAGAATAAACGGAGATGATTGATCGCAAAACTCTGAATAAAAGCCAAAAAAATCATAACCAGGATGATTTTTAATATAAAAAACAATATCTTTTCTTTTTTCTGCAAGATCTCTTAATTTAAGCCATGTATCATAATGTTTTTGCGGATCACAAATATTTTCGGCCATTCCGTTATTAAAGCTACTGGTCAACAATAAAATCGGTACTTTATCTAAGTTTTGAGAAAACACCTTTGTCAAAAAATGGGTATCTGGGTGTCGTTCCGACTCACCCAAAGCCATATGCTGTCTCAAATCACCCAAATAGTGAAGTTCAGGATATTTAATCCTATTATGTTTAAATTTTTCAATTTGAATAATTTGATCTTTGCCTCTCGCAGCTAAATGTTTAAAGGGTAAAGACATATATGAAAATTGATAGTCGGCATACATCGTGCCATGCATAATACCCAATGTTGTATAATCATTTTCACTGAAAAAATCCACTGCAGAACCGACAGCACTCATCGCAATGGCTGAACCACCACCTAAAACCAAATCCGGTTGAAACGCTTGGCTCATCCAATACATGCCTTCGACAGTACGGGCACAATCTTTGATACTGTTGAAATAAAAAGTATGTTGAAAATCCAGAAATCCATTTTGAAAAATATCCGGATAATCTGCGTGAATTTGACTTTCCATCGTGCGAAACTTATCATGAAATTGATCAACAGTATTAAATAGCTCAGTTAGATCAAATGGCCAAAATTTGATATATCGGAAGTCCAAATTGAGAAAAGACTGGGTGAGTTCAAACATCGGGGTGTTTTGTAAACTTAAAACAATAAAAAGCGTTTTTGGATCTTGTTTTAAGTGATGAAAAAGTTGTTCTTGATCAAACATTTCCATTTGATAGCCAACCAAATACACCACCTGTTCAAATTTTTCTTGCGAGAAAATAGGTGTTGAAAATTGATAGTTGTCCAAAGGGATTTTTCCTGTCGGTGAAAGGCGACTGTTTTCAGATATAATATGAAAAATTAAATCCGAATGAGAATCTGTATGGGCTACTCCGGGAACCCAATCGATCTGAATAGAATATATTTGTGCATACCAAGCCAACATAGCTTGAATAATATCGGGATAATATGTATTAGGAAGTGCTGCAAAATCTGGTTTGAATAATTCTTGAAAAAGAGCTAGTCTCTTTATCTTTAAATCCTCAAAGATCCTCGGTAATGCTTTACGCATATTTAATAGAGCGATCATTGCAGAGCGATGGTCACGAGAAGAGTGCCAAGCAATATCAACACCACGATGAATGAGTTTATCTGAAAAAAGAGCCCCCATGGCTTGAATTAGATATAAGGCCTCATCATCATGTTTTTTTAGCTCTGATTCTTTGAGAAATGATTGAACATAAATACATTTCCCGTATTTTTGAGCCAAAGATCCCACACTAAAATCATAAGTCAATATATAAGTATCATTAAATTTATGCCAATGATTTTTTAACTGTTTCCAGTGAAAAAGTGTTGGAACAAAAATCATGTCTACAATCATGAATTTTTCCTTTTAAGTACGTAAAGATTCCATAAATAATAGGCTTGTGGATCTGGCTTATAACATTTTGCAGAACTATAACTGTCTCGCCAACAAGTAGTCTGATTTGAATATTTTTCACTAATAATATAAGTATCAAAAATAGAATCTAAATGTTGATTTATTGATTCATTATCAGATAGAATAACAATATCATTCGATAAAGCGTTGATTACATATTGAATGATTTCATCTGCGTTCAAAGACCCATCGATATAAAATATGCCTGATTTAACAAATCCTGACCACCCAGAGAAATCATCTGGATCTAATAAAATAATTTCTGGAAGTTGTTTGTTACTACTTTCATTCAGGGTAAACCAGTCTTCGATTTGAGGATAAAATATATCAAATTGATTGAGTTTTTCAACTGTTTTAAGTGGAATGATTACTTGTGCAATTGAATCAATATCATGAAAAAATTGTGTGAATTTATCTAAGTATTCTTTCCAATTGGTTTTTATGGGATCAATAAACAAAAATATTACAATATCTTGTTCAATTTCAAGAGTACCGTCTAACTCGGAAGGTAACTTTGGTGTTAAATAAGGCAAAGTACAATCAAACTGGAGATCAAATATAGAATTTGAAAACAAAGGAGTCCGCGGAGAAAGCTCCAAACTACCGATAGGCCCTTGTTCAGGAAAGATACTAGCAGCAGATACACCTTTGGACATTAAATAATTTAACTGTTTTGAATTCCAACAATGCCAAAGAATACGGTCATGTGAAAAAAGTTGTTCGGTTAAACATTGGGAGGGTTCCTCAGAGAAAAGCAAATGAATTTCTGCTGTACCCTTTAGAAAAAGCTGAAGCGTTTGTGACAAAAATGGTTGAGAGCTCTCCAAAAAAACTTGATTGGGTTGAAATTCTGAGGTGATACCACTCAATAAATTTGACCAAGTGAGAATTGCACCCTGTGTCAGTGGGGTTTCTAAATAAAAAACTGATACATAGGGCCAATCTATATCTTGCGATAAAAATGGAATTGAAAATATAGCAGTATTTGTTGTGCATAACCAATAATTTTCAGAGGGGATGAAAGTGTGGTTTGTAGTTTGAATTTGTTGAGTGCGAACAAGATCTAAAATCCAAAGGCGTTTTATTCCCATGTATTTCTCCTGGGGTATTGAAACTTTATAATTTTTCCAGGTATTGAAACCAAAGTTCGAGATTTACCAATTGCCACAGAAGCATCATATGATTTTCTTTCTCTATTTTGTGGGTCACAATATCATTGTGCTCCAGAATCACGGTTTCAAGAGCCGAAATGTTGTAAATCCCCCTTTGGCGAAATCGCTGAGAATGAATCAAATCAATAAGAATATCAGTTATTTCCCCAGAAAACCAAAGGTGAGCGGGGGCATTCCAACCTGTTTTCTTAACTCTGCTACGGGTAGAATCAGGAACGATATCCTTCATTGCCTCGCGCAACAAAATCTTTGTGACCCCATCTTGGACTTTAAATTGGGCAGGAACCCGAAACATAAACTCAGCCAATCGATAGTCAAGAAATGGATTAAAATGTTCAACATTCCACCGGGCCCCATGTCTATCTTGGGCCCTTAAACAGCATGGCATTGTTTCATAAAATAAGTCTTGCCAGGTGCGGTTTTTCAAATGACTGGAAAAGGGATGTTTCAAACTAGGATGGTAAGTTTTTAAATCAAAAAATTCTGGACTTAATAAAGTGGCGTATCTTTCCAAACGCAAACGGTCGGCCTTGTTTTGACCGTTGGGACCGGCCAAACGCTGAATGGAATTGTATGCCACCTCTTCATTTTTAGGATACAACGGGTGATCATGGTGATGAGCCCAATGACTGACTTCTGATTTCCAAAGTGAATTATCTTGAGAAAAAAGATCTGCAAAAAAATAAAAAAAGTACTCATACTCACCAATATTTAATTCATCACCTCCCAATCCGCCAAAGAGAGTATTAATTCCATGAATATGAGACTGCTGCGTGACCAGATAATGCGATAACCATGTTGCAGTTGCAATAGGCTCTTGATGACAAGTAATCATTTCAGCAATCAAGCCAAATACATCTCCAGGTTCTATTAAAACTGGACGCCAATGTTTGACTGTTTGCGCAAGAATAGTCTGAATATCTTCACTCTCATCATAGGTTTGATCTGTATAGACTGAAGAATAAGCGATTTGTTTTTCATGGCTGCCTTTTACAGCACAAGACAGAACAGAGGAAGAATCCATACCTCCAGAGAGAGTAAAAGCAGGATTCTTTGCTCGTTTTAGGCGTCGCATAACTGAATCCACTAATAAATCTCGGTAAGACTCAGCAAGTGAAGAAAAATTATCTTCA